>NZ_LOHF01000049.1 GCF_002158995.1 Pseudomonas caspiana | reverse complement strand
TTCAGGATCTGCGGGCGGGTACACCGAGCGCCAGCGAGGTGCCAAGTGGTGGGGCAAGAGCGCTTTGGTTACTTTCGTCTGGGCCGGCTTCCGGATTTTCGAAAGTGACGCGCTGTAAAAGCGCAACCAATATCAGACATCACCGCGGTAATGGATATGTACGCAAAAATCACGGCATAAATGTGTTCGCCTCCCCCCTAATAGCGTAACCATCAAACTCAGACAAGCCACCACCCCGCCTCCCCCAATGTGTCTTATAATCCCCGGTTCTTGTAGCGCTGTCGGGCTGATCCTGCGGCCCGGAAACTGGATCTTTTCATGTTACGAATCACCGAACTCAAGCTGCCGATCGACCACCCGGACGAAGACCTGCGTCCCGCCCTCTTACAGCGCTTGGGCATCGCCAGCGATGAACTGCTGGAATTCACCCTGTTCAAGCGCAGCTACGATGCGCGCAAAAAATCTTCCGAGCTGTGCTTCATCTACACCATCGATTTCGAGGTGCGTGATGAAGCCGCCCTGTTGTTGCGTCTGGCCGATGATCGTCATCTCAACCCCGCGCCTGACATCAGCTATAAAGTTGTAGGCCATGCGCCAGAAGGCCTGACCGAACGTCCAGTGGTAGTCGGCTTCGGTCCCTGCGGCATATTCGCTGGCCTGCTGCTGGCACAGATGGGCTTCAAGCCAATCATCCTTGAGCGCGGCAAAGAAGTCCGTCAGCGCACCAAGGACACCTGGGGCCTGTGGCGCAAAAACGTACTGAACCCTGAGTCCAACGTGCAGTTTGGCGAAGGCGGTGCGGGGACGTTTTCCGACGGCAAGCTCTATAGCCAGATCAAAGACCCGAAATTTCACGGCCGCAAGGTTCTGAACGAGTTCGTCAAAGCCGGCGCACCTGAAGAAATCCTCTACGTCAGCAAACCCCACATTGGTACGTTTCGACTGACCGGTGTCGTGGAAAACATGCGGCACCAGATCGAAGCGCTGGGCGGTGAAGTGCGCTTCGAACAGCGCGTGACAGACGTACTGATCGACAATGGCCAACTGCAGGGCGTGGTGCTCGACAGTGGCGAGCGTATCGAATCACGGCACGTGATCATGGCCCTGGGACACAGTGCCCGTGATACGTTCCGCATGCTCCACGGTCGTGGCGTCTACATGGAAGCCAAGCCGTTTTCCGTGGGCTTCCGCATCGAACACCCGCAATCGCTGATCGACCGCGCTCGCCTGGGCAAGTACGCTGGGCATCCAAAACTGGGGGCGGCCGATTACAAGCTGGTGCACCACGCTAAAAACGGTCGTTCGGTGTATAGCTTCTGCATGTGCCCTGGCGGCACGGTAGTAGCAGCGACTTCGGAACCCAATCGCGTTGTCACCAACGGCATGAGCCAGTACTCGCGTAACGAACGCAATGCCAACTCCGGCATCGTGGTCGGTATTACTCCGGAAGATTACCCGGGCGGCCCGCTAGCGGGCATTGAGCTGCAGGAGCGTCTGGAATCCCACGCCTATCTGTTGGGCGGCAGCACCTACGAAGCACCTGCGCAGTTGGTCGGTGATTTCATTGCAGGCAAAACATCGCCGGCACTTGGCAGCGTAGAACCGTCTTACAAACCGGGGGTCAAGTTGGTCGATCTCGCAGACGCACTGCCCGCCTACGCCATCGAGGCTATCCGTGAAGCATTACCTGCGTTCGACAAGCAGATCAAAGGCTTTGCCCTGCATGACGCCGTATTGACCGGGATCGAAACCCGCACCTCGGCACCATTGCGGATCACCCGAAACGAAAGCATGCAAAGTCTGAACGTCAAAGGCCTGTTTCCGGCCGGTGAAGGTGCGGGTTACGCCGGTGGCATCTTGTCAGCCGGGGTTGATGGCATTCGAATCGCTGAAGCGCTAGCGAGAAGCATGTTGGGTATCGAAGCCTGATCTAGCTGCAATTTCAGACGATTCCTACAGCATAATAAGCGTCGTCCCACCAGCAAAAATGCACTAGCTGACAGACTCGGAAACACTCTAACTCGGCCATTCCGCTTAGAACAAAAACGAATATAACTTTTGTTTTAACGGCGGGAAGTTCGGGTTAGGGTGTCGCTCCTTTTTTGTTGGATGGAGCGCAAACCTTGCCGCTGCGTATTACTGTCACTCGTTTTTTCCAGCTTGAGGCGGCAGGCGGTCTGCTATTGATTGCCGCCGCCGCTTTGGCGTTGATCATCAACAACTCTCCGTTGTCCTGGCTGTACAACGCCTTCCTTGATACTCCCGTGGTGGCCCAGATCGGAGCCGTCAAAATCGCCAAGCCCCTGCTGCTATGGATCAACGACGGCATGATGACGCTGTTTTTCCTGCTGATTGGTCTGGAGGTCAAACGAGAGGTTCTGGAAGGTCATCTGTCGCGCCCTTCGCAAATCATCCTGCCAGGCACTGCAGCCATCGGCGGCATGGTGATTCCGGCGTTGGTGTTCTGGGCGCTGAACAAAGGCGACACCGCAGCAATGAATGGCTGGGCGATCCCCATGGCCACCGACATCGCCTTTGCGTTGGGCGTGCTGGCACTCTTGGGCAAACGCGTTCCAGTGTCACTCAAGCTGTTCCTGATGACGCTGGCGATCATTGATGATCTGGGGGCAATCATCGTCATCGCGCTGTTCTACTCGGGCGAGCTGTCGAACCTTTCACTGATACTGGCGGGTTCTTCGATCGCTGCACTGATCGCGATGAACAGGCTAGGCGTGCGCAAGCTGAGCCCTTACCTGCTGATCGGTCTGGTGCTGTGGGTGTGCGTACTCAAAAGTGGCGTGCATGCGACTCTCGCCGGTGTGGTCCTGGCATTCTGCATTCCATTGCGCACGGCCGACCATGACACATCGCCTCTGCTATCGCTGGAGCACGCACTGCACCCATGGGTGGCGTACGGGATTCTGCCGCTGTTTGCCTTTGCCAACGCGGGCGTGTCCCTGAATGGCGTGACACTGGAAAGCTTCACCCATCACGTGCCAATGGGAATCGCCGCGGGCTTGCTGGTGGGCAAGACAGTTGGCGTTTTTGGGCTGACCTGGCTTGCGATCAAAATGGGGATCGCCAAACTTCCCGGCGGCGCCAATTGGGGTCAGGTCCTGGGCGTGTCGATCCTGTGCGGTATTGGCTTCACGATGAGCCTGTTCGTGGGCTCACTGGCGTATGTGCCCGGTAGCAGCGATTACGCAGGCGTGGATCGTATGGGGATTCTGACCGGTTCGATACTCGCAGCCTTTATCGGCTATGCCGTCATGGCGGTTAGCAGTCGGAAAAATCCAATCCGTTGAATTGAAATGAATCGGCAGCTCTTAAAGAGAAAGCATTCGCTGCGCGACACAGGAAACGGGTGACACCAACGATCACCCACAAAAAACCCGATCACCAGGATCGGGTTTTTATGTTTCAAGACGCTACAAAAGCCGTGTAATCACTCAATGAGAGACGCGGCTCGTACCGTTGACGGTCATGATGCGAACGCGCTCGCCCACTCGGAAAATCTCGTTTTCCTGAACTTGCTGCACATAGGCGCGCATGGTGCCGTCGTCTTCACGCACGGTAATTTCAACGCCCTGAGTACGAGTCAAACCTTCTTCAGTGGCCGAACCCAGCAAACCACCCGCTACCGCACCGATGACGGCTGCGACGATGCTGCCACGGCCACCGCCGATAGCGCTGCCTCCCACCCCACCCACGACGGCGCCAGCACCAGCGCCGATTGGCGTCTTGCTGCCTTCGATCTTGACCGGACGCAGGGATTCGATGGTACCCAGGCGAACGGTCTGCACTGTCCGCGCTTCGTCACGGGAATAGGAGTCGCCAGTCAGGTTCGACATACAGCCAGTGAGGGTCATGGCCATAGCAGTGAACGTGGCAACCAGCAGAACAGACTTACGCATAAGGGTATCTCCAGAGGAACATGCAGCCATTAGACTCCGCGCTATCAGCGCTGTCACGTGCCGCTCCTCGTTAATTTATTTTCATTCAGGCGGCATACAGCACCGGCTGCCGTAACCCTATGACGGGTTGGCCGCTGAATAATTCAAACAAACCGATGAGCTAGGGAGCGAGGCGTTCGCGCGTCCACTGCGTGTCCACCAGACGATAATTCAGGCGGTCATGCAGGCGACTTGGGCGACCTTGCCAGAACTCGATTCGTTCAGGCAGCAGGCGGTAACCACCCCAATGCTCGGGGCAATGCGGTTGGGTGTCGATGAAGCGCTGCTCGGTCTCCTTGATCATGCCTTCAAGCTCGGCGCGATCAGTGATTACCCGGCTCTGCGGAGAAGCCCAAGCGCCCAGGCGACTGCCCAGCGGACGCACCTGGAAGTACGCATCGGACTCTTCAGGAGTGACTTTGACCACTCGCCCTTCAATGCGCACCTGGCGTTCCAGCGTCGGCCAGAAGAAGGTCATCGCAGCGAATGGGCGTGCTGCCAGTTGCTGGCCTTTGGCACTGTCGTAGTTGGTGAAGAACGTAAAACCCTCGGCATCGAGCCCCTTGAGCAGCAGGATCCGGCAATGCGGTCGCCCTTGTTCGTCGACCGTTGCCAGCGTCATCGCATTGGCTTCAACAGGCGCCTGCTCGGTTTTGACTGCCTCGGCAAACCACTGGTGAAACAACGCAAACGGCTCATCGGGTGCTTGAGTCTCGGTCAAGCCATCGCGGGCGTAGTCACGGCGCATATCGGCCAGAGACTGGGTCATCACGTCCTTCCTCGATCAAAAAGCTGCACGAATTGAAGAGTAACGCCGCTGACTCGCGCATTCAGACGCGAGTCAGCGAGTATTTCAGTTGCTGGCCTGATCGGTCGCGGCTGGTTTTTTCTTCACTGCGGCTTTGGCTGGAGCGGCCTTGGCCGGAGTTGCCTTTTTCGCCGGAGCGGCTTTCTTGGCCGCTGGCTTGCTCGCAGCAGCCTTCTTGGCCGGGGCGGCTTTGGCGGGAGCGGGAGCAACAGCAGGCGCAGGTTTGACGTCCTGAGCTGCAACCATGGTCGGAGCTGGCGGCAACGCGTACTTGCTCATCAGCGCGAGCATGGTGTTTTCAGGGGTCATGACGATTTCAACGCGACGGTTCAGCTTGCGGCCTTCAGCGCTGTCGTTGGCTGCACGGGGCATTACCGCGCCCATGCCACGCAGGCTCAGACGATTACGCTCCAGGCCACTGAGGCGGAAAATTGCAGCGACCGACTGAGCACGTTCCTGGCTGATTTTCTGATTTGCCGGGGCTGCGCCGGTGGTGTCTGCGTGTCCCAAAACCAACACGGCGGTTTTCGGATCGGCTTCAACCAGCTTGGCCAGACGCGTGATCGGACCCAGTGTTACCGGCAGCAACATGGCTGGACGATCAGGGTTGAACGAGCTGTCTACCGGAGCGGTGATAACCAGAACGTCTTCACGACGCTCAAGTTCGAACGGGCTGTCCTTGATGGCCAGACGCAGCCGTGGCTCGTAGTCATCCAGCCAGGCTTGAGTCACTTTAGGGTCAACCTTGGGCACTGCCTTGGCTTCTTCTTTCTTATCGCTGCTACCGAACGGCCACCACCACTTGCTATCAGTTTCGGTCTTGGCGATCAGCGGCGGCACGCTTTTATCGGCAGGCTTGGCGGCGGGCTTGGCAGCCGCTTCAGCCTTTGGCTCTGCGGTGTCGCTGGATGCGAACGGCCAGTACCAATGAGTGCCGCTCTCGGCTTTGGCTACCGGCTCAGCGGGCTTGGCTTCCGGGGCTTTGACAGGCGCTGCATCGGCAACCTTGTCGGAGCCGAACGACCACCAGCTATTGCCAGTGTCAGCAGAATCATTTTTTGGCGTTTGCGCACAGCCGGTTACGGCGAGGCAAAGGGCAATTGCGAGGCTTTTATTGGATGACATGGATGACCCACAAAAAGTAGTAAACAGACGATGAACTTTGCAGTGCCCATATAACACGCATAAACCGGCTGTTGGAAAAGGAAACCGTCGCACGGTTCCTGTTCCGGGGTATTAACTGACAGTCGGTATTAAACAAGCACTTATGACGACAACTTAGCGCAAACACTCACCTAACACTCGCACCAGCTTCTGTGCCCGCGGATCCATTAGCACATAAGGTCCCAAGGTATTTGTGACAAAGCCGAATGCAACGTCGCGATCAGGGTCAGCAAAACCGATCGACCCGCCAGCGCCAGGGTGACCAAATGCTTTCGGGCCCAGACCATATGTGGCGTTTGCTACATCGGGCTGGTCAAGCATGCAGCCCAGACCGAACCGAGTCTGGGTCAACAGCGTTTTATCCTGGCCGACACTGTGTTCGCGAGTCAGCTCATTCAGCAGCTCCGGTTCCAGCAAGCTGCCATCCAGAAGACCGTTGTAGAAGCCGGCCAGACTGCGGGCATTACCGTGACCGTTGGCGGCAGGTTGTTGCATGCGCCGCCACTCAGGCTTGTTGGTGCTGGTCATGATCGAAGGGGGATTGGTAAATGCCCGCGCGGTCATCGACGTCGGCTCCCGCATGGTGGTTTGCAGCAGACGCTGGGCAGACTCGTCGCCTGCATTGCCTTTGCTGCGAGCGATATGCGCAACGCGATGAAACTCTTCATCGGCCAGGCCCACATGGAAGTCCAGTCCCAGCGGGCGAGAAATGCGCGCAGCAATCGCCTCACCCGGGCCGCGACCGTCAGCACGACGCAGCACTTCGCCCACCAGCCAACCGTAAGTGATCGCGGCATAGCCATGGCCCTGGCCGGGCGTCCACCAGGGTTCCTCTGCGGCGAGCGCTTCGGTCATTGCCGCCCAGTCATACAGCGCCTCAGCGGGCAGCATGTGGCGCAGTGCAGGAAGACCGGCCTGATGACAGAGCAGTTGGCGCAGGGTAATCGCGCCCTTGCCTGCCTCCCCAAATTCAGGCCACAGGCGGGCGACGGGCTCGTCGAGCTTCAGTTTGCCTTCGCCAACCAGCTGCAGGGCAGTGACCGCTGCAAAGGGTTTGGTACAGGAAAACAGGTTGGCGATGGTATCGGTGTGCCAAGCCTCGGCGCCGTCTTTATCGGCCGTGCCTGCCCAGAGGTCAATCACGGTCTCGCCGCCAATTTGAATGCACAGCGCAGCGCCACGCTCCTGGGTATCGTCGAAGAGTGCCGCAAACGCTTCGCGCACTGCTTCGAACTGAAGCTCGAAATGACCCTGAATCTGCACCCGCTGACTCCCGGATAGGCTGATCAAAAAATGGTGTGCATTGTTTCAGCGATTGAGGGGTTTGTGAACAGATGGGTTGGTGGTCAGACTGTCGTGCAGCAAACCGGGTCTCTGTAGGAGCTCACCGAGGTTACGAGG
>NZ_LOHF01000048.1 GCF_002158995.1 Pseudomonas caspiana | reverse complement strand
CGTTTTGCTTACTTTTGCGCTGTTCAAAAGTGAGGCGCCGTAAGGGCGCAACCAATAGAAGCCATAAACGCGGTAACGGATATGTACACAAACATCCCTATGAATCGAAGCGATGCAGCCACGTTACCGCACCAGCGTACGGCGCAAAGTAGCCAGCCGGTCAACAAAGCCCATGATCCACTGACTGAAGCTCAATTCATTGAGCACGCTGAGATCCTGCTGAGCACACAGACGGACCGTGTTCTGCGCATCCAGCGCCAACCAGCACCCACCCATTTGGTCAGGCTTGAAATTGAGCTGCAGCAAACGCTCGTGGATGCCACGTTGCGTCTGATCAAGATCAATCCGGGCATGGACGAACGCCACATCGCCCGGTGCCGGGACTTCAATGTTGGCCAGCTCCTGCCCCTGCTCATCGGCCAGCGCACAGAGGCCATCCTTGAATACCAATTCACTGCCAGCCTGCGCGGCCAGCGCCGCAAGCAAGCGGTCTGCGTGAGGTGTAGTCATGAGTTCTACTCCCTATAAATGAAGATCGGCGTTACGGGACATGGCGCATATCAATGGCGCGCCAAGCCTTCGCCCAAGTGCTCCAGCCCCATGAGCTGCAACTGATGAGCGCTGATTTCATCCAGCGCGGCAGTGTCCAGTTCGCCCGGCAAACAGTGCCAGACCACGAAATCGCGGCGCGAATCCAGGAACAGAAAGTAATCGTTGTAGCGCTCCGGATCATCGAAACGACGCTCCAGCGCATCGCCCAGTTGCGAAGGCCCCAGGCTATGCCAGTCAACCTGCAGGGCAAGGCCCCAGTCCAGACATTCGCGCCGCGTGCAAAAGGCTACGCCAGCGGCTATTTCCCAGATAGCAGGGCGTCCTGCCACCACCTCGGCGTAAAATTGCGCCTTGTCAGTATTACGAGCGGACATAGGGTTAATCCTCCAAGGGCACTCGAGTGAAATCGGCCTGTTCATCCCCCAGGCCGAGACCATCGCGCATATCCGACGGCCACCAGATAACGACCTCCCGGTCATTGGAAACAGGCCGATCACACGCTTCTTTGGCACACCCGCGGTGACCAAAGGACGAGCAACCGGCCAACAACATTACGGTGACAGCGAGCAAGACAGCTTTCATGGCTGGCTGACCTCCACAGTAGTGAGCAATGAGCGACGTTGCGGCGCGCCGCTGTTGACCTTGGGTGGACGCAAGGCGATGAACACTTCGGCCTCGCCACCCGGCGGCACCCATGCACTTGGCCAGACGCTCACGCCAACCACGTAACGACCACCACAGCTGGCCTCGTCAACGCGTTGCGGCTTGTCGGCAGTGTTGCGCACCAGCGCGACAGCGACGCCAAACCCGGCATCACCGGCATACCATTGCGCACGCCGTGGATCGAGTTGCAGGTCGGGATTGCCATCGCACAATGTCTCGGGCCGCAACGGTATGGCGGCGGCGGTAAAGCCCGCAGGCAACGTGCCCTGAATCATCTCGCTCAAGGCCTTGGAGACCACCGTGCGGTTTGGTCGCTCGGCACCTTCGCGGCGCTGTTTGATCTTGTCCAGACGCTCCTGCACGTGATTGGGGTTGGCGTAGTCGACGTAGCGCATCGGGTTCACCTGGTCGCCGATCAGCCGCGGCGTCAGGATGAACAAGCGTTCGCGGTTGGACTCACTGCGCTCGCTGGCCGTAAACAGCAGTTTGCCGATAAGCGGGATCGCGCTCAGATAAGGCACCTTTTTGCGCCGTTCGTTGTTTTCATAGACATGGAAACCGCCCACTACCAATGACGCTTTCTCGGCAATGACCGCCTGGGTGCTGACGTTGCCACGGCGCACCGAAGGCTGCTCGGCGCGGATATTGGATTCCTGAATCTGCCCGTCCTCGATATCGACGACCATTTGAATCATCTGATCCTTGGCGCCGGAAGCCGTGATCGAGCGCGGAATGACCTGCAGGCTGGTGCCCGCCGTCAGTGGCTGGAAATTGGCAACCCGCTCACCGATAGCCTCGAGAATTTCGGTCTGGCTGAAGTCGATCACCGCTGGCTGGTTTTCCAGGGTCAGCACCGAAGGATTACCAATGATCGTGGCCGAGCCTTTACCTTCCAGTGCGCGCAGGCCGAGGAAGAATTTGTCCCGATCCTGAACATACATCGTCGAACTGCGGCCGTTCTCTGCAATGCTCGCGCCGCCGCTGAAGTTACCGGCGCTCAAGCCCCAGTTGCTGGACAGTTCATCCATGGAGTTGCGGTCAACGTCGACAATGATCGCGTCGATCTCAATCACGTTACGTGGCTTGTCCAGCTCCTCGACCAGATCCTTGTAGATCGAACGTCGCTCGGGATCGTCGTAGATCAGCACGGCGTTGTTACGCACGTCCGCCTCAACCCGAATGTGATTACGCGAGCGCGTGGAGCGCCGCTCGTCTTCGGTAGGTGCCACATAATTCTTGCCGCTGAAATTACTGGCGACAGAGTCGTCGAACAACTGCGGAAAATTACTCGCGTCAGCGCCGAAACCCGTGCTCATGCCGCCCATGCCTGCCAGGGGAAGCGTGCCGGTGCGCAGGGAGTCAGAGGTCAACCCGCCGCCCATGGAGGAGCGACGCTCCAGCAGGTTTCGCAACAGCGTGGCGACGCCATCGACTTTCAGGCTTTCGCCTCGGTATCTGATCGGCCGGTCCGCGGCATTCGCATAGCGCAACGGCAGGTAGATGACTTCCTGTTTTTCATCGCGGCTTTGCTGCTTCTTGCTGAAGTCTTCAATCAACTCGACATAACGACGCGGGCCTCGCACCAGCACCACACCTTGCTCGGGCAGAGCGCCCCAGCCAAAACGTGGATCGAGCAAGCCGACGTCGGTCAATGCCTGACTGAGGTCGTCGACTGACTTTTCGTCCACTTCGAGACGCTTGGATTGCTGTTGATCAAGCGGACTGACGTACAGGCTGTTGTTGTAAACGAACCACTGAAATTGATGCTCCAGCGCGAGACGATCAAGAAACGCTTCCGGGCTTTCGCTGCGCATCCGCCCATTGACGGTGCCACTGATGCCTTCCATCTCCAGCTTGACGCCGAAACTCTCGGCGAAGTCCTTGAGGACCTGACCCAACGGCGCATTCTTGGCGTCGTAGGCATAAGGAGTGTCGCGCCACTGTTCCGGTACGACGGCAAATGTGGGCGAAGCCCAGAGCATCGCGGCCATCAACGGCAGGCAGGTCCAGGCAGTTTTACCCATTCATCAGTCCTCTGTGCAAAAGTCCCAGACCCAGCGACGCGGGCATGGCGGGTCGGCCTGCCGTTTTGCGCGGGGCCTGTTCGGCGAGTACCAGTGCCCAGGCGGCTTGCTGGTTGGCCAGGTTTTCAACGGTGGCGACCAACATCGTGGTATCGACATCAGCGGGTAACCAACGCACCAGGCAGGCACGTTGTTTTTGACGGTCATAAGCCAGGGCGATCGGGTCCTCGCCCATCAGGCTGGCTTCGACCAGGCGCAACAGGGGAGCAAGCTGATCATTGTGTGTGCCCATGCGCCCAGGCAACGCGACACGACAGAAAAACCCGCCGTCGTGGTTTTGCACCTGGATGCTGACGCCGTCCACCCAGCATTCGAAAAGCCCGCCCGCCTCGCGGCGGCAGGCTTCTAGCTGGGTGTACAGCTCACTGGAAGCCATCGAGCACCGACTTGGTCATGCCGTGCTTCGCGCTCAGGGCTTGAGTCAGCGCGAAATTGGCCGAGGTGGTGTTCATGGTTTCCTCGAAAATGGCCTGCATGTTCTCGACACTAGGGTCGTCGGCGGCGGCCTCGCTCGCGTATTCGTAGTTGCGGCTGGCTCGGTCGTAGTTGTTGTCCAGTCGTCTTTCCAAGGCATTGGTTGACATGGCGTGCTCTCTCGAAATGGGATGACTATCGATGAGTGGTCACGCCGGACAGAACGGTTCCGTCACTGATGATATTGATCACGCGAGGTCAAGAATGCGCTCGCGCAGCCGTTCCCAGTCGAGGCTGAAGTCGCCGCTTTCAGTGCTCAGCCAGAGCGTACCGGGAGCGAGGCCGGTGTCGCGTTCGAGCTGCCAGTGAGTGCGCGGTTGTTGCTGCAGCCAGACATCGACCGACTCATGAAGATCCACCGCGCAACGCAATGTGGCGCGAACCGGACGGGTCTGACTCTGGGCAATCTGGCGCACCAGTGCCAGGGCGCGCTCTTCGTCAGACAGCGTGCCCAGCAGATTGGTCAGCGTCTGGCTCAACAGGCTCCGGGCCTGCTCGACCAACGCCTCACGCTGGGCCTGTCGTTCAGCCTCCCAATCTTCCAGCATTGCATTGGCGCGATCCCAGAATTGCGCTTGAGCATCGGCCAGCAGTTGCTCACCCTGAGCCCGTGCATCGGCGAGCAAAACCTCGGCTTGTAGATGAGCACGCGCAAGGTGTTCACTGGCGAGCACCACATCGCTGAAATATTCCCGGCGCAGCAATGGCTCGGCAACGCCCGGCTGCTGAGCATCAAAGCTGAGCGTGCGACGAATGAACATCAGGCTCCTCCAGAACACGTTGCAAGGCAGCGCGCCAAAGCATATCCAGACGCTTGGGCTCGGCGCAGGGTGATGCCGTTACGGTGGCTGCGACAGCTCGCGGCCACAGCAGCTTTAACCTTTGCCATTGCGCTTCGCCGCGCCATTGAGCCAGTAGTTGCAAAGGGTCAACAGGCTCGTCAGGCAACCAACTGCCCGGTCGTAGCGCTTTGGCCACGCTGCGGCACCAGGGTCGCAAGTTTTCATCCGGCAGCAGTCGGGTTGCCCGAGCCGTGCAGAGATGCTCGACAACAGCGAGCAAAGACTCCCGATGCTCGTCGGCCTGCAGCAGGCTGACGAGCATCGGGTCCGGAGGTGTGGGGCTACAGACCTGAACACCAAACGCAACGGCCAGGCGATCAGGATAAACCTCTGACAACCAGGCAAACTGGGCATCGCTCAAACGCTGCTCGGTGATCACTTCGGACCAACTGGGGTCAGCCCATTGCCAGGGTCGCGCCCACCATTGCAGCCACTGCTGCGCCAGCGCCGGACTCATGCCCCGCGCTCGTCAAATCGGCCAACGGCGTTACCTGGCGCCCTGGACGCCGAACGCATGCCCAGCAGCTCCAGCAACTTGTGGCGTAAAGCCGGGCGCAACCACAGAATCAAGCCCGCGAACAAAACGAAAATGCCCAACCCGCCGGCCAGCATCATGCCTTTGAGCGCCCCGACTTCCTGCTCGGGCACCAGAAACGGCCCGTAATGAACCAGAACCTGCTCCTCCTGATAGGCACGTGCGTTGACAAATACCACCGACAGTTTCTCGGTGTTATCCACCGCCGCCGCCATGCCGGGGATACTGCTGGCAACCATGCGCCGAATTCGCGGCAGCACAGTATCCGGATCAAGGCTCGCAGCATGCTTGATGAACACCGCCGCCGACGCTGGCTGCACCGGTTCGCCAGGCGCCACCCGCTCGGGTAGCACCACATGAACGCGGGCAACAATAACGCCATCAATCTGCGACAGCGTCGACTCAAGTTCCTGTGACAATGCATAGATATACCGCGCGCGTTCTTCCAGAGGCGTGGAGATGACCCCTTCCTTCTTGAAGATTTCGCCCAGATTGGTGCGCATGCGCCGTGGCAGACCCGCAGCCTCTAGCACTCGCACCGCTCGATTGATGTCTGAGGCGGACAGCAGAACGCTGACCCCTTCTTTGTTACTGCGCTTGCTGGCGTCGATGTTTTTGCTCGATAGCTCGGCGATCACATCATTGGCGTCGTTTTCGGAAAGCTTGCCGTGCAGTTCGATCTGATCACCGCAAGCCCCCAGCATCAGCGCCAGCCCGATCAGGCTCAGGTATTGCAGGAAATGCCTCATCAGCCCACCCGTCACTGCATGTTGGTGAGTTTGTCCAAGGCTTGCGAACCCTTGCTGATCATTTTCACCGACAGCGAAGTTTGCAGAGAGTAATCGCTCAGCGCCCGGGTCGCTTCCATGAACTTCTTGGGGTCCGAATGCAGCGACGCTTCGCGCAGCGCCTTGCCAGCATCCCTGGACATATCCTCCAGGGACAGCGCCTTGCGCGTCAGCGGATCCATTACCTGTTCCGAAAAAGCGCCCGCGCCCTGAGTCGGCTCTGGTCTTTGCATGGCCGCCCTGAACCAGTCGGCATCGCCTTGCGTCGGGTTATCCAGCTCCGCTTCAGGCTTGAGCGCCGTGGCGGAGGCCGAGCTGTTTTCCAGTTTCCCAATCGTCATGTCGACCTCCTTCACGGTTATCAGCTGAACAGCTTGTTCATGATCGAACCCGCTGCATTCTGGGCATCCTGTTGCAGCGCCTGATCCTGGGCAGTCGGCCCGGCACCTTGGGTGGCACTACCGCCCTGCCCCTGCAACAGTTTGAACAGATCGTCGAGGCCCATGGTCACCGTTGCATTACCACCGCCGAAACCACCGCTGCCGCCCACACCACCAGCACCGCCACCGAATCCACCACCGCTGTCGCTGCCCTGACCCGGAGAAATGGGGATTCCGCTGTTAGCGAGCATGCCTGAAGCAGGTGCCGTGCCGCTGCCGGCAGCCTGGCCAAGCATGTCGATCGCCTCCTTGAATTTGGACGCTTCAGCGCCGTCAAGGAACGTGTCAGCCTTGCCATCTTTGCCGGTTTCGTTGAGCTCGTCCGACCAGGACTTGGTCTTGTTGTCGGCATTGTCAGGTGTCCCGAATTTCTCCGGATGCTGATCCATGAAGTTGGCGACATCTTGCAACAGGGCTTTGTCGCCACTGTCGAACGTTGCGCCACCCGAACCATCCTTCGCAGGCTCCAACAGGCTCCCAAGCTTCTGCTCTGCCAGTCCACCGAGCACTGACGAAAGTGCATCTCCACCGCCAGCTCCACCGCCGCCACTCACACCGCCGCTGCCGCCGCCGTTGCCGCCACCGAAACCGTTGCCAGCCCCGGCACTGCCGGTGCTCCCGCCCAGTAACTGGCTCAGAAGCTTCATAAGATCATCAGGCTTCATGTCGCTTATGGAACCGCTGGCGGGTTTCTGATCAGACATACCGCTGAATGGCTGTGTTGAGCCCTGACCGCCCGCTGCCTCACTTTGCGAGCCCAGCTTCTCCAGCAGTTGGGTGAGCAATTTTACCAGTGGGTTGTCGCTGTTGACCTGCCCTTTGCCATCGGTCATTGACTTGACCAGCGTGTCCAGGGCAGCGTCCATACTCTGTGGGCGTTGACTGCCGCCCGCTGCATTGGGGGAATTACGCGTCTGCTGCTCATTGCTGAAACTGGTCGGGCGGCTGTTCTCAAGACTTACTGAAATAGTCATGCCTATACGTCCTCTTTGTAATCAGACATCCAGAGTGCGGGCGGGGCCATGTCGCACCTCCACAGAGGGAACACAGCCACCGCCTGAATGATCAGTAATTGATCCCCTTGGCGGTAGAAGCGACGTTACTGAGGTGCTTGAGGTCGCTGTCCTGGCTCATCGCTTCCACAGTGTTCTTGGCGTCGGTTTCAATTTTCTTGATGCCCGCGTTGGTGACTTTGGAGTCCGCAGCCCCTGTGGCGTCAGTCATGCGCCCGGCGTTCTCCGCAGAATCGCTTTCGTAGCCACCGTCGGTTCCGGCAGTAGCAGCTTTGAAGTTGCTGCTAAAGCTGTTGCCCAGGTTGTTCATACTGTTGAATAAGCCTTCCATAATCTTGCACCTCAGCCGAATCATTGATGTAGGAACTCAGGACCGACGCAGTTCAAGCGTCAGTCCTGTCCAATGAGTGGGCATGAGTCTCAAAGCAGTTCCACGTTAAGCTCAGGACTTTGCGTCACGCTGGCTAAGGCTGATCTGCGGACATAGACATCCACCGCCTATCGCCGGTCAGATAACCGGAAGACGCAAGGGCAGAGTTGAAGGAAGCCGGGTCGAGCGTGGTGTCAGACTGAAAGGCTTTTGATGCGGTGATACAAGGTGCGGCTCGGGATGCCCAATTCGAAACTGGCAGCTTCGACGCTTTGCTGATGGCGCTTCATGGCTTCGTCAATGAGGATGCGCTCAATGACCCGCAACTGCGCCTTGAGCTGCAATGGCTCCGGCGAACAAGCCTGAGCCAACGGCGAGAAGCCCAGCACGGACCGCTTTGCGCTGGATTTGAGTTCACGAATATTGCCCGGCCAAGGGTGTGCAAGCAGTTGCTGGGTGACAGCAGGCGTTATTACGGGAACCGGTCGCCCTACCAACGATGCCTGCTTGGCCAGGAAACGGTTGAACAACGGGATGATTTGCTCGCGACGCTCACGCAGCGGCGGCATCTGGATGCTGACCACGCTGAGACGAAAGTAAAGGTCGCGACGGAAGGTGCCCTCTTCAACCAACTCTTCCAGCGGGCGCTGCGAAGAGGTGATCACGCACATGTCCACCGGGATGAATTCGGTCGATCCCAGGCGCTCAACGCCACGGGTTTCCAGCACACGCAACAACTTGGCCTGTAGCGACAGCGACATGCTGTCAATCTCGTCCAGGTACAACGTACCGCCCTGCGCAGCTTCGACATAACCGCTGCGCGATTTACTGGCGCCGGTGTAGGCACCGCTGACCACCCCAAACAATTCACTCTCGGCCAGGCTTTCCGGGATGGCCGCGCAGTTCATCGCAACGAAGGCACCACGCCTTCGTGATAACCGGTAAATCTGTCTCGCCAGGGTATCCTTGCCGGTCCCTGTTTCGCCAACCAGCAGCACATCAATATTCAGGGGAGCCATATTCGTGGCCAGGTACTGCAGGTCAACGAAATCACCAAAGTAAGCGATTTCTTTCAGGTCTGCTTCGAACTCGCGTCTATCCATGTGGCGCACCCCTCTTCGCACTAACGTCCGGCATGACGACCCCTTGATAGGGCATTTGAGCCTGACAAGTTAACAACGCCGTACAACTCGAAGGGTGCCATTTCAAATGACACAACTTCGCTCAACATAGCAATAGGGAAAGAATTCGGATTGAACGTATCAGGTGGAAGGTCCGAGTTACATGGACCATTACAACGTTCCAAAGTTCACTGTTTTTTTATATTTAAACGCATTTCGACGAGGCCCACGAAAAAAACGAGATATGCTGAAAGCACAGTCCTAGAGCCTTCGACCACTCCAAAACCGACATTCACATACCTGTGTACGGCGAGGCAAAGATACTAGCGACTGGAAGTGACATTTTTATGATTGATAAATAGATGTCAACGGTCACTTATCGACCATGATCACTCCTCATTCACTTTACATCATCGCGCCCTAACAGCAACTACCCTCTCACAGCCTATAGAAACAGGACCAGTATAAAAATGTATCGGTCGGGGTGAATAAGAGTATTTGAATACTTTCATTGGCGTCGATTACACGGCCAATTGGCAATCATTGCTGCGGTCAGCGCGACACTTGCCGGTTGGTCCAACATGCCGGGATGGGTAAGCAAATAAGCATTCACCGCCTTGATGACCTGCCCCGCATCGACATCTTCCCGGCTGCAGAACAACAACCCCGCATTCGCATCGTAAACGCCCTGCACATAGCCCAAAGCCTGCATCTGGCCAACGCTCAACTGCTGCCCCGCACGAACCTCTCCAAGCGGTACCTGCAAATCCCGGCCGCTGAAAAAAGCTCCCTGGGCCGTCTCAGACAACCCTGCAAGCACCAGCAACCCACCCAAACCGACTGCACGACTTAGAAGGTTTTCCTGGGCACGACGCCTGGAGACACCGCCGTCACGCGCGCGCGAGCCCTTGCCTACAGCTTGAGCAATGGAAAATCTGTCATCCGCCATCAGTCCGATCCCATGGTGATCTGAATGCTGAGTGGTCGGTGTCGAGAAAACGGTTCCACGATTGCGCGCATTTTTTCGGCGAGTATTCATTCCTCGCACAGCATCGAGCCTGTGGAACCTTTTGCGGCGCGTTGACTACTCAGTCGAACTGTTTGAGTCAGAGCAGCAGATGGATTACCTGTAGGAGCTCACCGAGGTTACGAGG
>NZ_LOHF01000047.1:10590-15529 GCF_002158995.1 Pseudomonas caspiana | reverse complement strand
CGGTTCGCACTGAGGGACAACTGGCTTTGACGTACACCCGCTGAGCGCCAGTAGCGACAGCAGCAAGCAGGGGCTTATTCGTTTCATCAGCTTTGACCTGTTCCTGAGTGTGCTGCGTGTCGAGATCGAGCAGCAGCTTCTGGGTTTTCTTTCTCGATTCATTGGCGGCGGTGAGCTGCTTTACCTTTTCCCGTTCGGCATCACGATCAAGCGTGACCGCATCGCGGACTGCTTTCACGGTTTCAAGGCGCAGGGCCAGATAGGTAACACTTACCAGCAAAGCCACCAGAACCCACACCCAAGCGGGTACCAGCTTAAGGACGGCTGTCACGGCACATCCCGGAAGAAGATGTGACGGCCGAGTTTTAGTGTTCGCTTGGCATTGGCAGCCCAGTCCGGTGCTTTCGGCATCGTGGTGGAGTAATAGTGAGTGGCTCCGCCAGTGGGATCGGGCTGCTTGCCATCGATGACGATTGCCGCCGCCTGACGGGCCTGAGCGAATTGAGCCGGTGGGATCGGCACTGCCCCGCTCAAAAATGGAAAGTTAGGATCGTTCTTGTTCCAGCAACTGAACTGCCAGGCCTTCTGGCACACGCCGGTATAGCCCTCCCCCCACCAATCCGGTTTGCCGTCGTTGTGCAAATCCAGTTCCACGCGGTTGCGAATGGACCAGGCCACGGCAATTTGCCCCGCTAACCCTTCCCCACGGGCCTCCCCCCAAAGCGTGCGCGCGAGGATGTCTCGATCCTTATCACTGATAATCATGGTTTCTCCAGACGAAAAAAAACCGTCCAAAGGACGGCGTGGGTGTTGTGCCTACTCGTTACAGCGCGACAACCTTTAGCGCTTTGTCGGTTTTCTTCTTTTTGCCCTTGGCGTTGGCCTTGCCCTTTTTGCCACCGTTACACTCGACAGTTGTGGTCCAGCCCGACTGCGTGAACACCTGCTCGACCGAATCGACCAGGTAGCTACCGTCCAAACCGACCTTGAACCCGCGAGCATCGATCTCGCGCTCAGCGACCAGATCTGTCCGGCCCGCCATTTCCAGACGGACCCCGGCCGTGGATCGGTTGAACCCCGCCAGACGTGCCTTGGCGGCGGCCTCGGCTGCGCTCTTGTTGGGGTGTATGTGTCGGTCGGTATGGATGGGCGGCAGGCCGTCGGTACTGTCCTCGTTGTCGAGCTTGACCGTCACCAACTGGCCTTTCTTGTCCGCGTACGACGCCTTGACCGCCGACTTAACGTTGTCGTCACCGAGGCGGAATTGCCACCGGCTGACATCGCTACGGTTGATCACAACCACACCCAGACTTTTGCCACTGGAACTGACGCCGCCCTGACGTGGCAGCACGATCAGCTTGCCGTCAGCGACCTTGGCCGTGCAGTCGTATTGCTTAGCCAGGCGCGTGACGAAGTTCAGATCCGACTCGCTCAACTGGTCGGCTCGCTCGACAAGCGTCTGCACGTTGCATTCAGGTTTCCAGCCGATACGCGCCGCGATATCGGCCACAATCTTGGCAAGGCTTACGCCCTCCCAACTGCCGCTGCGGGTGGTCTTGGCGCTGCTGCGCGTGTCGCTGGACTTGCTTCGCACGACGATGGTGTCGGGCGGGCCGGACACTTCAATTTCATCCACCGTATAGCGGCCGATCAGTGTCAGCTTCTGACCCTCATAGCCCAGGTACACCTCCATTTTCGCGCCCCGCTTAGGCAGCGTAATGGCCCCGTCCCGGTCATCGAGGCGCAATTCGAAGTCGTCAGCACTGGCCCCGGGTTTGTCGATCGTTCGCACCATCAACATACGGTCATTGATCAAGGCGGTGATGTCGACACCGTTAGCGACGATCTTGTAGACAGGCTTCAAGGCAAACTCCAGAAATGAAAAACCCCGCACAGGGCGGGGGGGGTGGCGTTGCGGATTAGCGTCAGTCCCAGAGGGTGACGGCCGTGTCGGTGCTCACCTCGATGTCAGGCAGCGTGATAATCAGCCCCGCCCGGAACGGTTGTGGCTCATCCGAAAGGCCCTGATTGGCGTCCAGCACGGCCTCCACTGTGCCAATCAGATGCCCGTAGAAGTGCTGACAAATAACGTCCAGGACATCACCGTCAGACGTTCTGCATGTCGTCGCCATAGCGCACAAACTCCAGCGTAAAGGCCTGCTTGCGCGGGATGCCGCCTTGCAGCAGCGCGCTCTGTTCTTCGTTGAGGTTCACAAGGCACCAGTTGCCCAGGACTTCGCCATAACCCGTGGTCAGCATCAGAGGCTGAAGCTTCTGCCCGATGCTGCGCAGGGTGTTGAGCTGTTTCAAACCGCCCTTGAAGCCCGGGAAGATCGCCCCCTTGATGGTGATTTTCTCTTCCCCCATACCCACCGCCTGCTGCGCCGGACGTCGCGTCAGACGCTCCTGACTGGCCCAGCGGAACGCCGTGGTACGGCTCAGCTCATCAAAGGCGGCCGTGTCGAGGTTGAAGAAGTACGGCGGCGTGTTGGGCGTCAGAGGCTGCATGATCAGCAGATGAGGAAACGGCTTAACAGCCTCCGGCGCTGGCGTGCCATTGGGCGCGATATCGGCCGTCGAAAACGGCGGCGCGCCATCAGGGTTGATCTTGGCCGCCACCGCGTTAACCGCGCTTTTGAATCGCGCCGTCTGCTCGCCCAGGGCACCAACCCGGTCCTGCAGCACCGCCGCCGCCTGGGTTGTCCTGCCGTAAATCGCCGCCGCCTGCCCAATCTTGGCCTGCGCCATACTCACGGCCCCAGTGATGCGTTTCAATTTTGCGCCGATGGCAGGCCCGACAAAGGGAATACCTTCCAGCTCATCCGCTGCGCCGGTCATGTCACCTATGGCGCTATTGATAGGCCCAAGCATGCCATCCATGCTCTTGCGGCCAGCTTCGCCCGCTTTGACCATGGATTTGAAACCCGCCTGAGCACTTTCCAAGTACGTCATACCCCCCCCTTAGAACACCGGTTGATCGCTCATATCACGACGCGCAACCTGCTGCGCAGTCGTAGCCAGGCGGCGTTCAATCTCAGGCATCATCTGATTCACCAGCGCAGCCGGATCTTTAGCGTCACCCTGCACAATGATGCTGAACGTCGGTGATAACGTGATTTTCTGATCGATCTTCGGAGCCGCAGGCTTCTCCGGCACCGCTTTAGCAGCCGCCGCCAGCGTCGCGACCGGCGTTTTAGTGTCGGCAGCCTTGAGCGCGCTCGATACGTCCGCAAGGCCCGGCATTGCCGACGACGCGTTACGCGTAACGAGCGGCCCGTTAGGACCGAATGAACTGCCCATGCTTGCCAGACTGGGCACAGCTGGCCCCGGCCGGTCTTTCATCAGCAGCGGCGTTATCGGTGCCGAGTTACCGACCACCGCCTCCGAACCACCAAACAAAGACTTGCTGACCGAACCGCCCAATGCTTTACCACCCATGCTGCCCAAGGCACCACCGATCATCGCGCCGATAGCTGTACCAATGATCGGCACCACAGACCCGATAGCCGCACCGGCAGCCGCACCGGCCAACGTACCCACTACGCCGCCTCCGGCCTCGCCATAACCCTCGGCTTTTTCGTCCTTGGTTTTGGCGTTGTCGTACACGTCCTTGGCGTCAATCAGCCCATCAAATAAGGCCGCAGGAATGCTGCCCTTGCCGATTCCCCCGCGCAAAGCACCGAGGCCGGACGAAGACGGGACCATGGACGCTACAGCTGGAACGTTTGCCTTTGGCACGGACGTCGGAGGCTTCCAGCCACTGAGCGACTTGGGAGCATCCGCAGGGCCGCCACCGGCATACACCCGCATGCGGGGCTTGGCCGCCGAATCACTTGCGACCGTGGCGGTGACGCCTGCTCCACGCCGACGCCAGCCCCGCTTACCCTTGGTCTTTTCACTCCCCCCTCCCAGATCCGGACCGCCACCGCCTAAACCACCGAGGCCACTGACCACCGCCACTTTCTGCACGACGTTGGGATTGCCCATCAGCGAGCCGCGACCGATGTTCACAAGACCTTTGACGATCTTAAAACTGTTGTAGGCCGCGCTTATGCCAGCAATGGCAGCGCCCGCCCCCAGTAACCCCGTGACCAGAGCGGGTGATTTATCGCTGACAGCGGCAACGCCCTTGGCGATAGAAGTCAGACCGGTCGACAGCGTGTCGGTCAGCGGTCGAATAGCATCCCCGGCGCTACGCAAGGCATCGTCCATGGCCTGCCCGGTCTCTTTCCACTTCTGTGCAGATCCGTCGCGCCGCTCGTCCAGGTTCTTGTCCAGAATCCCCGAGGCGTTGCCGGAGTCCTTTTTAAGTTGTTTGTACAGATCCTTGTTCTGCATGTAAGCCGTCAGAGCCGCTTTAACCTGCATGTCCGCAAACAGGTCGCCGGTACGCATCGACTCTTCGAAGGCATTCATCATGGCCTTGGCTTTAGTCGGGTCAGCTTCCTGGCTGATCTTCGCCATGGCTTTGGCCATTTCCGCCGCTTTCTTCGGGTCGGTTGCCTCGACGTACTTTTGCGCCAGGGCAAAACTGGCCTCCAGCGTCGACATGCCGTTTTGCATGCCGCCGCGCATCGATTTCTGATAATCAATGCCCGCATCCTTGTAGGCCTTCACCACATCGCCAGAACCGATTTTCTCCATCCAGTTCTTGAGGTTGTTGGCCGCCTCGTCCGAACTACCGGCGGTTTTCATCTGAACCTGAAGCATTGCACCGAGCTGCGCGACCGCGTCATTGCCGGTAATGCCCAGCTTGCCCATGCCTGCCAGCAGCGTCGGAAACCAACGCGCCATATCAGCCGCTTCAAAGCTGCCCGCTTGGCCCTGAAACGCAATCGCCTCAAGGGCCTTTTGCATGTCTTTGGGGTCATTGATCTTGGCGTTCTGGCCCAAGGCGTTGATCATCGCGGCCGTATCCGCACCGCCAGCGCCCTGCCCT
>NZ_LOHF01000047.1:8190-9743 GCF_002158995.1 Pseudomonas caspiana | reverse complement strand
CCACCTCGTTGCGAGCCAGACCGGTATCCCGCGAAGTGCCAATGATGGTTTTGGCCATCTCTTTTTCTTCGTCTTTACCCGCTACACCTGCCTTGATCGCAATGTCACGAATCACCGCCCCGAACTCGGCGCTGACCCTGGTCGGCACAATCATCGTGGCCGCTGCAGCACTGGCCGCGAGCGCGGTATTGCGCAGCCCAACCGCGCCCTCTTTCATCTGGCCCTGACCGGTCGACTTCAGTTCGGCTTTGCGGGCCTGCCGCCCGGCCTGCTCATAGGCTTTGCCAAGGTTTCTGACCTCAACGCCCTGTCGTTTAAGGCTTTCAAGGTTAGCGTCGAGTTTGCGCCGCAACCCCTCGGCCGTAGCAGATCCGCTCAAATGCGCCTTGCGCCACTCTTCCTGCAGGCGCTTGGTTTCACCGATCACGGATTGCAAAACCCTGGCCTTGCCCGCCGTCGATTCAAGACGTTTAACGCGGCCTTCGACGTCCTTGAACGCCGCTCCCACAGACTTGCTGACTGCGCCACCAATCACCAGGCCAAGCGCTAATTCCTTCGCCATGCTGTCGCCCCTTGATCACCGTCCACGGGGAAAGCGGCTCAATCCCTGAGCCACCACCACATTTCGAAAAACGGCATCGTTTCAATCTCGGCCAAGGAGAACCCAGTTTCCTTAGCCATACGCTTTGCCATCAGCCGCAACAGTGAAGGGTCAAACGTCGTCCTCTTCGACCATGCGAAAGTAGCCAGACTTCACGCGCTCATAGTCCTTTAGCGTGAGGCCCATCAGGTCGTTTTCGCCAATGGAGGCAAGGCTGGCAAACAACATTGCATCGACGGCCAGCTCGTCATTGGGGTGCGCCTGCTGACAAGCACGCACTTCACGCACAGTCGGGGAGCGCATGACGATCTTGTCCGACTTGACGCCGTTCATTTCGCTGGGCGTTGACAGGGTGATGGTCACACCAGAATCCGTGACAAGCAGCCACTTAGGCCGCTCGTTCGGGTAGGTTTCTGCATTGACTGAAATGTTCATGTAATCCCCTTACAGGCCCAGCTGGTTGCGCATCTGAATGAGTTGGTCGACGCCGTTGATCACGCGCACCGAATTGACCGGATCGATCTCGTACATCACCGTGCCGTCAATTTCGAGCTTGTAGTACGACACGCCGATGTTGTACTTGAACTCGGCTTTATCGCCCGGCTTCCAGCTACCCGGATCGACCTCTTTGAGCATGCCGCGAATGGTCGCGGTTACGCCGACAAAGGCTCCCTTCTGGCCCCTGAAAGAGCCACGGAACGACGCATTGAATGCGGTGCCGTCGGCCAGCCCGAAGAACTTCATGGCCTCTTTACGCACGCCGTTGGTAGTGAACGAGGATTCAAGCTTCTCCAAGCCCATATCCATATCGATCTCGGCATCCATGCCGCCAGCACGATAGGCCTCGGTTTTAACCGTCACTTTGGGAAGGGACAGCTCCGGCACATCGCCGGAGAAGTTGATGCCGTCCACGAACAAGTTTGTATTGAAAAGCGTTTGAGGAATCATGGAA
>NZ_LOHF01000047.1:5836-7585 GCF_002158995.1 Pseudomonas caspiana | reverse complement strand
CTTTGCCCTGCTCGATCTGGCTGGCCGTGTTGCGCTCAGGGTCCGGATAGACTTCAAAGTTGATGATCGCGCCTTGGTTTTTCAGGTCGCGCATAAAGTTCTGAAGGCCTTCCGTCACATCCTTCACGTAGGTCTTGGTAATCGGGCGATCCACCGCCCACTTGTGCCCGTAAAGGATCGCGTCCATGACGATATCCATGGTCCGCACCCGGGTGACAAAGGACCACTTCGAGTCGCTGGACTGGGTACGGTTGCCCCACAGACGGTAGCCGTCGTCACGGATGATGGTCGTGATGTTGGCCGCGTTGAGCAGGTTGGCCCGACAGGTCTCGTCACCGTCCAGGAACTCGACCGGACGCGTGGTGCCAGTAACACCGACGAACTCTTTGTTCGATGGCGACGCCCAGAAACCAAACTCGCTGTCAGTCCAGGCAAACAACCCAGCGGTGTACGCCGAGGCCGGTGCGGCGACGGTCGCGTTTTTGGTCGTGTCCCAGAACTGAACGCCCGGATCAACGAGAAAGATTCGCTTGCTGCCGAAGTTCTCCGCGTAGGCAATAGCGGCTTCGTCCGTGGTGTTCGGCCCGTCGATGATCGCAATGGCGCGTAGCTTCGCAGCCAGCCCGTCCATAGCGGTGGCCACCGGCAACGTCGATGAGTGCCTCGGCGCGATCAGCAAACGTGGCTGGGCGTTGAACTTGCTCTTGCCATCCAGCAGACCCTGTAGGCCGGTACGCTGACCATTAGCCAGAACCCCACCGATGATGGCCGAGGTTTGTGCCGCCGCGTCAGTGCCCAGGGTGACGCCACACGCCACGATCACCGCCTTGGCACGAAGAAACACCGCTTGGCAGGCCTTGGTGATAGCGGCATCAGCACCCCATGCCGCAATGGCCTCGCTTTCGCGAGTGATCAGCTTCAGCTCATTGGGGTTAGCGCTAGGCACACCACCCACAAGCGGCCCCGGGGTGAAGGTATCGCACAGTCCGATAATCGAACTCGACGGCAGCGAAATAGTGCGTGCTCCGACGTCCAGATTCGTGACCGTGACGCCGTGAAAAAAACCGCTCAGGCTCATAAAACTTTTCTCCAGAAACGAAAAAACCCCGCTGGGCGGGGTTGTGTGTGATGGCTGTGTTACGCGTAACGGAAAAGAAAACGCCCCGTCAGTGCGGGGCGTCAGGTGACAGGTTTAGGCTGAAGCCATTCAGGAGGCAAAGGCCTGGCGGCGCTGTCAGGAAAGTCCGGATGTATTGGCCAATCTCTAAGCTCCTTTCGATACAGCAACAACTGCGAATACTGCTCGTCCGTCAAGGTGGTTGCGCTGCCGACTTCTTGTTCATCGCGGTGCCGAGTAATTAGCCACTCGTTACTTGCCAACTCGCCGTCACGCCAATAGCGCTCATTGGCTGCCAAAACTTCAGCAGAGTCACCCAAAGGCTCCGAGAAGACGCCATCGAGAAAAGACCATCCATATCCGACATCGTCAGAACAAGCCTGCCAGATCAGCGACTCGTGATAACGGCCTCGGGGATCTACATCCGTAAGCTCAACCACGACGCTGCCTTCAATACGTGCCCACATGTTCAATACCTGATACTGACAGAACCAGCTTTACCAGCCCCAGAAAGGCCCCCATTATCCATTCGGCCACCGCCACCGGCCCCCGGCGCTTGGCCTTCTCGCAGAGCCGATTGGCCGCTGCCGGACGTGTCAACAGTCGCCCCGGCACCACCAGCCCCACCCCCC
>NZ_LOHF01000047.1:4261-4934 GCF_002158995.1 Pseudomonas caspiana | reverse complement strand
AATAAACGCCAGCAGGAACCAACCACGAGTAAACCCCGGGAGCAATCCACGACACAGCACCACGAAAAGGCAGGCTGGTTAACGCAGCCTTTTTTTCCAGCAGCGCATTAGTCTGTTTCTGCGTGTAAGCGTCTGTGATGCCGTTTTCTTCCAGCGTGGGAGGGTTATCACCGAAAATAACAACGCCCCGTTCGTTGATCTTGACCCGGGTGTAGACACCTGCCTCTTTGTTCTTAGGCAACACCTCAAGAATCGACGTGTCGACGTAGGTACGAGTCGCCAGCACCACAGCCGGGTCAATCTTCAGCTCTACGTTACCGGCGTTGGTGACAATGATATTCAGTCGAACGATTTGCGTCCGTCCGGAACCCTGTACCAGCAAGGGCTTGAACGACGGCGCACAGTTGGCCACCGCCACGAAATCACCATCTGCATCGTACAAACCGATTTCACGAATCCACCAGCCGCCGACGTCGGCCGGAATAACTTGTTCTGCGATGATCACCGAAGCATTAGCAGGGTCGATCTTGAGGGTGTTTAGTGGAGCGCGGCGCACCTCGTTGATTAGCTTGGTCTGTGTCACTGACGGAACTGGATCTGCACCGTTTGCATCACCGATTGCCATGTGCGTGATCTTCCAGGGCAACCCCAGCGCATCGGCGTTCGCCTGCTT
>NZ_LOHF01000047.1:1591-3412 GCF_002158995.1 Pseudomonas caspiana | reverse complement strand
CCTGCGACCTCAATGTCACGCGGCACAGGTGGATAGACGTCGATTTCGTCACCCTCATAGAGGCAAGCCGACATGTACTGGCGGCCTGTACTTTCCAGGCTGATCGCCAGCCCGGTCAGGTGTCGGGAGACGGGTTTGGCGTCATCGATCAGCTGAACCAGTTCCTGATAGGTCTCTTCGGTGATCCCCGTTTCAAGAACGCCCACCTCAAGCTCAAACGTGGCAGGCTCTCCCTCCGGCACCTTCTGCCACCACTCGACGACGCTGACCAGATAACCCAGAGGCTCGACCACGCGACGAATCGCACCAATCGTGCCCTTGTGCTTATGGATGTAATACGACGCACTGATTGCCGCTCGCTTCACCGCTACAGGCCATGTATCCACCCATCGGTCTACCGAGCATTCCCACGCCAGAAACGGCAGCAAGGGCACTGGACACGTCACAGGGTCGTAAATGGATCGCAGCGGGGCCGGAGTAACTTCGGCGGTTGCGCCCTCTATAGCGCGCTCAAGCGGCGTACTGTTGTTCGGCAGCAGGCTCATGTCATACCCCCAACTTCACGCTAACTGACGTGCAGTAAGCCGCTTGTTCCTTGGTGGGTCGGATGTCGTTCCAGCCCACCAGCTCGACGCGACGAATCCCCGCGACATGCAATTGGGCATCAATGGCTGAACGGGCCACCTCAACGCCCAGTCGCCGCCTTGGATTCATCCACTTAGCCAAACGCTCCTGAGCGTCGGCCAGCGCCGCCTCACTTTCTGAGCCGGTGCCAACTGGATGAAGAATGGCGGTGATGGTGTAACGGATAATTTCAGCACCCTTCACCGTGAGACGGTCACCCAAAGGCCGCACATCCTCGTCACTGAGAGCAGCGCGCACCGTATCCAGCAACGCCTCATCGGCCGAGCCATCACCCTCAAGGCCTAGAACAGTGACCACCACAACAGCAGGAGACGGGCTTTCTGCCGTCGCATCCGCCACCAGTCCGGAGGCGTTACGCGCATGCAGGATGTAGCTGTTACGAGGCCCGGCTGTGGACAGGCCTTCCCAGCTCATCTGGATGCGTTCGCGAAACGGGTCATCCTCTTCCATCACCTGGGCTGTGGGAGGTGACGTCGTGAGGTCTTCAGCGACAACCACAAGACGCTTGAGGTTTACCCGGGCACCCAACTGCTCAAGGTCTGCGCGTTTGGCGTAAGCCAGCATCAAGGCCTTGGCCGCGTCATTGACCCGCGCCCGATTGCCCACCTTGTTGTAAGCGGCAAGCTCCAGCAGCTTGACTACCGGATCGCTCTCAAGCTCAGCACTCCAACCCTCACCCATCAACAGGCGAAAGTTCGCCAGCTCCTCGGTGTATATGTCCTCAAAGTCCAAGGTTTCCAGAACATCCGGGGCCGGTAGCGATGACAGGTCCACAATGTTCATGCAGACACCTCCAATAGCTTGTTTTCGCCCTGGTACTCAGCCACGAGGCTGAATGTGATTTTGCCGTTGAGCACCGCTACAACCTTGATGCTGCCGAGCTTCACTCGTGGCTCCCACCGACCTAACGCCCGCGCCGCTTCGGCCTGCACTGCGCCTTTCCAGCCCTCGTTAACCGGCAGGTCAACGAAACGACGAATGCTGCTGCCGTATTCTGGCTTCATCCGGCGAGCGCCCAATGGGGTCGACAGAATGTCTTCAATGGACTGCCGCAGGTGCTCTAGGCCGCTGATCGGCTGGCCGGTACGGCGATCCATTCCGATCATTCAGGTCACTCCAACAACGGCTCGAAATCTTTATGGGCGTTCAGGTAGGCCAGCAGCTCGGACGTGCTGG
>NZ_LOHF01000047.1:0-844 GCF_002158995.1 Pseudomonas caspiana | reverse complement strand
GGTTTATCAGTCGTTTTGTTGGCAGCCATAGGGTTTCCTCCTGGCATAAAAAACCCGCTCAAGGCGGGTGGATATTGGGAACATCAGTGCTTGTGATTTGGCGTGTTACCGCCCGTATCGATGATTTTGCCGCCGCCGTGGATATCACCCGTCACGCGTAACGTGCCGTTGATCTCGGTTGGACCGTTCAGGGTGATGGCCGCAGACCGGACCGATATGGCGTTATCCGAGACGACTACCGAGGATCCGCCGACCTTGATGGTGACGGTGCCGGTCGGCAGCGTGATTTCATACGTCTTGGCTTTCCAGTCGTAAACCAGCGAGCCGCCGTCATCAAAGCGCCAGACTTCTACGTGATCCCGGTTGTCCGGCTGGGCACCGGCATCGCTATACAGCCCAGGAATAAACCGCCCGAGACCGGGCACGCCGCTCGGATTGATCAACGTACCCTGCTCGTTCAGGCTGGGTGCTCGCCAGTGCCGCGCCTTACCAGCTGCAACGCTGTGCCAGCGAACCCACGGACTAACCCAGCCACGCGACTCAACGCGTACCTTGCCCGCGACCAGATCTACCCCCACAACGGTGCCGGGCATGATCATGGCTTGAATCATGCGGTCGTGTTCGCCGAGGGCTTCGCTGCTCATAAGGCGATGTCCTCGCCGTCGACATCAAACACCAAGGTGGTTGGGGCAACATCAGGCCATGGCCATTGTTCGGCACCGAGGTAAATCTGCTGATTCCACTCCACTAACCAGACCGTGTAGCCATCCAGATGCGGCTGAGTAAAGTCCTGGAGAGCTTGGATAAACTGCGCAGGCTCGACGGCCAGGCCCCACGTTTGAGT
>NZ_LOHF01000046.1:9024-12672 GCF_002158995.1 Pseudomonas caspiana | reverse complement strand
GCTCAAACGTGGGGCCTGGCCGTCGCGCCAGCGCAGTTTATCCAGGCACTGCAAGACTGGACTCAGCCGCATCTGGATGGCTATACGGTCTGGTTGGTGGAGTGGAATCAGGAGGTTTATCTCGGTATTGAACAGTGGCCATGGCCAGACGATTCACCGGGTGAACTGCAGTTGGATGATTACGCAGCTGGGTTCAATGTTGACACCGGCCCGGTTTATCCAGAGGGCTCGCTATGAGCTATGTTAGCGCCGAACACGACCGCATGATTGCCGCCATGCTGATGCCGTGTGTCGTTGTCGGGGTGGATTTAGCTGCACCGGCTGTGCGTGTCAGCAATGGCCAGTGGACCAGCGCCTGGGTGCGGTGGCACAGCCTGGCTGCTGGGAAGGCGAGGCATTGGCGAGCACCAAGCCTGGGCGAACAGGGGGTTTTGTTCAATCCAAGTGGCCAGGCAGGCATGGGCACGTTTATTCCCGGGCTCTACGGCAATGCCGGCGGCCAGCCGGATAACCGGGATCATGTTGAGGTCTGGCGATTTGATGATGGCGGCTCCCTGATTTACGACTGGAAAGCTAGGTCTTACACAATAACACTGCCGACTGGCCGGGTAGTCACCAAAGTTGGCTCGACCGAATCAGTCACCACTGACGACGCTGTCACTGTGACCACCACCAACATCAAGTTGATCGCAGCGGTGGAAATTGAAGGTTCGTTACGCGTAACGCAGAGGATCGAGGTCGCAGGCGCATTACACGCTTCAGGAAGCATCACCAGCGACGCCGATATCCTGGCTGCCGGTAACAGCGACAACCACCACAAGCATTAACTCAAAAAAACACCTGTAGCCCGCCGCGTGCGGGCTTTTTCATGCCTGGAGAAATCATGGCCAAGACCATCGAGAAGCCCGCAAACGAAGAACAAGCCACTGCGGTGCCGGCGTCGTTGACGTTCCGCGATCTGATCTACACGTCACGCACGCTGGTTGTGCCTGGTACCGACCGTACCTACCCGGTGACCAAAAGCCTGGTGGTGGTGCCGGAGTCTGACAAAGAGGCTGTCGCCTTCCTCAAGGCTAGCAGTGAATACTCCGCTCAAGAGGTTTAGGTCAGATGATCGGAATGGACCGTCGCACCGGCTTGCCCATCTCCGGCGTCGAGCATCTGCGGCAGTCCATTGAGGACATCCTCAGCACGCCGATTGGCAGCCGTCGTATGCGTCCCGAGTACGGCAGCAAGATACGTCGCTTTGTCGATCTACCCGTCAACGACGGTTGGAAAAGCGCCGTTCAAGCTGAGGTAGCCAGGGCGCTGTCACGTTGGGAGCCGCGCTTGAAACTGGAGCGCGTCCGGGTGGTAGCAGTAGTCGGCGGGAAGATCACCCTGCAACTGACCGGGCAGTACCTGGGCGATTCCCAGATAGTGGAGGTAACGGCATGAGTACCGTTGATCTGTCGGCGCTGCCCGCGCCGCAAGTGCTGGAAGACCTCGATTTCGAAGAGGTCTATCAGGAAGATCTCGCAACTTTCCGCCTTTACATGGGCGACAGCTGGACCGCTCAGCTTGAAAGCGATCCAGTGGTCAAGCTGCTGGAGGTTGGAGCCTATCGAAAGGTCGGCAATCGTGCGCGGGTCAATGACGCCGCCAAGGCGCTACTGCTGGCTCATGCCAAAGGGACTGACCTTGACCACTTGGCTGCCAACGTCAATCTGCAACGCCTGGTCGTTCAGGCCGAGGATCTGACGGCGGTCCCGCCGGTGAGCGAAGTGCTGGAAGAGCACGATGCGCTGCGCGAGCGGATCCAGCTGGTGTACGAGGGACTGACTACAGCAGGACCCAGAAACAGCTACATCCTTCACGCTCGAAACGCCTCGGGGTTAGTCGCCGATGCATCGGCTGAGAGTCCTTCGCCTGCAACGGTGGTGGTGACGGTGCTGGCCTTGGAGGGCGATGGCACTGCTGATGACGAGTTGCTGGACGTGGTGCGCGCCGGTCTCAATGATGAAGACGTGCGCCCGCTGGGTGACCGGGTCATCGTTCAGGGGGCAGAGGTGCTGCCGTACCGAATCGACGCGGTGGTGCATATGTCTGGTACCGGTTCGGAAAACGAAGCGATTCTGGCCCAGTGCATTCAGCGTCTGACTGACTGGATCAACCCTCGTCGTCGCTTGGGCGTCGAGATCTCTCGTTCAGCCATCGATGCGCAGCTGCACATTAGCGGTGTGCGTAAGGTCGAGCTGACGGATTGGGTGGACATCCCGGTCAGTAAAGCTCAGGCCGCCTGGTGTACAGGGTTTGAAGTGGTGCCTGGAGCTGCAACATGACCAGCCTGATCCCGCTCAATAGCGTCACGCTGGAACGGGGATTGGAAGCGGCCGCTGATGAACTGACGGTCGTCCCACTGCGCACCTTGTACAACCCCGACACCTGTCCGGCGCATCTGCTTTACCAGCTTGCTTGGGCCTGGTCCGTGGACCGCTGGGACAACACCTGGTCAGAGTCCGTTAAACGGGCCGCCATCCGCGCCTCGTTCTACGTCCATAAACACAAAGGAACGATTGGCGCGATTCGCCGCGTCGTCGAGCCGCTGGGCTATTTGGTCCAGGTGCAAGAGTGGTGGGAGACGGTGCCTGAGGGTGTTCCCGGCACATTCGCCCTGGAAGTCGGTGTGCTGGAAACCGGCATTACCGAGCAAACCTATCAGGAACTGGTCTGGCTCATCGATGACGCCAAGCCGCTCAGTCGTCACCTCACAGGATTAGCGATCAGCCTTGAAAGCACTGGTCGCCAGTACATGTCGGCTTGCCTCTACGACGGTGACGAAATCGACGTTTATCCCCCTGTGCCACGTGACATCGACGTCACCGGTTCTTTCGGGCTGGTGGCGCGTGAAACCTCTATCGATACTTTGGATGTCTTCTCATGATTAACCAGAACTCACAGTTCTTTGCCACGCTGACCAACGTCGGCGCGGCCAAGCAGGCGAATGCTGATGCGCTGGGCGTGCCCTGGAAGATTACGCAGATGGCGATTGGTGATGCCAACGGTGCGGATCCTGTTCCGGACGTGAAACAAACCAAGCTGATCAACGAAGTGCGCCGCGCACCTCTGAACCAGTTGAAGATCGATCCGGCCAACGCCTCGGTGATCATTGCCGAACAGGTCATTCCGGCCGATATCGGCGGCTTCTGGATTCGTGAAATCGGTTTGTACGATGCAGATGGTGATTTCGTGGCGGTGGCCAACTGTGCGCCATCATTCAAACCGTTGCTGGTACAGGGGGCCGGCCGCACGCAAGTCGTGCGGTTGAACATCGTCGTGACCAACGCGGGTAACGTTGAGCTGAAAATCGATCCTGCCGTTGTATTGGCGACTCGTACCTACGTCGACGCGTCGATACTTGAGGTATTGCCCAAAAACAAAACGGCGGGCGTTTTCACCCGGGTCAAGGTCAATGATCGGGGCGTGGTTATTCTCGGTGACAACCCTTCCACGCTGGAAGAAAACGGCATCACAGATGCTTATACACAAATTCAGGTCAATGCACTGCTGGCCAAAAAAGGTGCGTTAACCGATCTGCCTTTGCGCGGCTCTGTGTCTTTTACTGTTCCCGGGGTTTTCTCGTGGGTGGTTCCTGCTGGCGTTACAAAA
>NZ_LOHF01000046.1:0-8117 GCF_002158995.1 Pseudomonas caspiana | reverse complement strand
AGGGGGCGGGGCTGGTGGCTCTGGGGCGACAGTTGATGCTTCCAGCTTAGGTCAAACGGTGTTGCGAGAAGGCCAGGCGCCTGGGGCAGGTGGTGGTGGTCGGATGGACAATGGGGGCCTTTCAGGGGCTGGGAAAGCTGGTTCTGTCAGTATCAGGTATTGACCAATGTGGGCACGTATTGAAAGTAGCATCGTCGCGGAGCTTACGGATGTAGATCCCCAAGGCCGTTATCACAAGTCGCTGATATGGCAGGCCTGCTCCAACGACATAGGGCTTGGATGGTCGTTTGTCGATGGCACCTTTTCGGTTCCTCTCGGTGACTCTGATGAGACGTTAGCGGCCAATGAGCGTTACTGGCGTGACGGCGAGCTGGTAAGCAACGAGTGGTTAGTTACGCGGCACCGCGATGAACAAGAAGTCGGCAGCGCAACCACCTTGACGGACGAGCAGTATTCGCAGTTGTTGCTGTATCGCAAGGAGCTTAGAGATTGGCCAATACATCCGGACTTTCCTGACAGCGCCGCCAGGCCTTTGCCTCCTGAATGGCTACGGCCTAAACCTGTCACCTGACGCCCCGCACTGACGGGGCGTTTTCTTTTCCGCTTTCCCCTTGGCCTCGCATATGCGGGGCTTTTTCGTATCTGGAGACATGTGAATGGCTACTGATTTTTTCCATGGTGTCACGGTCACGAGTGTCGACACAGGGACGCGAACCATCTCGCTGCCGTCGTCCTCGATCATCGGGTTGGTCGACACCTTTTCTGCCGGGCCGCTGGCCGACGGCATCCCGACCGCAGTGGTTGGCGTTCCCGTGCTGTTGACGACCGAGCGTGAAGCCATTGCGGCATTCGGTACCGGCTCCGCCATTGCCCAGGCTGCAGCTGCGATCTACAAACGCGCCAAAGCGGTGATTGTTGCCGTGGGGGTCGCCGAGACTGCCGACCAGGCAGCACTGACCTCTGCGGTCATCGGCGGCGTGAAGGCGTCCGGAGTACGTTCGGGTCTGCAGGCGCTGCTGGATGGCAAGAGCCTGTTCAACGCGCAGCCTCGTTTGTTGATTGCCCCGGGTCACTCCCGTATCCAGGCCGTGGCCACTGAAATGGATGCGCTGGCTGGCAAACTCGGTGCCATTGCGATCATCGACGGACCCGGTACGACGGATGAAGCCGCAATTGCCTATGCCGCAAACTTCGGCAGCAAGCGTCTGTTCATGGTCGATCCTGGAGTGCAGTTCTGGAGCACGGTCGCCAATGCTACGGTCGACGCACCAGCATCAGCCTGGACCGCTGGCTTGTTCGCCTGGACCGACTCGGAATACGGTTTCTGGGCGTCGCCGTCGAACAAGGAATTTGTGGGCATCACTGGCACGACTCGTTCGGTCGAGTTTCTGGACGGCGATGCGACGTGCCGGGCGAACCTGCTCAACAAAGCCCACATCACCACGATCATCCGTGATGACGGCTACCGGCTGTGGGGCAACCGCACGCTGTCCAGCGATCCCAAGTGGTCATTCGTCACCCGGGTGCGTACGCAAGACATGGTCATGGCCGCCATTCTCTATGGCCACAAATGGGCGGTCGACCGCTCCCTCACCAAGACCTACGTCAAAGATGTGACCGAAGGCCTGCAGGCCTTCATGCGCGACCTGAAGAACCAAGGCGCGGTGATCAACTTCGAAGTCTATCCGGACAACGAACTCAACACGGCCAGCCAGTTGAGCGAGGGTCGCGTGTTCTGGCGTATTCGTTTCACCGACGTGCCGCCTGCGGAGAACCCGACCTTCCTCGTCGAAGTGACGGACGACTACATCGCCGAAGTGCTCGACATAGCCGCTTAAGGAGCAAAAACATGTCAATGATTCCGCAGGTATTGTTCAACCTGAACCTGTTCGTCGACGGCGTCAGCTTCAACGGCGATGTCGCCAGTCTGACCCTTCCGAAGTTAACGCTTAAAACGGAAGAGCACCGGGCCGGGGGCATGGATGCACCCATCGAAATGGACATGGGTATGGAGAAAGGCGAGGCCTCTTTTGTAACCGTGGGGGTACGCCGCAAGTCGCTGAAGTATTTCGGCCTGGCAGACGGCACAGCGTTTAACGGCACGTTCCGTGGCGCTTTCAAGGGCCTGAGAAGCACGGTCGTTCCGGTGGTGGTCACGTTGCGCGGCATGCTCAAAGAGGTCGACATGGGCGACTGGAAGCCAGGCGACAAGGCCGAAATCAAGCATGCCGTGGCGCTGACCTACTGGAAGGTCGAGGTCGACGGCCTCGTGATGTATGAGATCGATCCTCTCGCCATGGTCCGTGTTGTTGACGGTGTTGATCAACTTGCCGCTGTTCGCTCGGCCCTCGGCCTCTAAGGATTTCTCATGTCTCAAGTAACGCAAAACTACTCGTGGTTAACCTTTGCGGCCGGTCACGCCCAGATCAAGCTCAGCAGACCCGCTGAGGTCAACGGTGTGCAAGTCGATACCGTGACCATGCGCGAGCCAACTGTTCGCGATGTCCGCGCCGCGACGGCCACATCCAACGGCGACTCAGAGCAGCGGGAAATGACGCTGTTTGCCTCGCTCACTGAGATGGGTTCCAAGGATCTGGAGGGGTTGCCGCTCAAGGACTACAACCGTCTCCAGGCGGGCTATTTTCGTATGGTCCAGGATGATGAGCTTTGACCCCAAGCTACAGAAGTTGGCGGCAAAGCGGCTCGCCAAAGAGCTGAACTTTTCCGCCGAAGAGATCATGTCGATGTCTTTCTCTGACATGGTCTGGTGGCTCACGGACTGAGCCTTTTTCCCGCATAAATGGGGTGGACGATGGCGAACAATCTATCGCTCGGGCTGGTGATTGGCGGTGCTGTCAGCTCGACGCTCGGTGCCGCGTTCAACTCGGTTGAAGGCCGCATCAAGAAACTGGAGCAGCAGGGCAACCGGGCCAAGGTGTTGAAGAACACCATCGGCGAAACCATGCGCCTGCGCGATGAATGGAAGAAAGCCCACGACAGCGGCTCTGCCTCAGCGTCGGGGTTACTGCGCAAACTTGAAACGAATCTGGACAGCCTGAAAAAGCAGGGTGTTCAGGTCAGTAAACTGAGGCAGGAATATCAGTCTCTCGGCAATGTCGCCAAGGGAATCGACCTCAAGGTCAAAGGGCATCAACAGGTCGAACAGGGTAAGACTGGTCTCAAATCCGGCATAGGTACTGCCGTGGCTGGGGTCGGTGCGCTGGCGATTCCGACCAAGATCAGCGCGGATTACCAGGCAATCGTTCGCGACATTGCGATCAAGGCCGGTGTGGCGAACAAGCCAGAAGAAGAACAGATGAACAGGACGATCATCGAAACCTCCCAGCAGACCGGCATGGGGCGCAACGATGTGGCTGACCTGGTTAACCAGTTGGTCGGGGCCGGTATGGAACTGGACAAGGCCCTGTCATATGCCCCGGTCGCTGCCAAGTTCGCCATCGGTCAGGGCTCCGGTGGTGAAGACACCGCGAAGATGATCATGGCCCTGCAGCAAAATGCCAAGATCGTTGACCCGGCTGTGATGGAAAAAGCCTTGGAAGGCATCGCCCTGCAGGGGCAGGCGGGTAGCTTCGAAGCGTCCGACATGGCGAAGTGGTTTCCGCAGCTGCTGGCCAGCATGGGGAAAAACGGTAGCACTGGCCTCGATTCGGTCGCGCAGCTGGGTGCAATGCTCCAGGTGCAAATGAAAACGGCCGGCGGTTCTGACGAAGCCGCAAATAACCTGAAAAACTGGATTGAGAAAATTGGTTCGGGCGATGTGGTCAAGGCTTACAAGGATGCCGGTATTGATTACCAGGCATCGCTGAATACCGGCATTCAAAAGGGCATGTCGACCCTTGAATCGAGTTTTGCCCTGGCTCAGCGTTACGTCCAAGCCACGAACCCCGAACAGGCTAAAAAAATGGCCGAGGCCATGGCCGGGATCAGCAAGGAAGCCGACCCAGTCAAAGCCAAGTCGATGCTTGAATCCCTGGAGAAATCTCTGCGCACGGGTGATTTGTTCGCGGACATGCAGGTCAAGGCGGCACTGACAGCGTTTTCGCAAAACAAAGCGCTGTATGAGCAGTTGAAGACCGATGCGCAGAGCGCGACCGGCATTCTCGACAAGAACTTGGCAGAGCGTCGGCAGACCTCGTCGCAGATCTGGTCCGAGACCTTTCAGGCACTCGACGACTCAATGCGCAGCATTGGTGATGCCATTCGTCCCGCGACCGACAAGGTGGCTGAAGGCATCGCCTGGGTGGCCAAAGGTTTCACGGGACTATCGGACAATGCAAAACCGGTTGTTCTGGGCATCACGACCCTTGGAGCAGGTTTGGTCGTTCTGAAGTCAGTCCTCGGCGCGGTCAAGATTGGCAGGGGGATTGCCAACATCGGTCGAGGTTCGTTGATGGGACGGTCCGCAGGCAAGGATCAGGTGGAAGCTGGGACCAAGAGTAAAGGGTTTAATCCTGTCAGCACGGGCTTGAAGGTGCTTGATCAGCTCGGCGGCGCGAGCAATGACCCGAACGGCGGGGTCAGTGCCCAGCCGCAAAAGGTCTTTGTGGTCAACGCCAGTGCTATCGGTGGTGGTAATGGCGGTGCTGCTGATTCCGGTGGCCAGCGGCGTTCGCGTCGTGGACGTCGTCGCGGTGGTGGCGTTCGAGCTGGTGGTTTGCAGCCCTCTGCGGCATCAACTGCTCAAGCTGTTGCACCGGGTCGATTGGCCCGGCTGACCGGTGCGGCCGGAAAGCTGGGTGGTGTAGCCAAGGCACTCCCGGGCGGGAAGATTCTCGATGCAGGGCTGATGGCTCTGGACACCTTCCTGAATGCCGAGACTCAGGATGAAAAAGCCGAAGGTTATGGCGGTGCTGCAGGCGGGTTAGGTGGGGCGTTGGCCGGTGGCGCTGCAGGGGCCGCGATAGGGTCGATTGTGCCGGTGATCGGTACCGCGATTGGTGGTGCCGTGGGAGCGTTCCTCGGTGGCATGGGCGGTGAAAGCCTGGGCGGTTTGCTCGGTAAATCCTTTTTTGGATCGGGGGAGGGATCGCGCGCCCCGGGAGCTGTCGTCAAATCCATGGCAGCCGCTGCTCCTACGCCTGAGTCGATACCTGCTATCGCCAAAGCTGCAGAAAACAGCAAGCCTGCGCCGCCTAAGGTCGATCAGCAATTCATGTTCTCACCGACTATCCCGGTCACTGTCCAGGGTGATGTAAAAGACCCGGCTCAATTGGCAAGAGAGATTGCTCCGTTTCTGCAGCGGCAATTCGATGAGTTCCGTCGGCAGGCCTCGGCCCGCCAGTTGTTTGATCAGCCCGACGTGGCGTAGGAGGTGTGATGGCATACACAGAGCAATTGCAATCCGGGCTGAAATCGCTGGTTGCCGCCGGTGAGGCCGGTCGGCGAAACATGGACGACATGCTCGGGCCTATGAACGGTGCGGTCAGCGATATCACAGGGGCCGCGTCAGAGCTAGAAAACGTGCCATTCGTTGGTCCTGCCATGGGGGCAAAGTTGCAGCGGACCATGCGGGCAATCAGCGCCGCTCAGGCCAAGGTCGGTCAGGTGGCTGCGACCTATAGCCGGGCAACCCGGGCGTTTTCGCAAGTGCAGGACAGCATCGGCAGGCTCAAGGAACAGGCCGCAAAAGCGGGTGCTGCAGTCAATCGGATCGCGGGCAGTGTCAGCCCTTCGTTGGGCAGCATTGTTCCCACCAGTAGCCTGGCCACCGATGCGACACCGGCACCGGAGGCGGTGAAGCCGTTCCCCCATCTGCTGATCATTCAGCCACTCAAGGCCGATGCGCAGCCGTACTACTTCAACCTCGATACGGCCGCGTTTGATGAGTTGCGGCGACAGACGGGTTTTCGCTGGGCGGGTCAGGAACGGCTAACCCGCAGCATCGCCCAGCAAGCGGTCGGACAGGGAGAGGACAAGCTGAGTCTCAAGGGCGTGATCTTCCCCGGCTTCAAGGGCGGTCTCAAACAGCTCGACACCTTGCGTAGCATGGGCCGCAACCTGCAACCGCTGAGCCTCACAACAGGGTACGGCCAGGTGCTGGGCAACTGGTGCCTGCTCAGTGTCGATGAAGAACAAAGCAATCTGCTTGCCGGGGGTATTCCTCGCAAACAGGGCTTTTCACTGGAGTTTGTAAGTTATGGCGACGACCTGCAGAACGTCTAACGGCGACCTGCTGGACACCCTGTGCCAGCAGTATTACGGACACCTGAACGGCTCAGTTGAGGCGGTGCTGGATGCTAATCAGGGTTTGGCAGATGAGCCCCAACCATTTCGTGCCGGGGTGCTGATCATGCTGCCGGATATATCGGTTTCGACCGAAGAGATCATTCAACTGTGGGATTAACCCTGGCTTGTTGTGTCATCCAGTCCCGCCTTGAGCGGGATTTCTTTTAATCGGAGCATCATTTATGCAGCCTGTGTTTCGTATTTTGGCGGATGGTACGGACATCACCGCGCTGATCAATGATCGGCTTCTTTCGTTACGCACCTCCGATAAGCCTGGCCTTGAATCGGATGAGTTTGAGCTACGCCTTGATGATCGCGATGGTGCAATTGCCTTGCCCCCGCGCGGAGCGGGTATCGAAGTACAGTTGGGTTACGCCGGTCACGCGCTCACGAAAGTGGGGCGTTACACCGTCGACGACATCGATGTCTCGGGTCCTCCGAGCACCCTGGTTATTCGCGGCAAAGCCAGTGACATGCGGGGCAGTGGCAAGACCACGCGCAGTGGTAGCTGGGAAAACGTTTCGCTGCAGCAAATCGTTCGCGACGTGGCGGCTCGTAATAGCTGGGAGCCTATCTGTCCGGTGCAAACGAAAATCCCTCGTGTCGATCAGCTCAACGAATCGGATTTCAATTTCATCACTCGTCTGGCCAAACATTATGACTGCACCGCCAAGGTTGCGGACGGCAAGCTGCTGGTGATGCCGCGTCAGGGTAGCGAGAGTGCGAGCGGCAAAGCGCTGGGCGTGGTCACGATTCGGGTCAGTGATGTAGCGCGTTGGCAATTCCGGCTTGGTGACAAGACCACGCACAAGGCTGTTCAGACCAAGCACCAGGACAAGAAGAACGGAAAGCTGAATGTCGTCGAGCTGAGCAACGACGAATCACCGGATGGCTTGCCGCCCGTGCACACCGACCGGCACATCTATCCCAACAAGTCAGCAGCAGAACAGGCGGCTAAGGCCCGGCTGGCAGCGTTCAATCGCAGCACTGCGGGTGTTCGTCTGGAGATGGCCGGGCGTACGGATCTGTTTGCCGAACGCATCGTGAATGCCCAAGGCTTCAAGGTCGGACTGGATGGTGAGTACCTGGTCGACTCAGTTGAGCAGATGTTCACCCAGTCTGGGTGGACAACGACCGTTGAATGCAACGGTGGCAAGGCCGGTAAGGCCAAAGCTAAAGGCGAGAAAAAGAAGGAGAAGAAACCCGTCAAGGTAGTACAGCTGTAACGAAACCATCGATCCCCAAGGCCGCTATTGAGCGGTTTTTTTTCGTCTGGAGAAAAGCATGACTGTTACAGAGAGAGACCGCGACATCCTCGCCCGGACGCTGTGGGGTGAAGCCCGTAGTGAAGGTCTGGCGGGTATGGTCGCGGTGGCCTGGTCCATTCGCAACCGCGTAGATATGGATTTGCACAACGATGGCAAACCAGATTGGTGGGGGGAGGGCTATACAGGCGTATGCCAAAAAGCCTGGCAGTTCAGTTGCTGGAACAAGAACGATCCGAACTTTCCATTTTTGAGCGGTGCTGAGCCGATCCCTCCGGCCCAATTCGCTCTGGCCCGTCAGGCCGCCGCAATCGTCATCGATGGCAAGCAACCTGATCCCACTGGCGGAGCCACCCACTATTACTCCACCACGATGCTGAAAGCACCGGACTGGGCAGCCATTGCCAAGCGAACGCTGAAGCTTGGTCGTCACATTTTCTTCCGGGACGTGCCATGACGGCTCTCTTCAAGCTGGTGCCGATGTGGGTCTGGGTGTTGGTGGCGCTGCTGGTGGCTGTCGCGTACCTGGCCCTGCGTCTCGATACCGTGAAGGTCGCCCGCGATGCCGTCACGGTTGAGCGTGATGCTGAGCGGGAAAAGGTGGGG
>NZ_LOHF01000045.1:2051-13730 GCF_002158995.1 Pseudomonas caspiana | reverse complement strand
GTGAGATAGAATCTCGAATCGTAGTCGACTGCTTAATTAGTTGCGCGATGCTCTCATCACATCCCTGGATGCTCTCCTCCAACTCCTTAGTAAGCTTTTTGTGTGCCGAAATGATCGGCTCAGCCTGCTTACGCATGATCAGCCACAGCTCTTGGGTTATATCCTTAAGCAACTGATCCTTTTTAAGGATCCTTTCGTTGTACTCGGAAATCTTGAGACGCTGCACCTCGATCGTAATGTTCAGTTGCTCAACAATGTCACTGGTAGAAATGAGGGTCACGACCTTCGAGGCCGAACCTCTCTTGTCGTTAATTTTCGCAACGTTATCAGCAAAGGCTTTGACCAAGTCAGCCTTGGCTTTAACGAAAGCGGGATCCTCCTGAATCGCAGAGCTTTTGTAGGGTTCACCCTCCAGAGTCGTCAGCAACGAGCGGGTACCACTCTCGTACGAATCCTTTAGCAATTGGAGCGTTTCTATTTTTTCGTCGTAGCTTTTATCAAAGAGTTGTTTGACGTGGGACTGGAATTCATGCGGTAGCGATTGCTGACAGAGGGGACATTGTCCATCGGATTTAGCGACATAAAACATCGCGCCTTTCACCCAGTCCGAGTTCCCAAGCTTCTCGATCAAACCTGCCAGATAGGAATCCCCAGAAGGGGTAATGACTTCGCTGAAAATCTCATTGTTTTCAACCGCGGACGCGATAAAAAAGATAGGCCCCAAAGTGGATAGAAGCTCACCATCAGACGATTGCAGTGCATGCGCTGCTTCGGCTAACTCGCGGCCTGAACGGGTAGCTACCGAAGGTAGCGACATACTTTCCAGCTTGCTTTTCAGCTTGGCCTTGTTGGTGTGGAAGCTTTCAAAGCAGTAATAGAGACTGTCTTGGTTATATTCTTTCTTGATGTCCCATAGCCGATCCTTGTATTGGTTGTCCTCCTTTGTCTGCTGGCTGACGAGCTTTTGACGCTCATCAGCGACTGTCTGACTTTCCAAACGCGTCTCTTCAAGGCTTTGTTCATCCTCACGGATGGCCGCCTCAGCCTCGATATTACCCTGGTTGAGCGTGAAGATACCGGGCTGAGTTTCTGAGTGAAAATTCTTCTCTACGAATGCCTGATTATAAACGAAGACCTGGTCTTGGCTCACCGCCGGATTGACCTGGCAGTGTCTGTAGGGGCCATGCGTAAGCTCCTGCAGATAATTCGCAATGGTGGACTTCCCACTACCGTTAAGCCCATAAATAAGGTTCACTCGCGTCAGAGGACCGAGCGTGACAAAGGCGTCAGAGGGATAGCTAGTGACGCCTTTGAGAGAGACCAGGTCAATCATGAGATCCATCCGTGGTAGAGAAAAATTAAAGTGTCATCAAATCTATACCATCGCCTGCTCCTTTTGCCATAAGCCTTTCGCAGAACCTATTCCTATCCTCAGGCGGCTACTTTGAAGGCTGCGACATGGTTGTGGTGCTGTTGCATTAGCGAGTATTTTCGGACCTCTTCACTATCTGGCCGTCGCGACAGAGCGTACCACCAGCAACAAAACATCAGTAAGCTGACTGAGTTATACACTTATGTTTCAATGGCAAAAAAAATCAACTTTATTGATAGCAAACATAAATTAACGATACAACTAACACAACCTGCGATCTAGAGTTTATATTCAGTTTTTAGCCACGGAAAAATCTTGTTTTTTGCATCATATGCAACCATCATCATGGCGCAGCAGGCATTATCATTATCTCAGGAATAAAATTTCAAGGAGCAATTATGTCACAAAGCTTTGATTATTCGGCGAGTCTTATTTTGAGCTACCAAGCGAGCCTGAAAAAAATATTGCACAAGTGGGGTCAAGATTACCGAAAGATCCCCCCTGGAAACCTACCTTATTACTTTCATGACCTTGTTATGCGACTGCCAGGCTCACGAAGCCGCCGCATCCACCTAAGCGATACCATTCTTGAGTCATCTGAAAAAATACAGGCCATTCAACCTATAGTTCGAAAACTAGAAAACGGAATCAGTGTTTGGCCACACTTAAGTCGAGGATGGGGCAAGCTAAAAGACATCGACCACATGTACAACGCGTGGAGAATTTCTCACTTCCACATAAACACCAATATTGAAAAAGACGGTTACGTTGAACGCTCAAAAGAAGTATTACTGGCAATCATTTGGCAAGACCAGGCATTTTTTATAGATGTGCGCGACCATGGAAAAACGAACCCTGATCTTTGGTATAGCATTGACCTGATGGAAATCGTGTTAAGAAATTGGCCTGAATGGATGTATCAATACAGGAGTAACATTAAACAAAGCAACACAGACAGCTCGATCGCCACCACCAAACAATTCCGGCAACTTTCCGTCAACAGCTCGCTCAGCTTATCAGACGGCAATATCTACATTCCTCCCGGAATTATAACCGCTGAAGGATTGTCCATGCTCAGCTCAATGATATACAACAGAATAATTACGCATAATTTTTTACTCATTCAGCAGGCTGGAATCGAAGCGCACGACGAACTGCTAAAATATTTCTTCCGACATACAACTCCGCCGCAAAAGCTTGATATGTATGTGGATGGAATTTGGCCCACCTTAACCGTAAAGGCAAAAGGATCACCTTATTTCATGCCGTTACATCTTATCCGTGCTTTGGTAACCCCCTTAATTTCCAGAACTTCGGACATCCAAAAATTTCGCAGGCAGTTTCATCCCGAGCTGTATGACAACTATTATTTCAAACCAGTATCTGCCTACCTTCATTTCTGATTTAACGAAATGAGTACCTTATATTAATAAAGGCGTAACTCCAGACAACGGATCCGTTTGGAAAGCCTTCCAGATCCAGATGCACCGTCAAGTCATAATGGAACGGCTCTCTACGCTCGGAGGTCATTCTTCCTCCAACATCTAAGGATTATGAAGGCACCGTCCTATTTCACTTCAGGACTTTAGGTTAAAGGATTTGCCGTTGGCAGCATTGGCCATGCCGCGCTCCATTTGCACATCAGGTTCAGGGCTTGTACATCGCATATTGGATCGCTCATGATGATGGCAAATCGACTTCAGACACCTGATTGTCGAATCTGGAGAAATAGATCGGCCGGAGGGCTGCATGGACGAAAAAGCTTCATCCCCATCGAGCGACCGCTTCAATCCTCTCAAGACACCTGAACAGTTCGTCATCCTGCCGCCCGATATTCGAGACGGCTGGATGAGCATCCGCACATATCAGGAAATCGCGAGCACGACTGACAGACTGCCTGATACTGGGCTGGAATTAATGATTCTGGGGCTGTTCGGTGAAGTCGGGAGTCTGCTGAGCGCATTCAAGAAGCGACAGCGTGACCGGGCTGCGTTCAAACGCTATAAAGCAATCATCCAGGAGGAGCTGGGAGATGTGCTCTGGTACTTTTCGAACCTCGCTACGCGCGCCCAGCTTGATCTTCCAACTCTAGCTCAGAGAGTTTTTCGGGAACTGGAGGATTGGGACATCGTCGAGCCTGCCGAACCCAGCCTCGGATTCGGGGACATGCAACGCTTGATAGATGAGCCAGTCTCCGAAGAAGACTTTAGCGTACAAGTCCTCGCGCTCGCCGGCTGCGTGGGTGATTTACTCAACGATTTCAGGACCGGAACATTCACGCGCAACCGCGACAAGCTCTCTGCCCACATGGTGGAGGTAATCCGGGCGCTGGTCGCTGCGGCGGACTCTGCCGATGTTGATATGGAGGCCGCCGCGCTTGAAAACCTCAAGAAGACCTTCAGTCGATGGCCAGCGGAGATGACCTACCCAACCCGCTTCGACGTCGACATGCCCAAAAATGAACGACTGCCTTCGTGGCTGGAGTTCTACATTGCCGAAGAGAGCGCCGGCGACAAGCAGTACGTCATCCAGAAGTGCAACAGGATCATCATTGGTGATCGCCTGACTGACAATAAGATGGAACGTGATGACTACCGCTTCCACGACGTGTTCCACCTCGCGTTCGCGGTCCATCTCGGCTGGTCTCCCGTCCTGAGAGCGCTTCTTCACCTGAAGCGTAAATGTGATCCTGAACTTGACGAAAACCAAGACGGTGCCCGGGCAATGCTCATCGAAGAGGGCGTGGCTACCTTCATCTTTGGCCGCGGGCTGGAGTGCGATTTATTCAGGAATGTCGATCACGTTGACTATGACCTGCTGAAGTCCATTCAGGATTTCGTCAGAGGCTATGAAGTTGCCCGGTGCGCACTGTGGCAATGGGAAAAGGCGATCCTGGATGGATTCAGCATATTCCGGCAGCTCTCTGACAAACGAAAAGGTTACGTGATGGCCGACTTCGACAATCACACGATCAGCTTTCGCGACGGCAATGACGACGATGAATAGCTATCGGCTGAGGAGTGCAGCTTAACGCGCAGGCCTCAGCGTTCCTTTAAACCAAACAATGACCCACATGCAGTTGAGGAGATCCACTCATGAGTAACGATAAAGCGTGCATCGTCTTCACGACAGGGCTAGATCAAAAAGCCCAGGAAGTGTCTCAACAGCTGAATAAAAGAGGCTTCGATGTGTGCATGGCTAAGGCCGAACAGGAAGAAGTCGAAGCCGCCCAGGCAGCACAGCCTGTCTCCGAGGAGATCCAAAGCTGCATCGACAACGCAGTGATCAGCATCTTCCTGGTCCCTGAGGAAGGTTACGAGTGCCTGGAAGGGGCTGCCGGACATGCGGTGGCGTGTGGCAAAACCATCGTGGCCATCGCCGAAAACGTTGAATCACTGCCTCAGGTGTTCGACGATCATGCCAGCTCCGTACTTACAATCGACAGCCCACGACTGAGCGATGTCATCCAAGGCAATCAGGTCTGGGAGCGTGCGGACGGTAGCCCGAGCGCAGAACGCAAGATTGATCGGGTCAAGTGCCAATGAGTGATGTGCCGAATGTGTTCTCGTACAAACTTGTGAGGGACTACGGCTTTGCGCCGAACCCGTTCCACGGCATCTGCACGTTAGGGACCTGCAAACCGCAGATAAGGAGATCAGCCAAGGTCGGGGACATCATCGTAGGCTGCGGAAGCACCGCACTGAAACTGGAGGGAAAAATCATCTTCGCGATGAGGGTTTCCCATAAGCTTTCCTTCCAGGAATATTGGGAGCACGAGGCCTTTCAGATCAAACGGCCAAACCTGCATTCAAGCAAAAGCATGGCTTATGGGGACAACATCTACCATCGCGATGGCGAGGCGTGGATTCAGGAAGACTCGCATCACAGCTTCGTGGGAGGAGGGGTGAACCACGAGAACCTTCTCCGGGATACCAGTTCGGACAACGTTCTGATAGGAGAAGAGTTCGTTTATTGGGGTTCGAGCGCAGTGAAGCTCCCTGACCACCTACGGCACTTCGCAGGGGAGGACCTCTACCCTCCTTCACGAAACTACCGAAGTACATTCACGGATGACTTCCGGGCTGAAGTCGATACCTGGTTCAAGGCACTCGCTGATCAGGGCTGTCGAGGCCGGCCAGCTTCTTGGCGTTAGCCATGTTTCGATAGCGCATCGACATACTCAAGCGTCTCGGCCGGCAAGCTTTGGGCGGGCCCGAGACCTACTTCGCTTGCCCGGTCTCAAGCGCCAGTTCAACCCCTTCCAAAAAGTGGCGAATCAGCCCTTCGCTTTGCGGCCATGACTGAATCAAGGCCTGAACCCTGTCGACCACGCCCTCGGATCGGGAAGACGCGCTATCGGGCGAATGTAAAATATGCAAAAAATCGCAAACTTTTAGCAAATTTTTACTCAGGAGCTTGCATTCACCCCGCTCCATCTTGGAAATCTGCGTGTAGTGAATTCCGGTGCTTTTGTGTAGGTATTGCAGGGTAAAACCCTTTTTTTTGCGTACCGCTTTTATGCGTTTACCGAGATCTGATGCGTTCATTTCGATTGAATAATTTGCTAAATATGTGCAAGATATTTGCACATATTTCTTCCCAAGGCGAGCACCATGGCTGTCTATGTTGATGCAGAAGGAATCCGTTGGCGCGGTCGTGAATGGAACCATCTAGTTGCCGATTCGCTGGATGAGTTGCACGCCTTCGCAGACAAGCTCGGATTGAGGCGCAGCTGGTTTCAGTCCAAAACGCTCTACCCTCACTACGACGTCACCAAGTCTGTCAGGACGCGGGCACTGGCGATGGGTGCGCACGGCGCAGACAGGGAAAAAATTGTCAGTTGCGCAAGGCAGATGCGATTCGAGATGATCCAAGCTCATCGAGAAGCCGTCTCCGGCATCTAACTTATGGAAAGGGAAATTCCGTGCTGGTACCTACACCGCAGCTACCCTCGCTATCGATTCCTCAATACCGTCTGAAAGCTGGCGGCACCAACCGGTTTCAGACCGACGAAGGTGGGTACCAGAAGCTGAAGTTCGGTTACTTTGGCGAAGTGGGCGGCCTGCTCTCTGCAGTCAAAAAGGTAGGCCGCGACCGCCTCGCAGCGTCCGTCAGCGAACTGGCGGCCGAGGAGCTGGGGGACGCGCTGTGGTACCTGATCAACATCGCTGCGGCCGTAGACGTTGGCCCGGATGAGATTGGTGCCAGCTGCATCGCCTATCTGCGCTCCCAGTACGGGGAAAGTGAACTGGACCCAGTCCTGCCGGTGACCTTTCGGCACATCGACAGCCTCATGGAAATGCGCAGAAGCCCAGAGAATGTCGATCGTTCCTCCCAGCTCTCCAGACTGGCGAACCGCGCAGGCGTTCTGGTCGAGGTGTCGTTTGCCTCCCTGCGAGCAATGTCTCCCCCATCGCGCAGCCAAAATCTGGGCGTTCATCTGGCCGAACTGGCCATTGCCTGTGCCAGTTTCGATCTGAGATTTGAGGATGTGGCACGCAGTAACATCGACAAGATTCTCAGTCGGTGGCCAGACAACGAAACCGTCTATCCCCCACCATTTGATCTCAAGTGCCCTGATCATGAACAATTCCCCGCCGAATTAGCCATGGAGTTCAATGAACGGGGCTCTCCGGAGAACGGCTATGTTGTGCAGAGCCTGAGGGGGGTGTTTATCGGCGATCGTCTCACGGACAACAGCAACGAGCCCGACGACTACCGTTTCCATGACGTTTTCCATCTGGCCTACGTTGCATTCCTGGGCTGGTCGCCGGTACTGCGCGCGCTCCTCAAGCGCAAGCGCAAGTCAGATCCAAAGAAGGACGAGAACGAAGACGGTGCCCGCGCGATGATCATCGAGGAGGGCATAGCGACCTGGATCTTCAACCATGCCAAGAGCCGAAAGTTTTCTATCGACCCCGAGCCAGGCGCGCTGGATTACAGCGTGCTAAAACAGATCAAGAGCATGGTCGAAGGCTACGAAGTCGAGGAGTGCAAGCTGTGGCAGTGGGAAAAAGCGATCCTCACCGGGTTTCAGGTATTTCGCCAATTACAGAAGCACCGGTGCGGCACCGTACATGTCAACGTGCACGAGCACACCATGCACTTTGAACCTTTAGAAAAGAAAGAGCAGCCATGAACCCTACCGCCTTTGTGAATGCCCTGTCTGAGCTAAAGCTGGACAACGTGTTCAATCCCTACGCTGACAAGTGCCCCGTCCACGATCGCAGCGATGCTGTCGCCGCACGCCGGCGCAATCTTCGTGGCTACCTCAAGGCCGCGACCGATATCGGTGTCGACACCATCTGGATGGGACGAGATCTGGGGTACCGCGGTGGACGGCGAACCGGGCTTGCGCTGACCGACGAATACCACCTCCCGGAAATGATGCAGCGGTACCCTGGCTCCAACTTCAAGCAGGCAACGGTCGGGCCGGCGGTGGTTGAGCGCACGGCGTCCGAAATCTGGTCGGTGCTCAGAGCGCTCGCGCTCCCGCCGCTACTGTGGAACGTGTTCCCGTTTCATCCACACGAGCCAGGCAATCCGTTTACCAATCGCAAGTTCACCGCTCGTGAGCTGCAGAAGGTCGACCTGCTCAACGAGACGTTGATCAAGTGGTTGGGCGTGCGCCGAGTCGTGGCCATTGGCGGAGATGCCTATAACTACGCGAGCCGGTTCGATGTCGAAGTCGTTGCCATCCGGCATCCTAGCTACGGAGGCATCAAGGACTTCCGCAATGGGATGAGCGCCCTGTACAACATCCCAGTCGAAACATTCAGCTCGAAACGCCAAGGTTCGCTGTTCTAATCAGGGAAACGCCGCGAGCATCTGCTTAGCGGCTGTCGCGCCGCCCAGCGATTCCACATCCAGGAACGCATGGGTGGCGATGCAGGTGAGAACTCCACGCTCGAATTCGGACTCGTCGCTGACATATTTATGCAAATTGCTCAGCCCGAGCAGATTGCCCAAAGCTCTCTGGCCGTACCAATGAGATCGGTACACCGCGGTCAAGTCCAGCTTGTCGCCGGTCACCTTGAAACTGAGATGGCTTAGGCAAGGCATATTCATCGGCTTATTTCGATCGGCCGCGGGGTCATACAACGGCAATTCAAAGCCGAATCCGTCGTCTTCTATGTCGTATTCGACATCCACCACTCCAAGCTCATATACCGCTTGGAAGCGGCGCCCAGTCTTGGAGGCCTGAAGCTTGCGGACGATCACCTCCAATGGGTTAAAGGTCGTCTTGCCGTCTCGACTGACCCTGCGCATCATCCTGTAGGCGTATGTCCCCCACGTCCCGCTCTTCATTCCGCGAGCCATCGCGCTCAGGTAAGACTCGTAGAACGCTGGTCGCCCTTCTCTGCGGTACATCTCGTTCGGGAATATTGTGCCCGCTACAGTCTGCACGCTGAGACTAGGCCAGCATTGTCGAATTGCAGCATCGACTGCACCGATGACATCTCTGTCCTGCGCTTCCAGGACCCCGGGCGAAGCGATCTCCAGCACCAGGTTTCGGGCAGTGTAATCTGGGCACGTCGCCAGATGACGGGCCGCGGCCAGCCAGGCGGATACCACTCGGTCATGCTGAATTAGGACTGCCATGTTCCACTCCAAATGCGCACGTCGCATGCGCAGCGATATATGCAGCCGGGATCCAAGCGTGACCTTTCTGGCCCCACTCCTCTCCCCAGCTGTTGCGGATCAAAAACCAAGTCTCGCCGTGAGCGTCATGCCCCAGGCCAACAGCAACCACCGCGTGCTGCATCGCTCCAGGAAGGATCGAATGGCTGAACGGGATGATCCCTTCGGCAGGCGAATAGAACTCATAGGTGAGCCGAAGAGCCAAGCCGACAGGCACACCCATGCGCATGCTATCGATCAGTTCGCCAACGTCGGTATTGAAAAAACGGATGGGGTGACCGAACAAATCCAGCGCGTCAGGCAGGGCTTCAAGTGGTACGACTGGCTCATCTGCCTGATAAGGGAAGTGGACTTCCAGGGCATGCCCGGCCTGCGAGGCTTCAGCCGCCGCAGCCGCTTGAACCCCGTCGCCAGGTTTCCAGCCTGGAATCCTCTGGAGGGTGGCGCGGTAGAAATACTCAGGCCCGAGATCACCATCAGAGAAGCAACGATTCAGCTCGGTCACGGCGAAGGCCACGCACGTTGGACGATTGCCTTGGTTTCTCGCCTTGACCGGGGATCTATCGGTCAGGCACTCGATTGTTATCACGAACCGGCGACCTCCTCAATCAGCGCGCGCTTCGATTCGCGAGAAAGCCCTTCAGCGATCGGCTCGAAATGAGTCCTAGAGTTGAACGACGCATCGCCGGCCTGCTTACCCATCCATGGCCGAACTTCGGACAGCGTTACAGGATGGGCTTGCTCGACATTCGTCCGCTTCGCGGAGAGCAGATAATCCAGCGTGGAATCAGCACCGAACACTATAGTGCGAGGATCCACAGGACGCGCAGTTACCAATGGAGCCAGCGTGAAGCCCTGTTCGGCCACCTGCTCCACCGAGTCCGCTTTCCACAGGTAGCCGGCGGACGCGTGGCTTTTGAGGCGCACCACCAGATGATCTTCCGGACGAGGCTCCAGGACCGAGGATTGATCGGTTTCGTCGAACAGCCAGACGTCCTTCGTGGCATCCGGGAGCTGCCCTTGCAGCAGTGACTGCTTGATCGAGGCAGGCTGTACTTTCAAGAGTTCCTGAACAGCGTCGTACGTAAGGATCTTGTGCCGAACCAGAGACCAGGCCGCAGCGGCATAGCTCACCCCCAGACGAAGGGACATCTGGTAAAGCACATGAGGATTGCTCAGCGACGCTTTGTTCCAGCCCTTGCGCTTGCAAATGATGCCTAGCAAAGGACGCGGCACCAATAGGTGATAGCCGAAGGTTTCGGCCTCCTGCTCCATCACAGCGGCCTGACCACCGTAATCGATGGTCTCATCTACCGTACTCTGGTGCCCCATGAAGTAATGTCCTAACTCATGGGCGCAGGTCATGTGGATCAAGCCGGCGGATCGGGCCGAGTTCACCAGAATCCCGGGGCAATCCTCGCGTACAAAGGCGCCGAGAAGCTTTTCCATGGGCCGCAACAGAACCGAAACCCCCTGGTCAGCCGCGATGCGAAAGGGGTCAATCCGTGTGTAGCCGTCTTGCTCGATGCGCTCCATGGCGCGAGATGACGCGAAGACCTCGGCAGCCACCTTGGCTGTCGCAATCGCAATGTCGCGTACGGCCATGATTTACCCCCTGCGTTTACGCCCGGACTGCTTCAGGAATTCAGCAAAGCGCGCGACTTCTTCCAGGTCTTTATCTGATAAACCGTTCACCGCACGTGCCAGGAACGCCAGTTGCTCCGGCCCGCTGGGAGCAGGCTCAACGCCCGTCAAAAGATATTCCAGTGTTCGACGGTAAAGCTTCGCGAGCTTCCCGAGCTCGGTCGCTTCGACCTTTCTGGCACCCAGCTCGATGTTGGTGACCGATGGACGAGGTAGCCCCAAAGCCGTTGCAACTTCCTCTTGCGAGAGTCCTACATATTCGCGGGCCTGTCGCAGCCGATCACCGATGTCATTGCGATCCGAATGCGTCACGTCAATCATTTCGGTGCCCCCTTAAGATGACGGAGAACTTTGTCGGTAATGTCAGTGACGAACTGGTCTTTCGAGTTATATCCGCCATGGCGGATGATCAGCTCAACGGGCAGTTTGCGCTGGACCAGTTTGTCGATCCCGACGAAAGCATCGACAGCCGAGATAGAATCCAGAGGTGCTCCTAGCTCATCAGTCGACAAGGGATCGTCAATGATTTCCTGCGCTCGCTTGTCCCAGAAAGCACTTAGCAAGGTTTCGATTTGCGTCTTGATATCCATCGTACAACACCCGTAAGAAAATCAAACCATAGCCGTATGAAAATGATACGTCAACGAGACACTCTTTGGAGATGATTCAATATCGTCCGGATGCCGATAGTAGCACTGGATCCAAAGAAAAGATCAATGTGCCATTATCACCAGCTAGCTGGTCAGATATATCCTGATAAGGGTCTAGCGCAGTACGTGCAGACCGCAGGTGAGCGCTAAGGCTACCGCTACACCCAAGAGGCTTCTCGGTACCCGACTGGTCGAATAAGTCAAAATGACGCCGCCTAATCTCACGCAAGCATTAAGGTTTGTGTCCGGAATTCGGATGCAAAGTAGTCCTTTACATCCTGCTCTGGCTATTTTTTACAGCGGTAAGGACGCCTTGAGGTAGTTTTAGAGATAGAAGGATAGCCCCTAAAAAATAATATTCTTAAAATTCAG
>NZ_LOHF01000045.1:0-1254 GCF_002158995.1 Pseudomonas caspiana | reverse complement strand
TGGACTTGTCCCGTGACAACGGACGCCAAGAAGCTGGTTATCCAGTCTTATGCCTCAAGCCCTTTGCATATTCGTTCGGAGAACGATATCCGAGGGCTGAGTGCAGTCGACTACTGTTGTAAAACCCATGCACATAGCTGGCGATCGATAGCTGTGCCTGTTTTTTGGTGGGGTAGACTCCCCGAGCTTCCTCTCTCTTCAGAGTAGCGAAAAAGCTCTCCGCCACTGCGTTATCCCAGCAATTTCCCTTTCGACTCATGCTTTGTTTGAAGTCCTTCCTGGCCAACGCCAGACGGAACTTACTGCTTGCGTACTGACGGCCCTGATCGGAGTGGAATACTGCCCCGCTGGTGCCAGAGCAAGCGCTCCAGGCATTTAGAAACGCGCTCTCGACCAAACCATCTGGCATGCGGTCCGACAAGCTGTAACCCAGGATCTGGCGGGTCTGGATGCTCAACACTACGGCCAGATACAACCAGCCCTCTCTGGTTGGGAGGTAGGTGATATCACTGACCCAGGTCGGCGTGGGGTTATTGATAGAGAACTGACGGGCCAGCACATTGCTCGCGACCGGCAAGTGATGATGGCTGTCAGTGGTGCAGGGCCTGAAACCGCCTTTGGACTTCCCCTGTATTTGCTCCTCCTGCATCAACCGCCTGACCCGCTTGTGGCCCACTGCATATGATTTCTGGCGCAAGGCTGCCACTAACCGTGGCCGACCGTAGGTGTTTCGACTGGCCGCATAGGCGCTGCGCAACTCAAGGCGAATTTGAGCGTCAGGATCAGGACGAGGCTGCCTGTGTATGTAAGCGTAAAAACCTGAACTCGAGACTTCCATCACCCGGCACAACACACGTACCGGGTATTGAGTCCGTTCAGCGGCGACGAAGGCGTATCTCACTTGGACTCTCTGGCGAAGAATACCGCCGCCTTTTTTAGGATTTCACGCTCCATTTTCAGCTCAGCAACCTCAGCTCGCAGGCGGGCAAGCTCGCTGTCTTCCTTGGTGATGGGCTTACGTTCGGGCGAGCTCAACGGCTGCCCCCTACGCGAGGCGTCCACCCAGTTGTCGAGCGTTTTGACGGACATCTCTAGCTGGCGGGCGGCTTCGGTTCTGCCGACGCTCTCAGCCAGCGCAACCGCTTGAGTCTTGAACTCATCGGTGTAGTTACGGCGAGTAGATGGGTACATGGCAACCTCCAAGAGAACGATTTAAGTATCGCTTCTTGGCGTCCGTTGTCACGGGACAAGTCC
>NZ_LOHF01000044.1 GCF_002158995.1 Pseudomonas caspiana | reverse complement strand
CGATGGCGGTCTCCCTGATACACCGCCATCGCGGCCTCGCGTTACTCGTGCGCTCCTACAGGTCCGTTGTTTGCCGCGAAATAGCGCCAGGAACCACTCCTAACAAACCTGCAGCGGATGTACCGCCTTCTTCCCGGTTTGCGTCAGCACACTCTGCCCTCCCAACCCGGTACAAGACGCGAGCGTCTTGCACACCCCCAACACAATTGCATCGATCTCCTGCTCATTGATCGTCAAGGGTGGCAGCAGGCGAATCGTCTTGCCCCGTGTGACGTTAAGCAGCAAGCCGTGCTCGTGCGCGGCAATCGCCGTCAGATTCGGCAATGGCCGGGTCAGCTCGATACCCACCATCAACCCCTTGCCCCGAATCTGCAGTACATCCGGGTGTTCACTCAGGGCAGCGCGCAATCCAGCCAGTAACCGTTCGCCCTGCAACCGAGCGTTACCCAGCAGGTTCTGATCCTTGAGGATGTCCACGACGGTGCAGCCAACCCGGCACGCCAGCGGATTGCCGCCGAACGTACTGCCATGGCTGCCCGGCGTGAACAACTCAGCCGCTTTGCCACGTGCAAGACAGGCGCCGATGGGGATGCCATTGCCCAGGCCTTTGGCCAGGGTCATCACGTCCGGAACGATACCTTCATGCTGGAAAGCAAACCACTGACCGGTACGGCCCATGCCAGTCTGAATCTCATCCAGCATCAGCAACCAGGCGCGCCGACTGCACAGCTCACGCAAGGCCTTCAGGTAACCCGGTGGAGCCAGTTGCACACCGCTTTCGCCCTGAATGGGTTCCGCCAACACTGCTGTAATGCGATGGCCGTAGGTCTGGCATACCTTGTCCAGCGCCGCTAAATCACCAAATGGCACTTTGACGAAGTCACCCGGTAACGAGTTGAAGCCCAGCCGCACGGCCGGACCGTCACTGGCTGACAAGGTCCCGAGCGTCCGTCCGTGGAAAGCGTTGTCCATGACCACGACCAACGGCTTTTCAATCCCTTTGTGCCAGGCGTACAACCGGGCCAGCTTCAGCGCCGTCTCGTTGGCTTCAGCTCCGGAGTTGTTGAAGAACGCGCGATCCATGCCGGCCAGACCGGTCAGTTTTTCAGCGAGCTGCTGCTGCCATTGAATGCTGTACAGATTCGAGGTGTGCATCAGCAAGCCTGCCTGTTCACTGATCGCCGCCACCAGCCGGGGATGTGAATGACCCACATTGGTAACCGCCACGCCTGCTACCGCATCCAGATATTCGCGACCCGCCTCGTCCCACAGGCGTGTACCCAGACCGCGAGTAAAACCCAGTGCAAGGGGTTGGTAAGTGCTCATCAGGCTAGTGGCGGTCATGTTTGAAGCTCCATCTCAGGCGTTGTTTTTTCCAGTATCGTTAGCAACCTGAGCTGGATAAACGGCTATTCTCTTCATACATTTTAAAGCTGGGCTTGATAATGGACTTACTCCAGGCAATGTCGGTTTTTGTGAAAGTGGTGGAAACCGGCAGCATGACGGCGGCGGCGCTGGAGTGCGGGATGTCGACCACCATGGTCGGCAACCATTTACGGGCGCTGGAACAGCGGCTGGGCGTCAGTCTGCTTAAACGCACGACCCGTCGGCAGGGCCTCACAGAGTTCGGCGCCACTTACTACCAGCGTTGCGTGGATGTCTTGGCGTTGGTCGCCGACTCCGAGCAACTGGCGGCGCAATCTCAGGATATTCCCCAGGGGACATTGCGGATCACTGCACCTTTCACCTTTGGCTCGGAAAGCCTGGCCCCGGCGCTTAGCGAGTTCATTGACCGTTACCCGCAGATCAAACTGGATATCGTCTGGAGCAACGAGCGCATGGATTTGATCGGCCAGGGGTTCGACGCCGCGATCCGTCTGGGCCGGCTTCATAGCTCAAGCCTGATCGCCAGACCTTTGCAGGATTACACCCTGACCCTGTGCGCCGCGCCGTCTTATCTAAAACGCCGCGGTATCCCCCTCGAGCCCATGGACTTGCAGCAGCACGACTGCCTGGCCTTTGCCTATCCGGCGGGTGATGACTGGAGCGCAGCTGAAAAACACTGGCGACTGACCGGTGCGGATGGCGAGGTGCGGGTTCCGGTTAGCGGTCCGATTACCATGAATACGTCTGCCGGTCTGCATAAAGCCGCTCGCGCTGGAGCCGGGATCGTCATGATGCCCGACGCTCTGGTGCGCGAAGATCTGGCCGACGGCAGGCTGATTGCATTGCTGCCCGATTACCAACTGCCCTGCCGTCCGATGCATTTACTGTATGCCCAGGATCGCTACCGCTCACCGAAACTGCGTAGTTTTGTCGACTTCGTGATGGAGTTATGGGGGCGTCCGGTGCAAGCGCGGTAGCGTCGCGCTCAAAACAGGGCAAACGTTGCTTACCGCACCCCGCTGGCTCGCGGCAACGGGTGGAGCTGCAACAACTGACGAAGAGCTGAGATGGCAGGATAACCGGTCCTAGCCTCGTCCAACTCCTGTCGGGAATGCTTGCCGAATCAGGCTGTTGTAGTCATTCCTGGCTCTATTGAACAACAGCTTCTGCGCCATCGTCAGTCGGTTGACCAGCCGAGACGGCACCAACCGAGCATAAAAATAAAAAAAGTTATCGTCATTCAAGACAAAATATTTCCGTTCTGGCACCGCCCTGCTACGGTTTTTCCTGAGTCGATATCAGGGGAATCCTTGTGATCTCGGGGTTAATCCCCTCCTCAAAACGCCATACGCGTAACGACATGCCTTCGAACGGAGAGATTTTCTGTCCGACTGCTCGACGATTGACGCCAATAATGTGACTAAAGTCTCAGCCGCCTTTGCAGATAACACGGTATTCGCAATATTTCCTTTTGTTGCTGTTCAAGGAACGAACCATGACGCCGAGCCCAAACGGTAGCCCTACTCGTCACAAAACTGCTGCGCTTTTCCTCTGGTTTCCACTGGTACCTGCGGCAGCAGGTTGTGCCGCGCTGTTGTTGTCGGCGCCGACGCAGTTGAATATCGGTTTGAGTGCTGCAGTGCTGGCAGTAGGCGTTGCAACCGGGTTATTCGCTGCATCCAGTCAGAATCGTAAACTTCAAGCAGTAAGTCAGGCAGCAGCGCTGTATCAACAGCAAGCTGCGGACAATGCCTCTCTGCAATCCAATGCGCAGATCAACGAAGTTCTGCTGGGCGCGATGCCAATCTGGGCCAAGCAGGTAGAAAGCTCGCGCCAGCAGACAGAAACCGCCATCGTTTCGCTGGCCAATCGTTTCACCGGCATATCCTCGCGGCTCCAGGAGACAGTCCACGCGTCTCAACACGCGGCAGGCGATCTGGGCGGAGCAGACACTGATGGTGCCCTGCAGGTTCTCGCGCAGAGCGACAACGACCTGGTTCAGGTCATCAACTCCCTCAAGGCCACCCAGACCAGCCGCGACGAAACTCTCGCGCAGGTTCGCAACCTCACCGCCTATACCGGCGAGCTGCGCACAATGGCCGCCGACGTTGCCGCCATTGCTGCGCAAACCAACTTGCTGGCCCTTAACGCAGCCATCGAAGCTGCCCGTGCTGGCGAGGCTGGTCGTGGTTTTGCGGTGGTTGCCGATGCCGTGCGCAGCCTGTCGAGCAAGTCCAGCGAAACCGGACAACAGATGTCAGCCAAGGTCGACATCATTAATACCGCCATTACTCAGTTGGTACAGGCAGCCTCCAGCGGAGCCGATCAGGACAGCAACTCGGTGTCGAACTCGGAAAGCAGCATTCAGCGTGTTCTGGAGCGCTTCAAAAGCGTCACCGAGCGCCTCGGCGAATCCGCCGAAATGCTTCAGCAGGAAAGCTTTGGTATCCGTGACGAAATGACTGAAGTGCTGGTCAGCCTGCAATTTCAGGATCGGGTCAGCCAGATCCTGACTCACGTACGAGACAACATTGACGACCTGCATGCCCATCTTCAGCAAGCCACGCAGGCACCCGATCAGGCGTTGACGATCGATGCGCGCAGTTGGCTGGCACGTATGGAGGCGACCTACGCCACCGACGAGCAGCGCGACACGCACCATGGCAGCAGCGCCAGTCAGCAGAATTCCCAGGAAATAACCTTCTTTTAGGAGAGCCTCATGGCTAAAAATGTATTGGTTGTCGACGACTCCAGCAGCGTTCGTCAAGTGGTCGGCATTGCCCTGAAAAGCGCTGGTTATGACGTCATCGAAGCCAGCGACGGCCGTGATGCATTGACCAAGCTCAACGGCCAGAAAGTGCACCTGATCATCAGCGACGTAAACATGCCAAACATGGATGGCATCACTTTCGTCAAAGAGGTGAAGAAGCTGCCGAACTACAAGTTCACGCCAATCATCATGCTGACCACCGAGTCTCAGGAATCGAAAAAAATGGAAGGTCAGGCTGCGGGCGCCAAAGCCTGGGTAGTCAAACCGTTCCAGCCTGCGCAAATGCTGGCCGCGGTTTCCAAACTGATCCTGCCCTGATTTGCCTGTTACTTGATGCCTGATACCGGGAGGTTGCGATGCCGCTTGCATGCGAAGTACTCAATGACACGGCACACGTGAACATCGACGGTGAGCTGACTATCTATACCGCCTCGGAGTTGTCCGCCCAACTGCTGCCCCGGCTGGGCGCAACGCCGCAGATGGAGATCGATCTGTCGCAGATCACCGAAATGGACGGCGCAGGCTTGCAACTGCTGATCATGATCATGCGCGAGGCCTCTAAAGCCGGGACCGCGCTGACCTTGACCGGCCACAGCAAAGCGGTACTGGAAACCCTGCAGCTGAGTGGCATGGCACCGACGGTCTAATCACCTTCTTGCACGGCCCCGGCCTTCACGACAAAAGGAACTGAGCGTGAGCATCAATCTCGACCAGGCACTACAAACGTTCATCGTCGAGGCTCGCGAGCTGTTGGAGGCGATGGAAGAGTCATTGCTGCAACTGGAATGCGAACCCGGTGACGCCGACGCCATCGGCGCAATCTTTCGTGCTGCGCATACCATCAAGGGTTCGGCCGGTCTGTTTGGACTGGACCCGATTGTCAGCTTCACGCATATCGTCGAAGACGTACTGGACCGCCTGCGCGAAGGCTGCGTTGCGGCTGACGCCGGCCTGATCGCTGTGCTGTTGAAGTCCGGCGATCATATGCTCGAATTGATTGAGGTCGTCGCCAGCCAGGGCGGCCAACTGCAAGCTCCGGCTGTGGCCCGGGAGGCCGAGCTGCGCAAAAAACTGCAGGCTTACCAGGCACCCGCCAACGTCAGCAGCGATGAACTGGAAGTCATCCCGGACGCAGAAACCCACACTGAACAAACCAGTGCTGTGCTTTGGCATATTTCCTTGCGTTTCGGTCATGACGTATTTCGCAATGGCATGGATCCCTTGTCGTTCCTTCGCTTCCTGAACACGCTGGGTGAAATCGTCACGGTGCAGACCCTGACCGATAATTTGCCGGCCCTCGAAGCCTGGGATGCGGAGTCCTGCTATCTGGGATTCGAAATCGACTTTCATTCCAGTGCGACACACGCAGCCATTAATGAAGTCTTTGATTTTGTCCGCGACGAATGCCAGGTGGAAATCACCAGAGCGGACTCGCAGGATCAGCAGGACCAGACCGGTACTGAACTGATCTCCCAGGCGTCAGACACCCCTGAGCAAGGCACAGCAATGGTGGCCATGGGCGAGTTGCTGGAGGACCAGCGCGCTGTGCCGCGTGTTCCGGCCAATATCGCCAATGAAAAACAACTGTCCAGTGACAAGCCAGCGGAAAGCAAAGGTAAAGATGGCCGCTACGTGCGAGTCAACGCCGACAAGCTCGACGAACTGATCAATCTGGTGGGTGAGCTGGTGATTGCCAGCGCTGGCGCCACCCTGCTCGCCCGTACTTGCGACAACGACCCGCTGCAAGAGTCCACCTCGACAGTCTCCGGGCTGGTAGAGGAAATCCTCGACGGTGCCCTGCGGCTGCGGATGATCCCCATCGGTGACACGTTCAATCGTTTCCGTCGCGTAGTCCGGGACGTCAGCCAGGAACTGGGTAAAGACATTGATCTGATTATCAGCGGTGCGGAAACCGAACTGGACAAAACCGTCGTCGAGAAAATCGGTGATCCGCTGATGCACTTGCTGCGCAACGCCATGGATCACGGCATTGAAAGCGCTGAAGCACGGCTCGCTGCAGGCAAGCCTGCCAAGGGCCACTTACACCTGAACGCCTATCACGACTCAGGCAGCATCGTGCTGGAGATCGCCGACGATGGCGCGGGACTGAATCGCGACCGGATCCTTGAAAAGGCCCAGGAACGCGGCTTGATCGCGCCCGGTGCGACCCTCAGCGATCAGGAAATCTACAACCTGATTTTCGAAGCAGGCTTCTCTACTGCACAAGCTGTCACCAACCTGTCCGGGCGTGGCGTCGGCATGGACGTTGTGAAGCGCAACATTACTTTGTTGCGCGGGACCGTCGATCTGGACAGCAAACCGGGTCAAGGCACCGTGATCCGCATCCGCCTGCCACTGACGCTGGCAATCATTAATGGCTTCCTGGTCGGTATCGGCCAGTCTACTTATGTGATTCCTCTGGACATGGTCCAGGAGTGCGTCGAACTCAGTGAAGGTGACCGCCAGATCAGCCGCGAACAAGGTTATCTGGACCTTCGCGGCGAAGTCCTGCCGCTGGTCTACCTGCGTGACCATTTCCACCACGACGGCCCTGCCGCCCGCCGCCAGAACGTCGTAGTGGTGCGTTATGCAGAACACAAAGCCGGACTGGTCGTGGACGACCTGTTGGGTGAGTTCCAGACCGTTATCAAACCGTTGGGCAAGCTGTTCGGCGCACTGCGCGGTATCAGCGGCTCAACCATTCTGGGCAGTGGCGCGGTCGCATTGATTCTCGATGTTCCGGCTTTGCTCAGCCAAATCGTACACCTTGAAACACGCTACACCGCCAATCCAGCCCAATCGCCCGCAACTGCCCGTTGATGCACATGCATGTCCATGGAGGTAACACCCGATGAAATGGTTTTACGATCTGAAGATCGCCACGAAGTTGATCGCTTCATTTCTCACGGTGCTCGCCCTCACCGCAGTTATGGGCGTGTTTTCCATTATCCAGCTGGGTCAGGTAAACGACACCGCCAGCGAGATTCGCGATAACTGGATGCCGTCGATGCGCGCCGCCTCTGGCATGCGTTTCTTCGCGGCAAATTATCGCATCAAGGAAAACCGCCATGTGGCGGCGCTCTCCATGGATGACAAAAATATGATTGCGCAGGAAGCTGCTGCGGAGAGGAAGCAGTTCGAAACTCGCCTGGAGACCTACGAAAAACTGTTGAGCAACGATGAGGATCGCCGCCTCTTCACCATCACCAAAAATGACTGGGCGGGTTATCTGGCAGTCAGCAAGGACTTGCAGGCTCTGTCCAACCAGAGCCGCGAAGATGAAGCGCGTGCCATGCTGGCTGGCGAGTCCAAGCGTCAATTCGATCTGGTCACGGGTGACCTGCAAAAGCTGGTAGAGCTTAATGACGCCGGTGCAGAAGCTGCCAGTCAGCGCGGCGACGCGCTTTACGACAGTGCGCGGGTCTCCATCATCGGCGTATTGATCGCGGCACTGGTCATCGGCCTGGGTCTGGCGCTGTTCATCTCGCGGATCATTTCCCGGCCGTTGAAAGAAGCCGCCCTGGTTGCCGAGCAATTGTCTGAAGGCAACCTGAACGTGCGTATCGAAGCCGGATCGAAAGACGAAACCGGCATGGTGATCAACGCCATGCAGAACATGGTCGGCAAGCTGTCGCACATCATCGGTGAAGTACGTAACGCCGCCGACAACCTGGCCAGTGCCTCTGAAGAAGTCAGTGCCACCGCCCAGTCCATGAGCCAGGCTACCAGCGAGCAAGCGGCCAGCGTTGAAGAAACCAGTGCCTCCATCGAGCAGATGAGCGCCAGCATCAACCAGAACACCGAAAACGCCAAAGTCACCGATGGCATGGCCAGCAAGGCAGCCAAGGAAGCCACCGACGGCGGCGAGTCCGTACAGCAGACCGTTGTGGCCATGAAGAAAATTGCCCAGCGTATCAGCATCATTGACGACATCGCCTACCAGACCAACCTGTTGGCCCTCAACGCAGCCATCGAAGCGGCGCGTGCCGGTGAGCATGGCAAAGGCTTTGCAGTGGTCGCCGCTGAAGTTCGCAAACTCGCGGAGCGCAGCCAGGTAGCCGCTCAAGAAATTGGCGAGCTGTCTTCCAGCAGTGTCGACATGGCAGAAAAAGCCGGCAACCTGCTCAACGAAATGGTGCCTTCGATCAACAAGACTTCGGATCTGGTCCAGGAAATCAGCGCTGCCTCGGAAGAGCAGGCTGCCGGTGTTGCGCAGATCAATACGGCAATGACCCAGCTCAACTCGGTCACTCAGCAAAACGCTTCGAGCAGCGAAGAACTCGCCGCCACTGCGGAAGAAATGAGCAGCCAGGCCGAGCAACTGCAACAGGCCATGAGCTTCTTCACCCTGGATGCAGCGCCAAAATCGGCCACTCAACCCGCGAAGTACGACGGATCATCAGGCTCTTCAAGCCGCAAGCCATCCCGTCCGGCTCCGCAAACGCCGCAAAAATCGTTTGCGTACAACATGGCAAGCACTCCGGATGAATCCGAGTTCACTCGATTCTGAGCGGATCTTCCCACTCGCTTGCCTTGAAGGAGACAGACATGGGCGCTATCGCTACGACACGACAAAACGCGGCGGTCGTTGAAGAACAGGAGCAGTACCTGACGTTCATGCTCGGCACCGAGATGTTCGCCATCGGTATTCTCGGCATTAAAGAGATCATCGAGTACGGCAATCTGACCGTCGTGCCGATGATGCCGGCCTTTGTTCGCGGGGTGATCAACCTGCGCGGTGCAGTGGTCCCGGTAGTGGATTTGTCGGCGCGTTTTGGCCGCCCCAACTCGGCAACTACCCGTCGCAGTTGCGTGGTGATCATCGAAGCCAGCACAGCAGATGGTCAGGCTCAGGATATCGGTCTACTGGTGGATACCGTGTCGGCCGTCATGGACATTCCCGCTTCGCAGATTGAACCGCCACCGAGCTTCGGCGCGAAAATACGCGCCGACTTCATCAGCGGCATGGCCAAGGTCGATGGCAAGTTCGTCATCGTCCTGGAAGTTGGCCAGGTGCTGTCCATCGACGAAATGTCGAGGCTGGCTGAAGTCGATCAGATTCCGGCTATCGAAGCCGAACAACGCTGATCAGGGACGGGCAGAAATCGTGAACGGAACAGTGCTCAACGACAGGGAATTCAGCCAGTTTCAGTCCTGGTTGTACGGGGCTGCGGGCATCAGCCTGTCGCCTGCAAAAAAGGCACTGGTCGCTGGCCGCTTGTTCAAGCGGCTCAAGCACTATGGGCTGGAAAGCTACGGCGAGTACTTCAAGCTGATCATGAGTGGCCAGCGCAGCGACGAACTGCAGGTCGCACTGGATTTGCTCACCACCAACGAAACGTACTTCTTCCGCGAACCCAAGCACTTCGATTTTCTGCGCCAGCACGTCTTGCCCAAAGCGACTCCGGGCAAGACTTTCCGGGTGTGGAGTGCCGCAAGCTCTTCTGGCGAAGAACCCTACAGTCTGGCGATGACCCTGGCCGAAAGCCTGGGCACCACGCCATGGGAAATCATCGGTTCGGATATCAGCAGCCAGGTGCTCGCCAAAGCTCGCGCCGGGCATTACCCTATGGAGCGCGCCACCAACCTGCCGGTACCTTTGCTGCACAAGTATTGCCTCAAGGGCATTGGCAATCAGCACGGTACTTTCCTGGTGGATCGGGGGCTGCGCAACCGGGTCAACTTTATTCAGGTCAATCTAAATGAGGCCTTGCCGGAACTCGGCGAGTTCGACGTGATCTTTCTTCGTAACGTGATGATTTATTTTGACCAGGAGACCAAGATCAAGGTTGTTGCCCGTTTGCTCCCGCGCCTCAAGTCCGGCGGGTATTTCATTGTCAGCCACTCAGAAAGCCTCAACGGCGTCAGCGATGCAATGAAACTGGTAGCACCCTCGATCTATCGCAAGCCATGAACACCACCGTTGACGAAGTCTTTCTGGCACCCGGCGATTTTCACTTCGCAACAAGCCCTACCCGCATCCGCACGATTCTTGGCTCCTGTGTGGGCATCACACTTTGGCACCCGACGCGCAAGATTGGCGCCATGTGCCATTTCATGCTGCCGAGCCGCACCCACCGATGCGGTGTGCTGAACGGCAAGTACGCTGACGAAGCGATCGAGCTTTTTATCGAGCAAGCCAAAGCACACCGCACGGCACCCGAGGACTATCAACTCAAGCTGTTCGGTGGCGGCGAAATGTTTCCCAACCATAAGCGCGGCGTGCATTACAGCGACGTCGCGCGGATGAACATCAGTGCCGCGCTGGAGCTTGCCGATAGCCATAACCTGGACCTGATTGCACAGGACATGGGCAGCACGGGCTACCGCAACGTCATTTTCGAACTCAGCAACGGACATGTGTGGGTCAGGCACAAACCAATAAGGACAAGCACGGAACATGGCGACGAAAAAAATAAGCGTACTGCTAGTCGATGACTCGGCGGTAGTTCGTCAAGTTCTGCTGGGCATTCTTAACGACACACCTGACATTCATGTCATGGGTGCAGCTTCTGATCCGATCTTCGCCATGGATAAACTGGCCAAAGAATGGCCGGACGTGATCGTGATGGACATAGAAATGCCCCGTATGGACGGCATTACTTTCCTTAAGAAAATCATGAGCGAGCGCCCCACTCCCGTGGTGATCTGCTCGTCCCTGACCCAGAAAGGCGCGGAAACCAGCCTGCAGGCAATGTCTGCTGGCGCTGTTGAAGTCATTACCAAACCGACTACAGGCCTGAAAAACTTCCTGCTGGAGTCTGCTGCCGAACTGGTAGGCGCTATTCGCGCTGCGGCCAACGCCAACGTCAAGAATCTTGGCAGACGGGCCCCTGCTCCGGTGCTGACTCCGGCCACACGACTGAGCGCCGATGCCATCCTGCCGGCCTTGCAGGGTCACGCGATGGCTCAGACCACCGAGCGCATTGTGGCGCTGGGTACCTCCACCGGAGGCACGCAAGCCCTGGAGGCGGTATTGACCGCACTGCCGCGGGTCTGCCCGGGTATCGTCATCGTTCAGCACATGCCGGAGAAATTTACCGCGTCTTTTGCAGAGCGCCTCAATGGCCTGTGCCAGATCGAAGTACGTGAGGCAAAAAACAACGACCGCATCTTGCCGGGCCTTGCCTTGATCGCACCCGGCGGCAAACACATGATGGTCACCCGTAGCGGTGCGTTTTATCACGTTCAGGTAGTGGACGGTCCGCTGGTCAATCGGCATCGCCCGTCAGTGGATGTGCTGTTTCGCTCAGTGGCCAAATTCGCTGGCAAGAATGCCACAGGCATCATCATGACCGGCATGGGGGATGACGGCGCCAGAGGGCTCAAGGAAATGCTCGATGTCGGCAGTGCCACGGTCGCTCAGGACGAAGCAACGTGTGTGGTGTTCGGCATGCCCAAGGAAGCGATAAAATTGAACGCCGCGCAACGCATCATGCCGCTGCATGAAATTCAGCACGCGATCTTGCACAAATAGGGTTTTTCTAACGCTCTCATGCGGTTTTGCAGCTTGCCCTGCGAAACTCGGTCTACGATGCTACGTGCAGACTGTCAGGCCGCCCTACGCCGCCTCGGGTCGTCTCGGGAGAACAAAAAATGAAAACCGTCGCACAACTGCTCAAACTCAAGGCTTCGCACAATCAACAAGTGCACACCATCTCTCCCCATCAGATGGTGCTCGACGCACTTAGACTCATGGCCGAAAAAAACATCGGTGCATTGCCCGTAGTGGACAACGGCAAGCTGGTCGGCGTAGTCAGCGAACGCGACTACGCACGCAAGATGGTCCTCCAGGGACGCTCCTCGGTGGGCACACCAGTAAGCGCGATCATGAGCAACAAAGTGATTACGGTCGATTCCGTGCAAAGCGTCGAAACCTGCATGGGCATCATGACCGACAGCCATCTGCGCCATCTGCCGGTAGTAGAAGACGGCAAGTTATTGGGCCTGCTGTCTATCGGCGACCTGGTCAAAGAAGCCATTGCCGAGCAGGCCAGCCTGATTAAACAGCTGGAGCAGTACATTCGCGGGGATTGAGTCTGCACACAGTGCAGGGATCGCAAGCCTCGTCGGAGCGAGGCTTGTCCGCGAATCAGCCGATACGGTATATCGCCCCTCACTCATGAGGCCGCCAGGTGCCTGCGGAGTAGTAGCTCCTGACTATCATACCGACGCTTCGTCAATCCCGGAGGTTGATCACGCGATCCAGATACCAGCATCCCTGACTTCGCTTGAATACGTAGGTATCCATCTCATACTCCATACCGAAGTCCACCCTGCGTCCGTCACTGGCAGTCGTCTGAACAGAGACCGGGTACCCGACCTTACCTTGCCGCTCAAGCTCGCGCTCCCCAGGAACGGTCCGATCAAAGACTCCCGCGTCCTTGAAATAACGAAAAGGGAAAAGCTCAAGGCGCGAGGGGCCTGTCCGCTCCGAAATATTCGTAATCTGCGATGATTCAGCTTCCTCTTCGCCTGTGTGAGCCGGGACTTCGTACTCCAGCGGATCATCAGTAAAACGGCGGCGCACGTCGTCATCGGCAACATCGGCAAAACGCTTGAGAAACGTAGCAAAATCCTGGGAAGGACAAGCGGCAGTCGGCATCTGCTCACTATGCTGATTCGAACCCTCGCCCTGTGACGCCATAACCTGTGCAGATGATGTGTAACCCGCTACGGATACACAAAGCAATCCAGCGAATGCTGCACAAGCCCTTCGGTGATAGGCTCCCATCCCCGTCCTCTCTTCTGAGTCAATGACTGTTGCATCGGCATCTGCACGTTTTACCGGAAAAATGAAAACCGTTGCACAACTGCTCAAGCTCAAAGCGTCTTCCAATCAGAAAACTTACCCCCCCGCCAGATGGCGCTCGATGCTCTCAGATTCATGGCCGCGCAAGCCAGCCTGACCAGGATTGATGCCATCGCGCAATCTCACGACGAATAACGACCCTGTAGGAGCGCACGAGCACCGCGAGGCC
>NZ_LOHF01000043.1 GCF_002158995.1 Pseudomonas caspiana | reverse complement strand
GTCAACCCTTAATTTACGCTTTTAGTGAAAAACCTGAAAAACGCGTTTTCCTCTATATATAGAAGGAGTTACAGCACTCCGTCCTGACGGAGTGTATTGACCTGCGCAGCCTGCATTCCCAAGACCCGCTCAAGCACCTCCGCAGTGTGCTCCCCTAATAAGGGAGGCGCATGCCGGTACTCCACCGGAGTTGCGGACATACGGATGGGGCTGGCCACCTGCGGCACACTCCCGCCCAGCGCATGCGGCAGATTCATTGCCAGCCCTCGCGCCTGCACATGCGGATCACTAAAGACCTGGGACAAATCATTGATTGGCCCGCAGGGCACACCCGCAGATTCCAACTCACTCACCCACTGCGCCGTGGTCTTGAACACCGTCGCCTGACGAATCAGCGGAATCAGCTCAGCCCTGTTGGCAACCCGCAGCTTATTAGTGAGGAAGCGCGGGTCGTCCGCCCACTGAGCCTGACCTGCGACCTGCGCAAACTTTCTAAACTGACTGTCATTACCCACCGTCAGAATGAAATCACCATCAGCGGTGGGGAAATCCTGATAAGGAACAATGTTGGGATGGGCGTTACCCAAACGTGTCGGCGCCACTCCAGTGGTCAAATAGTTCAGCGCCTGATTTGCCAAACAGGCCACCTGCACATCCAGCAAGGCCATATCAATGTGCTGACCCTGACCACCCTGGTCTCGATGCGCCAACGCCGCCAACATCGCAGTGCTCGCGTACACACCGGTCATGACATCCGTTAGCGCGACACCGACTTTTACCGGCCCAGCCCCTTCCTGCTCATCAGCACGCCCGGTCAGGCTCATCAAACCACCCAGCCCCTGAATCATGAAGTCGTACCCAGCTCGCTTGGCATAGGGTCCGGTTTGTCCAAACCCGGTAATGGAGCAATAGATCAGGCGCGGGTTGATTGCCTTAAGCGAAGCGTAATCCAGACCATAAGCAGCCAGACCGCCGACCTTGAAGTTTTCAATCAGGATGTCGGACTTTGCAGCCAGCTCCCTGACCAACCTCTGCCCCTCAGGCAAAGTGAAATCGATGGTCACTGACTGCTTGTTCCGGTTCGCGGACAGGTAATAAGCCGCCTCACCCGTGCTCTCGCCCTGAGCATCCTTCAGAAATGGTGGCCCCCATGCGCGAGTGTCATCACCACTGCCAGGCCGCTCGACCTTGATGACCTCGGCCCCCAGATCAGCAAGGATCTGACCCGCCCAGGGCCCGGCCAATACGCGAGACAAGTCCAGTACGCGGATATGCGATAGCGCACCCATTGCCGGCCTCCTTAATAGAAGGCCTGAATGCCGGTCTGCGCACGCCCGAGAATCAGCGCATGCACGTCGTGAGTCCCCTCATAGGTGTTCACCACCTCAAGGTTCACCAGATGCCTGGCGATACCGAACTCATCGGAGATGCCATTCCCACCTAACATGTCGCGAGCCATCCGGGCGATGTCCAAAGACTTGCCGCAGGAGTTACGCTTCATGATCGAAGTAATTTCAACTGCCGCCGTGCCTTCATCCTTCATACGCCCCAGGCGCAGACAACCTTGCAGCGCCAGGGTGATCTCGGTCTGCATATCGGCCAGCTTTTTCTGGATCAACTGGTTGGCCGCCAATGGACGCCCGAACTGCTGCCGGTCCAGGGTGTATTGCCGGGCGGTGTGCCAGCAGAACTCCGCGGCTCCCAAAGCGCCCCACGAGATGCCATAACGAGCCGAGTTAAGGCAGGTAAAGGGGCCTTTGAGACCGCGCACGTCCGGGAAGATATTCTCTTCAGGCACAAAGACGTTATCCATGACGATTTCGCCAGTGATCGAGGCGCGCAGACCGACCTTGCCATGGATAGCCGGCGCACTCAGTCCGGCCCAACCCTTTTCAAGCACAAAGCCGCGAATGTCACCCTCATCGTCTTTACCCCAGACCACGAACACGTCGGCGATCGGGCTGTTGGTGATCCACATCTTGCTGCCTGAAAGCCTATAGCCGCCGTCGACTCTCTTTGCCCGGGTAATCATCGCGCCAGGGTCGGACCCGTGGTTAGGCTCTGTCAGACCAAAGCAGCCAATCCATTCGCCGGAAGCGAGCTTTGGCAGATACTTCTGCTTTTGCGCTTCTGTCCCGAACTCGTTGATCGGCACCATCACCAGAGAGGACTGCACGCTCATCATGGAACGGTAGCCAGAGTCGATGCGCTCCACTTCCCGCGCAATCAACCCATAGCAAACGTAATTGAGGCCGCTGCCTCCGTACTCTTCCGGAATAGTCGCACCGAGCAGGCCTACGTCACCCATTTCGCGAAAGATCGCCGGATCGGTCTGCTCATGACGAAAGGCCTCGAGCACTCTGGGTGCCAGCTTGTCCTGGGCGAACTGCGCCGCGCTTTCACGCACCATGCGCTCTTCTTCCGTGAGCTGCTGATCCAGCAGCAGGGGATCGATCCAGTTGAAGCTTGCCTTGCCAGCCATGAGCCATCCTCAATCATTGAAATAATTATGGAATGATCCTAGACCTGAGACGGCGACCTCACAAACGATGAATCTGCACGCTGCTGTGCTAATTTCTCACTCCGAGATTCATATCAAGACCCATATCGGCTGTGATTAGTGAGGGCTGCGTACATGCGTCGCAAAATTCCCAGCACCGCTGCACTCGTCAGTTTCGAGGCAGCCGCTCGCCATGAGAGCTTCACCAAGGCCGCTGACGAACTTTCTCTGACTCAGAGCGCCATCTGCCGACAAATAGGTAGCCTCGAATCGTTCCTCGGCATAGAACTATTCCGACGCTCCCGGCGGGGAGTGAAGCTGACAGAAGCGGGCTTGTCCTACAGCAGACGAGTCGCCACGCAACTGGACGCGGTAGAACGCGATACCTTGTCAGTGATGGGCAACCAAGGCGCCAACGCGATTGAACTGGCAGTCGTGCCCACGTTTGGCACTCAATGGCTACTGCCCCGCCTGAAGGATTTCCAGCAGAGCCAGCCTGACGTCACGGTGAACCTCACCAACCGCACCCGGCCGTTCCTGTTTGCCGATACTGACTTCGACGCCGCCATCTACTTTGGCGATGCCGAATGGCCAGGCACCGAGTCTTACAGATTGATGGGTGAGAACCCCGTCCCGGTCTGCAGTCCTGCACTGTTAGGCAAACGGAGCGAGATTGACCCGGCAGAAATCGCAACTTTACCGCTACTGCAGCAAACCACTCGGCCCTACGCCTGGCGACAATGGTTCAGCGGGCTGGAGATGAACGTCGCACGGGACATGACCGGCCCACGTTACGAACTGTTTTCGATGCTTGCCCAAGCCGCCAGCCACGAAATGGGCATTGCCTTGATCCCGCCCTTCCTTATACAGCGCGAGCTGAAAGAACAGCGGCTAGTGATCGCCAACCCCCGCGCACTTGCCAGCCCCAAGGCCTACTACCTAATGATCCCGGTGCGCAAAGTGGAGTCGGCATCACTACGCGCATTCCGAGACTGGCTCGCCGGGCAAGCCAAGACTTACGAGCACGAGAGCGCTATACAAAACCTTGAATAACTTTGTAGTCAGCCCTCAGAAAAACCTACAGATGTACGTTTTTGTCGCATAAACGCCTTAGTATCTCCGCACGAAAAATAAGGCCTATAAGCCTCTAAATGCCTGAGGTTCAGCCCTATTCTTTGGTTATGCCCATGATTCAGGAATTGAATTCATGGTTTTCTAATATTTCGACTACTTTCCCTCTAAGGCCCAGTAAACAAGGGCTTGAAGCAGATCACTGCGACATTTGGTCACGGGATGACTTGTAGTTAATTTATCGTCTCCTTACAAAATGGATTGAAGGCACCAAACTTCGCCTGCAAAATGCCGCGCCCCGCCCTGAAACTGGCGGGATCATGCTGATCGGCAGCCCCAGTCGTACTTGCTGAAGTGCGCTGGCCTATTTGAAGAAAACAAGAAGATCACGCAGGAGATTACACGTGCACATTGGCGTTCCTCTCGAGACCCAGTCGGGTGAAAAGCGGGTTGCTGCAACCCCTGAAACCATCAAGAAGCTGATCGCCCAAGGCCATCGGGTTACGGTGCAAAGTGGAGCAGGCATCACTGCCAGCGTCACGGACAGCGCTTATGAAGCAGCAGGCGCCACAATTGGCACCGCCACCGATGCGCTGGCTGCCGAGCTAGTGCTCAAGGTTTGCGCGCCGAACGACAGCGAACTGGCGCAGATCAAGAGCGGCACGATCGTTGTCGGGATGCTCAACCCCTTCAACAACGAAACCATCAGCAAGATGGCCGAGCAGGGCGTTACAGCGTTTGCTCTGGAAGCTGCGCCGCGCACTTCCCGCGCGCAGAGCCTCGATGTGCTGTCTTCCCAGGCCAACATCGCCGGTTACAAGGCTGTGCTGCTGGGCGCTCATCACTATCCGCGCTTCATGCCGATGTTGATGACCGCAGCGGGCACGGTCAAAGCTGCGCGAGTACTGGTACTCGGCGCTGGCGTGGCTGGCTTGCAGGCGATCGCTACCGCCAAGCGTCTGGGTGCCGTGGTTGAAGCGTCCGATGTGCGTCCAGCGGTGAAGGAACAGATCGAGTCTCTGGGTGCCAAGTTCATCGACGTGCCTTACGAAACGGATGAAGAGCGCGAATGCGCCGTCGGTGTCGGTGGATACGCCCGTCCCATGCCCGCCAGCTGGATGCAGCGTCAGGCGATTGCAGTGCACGAACGCGCCAAGCAGTCGGACATCGTCATTACCACCGCATTGATCCCGGGCCGTAAAGCGCCGGTATTGCTCAGCGCAGAAACCGTGGCCGAGATGAAGCCCGGTTCCGTGGTGATCGATCTGGCCGCAGCCCAAGGCGGCAACTGCCCGCTGACCGTGGCCGATCAAGTGGTTGTCGAGCACGGCGTCACGCTGGTGGGCTACACCAACCTGCCCGCGCTGGTCGCTGCTGACGCTTCAGCACTGTACGCCCGCAACCTGCTGGACTTCATGAAGCTGCTGTTCGACAAGGACGGTCAGCTGCACATCAACCTGGAAGACGACATTGTTGCTGCGTGCCTGATGTGCCGCGACGGCCAAGTCATCCGCAAGAACGGCTGAGGATAAAACAATGGAAGAGCTGATCTCCCCAGGTATCTACAACCTGATTATTTTCGTGCTGGCAATTTATGTCGGCTATCACGTGGTCTGGAACGTAACGCCAGCACTGCACACACCGCTTATGGCGGTGACCAACGCCATTTCGGCGATTGTCATCGTCGGCGCAATGCTCGCCGCTGCGCTGACCGTCACGCCGTTGGGCAAGACGATGGGCACCCTGGCCGTGGCTCTGGCCGCCGTCAACGTATTCGGTGGCTTCCTTGTCACCCGACGCATGCTGGAAATGTTCAAGAAAAAAGCACCGAAAGCCAAAGATGAGGTAGCGAAGTAATGAGCATGAACCTCGTCACCCTGCTGTACCTCGTTTCGGCGGTCTGCTTCATTCAGGCCCTCAAAGGCTTGTCGCACCCGACGACGTCACGTCGCGGCAACCTGTTCGGCATGCTCGGCATGGGTCTGGCCGTCGTGACCACCATTGGCCTGGTCTACAAGCTGGCCGCTCTGTCCGACACCTCGGCTGGCATTGGCTACATTGTGATCGGCCTGCTGGTCGGCGGAACCGCAGGCTCGATCATGGCCAAGCGCGTTGAAATGACCAAAATGCCTGAGCTGGTTGCATTCATGCACAGCATGATCGGCCTGGCAGCGGTGTTCATTGCCATTGCAGCAGTGGTTGAGCCGCAGTCGCTGAACATCGTGAAGAACCTGGGCGATGCTATTCCTGCGGGCAACCGTCTGGAGCTGTTCCTGGGCGCGGCCATTGGGGCAATCACCTTCTCCGGCTCGGTCATTGCCTTCGGCAAGCTGTCGGGCAAATACAAGTTCCGCCTGTTTCAGGGCGCACCGGTACAGTTCGCCGGGCAGCACAAGCTGAATCTGGTATTGGGCCTGGCTACGTTGGCGTTCGGCCTGTTCTTCATGTTCACCGGAAATCTCGCCGCGTTCGCCATCATGCTGGCCCTGGCCTTCGTGATCGGTGTACTGCTGATCATCCCGATTGGCGGTGCCGACATGCCTGTAGTCGTGTCGATGCTCAACAGCTATTCGGGCTGGGCAGCGGCCGGTATCGGTTTCTCGCTGAACAACTCGATGCTGATCATCGCCGGTTCGCTGGTGGGCTCCTCGGGTGCGATCCTGTCGTACATCATGTGCAAAGCCATGAACCGCTCGTTCTTCAACGTGATTGGCGGCGGCTTCGGCGGCGCAACTGACGATGCAGGCCCGGCAGGCGCCAAAGAAGCCCGTCCGGTGAAGTCCGGTTCGGCCGACGATGCAACCTTCCTGCTGACCAACGCCGACACCGTGATCATCGTTCCGGGCTACGGCTTGGCGGTTGCCCGGGCGCAGCATGCGCTTAAAGAGCTGACCGAGAAGCTGACTCACCACGGCGTGACCGTGAAGTACGCGATCCACCCGGTTGCCGGACGTATGCCAGGCCACATGAACGTACTGCTCGCCGAGGCCGAAGTGCCTTACGACCAGGTGTTCGAGATGGAAGACATCAACTCCGAGTTTGGTCAGGCGGACGTGGTGTTGGTATTGGGTGCCAACGACGTGGTCAACCCGGCCGCCAAGAACGATCCCAAGTCGCCAATTGCGGGCATGCCGATTCTGGAGGCCTTCAAGGCCAAAACCATCATCGTCAACAAGCGCTCGATGGCCAGCGGTTATGCCGGCCTGGATAACGAACTGTTCTATCTGGACAAAACCATGATGGTTTTCGGAGACGCCAAAAAGGTGATCGAGGACATGGTTAAGGCGGTCGACAACGCGTAGGCTCCTGATGCGTTAAAACCGGGCCCCGGCGCGAAAAACGCCGGGGCTTTTTACATTCTGCGTAACAGTGTTTTGCTTTGAAACCCGCTAATTAGAGCCTCCAAATGCGACCTTGGTAGCGGGACGAACACCGCCCAACTCTCTAGACTTGGGCTTCGCTTCCACCCCCGAGAAAAGAATCCCATGTACCGTGATCGTATCCGCTTGCCTTCGCTCATGAACAAGGTCATGAGCGCGGCTGACGCTGCCGCTTTGATTCAGGACGGCATGACCGTTGGCATGAGCGGCTTCACCCGCGCCGGCGAAGCCAAGGCTGTACCTCATGCACTGGCCGAGCGCGCCAAGCTGTCGCCGCTCAAGATCAGCCTGATGACCGGCGCCAGCCTGGGCAACGACCTGGACAAACAACTGACCGAAGCTGGCGTGCTGTCGCGTCGCTCACCGTTTCAGGTCGACAGCACGCTGCGCAAGGCCATCAACGACGGCTCGGTGATGTTCATCGATAGCCACCTTTCCGATACCGTCGAGCAACTGCGAAACCGGCAAATCAAGGCGGTGGATCTGGCGGTGATCGAATGCGTAGCGATTACCGAAGAGGGGCACCTGGTACTCAGCACCTCAGTGGGCAACTCCGCCAGCTTTGCGATCCTCGCCAAGGAAGTCATCGTCGAGATCAACCTGGCTCAGCCCTTGGAGCTGGAGGGTCTGCATGACATCTATATCCCGAGCTATCGCCCTACCCGGTTGCCAATCCCGGTGCTGCAAGCTGACACGCGCATCGGCAACCCGGCGGTACAGATCGATCCGGCAAAAATCGTCGGCATCGTCATCAGTAACCAGCCTGACTCGCCGTCAACGGTGTTGCCGCCGGATCAGGATACCCAGGCTATCGCCAACCACTTGGTGGAGTTCTTCAAAAATGAAGTTCGCGAGGATCGACTGACCAACAAACTAATGCCGCTACAGGCCGGGATCGGCACCATCGCCAATGCGGTCATGCATGGTCTGGTGGACTCGCCTTTCCACGACATGACGATGTATTCCGAAGTTCTACAGGACTCGACATTCGAACTGTTCGACGCGGGCAAGCTGAGCTTTGCCTCCGGCAGTTCCATGACTCTTTCCGCCAGCAAACACGCTGAAGTGTACGCCGATTTCGGGCGCTACAAGTCACGCCTGATGCTGCGCCCGCAAGAGATCTCCAACCACCCGGAAATCATCCGTCGGCTGGGCATCATCGGCATCAACACCGCGCTTGAGTTCGACCTGTACGGCAACGTCAACTCTACGCACGTCTGCGGCACGCGCATGATGAATGGCATCGGAGGATCGGGGGATTTCGCCCGCAACGCGCACTTGGCCATTTTCGTGACCAAGTCGATTGCCAAAGGTGGCGCGATTTCCAGCGTCGTGCCAATGGTCAGCCACGTCGACCATACCGAGCATGACGTGGACATTCTGGTAACCGAGCAAGGTCTGGCGGATCTGCGCGGTTTGGCACCTAGGGAGCGCGCCAGGGTGATCATCGACAACTGTGTGCATCCAGCCTACCGCGACGCCCTGAATGCCTACTTTGCGGCGGCCTGCCTCAAGGGAGGACATACCCCTCATGTGTTGCGCGAAGCACTAAGTTGGCACTCCCGCCTGGATGAGACAGGCAGCATGCTGCCCGTATGACGTGAACAGTTGCGAGAGAGCAATACAGTTTTCTGCTTCGCAAAAAGACTGATAAAGACAATTCTGAAAAAACTGTACTGCTGTACCGGTCATTTGGAGGGGGTAAAACGAGGTTTTCACCAATTCAGCGCACAAAATGCACTATAAAGGTGCTGACCGGTACAGTTGCCCCAAATAGGAACAAAACAGTGCCTTTAAACAGTTAACTGAACTCGCACAATACAGTTGAACTGTGTCTAGAGAGACTGGCCAACTCGGAGGAAGATGGGCACCAGTTAAATCACTCTCTAGCCCGCCACAAGCGGAAGGATGCACACCATGGAACGTACACTCAGTTCCGACCTTTTCAACGAAAACACCGCTACAATCGCAAAAGCTGCATGGCCTCTTCGCGCTTTCGCTAACCTGATGCTTTGGCAACGTCGCCTGTCCAGCCGCCACCAATTGGCCCGCCTGGATGCACGTCTGCTGGCTGACGCAGGTATCAGCGAATCGCAGCGTTACGAAGAGCTGAGCAAGCCGTTCTGGCGCTAACTGGCGCACGCTGGTCCTGACCTTCCAAGGTCACTCACCAGCAACCCGAATTGCTTCATACAAGACCCGTCGCAGGTAACTGCTGACGGGTTTTGTCATTTCTGGGGCATCAAAAACTCTGGCCTCGCCTTGTAGGAGCTGCCGAAGGCTGCGATGGCGGTGTGGCAGCTTCATAGCATTCGCAGCCTTCGTCAGCTCTCACGTGGAATGCGCTCCAATTCGCGGTATTGAATGGAGGTGAACGGCTAAGGACCGAAATCAAAGCTGAACAGCCCGAACAAGTACAGTTATTTAAGTCCAACATAAAACAAGTACAGTTTGTTATAAATCCCCTGACCTTCACTCCGCCACTTAAGCAACCAACTCCATGTGCGTCAGTGCTAAAAAGCCAGAACCACCACGCATGGATACGCGCATGACCCATTCTCCACCCAGCCAGCCTTCAAGCTTTGGCGCCTTCTGCATCGCAAGCCTGCTGCTTTCGGTCTCATATGGCTCAACCTTCCTCCTGACGCTACTGATCAAATCCTTCGGCGGGGACGAGCGTTATGCCGGCCAAGTGATTTGCGTCGCGATGATCAGCACTATTGCAGCCGTGCTGGGCTCTGGGCATCTGACGGATAAATGGGGGCCTGCGCGCTGTATAGCCTTGGGGGCGAGTTTTCTGGCGGCAGCCTCTCTAGGATTCGCAACTGCAGACAGCCTCGGCCCTTGGCTGATGATTTGCGCCCTGATGCTCGGCCTCGGCTGGGGAGTCTTCTATACCCTGGGGCCCATTATGGTGGCGGCCATGGTTGAACCTGCCCGCCGCAGCCATAGCTTCGCATTGCTATCGGGCAGCATGCTTACGGGTATTGGCTCTGGCCCCTTGGCAGGGAAACTGGCGGGTTACTTTGAGCTGCCGATCCAGACCGCTTTTTTCTGTGCTTCGGCCATGGCGGTAGCAGGAGGACTGTATTTCTGGCGAACAGGACAACGGAAGCACGCAAACGCCTCATCCGCAGATCGCGCACAAATCAGCTTCGGCTCGGTACGCAAAGTGCTGACGTCCAGAGCAGCTTTTTCGATTCTGATGGTGGGCCTGGGTGGCGCGATCTTCGGTGGCCTGGGCAGCTTTCAGACCAGCTATGCCTCAAGCCTGGGGCTGGATTACTCGGTGTTCTTCGTCTGTTTTATGGGGGCGGCCATCTGCTGCCGTTTGCTGATCGCAAGCTGGGTGGTCAAACGCAATCCGTTCGCAGCGTCCTGCGCATTGAGCGCCATTATGCTGATCGCCGTCATCGGTTTTGGCCAGTGGGTCCATGACAACATGAGCTATGGCGCAGCCGCCGCCATGCTGGGCGTCGGTTATGGCCTCAACTATTCAGTCATCAACGGGCTTGCTGCCAACGAAGCACCTTCGGGACTGACAGCGCAGTCACTGGTGCTTTTCAGCCTGGCGTATTTCCTGGGTGTGTTCGGTTTTCCTTTCATCGCAGGCAAACTCATCGTCCACGGCGGGGTCAATGGGATGCTGTTCAGCACCGGCTTGATAGCCCTGCTGGTCTGGGTCATCAGCTTGGTCAGATGGCTAAACGACGCTCTGTTGGCAAATGCCCGCAGCGCATAGCAAGCACCGCCTACAGCAGCGCCATGCTAGGCTTGTGACAGCCCCGTACTATCAGTTCTGTCACGGCCTTCACGAAACAGTCGGGCCAGCCCGCGTTTCTTTACTATCGATTTTGTTCCACTGGAGTCCGACCATGTCCCGTCTTCGCCTGCTAGGTGCCGCCGTCCTGTTGACTGCTGCTACCGGCGCCAATGCCACCAGCTTTGTTGTAACAACAGATGCCATGGTGCGCACAGTCGATTCAACAACCAACGCCACATCTGACGTCAGCTCTTCCTTCAGGGATGACAAGATCGTTCGTGAAGCCCGCGATGACGCTGCCACTTTTGTAGGCAGCGCAGGTGAAATTCGTGGTGCCCGCCTGGAAAATGCTTTCCAGCACATTCGCCAGCTCGCTCCACAACTTCAAGCTTCCGACGCTCAACTGGCCCAAGCCATCCTGGCCATCTGACGTCGTGCTCTGACAGCCTGGGCAATCCGGCCAGGCTGTCGGGCTGGCTCTAGCCCGGCCATTGCGCTAGCCTTGCGGCTCGTTTTTGCAAGTGTTAGAGAGCCATGCGTTTACTGCCGCTGCTGTTCATCACCCCGATAACGTGCCTGCTCTGGACCGCACCGGCCCAGGCGCTGGATACCACCACGCAATCTTTGGTCATAACAGGCTACGTCACCAGTAAAGTGACTACCGCGCCCTTTGATAGAAAGCTGATTGTTGCAGCGCAGGATGATGCTGCGGCTTTTGTCGCCAGTGACGGCGAACTGCTGGGAGCACGTCTGGAATCAGCGCTAATGGCCCTGCGCCAGGCTGATCCAAAACTTAGTGCCAGCGACCTCGAACTCGCGCAAGCAATCCTCGTCCAATAGCCACTTCACCTCTTCTGCATTACTTGGAGACGTTCCATGCGTACCCCCCTGATTGCCGCCACCCTGGGCCTGTTTTTGCTGGCTGACATTGCTCAGGCACAGACCGTCGTGCAGACCAGCAACATCATCGTGCGCGCTTTCGGTCGCACCATCGACTTCACGTCCGACACCACCACCTCGATCCGCGACTCCAAAATCGTCGTTCAGGCCAAAGACGATGCGGCCAGCTACGTAGCCACTGGCGGTGACATTCACGGCGCGCAGCTCGATGCAGCATTCGACATGCTGCGCACTCGCCTGCCAGAAGCGCGCGGTGCCAGCGACCAAGTCCTGGCCGAAGCCATTCTCGCACTGTGAGGCGCCTCTGCGTCTGGCTGCTGGCAGGCGCATTGTCTCTGCTGGGCACGTCCGCCTTCGCTGATCTGAGCCTGTCGCTGGACACCAGCGGCCTCGGTCCTGCGCAGCAAACAGCCACCCAGACGCTACTGGATGAAGCGCTCGGCGCCCTGCCGCCGAGCTTCGTCAAGGATCTGGACCGCCGTGTTGACGTGCGCTGGTCCGCCGACATGCCTGCCAATGCTTATGGTCAGGCATCCGGCCCCTATCGCCTGGACCTCAATACCAACCTGCTGGCGGGCTTGACCGACGGCAGTGCCGCGACCAAACAAACCAATCGTCCCCATGGCACCGTGCGCCGAGAAATGCTCGCCACTGTGCTGCACGAGCTGACCCACATTTATGACCGCGCGCGCTTGTGGTCACCCGCCCAACGCTCGGTGATCTTCCAGTGCGGACGGCGCAGCAGCTCGCTGGGCAAAGTCGGCTTGCCTGATTACTGCCGTGGCCAGACTGACCGCCGCTTCACGTTGAGCGACGACCCGCGCCTGCTGGACCTGGCAGGCTGGCCACAGTACGTGGGCCGTCGTGGTGATCGCGAAGAACACAACGGCCAGGTTGCGCGCAGCCCCGACATCTACGAGACCACCAGCCCGCTGGAATTCGTCGCGGTCAACATGGAGTACTTCCTGCTCGACCCGGCATACGCTTGCCGTCGCCCAGCGCTGTACGCCTACTACAAAGAACAATTCGGATGGGCACCCGCCGCAAAAGACCAATGCCCTTCCTTCTACCCGTACCTGAACGCAGGCAACGACTTCGGCCGTGAGCCGCTGGGTAAACTCGACCCCGAACGTGTCTATGAAGTGGATTACCTGCTGGCCGAAGCCAACCAGAACATGATGAGCCGCTGGGGCCACAGCATGTTGCGCCTGGTCATCTGCAAGCCCGGTCGCCCGCGTGGACCCGACTGCCGCCTCGATCTTGACCAACATCTGGTGCTTTCGTACCGCGCCTTTGTCGGCGACGTTCAACTGTCCAGTTGGGATGGTTTGATGGGCGCCTACCCGTCAAGGCTGTTCGTGCTGCCACTGGCACAGGTGATCGATGAATACACCAAGACGGAACTGCGCAGCCTGGCTTCGGTGCCGCTGAAACTGTCCCGTCCGGAAATCGAAGGCTTGGTGCAGCACGCCGCTGAAATGCACTGGAGCTACGACGGTAATTACTTCTTCCTGTCCAACAACTGCGCTGTGGAAAACCTCAAGCTGCTGCGCAGCGGGACCAACAATCCCAAGCTGGTCGACCTGGACAGCATCCTGCCCAATGGCTTGCTTGAAGTGCTCAAAGGCCGCGGCCTGGCTGACACCAGCGTGCTGGATGATCCCAAGGAAGCTCTGCGCAAAGGCTACCGTTTCGACTCCTATCGTGACCGTTATCAAGCCATGTTCGACGTGCTGAGGAAGCACCTGCCGATCAAGCAGACCACCGTTGAAGAATGGATGTCGCTGTCCGCCGAAGAGCGCAAACCGTGGTTGCCACAAGCGGACTTGCGCACCAGCGCTGCGATGTTGCTGCTTGAGCAAGCCAGCCTGCGTCGGCAATTGTTGCTAGCCCAGGATGAGGTCAAGCAACGCTACCTCAGCGCTCGTGAGCAGAAAGACGGCAGCGTTTCCAAAGCCACTGGCACCTTGCAGGAAATTCTCGCCAGCAGCGGCTTCCTCAGTCGCCCGGCCGAACTGCTCGACAGCGGCGGCTACGGCTTGCCGCAAACAGCAGAATGGAAACGTCTGGAAGACGAAAGCAGTCAGCGTCAGAAACAGCTACAGCGCCTGACCGGTGACCTGGATAAAGAAGTCCGCGCCCTGCTCGAACCCGAGCGCGCCAAGGAAATCGCCGCCAACGAGGCCAACCTCAAGCAGCTCAGCGAGCACTTGCGGGCCTTACATAAAGCCGGTGGCGGCCTGGAACTGCCTTAAGCTTTTACCGCTGGCTTGTTCTTGCGTGGTTTCAGGTACTTCATCAAGCCCTGAAACCACATCACCAGACCGGCATTGCCCATGATCTGAATGTCTTTGTCCTGAATGCCCTGCATGAACGCCAGCTGTTTATTCTTGGCTTGCAGCGTCGCAAAACCGTAAGCGGCATCCTTGAAGACAATCGCAAAGCCGGGCTCTGCAATCACGCCCGAAGCGCTGCTGACCCGCTGCCCACTGACCACAAAATGCCGGGCGACCTTGCCGTCAGCGGTCTGCAGCACAAAGGTCAATTCCTTGCCTGCCAACTGCTGTTGAAAAGCCGGGTTATTGCGGCTGGCCCGCGCCATCAATAGCCCTAGCATCCAGAGTAGAAAACGAAATTTCATGGGCGTGCTCGAAGGAGGATCGGGCCGCGAGTGTAGCTGCTTGTTAGAGGCAATTCAGTAGCAAATTCGAAGAAGATAGATAACTTTTCGTGACTGATTGGTCATATTGAAGTCGCTCTAAACTTCGGGTTGGGGGATTCTATGTCTGCGCGCAAGTTTGATCAAAGTCGCAGGAATGGCCGCGCGGACCGTAGAAATTTACGTAGATTCTGTGGGAGCTGGGCTTGCCCGCGATAAACGATGACGCGGTCTGAGGTCGGGTTAGTTCTATCGCGAGCAAGCTCGGCTCCCACAGTGGTCGATACGATCTACTACTGCCTCGAGAATCAAACTCACGTCCGGCAACACATCCCCGCTTCACCTGCTCCAGACAATAGCTATATATACCGCCTTGGCCTCCCGCTGAACCTCTAACCTGCGCGCCGTCGTTGCCAAATCAACGACCGGATTTGACGATCCGTAAAGCAGAAAAATTAGTAGAGGCCATTATGGTCGCTGTGCGTGGGAGGCCTTCGGGCCTGCCGGTGTTCTGATTTTTCTGCCTCCGGTTCGTCAACCCGCGCACAGCCGCCACCCTTTCATCAGCCGTGGCGACATCACATCGGTCAGGAGTTTTCAGCACATGAACCACGACACCGAACACGCCCGTTACATCCCCCTCACCCACCCAGGGCAAGAAAACGCCGTGCTGCTACTCGACAGCCACGCCTCGCTCAAAGACCTGCACGCCTTCGCCGAAACCCGCATCAGCCTCGCCACCCGCTTCCTCGACACCCTCGCCCACATGAACCCGACTCACACCGACGAATCTGACATCTCTACCTTGGCCAGCACCGCGCATTTGCTGATGCTGGAGGCCTCTGATGTGAGCCGAGTGATTGAGAGGCGCCTTTGGCGGGGCAGTGAAACAGAGCTTGGTGCCCTGCTCAAATAATAGCCATGCGTCCTACCCTGTTGATCCCTGGAGATGGTTATCGATGCCCGACATTACCCGCAGCTCCTATCTGTTTACTTGCAGATCATGCTCAAGCTTTTTCAGAAAGGCTTCGACCCTGTACGGCACGTGATGGCGGGTCGGCAATACCGCGGTGACAGACAGTTGCTCGGGCACGACATCCGCCAGCTCGACCAGAACGAGGCTACCGTCGTCGAGCTCATTTCTGACATCCCAGAAGGTCAACATCGCCAGACCCAGACCACTCTTGCTCGCGGTCCGAACTGCCTCAACACTGTTTGCAGAGAACGGCCCCTCAGCTCGAATCGAAACACTGGCTCCCGCCCTCGTAAACGGCCAGTAAGGCATGCCGTGCAAAGCGATACAGGAATGGAGTTTCAACTCGTCCAGTGTTTTGGGGGTGCCACGATTCGCCAGATAATTCGGGCTGGCGCACACCACTCGCGGGTTACTTGCCAAGGCCCGCGCCACGAGTGTCGAGTCACGCAAGGTCGCAATGCGAATGGCGACGTCAATCCCCAGGCCGACGATGTCCACGATGCTGTCCGAAAGGGTGAGGTCCACCTGCAGATCAGGGTTCTCTGCCATTAATTCGGGCAGCAGAGGCATGATTACCGCCTGACCAAAAACCGTAGGAGCAGTGATTTTGAGCAGGCCGCTGGCGGTCGCTGAATGGCTTCGTAAAGTGGCGCGAGCCCCCTCCTGTGCCTCAAGCATTTTGTTGGCAAAGGGCAGAAACGCTTCGCCTTCAGGGGTGAGCGACGTAGAGCGGGTCGTGCGCTGAACCAGCCGAGCGTCCAGCTCGCGCTCCAGAGATGCCAGTCGCCTGGAAACAGTCATTGGCGAGACGCCCAAACGCCGAGCGGCCCCTGAAAGACTGCCGCTCGCCGCGATGGCGGAAAACACTTCTACCTCTGGAAGCTGCATGCTTTATATCTCATTTCGTTAAAGCGGCTTATCGGCCATGGGCACTACTGGACATTCGGCATACAGCCTATCTTCTACTCAAGCTCAGCAGTGAGCCACATTCACCTGAACTGAGGGCTCGAAAATGAAAATACCTGACAGCCAGATTCTATCGCCAACCGATATTAACCCGATTAAATTGAAGAACAGGTTGGCCGTAGCGCCCATGACCCGGGTCAGCGCTACCGAAAGCGGCAATGCAACCACCACCATGGCGCGCTATTACGAACGCTTCGCCAAAGGTGGCTTCGGGCTGGTTATCACCGAAGGGATCTACACAGACCAGAAATTCTCGCAAGGCTACTCTTGCCAGCCCGGCATCAGCGATGAAGAGCAAGCACAGGCCTGGCTCGCAGTTACTCGATCCATACATGACCATGGCGCAATAGTGTTCGCCCAACTGATGCACGCAGGCGCTTTAAGTCAGGGGAATCGTTTTACCGGTCGCTCCGCCGCTCCTTCAGCCATCAGGCCCAAGGGCACGCAGATGGCCTTTTATTACGGCGAGGGCCAGTACCCGATGCCCAGCGCGATGACCGATGAAGACATCGCCGACGTCATCGAAGGATTTGCGCAGGCAGCGGCGCGCACTGTCGATATTGCCGGCTTTGACGGGATCGAAATTCACGGCGCGAACGGCTACTTGCTTGATCAGTTTTTAACCGACTACACCAATATGCGTGACGATCGTTGGGGCGCAAATGTGCGTGCCCGTCTGGAGCTGACGCTGGAGGTCATCAAGGCGGTCAAGCAGGTTGCCGGTGCGCATCCGGTAGGTGTGCGGATATCTCAGGGCAAGGTGAACGATTTCGATCACAAATGGGCCGGGAGCGAAGCCGACGCGGAAGTCATCTTCGGCACATTGGCCGACGCTAACGTGGACTTCATTCATGTGACCGAACGAGAAGCATGGCAGCCCGCATTCGCCAACAACGAAGCCAGCCTGGTGAAACTGGCGCGCCGCTTTGCAGGGGATATCTCCATCATCGCCAACGGCGGCCTACACAACCCAGCCGAGGCAAATATCGCCCTGCGGGACGGGGCCGATCTGATCGCCATAGGTAAAGCGGCGCTGGCTAATCCAGACCTGCCTTTGCGCCTGGCGGGCGGTCAACCGCTTGCGAACTTTGAGCCTTCGATTCTTGGCCCAATCGCCAACATAAAGGCCAGTGAACTGGCATGAGCTGAACCGGATACACACTTCAGCCGAATTGAATGAGTGCGCCATAGGGTTTAACGTTCCCCACCACGCCCAAGCGACGACACAGTCGCAGCGCATCGCTATTCAACTCGGCATCCTTTTGATCATGACCGCCCAACTGCCCTCACCACCGCCACGCTCAACATTCACATCGCACCTTCGTGCACTTTGGCCCGCGCCCCACGCCGTCGATGCCCGGGAAAAATGGCGCGCCTGCTGCGGCGCGGCCCTCGGCATTCTGCTGGTCGCAGTGGCTGCCGCCTTCTGGCTAGAGGGTGCACCGGCGAGCCAATACAACATGCTGGCTTTGGCACTGGTTGCTCCGCTGGGTGCCAGCGCGGTGTTGGTGTTTGCGGTACCATCCAGCCCGCTGGCCCAACCCTGGTCGGTGTTGGGCGGCAATACGCTGTCAGCATTGGTGGGCATAGCCTGTGTGAAATGGGTACCCGATGCGACCCTCGCCGCCGCGCTTGCCGTCAGCCTGGCTATCGCCGTCATGTTCGCTCTGCGCTGTCTTCACCCACCCGGCGGGGCGTCGGCCTTATTGATGGTGCTGATTGGCTGTGACCGATTCGAGTTCGCGCTGAGCCCGGTGCTTATCGACTCCGCACTGCTGGTGGTCGCAGGTCTGATCTACAACAATCTGACCAAACGACCATGGCCACACGTACAGAAACCCGCCACCACGAAAGCTGCCAGCCGATTCAGTGGCGCAGATCTGGACGCAGCCCTCGCCCATTACAACCAAGTGCTGGATGTCAGCCGCGATGACCTGCAAACCTTGCTTGAACAGGCCGAAGCTTCTGCTTACCAACGCAAGATGGGCGAACTGCGTTGCGCCGATGTGATGAGTACCCAACCCATCTCGGCCCGCCAGGAAATGCCGCTACGTGAAGCCTGGGCCTTGATGCGCAAACACAAGATCAAAGCGCTGCCGGTAATTGACCGACAGCAGCACCTGATGGGCATCGTAACCGTGGCGGACTTCATGCAGCAGATCGACCTCGACGCCCACGAAGGTGTCGGCTGGCACCTGCGCGCACTGCTGCGACACTCCCGTAAAGATCAACCTGCCAATATCGTCGGGCAGATCATGACCCGTAGCGTCCGCGTCGCCAGCAGTGATCGCTTACTGATCGACCTCGTGCCCGTGTTCTCCGAAAACGGCCATAGGCACATTCCGATCATCGACGCTGAACGGCATCTGGTCGGCATCATCACCCAGTCGGATTTGATCAAAGCGCTGTATGCGGCAGTGCGTGCTTGAGGCGACGTCATAACTCGTAGGAGCTGCCGAAGGCTGCGAATTGCGGTGAGTCAGGTAAAACTGATCGCAGCCTTCGGCAGCTCCTACAGGAGTAGTTGTAAAGCAGCTAATTGCAC
>NZ_LOHF01000042.1:25567-26292 GCF_002158995.1 Pseudomonas caspiana | reverse complement strand
AAATCGTCATGCCCGCCGCGATCATCAGCATCATTGCCGACAACCCACAGACAATGCATGCCCCCGACCGAAGGGCAAGCCGGCGCAGCAAAGCCCAGCCTCGCGCACCTTCTTTGTCGGCGCGCCACATCTCACCCGACACACCACCGACCAACGCCAGGATGATCACTAAAAAAATCGGCATCTCTGCCAGCGCTTGCTGTTCATTTGTCATTTGTTCACATCCATCGAGCGCTCGTACCGGAGCAATGGGCAAAAAAAGCATGGAATGCTACCTGCACGGCTTGCCGTACCACACACAGGCAACTGGAACATCACGGTTAAATTAGGTAGAGGGACTGCCCGCTACGGGAAAAGCGAGCAATCCATGCAAAGAATCGCTAAGAATCGCTAAGAATCATGAGGATTTTGGCTCCACAGTGAAATAACGAATTGAACCGTAGGTATTCGTACCTGAATGCGAGTCGGTGACCGTCAAAGCTCTTCCAGCTAATGTCAGACGATGCCTATATTCTCCCGCTGAAAACGGATCAGGAGTTAATTGCAGGTCAGATACATTCTCGCCGCTCCAATTGGTCGCAATCGCAAAGCGCGCTCCCAGAACCGCTGTTCCTGTCCGACGATCCCCTACTCCGATGGTCATTACATAACGGTCAGCATTTGCCAAAATGAAGTCAGCTTCATCAGCTGTAAGGCCACTCTCCAGGTAAGTGTTCACGACCGAT
>NZ_LOHF01000042.1:5335-24713 GCF_002158995.1 Pseudomonas caspiana | reverse complement strand
CGTTGCCAGCACCGCCGATGTATAGCGCTCGGGTGATTTCAGGGAGGTCGCTTGCATCATTGGGCGCAATGGCAAAAACAAAGCTTATAGGGCTATTGAGCCCAGGCGAATAAAACGAAAATCGATCTGAAACCATGACTCACCTTTGAGCGACGTGTTCGCTGGTTGCACGTCCAAGTTTTAAACGAAAAGGCCACCGTGAATGCAGAGGCACTGAATAGGTGCGCGGTCTTTCCCGTAATCAGCCAAACACACTTCCAACGTCGACGACCCAATGCATCGATCTCGCGGATCTGGTCTCGCGCCACTCTGGAAGTCAGTTGTGATCAAAGCGCATGAGCTGCCAGTGTTCTTTCGTGACGTGTGACTTCCGGCCATACCTCCTCCAGGGTCCCGAGGGATGTCTTTGGGACAGGTATTTATAGCTGGCGCGGGGGATCAAACAGCCGCCGGCGCTAACGCTGGAGCTATGAAGGCTAAACTTGGGCAATAAAAAACCCAGCCATAGGCCGGGTTCAGTGTGGTGGTGTGTGCCGCTCTTTACGGTCGCACCTATCGAAGATGACTACTTTTTACAGGTCGATTCCGGTGGCAGCAAGCCTGTTTTAATGCCACCGGTGAATATGTAGGCAACACAGCACCAACGCCCCGGCAATGTAGACGAATACCCTCAATCGGCCATTCGCTTTTTTCCACATGTCCCACTGTCCCACTGGGCTAGAGACAGGTGGGACGTTTGAAGCCCCCGAAAACAAAGCGTCGTCCCACTGTCCTACCTTTATTGTTATTCCCCCGTGTAAAGGAAGAATAATTAAGCACACGCTGACGCGCGCATAGCGCGCGACGGTGCACGCTACGCTACATGCGGGAATGCTGGTTAGAGGTGGGACAGTGGGACGGAGCAACGCAAACGGGGCTGCCACCCGTCCCACTGCGTTGATAGTCAGTGGGACGAGGTAGGACAAGCGGGAAATGGCTAGAGCCCTCAAGCGGCCTTACCCCATAGCAGGCCTTGAATGCTCAGGTGTGCCTGATGAAGACGGTCATAGTAGGTCTGTCGACTGCACCCGCAATGGGTCATTTTTTGATTTAGGAAGCTATCGCTGTTGCAGTAATGCTCACGGACAACCACCGCCAGCTCGGGAGCCAAGTGTTTGTTGACGATTAGCTCGATGTCGGCAGACTCATCCAGCAGCACACGGCTGCCCCGCGTACCACGTATCAGCTCGCCTTTGCACTCCATAAGCATGGCGATCATGTTCCCACCCGAAGCGGATCCCCCCCGCGAAGCCGAATGGAGGTCTTCAGCCCAAAGCTTCAACATCGCATCAATTCGTTTAATCATCGAAGCAGGGCTCATCAAACTTCTCGACAACCAGATCTGACGACCGACCCCACGCCGCCGGTTTCTTGTAGACCCATTGCCGCAAGCCGCTTTTCGACAGAACAGAAGATCGCGCCCGCTTCCATCCCAGACGATGCATGATTGCACCGACGCGCATCTGCTCTGGCTTACCCCAATGCCCCGCATCCAGCTTCAATGCGGTGCCAAGCAACTCATTACCGCTGGTGGTTTCACCGATCTGCGACTCTTCAAGCCAATTCAGAATAAGACCCTCCCACTCATCGACCACGAAGCGCTCGTCCTGTGCCTCGGCGAACATGGATGACTCGTCACGGTTAACCCACCAGATCTCGCCTGCCTGGAAGCAGAACATCGCCTCAGCCCACAATTGATCACGCATCTCACGCAGTTGCTCGAGTTCGACTTTCGTACACGCAACGGGCCAGTAACGCCGGTTGCCGGTCGCATCCTTGAGATATTCCTCTTGGTTGGTCGTACCCACGAAAACACACTGGCGTGGCACGTCGTTTGTCCTCCGGCCATAGCTTTCTCGGTAGGTGTCTGTCGAAGCAGAGAAGAACTGCTTGGCCTTGGTACTCTCGGCCTTGTTGAAGCTGTCCAACTCGCCCAACTCGACAATCCATTTCCCACGAATAGCCTGAAAGCCATCCTTGTCGCCGAGCGCAAAGGGTGTGTCCATGAACCAGTCACCCCCGAGGATGCTCATCGCGGTTGATTTACCTGCGCCCTGTGCGCCTTCAAGAATCAACACCGAGTCTGCTTTGCAGCCAGGCCGCATCACCCTCGCGACCGCCGAGATCATCCACCGCTTGCCGACCTTTCTGACGTACTCAGAGGTTTCGACCCCCATGACATCTACGAGCCACTGCTCCAGTCGTGGCACTTGATCCCACTCAAGCTTCTGCAGGTACTCACGCACTGGGTGAAAGGCATGGTCGTGAGCAACAATGCTGACTGCCTCAATGACGCTGGAAGCTTTGACCCGGAGGTTGTAGACCTGAGCCAGCCACTTCATGACACGCATATCATCGATATCAGCCCAGTCGCCTGTACCACCGCCGTAAGGCGCGGCCCGTAACTTAACGATCTTGGAGCTGAATGCGCTGAAACTGATTACCCCGGCCCAGCGTTCGTCGTTGCCAAGTATCAGTTCGATATTCTGCATATGGGCAATGAGCGCACCGTTCTCACTGCGTGCCAACTGGTCTTTCCAACCACCCGCTGCAGGGGGCCTGACGACCGCTAACACCTGACGGCGTACCGCCTCCAGGCCCTCGGCGACATGCAGATCATTGAAGTCAGTCCATTTGTCGTGACGCTCTACTGAGAATATCGGCGCAACGACCTGACCACCAACGATCAAAGCCGCGTTGGTAGCCTTTTCCTCACCAGGGTTCCAAGGCTGTCCATTTGGACGCTTGGTCTTCCAGTCATCGTCGCGACAGATAATGATCGGTCTACCAGGAAGACGGTCACGCATCAGCTTTGCGACCGCAAGCAAGTTGCCCGCATCAAAAGCAATGGCGACCCCGCACGAAGTCGCCATGTGCAGGCTGGCGCCGGTGGCGTATCCCTCACAGATCAGCAACGGCTCACCAGGCTCAGGCTCGGGACCGATTAAATGAAACGCCCCCTCTTTGGACATACCGTAGGGCCAGTAGGATTTGTCACGCCCCGTATCCTGTTGCTTTTCCGGGTAGATGACTTGCAGCCCGACGATCTGATCACGGGCGTTGCTCATCGGTACCAGCACAGCTCCTGAACGCGGCGCGTAACGAACACGAAATCCAACGATCTGCTTACGATCCAGATAGGCGCTTTTGCCCTTATCAGGCATGCGTTTAAACATACCCACCGCCCTACTGGCCGCACGACGGGCTGCGTTGGCGGCGACCTCAGCTGCGCGGCGCTTCGCGTCTTCCTGACGAGCGCGCATAACCTCACGCTCTTCAGGTGACATTCGTCCCGCTTTCACCTTGATCTTCTGCGACTCCCCCGAACGCCAGTCACCAAAACTACCGAAGATCAGCGACTCGTTCTTTTCGGTCAGATGTTCGTGAATGACGTACCAACCGTTTTTTTCCTTTCCCTTATCTTGGGACGTCTTGCAACGGGTCAACTTGCCAAACACCAACGGCTGATCAGGCTCAAGGCCATAGTCAGAGAATTGCCCCAGCACCTCATCGAGCATGACGGGCCTCCCGCAATTCATCTATGTGCTGGCATGTGACGCATTGAGTGCAGCCAGGCACAGCGAAGCGTCGCGCCTCAGGTATCACCTCACCACATCCCTCACAAAACAGAAATGAGGATGCCGCCATAGCAGGCTTGGCGGCGACGCGAGCGGCGAGAGCTTGATCTATGCGCTCTTGCACAAGGTCATTAGCGAAATCGGCAATGTCAGCCATGATCAGCACCCCGCGTCGTCTGATTGACGTAGGAGGCGCGGTTGAACAACCCGAGCAAGCCCTGAATGCCGCGGAACACCTGCAGACGAATCTCAGCCAGCTCCTGATCGCTCACTACACCATCGCCGATGCTCCTCGCCCATGTCTCGGCTAGGTTCGCGACCTGATGGAAGTACTCTGCAATGCCTGTGGTCAAAGTCTCCGGCATGTCATTGGTATAAGCCTCTGCCAACTCCTGCCAAGTCGTATCACCGACCAAGGCATGCACTGCGTCCAGAATGCGGCGGTCCTTGGTCAGCTCCAGGATTTCGCCGAACTCCTGAATGTTGACTGTATGGCTTGGGTGAGTCGGTGAAAGCTTGTGTTGCAGGGTGGTGGGGTTTCTGCCGGTGGTGACGGCGATTGCAGCAGCACCGCCAGGGTAGTCCCTTGCAGCATGGTAAAGCGCCAGGTCGAGCGGCAGGATCTCCCGCTGCGCCCGTTCAGTACAGCTCAGAGCAATTCGGCTCATGGCATTAATCCTTATAAGTTGCCAGTGCCGCGCAGCATGTAGTGGTGATACATTTGCCGCGTGGCTTGAAAGGGTCCACACGCCGGTCTTACCGGCACCGTGCCGAGGCGAGCGATCCGTCGTTCGCCTCTGGCGCAACAGCTGCCCGCTCTGTGGTGGAAGAGGCAGCAATCCAAGGCATCCGTGCCTTGAGAACGCGATTGAGACCGACGGAATGCATGTGGTGTGCCCGTCAACCTAAATCGCGGCCCGACTCCGCTGTGGTGGTGCGTGTCGGGGGAAATCGGGCGGCCTTTGGGTCGCCTTTTTTCTAACCTACTTGTAAGGAGAACTACCTAAGTCAGATAGTCATACCCCTACTATTACTGTCGGCCGTCTTCGCCGGGAACTGGCGACATGCCCTGATGACTGTGAACTCACCTTCAGCGGCCTTGAGTTCTACCGCATCAAGCAGCGCGGCACGAAACTTGTTCAACTGGAGTTCAACGAGCAGATTCACCGCGACGAAACAGGGCGCGTAGTGCTTGTAAACCCTAAATAAGGTACTTGGATGCCTCGGCGGCGCGCTCCGGTGTTGTAGGGGCGTATCCCTCAAACCGGCGGCCGTTCAAAGAGCACGAAACCACTACAAGGCCACCCTCGATGTGCTTGAGTGAAACCTCAAGCCCGGGTGCGGTGCCGAAGTTGTCTGCGTACATGTCTACGGACATAGCCTTCTCCAGGATTAGAGGGATGTTTTAAGCAGCTTTAGCGGCATCAAGGTTCTCAGGTACCGGAAATATTTCAGGTAAATCAGGTCGTAGCTCATGAGCCTGGACTAATCCGTCAGTTGCTCGCACTACGGAGTGAACACGCTCAGTAGGAACGCGCCCAGCTTTGAGCCATTTCCACACGTGGGGCTGTTTAACCCCACAGCGGCGGGCCAGCTCGGATTGGTTATCACCACAAGCTTTTACTGCGCGACCCAAAGCTTCCTGACATTGGCTGGCAAGCGAAAGTGAAATAGTCATGTGACACATCCTAAAGGTTGGAACAGACCGCAATCTACAACCTTTGTAATAGGACAGTCAACACTTAAAGTTTTCAGACAGCCTATGACCAAGGTAGTAAAATTGAGCGATGAAATACCTACCCTCTGAACTGCTACCCACGCTTGCCGACAGACTTAGATACGCTATGGCTGAGCTTCGAATGAGCCAGCCTGATGTAGCTAAGGTCGCGAACTGTTCTCAAACGACAATTTTCAAAATCCTATCCGGGCAAACTACAGAAAGTCGTAAGACTGGAGCCATCGCCCGAGGCATGAAAATATCTGTCGCATGGCTCGAAAATGGTGATATGCCAGCAGCCGTCACGCCCATCCGCTCTGAATCCCGCGCCAAAATCGATTTAGAGCCTATCGCCGCCTGGGATAGCGATACCCCTTTGGATCCAGACGAAGTTGAAGTGCCTCTTTTCAAAAAGGTTGAGATATCGGCGGGAAGCGGCCGCACAGCTGTACAGTCAGAGCCCGGCCGAGTTCTACGCTTCTCGCTCGGCACTTTGAGGCACTGCGGAGTCGAGGCGACAAACGCTATATGTGCCACTGTGACGGGGCGAAGCCAAGAACCTCTCATTCTGCATGGAACCACGGTAGGCATAGATCGAGGCATGACCAAAGTCCTGCACGATCATCTCTACGCGGTCGAGCAAGACGGGGAGCTACGGATTAAGTTTGTAGAACTTATTGACGGGGGTGGCCTCAAGCTAATCAGCTACAACCGTGCGGAATATCCAGACGAAACCTACACGTTTAATCAGTTTATTGACCAACAGATGAAGATCTTAGGCCGTATTTTTTGGTGGTCTACCGTCAGGCCCTTGAATTCGTTCCCCCTCCCGAGATGCCCTGAAATCGAATAATCTACAACTTTAGTTGTTGCACAAAAATAAAACCTTAGTTATTTTTGCCTCACTCTTCCACCACAGAGCGAGGCAACACCATGCACACCACAGCAACGATTCACGCCCACCCAGCAGTAGCATCCCCATTTTTCATCTTTGAGGTACGCCGCCTGGCGATCCATGGCGGCTGCACTTTCGTGCCATCTAAACCGAAGTTGATTCCCTACCCCAATGGCCGCCCGGTCAATCCAAATGGTGGGGGACGCGCAGCATGAGCAGGTTCAAACTCACCCCGAACGCCTTAACGCTGCTAAAGGCCCAAGTCAATTTGACCGAAATCTTTAGCCACACCATTGGCAGCCGTCCGCAGAACGGTTCGATACCCTTCATCCTGAAGGTCGACCATGCTGAGACTGAAACGCAGTTCAAGGTCGAAATGGGCAGCCAACGCCACTCTCTAACGCTATCCAATACGAAGACGACTCATCTCAAGCTTGCTGCATTCATTGAGGAAATAGCCAACGGCCAGCCTGACCAGAGCCTGCAGCTGGTCGCACCGGAACAACGGCCATCCAACGGGCTTCAGGAAGTGATCACCCAGGAACTGAGTCAGCAGGTTTTTGACTTGGTAAAGCGTGGGGGCACGGCCAGTCTCGACGTTGGACTTGAACTCCCCATTCATGTCGCCATTCATCGAAATAGAGCACGTACAGCAGCTACGACGCTTCTGTCCATTGGCAACAGACAGCCGCGCACCAAGTGCTTCACGCTGTCAGGCCCCGATGTCGAGATCCATGAAAAGGTTGTCGAATCCATCAATCATCTGGCAAGCATTGCAACCCCAGCAATGCACGCGGCATAGGAGGCTTCATGGAACGCAACCTTGCCCAAACTGCCAAGCATCTCGGTCTAAGCCGACCAAGGTTGATCGCCCTTATGCGTGATAAAGAACTGCTTAACGAAAGGTGTCTGCCCAAGTACCCGACAAGAGATCGCGAATACATGCGGGTCTATGAAGGCAAGTGGTACCACGAAAAGTCAGGCATGCAGTACAGCCAGTCCACCCGAATCAAGCAAGCAGGCATTCGCTGGCTGGCCGAGAAGCTCGGGCTTGTGCTGCCAGAGATACCGGCAGACAACCGTGACGTGGCCTAGGGAATTTGCTCGCCAGATCATTGCAATGAAGACACGCGAGGAGCGCAACGCTGCGCTTCTCGAAGTGCCCGAACATCTGCGCGAGCTGACCAAACGTCACTGCCTAAACAGCTGGAACCATCCTAATAGGAAAAAGAACCATGGATCACCAACTGATTGATCGCGCGCTGGACGAACTTACTTCGACGCCAGCCGAGGCCCGAACGCCTGAAGTGATCCAAGCCTGGGCTCGCTTCATTTGCGTCGCAGCTGGAGCAGATATCGAATCGACTACGCCCATTTATAGCGACTGGGTAGAGCTACGGGCCAGCGTTGCTTTACTGGCGGCCGAGTTGGACAGCGCACGTTATTCGGTAAGCATTGACGCGTATTTTGAAGAGGCTCCAGCGCTTAAAGCCTTTATCTTCACCGATAAAACGACCGCGCTTTATGGCTACGGCAGCACCGCCGAGAAAGTACTCCAAAGGCTCAAGGAAGATTCAAAGTCGCCACGACCGAAGGAAGCAGCGTGATGGTGGCTGCCCAAGTGCCTTTGCGCCTGCTACCCGCCCCAGATCCCGTCACGGTTGAACTGCTCTACCGTACCTTCGGTGACGTGCTGATCCCGTTAGACAAGCTGCGCGAGCAGTACTTTCGCAACCTGAACGAGCGGTCATTCGTGACCGAAATTGAGAACGGTCGAATCCCTCTTCCTATCACAACCCTAGACACCAGTCGCAAAGCGCCGAAGTTCGCTCACATCCGCCATGTCGCAGCACTGATCGACATTCGCGCATACAAGGCCGACGAAGAAATGGACGGGAAGCAAAACGACCCACAAGACGAACCGACCTGAAATAAATCGCTGCCACCACCAGCGCCCCCACCACCAGGAGCACACCACATGACAACAGAACAGATTTACGCACTGATCGGAATCATCATCCCAGTCGGCCTTCTTTTTTGGTTTGGCTACATGATGGGAAGGAGCGAAGGCTTAACTCTCGGCCTTAAAACAGGCGAGGACATCCCACGCGAACAAGACCTAACCACCATCAAAGAACTTGAAGCCTCGCTTCAACTCCTCTGCGATGACCACCAACGCCTAGCCAAGCATTGCAAAAGCCTTAAGCAAAGTTTGGCCTTGGGCTTGAAAGAAAAAGAAGCACTGCTCGACATCGCTGAGAAGCTGCGGATTGCTGCAGAGACATTCAGCGCCTTCCGAACCGGCAAAAAACTTCACAGGGATTGCCTGAGCCTGCGAGAGCAAGCTCTGGAGATGGCCGCACTTCTGCAGGCGACAGAGCAGGAGCAAGCAGCATGAGAAAGCCCATATCTGTGATCCGCCTCAGCCCGGAGGCGGCCGGTGATCTAAATCAGAAATACCTGAAGGCTGACTCCGCGCTGAAGACGCTTAACCGTTATCAACGTGAATTAGACAAGCAACTAAAGGCACTGATCGGGCAAGAAGCGCTGCGCGAACTGCAAAACGCCACCGAAAACGCGCTGTTGCTGGCCGATCTCGTTAAGGAGGCTGCGTGATGAGCCGGATACTAACCATGACCGGCCAGTCGTTCGACTTATACGCACCGGAAGCCGATCAGATCGACCCACGGGATATCTCACACTCCTTGGCCCACTTGTGTAGATTCAACGGTCACTGCCGAGACTTTTATAGCGTGGCCCAACACAGCTGCATCGTCGCGGACTTAGTGCCAGAAGAGCATAAGTTAGCCGCCCTGCTTCATGACGCCACTGAAGCTTACGTGGGCGACATGGTGCGCCCGCTCAAGGAGTTGATGCATGCCTACCAGGACGTCGAGAAATCGATATGGGAACGGATATGCACCCGCTTCGGCCTCGAAGCTGACCTACCAGACGAAGTACACCACGCGGACCTCGTTGCACTCGCCACAGAACGACGCGACCTCATGCCACCCGATACGGCCATCTGGCAATGGCTGGTAGGCATCACCCCATCGGACGACATCATCCGGCCTTGGTCACCACTTGAAGCGCGGTTCACCTATCACCAGCGGCTGATGGATCAGCTCGCCATTGAACACCGGAGGAAAGCGGCATGACTCACGAACTGACACGCCACCAGAACCAAACCGCTTTGCTCCGCATCACCTGCAGCATCACCGCGCAAAAAATAAACAGTCTCTGCTGCGCAGCAGCAGGCATTACTGCTCTTTGCCGCAGCACCACCGAGGTGCTTATACCCCACGAAAAGCTGCGCGAGGCCGCCACAACCGATACAACGCTGATAGCTCAGGGTCGCCCGCCCGCGCAGCTTGTGGTGGGGTATAAGCACTCGCAGCAGCAAGGGAGCCGATCATGATTAAGCGCGTCCTCAGACATCTCCACACATGCTATGGCGTAGGCAGCGGTGCCAAAGACTTAAGTAAAGCCAATCAGCTAGTAACCAACTTTCAAACGGAGGACGCAATATGAGCGACCTGACCCCGACGATCTGTATTTACCACGCAAACTGCGCCGACGGTTTCGGTGCGGCCTGGGTCGTACGCAAAGCACTTGGCAACGATATTGAATTTCACGCAGCGAAACATGGCGAGCCAGCACCTGATGTCGCTGGCAAAACCGTCGTGATTGTTGACTTCTCCTACCCGCGTGAAGTCTTGACGGCAATGGCGGAAAGCGCCCGCTCCGTGTTGGTGCTCGATCATCACAAAACCGCACAAGAAGATCTGCGGGACCTGCCATCAGCCGGTGCCTCCTACTTTGTCGAACCAGAGCAACCAAATCAGAATCTTCATGTGCTTTTCGACATGAGCCGGTCTGGCGCCGGATTGGCCTGGGATTACTTCTTTCCACATGAACTACGCCCAGCGCTGATCTACCACATCGAAGATAGGGACCTGTGGCGGTTTGGGCTGGATGGCACTCGCGAAATCCTTGCGAGCCTCTTCAGCTACAAACAGGACTTCGCGATCTGGGATGAACTGTTCGCAATCGACTCCGCAGCACTGAGGTTTGAAGGTCGCGCTCTCGAACGCAAGCAGCAGAAGGACGTGGCTGAGCTTGTTGCCGCATCCAAACGCCGCATGGTTATCGCCAATTTCAACGTTCCAGTAGCAAACCTCCCGCACACATTTGCCAGTGATGCAGGAGCACTGATGAGCGTTGGCGAGCCATTCGCAGCTTGTTACTGGGATATGGCTGATGGTCGCTCATTCAGTCTTCGCAGCTCTGACGCTGGCGAGGATGTATCAGCTATAGCAAAACGATTTGGCGGCGGCGGACACCGCAATGCCGCTGGCTTCCGGGTCCCGTTCGATCATGTGCTGGCGAGGCCAGAACAGGCTGACCCCGAACAAGCATTGAGCAAGCTGGATAAGGTCGCGTGGCTTCTGGCTGAAGGGGTTTTGATGCTGGTTGAACAGAATCCGGACCACTCTGACTGGGTCGCAGAAGCGAAAATCGCACTTGCAACTCTACCGCCCCCAGCACCAGATCCGGCAACTGCCGCGATTGAGTTTGCACTTGAAGACGAAGACGGGCTGAACTTCCTAAGATTCTGGAACGAAGGGAGTTTTGATTCGATCCGAGAGCATTGGCCCGATGCACCAGAAAAAGTATTCATAGGCGCGGATCCGCTACATTGCCCAGAATCGGATGATAGGAGGCCAAAACCATGACTGCCCAGCTGAACGAAGACATCGAATTTATCCGCCTCCCAGACGTCAAGAAACTGACCGGCGTGAGTACCTCACGGATTTACGATATGGCCAGCAAGGGGCTCTTTCCTAAGCAGGTCAAGCTCGGTCCGAGAGCAGTTGCATGGATAAAAGCCGAGATCATCCAATGGAACCGCGACCAAGTGGCAGCGTCACGCGGTCCTCAGGCATCAGCCTCAACCGCATCTAAATAATCCGCCCACGCCTGCATCATTGCGCGACGCTGTTCAACGTACTCGGCATGGTTATAGGTTCTCCGGACCTTGTTGCCACTAGCGTGGGACAGCTGCGCATCAATCCAATCATTTTTGTAGCCCATCTCGTTCAAGGCAGTCGAAATAGTAGCGCGGATCCCGTGCCCTGTGAGCCTGCCTCCATACCCCATTCTTTTTAAAGCACCGTTCACTGTTCCGTCACTTATTGGCTGACTAGGGTCGTTGCGGCCTGCTATTAGCAATCGATAGCGACCGGTCAGCTGGTGCACTTTACGGGCTTCAGCAATGGCTTGCCTTGAGAGCGGCACGAGATAGGGCGGAACCTCACCACCCACCGGTGTACGAATTAGTTTTCGCAGCTGTTTAACCGTATCAGCTGGGATAGTCCACATCGCGTCCTCGAAATCGAACTGAGCCACCGTCGCATGGCGCAACTCACCAGTGCGTACCCCTGTCAGCAATAGCAGTCTGATAGCGCTTCTTGTGAATTCGGTCAGAGGGAATGCACGCAGGCACTTTAAAAACTCCTTAAGATCCTTCTGTCTAAGCATGGGATTATGCTGGACTGGAGGCTCCGGCTCCGCAACGATATCTAGATCCGCAGCCGGATTTGTCTCAATAAAACCCGACGCAATCGAATATCTGAATATTTCATTAAGCCACGACCGGCACTTGCGAGCAGAGTTAAGCGCCTTCCTTTTCTCCACGCGCCGCAATGCAGCCAGCACATCCGCCCGGCGCACGTCTGCAATGGGGATTTTTCCCAGTACCGGAATTAGATCCTTGTCCAAATAGAATCTGGCCTGTGCTGATCCGCCCTTCTTGGCCACCACCATTCGTGGCGCCTTAAAGGCGTGCCATTCATTCGCAACAAGTTCAAAGGTTCTCCCTGCAGAGTCCCCTGCCCTGAGCCTAGCTTCACGACGATGGGCGCGCGGATCGATACCCTTAGCAACTTGGGAGCGGGCCTGGTCACGTAGCTCGCGTGCTTCTCTCAGGGAAATTTCAGGATAGGTACCAAGCGAAAAGCGAGGCTGCTTTCCATGCCACGAAAAACGGAAATGCCAAGACTTCGTACCCTTCGCTGATACGAAAAGCGACAGCCCGTCGGAATCCGTCAGGGAATAGTCCTTTTGGCCAGTCTTCGCCTGACGGACAGCGGTATCAGTTAGGGGCATTAGTACATCACCAGCACAGTCGAATTCAGTTGTGCTGCATAATGTACTAGAAATTTTTGATTGGTGTAGGAAGAACGTGGAAGCGACAGGAACAAAAAAACCGCGCTAGGCGGTTAAATTGTGGAGTTTTCCGAGACCCTTGGGAGGACCCCGGAAATTAACGCGGTGCCGAAAACAGGAATCGAACCTGCGACCTTCGCGTTACGAGTGCGCTGCTCTACCGGGCTGAGCTATTTCGGCTTACCCATTAAGCGCTAACTCAATTACGGCGCTACGCCTTTAAGGGTTCTTGGCATAACCGTTGGTGAGGCACACGCCGCTATAAGCCCAAGTAACAGGGGCGTTGACTGCAAAGGTCGGAGTAAGAGTACATGTATCAGTAGTAGCAATCCCCCTCACAGCGTTTGGCACGGCGACGATTGCAGCGGTGTTTGTAGTGATCGTGACGCTGTTCACTGCACCAACGTTGCCAGGTAAAGTTATGCCTACTTCGGCGGCGGTATCACACTCAGTTACAGCCGCAGCCTGAGAAAGGCACACACCGATTGCTGTTTTTACAGACGCCATGGCGGTAAGCACTTCGGTATAAGCCGCCCGGCGGGTGTAGTTCTGATACGACGGAATCGCCACAGCAGCCAAAATACCGACGATCGCTACTACGATCATCAACTCGATCAACGTAAAACCTTTTTGTGCTTTCATAGGTACTGCTCCGGTGCGTCAATAAGGTGTTGCTTGCCTGTGCCAAAGCATAGGTCATGCCAAACGCTCTTCAATCCTCCTTTATTGCTAATCCTTTGATTGACCACCCAATTGCGCTTCCCTGCATGATCACTAACTGACAATTTTGGTCACCTTGCCGTGCATCATTGGCAGCGCCGCCTGACTACGCTATAAACCAGATACTGTCTGGGGTTGGTGGTGTTATGAGTGATGTTGTTCTGAGCGGTTTGGCCAAACAATTGGTAGTTGCCGAACTTCTGACTGAAAAAGCGGCGCAACAGGCTTATCAGCAAGCCCGGCGCGACAAGGTTTCGCTGATCAGTTATCTGGTGCAAAACCGCTTGGTCAGGGCGCTGGTTCTGGCCGAAATGTCCTCGGACCATTTCGGCCTGCCCTTTCTCGACCTCAATTGCCTTAATAAAGAAGAGCAGCCCAAGGGTTTGGTGAGTGAAAAACTCATCCGCCAGCATCATGCCCTGCCGCTCTGGAAACGTGCCAACAAGCTCTATATCGGCATCTCCGACCCAGCCAATCAACAGGCCATAACCGATCTGCAGTTCAGCACCGGGCTGGCTATCGAAGCGATTCTGGTGGAGGACGACAAGCTCACCGACGCCATCGAAAAATTCTTCGACGGCCACTCGGCTCTGGGCGACATGGGTGATGTCGATCTCAGCCTGGAAGTGGTGTCGGGCAGCGACACCAAGGAAACCTCTCTCGGTCAGGACGATGCCGACGACGCGCCGGTGGTGCGTTTCGTCAACAAAATGCTGATGGACGCCATTCGCCTGGGCTCCTCCGACTTGCACTTCGAGCCTTACGAAAAAACCTTCCGGGTCCGGCTACGTACCGACGGCATCCTGCATGAAGTGGCCAAACCGCCGATCCACCTCGCCAGCCGCATCGCAGCGCGTTTGAAGGTCATGGCCAGCTTGGATATTTCCGAGCGCCGCAAGCCGCAGGATGGCCGGGTCAAATTACGCATTTCGAAAACCAAAGCCATTGATTTCCGGATGAACACTCTGCCGACGCTGTGGGGCGAAAAGATCGTGATGCGACTGCTCGACCCGACCACGGCGAAAATGGGCATCGACGCACTGGGCTATGAACCGGAGCAGAAAGCCCTGTATCTGGAGGCGCTCAAGCAGCCACAAGGCATGATTCTGGTCACCGGCCCTACCGGTTCGGGTAAAACCGTGTCGCTGTACACCGGCTTGAACATCCTCAACACCGTGGACATCAACATTTCCACCGCTGAAGATCCGGTCGAGATCAACCTTGAAGGGGTTAACCAGGTCAACGTCAATCCGCGTCAAGGAATGGACTTCTCCCAGGCACTTCGTGCGTTCCTGCGTCAGGATCCTGACGTAATCATGGTCGGTGAGATTCGTGACCTGGAAACCGCCGAAATTGCGATCAAGGCTTCGCAGACCGGGCATATGGTTCTTTCCACCCTGCACACCAACAGCGCAGCAGAAACCCTGACCCGCCTGCATCACATGGGCGTGGCCGCCTTCAATATTGCCACGGCCATCAATCTGATCATTGCCCAGCGTCTGGCGCGCAAACTCTGCCCGCACTGCAAGAAGGAAGCAGACATACCCCGCGAAACCCTGATCAAGGAAGGCTTCCCGGAAGACAAAGTCGGCACCTTCAAAATCTACACTGCCGTGGGCTGCGATCAGTGCAACGGCGGTTACAAGGGCCGCGTCGGGATTTACGAGGTGGTCAAGAAGACCCCGGCTCTGGAGCGCATCATCATGGAAGAAGGCAACTCTCTGGATATCTCCGCTCAAATGCGCAAGGACGGCTTTAATGACCTGCGCACTTCAGGCTTGATCAAAGCCATGCAGGGCGTCACCAGCCTGGAAGAAGTCAACCGCGTGACCAAGGACTGATCATGGCCAGCAAAGCGGCGAAAGCTATCGTTTTTACCTGGGAAGGTACGGACAAGAAAGGCGCGAAGATGACCGGCGAACTGACCGGCCACAATCCGGCGCTGATCAAAGCGCAGTTGCGTAAACAGGGCATCAACCCGACTAAAGTGCGCAAGAAACCGGTTTCTATCTTCGGCTCCGGGAAAAAAATCAAACCGCTGGATATCGCGTTTTTCTCCCGGCAAATGGCGACCATGATGAAAGCCGGAGTACCGCTTTTGCAGTCCTTCGACATCATTGCCGAGGGTTCGGAAAACCCGAACATGCGCAAGCTGATCGAGGAAATAAAAAGCGAAGTCGCCGCGGGTAACAGCTTCGCCACCGCTCTGCGGCAGAAACCGCAATACTTCGACGACTTGTACTGCAACCTGGTCGACGCCGGTGAACAGGCGGGTGCGCTGGAAGCCTTGCTGGACCGGGTAGCAACTTACAAGGAAAAGACCGAAGCGCTCAAAGCCAAGATCAAGAAAGCAATGACTTACCCGATCATGGTAATGATCATGGCGTTTGTGGTTTCCGGGATCATGCTGCTGTACGTGGTGCCGAAATTTCAGGACATCTTTGCCGGCTTTGGTGCAGAGCTGCCCGCGTTCACCCTGATGGTCATCGGCCTCTCGAAAATCGTTCAGGATTGGTGGCTCATCATCCTTGGGTTGATGTTCGCCAGTATTTTCCTGTTCCGACGCAGTTACAAAGGATCACAGAACTTCCGCGACAGCGTTGATCGCAAGTTGCTGAAGCTCCCGATTATCGGCCCGCTGCTCTTCAAGTCTTCGATCGCCCGTTTTGCTCGTACCCTGTCCACAACCTTCGCCGCTGGGGTGCCGTTGGTCGAAGCGCTGGATTCCGTAGCCGGAGCGACCGGCAACGTCGTGTTCCGCAACGCGGTGAACAAGGTCAAGCAGGATGTTTCCACCGGTATGCAGCTCAACTTCTCCATGCGCGCCACCGGTGTGTTTCCCAGCCTGGCGATTCAGATGACCGCGATTGGCGAGGAGTCAGGTGCGCTGGACGCCATGCTCGATAAAGTCGCCACTTACTACGAGGATGAGGTCGACAACATGGTCGACAACCTCACCAGTATGATGGAGCCGATGATCATGGCCATCCTCGGGGTCATCGTCGGCGGTCTGGTGATCGCTATGTACTTGCCTATCTTCAAACTTGGTAGCGTTGTCTGAATATGTCCCTTGTTGATTTCCTGGCCAGCTCACCGCTGGCCTTTGTTTTATCCGCGCTGATTCTTGGTTTGCTGGTGGGCAGCTTTCTCAATGTGCTGGTCTACCGTCTGCCGATCATGATGGAGCGCGACTGGCAGGCTCAATCCAGGGAAATGCTCAAGCTGCCCGCCGAGCCTGCAAGCGAAACCTTCAACCTGATCCTGCCCCACTCGCGCTGCCCCCATTGCGCCCATCAAATCCGCCCGTGGGAAAACCTGCCGGTGATCAGTTATCTGTTTCTGGGTGGCAAGTGTTCAAGCTGCAAGGCACCGATCAGCAAGCGCTATCCGTTAGTAGAACTGACCTGCGGCCTGCTGTCCGGCTACGTCGCCTGGTACTTCGGTTTTGGCTGGGCGGCTGCGGCGATGCTGGTACTGAGCTGGGGCTTGCTAGCCATGAGTCTGATCGATGCCGACCACCAGCTGCTACCTGATGACTTGGTGTTACCGCTGCTGTGGATGGGCCTGATCGTTAACTCATTCGGCGTGTTCACGACCTTGGGCGACGCGCTCTGGGGCGCGGTGGCCGGTTATCTGGTGCTGTGGTCGGTGTACTGGCTGTTCAAACTGATAACTGGCAAGGAAGGCATGGGCCATGGCGACTTCAAATTACTGGCGATGCTCGGGGCGTGGGGTGGCTGGCAGATCCTGCCGTTGACCATTCTGCTGTCATCGCTGGTGGGCGCTGTATTGGGGCTGATCATGCTGCGTTTGCGCAATGCCGAAACCAGCACGCCGATCCCCTTCGGTCCCTATCTGGCCATCGCAGGCTGGATCGCTTTGCTCTGGGGTGGTCAAATAACCGACTCCTATTTGCAATTCGCCGGATTCAGATGAACCCAACCGTTAAAAAACCCTGGATTCTCGGCCTTACTGGCGGCATTGGCAGCGGCAAGAGCGCCGCAGCGCAATGCTTCATTGATCTGGGCATCCATGTGGTCGACGCCGACCACGCGGCGCGCTGGGTGGTTGAACCTGGTCGTCCTGCGTTGGCGCTGATTGCCGAGCACTTCGGGCCAACGGTGCTGAATGCCGATGGCACGCTGAATCGCGGTGCCCTGCGGGGTTTGATTTTCGAGAATGCCGAACAGCGCCGCTGGCTTGAAGCCCTGCTGCATCCGTTGATCGCCAAGGAGATTCAGCGCGATCTTGCTAGCGCGACTTCACCCTACGCGATTCTGGTTTCTCCACTGCTGGTTGAGTCCGGCCAGTGGAAAACCACCCAGCGCGTGCTGGTGATTGACGTACCGCAGCAGGTGCAGGTTCAGCGCACCATGTTGCGTGACAGCTCCAGCCAGGAACAAGTCCAGGCGATTATCCAGGCCCAGGCCAATCGCGAAGATCGATTGAGTCGTGCCGATGATGTACTGGTCAATGACCGGGATGCTGCCTGGCTGCAAAGCGAAGTCTCGCGTCTGCATCAATTTTATTTAACTTTGTCCGGAGGCCAATCATGAGCCAACCAATGACCGTCGATTGCCCAACCTGTGGCGCCCCAGTGGAATGGAGCGCAGCCAGCCCTGCCCGGCCGTTCTGCTCCGAACGCTGCAAGCTGATCGACCTGGGCGCATGGGCGTCTGAAGAACACGCCATTCCGGTCAGCCCGGATGCCGAAGATGAAATGTTTTCCGGTGATTTGCCTGAACGCCATTGATCGCCCCTGTGGGACCGGCTAAAGCCGGTCCCGCGACGGTCCCGTGCCAATATAAAAGCTCAGTCATCTGTCCCCGCTGTCCTTCCAGGGCGCTGACAGATAGCGCGTGCGGTTGAATGTCTCCAGCCACTCGGGGCTGAACACCACTAACGCGCTGATGACCATGCCGTTGATGAAGGCTTCGGGAAAGATGATCAGCCACAGATAGCCCGCGAAATCCTCCAGCCAGATCGGCATCTCGAACATCCCTTCGTGCCAGAGCAAGCCCAGCGCAAACAGCAAGCACATCAACGCCGCCAGGGCGGCTGCGAGAAACCCCGAACAGAATATGTAAACGAAAGGGCTTTTAGGCTGTGCCCGCTCCACCAATACCGCGCACGCTTCGGTCACCAGTACCGGCAAGCCGATAAACAGCAGGCCGTTGACGCCCAGCGCCGCCAGGTCCTGACGGTCCAGGGCAAGCAGCCCGATTTGCGCCGCCAACCCGCCGAGAATCGCCAGCGGCCAGTCCAGCAGCAACGTCACCGCGGTCATGCCGATGAAGTGATATGACACACCGGTCTCGAAGTCCCGCCTGACAAGCCACAGCAGGAACAACGCAAACACAGTGCCGAACAACAGGTGCTGACGGCGGTTGTCCGTGAGCAACTCCACCCACGGTACACGCCGGACCGCCCAGGCCAACACCGGCAAGTACAACAACCACGCCAGGGTCATTGCTTGCGGTGTCAGGACCTGCGCGCCGATCATGGTTTTTCGAGTGCCTCGCGAAGTGCATCGGGACCGTTGAATTCACGACGCTCAAGCAACTTGCCATCTTTGAGTTGCAACCACTGAACGGCAGCCGCGTCGCCGCCATAACCCGGCGCGATCTGCGCCTCACGGTCAAGGGCTACCCGATAAGAATAGGTCCTGCGCATTTTAGGCACGGCAAAAAATTTGGTGACGTACGCTGGCATTGGCTCGATGTTGGCGATGAACACAGTATGTCGGGCTTCCAGAAAGCCTTTGGGCTTGTCCTTTAACGCCTTCTCCATGATCTTGCCCGCACTCATGCTGCTGGCGACCAGAATCGTCTGGGTCTTTTGCGGGTTCATCACATACGGCTCATCAAACTGATCAAACAGGCTCCAGGTCGGTACCGGGTCGCCGATTTCCATGGCCTGAGCGGTGAATGGCAACAGGATCAACAGCAGAATGGGCCAGAGCTTCAAGGGTGCAACTCTCCTGAGTGGGATGGGAAAACCAACACCATAGCCCAAATGGGTGCGGGGTTGGCTGATCCATGTCGGGTCGCAACACCGACGAGTCCTCCCTTGGTTTGGGTCTGGAGCCTAATTAAAACGCAATCTGCCGCAGAGAACGCACTTGTCAGCGCCTATGCCAACTCGATCGCGGGCACGCGCGCGCTCATCAAACAAAAGCCAAACTGCTGGATTGAAATGCAT
>NZ_LOHF01000042.1:0-4651 GCF_002158995.1 Pseudomonas caspiana | reverse complement strand
CAGCTCCTACAGGTCCTATGTTTGCCGCAAGCCAGAGCAGTGCTCTGACGATCGGGGCCGCTTCTACCTGTGCTGTATTCGAAATGCGTAGCAGCATCTTCCAGTTGTAGCTATTAGAACGCTAAGCTTGGCCAATGGATGACTCAGACTACCTACGCCTGCTCACGATCCAGGCCGAACAAGCCAACGCGTTTCTTTCCAATGCGCGAAAGTGGGAGCGTGAGCGATGGGTTTGTGAGCGTTTACTGCAGGGTTTGAACATCCCGCATCGTCACGAAGACTTCACCGCTGCCGGGCAGGAACCGCCTGATGTGCTGTTTCGTGATGCCTGTTTCGAAGTGTTTTTTGTCCTCGATGAAGGCCGACGCCTGAACGACGAATGGCGTGAAGAACTGGCGCGAAGGCGTGGCGCGTTTTCCCTGAGCCAACTGGTGCGCCGCGAAGCCAAACCCAAACGTATTCCTGCCAGTGAGCTGCTACAGCGCCTGGGGCCGACGTTGCGTAAAAAAGCCAGTAACTACAACGAACGCGGCATTGATACAGGACAGCTGGACATCATTGCGTTCGCCAGCCTTAAACGCGAAGTGCTGGATTTGAACAGCCACTTCCCGCCGCCCACCGAATATCTGCGCCAGGGCTGGCGCTCGCTGTCACTGGTCGGGCCGACCTTTGCCAGAGTGCTGTATGCCCACCCCGATGCACCGGATTTTCTGCGGACCAATCTGGGGCGCAGCGTAGTCTTTGATGTTGGAATCAGTTTATGAGCCCTCTGCAAGAGCTGTTGGCCGACGTACCGCAAACCGGTCGGGTGCGCTGGATCGGGGTGCGCCCTGAATCCCGTGGCGAAATGGTTGAGCTGGAGGCGGTGGAAGCTCGCCGCGAAGCGGGCCTGACCGGCGATCATGCGCGCCCCGGCCCTCGCAATGCGCGACAGGTCACGTTGATTCAATGGGAACATCTGGCGGTGGTCAGCTCCTTGCTGAATCGCGCTGAGGATCAACCCATCGTGCCGCAGGACCTGCGCCGCAACCTGGTGATCAGCGGCATCAACCTGTTCAGCCTCAAAGGCCGTCGATTCAAAATCGGCCAGTCGATCCTCGAGACCACCGGCTGGTGTCAACCTTGTGCGCGGCTGGAGCAACGTCTGGGCCATGGGACCTTTCAGGCGGTACGTGGGCATGGCGGAATTACCGCACGAGTGATACAAAGCGGCATCATTCGTCTAGATGATTCGTTACGGGTCGAACCGCTCGAACTGATTGTCGAATAACGCAGTTGCCCTCTTTTCTGAGGCTCCTATGTCCAGTCACCTGAAACCCGAAGACCAAAAGCGTGTCGAAGAGTACCTGCAAGCCCCCCAGCATCAAGTCGAGCGCCGGCCTTTTCGGCCATGGCTGCTCCTGAGCGTGGTGGTTGCGGTGGTGATTGGCCTTGGCTTGTTGAGCCGTTTGTTGAGTTATCTGACGCTATGAGCAGCAGCAAAACAGCGCTCGCGCAGATCGACTCACTCCCCCCGAATTCCTTAAACCTTATGAGATATCCCTATGACTCATCGTATTGTCATCGTTGGCGGCGGCGCTGGCGGTCTGGAGCTGGCCACCCGCCTGGGTAAGACCCTGGGCAAAAAAGGCACAGCCAGCGTGACTCTGGTCGACGCCAACCTGACCCACATCTGGAAACCGCTGCTGCACGAAGTCGCCGCGGGCTCGCTCAATTCCTATGAAGATGAGCTGAACTACGTGGCTCAGGCCAAGTGGAACCACTTTCAGTTTCAGCTGGGCAAAATGACCGGGCTGAACCGTGAAGCACGACAGATTCATCTGGCAGCGACTCTGGATGAAGACGGTCTGGAACTTGTTCCTGCGCGCAGTCTGGAATATGACTCGCTGGTGATTTCAGTCGGCAGCACCACCAACGACTTCAACACGCTGGGCGCAGCCGAACACTGCCTGTTTCTGGACTCGCGTAAACAAGCCGAGAAATTCCACCAACAACTGCTCAATCACTACCTGCGCGCCCACGCCGGGCAAACCGACACCGCTCAGGAAATCACCGTGGCCATCGTTGGCGCAGGTGCAACGGGTGTTGAGCTGGCGGCTGAACTGCATAACGCCGCTCACGAGCTGGCTGCTTACGGACTGGGCCGCATCAAGCCGGAAAACCTGCGCATCACTGTGATCGAAGCCGGCCCACGTGTATTGCCTGCACTGCCGGAACGCATCGGCGGGCCAGTGCATAAAACTCTGGAGAAACTCGGTGTTACGGTGCTGACCGATGCGGCGGTCAGTGAAGTGACTGCCGACTCGTTGATTACCGCGAGCGGCCTGGTGATCCCGGCCACGCTCAAGGTCTGGGCAGCGGGCATTCGTGCACCCGGTTTCCTGCAGGAAATCGACGGGCTGGAAACCAACCGCATCAACCAGTTGCAAGTGCTGCCAACGCTGCAAACCACTCGCGATGAAAACATCTTCGCCTTTGGTGACTGCGCAGCCTGCCCGCAAAAAGGCTCGGATCGCAACGTCCCGCCGCGCGCCCAGGCCGCGCATCAGCAAGCGTCGCTGCTGGTCAAATCGCTCAAACTGCGTATTGAAGGCAAGCCGCTGCCGGACTACAAGTACACCGACTACGGCTCGCTGATCTCCCTGTCGAAGTTCTCGGCGGTGGGTAACCTGATGGGCAATCTGACCGGCAGCGTCATGCTCGAAGGCTGGCTGGCGCGCATGTTCTACATCTCCTTGTATCGCATGCACCAAATGGCGCTGTATGGCACCTTCCGCACCCTGATGCTGATGCTCGGCAGCCGTATCGGCAAAGGGACCGAGCCGAGAATGAAGTTGCATTAATAACCGCCCTTCCCTGTAAGGGCTGCCGAAGGCTGCGAAAGCGCTAACTCTGACGCATCGCTATTTTCTGCTGGAGCTCACGAGCACCGCGAGGCAGCGATAGCGTCCCGTCTGATACAACGCTATCGCGGCCTCGCGGTGCTCGTGCGCTCCTACAGGTCTACTGTATGGCGCGCGACAGCGCCAGTAATGGCATATCGCTTCTTTAGTCCCATAGACACAGGCATACTCGGCGTTCATGCGGTTCCATGAAATGGATGTTGAGGATTTGCGCTATGTCGACGGTGCCTCGTTTTACCGATCATTACCGTAAAGCCGACCGCATCATGCTCGGGCTTTTGTGGCTATGTTTTGTCTACTCCTTGGGGCTGGCGACACTTCACTCGACTTTCGGCCAAGCCGTTCTGGTCGGTGGCGGCACTGCCCTCGGGATGACTGCGTTGTATCCCGTCCTGCGCGGTACTCGCTTGTTTCGCTGCCTGACGGGCGTGGCCCTGATGGTCATGTCCGGTCTGCACATCAATCAGACGCAAGGCCTCATCGAAGTCCACTTCGGTATTTTCGCGCTGTTGGCGGTGCTGACGTTCTACCGGGACTGGCTGCCCATTGTCGTGGCTGCCGCGACCATCGCTGTTCACCATCTACTCTTCCATGTGCTGCAGCATGCAGGTTATCCGGTTTACGTGATGCAGCATCACGGCGGTTGGGATGTGGTCTTCATCCATGCCGCCTATGTCGTCGCTGAAAGCGCCATCCTGATTTATCTCGCCATCCACAGCCATCGCGAAGCCAGCGAGAATCAGGAGCTGCTGGACAAAATCCTTCAGGCCGCTGCGCGTCTGGACAAAAGAGCAGGCGTTACTGAAAGCCGCGCCGGCATGCACTCCTCCCAGCGCTTTGATGAATTCCTGGCGTTGATCACCAATACCGTGGGTGGCGTGATTCATGAAACCAGCGGTTTGAGCGACATGGGTCGCCAGCTGTCGGTCGCAGGCGAAACGCTGGACAAAGGCGCCCAGCAGCAACTGGCAGAAATCACTCGCATGGCTCACTCAATGCAAATGCTCACCACGGCACTGGATGACATCTCGCAACACGCCAGCGAAGCGCATCAGGGTGCCAACAAGGCCAATGAGCAATTGGTCAAAGGTCGCGAATCAGTCGACCAGGCCAGCAAGGACATCTCCAACCTGGAGTCGTCCATCAGCGGCGCCAACCAGAGCGTGCAATCGCTGGCAGAGCAGGCAGAAAAGATTGGCAAGGTGATCAACGTGATCCGCGAAATCGCCGAACAAACCAATTTGCTGGCGCTCAATGCCGCCATCGAAGCGGCACGTGCAGGCGAACAGGGCCGAGGGTTTGCCGTGGTTGCCGATGAAGTTCGCGGCCTGGCGCAGAAAACCGCAGGCTCGGTGGAAGAGATACGCCAGATCGTCGAATCATTGCAGAAGGAAAGCCGCACTGCAGCGGACTCGATGCGTAACAGCGGCGAAGAAGTCGGGCGCTGCGTCCAGGCTAGCCAAATGGGCTCCGAACTGTTGAAGAGCACCGTCGCCGATGTGCTGGAAATCCACCGGTTGAACGTATTAATCGCAGACACCACCGAACAGCAATCCGCTGCATCGGTGGGCATCAATGATCGCCTGACAACCGTCCACGCCATTGCGCAGAACAATGCCACGGATGTCGTAACCCTTATTCAGTGCAGCGAAGACCTTTTGCCAATGGCTAACCGGCTTCAGGCACTGGGCGCGGCGTTTGCGGTGAAGGGTTAAGGCGTTAACGGGTTGAACAGCAAACATTGGACT
>NZ_LOHF01000041.1 GCF_002158995.1 Pseudomonas caspiana | reverse complement strand
AGCCTTATCGCGGGCAAGCACCGCTCCCACATAAAAATCTCATCTATTCAGGTAGTTATAACTTTTTTGATGGGAGCGTTTGCGTGCTGACGAACTCAGGCCTTGTCAGCCAAGCTCAGCAGCAGTGAGCTCTGCTTGGCGTCATATTCAAGAAACACATGATTGCGCCCGGCATGTTTCGCCCGGTACAGCGCTTCGTCGGCACGAGAGGCGAGCAGCAGGCTGTCGTCCTTGTCGCTCATTTCCACAACGCCTGCGCTGAATGTGCAGAACAGATCAGCCGGTTGTGCGGGGTAGTGAATTTCAGCAAAGCGCCGACGAATTTCGTCCAGTACCAGATGGGCGCTCTGAATATCGGTATCTGGCATCACGATGGCGAATTCTTCCCCGCCATAACGGCCAATGTAATCCGTCTTGCGCAGCCGCTGTTTGAGAAACAGCGCCAGACTCTTGATCACCCGGTCGCCCATGGGGTGACCGTGGCTGTCGTTGACCTTCTTGAAGTGGTCAATGTCCAGCATCGCGAAGCACAGCCGCTGACTTTCCCGACGGGCACGGAAGCAGCAGTCTTCCAGCAGTTGCAGGATATGAGTGTGGTTATACAGCCCCGTCAGGCTGTCACGAACCATGCGCGCCTTGAGGTTGCGCGCCCGCGCTGCACGGTTACGCACCGTGGTGATCAGGTGGCGCGGCTTGATCGGCTTGGTCAGGAAGTCATCGCCGCCTTCGCTCATGGCGTCCAGTTGCTTGTCCAGATCATCTTCAGCCGACAGATAAATGATCGGCACACTGACATAGCGGTCGTTGTGACGGATGACTTTGGCCAGTTCGGTACCGGTACATCCCGGCATATACATATCGAGGATGATCAGGTCCGGCTGAAAGTCCGCAAGTTCGGCCATGGCCTGGATCGGATCCAGCAACGTGCGAGTCACGATCCCGGCACTGTTGAGCAGGCGCTCGGTATGCAAAGCCTGCGCGCGGGAGTCATCAATGATCAGGACTTTGTACGGCTCGTATTGCGCAACGCAGGTGAGGATTTCGATTTTCTCCAGCAGGCTGGAGGCTTCCAGCGTACCGGTCAGGAACTCTTCGCCGCCGGCGCGCACTGCGGCCAGGCGTGTGGGGGTATCTGTTTCGTGATGGCTGAAAAACAGCAGCGGCAACTTCTGCTCGAGCCCTTGCTGAACACTTGCCGCCAGCTTCAGCCCTTCGCCCGGGCCGCAGAAGTCCACGTCAATGACGATGGCGGACGGATGGCGATGAGTCATGGCCGTCTGGAAATTGCTCCGCCCGTCCAGCGCCTGAGCGTACAAGCCAAAAAACTCCAGCTGCTTGCTCAAGCGCTCGGCGCGTTCAAAATCCTGCAGAGCAATATAGATAGGCTTGCGCAACGGTGGCAGGGCGGTCTGCTCAAAGCGATCGCCATGGCGCAGCCCCGTGCGGGACAAACGCTGCATCAAGCTGTTGAGTTCTGTGATCAGGCTACTGCTCAAACGTCCGCGGTTAGCTTCGACCCCTTCCAGCGAGGTATTGATGGCCTGCGCCAACTCGATATGCTCGATTTGCTCAAAACGCTCCGCAAAGCGCAGCAGGCGCTGGTTGGCATCCTGAAATTCCACCATATCCGCTGCAGACCATTCGCCCTGCTGCAGTCGCTGCCAAGCCTCAAGAATCTGACGTGCCTGATGGATGACGCGCTGAGCGAAATGATGTTTGAGACGATCGCGACTTGGATCTGCTGGCTCGGTCATATCGGGCTACGTGTGTGTTCTCTGGTAGATCACTGCTGGCGCTATGCTACCACCTACTTTCCGCCTCGAACGTGCCCTAAGTCAAATAATTGGCAACAATTCGATGACTGGAGAGTTTCGTGAGTGCTGCGGGTGGGTGAAGGCCGCGATTGTAGGACCAAAGCTTAACTGCCTAGTTGTTTGGCGGGAATCCTGAGGGCGTGGCGTAGGGTATTTCTGAATTTTTCGGCGGTTGATTTTGGGGGAATTGGCGCTGGTAGGGTGGCGGCACATCCATCAGGAGCAGGCCGATGCCACATCCCGCTTACATGACCATCCAAGGAACCCAACAAGGCCTCATCACTGCAGGGGCACTGGGCGAACAGTCGATGGGCAATGCCTGGCGCCAGGGTCATGAGGACCAGATTCTGGTTCAGGCCATCAACCACGCGATTATGGTTCCAGGTGGTGCGCGGGAAGGGCATAGAAAGCACAAGCCTCTAATCATTACCAAAGCCATCGACAAATCGTCACCGCTCATTTACGCGGCGCTCAGCAACGGAGAGCCCCTGACCAAATGCACGCTGGATTTCTATCGCAACGCGGCAGTTGGTGGCGAAGAGCTTTTCTACAGCGTGGAGATCAAGGAGGCGCTCATCGTGGGTGTTGAGATGATCATGCCTCACTGCCAGGAGTTGGCGACCGCTCATTTCACCCAGCTTGAAAGAGTGCATTTTGCTTACCAGGTCATTCGCTGGAGACACAAGATCGCCGGCACCGTTGCTTACGATGAGTGGCTTGGTGAGAGTTCGTTTTGAAACTAATCAGTGCGCAATACCCGCTGCCCGAGGAACTGGCTAACGCTTATTCGCCTGACGAAGCACGAATATTGGTCAAGGACGCATTTGAGCGAGGCGACAGCATCGAAGGTCTTGCTCAGCTCAAGCGTGAGCAGATGATCAACTTTGATAACGAAGGTTTGGACCCGGTGTCCAGCGGTGAATGGCTGCTTGTGAAGGATGAGGCTTATTACTTTGATTGGGGGCAGTTCAAGAAGCCACTGCGACGGCGGAAGTCTGAGCAGATTGTGATGGAGCGGCTTCGTGTGCATCAGGATCAGCAGGCGGTTCGGTATGGACAGATTTTTTATGCAGACGACACAGATGGAATGCCGTTGGCAAACAGACGATATATCGCAGTGGTCAACGGTAAGCATCTCAGCGGTTATACCGATGCAGAAGGAGTGGCCTACATAACGGCGTCTTCAGCGGGGGAGAAAATCGAGGTGCATTTTTTGTTCAAAGCTCCTACGGGACTTATCGAAGATTTTATGGAACACGCTGATGACTAGGGAATATGTCGCTCACACAAGTGCAAAAGTCGTTCAGATAGGGAATATAACTCACCGTATTACCGTCAACGATAGAGCTGCTACGCGAGCAACGATTTTTCGACGTATTACGGCGGCGGGCTTTCCGGCGATTGAGAGATCTGAGTGGACAGCCCGTAAGGTGGAGGCCGAACTTGACTCTGATTGGGACTATTCGATGATCTCGATCCACCATGCGGGTCGTGCGTTTATCTGTGATCCCGGCGCTTTGCAGATGAAGGATGTCGAGGCAATGCATCTGAAACAAAATTACGGTGACGTGGGTTATCACTTCGGGATTGATTGTTCAGGCTTCATATTTGAAGGGCGAGATATACGCTTCAAAGGTAGCCACATGCTTGATTTCAATACCGGTGCTATCGGAATTGTTTTGCTGGAGAATTTAGCGACGGTTGAGGAGGGGGGCGATATATACGCAAAGGTGAGGACGGGGGTTCGGGACAGCGTTGGTTATGATGCAACGCGGGCGATTCCGGCTCGGCAGCTGGATGCGACTCTCGCACTTATTCAGGCCCTAAAGAGTGTGTTCAATATTTCTGTATTAGGTGCGCACCGAGAATTTCCGTTTCAGGGCAATAAAATCTGTCCTGGTAATGTCGGGCTTGAATTGGTTAAAGTATTGCGTACAAAAATGAATTTTCTTGCGCCACCTACGTCATGAAGAGAATAGTGCTGATCTTTTTGGTCGTTTTGTATTTCGTTTTGAACTATGGATACTATGATTATCTAGAAGACGCCGATCTGGAGACGATTCCTTTCAAGAAAAAATATTTAACTCTGCAAATTAAGTTTCATAATATTTTTGCGAATCAGGGTGAGGGTAAGACCTTGCGGGAGCTTTCGTTGGAGGATAGGCAGCGAGTTATCGATTATTGCAAATATAGACTTGGAATAATTACTGCGCTCTCTACTGAGGCGGATCTTGAGCGATGCAGCTACGGCCACAGCCCAGGGCACTTTAATTCAGATCCTCCCTTAAGTAACGCGGGTGAGTGACTTCGTTTTAAATATGCATGGATAACCATTGTTCATTGACTTGGCATGAAAAATAATGCTGCTTATGCCCAGGTCAGTTCTAGTCAATGAGCGCTTAACTGCCGTTGCACTATCGAGCACTACCCAGCTTGTAATCATGATAATGCCCGCCAAATTATTTAACATTTCGTTACGGTGGTTTTTAATGGGAATTCTGCTGTCGTTTATCGTAGCCGACAGTCAGCCGCGTGGACTACGGAGTTTATCGCATCGTCCATTGGGTTGGCTCTTTTAACCGTTGAAATATACAGGACTCGATTTGTGATCAGGATGAGGCCATGGTTTTTCAGAAAGGTGCTCGCTCCTTATTGGTGATACCCAACCTACGCTTAATCCGCCCCCACCAACTCACCGGCCTGACCTGCAACCCTTCTCGCCCCGGCAACAAGCTCGGCATGTCCCGCAGCCTGATCCACGGTTCATTTTGCCAATGGATAACGCCCAGTTCGCCGCCTTGCCATTCCAGTCGCGCGGGCGTCGGGCTGTTATGCAGTGAATGAATGCGTGCGGCGAATAGCGTAGGCATGACTTCATGGGTGATCCACTGGCGCAACTGGCTGTTGGTCGGGTGATGGTGGTGGACCAGCAAGGCATACGCCGCAGACTCACTGACCATGAGCATTTCCTGCGCCTCGCCGTAGTAGTTCAGGGTCAGGGTGCAGCGCTGGTCGGGGTCAAGTTTGCGGACCAGCCGGTTTTCAAGGAACAGGCCCATCAAACGACCAAGGTCGCGGGCGCAGAACCAGGCTTGTTGCTCCATGATAAGGGCGTGCAGATGGCGTTTCTGATGGGTGAAACGTAGGGGTTCGAAAGGCGTGTCCATGCTGTCTGTCCTTATTAATGCAAAAGGCGTCGGGAGCTAAGAACACCAACAACCAGTGCCGGCATATTCCCCCGAAGGGTCTTGTATTAGCCGACTCCCGACATGACAGACGTGCAGATGCATTAAACGGCTGCGCTAAGTGACCTTAGCGCAGGCGCAAAAAAACCGCTGTCTATCGTGGCGGGTGTACGGTTGTCAGAGTTCTTAGGCTCAGGGCGGGAATGATCAAAGAGCAGCCGTTTTGGGTCAATGGCCAATGCTGTAGGGCGTTTCTGGTTTTGTTGTGGTCATTAGTTGCGGTTCTTTATGACACCGCGCTACCTGTAGGAGTGAGCTTGCTCGCGATGCGGTCTGTCAATCAAAGACCTGCTCGCAGAGAGAACGCCATCGCGAGCAAGCTCACTCCTACAGGTTCTTCTTCTGCTTCGTGATCGCGGGGGGCAAACGGGTAAACCCACTGCTGATGTATATGTTCGCGAGCCATCCTCAACAAAACCTCCCACCCCGACATACCTGCAAAAGGCACCTTGCTGTAAGGTTGCGGTCAGAGCACTGAACCCTGTGATTGAAAGGACATAGCCATGCTGGATTGGAAGAACCGCGCAGGCAGCGCGAAAGAGCGCGTCGATGAACCGGCTTCGGTCAAGCGCCGTGGGTACCTGGGTGGGCTGTTTTACAGCCGTGCGCTGGGTGCCGTGGTTGCGATTTACCTGGTGGTCACCTTGCTGATCGGCTGGTACTGGAGCAGTGAACCGGCGTTGTTCCCCGTCCAGCAAAACGCTCAGGCTGCGGCCGAGCGCGAAGGCAAGCAGATGGTGATTGGTTACACCACCGTCGAAACTCTCAAGACCGTCGTCAATACATTGCTCGAGAAGCGCGGTGGCTATCTGTCCAACGACCGCTTCCCGCCTGGCTTGTGGCTGGACAATATTCCTAGCTGGGAATACGGCGTGATGTTCCAGGTGCGGGACTTGAGCCGTGCCTTGCGTAAGGATTTTTCCCGTTCCCAGTCCCAATCGGCTGAAGACGGCGATTTGGCCCGCGCTGAGCCGTTGTTCAACTTCAGCAATAACAGCTGGGTGCTGCCTTCGAGCGAGTCTCAGTACCGCGAAGGTATTGCAGCACTGAATCGTTATGAAGCACGTCTGTCCGACCCGAATTCAAAAACTGCGTTGTTCTATGCGCGGGCTGACAACCTCAGCAACTGGCTGGGCGACGTCAATACCCGTCTGGGTTCGCTGTCGCAACGTCTTTCAGCGAGCGTTGGCCGTGTGAAGCTCAACAGCACGTTGAAAACTGAAGCGCTGGTGGCCGTGAAGCCGGGTGAAGTGCCGCAGGTTGATGAGGAGATCGTCGAGACGCCATGGCTGGAAATCGACAACGTGTTCTATGAAGCACGCGGTCAGGCCTGGGCGCTGTCGCACTTGCTGCGCGCCATCGAAGTCGACTTTGCCGATGTACTGGCCAAGAAGAACGCCACTGTCAGCGTGCGTCAGATCATTCGTGAGCTGGAAGCTTCGCAAGAACCGCTGTGGAGCCCAATGGTGCTCAACGGCAGCGCATTTGGTGTATTGGCCAACCACTCGCTGGTCATGGCCAACTACATTTCTCGCGCTAACGCCGCTGTGATCGACCTTCGTCAACTGCTGTCGCAGGGTTGATCGATGTCGTTTTCATCCGCCGAGGCTGCGCACCGCGCCGCCTCGGACGCCGAGTTGATCGCTTGGGTTGATGAGCTGGACCAGCCACTCGGGGGCATGGTCCGTTCGCAATTGCGTGAAGCCGGTCTGATCGGACGCGGCACTTATATTCTGTTGTTCAATTCTGCCGGCGAGCTTTGCGTGCATCGTCGTACGCTGAGCAAGGCAATTTATCCCGGTTACTGGGATGTTGCAGCGGGCGGTATGGTGCAGGCAGACGAGAGCTACGCTGAGTCGGCTGCGCGGGAATTGGCAGAGGAATTGGGCGTCAGCGGGGTGCCTTTGATTGAGCACGAGCACTTTTTCTTTGATCAACCGGGCAACCGGCTCTGGTGTGCGGTGTTCTCTGCGGTCTGGGACGGGCCTTTGACGTTGCAGCCGGAAGAGGTGCTGGAGGCGCGTTTCATCCCTGTGGATGAGGCCCTGCGCGAAGCCGAACAGAAGCCTTATTGTCCGGATTCGGTGGCGGCGTTGAAGCGGTATCTGGTCGGGCTTGAGCATTAAATCGCGCCCGCCCTGTAGGAGCGCACGAGCAACGCGAGGCCGCGATGGCGGTGCATCAGACAGAACGTTATCGCAGCCTCGCGTTGCTTGTGCGCCCCTACAGCTGAGGTAACTGAAACCCACGTCGCAAATGTTGAGTAATTGGCCCTTAGCAACCGGGCTTTTTGCCGTTACACTGCGCGACCTTTTCAAGCTGGCCGGGGGTTTCCGTCCAGCTGCGCTGCCCCTGCCTGAGTGGGGCTTCGCGGCCGACCCTTTATGGATGTCGACCAATCTTCAGTCCTCAACAAGAGGATTTGCGGTGGCTAAAAAAGCCTCATCCTTCGCCGCCCTGGGTGGCCTGGTATTTTCCACCGACGCGGGACGGCATTGTCCCGACTGTCGTCATCCCATTGATGCCTGCATCTGCAAACAGACGCTGATCCCGGAAGGGGATGGCATTGCCCGTGTGCGCCGCGAAAGCAAAGGCCGTGGCGGCAAGACAGTGACGACCATCACCGGCGTGCCATTGCCTGAAGACGGCCTCAAGGATCTGGCCAAGACCCTCAAGCAACGGTGCGGCACCGGCGGAGCGCTCAAGGACGGCGTGATCGAGATTCAAGGCGATCATGTCGAATTGCTGCTGGCCGAACTGATCAAGCAGGGCTTCAAGGCGAAGAAATCCGGCGGCTGATGGCACCGCGGACCGCAGGCAAACTCTGGCTTGCATTGCGGGTCTACTTTCCATCATTCGCTGGCACCAAACCGTCACTTGCACTCTTTACACTGCGCCCAGCCCGTTTATGGCTGGCGCTACCTGACTTTTTTATAGGGGACTTCGATGTCCGTACGACGCACACGTAAAGACGATGGCAGCCAATGGACCGTTGCGGACAGCCGCAGTGTCTACGGGATCCGCCATTGGGGCGCTGGTTATTTCGCGATCAACGAAGCGGGTCGTGTTGAAGTTCGTCCCAATGGGCCGGGCAGTTCGCCTATCGATCTTTACGAGCAGGTCGATGACTTGCGCAAAAGCGGGCTGAGCCTGCCATTGCTGGTGCGTTTCCCCGACATTCTGCAAGACCGCGTGCGTCAGCTGACTGGCGCTTTCGACGCGAATATTGCGCGCCTGGAATACCAGAGCCAGTACACCGCGCTGTACCCGATCAAGGTTAACCAGCAGGAAGCGGTGGTGGAAAACATCATCGCGACCCAGAACGTGTCCATCGGTCTGGAAGCTGGCTCCAAGCCGGAGTTGATGGCGGTACTGGCATTGGCGCCGAAAGGCGGCACTATCGTCTGCAACGGTTACAAGGACCGTGAGTTCATTCGTCTGGCGCTGATGGGCCAGAAGCTGGGTCACAATGTGTTCATCGTGATCGAGAAAGAGTCCGAAGTTGAACTGGTGATCGAAGAAGCGGCCGAGCTCAAGGTTCAGCCACAAGTGGGCCTGCGCGTGCGCTTGTCCTCCCTGGCGTCCAGCAAGTGGGCTGACACCGGTGGCGAAAAGTCCAAATTCGGTTTGTCGGCGGCGCAACTGCTGTCCGTGGTTGAGCGCTTCCGCAAGGCGGGTCTGGATCAGGGCATTCGCCTGCTGCACTTCCACATGGGTTCGCAGATCGCCAACCTTGCGGATTATCAGCATGGCTTCAAGGAAGCGATTCGTTACTACGGCGAACTGCGCAACCTCGGCCTGCCGGTGGATCACATCGACGTGGGCGGCGGCCTGGGTGTCGACTACGACGGTACTCACTCGCGCAACGCCAGCTCCATCAACTACGACATGGACGATTACGCCGGTGTTGTCGTGGGCATGCTCAAAGAGTTCTGCGATGCGCAGGGCCTGCCGCACCCGCACATTTTCTCGGAAAGCGGCCGCTCGCTGACCGCGCACCACGCCATGCTGGTCATTCAGGTCACTGACGTCGAGAAGCATAACGACGAAGTCCCGGTGATCGAAGACAAGGAAAGCCTGCCGGAAACCCTGCAATGGCTGGTCGATCTGCTCGGCCCGACCGATATCGAAATGGTCACCGAAACCTACTGGCGCGCCACTCACTATATGAGTGACATCGCGGCTCAGTACGCCGATGGCAAAATCTCCCTGTCGCAAAAAGCCTTGGGCGAGCAGTGCTACTTCGCCGTTTGCCGTCGCCTGCACAACTCGTTGAAAGCGCGTCAACGCTCTCATCGTCAGGTGCTGGACGAACTCAACGACAAGCTGGCCGACAAGTACATCTGCAACTTTTCGGTATTCCAGAGCCTTCCGGATACCTGGGCTATCGATCAGGTGTTGCCGATCATCCCGCTGCACCGTCTGAACGAAGAGCCAGTGCGTCGCGCTGTGCTGCAAGACCTGACCTGCGACTCTGACGGCAAGATCAATCAGTACGTGGACGAGCAGAGCATCGAAACCAGCCTGCCAGTACACGGCCTGAACGAAGGCGAAGACTATTTGCTGGGCGTATTCCTGGTCGGCGCGTATCAGGAAATTCTTGGCGACATGCACAACCTGTTTGGTGACACCGATTCGGTGAACATCTACCAGAACCCGGATGGCAGCGTTTATTCCGCCGGCATCGAAACCCACGACACCATCGAAGACATGTTGCGCTACGTGCACTTGTCGCCGGAAGAACTGATGACCCATTACCGGGACAAAGTTGCCAGCGCCAAAATCACCCCGCGTGAACGCACGTACTTCCTGGATGCGCTGCGCTTGGGCCTGACGCGGTCTTCTTACCTGTCTTCTTGATCTGAAGCGGGAGCCAACCTATTGGCTCCCGCCAAACAAAAATTAGTTACTGAATAGACGCGATTTTTATGTGGGAGCGGTGCTTGCCCGCGATAAGAACACCTCGGTTTATCCTTCAGACCGTGTTGCCTTTATCGCGGGCAAGCACCGCTCCCACATTTGACTGCATTCCAGCTTAAGACCATCTTCTCTGCTCCACTTTCCTATTCCTCTGTAGGCAACGTCCTATTCTTCGTTTCGCTCTCTACCCGACGGATCTTCTCGGCCAGAATCCACGGTCGCGTTCCTGTAGAGAAGCCACCCATGCCCGGCCCCGCTGTCGCTCATCACTTTAGTCTGGACATAACTCCTCTGTTCCGGGGGTTGCAGGTCTTGTCGTTTACCGGGAAGGAAGCCATCAGCGAGCCATTTGTCCTTGATCTGGAAGTGTTGATCGACGAGCCGCATCTGGATCAACAGGGGCTGATGTATCGCGCTGCATTTTTGAGTTTCCAAGGGGAGAAAACAGGTTTTCACGGGCAGATCCACAGCGTTGTGCGCAGCCATTTCAAGCCGGGGCCTGCGTGTTATCGGCTGTCCATCGGACCTCGGCTCGCCTGTCTCGCGCAACGCTATACCCCCAGGGTTTTTCAGCACCTGACTGCGCCGCAAATCATCAGTCGGGTGCTGTCAGAGCACGGTATCCGGGATGACAGTTATCGCTTCGATCTTCGGGCCGAGTACTGCAAGCGCGATTTCTGTGCGCAGTACCGCGAGTCGGACTTGCAGTTTGTGCAGCGCCTGTGTGCGCAAGAGGGCATTCACTACCACTTTCGCCATTCCAGGAAAGGCCATGAGCAGGTATTCGGCGATGGCTTGCGGGTCTTTCGTCGGACATCAACGGCGAACTTTCAGCAGGTGCCGATGCAGGCTGGGGTGACTCGCTTCAGGGTGTTGGAGGTGGACGATGAGCAAGCTGATCGCACGCGTCAGAAGGGGGAAGGTGAAAGCACGTTGCCGTTCGTTTCCTCCGGGCATTTGTTGCCGCTCAAGGGGCATCCGGACGCAGGTATGAATCATCTGTGGCTGGTGACTGCCGTGACGCACCACGGCTTTGATCCTGGCCAACTGAGCAACGTAACCGCCGTCCAGAAAGGCATGTACATCAATCATTTTCAGGTTGCCCCGTGGGAGTCGGGTTTCAAACCGCCGCTATTGCCGCAAGGCTGTGTCGCGACAATCCAGTGCGCTCATGTGGTCGGCGCGTTAGATGAGCCTGTCAGCCCTGACGCCGAAGGCCGGATCAATGTGCAGTTCGACTGGACTTATTCAGGGCAGGGCGCTGCTTGTACCAACTGTTGGTTGCCGGTGGCCTCGCATCTGAACACGGCACTGCGTGGGGGCATGCAGGTGGTCGTGAGTTTTATCGACGGGGACATGGGGCGGCCACTGATCAGCGCCTGTGTTTGGCAATCCACGGACGTCATCGCCGATCCACCGCAAGCGTCATCGCTGCCTGAAAAGCTTGAGATGAATCTTGGGGCCATGGCGGCTGTGGACGGCGAGTCCTGGATTCAGATCGAGGGCGGCGCGCGGATCAGTTATCAACAAGGCTGCGAGCTCTCCTTCACTGTCGGCGACAGCACGCTGAGCATTGATGCTGCCGGGGTGAAGCTGAGCAGCCCGCAAATCCTGCTGACTGCCGGGGTTACGCTTGATGTTGACCCGGAGCGCTGAACCAGGCGCCGCGCTTGCTCAGTTGCCAAGTGACAAACCCCAGGGTCAAGGCCCGTAGCAGCATGAACAGCAGCAGAGTCAGCCATAAGCCATGGTTGCCAAAACTTTGCAGCCCAAACGCGAACGGCGCGATAAGCAGCATGTTGACCAACATGGTGTTGCGCATTTCCCGGGCGCGGGTGGCGCCGATGAACAGGCCGTCGAGCAGGTAACTCCAGACTGCCAGCAAGGGCAGCGCGGCCAGATAAGGTAAATAGATAAAGGCCGTTTCGCGGACCTCGACGATGTCGGTCTGCATGCTGATGAACAGATGCCCGGCCACCAGAAACAGCAGCGCGAAGGCCACGCTGGCAATCAGCGACCAGCCTCCGGCGACGGTCAGTGAGCGGCGCAACGCGAGCTTGTTTCTGGCGCCGATCGCATGGCCGCACAGTGCTTCAACTGCATGAGCCAGCCCGTCCAGCGCATGGGCGGTGAGCAGCAAACCATTGAGCAGCAGCGCATTGGCGGCCACCGTTGCATCACCCAGCCGTGCGCCCTGAACGGTAATCAGGAAAAACACCGATTGCAGCACCAGGCTGCGGATGAATATGTCGCGGTTTACAGCCAATAGTGGCCGCCAGTTTTCCCAACGTTTCAGGGCTGGCCACAATACTTGGCCGGGCCAGGCGAGCAGGGTTTTCTGCGTCAATGCCAGACCCAGCAGTGCGCCCGTCCACTCGGCAATGACCGAAGCCCGGGCTGAGCCGACAACGCCCCAGTCCAGCCCGAGCACGAACCACAGGTTCAGGGCGATGTTGACCAGATTGGTGGTCAACAGAATTATCAGCGGCGCGCGTGCGTTCTGGGTGCCCAGAAACCAGCCGACCAGTGCATAACCGGCCAGCGCGGCGGGCAGGCCCAGGAGTCGGGTATGGAAGAATTCCTCTGTCAGTTGTTGCAGGTCAGCCGATGGCTGCATCAGGCTCAGCGCCAGATGGCTGAACGGCAGGCCGATTACGCCGAGCAATAGCGCCAGTCCCATGGCCAGCAGCAGCCCTTGCAGCAGGATCTGACGTAACGCCGAACCGTCATTGCGCCCCGCAGCCTGGGACGCAAAGCCGGTGGTGCCCATGCGCAGAAAACCCATGGTCCAGGCAAGAAAGGTGTAGAGGGTCGAGCCTACAGCCACTGCACCCAGTTGATGGGCGTGGGGCAGATGGCCAATCACCGCGCTGTCGACCAGTGCCACCATGGGCACGGAAATGTTCGACAGAATCATCGGCGCAGCCAACGCCCAGACCCGGCGGTGGGTAGCGCGATCGCGCCAGTCATCAAGCAAATTGGACATGAAGGCTCCCGGACAAGGCGGGCATTGTAGAGGTATCCAGTCATTCAGTGGGACCCCACACTGAAACCTGCGGCCCTACAATCCCTATCCACTTTTCCTACGCAGCCCCCTGAGAACAAAGTCTCAAACCGGCTGTCTATTCTCGCGCTCTGACATCTCCGGTCATATGCCTGCTATATAGTTACCTCTCTCAACCTGCCGCCGATGAGTGCCCCATGTTTAACAAAGGACTGTTTCTGGCCTGCGCGCTTGCGCTGCTGAGCGCCTGTGATTCTTCTGCTCCGGACAAACCTGCCCCGGCGTCACAACCTGTGGCGGTGGAGTCGAACAAGCCCAAGCCAGCGATTGATCTTCCGGCGTTGAGCAAGCGTTATGAGGGCCGCGACTTGACCGTCGTGGACGTTTCGGAAATTCAGCTGGATGGGGCGAGCACTTTGTCGGTGAGCTTTTCCGTGCCGCTCGACCCGGAGCAGAAGTTCGCTGAAAAACTGCATCTGGTGGACAGCAAGAATGGCAAGGTCGACGGCGCATGGGAGCTGTCCGACAACCTGATGGAACTGCGTCTGCGGCATCTTGAGCCCAAGCGCAAACTGGTGCTCACGGTGGATGCGGGCCTGATCGGCGTCAATAAAGCCAAACTGGCAGCGGAATTCATCAGCCGCCTGGAGACTGCGGACCTGCAGCCCACCGTCGGTTTCGCCAGCCGTGGCAGCCTGCTGCCGACTCGTCTGGCTGAAGGTTTGCCGGTAATCGCGCTGAATGTCGACAAGGTCAACGTCGAGTTCTTCCGGGTCAAACCCGATGCGTTGCCAGCCTTTCTCAGCAATTGGCGCGGTGCATCGAGCATCGAGTATTACGAATCAAAAGATCTGTTGGACAAGGCTGATCTGGTTTACGAAGGGCGCTTTGACCTGAACCCGGCGCGCAACACCCGGGAAACCCTGTTGTTGCCGATTGCCGGAAGCAAAGCGCTGCAAGGCCCAGGGGTTTATCTGGCGGTGATGCGCGCCTCTGGCACTTACACCTACTCCAATCCAGCCACTCTGTTCACCCTCAGTGACATCGGTTTGTCGGTGCATCGCTACGCCAATCGTCTTGATGCTTTCACCCAGGCGCTTGAGGGCGGTAAAGCTTTGAGCGGTGTCGAGCTGGAGCTTTATGACAGCAAAGGCAACGTCATTGGTCAGGCAAAAACCGACGCTGCCGGCCATGCCGAGTTGCCGCTGCCGATCAAGGCTGCTGTGCTGCTGGCGCATAAAGACGAGCAGACCAGCATGTTGCGCCTGGACAGCTCGGCGCTGGATCTGGCTGAGTTCGACATCACCGGACCGCAAGCCCATCCTCTACAGTTTTTCATTTTCGGCCCACGGGATTTGTATCGTCCGGGGGAAACGGTGCTGCTTAACGGCTTGCTGCGCGACATCGACGGCAAGGATGTAAAACCCCAACCGATTACCGTAGAAGTGCGTCGACCGGACGAGCAGGTCAGCCGCAAGTTTGTCTGGGACGCAGACAAATCGGGCTTGTATCAATATCAGCTGCAACTGGCGGACGAGGCTCCGACCGGGCGCTGGCAGTTGGTGTTTGATCTGGGGGACGGCAAGCCGCAGTTGTATGAGTTTCAGGTCGAAGACTTCCTGCCAGAGCGGCTGGCGCTGGAAATCAAAGGCAGCGAAACCCCCATCGCCACAACCGAAAACGCGGTGTTCGATATCACCGGCCGTTACCTCTACGGTGCTCCGGCGTCCGGCAATAATCTGACCGGTTTGCTCTACGTAAGGCCGTTGCGCGAAGCGGTGCCGGGCTTGCCGGGTTATCAGTTTGGCTCGATCACCGAGCAAGAGCTCAAGCAGGATCTGGAGCTCGAAGCCAGCACCCTGGACGCACAGGGCAAGCTGAGCCTGGACGTTGAAAGCAAATGGTCGAACGCCAAGTCGCCGGTGCAGTTGATCCTGCAAGCCAGTCTGCAAGAGTCCGGTGGTCGCCCGATCACTCGACGGCTGGTGCAGCCGGTGTGGCCTGCCGAGCAGATGCCGGGGCTGCGCCCTCTGTTCGGTAGCAATCCGGGCAGCAACGATGAATACGATGAAGCCAGCGGCATGCCGCAGACCGATGGTGACGGCCCGGTTGAGTTTGAAGTGCTGGTCGCCGACTACGCGGGCAATAAGCTGGCGGCCGATAACGTCAAAGTCCGTCTGGTTCGCGAGCGTCGTGACTATTACTGGAATTACTCGGACAGCGAAGGCTGGAGTTATCACTTCAACGAGAAATTCCTCAACCTCAGCGAAGAAACCATCAACATCAAGCAAGACTCGACCGCCAAGGTTACTTTTCCGGTGGAATGGGGCCCTTATCGGGTTGAAGTCGAAGATCCTGCAACCGGTTTGATCAGCAGTCTGCGTTTCTGGGCGGGTTATCGCTGGCAGGACAACGCGGAAGGCGGTGCGGTGCGTCCCGATCAGGTCAAGCTGGCGCTGGATAAACCGGGCTACACCGATGGCGATACGGCCAAGGTCACGGTTACGCCGCCTGCCGCAGGCAAGGGTTATTTGCTGGTTGAGTCCAGCGAGGGGCCGCTGTGGTGGCAAGAGATTGACGTACCTGCCGAGGGCAAGAGTTTCGATGTGCCGCTGGACAAGCAATGGGCGCGGCATGATTTGTATGTGAGTGCACTGGTGGTTCGTCCTGGTGAACGCAAGGCCAACGTCACCCCTAAACGTGCGGTCGGTGTGTTGCATCTGCCACTGGATCGCTCGCCGCGCAAACTGGCGTTGACGGTGACTGCACCTGAAAAAATGCGTCCCAAACAGCCATTGAAGCTCAAGGTTGCGGCGAAAAATTCCGATGGCAGCGTGCCTAAAGAAGTCCACGTGTTGGTATCTGCGGTGGACGTAGGCATCCTCAATATCACCCGTTACGCCACGCCGGATCCATTTGCCAGTTTGTTTGGCCGCAAAGAGTATGGTGCCGATCAGCTGGATGTTTACGGGCAGTTGATCGAAGCCGGTCGCAACCGTCTGGCCAGTCTGGCTTTCGGTGGTGACGCCCTGGCCAAGGGCGGCAAACGTCCTGATACGTCGGTGACGATCGTGGCGTTGCAAAGCGCGCCGGTCACCCTTAACGAGCAGGGCGAAGGTGAAGTCAGCGTCGACATTCCGGACTTCAACGGCGAGTTGCGCATCATGGCCCAGGCCTGGACCGGCGAGCGCTACGGCATGGCCGAAGCGAAAACCGTAGTGGCCGCTCCGATCATTGCCGAGCTGTCTGCCCCGCGTTTCCTTGCCGGTGGCGATCAGACTACGGTAGCGCTGGACCTTTCTAATCTGTCCGGTCAGGCGCAAAAGCTCACGGTGCAAGCCACCGCTGAAGGCCAGTTGAGTCTTGCCAATGGTCAACTCAGCCAGAGCGTGCAACTGGCACAGGGTGAACGTACAACGTTGCGTATTCCGGTGCGCGCCGAGGGCGGGCTGGGGCAGGGCAAGTTCAAGGTCGTGGTAAACGGGTTGGCGTTGCCGGACGAAAACCTGCCGCCGTTCTCCCGAGAGTGGACCATCGGCGTACGTCCGGTTTATCCGGCGATGCTCAAGCATTACCGCACAACCCTGAATGAGCAGCCGTGGAACCTGCCGGAAGGCGCGCTCGATGCGTTCGAACCTGCCGGTCGCGAAGCCATGCTGTCGGTGTCTAGTCGTCCGCCGCTCAATCTGGGTGAGCAGATTCGCGCTCTGGAAGCCTACCCCTATGGCTGCCTCGAACAGACCGCCAGCGGGCTTTATCCATCGCTCTATGCGGATGCCGCCACTCTCAAGCGCTTGGGCATCAAAGGCGAAGCCGATGCCGTGCGCAAGCGCAAGGTCGAGTTAGGTATCGAGCGGTTGTTGGGCATGCAGCGTCATAACGGCAGCTTCGGGTTGTGGAATGCCGATGGCGAGGAAGAATACTGGCTGACGGCTTACGTCACCGACTTCCTGTTGCGGGCGCGTGATCAGGGTTTTGCAGTGCCGCCCGATGCGCTGAAGAAAGCCAATGAGCGCCTGCTGCGTTATCTGCAGGAGCGCAACCAGATCGAAGTCAGTTACAGCCAGAACGCCGAGCACACGCGCTTTGCGGTGCAAGCCTATGCAGGTCTGGTGTTGTCTCGCAGTCAGCAAGCTCCGCTGGGCGCCTTGCGCAGTCTGTTTGATCGTCGCACCGATGCCCGCTCCGGTTTACCGCTGGTGCAGCTGTCGGTGGCACTGGAGAAGATGGGCGACAAGCCGCGTGCCGATCAAGCCATGCTGGCCGGTCTGGCAGCAGGCCGTAAAGGCAACGAATGGCTCGCCGATTACGGCAGTCCGCTGCGTGATCAGGCGTTGATCCTGGCGCTGCTGGAAGAAAACAATCTGGCAGCGGACAAGCGCGACCAGCGCCTGTTTGCTCTGGCAGATGAAGTGGCGGCGAGCCGCTATCTGTCCACTCAGGAGCGTAACGCGCTGTTCCTCGCGGGACGTGATCTGTTGGGCAAGCCGGAAAGCAAATGGGCGGCGACGCTTCATGCAGGCGCTGAAAGTCGCGAGCTGAGCAACGAACAGCCAGGTCTCAAACTTGAAGGGCCTTTGCTGGCTTCGCCGATGTCTGTGCAGAATCAGGGCGGTGCGACGCTGTATCAGCAACTGACGCTTTCGGGGTATCCGACTCAGGCACCGGTGGCCGGAGGCGAGAACCTCAGTATTCGTCGTGAGTACCTTGGTCTTGATGGCGAACCTGCCAACCTAAACGCGTTGAAAAGCGGCCAGCTGTTGCTGGTGCACATTGAGGTCAAAGCTCAGCAACGGGTACCGGATGCACTGGTCGTGGATCTGTTGCCTGCCGGTCTGGAGCTGGAAAACCAGAATCTGGCGCAAAGCGCTGCCAGCCTGGAAGACGCCAGCGAGTCAGTAAAAGAGTGGCGCCAGTCGATGGAGAATGCCGGTATCAAACATCAGGAATACCGCGGTGATCGCTTCGTTGCTGCGCTGGATTTGAATGGCTACAACACGGTGCACCTGCTGTACCTGGCTCGCGCCGTGACCCCGGGTGTCTATCGCGTACCGCCGCCGCAAGTGGAGTCGATGTATCGGCCGAACTGGCAAGCGCTGGGTGAAGCGGCTGCGCAGATGGTGGTGAAGGGTAAGTAAGTATGCAAATCCCTGTAGGAGCTGCCCTGTGTCACTGACACCGCGCTGTCGCGCAGCAAACATTGGAACTGTAGGAGCGCACGAGCACCGCGAGGCCGCGATGGCGGTGAATCAGGCAGGACGCTATCGCGGCCTCGCGGTGCTCGTGCGCTCCTACAGGTCAGGGCGCATCAATGAATAATCCAGCTCAGCAGCCACAGGCCCAGCACCAGCCAAATGATGCCCATGATGATTGAAGCGCGCATGAATGCGCGGATCGCCGAGTACAGGAACAGCAAACCGACGATCAATGCCAGGATGCTGACCAGTGAAGTGTCCATGCCCAAGGTGCGGGATAACCCATCAACAAAATTTCCGCCCGCGCTGGCGAAGAGATTGAAGAACCATTCCAGTCCATCGACGATAAACCGGATGACGGCGCCGAGCGCCTGGCCCAACCATTCAAAAAAGCTTTCTACCTGCATATGTGCGTCCTGATGAAGGTCATGAGAAAAGGCGACTGTTCGCTTTGGCTATCAATGGGTGCGGCGAGTTCCGTGGAGTGTAAGGGCGTTTTGCCTTGAAACCGGGAATATTGTCACGATTCTTCAAGCGCCGGAGACCTGTGCAACCTTTGGGAACCACGGAATCTGTGGGAGCGGTGCTTGCCCGCGATAAGGGCCCCGAAGATATCAGGCCAATCGCGTCCGGCCCTATCGCGGGCAAGCACCGCTCCCACAGGTTAGCCACACAGTGCCTGTATGGGCTTATTGCCGGATTGGCATTGATCATCACCCTGCTCTGGCTCGCCGACCGTCTTTGGCCGTTGCCATTACCGAAGGACGATCTGGCGCGTGTGGTGCTGGCCGAAGACGGGACGCCGCTCTGGCGCTTTGCCGATGCTGACGGGGTATGGCGTTATCCGGTGTCGATCAATCAGGTTTCGCCGTATTACATCGAAGCATTACTGACTTACGAAGATCGCTGGTTCTACAGCCATCCCGGGGTCAATCCACTGTCGCTGGTGCGAGCGACGTGGCAGAACCTCAAGGGCGCTCGGGTGGTATCGGGCGGCAGCACGTTGTCGATGCAAGTGGCGCGGCTGCTCGACCCGCATCCGCGAACCTTGCCCGGCAAGGTGCGACAACTGTGGCGCACGATGCAACTGGAATGGCACCTTTCCAAGGACGAGATTCTCGCCATCTACCTCAATCGCGCGCCGTTTGGCGGTACTTTGCAGGGGGTTGCCGCCGCCAGCTGGGCCTATCTGGGCAAGTCACCGCAGCAACTGACCCGCTCTGAAGCGGCAATGTTGGCGGTGTTGCCCCAAGCGCCGAGTCGCTTGCGGCCTGATCGTCATCCACAGCGGGCGCAGGTTGCACGGGACAAGGTGCTCAAGCGTCTGGCGCAGTTCCAGGTCTGGCCGCAACGGGCGGTGGACGAAGCGCTGGAAGAGCCGTTGCTGCTGGCCCCGCGTCAGGAGCCAAGCCTTGCTCCATTGCTGGCGCGGCGTTTGAATCGCCCCGACAGTCCGCCGTTGATTCGCACCACGCTGGATGCCGGTCTGCAGCGTCGCCTTGAAGATTTACTGTTGGGCTGGCGTGCCCGATTACCCGAGCGCACTTCGGCGGCGATCCTTGTGGTCGAGTCGCAGAGCATGGCGGTACGCGCTTACGTCGGTTCGGTGGACATCAACGACGCCAAGCGTTTTGGCCATGTGGACATGATCAGCGCCCTGCGTTCGCCAGGCTCGACTCTCAAACCTTTTCTGTACGGGCTGTCGATGGATGCCGGGCTGATCCATTCCGAATCCCTGATGCAGGACGTGCCACGCCACTACGGCGACTACCGACCGGGTAACTTCGCGGCGGGGTTCAGCGGAGCGGTGGCTGCCAGTTCGGCGTTGTCGATGTCCCTCAACTTGCCAGCGGTACAGCTACTGGAAGCCTACGGACCGAAGCGGTTTGCCGCCGAATTGCGCAACGGCGGAGTGCCGTTGACCTTGCCGCCGCTGGCCGAACCGAATCTGGCGATGATTCTGGGCGGCGTTGGCAGTCGTCTGGAGGATCTGGTTGGTGGTTATAGCGCTTTCGCCCGGGGCGGACGCAGCGCTGATATCCGCCTGCAACCCGATGCGCCACTGCGCGAGCGACGCATGATGTCACCGGGCGCTGCGTGGATTGTTCGCAAGATTCTCAGCGGTCAGTCCCGGCCGGATCTCGATCCTCACGCTGAACTGGTGCAGCGTCCGCAACTGGCCTGGAAAACCGGCACCAGTTATGGCTTTCGTGATGCCTGGGCGATTGGTGTTGGCCCGCGTTTTCTGGTCGGTGTGTGGATCGGTCGTCCCGACGGCACGCCGGTGCCGGGGCAGTTTGGCCTGGCTTCGGCCGCGCCGTTGATGTTGCAGGTTCATGACGTGCTGGCTAATCGGGACAGTCAGCGAGGGATCTCCGCGCCGATTCAGCCAGTGCCGTCGAGCGTGGGCGTGGCAGCGATTTGTTGGCCGCTGGGCCAGCCCATGAGCAAGAACGATCCGAATTGTCGCAGGCAGCGGTTTGCCTGGACGCTGGAGGGCACCACGCCGCCAACCTTGCAGGCCGTCGATCAACCGTTGGGATTGGGGCTGCAGGAAAAAATCTGGGTCAATGCTCAGGGCTTGCGGGTTGCGGCGGGCTGTCCAGGAGCGCAGGCGCAAACCCTGATTCTGTGGCCTGCCGCCCTCGAACCATGGCTGGCGCGTGATGAACGCAGGGAAGCGCGTCTGCCCGCAGTCGATCCTGCGTGCCCGCCACAAGGTCTGAGTCTGGCGCCGCCACTGTCGATCGTCGGCGTGCGTGAGGGCGATCACCTGCGCTTGCCAGCAGGCAGTCGTCAGGCGCTGCGCCTTACTCTTTCAGCCTTGGGCGGCAGTGGTCGTCGCTGGTGGTTTATCGACGGCGTGCCGATGGCCGACACCGACAATCAGACCTCTTTCATCCCGACCCTTACCCGACTGGGTCGTTATGAACTGAGCGTGCTGGATGAAAGCGGTCAGACGGCGAGAGTTGTCTTCGATACCGTCGACTGATCCACCTGACGCTTAATGAGCCGTATCCCGTTGCCGACCAGCCCCGCTCGGCGACATGGCCAGTGCCAGTTGCGTGCGGTTATGCATGTGGGTCAGGCGCAGTATTTGCGACACGTACAGCTTGACCGTGTTTTCAGTGATGCCCAGCTTGCAGCCGATCTGATAGTTGGTATGGCCTTTGGCGACCAGTCGGGCTACATCTTGCTGACGAGGGGAGAGGGGCGCAAAGAGAATCGACAGATCCACTTCGCCGTCGGCGTCTTCGTCAACACTTGGAGTTGGGAGTGACGGGCGACGGAGCTGGTCCAGATCTTCATACAGACCATCAATGGACGCGGCGAGAAACCGCAGCTTTTCGTTGAGTTCGCCCAGTTGGCGGTAACTCTTTTGCCGCTCATGAAGGACGGCTTCCTGACGCTGGACGCCTTCGAGCACTTCATGGAGATTCACCGGCTTCTGGAAGTAATCGGCAACACCGGCGCGCAACGCTTTGATCACATCCTGCTTGTCGTCGTTGACGGTCAGGACGATGGTCTCGAAGACGCGCTTTTTACCGGCGGCCTGCTTGAACGCCTCTACCAGCTCAACACCATTGGACTCATGCATATGCAAGTCACACAGGACGATGCCGACGTCAGGGTCGTTGCGAAATTGTTCAAGTGCTTCTTTGCTGGAGTAACTGCCAGCACATTCGTAGCCGTTGCGTTGTAAAAAACCGCTCAGTTCGTTCACAACGGAGGGTTGATCATCGACGACTAGTACTTTCACTGAAGAATTGGTGTTCACGCGCTACTCCCTGTCTGCGAAATACAAAGCGTTGTCAGAGTCGAACTCACGCTTTATCGATACGATCTAGGTCACGTGTTCCATGAGACCTTCACTACCGTAGTCAGACTTTCGCGTTATGTACATAGTGTTAACCGGGTTTGCGACTAGTGGATATTTTCTTTCATGGAGTTGTTAACTCAATACGCATCCTGAAGGGTGAATGCGTTCACTCAGGAACTTTCCCGCGTCACTACACATCGCTGGTGTGAGGAGGCGCGGACCTTGTAGGAGTGAGCTTGCTCGCGATCTGGTTTCTTGGTGAAAGCATTTATCGCCTGAACTGACGGGATCGCGAGCAAGCTCACTCCTACAGATGTCGCGCTTTTAGACGATAGTGTTACTTATTGGATCCAATATTTTGGCGCCGATAAGCAATGCATACCCATGTTGGGAAGTATTTTTGACGTTTTATCAAGTTCGATGGCGCAAGCGGGTTAACGTATTGAAGTAGCGTGTACTTACTCTTAATAACTATCTATGTAAAAAAACGGGGGGCGGTATCGTCAGCCCCCCGACAACTAATCAACCGAATCAACGGGGCGGATATTGCTCCAGAATCTTCGCAACCGTCTGCCGAATAGCCGTTTCGCGGGCGTTCGGGGCGTTGTCCTGGTTGAGGATGCGCTCGGTGCTGCCACGCCAGACCAGCTTCCCGTCCTTGCCGTCAAACAGGTCGATCTGCAGGGTGGTGACTTTGTAGTCCACGCTGCGGGTTTCGGTCATCGGCGCGTTCCAGTAGCCGTAACCACCCCAAGGGCCCCATCCCCCACCGTAATTGGTACTGACCAGTTGCTGGCGGTTTTCCATGATCAGCCATGCCTGGACCTTCAGATCGCCGTTAGTACCGGATGGCGCCATGCGCAGGCCGCGCTGGTCGAGCTGCTCGCCGATTGACTGGCGAATACGCTGGTCGGTCAGGTCGCTTTTGATCCGAGGGTCATCCGGCTGATACTGCACGCCGGGCTCCTTCCAGCTCCAGCTGCGGTAGCCGCCAAAGTCACGACTGGCGTCGAAGTCACGATTGATCTGGTTGGTTTGGCACGCACTGAGCAGCACGAGCAGGGACAGCAGAGCAAGACGGCGAAACATGGCAGTTCTCCGAAGATGTCAGGAAGGAGGATACGCGCTCAGTGCCTTTTGCACAGCTTGGCGAAGCGCCTTGGAGCGATCCGATTGATCACTGCCGTTACGCGTCTCGGCGCTGGCGCTCCACACCGGTTGGCCGTTGCGAGCGTCGAACAGGCTGATGCTGACGACGACTACCTGTTCCTGATAAGTGCGCACGATCGGCACGCTGGCATAACCGCCGTAACGGTTGCCGTACGGACCGTGGCCATAACCGATGCCGCTGCCGCCGTAGTAAGGATCGTAATAATCGTCACGCACCTGGCGCGTACGAATCTCCATGCGGGTTTGCGCGCTGACCTGCAGATCCGCTGGCTGTGTGCTCTGGACCGGACGTAAGCCCCTTTGGTCCAGGCCATTGCTGACGGCCTCGGCGATTTGCGCCGAATCAGCCCAGGCCGAACCGGGTGGCAATTGATTGTTGCGCCAGGTCCAGCTGCGATAACGACCGTAGTCACGAGGCGGGGCAGGGTACGCGCTCATGTCGACGGCATTGGCCGCCTGCGCGGGAGCCGGTGGCAGCGGATTGGAATCAGCGCGATAGGGGTTATCGGTCTGACAGGCAGCCAGACCGAGGAAGAGCGTAAACAATACGAGGCGGCGTTTCATCATGGCCTCCGCAAAGTGGCCTTCGAAGACAGGAAGCAGCGATCAGCAACGCCAGGCTGCCTGTGATCAGCCTGGCGATTTCGGTAGTCAGAGAGGGCGGCAAACCCAGTGCAGGTAACGACCCAATCCTGCATAGGCGGGATGCCGACGGTGTGCCAGTTCCATTTCCAGCAGGTCCACCAGTTCAGCCCGCGCCTGAAACTCTACCGGCATGTAGTCGTGAAACACTCTGACACCGCTTTGGGTTTCGACACGCCACAGCCCGTCAAGTTGCGCCGCCAGTTCACGCGGATCAAGTGGCTGTTGTGGCGTCAGGCTTTGCTTCTCGCCTGCCATGACGTTCTTGCGCATTTTCTTGAAGTGACCTTTGAGCAGGTTGCGATAGATCAGCGCGTCGCGGTTGTAGAACGCCAGGGATAGCCAGCCATCGGTCTTGGTCAGTTGCCGCAGTACCGGCAGGATGGTGTGGGGCTCGGCCAGCCATTCCAGCACGGCGTGACACAACACCAGATCGTAAGGCTCATGTAGCTGGCTGGTGAGTTCCTGCCATGGCGCTTGAATGAAAGTCGCGGTCTGGCCTGCATCGGCGAAACGTTGTCGAGCGCCTTCGAGCATCGGAGCGGCCGGTTCGGCGAGGGTGACCTCATGGCCACGTTCGGCCAGCCACAGCGACATATGACCCAGCCCGGCGCCGATATCCAGCACGCGCAACGGGCGTTCGGGAAGCGCTTCAGTCAGGTCAGCCTGAAGTACCGCAAGGCGAATCGCGCCCTTGGCACCGCCGTAGATCTTTTCGGCAAAGCGGGTCGCCAGTTGGTCGAAGTGGCGATCACTCATTTGGCGAACCTGCGCTCGCTGTCGGCCAGTTTGCTGCGTACTACGGTGTCCATATCGATGCCCAGTTCGCTGCACAGCAGCAGTAGATAAAGAATGATATCGCCCACTTCCTGACCCGCATGCTCAAGCTTGTCGGATGGCAGCTGGCGAGACTGGTCTTCAGTCAACCACTGGAAGATCTCCACCAGCTCGGACATCTCTACGCTGGCGGCCATGGCCAGGTTCTTCGGACTATGAAACTGCTTCCAGTCGTTCTGATCGCGGATGCGGTGCAGGCGTTGGGTGAGTTCTTCTAGGTTCATGGGGTGTCCTGAGTATCAAAGAGTTTGTGTCTGGCCATGGCTATGCGGGGGATTCTATGTTGCCCTCGTCATCAGCGAATTCTGTGGGAGCAGAGCTTGCTCGCGATGAAGACTACGCGGTTTGATTTGGATCGCGTCCAGCCTTATCGCGGGCAAGCCCTGCTCCCACAGGCTTGGGCGTGGCGCGCCGCTTCATCCGGGAAGGCAGCACTTAAAGCCATGCATAAGCTGCGTATGAACCGGCGCCCTCGCGAATAAATTCGCTCCTACCTATCAGCGTTTGCAGGCCAACATCGAATCTCCCACAGAAGCGTTATGTTGACTCTGCTTCAACCACTCCAAAACCCCCAACCCCGCAGCCTTGCCACTGGCGAAGCATGCGGTGAGCAGGTAGCCACCGGTGGGGGCTTCCCAGTCGAGCATTTCACCGGCGCAGAATACGCCGGGCAGTGACTTGAGCATCAGGCGTTGGTCCATGGCTTCGAAGGTTACACCGCCTGCCGTACTAATGGCTTCGTCCAGCGGGCGGGCTTTGATCAAGGGTAGCGGCAGGGCTTTCAATGCCTGGCTCAGTTGCGCTGGATCGTCGAAAGCTTCACGCGGGGCCAATTCGCGCAACAGGGCGGCTTTCACCCCATCGATACCCAACTGGCTATGCAAGTGCTTGGACATGGAGCGTGAGCCCCGGGGTTTTTCCAGGGCTTTTTGAATGGCGGAAGGCGTCTTACCCGGCAGCAGATCGATCAGCACGGTAGAAGAGCCCTGCTCATTGATCTCTTCACGAATCTGCGCCGACAGGGCATAGATCAGGCTGCCCTCTACGCCGGTGTCGGTGATCACACATTCACCCAAACGAGGCGTTTGGCCGCGCATACCGATACCAATGTTTTTCAACGGAGCGCCCGCGAACTTGCTGCGCAGCAACTCGCTCCATCCGGTCACTTCGAAACCGCAGTTGGCGGCTTGCAGCGTCTTGAGATCAACGCCTTGCTCGGCCAGCAGTGGCCACCATGCGCCGTCTGAGCCCAGTCGCGACCAGCTTGCGCCGCCAAGCGCCAGCACCAGCGCATCGGGGCTCAAGGTTGTTTCGCCTTCGGGATGAGCGATACGTACATCGCCCGCCGCGTCCCAGCCTAGCCAGCGATGTCGCGTATGGATCGTGACGCCGCTTTCACGCAAGCGCTTGAGCCAGGCTCGCAGCAGTGGTGCGGCCTTCATGTCCGTAGGGAAGACCCGCCCCGAGCTGCCGACGAAGGTTTCGATACCAAGGGCGTGAATCCACGCACACAGGTCATCCGCGCCAAAACTGCGCAGTAAAGGGGCGATATCTCCAGAGCGTTCCGCATAGCGGGAAAGGAAGGCAGGGTAGGGCTCGGAATGGGTGATGTTCATGCCACCGACGCCCGCCAATAGAAATTTGCGCCCCACCGAAGGCATGCTGTCGTACAGATCGACTTTGACCCCGGCCTGGCTTAACACCTCGGCTGCCATCAAACCAGCAGGGCCACCGCCGATGATGGCGACTGAGGGGGTGATGGTCGGCGTGATGTCAGTCATGGCGAGGTGCGTGTCTTTGCGGTTTGGTGGGGCATTCTACCTGCACCGCGCCCCGGTCGCTCCCATCAAACAACATGCGATCCTTTGAATTGAAGCGCATACCTGTAGGAGTGAGCTTGCTCGCGATAGCAACCTTCCAATCGAAAATACTTCGTCTGATTAAACGCTATCGCGAGCAAGCTCACTCCTACAGATCCTGCATGGTGTCATGAGACAGAGTTCACAACCCCTCAGACACCCAGACCCGCTGTGCGCTGTGATGCAATATTCCATGCCGTCGCGCCAGGGCCTGTCGGTCTTTGCTGTACCCGCCGCCAATCACGCCCATGACCGGGATGTTGCGTCCGATGCAGTGGCGCAATACGGCTTCATCGCGGGCAGCCACCCCGGCGTCAGTCAACTTCAGATAACCCAGCGCATCATCCTGATGGACATCGACGCCTGCATCGTAGAGCACCAGATCTGGCTGATAGAACGGCAACAGGTAGTTGAGCAGGTCATCGACGACTTTCAGGTATTCGTCATCGCCCATGCCCATCGGCAGCGGTATGTCCCAGTCGCTTTCGGCTTTACGCGCCGGGAAGTTCTTTTCGCAATGCAGCGAGACAGTAATGGCGTCCTCGGTATCAGCAAGAATCCGCGCGGTGCCGTCGCCTTGGTGCACGTCGCAGTCGAAGATCAATACTTTGTCGACGCGACCGCTTTGCAGCAGGTACTGACTGATCACCGCCAGATCATTAAAAATGCAGAAACCGGCCGGATAGTCGTAATGCGCGTGGTGGGTACCACCCGCGAGATGACACGCCAGTCCATGCTGGAGGGCTTGTTCAGCGGTCAGCAACGAACCGCCCACGGCGCGTACGGTACGCCGCGCCAGGTCCTCACTCCATGGCAGGCCCAGACGACGCTGATCTTCACGGGACAACTCACCTTCCATATAACGGCGTATATAAGAAGGGTCATGAGCCAGTGCCAGAATGTCATTCGGGCAGATCTGCGGGCGCAGCAGGGCGGCGTCGCTGGTCAGGCCGCTGTCGATCAGGTGATCGTGCAGCAGGCGGAACTTGTCCATGGGGAAACGATGGTCAGCCGGAAAGTCCGGGCTGTAATCTTCGTGATAGATGAGCGGCAGGGACATTTTGCGTCCGGTCAGAGGTCGAAGCCGGATAGTGCCAGCATTGCCCCCTGAACGCCCAGCTTTGTGGCTTGCCGCAGAGCTACACTGGCCGACACAGTGACTGACCGGTTAATGGAGAAACCGATGGAGCCGATTCTGAAACTCGAGAGCGCGCGATTGTTGATGCGCCAATGGCGAGACGACGATTTAGCCGCATTTGCTGATATGTGCGCAGATCCCCACGTCATGCGTTATTTCCCGGAGCCTTTGAGTCGGCTGGAAAGTGCTGCATTGATTGGTCGTATCCGTGGGGACTTTGCCGAGCTGGGTTTTGGCTTGTGGGCGCTGGAGCGCAAGGACACGGGAGAATTCATCGGGTTTACCGGGCTGAGTGTGGTGAGTTTTGAGTCGCACTTCACGCCGGCGATAGAAATCGGCTGGCGTCTGGCTCGCGAACACTGGGGGCTTGGCTATGCCAGCGAAGCCGCCTGGACTGCGCTGGGCTGCGGTTTCGAGCATTTGGGGGTGGATGAGATCGTGTCGTTCACTGCACAAAGCAACGAGCCATCGCAAAAAGTCATGCAGGCTATTGGCATGACCACCGACTCCGTCGACGACTTCAACCATCCGCAGCTGGCGGCGGGGCATCCATTGCAACCTCACGTGCTGTATCGCATTACGCGCCAACAATGGCTGGATACGCTGCAAGCTTGAAAAGGCTCGCGGCGTTAATTTCTGTATCATTTCAGCTAGTGTCACGCTTGAAGCGCCGGCGAACAGTTTTGTGCAAGGAGTAATGAATGAGCCAAGTGTTGGATGATCTGGTTGCGCTGTTGAGCCTGGAACCGATTGAAGAGAACCTGTTCCGTGGTCGCAGCCAGGACCTTGGTTTTCGCCAACTGTTCGGTGGGCAGGTGTTGGGCCAGTCGTTGTCGGCGGCGAGTCAGACAGTAGAAGATGCACGGCACGTGCACTCGTTACACGGTTATTTTCTGCGTCCGGGTGATGCCGGTTTGCCGGTGGTGTATCAGGTGGACCGGGTTCGCGATGGTGGCAGTTTCAGCACCCGCCGGGTAACGGCGATCCAGAAAGGCCAGCCGATCTTTACCTGCAGCGCTTCGTTTCAGTACGACGAGCAGGGGTTCGAGCACCAGACGTCGATGCCGCAGATCGTCGGCCCGGAAAACCTTCCTTCGGAACTGGAGTTGATGCAACAACGCGCGCACCTGATCCCCGAATCCATGCGCGACAAGATGCTCTGCCCCAAGCCTATCGAGTTTCGCCCGGTCACCGCTGTCGATCCTTACAACCCGCAGCCCACCGAGGCTGTGAAGTACATCTGGTTTCGTACCGATGGCGCACTGCCGGAAGTGCCTGCGCTGCACAAATACCTGATGGCTTATGCCTCGGACTTCAACCTGCTCACCACTTCGTTGCTGCCGCATGGCAAGACGGTCTGGCAGAAAGACATGCAGGTTGCGAGCCTCGACCATTCGCTGTGGTTCCACGGTGATCTGCGTGCGGATGACTGGTTGTTGTACGCCATGGACAGCCCATGGGCGGGCAATTCCCGTGGTTTCTCCCGTGGCAGCGTGTACAACCGTGCCGGGCAACTGGTGGCGTCGGTCAGCCAGGAAGGTTTGATTCGTCATCGCAAGGATTGGGCATGAGTCTTTCCGGGATTCGTCACTGGGTATTCGACATGGACGGCACGCTGACCGTGGCTGCCCATGACTTCCCGGCGATCAAGCGTGCGCTGGATATCCCGCAGGATCACGACATTCTGGGGCATCTGGCGGCATTGCCTGCTGATGTCGCCGCAGCCAAACATGCCTGGCTGTTGGAGCATGAGCGGGAACTGGCTCTGGCTTCGCAACCTGCGCCGGGCGCTGTTGAGCTGGTCCGGGATCTGGCCGGGCGGGGTTATCGTCTGGGTATCCTGACGCGCAACGCCCGGGAACTGGCCCACGTAACGCTGGAGGCCATCGGTCTGGCGGACTGTTTTGCGGTGGAGGACATTCTTGGTCGTGACGAAGCCCCGCACAAACCTGATCCCGCGGGCTTGCTGCACTTTGCCAGTGCGTGGCAGGTGCCTGCCGCGCAGATGGTCATGGTGGGGGATTACCGCTTTGATCTGGATTGCGGGCGGGCGGCTGGCACAAAGACCATTCTGGTCAACCTGCCGGAAAATCCCTGGCCGGAATTGGCGGACTGGCATGCGCAGGATTGTGGGGAGTTGAGGGCACTGCTGGATTGATCACAACTTCAAAAAAACATCCGAATCTTTGGATTTGAACGCCATCCTCTGTGGGAGCCGGGCTTGCCCGCGATAA
>NZ_LOHF01000040.1 GCF_002158995.1 Pseudomonas caspiana | reverse complement strand
TATGCCGAGCGACAGCGAGGGACCCAGTGGTGGGGTAAGAGCGTTTTGCTTACTTTTGCGCTCTATCAAAAGTGAGGCGCTGTAAAAGCGCAACCATTAGCAGAAATGACCGAGAAAATGGATATGTGCGCATGAATCAGTCAATAGAAGAGGCATGAATATCGAATTCTCAATCAACGCCAATCAAGCACCCGCCAGCTCACTCACATAAACCCCAACACCCTCAAGAATAATCACCAGCGTCTCTTCAACCTCCCTCAGCTCATCCGCCGCCATGCCATGGCTGATTTCATACAGGTGATGTCCATCAAGCGCCTTGCCATCTGCAGGATCAAGCTCAACCACCAGACGCTCGGCACTCAACGTCACCTTGAGCTGCGAAACCGTCTGCACCTTGTCATCGCGCACGGTGATCTCGATCTCTTGCTCATCCGGGAAACGCGTCAGCGAGAACAGCTCGCCGGTTTCACCGTGGCAGCAGAGCAGCGCCATGTCGTCGTACTCGTCATCGCATGGGTTAACGATGAAACTGGCAGTCTTGATTTGCATGAGCGTTCCTGGCTGAAAAAGCGGGCGGAAAGTAATTTTGCCAGCGATTGGCAAGCAATGCCCAACAGTTTCCTGCAACCAGATGACCGAATATGTCGCAGCACGACAAGTAACCACCGGCTGGCAGTCGTTAAGCTGGGCAGCAGATGAACGGTAGTGGGAGAAGTCCTACCCTGCGTGTTGTTTTTTCCGGCACCGGTTGCAGAAAGCAAATGTGACGAGTCGTTCGCGGCAAGCGTTAGTTCTTTGGCTTATGCTGTGCCTCTGCCGTTTCATCCAGGCACAGCATGTGCAGGCAACACTTCCTTCAAGCTTCCTTCTAAAAAAGCACAAGCGGAGTACCTCAGATGGCGTTCTTCACCGCAGCCAGCAAGTCTGACTTCCAGCATCAACTGCAAGCAGCACTGGCGCAGCACATCAGTGAACAGGCACTGCCACAAGTGGCGCTGTTCGCTGAGCAATTCTTCGGCATCATTTCCCTCGATGAACTCACCCAGCGTCGGTTGTCCGACCTGGCGGGCTGCACCTTGTCAGCCTGGCGTCTGCTTGAACGTTTTGAACATGCCACCCCGCAGGTCCGCGTCTACAACCCCGATTACGAACGCCACGGCTGGCAATCCACGCACACCGCCGTTGAAGTGCTGCACCACGATCTACCGTTTCTGGTGGACTCGGTGCGCACCGAGCTGAACCGTCGCGGTTACAGCATTCATACGCTGCAAACCACCGTGCTGAGCGTGCGTCGCGACAGCAAGGGCGAACTGCTGGAGTTGCTGCCTAAAGGCACCAGCGGCGAAGACGTACTGCAAGAATCCCTGATGTATCTGGAAATCGACCGTTGCGCCAACGCCAGCGAGTTGAACGTGCTGGCCCGTGAGCTGGAGCAAGTGCTCGGCGAAGTACGGGTGGCCGTAGAAGATTTCGAACCGATGAAGGCCAAGCTGAATGAGCTGCTGGCGGGTATCGATTCTGTGCAGTACGCCGTCGACGAGGGCGAGAAGTCCGAGGTCAAGGCGTTCCTGCACTGGCTGGTGGATAACCATTTCACCTTCCTGGGTTACGAAGAGTTTCAAGTCAGCAACGAAGCCGAGGGCGGCCAGTTGGTGTACGACGAATCGTCTTTCCTCGGCCTGACCAAGCGTCTGCGTGCTGGCCTGAGTCACGAAGACCTGCACATTGAAGACTATGCCGTGAGCTACCTGCACGAGCCGATGCTGCTGTCGTTCGCCAAGGCTGCGCACCCGAGCCGTGTACACCGTCCGGCGTACCCGGATTACGTGTCGATCCGCCAGATTGATGCATCGGGCAAGGTCATCAAGGAATGCCGTTTCATGGGCCTCTACACCTCCTCGGTGTATGGCGAAAGCGTTCGCGAGATTCCGTACATCCGCCGCAAGGTGGCTGAAATCGAGCACCGTTCCGGTTTCCATCCCAAGGCTCACCTGGGTAAAGAGCTGGCGCAAGTCGTCGAAGTTCTGCCTCGTGACGACCTGTTCCAGACCCCGGTGGACGAGCTGTTCAACACCGTGATGTCCATCGTGCAGATTCAGGAGCGCAACAAGATTCGCGTGTTCCTGCGCAAAGACCCTTACGGTCGCTTCTGCTATTGCCTGGCCTACGTGCCGCGTGACATCTATTCCACGGAAGTACGCCAGAAGATCCAGCAAGTCCTGATGGAACGCCTCAAGGCCAGCGACTGCGAGTTCTGGACCTTCTTCTCTGAATCGGTTCTGGCGCGCGTGCAGTTGATTCTGCGGGTGGACCCGAAGGTCAATCTGAACATTGACCCGGTTCAGCTTGAGAACGAAGTGATTCAGGCTTGCCGTTCGTGGAAAGACGATTACGCCAGTCTGGTGGTGGAAAGCTTCGGCGAAGCCCACGGCACCAATGTGCTGGCGGATTTCCCGAAAGGCTTCCCGGCGGGTTATCGCGAGCGTTTTGCAGCGCATTCGGCTGTGGTCGACATGCAGCACCTGCTGAACCTGAGCGAAGCCAAGCCACTGGTGATGAGCTTCTATCAGCCGTTGTCCGGCGACAAGGCTCAGCTGCATTGCAAGCTGTACCACGCCGATACGCCGCTGGCCCTGTCCGACGTACTGCCGATTCTGGAAAACCTTGGCCTGCGTGTACTGGGTGAATTCCCGTATCGCCTGCGCCACACCAACGGCCGTGAGTTCTGGATTCATGACTTCGCGTTCACCGCGGCTGAAGGCCTGGAAATCGACATCCAGCAACTCAACGACACACTGCAGGACGCCTTCGTCCACATCGTGCGTGGCGATGCCGAGAACGACGCGTTCAACCGTCTTGTTCTGACTGCCGGTCTGCCGTGGCGCGACGTAGCGCTGCTGCGTGCCTACGCCCGTTACCTGAAACAGATTCGCCTGGGCTTCGACCTTGGCTACATCGCCAGCACGCTGAACAACCACACGGACATTGCCCGTGAGCTGACCCGGTTGTTCAAAACCCGCTTCTATCTGGCGCGCAAACTGACCACTGAAGATCTGGACGACAAGCAATTGCGTCTGGAACAGGCGATCCTGTCGGCACTGGACGACGTTCAGGTGCTCAACGAAGACCGCATCCTGCGTCGTTATCTGGACCTGATCAAAGCCACCCAACGCACCAACTTCTATCAGCCGGACGCCAACGGTCAGAACAAGAGCTACTTCAGCTTCAAGTTCAACCCGCGTCTGATTCCCGAGCTGCCAAAGCCGGTGCCCAAGTTTGAAATCTTCGTCTACTCGCCGCGTGTCGAAGGCGTGCATCTGCGCTTCGGTAACGTGGCCCGTGGCGGGCTGCGCTGGTCGGATCGTGAAGAAGACTTCCGCACTGAAGTCCTGGGTTTGGTGAAAGCCCAGCACGTGAAGAACTCGGTGATCGTGCCAGTGGGTGCCAAAGGCGGATTCCTGCCGCGTCGCCTGCCACTGGGCGGCAGCCGCGATGATATTCAGGCTGAAGGTATCGCCTGCTATCGCATCTTCATCTCCGGCTTGCTGGACATTACCGACAACCTGAAAGAAGGCGGTCTGGTTCCGCCTGCCAACGTCGTGCGTCATGACGACGATGACCCGTACCTGGTGGTAGCGGCGGACAAAGGCACTGCAACCTTCTCCGACATCGCCAACGGCATCGCCATCGATTACGGCTTCTGGCTGGGTGATGCGTTTGCATCCGGTGGTTCGGCCGGTTATGACCACAAGAAAATGGGCATTACCGCCAAGGGCGCGTGGGTCGGTGTCCAGCGTCACTTCCGTGAGCGCAACATCAACGTTCAGCAAGACAGCATCAGCGTCATCGGCATCGGTGACATGGCAGGCGACGTGTTCGGCAACGGCTTGCTGATGTCCGACAAGTTGCAACTGGTGGCGGCGTTCAATCACCTGCATATATTCATCGATCCGAATCCGGACCCGGCCAGCAGCTTCATCGAGCGCAAGCGTCTGTATGACCTGCCGCGTTCGGCCTGGACCGATTACGACACCAGCATCATGTCGGCAGGCGGCGGGATCTTCCCGCGCAGTGCGAAAAGCATCGCCATCACGCCGCAAATGAAAGAACGCTTCGACATCAAGGCTGACAAGCTCACTCCGACCGAACTGCTCAACGCGTTGCTCAAGGCGCCGGTTGATCTGTTGTGGAACGGCGGCATCGGTACTTACGTCAAGTCCAGCGAAGAAAGCCACGCCGATGTGGGCGACAAGGCCAACGACGCGCATCGGGTCAACGGTGACGAGTTGCGCTGCAAGGTGGTGGGCGAGGGCGGTAACCTGGGCATGACCCAACTGGGCCGTGTCGAGTTCGCGCTCAATGGTGGCAGCTCCAACACGGACTTCATCGACAACGCGGCTGGTGTTGACTGCTCCGACCACGAAGTGAACATCAAGATCCTGCTCAACGAAGTCGTGCAGGCCGGTGACATGACCGAAAAGCAGCGTAACCAGCTGCTGGAAAGCATGACCGACGAAGTCGGCAATCTGGTGTTGGGCAACAACTACAAGCAAACCCAGGCCCTGTCCCTGGCAACGCGTCGCGCTTACGAGCGGATTGCCGAGTACAAGCGCCTGATGGCGGATCTGGAAGCCCGTGGCAAGCTGGACCGCGCCATCGAGTTCCTGCCTGCTGAAGAGCAGATCAGCGAGCGCGTAGCGGCCGGTCATGGCCTGACGCGTCCGGAGCTGTCGGTATTGATCTCCTACAGCAAAATCGACCTGAACGAAGCGTTGCTGGAATCCCGCGTACCGGATGATGACTATCTGGCTCGCGACATGGAAACCGCGTTCCCGCCATCGCTGGGTGCCAAGTACTCCGGCGCCATGCGTCAGCATCGTCTCAAGCGCGAAATCGTCAGCACCCAGATTGCCAACGATCTGGTCAACCACATGGGCATCACCTTCGTGCAGCGGCTCAAAGAGTCCACTGGCATGAGTGCGGCCAACGTGGCGGGCGCTTACGTGATCGTGCGTGACATCTTCCACCTGCCGCACTGGTTCCGTCAGATCGAGGCGCTGGACTACAAGGTGCCTGCCGAGATTCAGCTGGCATTGATGGACGAGTTGATGCGTCTGGGCCGCCGCGCGACGCGCTGGTTCCTGCGTAGCCGTCGCAACGAGCTGGACGCGGCGCGTGATGTTGCGCACTTCGGTCCGCACCTCGCTGCGCTGGGTCTTAAACTCGATGAACTGCTGGAAGGCCCGACTCGTGAAGTCTGGCAGACCCGCTATCAGGCCTATGTCGAAGCTGGCGTGCCGGAGCTATTGGCGCGCATGGTCGCAGGCACTAGCCACCTGTACACGCTGTTGCCGATCATCGAAGCGTCTGACGTCACCGGGCAGAATGCTGCCGATGTGGCCAAGGCTTACTTCGCCGTGGGTAGCGCGCTGGACGTGACCTGGTACTTGCAACAGATCAGCAGCCTGCCGGTGGAGAACAACTGGCAAGCCCTGGCTCGCGAAGCGTTCCGTGATGACATCGACTGGCAGCAACGGGCGATCACCATCTCGGTTCTGCAAATGGCCGATGGCCCTGCGGATATCGAGGAGCGCCTGAACCTGTGGCTTGAACAGCACAGCGCCATGGTCGACCGCTGGCGCGCCATGCTGGTGGACATCCGCGCAGCAAGCGGCACGGACTACGCGATGTATGCCGTAGCCAACCGCGAACTGCTGGACCTGGCCATGAGTGGACAGACCCTCGCGGTTTGATGGTTTAGTTCGGTTGTAACGAGAAGCCCTGCATCGTGAGATGTGGGGTTTTTTATGGGCGCTGTGCCACAGGAGAAACGCGATCGCACATATTGGCGCGATGTCGTGGGACCGGCTTTAGCCGGGAAGAGGTCGGTACAGTCACTGAAAATTGGACGTCAGAAACATCGCTTTCCCGGCTAAAGCCGGTCCCACGTCAGGATGGTTTGAAGCCAATAAAAAACCCCGTCACATGGACGGGGTTCTTTTAACGCGATGTTGCGCTTTTACGCTTGAACAACCGGGATCTTGGCGTTCGCTGCGACTTCACGGAACTCGGCGATCTGGTCGAAGCTCAGGTAGCGGTATACGTCCGCTGCCATGGTATCGATCTGTTTCGCGTATTCCATGTACTCCTCTACGGTCGGCAGGCGACCCAGGATCGAAGCAACGGAAGCCAGCTCGGCCGAGGCCAGGTAGACGTTCGCGCCGTCACCCAGACGGTTCGGGAAGTTACGGGTCGAAGTCGACACAACCGTCGAGTTCGGCTCTACTCGTGCCTGGTTACCCATGCACAGCGAGCAGCCCGGCATTTCCATGCGCGCGCCAGCCTTGCCGTAGATGCCGTAGTAGCCTTCTTCCGTCAGCTGATGAGCATCCATTTTGGTCGGCGGCGACAGCCACAGGCGCGTTGGCAGTTGGCCTTTGACCTTATCCAGCAACTTGCCCGCAGCGCGGAAGTGGCCGATGTTGGTCATGCACGAACCGATGAACACTTCGTCGATCTTCTCGCCAGCAACGCTGGACAGCAGACGGGCGTCGTCCGGATCGTTCGGTGCGCACAGCACTGGCTCGTTGATGTCGTTCAGGTCGATTTCGATGATTTCAGCGTATTCCGCGTCAGCGTCGGCAACCATCAGCTCAGGGTTGGCAACCCAGGCTTCCATCGCTTGAGCACGACGTTCCAGCGTACGAACATCGCCGTAACCTTCGCCGATCATCCAGCGCAGCAGGGTGATGTTGGAGTTCAGGTACTCGGTGATCGACTCTTTCGACAGCTTGATGGTGCAACCGGCAGCAGAGCGTTCGGCCGAGGCGTCGGACAGTTCGAAAGCCTGTTCGATGCTCAGGTCATCAAGGCCTTCGATCTCCAGAATACGACCGGAGAAGGCGTTCTTCTTGCCTTTCTTCTCAACAGTCAGCAAGCCCGACTGAATGGCGAAGTAAGGAATCGCGTGAACCAGGTCACGCAGGGTGATGCCAGGCTTCATCTTGCCTTTGAAGCGCACCAGAATCGATTCCGGCATGTCCAGCGGCATTACGCCGGTGGCCGCAGCAAACGCAACCAGACCGGAACCGGCCGGGAACGAGATGCCCATCGGGAAACGGGTGTGGGAGTCACCACCGGTACCGACGGTATCCGGCAGCAGCATACGGTTCAGCCAGCTGTGGATGATGCCGTCGCCCGGACGCAGGGAAACGCCGCCACGGGTCATGATGAAGTCAGGCAGCGTGTGGTGCGTGGTGACGTCGATCGGCTTCGGATAAGCAGCGGTGTGGCAGAAGGACTGCATGACCAGATCAGCGGAGAAGCCCAGGCACGCCAGGTCTTTCAGCTCGTCGCGAGTCATCGGGCCGGTGGTGTCTTGCGAGCCCACGGTAGTCATCTTCGGCTCGCAATACGTGCCTGGACGAACGCCTTTGCCTTCCGGCAGGCCGCATGCCTTGCCGACCATCTTCTGCGCCAGGGTGTAGCCCTTGCCAGTGTCGACTGGTGCTTCCGGCAGTTTGAACAGGTCGGTAGGACCCAGACCCAGCTCGGCACGAGCCTTGTCAGTCAGGCCACGGCCGATGATCAGCGGGATACGACCGCCAGCACGGACTTCGTCCAACAGAACCGGTGTCTTCATTTCGAAGGTGGTCAGGACTTCGTCAGTACCGTGTTTGCAGACTTTGCCAGCATGCGGATACAGGTCGATCACGTCGCCCATGTTCATGTTGCTGACGTCGAATTCGATTGGCAGGGCGCCGGCATCTTCCATGGTGTTGTAGAAGATCGGAGCGATTTTGCTGCCGAAGCAGAAACCGCCAGCGCGCTTGTTCGGCACGTAAGGAACGTCGTCACCGAAGAACCACAGAACCGAGTTGGTCGCGGATTTACGCGAGGAACCGGTACCGACCACGTCGCCAACATAGGCAATCGGGAAACCCTGACCGCGCATTTCTTCGATCTGCTTCATCGGACCGATGGAGCCTTGTACGTCCGGCACGATGCCTTCACGGGCCATTTTCAGCATGGCCAGGGCGTGCAGCGGGATATCAGGACGCGACCAGGCGTCAGGTGCAGGGGAGAGGTCGTCGGTGTTGGTTTCGCCAGTCACCTTGAAGACGCGCAGGCTGATCTTGTCGGCCAGTACAGGGCGCTTCTTGAACCACTCGCCGTCAGCCCAGGACTGAATCACAGCCTTGGCGTGAGGGTTACCGTTCTTGGCTTTTTCAGCCACGTCGTGGAAGGCATCGAACATCAGCAGCGTGTGCTTGAGTTCCTGAGCGGCCACCGGGGCCAGCTCTGCGTCATCCAGCAGGTCAACCAGCGTGACGATGTTGTAGCCGCCCTGCATGGTGCCGAGCAGTTCAACGGCGCGCTTTTTGTCGATCAGGGGAGAAGTGGCTTCGCCCTTGGCCAGGGCAGACAGGAAACCGGCTTTGACGTAGGCAGCTTCGTCAACGCCAGGTGGAATGCGATTGGTGATCAGGTCGACAAGGAAAGTTTCTTCACCAGCCGGGGGATTCTTCAGCAGCTCGATCAAGCCAGCAGTTTGTTCGGCGTTAAGCGGCTGGGGCACGATACCCTGGGCGGCACGCTCTTCGATGTGTTTACGGTAGGCTTCAAGCACAGTATTACCCTCATCAGTGGTCCCAAATGGGTGTCCGGGACGCTCATCCAGGAATTGCCCGAAAAACCTGCGCGACGAAACTTTTTGAGTTCCTTGGCCAGGGTTTTCGGCAATTCCTTACAGAAGCTGTTTTCAAAGTTTTACGCCTGCAGGACGGCTGATGAGTGTTGACGAGGGCTTGAATCCTGCGTCAACACCGGACTGCTGGGTTACTTTGACTGTGCTCGTGACGCTTTGAAAACAGCTTCCAACGGACATTGGCGCCTTAAAAGGCTCGCTGATTCTACGGCAAATCTTCCGTAAAGGTAAGTTAGCCCTACACGTTCGGGGGTGAAGCTCGTTAGACAAAGGGCTAATATGCGCGCTTGTTCTTGCCTGTCGTTGCCCTGTCCGCCATGCCCAATCAAATCATCAAAACGCCCTGCGTCGGCCTTTGTTCCACTGTTTACGGGGACCTGGTGTGCCGTGGCTGCAAGCGTTTCCACCATGAAGTGATCCACTGGAACGGTTATGACGAAGACCAGAAGCGGGCAGTGTGGCTAAGGCTCGAACAACTGCTGGTTCAGGTGATGACCGCCAAGCTGGAAGTATTTGATGCGGGCAAGCTGCGTGCGCAACTGGAACAGCGCAAAATCCGCTTCGTGCCTGCCCAGTCAGAGTATTGCTGGGCTTATCAACTGATTGCGCGGGGCGCGCGGGTGATCACCAATATCGAAGCCTACGGTATGGCGCTGATGCCGGAGTTCCGCGACTGGGCCTTGCCTGACTTGCGCGATGCCATTGATCGGGAATTTTTCCTGCTGTCCGAAGCACACTACGAACGCTATATCGCACCGGGCTTTCTCAAGGATGCGTTTGGCAGCTAGCGACCTGCCCGCATACGCGGGATAATGCCCGCCTGTTTCTGGAGTGCTTATGTCTGAACCCATCCAAAGTCAGCCCGTGGACGCCATTCTCGATGCCACCGGTCTCAATTGCCCTGAGCCGGTGATGATGCTGCATCAGAAAGTCCGCGACCTGCCTGCTGGCGGCCTGCTCAAGGTCATCGCCACCGACCCTTCCACACGCCGCGACATTCCCAAGTTCTGTGTATTCCTGGGCCATGATCTGGTTGACCAAGAGGCTGCAGACGGAACGTTCCTGTACTGGATTCGCAAGAAGCTGGATTGATCGGTACGGAGTATTTCTGACGTGGGACCGGCTTTAGCCGGGAAGGGGCCAGTACAGCCGACATATTTTTGCTGTCAGATATGCCGCCTTCCCGGCTAAAGCCGGTCCCACGACAAATGAAGCGCTGCTGAAAAGGCTGCAGGCAGAGGGTCTCCTGCTTGAGAGTCAGCCAGCTCGAACACACCTTCCTATCCGCAACGATCAATGCCTAAACTGCCGCCGACCTCTGGGAGTACACCATGCGAATTGTTGCTGACGAAAATATTCCGTTGCTCGACGCGTTCTTTGCCGCTTTTGGCGAGATCCGGCGTTTGCCCGGCCGTTCCATTGATCGCGCCGCCGTGGCCGATGCCGACATTCTGTTGGTGCGCTCGGTGACGCCGGTGACCCGCGAACTGCTCGAAGGCAGCCCGGTACGTTTTGTCGGCACCTGCACCATCGGCACAGACCATCTGGATCTGGAGCACTTCCAGCAAGCAGGCATTCAGTGGTCCAGCGCGCCGGGCTGTAATGCCCGTGGTGTGGTGGATTACGTGCTCGGCAGTTTGCTGACCCTGGCGGAAATCGAAGGCGTAGACCTGGCGCAGCGCACCTATGGCGTGGTCGGCGCGGGTCAGGTCGGCGGGCGGTTAATCAAGGTGCTGAAGGCGCTGGGTTGGAATGTGCTGGTCTGCGATCCTCCCCGGCAAGCGGTCGAGGGCGGTGACTTCGTCAGCCTGGAAGAAATCCTCCAGCGCTGTGACGTGATCAGCCTGCACACCCCGCTGGACAAGAGTGGTGAACATCCGACCTGGCATCTGCTCGATCAGACACGCTTGCAGCAGCTCAAACACGGCAGTTGGTTGATCAACGCCAGTCGTGGCCCCGTCGTCGACAATGCCGCCCTGCACGACACACTGCTGGATCGTGAAGACCTGCAAGCCGTGCTGGACGTCTGGGAAGGCGAGCCTAGGGTGAATACCGAACTGGCTGACCTGTGCGTGATCGGCACGCCGCATATCGCGGGCTACAGCCTCGATGGACGGCAGCGGGGCACTGCGCAGATTTATCAGGCTTTGTGTGCATTTCTGGGTCAGGAAGCTCGCATCAGCCTTGTCGATCTGTTGCCCAAACCGTGGCTGGCTGAAGTCACCCTGGATGAGCGCACCGATCCGGTCTGGGCGTTGAACACGCTGTGTCGTGGCGTCTATGACCCACGCCGTGATGATGCCGACTTCCGGCGTAGTCTTGTCGGCTCGATCAGCCAGCCAGTAGCGTTCGACCTGCTGCGCAAAAATTATCCGCCGCGTCGCGAGATCGAGGGCTTGAAGGTGCGAATCAATGGCCAATCGGCTGCGTTGCAGCAGTTGGTGGTGGCGCTGGGTGCGGTAGTCGTTCCGGCTGTCTGATTTCGATGAGTTAAATTTCAGGCAGAAAAAACCCGACGTTGACGTCGGGTTCTAAATTTGGGGCGTTGCTCAATCTTGTTTTTCAGGTGTAACCCAGTTTTTGTCGCATTCCTGACAAGCAGCCTGAACCATCTCTTCAGTAATCACGACTTCGCGCCCGTCCTTGTCCAGGATTGCGCCGCCTACAGGCAGCTGCGGGTTGGCTCGTACGACTGGCACTTCATTGCTGTTTGCTTGCAAGCTCATGGCCTGTCTCCTTCATCAGGTGTTGTGCTTAGACTAACCGCGTTCAATGACTCTGCCGTGACATCCTTCGGCAACATCGAACACGGGTTAAGTCCACCAGAAACCGTACATAACCGCCAGCGTTCGCTTAGATCAATCCTCTCTAGGGGACTGTATCAGCGGTCATAACTATCCAGACTAAGGCTTATCGCGAGAGTTCATCAGCACCTGCCCGGTGGTAAAAGCAGAGAAAAGCCTTCTGCACCGGTGTAGGCTCTGGCTTCAGCCTTTCATGCGGGTTCAGTTTTCATGGCTTCATTGCTTTCAAGCCGTCAGCGCCAGGCCATTCGTCTGGCGGCGCAGTTCATGGCTCCTTATCGCTGGCAAACGGTTGGCGCGCTGATCGCGCTCATCGTCACGGCCGGGATTACGCTGTCGATCGGGCAGGGGATCAAAATGCTCGTGGACCAGGGTTTCGTCACGCGCTCACCGCACCTGCTCAATCAATCCATCGGTGTGTTTATGCTGCTGGTCATGGGCCTGGCGGCTGGCACCTTTGTGCGTTTCTATCTGGTTTCCTGGATTGGCGAACGAGTCGTGGCGGACTTGCGCAAGAAGGTCTTCGATCACCTGATCAATCTGCATCCGGGCTTCTATGAAAATAATCGCAGTTCGGAAATCCAGTCACGCCTGACCGCCGATACAACCTTGCTGCAATCGGTCATTGGTTCGTCATTGTCGATGTTCCTGCGCAACGCTTTGATGGTGATAGGCGGGATCGTCCTGCTGTTCATCACCAATCCCAAACTCACCAGCATTGTCGTCGTGGCGCTGCCACTGGTGGTCGCGCCGATCCTGATCTTTGGCCGTCGGGTGCGCAGCCTGTCCCGGGAAAGCCAGGACCGTGTTGCTGATGTCGGCAGCTACGTGTCCGAAGCGCTAGGGCAGATCAAGACGGTTCAGGCCTACAACCATCAGCAGCAAGACAAGGCGCGGTTTGCCAAAACTGCCGAAGACGCGTTTCAGACCGCTCGCAAGCGCATCCTGCAGCGCTCATGGCTCATCACGCTGGTAATCGTGCTGGTGCTGGGTGCGGTGGCCGTGATGTTGTGGGTCGGCGGCATGGATGTCATCGAAGGCACCATTTCCAGCGGTGAACTGGCGGCGTTCGTGTTTTATGCGCTGATCGTGGGCAGTGCTTTCGGCACCCTGAGCGAAGTTATCGGCGAGCTGCAGCGGGCGGCGGGTGCTGCCGAGCGAATCTCCGAACTGCTGCGGGCGAAAAGCGAGATTACGCCCCCGACCAGCGATCTTCTGCAATTGCCAGAGCGGATCAGTGGTCGTCTGGCGTTGGAGGCAGTTAGCTTCAGCTACCCGTCACGCCCGGAACACAAGGCCGTGGACAACCTGACCCTGACCATCGAACCGGGGGAAACCCTGGCGCTGGTCGGTCCTTCAGGTGCGGGTAAATCGACATTGTTTGATTTGCTGCTGCGTTTCTATGATCCACAGCACGGGCAAATCCTTGTCGAAGGCATACCGATCACGCGACTGGATCCGCTGGACTTGCGTCGCAACTTTGCACTGGTTTCGCAAACGCCAGCGCTGTTTTTCGGCAGTGTCGAAGAGAACATTCGCTACGGCAATGCCAGCGCTACGACCGAACAGGTCGAGGCCGCAGCGCGTATTGCCCACGCTCACGAATTCATCCTGCAAATGGCCAACGGATATCAAACCCACCTGGGAGACGGCGGGCTCGGCTTGTCTGGCGGTCAGCGTCAACGTCTTGCCATCGCTCGGGCTTTGCTGGTGGATGCGCCGATTCTGCTGCTGGACGAAGCGACCAGCGCACTGGATGCCCAGAGTGAGCATCTGATTCAGGAGGCATTGCCGGGCTTGATGAAAGGCCGCACCACACTGGTGATCGCCCATCGACTGGCTACGGTGCAGAACGCGGACCGGATTGCGGTTATTGATCAAGGAAAACTGGTAGCCGTAGGCACGCATCAGCAATTGATCGTCAGCAACCCGCTGTATGCCAGGCTGGCGGCGTTGCAGTTCAATGCGCGAGGGGAGGAGGTGGTTTGATTGTGTAGTTGCCTGATCTAGAGGAACCGCCCTGATCTAGAGGAGCCACGGTTACGTAGGCGCTGCCGAAGGCTGCGATGGCGGTGTGTCATGAGGCCTGACGCCGCCCACAAAAAAGCCCGCAACTCTCACGAGCTGCGGGCTTTTTCACAGGCCGGTTCGAAGATTACTCTTCGATGTTGCCCATGGCGGTGGTGTTGAAACCGCCGTCTACGTACATGATTTCGCCGCTGATGCCGGACGCCAGGTCCGAGCACAGGAACGCGCCAGCGTTACCGACTTCATCGATGGTCACGTTACGACGCAGCGGGGTCTGCGCTTCGTTCGCGGCCAGCATCTTACGGAAGTTCTTGATACCCGAAGCTGCCAGGGTACGGATCGGACCGGCCGATACCGCGTTGACGCGAGTGCCTTCCGGACCCAGGCTGCCTGCCAGATAACGTACACCGGCTTCCAGGCTGGCCTTGGCCATGCCCATCACGTTGTAGTTCGGCATGGTGCGCTCGGCACCCAGGTACGACAGGGTCAGCAGGCTGCCATTGCGGCCTTTCATCATTTCGCGACCGGCTTTGGCCAGCGCCACGAAGCTGTAGGCGCTGATGTCGTGAGCGATGCGGAAACCTTCGCGCGTCGTGGCGTCGGTGAAGTCGCCATCCAGCTGGTCGCCTGGAGCAAAGCCTACGGAGTGAACGATAACGTCCAGGCCGTCCCATTTCTTGCTCAGGTCTTCAAAGACCTTGGCGATTTCTTCGTCACTGGCTACGTCACAAGGGAAGCACAGCTCAGGGCCCGAACCCCAGCCAGCGGCGAATTCTTCGACGCGACCTTTGAGTTTGTCGTTCTGGTAGGTGAAGGCAAGCTCTGCACCCTCGCGATGCATGGCGGCAGCGATGCCGGATGCGATGGACAGTTTGCTAGCGACACCGACGATCAGGACGCGCTTACCGGCGAGAAAACCCATGTGTTGTTCCTCTTCAGGTTAATCGACAGCTACTGGTGCCAAAAAGGCGGCTTCCAGCAACTGCTGTGTATAAGAATGTTGCGGTGCGGCAAAGATTTCTTGCGCGTCACCCTGTTCGACCACTTGACCCTGCTTGACCACCATCAATTGGTGGCTGAGGGCTTTGACGACAGCCAGGTCATGGCTGATAAACAAATACGTCAGGTTGTACTTGGTCTGCAGTGAGCGCAGCAGCTCGACTACCTGACGCTGCACTGTCCGGTCGAGCGCCGAAGTGGGCTCGTCCAGCAGAATCAGCGCCGGTTTCAAGACCAGTGCCCGGGCAATGGCGATCCTCTGCCGTTGCCCTCCGGAGAACTCGTGAGGGTAGCGGTGCCGGGTTTCCGGATCCAGTCCTACCTCTCTGAGTGCTTCGATAATTGCAGTTTCCTGTTCGGCCGCTGTGCCCATGCGATGGATACGCAGGCCTTCGCCAACGATTTCACCCACCGACATTCGCGGGCTCAGACTGCCGAACGGGTCCTGAAAAACCACCTGCATCTGTCGACGCAACGGACGAATCTGTTGCTGCGACAGGCAGTCTAGCGTTTCACCCTGGAATCGGATGACTCCCTGGCTACCGATCAGACGAAGAATCGCCAGGCCCAACGTCGATTTGCCCGAGCCGCTTTCACCGACAATCCCCAGCGTTTGCCCTTTGGGCAGACTGAAGTGGATGCCGTCCACAGCCTTGACGTGATCGACGGTCCGCTTGAACAGGCCTTTCTTGATCGGAAACCAGACCCGCAAATCCTCAACTTCCAGCAGCGGTGCACCCGCCGGATTGGCCGCCGGGCCGCCGCTAGGCTCTGCGCTGAGCAGAATTTTGGTGTACGGATGCTGGGGCGAACGAAACAATTCGTCACAGGACGCTTGTTCGACGATGCAACCGCGCTGCATGACACATACGCGGTTGGCTATTTGCTTCACAACGTTCAAGTCATGGCTGATCAGCAGCAAGGCCATGCCCAGACGCGCCTGCAATTCCTTGAGTAGTTCGAGGATTTTCAGCTGTACCGTGACGTCCAGCGCCGTGGTCGGCTCGTCGGCAATCAGCAGCTCCGGCTCGTTGGCCAAGGCCATGGCGATCATCACCCGTTGCCGTTGGCCGCCCGATAATTCATGGGGCAGGGCTTTCAGGCGTTTCACCGGTTCCGGGATGCCTACCAGTTCCAGCAACTCAAGGGTGCGGCGGGTCGCGTCCTTGCCGGTCAGGCCTTTGTGCAGTCCGAGAACTTCATTGATTTGCTTCTCGATCGACTGCAACGGGTTGAGCGAGGTCATCGGTTCCTGGAAGATCATCGCGATGCGATTACCGCGAATCTTGCGCAGTTTTTTCTCATCCAGGGTCAACAGGTCCTGACCGGCATAGCGAATGCTGCCGCTTGGGTGGCGAGCCAACGGGTAGGGCAGCAGGCGCAGGATCGAGTGTGCGGTGACCGATTTACCCGAGCCGCTTTCGCCCACGAGTGCCAGGGTTTCGCCCCGGCGGATATCAAAATTGATGCCTTCGACCACGCGCTGACAGCCTTCGCCGGACACGAACTCGACGGCCAGATCGCGGATCTCGATCAGATTGTCATTGTTCATTTCATTTCCTTGGGTCGAAAGCATCGCGTGCGGATTCGCCGATGAACACCAGCAGACTCAGCATCAGGGCCAGCACGGCGAAGGCGCTGATGCCCAGCCATGGAGCTTGCAGGTTGGATTTACCCTGGGCAACCAGCTCGCCCAGTGACGGCGACCCTGCTGGCAAGCCGAAGCCGAGGAAGTCCAGCGCCGTCAGTGTGCCGATGGCGCCGGTGAGGATAAACGGCATAAAGGTCATGGTCGAGACCATGGCGTTGGGCAGAATGTGGCGGAACATGATCGCGCCGTTCTCCATGCCCAGCGCCCGGGCGGCGCGCACGTATTCCAGATTGCGTCCGCGCAGGAACTCGGCGCGTACCACGTCTACCAGGCTCATCCAGGAAAACAGCAGCATGATGCCTAGCAACCACCAGAAGTTGGGCTGCACGAAGCTGGCAAGAATGATCAGCAGGTAAAGGACCGGCAATCCTGACCAGACTTCCAGGAAGCGCTGCCCGACCAGATCCACCCAGCCGCCGTAGAAACCCTGCAATGCACCGGCGATAACGCCGATGATTGAGCTGAGCACGGTCAACGTCAGGGCAAACAGCACCGAAATCCGGAAGCCGTAGATCACTCGCGCGAGTACGTCACGGCCCTGATCATCCGTACCGAGCAGGTTTTCCGATGAGGGCGGGGCAGGGGCAGGTACTTTCAGGTCGTAGTTGATGCTCTGGTAGCTGAACGGGATCGGGGCCCATAAGGTCCAGCCGTCTTTGGCTGCCAGCAGCTCTTTGATGTAGGGGCTTTTGTAATTGGCTTCCAGCGGAAATTCGCCACCAAAAGTGGTTTCCGGATAGCGCTCCAGCACCGGGAAGTACCACGCGCCGTCATACCGTATGGCCAGTGGTTTGTCGTTGGCGATCAGTTCCGCGCCCAGGCTCAGGACGAAGAGGATCAGGAACAGCCACAGCGACCACCAGCCGCGTTTGTTGGCCTTGAAACGCTCGAAGCGTCGACGGTTCAGAGGAGACAACTTCATATCAATGTTTCCTGCTTTCGAAGTCGATGCGCGGGTCCACCAGGGTGTAGGTGATGTCCCCGATCAGTTTCACCACCAGCCCCAGCAGGGTGAAGATAAACAGCGTGCCAAACACCACGGGATAGTCGCGGTTGATGGCGGCTTCGAAACTCATCAGGCCCAGGCCGTCGAGGGAGAAAATCACTTCCACCAGCAGCGAGCCGGTGAAGAAGATGCCGATGAACGCCGACGGAAAACCTGCAATCACCAGCAGCATTGCATTGCGGAACACATGGCCGTAAAGCACGCGATTGTTGCTCAGGCCTTTGGCTTTGGCGGTGGTCACGTACTGCTTGCCGATTTCATCGAGGAAGCTGTTTTTGGTCAGCAGGGTCATGGTTGCAAAGTTACCGATCACCAGAGCCGTGATGGGCAGCGCCAGGTGCCAGAAGTAATCGAGAATCTTGCCGCCCGTGCTTAACTCGTCGAAGTTGTTCGAGGTCAGGCCGCGTAGTGGGAACCAGTCGAAGTAACTGCCCCCGGCGAAGACCACAATCAGCAGGATGGCGAACAGGAACGCCGGAATCGCGTAGCCGACGATGATCGCCGAGCTGGTCCAGACGTCGAAGTGACTGCCGTGCCGGGTCGCTTTGGCGATCCCCAGCGGGATCGACACCAGGTACATGATCAGCGTGCTCCACAGCCCCAGAGAGATGGATACCGGCATCTTCTCGATGATCAGGTCGACCACCTTGGCATCACGGAAGAAGCTGTCGCCGAAGTCCAGGTGAGCGTAATTCTTGATCATGATCCAGAGACGTTCCGGCGCCGATTTATCGAAGCCGTACATCTTCTCGATTTCTTTCACCAGCGCCGGGTCCAGCCCCTGCGCGCCGCGATAGTTGGAGCCCGCCACCGAGACTTCGGAGCCACCGCCAGCGATACGGCTGGTGGCACCCTCGAAGCCTTCGAGCTTGGCGATCATTTGTTCCACCGGCCCGCCGGGCGCGGCTTGAATGATTACAAAGTTGATCAGCAGGATGCCGAACAGGGTCGGGATGATCAGCAGCAGCCGCCGCAGGATGTAGGCCAGCATCTCAGCGCTCCTCCTTCTCGGTATCTACTGACGGGCCGGGCTGCGGCGGAGCAGGCTGTACGTCAGGTTTCGCCCACCACGTGTTCAGGCCAATGTCCGACAATGCCTTGGCTTTCGGGTGTGCCAGATGGTTCCAGTAGACGACCCTCCAGCTCTTGATGTGCCAGTTAGGCACCATGTAGAAACCCCACAGCAACACGCGGTCCAGCGCCCGGGTATGGGCGACCAGGCTTTCCCGTGAGTCTGCGTTGATCAGGCCATCGACCAGTGCGTCCACTGCCGGGTCTTTGAGGCCCATGAAGTTGCGGCTGCCGGTACGGTCAGCGCTGACCGAGTGGAAAAACTCACGCTGCTCGTTACCTGGCGACGAAGATTGCGGAAAACTGCTGACAATCATGTCGAAGTCCCGGGAACGCAGGCGGTTCATGTACTCGGCAACATCCACACGACGGATTGTCAGTTCGATGCCCAGGTCTTTGAGGTTGCGTTTGTAAGGCAGCATGACCCGCTCGAAGGCGGTCTGTGCCATAAGGAATTCCAGTTTGACCGGGTTGCCCTGAGCATCGGTCATCTGGTCGTCCTTGATGCGCCAGCCAGCCTCTTGCAGCAACTGATACGCACGGCGCATCTGCGGCCGGATCATGCCACTGCCGTCGGTGGTCGGCAGTACAAATTCTTCAGTGAACACCCGGTCAGGAATCTTGCCGCGCAATGGCTCAAGAAGCTTCAGCTCGGCAGCAGAAGGCAGGCCGCTTGAGGCCATCTCCGAATTGTCGAAATAGCTTTTGGTGCGCGTATAGGAGCCGCTGAACAATTGCTTGTTGGTCCATTCGAAATCGAACAGCAGGGTCAATGCTTCACGCACTTTCGGGTCTTGGAACACCGGACGGCGCAGGTTCATGACGAACCCCTGCATGCCCTGCGGGTTGCCATTGGGAAACTCTTCCTTGATTAGCCGACCGTCGCGCACTGCCGGGATGTCGTAGGCAGCAGCCCAGTTCTTGGCCGTGTTCTCTTCGCGGTAGTCGTACTGTCCGGCTTTAAGCGCTTGCAGAGCCACGTCGCTGTCGCGGTAGTAGTCGTAATTCATCACGTCGAAGTTGTACTGGCCGCGATTGACCGGCAGGTCTTTGGCCCAATAATCCTTGACCCGTTCGTAGCGAACCGAGCGACCGGCCTTGACCTCTGCGACCTTGTACGGACCGCTGCCCAACGGAAATTCGAGGTTGCCTTTGGTGAATTCGCGGGTCGCCCAGAAGTGTTTCGGCAATACCGGCAACTGACCGATGATCAACGGCAATTCGCGGCTGTCGCTGTTCTTGAACTTGAACAGGACCCGCAGCGGATCCTCGACGACCACCTTGTCTACTCCGGCGTAGTACGCCCGGTACATCGGCGAGCCGTCCTTGATCAGGGTATTAAAGGAAAACTCGACGTCTTCGGCGCGGATCGGGTGGCCGTCATGGAAGCGCGCTTCAGGCCGCAAATAGAAGCGTACCCAGGTGTTATCCGCGGCTTTCTCGATTTTGCTGGCGATCAGTCCGTACTCGGTGAGTGGCTCATCGAGGCTGGAGCGGGCCAGCGTGTCGTAGATCATGCCAATGTCTTCGGCGGGCGTGCCCTTGTTGATAAACGGGTTGAGGCTGTCGAAACCGCCGAAGCCCGCCTGGCGCAGGGTGCCGCCTTTAGGGGCGTCCGGATTCACATAGTCGAAATGCTTGAAGTTGGCAGGGTACTTCGGTGCTTCGTCATAAAGCGTCAGGGCATGCTGAGGCGCAGCCTGGACGGTGCAGGCAAGGCCGACCAGCAGCAGGCCGCCAGCCCGAGAGAGCAGGGAACGCAACGGGTTCATTGGGACTTCTCCAGAGGCTTTAACCACCACGCACGCAAACCCAGGGTGTAGGGCGGGGTGGTGACCATGGCGAACCGGTTGCGGTACGCCAGGCGATGATTATTCAGATACCAGTTGGGGATCATGTAGTGCTGCGACAGCAGCACGCGATCCAGCGCGCGGGCGGCGGCCACTTGCGTGTCCCGTGTCTGCGCGGCGAGTAATTGATTGAGCAGGCCGTCGACCACCGGATTGGCGACACCCGCGTAATTCTTGCTGCCCTTGATCGCGGCCTGGCTGGAATGGAAGTACTGCCACTGCTCCAGACCGGGGCTGAGGGTCTGCGCCATGGTCATGCTGATCATGTCGAAATCGAACTGGTCCAGCCGCTGCTTGTACTGGGCGCGGTCTACCGTGCGCAAGCGGGCGTCGATGCCGATCCGGCGCAGGTCTTCAATAAAAGGCTGTTGAATGCGCTCAAGGCTCGGGTTGACCAGCAGGATCTCAAAACGCAGTTGCTGGTCTTTGGCGTTCACCAGGCCGTGGTCCGACAGCTTCCAGCCCGCCTCGCCGAACAATTTCAGGGCTTTACGCAGGGTTTCCCGGGGGATGCCGCCGCCGTCGGTCTTCGACACGGTAAAAGGCTGCGTGAACAGGCTTGCTGGCAATTGCTCGCGATAAGCCGACAGCAGCAGCCATTCGGCACCGGTGGGCAGGCCGGTCGCGGAAAATTCGCTGTTGGGGTAGTAACTCGTGGTACGCGAATAGGCGTCGCTGAACAGGGTGCGATTGGTCCATTCGAAGTTGAACATCATCCCCAGCGCTTCGCGCACGCGGACGTCGGCGAACATGGCGCGCCGGGTATTCATGAACAGACCCTGAGTCTGGGTCGGAATCTTGTGCTCGATCTGAGCCTTGATCACCTGGCCGTTGGCAATGGCCGGAAAGTTGTAACCCGTGGACCAGTTCTTGGCCTGGTGCTCGATGTAAATATCGAACTCGCCGGCTTTGAACGCTTCGAAGGCCACGTCGCTATCGCGGTAGAACTCCACTTCAACCCGGTCGAAGTTGTACTTGCCACGATTGACCGGTAGATCCTTGCCCCAGTAATCCCTGACTCGCTCGAAGATCAATTGGCGGCCGGGCTGGACCTTGGTAATACGATACGGCCCGCTGCCCAGCGGTGGCTCAAAGGTGGTGGCCTTGAAGTCACGGTCCTTCCAGTAGTGTTGCGGCAGCACGGGTAATTCGCCCAGACGCAGGATCAACAGTGGATTACCCGTGCGTTTGAAGACGAAGCGAATACGCTGACGATTAAGGATGTCGACCCGCTGCACTTCCTGCAGGGCAGTGCGGTACTGCGGATGGCCGTCCTTGAGCAGGGTACGGTAGGAAAACGCTACATCGTAGGCAGTAATCGGCTTGCCGTCGTGAAAGCGGGCCTGAGGGCGAATATTGAACACCACCCAGCTGCGGTCTTCGCTGAACTCGACACTCTGCGCGATCAGGCCATAGCTCGACGTTGGCTCGTCACCGGACGGATCGTATTGACCCGTACCCACCATCAACGGCTCATTCAGCTCGTTGACGCCGTACTGCAGGAAATTGCCGGTGGAAATCGGGCTGCTGCCCTTGAAGGTGTAAGGGTTGAGCGTGTCGAACGTGCCGAAAGCCATCATTCGCAAGGTGCCACCTTTCGGCGCCTCGGGGTTTACCCAGTCGAAATGCGTGAAGCTGGCCGGATACTTGAGGACACCAAACTGCGCGTAGCCATGGCTCTCGCTGATGGCTGCGTAGACGGGAAAGCTCAAGGCCAGGCTGATGAGTAGCAGGAAGGGACGTATCACGATCCAGACGGCTTGGGCTTTTGGGTCGTCAACAGTAACAGCTTGTATCGACAGGAAAAAGGGTTCAGCGCAGGCAGCTGCCTTGCAGGAGACCGCACGGTGATGCTTACAGTGCGCTGTCATGCGGCAAACGCGTTCCCTGTAGGAGTGAACTTGTTCGCGAGCCGCCTGACTTGGTGTGTCAGGCAAACACCTCGCCAACAAGTTAGCGCCTACAAGGCCCGTGTTCTCTGCGTGAAGGGATGCATCAATGCGGCAGATAAACAGTCAGGGTCTGGCCCGGCTTGAGTGCTGAACCGCTGCGCGGGTTCCAGCGTTTGAGATGCTGCATTTCAACGTTGAAGCGCTTGGCGACCAAATACATCGAGTCACCTTTCTGGATCTTGTACTGCATGGACTTCTTGTCAGCCGGGGCTGCGCTTGCGGTCGCAGTGGTTTTGGCTTTCGGGGTGTTGTCTTCCATCACCAGCGTCTGACCGACCTTCAGGTTCTGTCCGGAAAGCTTGTTCCAGCGCTGCAGATCCTTGACGTCGACTTTGTTGGCCTTGGCGATGATTGACAGGTTTTCACCGCTCTTGACGGTGTAATTTCTGCTGCGTGCAGGTTTTTCGTTACGCGCCAGTTCTTCGAACACCGGTTTTGAAGGTGTCATGCCCGGCTGAGTCGGAATACTCAGCGACTGACTCACACGCAGGCTGTTGCCGGACAGCTTGTTGCTGCTTTTCAGCGAACTGACCGAAACCTGATAGCGGCTGGCCAGGCTGGCAAGTGTGTCGCCTTTGCGAACCCGATACTGCTGCCAGTCAACCAGTTCCTGAGGCTTCATGTTCGACAGATTGGCAGTCAGCAACTGCTTCTTGGCCGTCGGCACCAACAGGTGCTTGGGGCCATCGATAGTCATGTGCTTCTTGAATGCCGGGTTGAGCTGGATCAGTTCGTCTTCGTCGATGTTACCCATCGCGGCGACTCTGGACAGGTCCATGCGCTGGTTCAGTTCGACGACTTCGAAATAGGGTTCGTTGGCAATCGGGTTAAGGTTGACGCCGTAGGCTTCGGGCGCAAGTACCACTTGGGACAGGGCCAGCAGCTTGGGTACGTAGTCCTTGGTTTCCTGCGGCAGGGGCAGGTTCCAGTAATCGGTTGGCAGGCCAAGCTTTTCGTTACGCTCGATGGCCCGGCTGACCGTGCCCTCGCCAGCGTTATAAGCAGCCAGCGCCAGCAGCCAGTCGCCATTGAACATGTCGTGCAGACGCGTCAGGTAGTCCATGGCTGCAACGGTGGAAGCCTGGATGTCACGGCGGCCATCGTAGAAGCTGGTCTGGCGCAGGTTGAAGTAGCGTCCGGTCGACGGGATGAACTGCCACAGGCCGACGGCTTTGCTGCGCGACACGGCCATTGGGTTGTAGGCGCTCTCGATAACGGGCAGCAGCGCCAGTTCCAGCGGCATGTTGCGCTCTTCAAGACGCTCGACGATGTAGTGCATATAAAGGCTGCCGCGCTCGCCGGCGTTTTCCAGGAACGACGGATTGTTGGCAAACCAGAGGCGTTGCTGATCGATGCGTGGGTTCAGGTCGTTGCCTTGTTGCAACTGAAAGCCCTGACGCATCCGCTCCCAGACATCTTGCGGTGGCGCAAGCGGGGCAGGTTTATGGGTAAGAAAGATCGGTTTTTGCTTGATGCCCGCGGCCAGATTGGGCGCGCGGTGGCTACTGCTGGGTTCGACGTGGCTAGTGGTCTGGCAGCCGGCAAGCGTGGCGCTCACGGCTACGGCAATAGCCTGAGCTAACCGAGTCAATGCGTCTGAATTAGTGGTTCTGCGTATAGATGACGACATTGGCTGGGAGATAGTTCCAGGCGAAAATGTCGGGCGATTCTAGAAACCCCCCTGCCAATGGTCAACCTTTCAACGATTTTGTGCTCAGTATTGCGCTTTTTAGAACGTATCCTTCCAAGCTCTCAAGGCAGCAAAAATCTCGCTCGGAGACTGATTATCGGTGCCGCTCCGTTCGTCTGCTTTTTGTTTAACAGATGTTTCATTGGTGCGAATGAATGGGTTTGTGAGACGTTCCAGCGCGAGATTTGACGGGAGGCTGATACGGTTTTCGTTGCGCCACCCGGTCACTTCGGCCAAACGCTCTGCGATGTCCGCGTTGTGTGGCTCGACGGCTTGGGCGAAGCGCAGATTGCTGAGCGTGTATTCGTGAGCGCAGTACACCAGCGTGTCATCTGGAAGTTCGGTCAAGCGGCTCAGCGATTGGTGCATTTGTACCGGTGTGCCTTCGAACAGACGCCCGCAACCTGCGGCGAAGAGTGTGTCGCCACAGAACAGCAACGGCTTTTCCGAGCCTGCATGGTAAAAAGCGATATGGCCCAGGGTGTGGCCCGGAACGAGGATGACATCGAAATCGAGTCCCAGGACGTTGATCCGGTCGTTATCGGCGAGGCTGATGTCCCGCGACGGAATGTTTTCCGTTGCCGGACCCGCTACCTGGGCGCCCGTACGCTGCTTGAGTTGCGCAACACCGCCCACATGGTCGTGATGATGATGGGTGATCAGGATGTCGCTGAGGGTCCAGTCCGGATGTTGTTCCAGCCAATTGATGACGGGGGCAGCGTCTCCGGGATCAACCACGGCACAGCGTTTGCTCGAAGGATCTTGTAACAACCAGATGTAGTTGTCGTTAAAAGCCGGCAGGGCATCAATCTGTATCATGGCGCAGTTCGCTTAGCGGGAAACAATGAGGCATCTTAGAGTCTGATGACGCTTGATGCGAGGATCACACATGACCGATGAAGCATTCGCACAGGCTGATCCTGAATGGCTGGCGCTGATCAGTTCAGCACGCGACTGGCTGTCAGGCCCTTTAGGCCAGCTTTTATTGCAGGAAGAACGACGGGTTCTGGAAGAAGAGCTCGGGCGCTTTTTCGGTGGTTATCTGGTGCATTACGGCCCTTCAGCCGAAACGCCGCCCGCAGCGCAGCAAGTCCAGCGCAATGTGCGCCTGGGTGCGCCGCTGCCTGGTGTCGAGATTGTCTGTGAAGAGCAGGCATGGCCGCTCAGCGAGCATGCGGCGGACGTTGTGGTGATGCAGCACGGTCTGGATTTCTGCCTGTCACCTCACGGCTTGCTGCGCGAGGCAGCCAGCAGCGTGAGGCCCGGCGGGCATTTGTTGATTGTCGGTATCAACCCTTGGAGCACGTGGGGCCTGCGGCATTTTTTTGCCAAGGATGCGCTGCACAAAGCGCGCTGTATTTCCCCGTCAAGGGTCGCCGACTGGCTGAATCTGCTGGGCTTCGCACTGGAGAAGCGGCGCTTCGGATGCTATCGTCCGCCGCTTGCTTCAGCGAGCTGGCAAGCTCGCCTGTCAGGCCTTGAACGTCTCGGCGATGGCTGGCAAAGCCCGGGCGGCGGCTTCTATTTATTAGTCGCACGCAAGCTAGTGGTAGGATTGCGGCCTTTGCGGGAGTTGCGCCGCGAACCAATGGGCAAGCTGATTCCACTCCCCATGGCCAAGGTCAATCGAGACACTTGCGAGCCTGAATAGCGCTCAAGCCAACTAATTCTGGATGTTTGTAATGAGCGATACCGTTGAACTGTTCACCGATGGCGCCTGTAAAGGCAACCCCGGGCCTGGCGGCTGGGGCGCGTTGCTGGTCTGTAAGGGTGTTGAAAAGGAACTGTGGGGCGGCGAAGCCAATACCACCAATAATCGTATGGAGCTGTTGGGCGCCATTCGTGGCCTTGAAGAGCTCAAGCGCCCCTGTGAAGTTCTGCTGGTCACCGACTCGCAATATGTGATGAAAGGCATCACCGAGTGGATGGTTAACTGGAAGAAGCGCGGCTGGAAGACGGCCGCCAAAGAGCCGGTAAAAAATGCCGATCTCTGGAAGCTGCTGGACGAACAAGTTAATCGTCACACCGTGACCTGGAAATGGGTCCGTGGTCATATCGGGCACCCGGGGAACGAGCGGGCCGACCAGTTGGCCAATCGTGGTGTTGACGAAGTAAGAGGCATCAAACATGCGTAGCGTAGTACTCGATACCGAAACGACCGGTATGCCGGTCACCGATGGCCACCGCGTCATCGAGATTGGTTGTGTCGAACTGATAGGCCGCCGCCTGACCGGGCGGCATTTTCACGTGTACCTGCAACCCGATCGGGAAAGTGACGAGGGCGCTATCGGCGTCCACGGCATCACTAACGAATTTCTGGTCGGCAAGCCGCGTTTTGCTGAAGTCGCCGATGAGTTCTTCGAGTTCATCAAGGGCGCACAGCTGATCATCCATAACGCGGCGTTCGACGTTGGCTTCATCAACAACGAATTCGCCCTGATCGGCCAGCAGGAGAGGGCTGATATCACTCAGCACTGCACCGTGCTCGATACCTTGATGATGGCGCGTGAGCGGCATCCGGGTCAGCGCAACAGCCTGGACGCCTTGTGCAAACGTTATGGCGTCGACAACTCTGGCCGTGAATTGCACGGCGCATTGCTCGACTCCGAGATTCTCGCTGACGTTTACCTGACCATGACTGGCGGCCAGACCAGCCTGTCCCTGGCAGGCAATGCCAGTGACGGCAATGGTTCGGGGGAAGGCTCGGGTAATACAGCGACCGAGATTCGTCGCTTGCCAGCCGACCGCCAGCCCTGCCGCGTCATCCGTGCCAGTGAAAGTGATCTGGCTGAACACGATGTTCGCATGGCGGCGATTGCCAAGGCTGCTGGTGCCCCCGCGTTATGGGTGCAGTTGCAGGAAGCAGCAGCCGCTGCGCAGCAGGCATAATCAAAGCTAGACCGATTCACTGGTAACTGAATGGACTCACGACTTTGGCCAATCCGGCACTGAGCATTCGCATTGCTGACGAGTGCTTCGAGGACTACATCCTCAACAGCGAATTCACATTCACCGTCAGCGGCTATGCGGCGGTGGAAGTGGGCAAGCCTGTAGCGTGCTGGCATGTCGAACCGGTCGAACCCTACAGCAAGAACTACGGTATCGACTCTCAGGAGTTCTGCGACTATCGGGACGCTGCCGACAGCACCGTGATGGTCGCCTGGCTGGACGAGCGTCCTGTCGGGCACATGGTCCTGAGTCGGCACTGGAATGGTTTTGCGCACGTCGACGAGTTGGCAGTCGATGTATCGGCGCGCCGTAGCGGCGTTGCCCGATCGTTGCTGGATGTCGCGCAGTTCTGGACGCACAAGCACAACCTGCCTGGAATCATGCTGGAAACCCAGAACAATAACCTGGCTGCCTGCCGCTTATATGAGCAGTATGGATTTGTTGTTGGTGGGGTGGATCACTTGCGTTATCGCGCCATCGATCCGCAGACACGTGAGTGCGCGATCTTTTGGTATCTGCTATTCACCTGACCAACACTTAAGTTGAGCAACGCTGCATCACTCCCGTAGGACCGACTCCAGGCGGGAGGGCGAGAGTCGCCCGAAAAACGCCTTGGGTGTAAACGCCGCTCCTACAGGCGTATCTGCAGGGCTGCTATCAGGACGTACGCGTCATGGTAATGCCTGACTGGACCAACTGAAACTCATCCCCGCCCAGATGATTGACCCTATCGCCAATCGCCAGCTTGTAGATTGAAACAGGCTCCGTGCCACTCGCTTCAGACAGTTGCTCCTGGAACTCATGCACCGAATAAACACGGCCTTCGGCGTCGCGTGCATGAAATTGTCCAACCTTGATTGAAGCCATTTGCTTTGTAACCTCTGAAGATAACCGCATGTTTACTCTTGCATGCTAACACTGCGCATCAGGAGTCAGGGTCCGATCCGGCAACACTCGGACAGACGTGACTCGCAGCGAGCAATCAAGCGAAGTAGACCGCCGTTTTTACGGGTAGTTTGCCCGCGATTAAAAAATAGTCGGCGCAGGGTTTTTAGACGGTTTGTGCTGTTTAGTACCTGATCGCTGCAATCCAATCTGCACCTGGGCAGCGACTTGATCTATAACTAATGGCTCTTTTCATTCGTCGAAGGAAATTTCCATGAGTCAGGTTTATTCGATCGCCGTGGTCGTCGGCAGTCTGCGTGCTGATTCCATCAATCGTAAGATCGCGCTGGCGCTCGCCACACTGGCTCCGGCCAATTTGCAGTTGAAGATCGTCGAAATTGGCGACTTGCCGCTCTATAACGAAGACATCGACACCGCCACATCAAGCCCTGAAAGCTATACAGCATTTCGTCAGCAAATCAGCGCAGCCGACGGCGTTTTGTTTGTCACGCCGGAATACAACCGGTCCGTTCCAGGCGCCTTGAAGAATGCGATTGACGTCGGCTCCCGCCCGTATGGCAAAAGTGCCTGGAGCGGCAAGCCTGGTGCAGTGATCAGCGCCTCACCTGGCGCGATCGGCGGGTTTGGCGCCAATCATCATCTGCGCCAATCGTTGGTGTTTCTCAATGTGCCGTGCCTGCAGCAGCCTGAGGCCTATCTGGGCAACGCGGGTACTTTCTTCGATGCAGCGGGAACCTTGTCCGAACAGACAAAGCCCTTCCTGCAAACCTTCATCAATGCTTATGCGGCTTGGGTTGAGCAAAACCATAAAGCCTGATTTGGCTGATTTGGCAATGCGCTGCTTTATGTACCGTCTGCAATGATTTAGCCCCCGATAAGCTCCTCTGCTCTTACAGCCCATCGCCCGACCGGCGGTGGGTTTTCATTGCAAAAGGAACTTGTCATGTCACTTACAGATTCGCCCTGGTTTTACTCCGACTCACTCAGCTCACGATTCTCCCGGGATATCGACGATGCGCTTCTGGCCGAGCGCATCACTGATGAGCAAGCCGTGTGGTTGCGGTTGCTCATTGATGAGGACGATAACGTCACGCTGCCGCGAGTTGATCGGCTTTCCCGTGGTGACGGCGGGCTGATGCATGCTGAGCTGGCGGGGGCGCTGCTGATCAGCGACTCGCAAAGCCTCAAGCCTGAGGTTTACCTTTGTACCCCCCTTGACGGTATTGAGCGATTCGCCAGTCGTCAGGCGCTGGTGACGGCGCTGACAACACGGTTCGGTCTGCAAAGCGGCGATCCGGAAAGGTTTGAATGTGAACTGATTGAAAGCAAGCTGTTCGAGCAGCGCATGTTTTCGATCATTGACCAGCAAGCCCGACAACTCCAGCGACTTAACGGCCACTTGCAGCGTTTGCCCTCCTTGCATAAAGCCATCGGGCATAACCTGCAGCAAGAGATTGATGCGCGTTTTCCGGGGACTGCAATCAATGTGTTCACCCATATTGCCCAGATTAACAAGGCTGATAACCCCACACTGAGTGGTCCCACTTTGGGGACGCAGACGCTGGTCGATGTAGCAACCAGAGCGTGGTGTGGTGTGCCGTTGGCCGCCGGCATACGGCACCAGTGGCTGGACAGCGAAGGTCGCGAACAGACGGGGGACCAGGCCAGATCCTGGCAACAAGCGGTCACCAGTAGCGGCTCGTTGATCAGCGTCTATGAAAGCTTGCTGGATGATTACTGGCGCACCTCTACAGAGGATGGCGTGAGTCTTCAGGATCTGACCGGTCAGGCTTTTGTCGGGTGTTTTCGTCAGCACCTGCTGAGCAGCCGACAACACGACACCGTTACGGCCGCGGAATATGCGTTGCTTAAATCGCTGTGTCAGGCCAGGGGGGCCGTATCAGACGAAGTCGAAATGTCGCGGGTTTCCATTGCGATAAGCAAGCAGGCTCCGCTCAAGCTGGCGGGTGTTGTTCTGATCGGGTTCACCTCAAAGCAATTGCCGGACCTGTTTTTATACAGCGCAAAGCAGGGGCTGCGACGCTTTAACGGAGTGGGCGCAGTTGCGGCGTATTTTGCCGGGATCGAAGGTCGAGCCGAGATATTAGCCTATACGTCGCTCGATGACTCGCTGTTGGTGCGAGCTCAGGGCGCGTTGCATTTGCGTCTGGACCCGGTGACTAAAACACCGTTCATCAAACTCGCCGATTCGGTCATTGCGCTGCAAAAACGTAATCTCGCCAGCACCCTCAAGGTTCGTTTCAATTCATTGGCTCACGCGTCAGTAGACGTTGAAGCTGCCCTGGACATCCGCTGTCTGATTGATCCCCGCCTTTGTGTCACGGGCGATACCGATCGTTGGGGCGAAGAGATGGCCAGGTCCGAGCAGCGTTGGTCAAGTTTCAATGCGCCGTCCAGAGTTGCAGCTCTGGCTACCCACATCCCGGATACCCGCAATGCTGCGACTCTGCTATGGGCTACGTATCTGCGTGATGCGCGTATACGGGTCGACAGTATTTTCGATGCCCATCCCACTGCAGCAGATTGCGCTCGCAGGCTATTGAATCGATATTTTTCTGTGTTGCAGGATGGCACTTTCGACGCTCAGCGGATGTGGTATCGCGAGGACGATGACAGCGTTGTCAGTATGTCGGTGCTGCTCATGGAGCGAGTCACTGGCCATCGTGAGGCTGGGATTCTGCAGGATTGTCATGTTTACTTCGATCCGCCTGATTCAGAGTATTCCATTCATCTGTCGTGGCTGACGCCCGAATTGCTCAATCATGTGATGGAGCGTGCGCAAGAGGAGTTCGCCAGCGAGTATTCACGCCAGATCAGAGGCTTTCATGGATCGCACCTGCGGGTCTGTGGTTCTAGTGTCATTCCCGCAAACGCCTCGCGCCTGATCCGGGAAGGGCTGCTCAGACTCGCCTTGAGCATGCACCGACACGCCAGTGAGGTGAGCAAGTCCGGGCTGGACATGCTTGAGCAGGTTCTTGATCGACCAGCGTTTAATCTGCGTGAGCACTTTGGGTTCCAGGCCGTCGAAGTTTTCGTCCCTGTCCTGATTTACGACAGTAGCCAGCCGCCGATACGGCTTACCAATGTCTTTGTCCTCCAGCAACCGTTGAGTGGCGGGGCAAAGCCGCTGTTGTGTTCGGCAGTACTTGGGCTCCGGGAGTGCGACAGCGTCCGCGTGCTTCAGCTTGATCTCAATGCAAGGCTGGTCCACCCCGAATCCCGGGATAACTGGTTGAATCTGATTTCCGAACCTGATCTACAAAAAATCCAGAGCTTCTTTAAACAAGGTGCTACGCCGAACATCACGGTCAATCTGGCCCGCGTCGAAGGTGACTTCATCCAGCGTCTTGTCGATGACGAGCTGGATAGGCAATGCTTTGGTATCGAAGCTGCTTATCAAACCGCTATTGAATGGAAAGCAGATGCGGGACTGCTGAAAAAAATGCTGACGCCGATGGAGTCTGACGACCATTCGCGTACCGTCATTGATATGTTGTCTGGCCGGCTTGAATACTCATTGATGGCCGGGCGTTTGCCGGCCTGGCTGAAAAAGGCTTCCAAGCGTGAATTGTTAGTGTTCAGAGCGCTGACAATGCGCTTCTGGCAAATGTATACCTCCAAACAACGAATCGCTTCGCTCTCCACGCTGGATGAGTACGCCGTCGCGCATTTGCGCCTGCGTTTAAAAAAGGATTATCCGTCCGATTCACTTGATCCCGACAGGATACTGATCACTCTCACGCACTACACCGTAGCCCCCGTAGGGGCGGGCCAGGTACCGTCATCAATTCCTGCGGCGACCAGCACTCTGAGCGAGTCCTTGTCTGATTTTGCGATCAATCGCTTTTCGAATTTCCAGAGTGCTTCGCTCAGTGTTTCTACCAAAGACACGACGCCATTACCGGCCTCGCTGGATGCTGTGTATGTACGCAATCTGGCGCGCACGCTGGATGTCGGTGCCGGGTATCAGGCCTATCTGGCAGATAAGTTCAAGGAAACTGCGCCGGACTATTCAGAGCGGCTTAATCAATTTACCGAGCAAGCGCCCTGCGCGCTGCTTCTTACCGCTTTCCAGATGATGCTCCAGAAGACACTGACCAGTGCGGGGTATGGCTTGATCGAGAATATGGTCAGCATGCCTGATGGTTTCGCACGGCTACCGGTTGGCGGGCGGGCTATCATCTTCAGCCCTTTGCAACTGATAGCCGCTCCTGGCTACGCTGCAGATGTTGCAGCCGGAATCTACCTGATCGGCCCTGAAACCCAGAGTGAGGGCCCCTGGATTCTGCATGCGATTGCCAGCTCCGACTTCATCTTCAAGGAATATCCCACTCAGGACGATTTACTGCTCGACCTGCAGACTTCCACCAAGCTGCAAGAGCTGGTGCTTGAGCGCCTGGACCCGACAGCTCGTTTTGTCTACGAACGAGGCGGTTTCCTGCAGCCTCACTTGTCTTGGGCAACAGGAGGGATCAGCGATCTGGGTGACGCGCACCCGGCGCCGGTGCAACTGAGCGTGGTGCCCGCCCAGGAAAACTTTTTGTTATGCCTGTTTCGTTCTGCCCAACAGCTGATGATGCTCATGGCCAAAAAAAGCAGTGTCACTACTGCCGAGGCTGACCGCGCAGAGTCCCGCTACCTGATGTTGCTAGGGGCTGAGCAGTCCCTGACGTTTTTTCCCGGGAGGGTTGGCGGTCTGGTCGGGTTATGGCAGGCGCAGGACTTGTTCAATGCATCGCTGGACTCGGTAAAGGAAGATCAGTGGGGCAAGGCGGTTGCCGAATTCGCAGCAGCTTTACTGGTATTTATTACTTCTGGCCAGCAATTGGGTGGCGAGGATGCGCCTCTCGCGGAGAGTGACAGTGATACCGATGAGTTGGCTGAGTCACGCTGGTACGACGAACAAATACAGTTGGACCTCGATGAGAATCTGCGGCAGTTCGAGGTTCATAATGTTTCTTTGAGTCAGCTGGAAAAAAATGACTCGCTGAATATTTTCAAAGATCCGGTCACGCTCAAGCAATACGCTGCCGTAGCCGGGAAGGTCTATCAGGTACGAAACGGTGTTAAAGGCTGGTGCGTGATTGAAGGAGAGGAGGATGGTCCTCTTATCAAGCTCGGTACTGACCGTCGGTGGGCGTTCGATATCAGTCTGGGTGCGAGGCGTAATGGCGGCGCGTTGACTCGGTTCAAGATCGAGTTGACTGATGTCAATGTCGATGAAGTGTTCGTTGTGGACGCGCGTGGTATCGATGAGGTTCAGCGTCTGTATCCGCTGAAGGCAACGCAGATCGTCGAAGCTCATCGACAGGCAAGGGTTTATCTAGCCAACGCCATCAATAACTTGACGGTGCGTTCTGGACGACGTGTTCTCGATCCTCGTGCCGTGCAAATACTCAAGGACTTCTTTGGTGTAGATACGCTTAGTAACCGGCTGGTTATCCCGGTCAAGCAGGCATTTATTGATATCTATCGTGCTCTATTGGACCCTACGCTGTCACCGCACTCTTCGCGACGTTATGTGATAGGTACCAACAGGCTCGATTCCCGGAACACCACGGCCTTCACTTACACCAATGATCCACTGAGAAGAATATTTTTCAGTGATCGGTTTTTCTGTTCTCCGTTCGTCCGGCTCAAACCTGCGCAATCGCGTCAGGGGGGCTTTAATGTGGGGGCTCACTTTCGGGCAGTCGCCCTTATTCATGAGTTGTCGCATATCGCGGGTAATACCGAGGATATCGTTTATGTTGATTCGGAACAGCCGTTCCTCGATCTGCTTGAAGACACCGGCGAATATCGTGCACGCCTGAAAAGGGAGCAGGCACAACATCAGGTCAGGCTGTCCCATCTGAGCCCTCGTGAAGAGTTGTTCCGAGTCGAGGAGGATGGTGTGTGGCGGGACTTGAGAACGATTGATGGTGGGGCCAAAAGCAAGGTGCTGAAGCTGACAGGTGCCTCCACCATAGACGCCGCGCGCGACGTCTTTCTGGATAACCCGCAAAGGCGCGCGGAAGTCATCCTCAGCAACGCCGACTCCGTAGCGCTGTTGGTAACGCTGTTAGGGCGTGAGCGCTTCTGAGCAGATCACATGACAGGATGGTTGCCGCGCCTTTATTGGTGCGATGTCCCGGACCGGCTTCAGGTGGGAGGAGGGTGCCTATCGAGCGTCTTCACCGCTAAAACGAAACGCTGTCGGCCTGTCACACGTCGATGAACTGGCCCCGGGTTTCCAGCTTTTAGGGGCAGTTCATCTGCGTGGGCGCCGTTTAAATCAGGTAATGCTTTAATTCCCTGGCAATCAACAGGCGCTGTATTTCGCTGGAGCCTTCATAGATCTGGGTAATACGCGCATCCCGGTAATAGCGCTCGACGGGGTAGTCTTCCAGATAGCCATACCCGCCATGAATCTGGATCGCTTTGGAGCAGACCGACTCGGCCATCTCTGAAGCGAACAGTTTGGCCTGCGATGCTTCTGACAAACAGGGCTGTCCGGCACTGCGTAATCGCGCGGCATGCAGGATCAGCAAGCGTGTAGCGTTGATGCGGGTGTGCATGTCGGCGAGCAGGTTGGAAATGCTCTGATGCTCAATGATGGGCTTGTCGAACTGCACCCGTTCCCGAGCGTAAATCAATGCGGCTTCAAACGCGGCGCGGGCGATGCCCAGTGCTTGGGCGGCAATGCCGATGCGTCCACCTTCGAGGTTCGAGAGGGCGATGGCCAGGCCCTTGCCGCGCTCGCCAAGCAAGTTGGCTGCAGGGATGCGGCAATTGTTCAGGGTCACGGCGCAGGTGTCCGATGCGCGAATACCCATCTTGTGCTCCGAGCGGTCTACTACGTAGCCAGGGTTGTCGGTGGGTACCAGAAACGCTGACAGGCCTTTCTTGCCTAACTGCGGGTCGGTGACGGCAAATACAATCGCCAGTTGGGCGCGTTTGCCATTACTGACAAATTGTTTGGCGCCGTTTATGACCCATTCATCGCCCTGCAATTCAGCGCGGGTGCGCAGGTTGTGGGCTTCGGAGCCCGCATGAGGTTCGGTCAGGCAGAAACAGCCAATGGCGCGCCCGCTGGCAAGTTCAGCCAGCCACGTCTGTTTTTGCTCCTGGCTGCCGTAATTCAGAACCGGCCCGCAACCCACTGAGCTGTGCACACTCATCAGGGTACCGGTGGCGGCATCGGCAGCAGAAATTTCCTCGACGGCCAGCGCGTAGGCGACGTAATCGATGTAGGTGCCGCCCCATTCCTCGGGCACGATCATGCCCAGCAAACCGAGGTCACCCATCTTGGCGACCAGCGTGTCATCAATCCAGCCGGCTTTTTCCCAGGCCTGCGCATGGGGCGCGATTTCGTTGCGGGCGAAGTCCCGTGCCATGTCGCGGATCATCACTTGCTCTTCGGTGAGTTCAATATCGTGCATGACTCAATCTCCATGGCCGCTGAAAAAACTCTGCACATGCTCAGCGCTTAGCGCCTGAACAGTGGGCGGGTTCCATTGTGGCTTCTTGTCTTTATCGATAATCAGCGCTCGCACGCCCTCAACGAGGTCGCCACGTTCAAACCATTGCTGGTCCAGATGCAGCTCCAGCGCGAAGCAGTCTTCCAGCGTGAGATGACGCCCGCGCCGCAGCATCTCGAGGGTTACCCCCATGGCCAGCGGTGAGCGTGTCTCCAGCAGCGCGGCGGTGTCCAGGGCCCAGGTGTGGGTGTCCAGAACGGCGACTTCACGCAGTTGTTCGATGATGCTGATGATGTCCGGTTGAGCAAAGTAATGGTCGATGGCGGGGCGCAGCTTTTCCAGTGACGGGTCCGGCAGTCGCTGGCTGGCGACCTTTGCCAAAGCCCCTTGCAGGTCCTTGAGCGGTTGTTTGCGCCATTGCAGGCGATCGAGTTTGCGGTCCAGCTCCGCCAGTGCATCGCTGTGCAGGTACCAGTCCGCCAGACCGCAATACAGCGCGTCTGCCGCGCCGATCTGGGTGCCTGTGACGCCCAGATAAATGCCCAGTTCGCCGGGGATTCTCGGCAGGAAGTAACTGCCGCCTACATCCGGAAAGTACCCGATGGCCACCTCCGGCATGCCTAAACGGCTGCGTTCTGTGACTACTCGCAGGTCTGCACCTTGCACCAGCCCCATGCCGCCACCCAGGACGTATCCGTCCATGAGGGCGACAACCGGTTTGCGGTAACGGTGGATGGTCAGGTCCAGTGCATATTCTTCGGCGAAGAAGGTTTGATGCATCGTCTCGCGATTTTTAAAACTGTCGTAAAGCGAGCGAATGTCGCCGCCAGCACAAAATGCCTTTTCCCCGGCACCCCGCAGGACTACGGCATACACCGAGTCGTCGCTGGCCCACGCGTCGAGTTGCGTCTGGAGGGTGCGCACCATGTTCAGGTCAATGGCATTCAGATCCGCAGGGCGATTGAGGGTCAGGTGACCGATGTGATTGCGCACTTCGGCCAGAATGCTGTTATCGGTAAGTGGCTGAGGGGCAGGTAAAGCAGATGCGGTCATTACAAACTCCCTGTTCGTTTTTATTTTGGGTGGTGCGAGAGATGACTATCCCGATGCTAACAGTGCAAATTTGCAAAAGACAACCGGTAAAGCTGCACAGTCCCAGGGCGTTATTGCAGGGTGCGGTTGATCATTGCATTGATATTCACACATTCATTTCTGTGTACATATCCGTTATCGCGGTTAATGCATCTATTGGTTGCGCCCTTACGGCGCGTCACTTTTGAGGCCCAAAAGTAACCAAAAGGCTCTTGCCCCACCACTGGGTGCCTCGCTGTGGCTCGGCATG
>NZ_LOHF01000039.1 GCF_002158995.1 Pseudomonas caspiana | reverse complement strand
TGGTGATTACGCGCCGATCACGCCCCCATCATCCCGCGTAATCACCATCACCGATGAACGCGGTTTGCCGTTGGGCAGGTGCTCGGGGAAGGTCGAACCGCCGTTTTCACCTGGATGCTGGATGCCGATGAACATGGTTTTGTAATCCGGCGCGAAGCTGATGCCGGTGACTTCGCAACCAATCGGGCCGACCATGAAGCGACGGATTTCGCCGCTGTGCGGGTCGGCACATAACATCTGATTGTTGCCCATGCCAGCGAAGTCGCCTTTGTTGCTGGAGTCGCCGTCAGTCTGGATCCACAGGCGACCGGCGCTATCGAAACTCAGGCCGTCCGGGCTGTTGAACATGTTCTGCGGGTTGATGTTGCTCGATCCGCCTTGTGGCGTGCCGCTGTGTACGGTCGGGTTGCCCGCAACCACAAACAGATCCCAGTCGAAGGCCATTGCCGAGGCGTTGTCGTCGTTTTCGCGCCAGCGCAGGATCTGCCCATACTGGTTTTTCGCCCGAGGGTTAGGCCCGCCAACCGGTTGCCCATCATCGCCACGCTTGGCGTTGTTGGTCAGCGTGCAATAAACCTGACCGTCTTTCGGGCTGACCACGATCCATTCAGGGCGGTCCATGCGCGTGGCTTTCACAACGCTGGCCGCTAGGCGAGCATGGATCAGCACTTCGGCCTGGTTGTTGAAGCCAGCAGCTGCATCCAGACCATTTTTACCGTGGGTCAACTCGATCCACTCACCGGTACCTTTGGGTCGATCCGGGTTGCCGTCTCCATTGTCAAAACGTGCGACGTACAGGGTGCCGTGGTCCAACAGGTTACGGTTGGCTTTCGGATCTTTGTGATTGACCTTGTCGCGGCTGATGAACTTGTAGATGAATTCGCCACGCTCGTCGTCGCCCATGTACACCACTACGCGGCCGCCTTTTGTTTCGGCCAGCGCAGCGTTTTCATGTTTGAAGCGACCCAGCGCGGTGCGTTTGACCGGGGTGGATTTCGGGTCGAACGGATCGATTTCCACAACCCAACCATGGCGATTGATCTCGTTGGGGTTTTTGGCCAGGTCGAAGCGCGGATCATGCTGGTGCCAGTTGATTTCCTTGCTGGCGGCAACAGCGCCGTAACGCTTGATGCCCGCGTCGAACTTCTGCTCGGGATCGGTGCTACCGAAGCAGTCGGTGAAGTTCTCTTCGCAGGTCAGGTAAGTGCCCCACGGCGTTTTGCCGTTGGCGCAGTTCTGAAAGGTGCCCAAGGCTTTGGTACCGGTTTTGTCGGCCGCAGTCTTGAGCCACTCGTGCCCGGCGGCAGGGCCGCTCAGATTGATCGGGGTATTGCCATGGATGCGGCGGTTGTATTTGGAGTTTTGTACGAACTGCCATTTGCCGTTCTTTTGCTGCACTTCAATCACCGACACGCCTTCACTGGCCAGCGCTTTGCGCACGTCTTCAGCGGACTGAGGCTCTTTGCCGTGATCGAACAGGTAGCGGTAGTTGGTGTATTCGTTGTTGATGGCCATCAGCGCGCGGTCTTTATGACCCGGCATCGGGAACAGGCTCATGCCATCGTTGTTATCGCCGAACTGCACTTCCTGCGCCTCGGCGGTGCCTTTGCCGCTCGGGTCGAATGCCGGGCCGCCCACGTGCAGCGGCTGACCCCAACTGATCAGCACGGAAGATTTATAACCCGGCGGCAAGCTGATGCTGTCAGCCGTGGCGGCTGGAATGCTGTCGAAACCCAGCAGCGTGCCTGATGCGGCGCTGACACTCTTGGCCAGCGCGGTGCGGCTCAACAGGCCGCCGCCGAGAAACATCGCTGCGCCACACAAGGCGCCAGCGGTGATGAAGCCACGGCGGGTCAGGCCGACCATTTGTTCGAGGTCTGTAGATTGGTTTTCTTCTAGTAGTTTCATCAACACGGCTCCCAGCAGGTGTGGCAGACACCTTAGTGAGCAGATATGACGAAATTGTGTCGCGGCAATGACGCCGTTGCGCTTACAGCGGCGTGCCCAGCAGCACGAGGGATGGCGCGAATTGAACCTGCACGCCGCTGCCCGTTTTTAGCTGAAGGGTCGCAAGCTGCGCGGGCTCTGCCAACGTGCAGAGAATCTGCCCGCTGGGAAGGGTGATACGCACCTCGCTGGGACCATCAGTCGCGTCGATGACCTCTTCTATCGTGCCGCTCAAGCAATTGTGTCCATTTGTTACAGGATGCCCGGGTGCCTGTACTTCCAGCCAGCCGGCCTTGATCAGAGCCACCACATCGGTGTCCACCGCCAGATCCAGGCGCAGCGTGCTGTCGTGGGTGATCTGTGCATTGATGAACACATCTCCGGCCAGACGCAGGCGGACCAGATCGTTGTGGCCGTGAGCGTTGATGCTCTCGACACGCCCCAGTAACTGGTTGCGAGCACTGGTGCGCAATGTCAGGCGGCTGAGTAAATCCAGGTCGGCGCTTTCTTCAGTGGCTTCCAGAACCTGAGCCTGAAGCGCTTGCAGACGATGGTACAAACGCAAAACGCGTTCGCCCTCGACAGACAGCTTCGCACCACCACCGCCGCGCCCGCCGACACTGCGCTCGACCAACGGCTGCTGTGCCAGGTTGTTCAGCTCATCAATGGCATCCCACGTCGCCTTGTAACTCAACCCCGCACTCTTCGCCGCCCGGGTGATCGAGCCCTGCTCGGCAATGTGCTGCAACAGCGCAATACGTTGCGGGCGACGGACCATGTGTTGAGTAAGCAGGGTGGGTAGGGGCATGGGGGCAGCTTTTTGGTCGTGATGATGGCTGGCAGTGTAAGGCATGAGGTACTTATAGGTGTGCAGTGTCTAGCGCCAGACTCATACCTGTAGGCGCTGCCGGAGGCTGCGATGGCGGCGTGTCAGGATGAATGCTTCGCAGCCTTCGGCAGCTCCTACAAAATGCCGTTCTCTGTTGATGCTAATCAATCCCCCGGTTTGGGCGTCCGCGCCAAACAATAAACATCCACCCGACACGCCCCGGCCTTAATCAGCAGCTTCGCAATCACATCCGCCGTTGAACCGGTTGTCAGCACATCGTCCACCAGCGCCACATGCTTGCCTTTGATCTTCTCCCCATCCATCACAACAAACGCATTCCGCAGGTTGCGCTTGCGGGCTTTGGCGTCGAGGCCTTGTTGGGCCGGGGTTTCCTGAGTGCGCAGTATCAGCCGCTCCTCCACCGGCAGTTGCAGTTGATCGCCCAGCCAGTCAGCGAGCATTGCGGCCTGGTTGTAGCCGCGCTGGCGCAGGCGTTTTACGGCGAGTGGCACGGGCAGGAGAAAGTCCGGGCGGGGCAGGTCTTCTTCGAAGCGGTGTTGCAGAAACTGCCCGAGCAATTGCGCCATCAGGCGTCCCATTGGCCAGTTGCCCTGATGCTTGAAGCGCGTAATCAGACTGTCGATGGGGAACTGGTACAGCCAGGGAGCCGCGACCTCATCGAAAGCCGGTGCGTTTCGAATGCATTGCGCGCAACTCAGGCCTGACATTCCCAGCGGGAGTGCGCATTGCTGGCATTGGTCGCCAAGCCAAGGCAGTTCGGTTTCGCAGGCGGTACAGATGGCATAAGGCGTATCGGTTGATTCATCACATAATAAACATGATTGTTTGTTTTTTAACCAGTTGTAAACCTGATACGTAGGATGTGGTTGACAGCGCATGGCTCTTCCTTAAACATGCCGACATATCCGTGTCACGACTGTGGACTTTCAGCCTGTTCAAGCAGGGTTGAGTCGCAGGGTCGTTCGCTAACAGAACCAATGCAGAAACCGAGGACCGCCCGATGAGCGCCAGCACCACCGCCACTTTGCGTCATGACTGGACTTTAGCTGAGGTCAAAGCGCTGTTCGTACAGCCTTTCAATGACCTGCTGTTTCAGGCGCAGACTGTGCACCGTGCTCACTTCGACGCCAATCGCGTGCAGGTCTCGACCCTGCTGTCGATCAAGACCGGCGCCTGCCCGGAAGACTGTAAGTACTGCCCGCAGTCGGGCCACTACAACACCGGCCTGGAAAAAGAAAAGCTGCTGGAAGTGCAGAAGGTTCTCGAAGAGGCCGCTCGCGCCAAGGCCATTGGCTCGACCCGCTTCTGCATGGGCGCTGCCTGGAAGCATCCTTCGGCCAAAGACATGCCTTACGTGCTGGAAATGGTCAAAGGCGTGAAAGCCCTTGGCCTGGAAACCTGCATGACGCTCGGTCGTCTGGATCAGGAACAGACTGAAGCGCTGGCGTCGGCAGGCCTGGATTACTACAACCACAACCTGGATACATCGCCGGATTTCTACACCAGCATCATCACGACCCGAACCTACAGTGAGCGCCTGCAAACACTGGCTTACGTGCGTGATTCCGGGATGAAGATCTGTTCGGGCGGCATTCTGGGCATGGGTGAGTCGCTGGATGACCGCGCCAATTTGTTGATCCAGTTGGCTAACCTGCCAGAGCATCCGGAATCGGTGCCGATCAACATGCTGGTCAAGGTCGCCGGTACGCCGTTGGAAAATGCCGAAGACATCGATCCGTTTGATTTCATCCGCATGCTTGCCGTGGCGCGCATTCTGATGCCGCAGTCCCACGTGCGTCTGTCGGCAGGTCGTGAGGCCATGAACGAGCAAATGCAGGCGCTGGCGTTTTTTGCCGGTGCCAACTCGATCTTCTACGGCGACAAGTTGCTGACCACCGCGAACCCGCAGGCTGACAAAGACATGCTGTTGTTCTCGCGACTGGGCATCAAGCCGGAAGCTCGCGAAGAACATGCTGACGAAGTGCACCAGGCTGCCATCGAGCAGGCGCTGGTTGAGCAAAAAAGTAGCGAGCAGTTCTATAACGCAGTGGTTTAACGCGCAGATTCCTGTTGGGTCGAGGTCCTGTGGGAGCGAGGCTTGCCCGCGATTTTGGTTAACCCCTATCGCGGGCAGGCCTCGCTCCCACATGGAACTCCAGACAGCTTCCCTCCCCGAGGCCTTCCATGTCTTTCGATCTGAGCGCACGTCTGGCTTCCCGGCGTGCTGACAATCTCTATCGCCAGCGCCCTTTGTTGCAAAGCCCTCAAGGCCCTGAAGTGGTGGTCGACGGCAAGCCGTTGCTGGCGTTCTGCAACAACGATTACCTGGGGCTGGCCAATCACCCCGAGATTATTGCAGCCTGGCAGGCCGGTGCCGATAAGTGGGGCGTAGGCGGTGGCTCATCGCATCTGGTGATTGGCCATAGCAGCCCGCATCACGAACTTGAAGAGGCGCTGGCCGAGCTCACCGGTCGACCCCGGGCGCTGTTGTTCTCCAACGGTTACATGGCCAACCTTGGTGCTGTCACGGCGTTGGTCGGGCAGGGCGATACCGTGCTCGAAGATCGCCTCAATCACGCTTCGCTACTGGATGCCGGATTGCTCAGCGGCGCGCGGTTTTCCCGTTATCTGCACAATGACGCTCAGAGTTTGAGTACACGTCTGGAGAAGGCCGTTGGCGATACGCTGGTGGTCACCGATGGAGTGTTCAGCATGGATGGCGATATCGCTGATCTGCCGACCCTGGCGCAAACCGCGAAAGCCAAAGGTGCCTGGCTGATGGTTGACGATGCTCATGGCTTCGGTCCGTTGGGTACCCATGGCGGCGGTATCGTTGAGCATTTTGGTTTAGGCATGGATGACGTGCCGGTATTGATCGGCACGTTGGGTAAAGCGTTCGGCACGTCCGGAGCCTTTGTCGCGGGCAGCGATGAGTTGATCGAAACGCTTATCCAGTTCGCTCGCCCTTACATCTACACCACTAGCCAGCCACCGGCTTTGGCGTGCGCGACGTTGAAAAGTCTTGAGCTGCTGCGCACCGAGCATTGGCGTCGTGAACACTTGGCGCGCTTGATCGCACAGTTTCGCGACGGAGCCGAACAGATTGGCCTGACGCTAATGGACAGCTTCACGCCGATCCAGCCGATCCTGATTGGCGATGCCGGGCAAGCCGTGCGTCTCTCGCAGATGCTGCGTGAGCACGGCCTGCTGGTGACCGCTATCCGACCACCGACTGTGCCCGCAGGCAGTGCGCGTTTGCGCGTGACGTTATCCGCCGCACACAGCGCCGCCCAAGTGCAGCTATTGTTGAATGCATTGGCGCAGTGTTACCCGCTGCTGGGCGCGAGCGAATCGGTGGAGCCAAAGCATGCGTGATCGTTTGATTCTGTTACCGGGGTGGGGTTTGGGCATCTCGCCTCTGGAACCTTTGGCTGCTGCGTTGCGTGGCCTCGATGAGCACCTTCGGGTGGAAATCGAGCCGTTACCGGAACTGGACAGCAGCGATCCTCGAGAATGGCTCGACGAACTGGACTCGACGTTGCCCGATGACGCGTGGCTGGGTGGCTGGTCGCTGGGCGGTATGCTCGCGGCTGAGTTGGCGGCGCGTCGTGGTGAGCGTTGCTGCGGTCTGCTGACGCTGGCCAGCAACGCCAGCTTCGTACCTCGTGGCGCGTGGCCCAATGCGATGCCCGCCGGGGATTTCGATGCGTTCCTGACCGGGTGTATCGATCAGCCCGCCGCGACCTTGAAGCGCTTCAGTCTGCTCTGTGCGCAAGGGGCCGAAGATCCACGTGCAATCTCGCGACTGCTCAAGGCCGGTGCTCCTCATGGCTCCGTCAATGCATTGGTGCATGGCCTGCAGTTGCTCGAGCAACTCGATACCCGCAGCGCGTTGCAGACCTTTCGCGGCCCGCAACTGCATCTGTTCGCCGGGCTGGATGCGTTTGTGCCCGCCGAGGCGGCGAGTGATCTGCTGGCGCTGCTACCTGATGTGGAAGTGGGGCTGATCGAACAGGCCAGTCACGCCTTCCTGCTGGAAAACCCTCACGGCGTGGCGGCGGCGATCCACGCTTTTTTGCATGAGTCCGGTGATGACTGATCTTTCCAATCCACGGCTGCCGGGTGGTTTGCCAGACAAACGCCAGGTGGCGGCCTCTTTTTCTCGTGCGGCGGGCAGTTATGACAGCGTTGCGGAATTGCAGCGTGCGGTAGGCGGCGAACTGCTGTCGCGTCTGCCTGCCGGTCTGAATGCTCAGCGCTGGCTGGATCTGGGCAGCGGCACGGGCTACTTCAGTCGCGCGCTGGCCGAGACTTTTACAGGCAGCGCAGGCGTGGCGCTGGATATCGCTGAAGGCATGTTGCGCCACGCGCAGCCTTTGGGTGGTGCCGAGCATTTCGTCGCTGGCGATGCAGAGCGCATGCCGTTGCGCGATGACAGTTGTGAGCTGATTTTCTCGAGTCTGGCGGTTCAGTGGTGTGCCGATTTTGCGGCTGTCCTCAGTGAAGCTCGCCGTGTAATGCAACCGGGTGGAGTGTTCGCCTTCGCCAGTCTGTGTGTCGGTACGCTTTATGAGTTGCGCGACAGTTGGCAGGCGGTGGACGGTCTGGTTCACGTCAATCGCTTCCGGCAACTCGACGATTACCGTCAGTTGTGCGCGTCCAGCGGGATGCGAGTACGCTCGCTTGAGGTCAGGCCTCATGTTTTGCATTACCCGGATGTGCGCAGCCTCACACATGAGTTGAAAGCGTTGGGCGCGCACAATCTGAATCCGGGCCGTCCCGGCGGTTTGACCGGACGCGCGCGACTACTAGCCTTGATTGAGGCGTATGAAGGTTATCGCCAGCCTGAGGGGTTGCCTGCGACGTATCAGGTCGTCTACGCCGTGCTGGAAAAAGCAGTCTGAGTTCACCACGTTAGTTAGAAGGGATTGCCGAGATGAGCCGTGCGTACTTCATCGCAGGCACCGACACCGATGTCGGTAAAACCACCATCGCTGCGGGCTTGCTGCATGCCGCGCGGTTGAGCGGGCTGAGCACTCTTGCGGGTAAACCGGTCGCGTCGGGCTGCGTAATTGCCTCTGACGGCCTGCGTAACGCGGATGCCTTGGCGCTGATGGCTGAAAGTTCTATGGCGCTGAGTTATGACGAGATCAATCCGTTTGCGTTCGAACCCGCCATCGCGCCGCATCTGGCTGCACGAGAGGCGGGCGTGACGCTCACGGTGCAGGCGCTGCTCGGTCCAATGCGTTTATTGCTGGCCCGCAATGCTGACTTCACTCTGATCGAAGGGGCGGGTGGCTGGCGTGTGCCGCTGGCCGACCAGGCCAACCTGTCGGATTTAGCCGTCGGCCTGCAGTTGCCGGTCATTCTGGTTGTTGGCGTGCGCCTGGGATGTATCAGCCATGCGTTGCTGACCGCCGAAGCCATCGCCGCCGATGGCCTGCAATTGGCCGGTTGGGTGGCCAATATCATTGATCCGAAAACCTCGCGCCTCGAAGAAAATCTGGCCACATTGGCAGAGCGCTTGCCTGCGCCATGTCTGGGTCGCGTGCCCAAGTTGAAGAAGGCCGGGGCTGATGCAGTGGCGGAGCATCTGCATCTGGAATTGCTGGATTGATCGCTGAGCGGTTTATGTAAGCGCTGCCGAAGGCTGCGTTGCGGTCTGTCTGAGACACCGCTTGGCGATCGTCGTAACCTCCGATGGCTCCTGCAGGGAGTTGGTGTAGCCGAGATGTGCGCCACTGCACAAAAATTGACCAATGCGAGGCTGTTCGAAGCAGTAAACTGGCCAAGGCAAAAAGGATTAGTCTATGAAGAGGCCTAGTGCCATTAGTCTTTTTGTCGGGTGTTTCACTGGGTTTACTGCTTAAATAAGCCCGTGTTCGCTTTATGAACAGAGGATCGACTTATGCAAATCACCATGAACAACACGCTGTATCCAGGCCTCAGTGCAATGGAAGTTGGGCAGTCGCGTGTCGATCAGGCGGCTACTCAAATCGCCAGCAGCAACATTGAAGTGTCTGGCAGAAGCCAGTCTTCAGACTTCCAGCTTGAAAACCTGCGTTCAGTTGATCGTTCCCAGCGTTCCGACCTGTCTGCCAATCTGGTCGAAATGGCCTCGGGCAAAAGCCAGGTTGAAGCCGGTGTTGCCGTACAAAAAGCCAGCGACGAAATGCTCGGCACGTTGATCGATACCTACGCCTGATTTATCCCCTCTGTGCCGTGCGATCGCGCACGGCATGCGCTGAATTCCCTGCCATCACCCGCTTCTATTTCCTGCGCAGCTGCTCTGCAAACCCGACTCTCTCAACTAGACTCATGCCATCGACGAACGGCTTGTGCAGCGCTGCACGCCTTTGCCCGTGCGCCCTGTAAAACTTCAGGGGATGAAAGGTTGCAGACGCATGCTTGACAAGATTTGGGCGTAAACGTATGTTTCAAACACCTGTTTGACCGCTAGGCATCCGAGATTGTCCGGTGGTTGGGGAACGTTCCCACAGCGACCGATCGGTCACACATTTCCAGGTTTCATCAGCAGAGGTTTATCGCTATGCCTGACTACAAGGCCCCCTTGCGTGATATTCGCTTCGTACGTGACGAACTGCTCGGCTACGAAGCGCACTATCAAAGTCTGCCGGCTTGCCAGGACGCTACTCCAGATATGGTCGACGCCATTCTTGAAGAGGGCGCCAAATTTTGTGAGCAGGTTCTGGCACCGTTGAATCGTGTTGGTGATCTGGAAGGTTGTACCTGGAGCGAGTCGGGTGTGAAGACCCCGAGCGGCTTCAAAGAGGCTTACAAGCAATTCGTCGAAGGTGGCTGGCCAAGTCTGGCGCATGATGTGGAGCATGGTGGTCAGGGCTTGCCTGAGTCTTTGGGGCTCGCGGTCAGCGAAATGGTCGGCGAAGCCAACTGGTCGTGGGGCATGTACCCAGGCCTGTCGCATGGCGCGATGAACACCATTTCCGAACACGGCACCGAAGAACAGCAGCACCTGTACCTGACCAAGCTGGTTTCCGGTGAATGGACCGGCACCATGTGCCTGACCGAATCCCACTGCGGCACTGACCTGGGCATGCTGCGTACCAAGGCCGAACCTCAGGCTGATGGCTCGTACCGCGTGACCGGTACCAAAATCTTTATCTCGGCTGGCGAGCACGACATGGCCGATAACATCGTCCATATCGTACTGGCGCGCCTGCCCGATGCTCCAGCGGGCACCAAAGGTATCTCGCTGTTCATCGTGCCGAAATTCCTGCCAAACGCTGACGGCAGCGTTGGCGAGCGCAATGCCGTGACCTGTGGTTCTCTGGAACACAAGATGGGTATTCACGGCAACGCGACCTGCGTGATGAACTTTGACGCGGCCACCGGTTTCCTGATCGGCCCGGCGAACAAAGGCCTGAACTGCATGTTCACCTTCATGAACACTGCGCGTCTGGGTACTGCGCTGCAAGGTCTGGCTCATGCCGAAATCGGCTTTCAAGGAGGCCTGAAATACGCGCGTGATCGCTTGCAGATGCGTTCCCTGACTGGCCCAAAAGCGCCGGACAAAGCCGCTGACCCGATCATCGTTCACCCTGATGTACGTCGTATGCTGCTGACCATGAAGGCCTTCTCTGAAGGCACCCGTGCCATGGTGTACTTCACTGCCAAGCAGGTTGATATCGCCAAGTACAGTCAAGACGCCGAGCACAAGAAGCAGGCTGATGCACTGCTGGCGTTCATGACTCCGATTGCCAAGGCATTCATGACCGAAGTGGGCTTTGAGTCCGCTAACCACGGTGTGCAAATCTACGGCGGTCACGGCTTCATTGCCGAGTGGGGCATGGAGCAGAACGTTCGCGACAGCCGCATTTCGATGCTGTACGAAGGCACCACCGGTATTCAGGCGCTCGACCTGCTGGGTCGTAAAGTGCTGATGACTCAAGGCGAAGCACTGAAAGGCTTCACCAAGATCGTCCACAAGTTCTGCCAGAACAACGAAGGCGCCGAAGCGGTTCAGGAGTTCATCACTCCGCTGGCGGCTCTGAACAAGGAGTGGGGCGAACTGACCATGAAAGTGGGCATGGCCGCCATGAAGGACCGTGAAGAAGTCGGTGCCGCCTCGGTGGATTACCTGATGTATTCCGGTTACGCCTGCCTGGCTTACTTCTGGGCTGACATGGCCCGCGTGGCGTCCGAGAAGCTCGCGGCCGGTACCAGCGAAGAGGCGTTCTATACCGCCAAGTTGCAGACCGCGCGCTTCTACTTCCAGCGCATCCTGCCGCGCACCCGTTCACACGTCGCCGCCATGCTGTCGGGTGCCAATAACCTGATGGACATGAAAGAAGAGGATTTCGGCCTGGCTTACTAAGCCTCGCCGGTTTCACTCAAAGCCGCTTCTCCTTCGGGGGAGGCGGCTTTTTTGTGGCTGCTCGTATCGGGGGCGCCGTTCGCAAACAAACTACAACTATCTGATTGGAATATTTTTCTGTAGGAGCGCACGAGCACCGCGAGGCCGCGATGGCGTACTGTCTGATACACCGCCATCGCCGCCTCGCGGTGCTCGTGCGCTCCTACAGATTCAATTTTTGCTGCGCGACAGCGCGGTGTGAGTGACGAAGGGACAGCTCCTACCGGTGATGTCATCGTCCACTCGGGTCCTGCGGTAAGCAAATCCGGATGATGCAGGGAATCTCGGTAGGAGCGAACTTGTTCGCGAGGCGGTGCCCCCGGTATGGCTTATTAGTGCCGCTCCGCGATCTTCATCTCCCTGCAATAAACATTTTCGGATTGCTGCCGTTAAAGAAAGTAGCCTGCTATTTAGTTCTTCTGAATGCATATCCGAGCGGATGAAGGCACAATGCCAGCTACTAAGTTCTTTACCCTGTGATGGGTAGGAGACATCCCTTTTGTTGCGTTCTTCTGCTGCACGCTTGAGTCATTTTCTCCCCTCGCTGTTTTTATTGCTGGCGGGGCTGGCGGCTGCGTACGTCAAGGACCTGAACGTTTTCTTCACGTCCCTGTTCAACGTTCTGCCCACGCTGGTCCTGCTGTTGGGCGGCGCGTATTGCTGTGTCTATCGTCGCCAGCGCGAGCTGTTTCTGATGATCACCGTGTATATCGCGTACTTTTTGCTCGATACCCAGACTGACTACTTTCGGGACAACGGCAAGGTTCGTGAAGACGCAGCTGTGGTGTTTCATCTCGTGTGTCTGCTGCTGCCGTTGTTATATGGCACTTACGCGGCCTGGGAGGAGCGAACTCATCTGGTTCAAGACCTGGTCGCACGACTTGCGGTATTAGTGGCCGTCGGTGGTGTTGCGCTGGGGCTGGAGCAGAGCTACCCGGCGGCGCTGCTGGCCTCGCTGGCAGAAATCCGCTGGCCTGCGTTGCACGGATCGTGGATGAGCCTGATTCAGCTGTCGTACGTATCCTTCCTGATTGCCTTCGCCTTATTGATTACCCAGTACGTGCGCAAACCTCGGCCGCTGCATGCCGCGCAGTTGATTGGCTTGCTTGGATTATTCTGGGCATTGCCGAAAACTTTCATTCTGCCGTTCACGCTGAACATCATGTGCAGTCAGGTCATGTTGATGATTGCTGCGGGTGTTGCTCATGAGGCCTATCAAATGGCTTTCCGGGATGAATTGACCGGGCTGCCGGGACGCCGCGCCCTCAACGAGCGTATGCAGCGTCTGGGGCGTAATTACGTTCTGGCGATGAGCGATGTCGACCACTTCAAGAAATTCAACGACACCCATGGCCATGATGTGGGTGATCAGGTGCTCCGGCTGGTGGCCAGCAAACTTTCGAAAATCACCAACGGCGGCGGTAAGGCTTATCGCTACGGCGGTGAGGAATTCGCCATCGTATTTGCCGCCAAGTCCATTGAGGAATGCATTCCTCATCTGGAGGCCATTCGCGAAGTCATCGCCAACTATGAGATTCAGTTGCGTAACCCGGATAACCGCCCCAAGGATGATCAGCAAGGTCGCCAGCGACGTGGGGCAGGACCGGCGACCAGCGTGTCGGTGACCGTCAGTATTGGCGTCGCCGAACGTCTGCCGGAACACCGCACTCCCGAAGAAGTCCTCAAAGCGGCAGATCAGGCGTTGTACGCCGCCAAAGGCGCAGGCCGCAACTGTGTCATGTCTCATGGGCAGAGCACCAAACGCGGTGCTGTGCGGACTGCGGCCGCTTAACCTCCTCGGCACGCGCACTTCTCTGTGAACATCGCCAGGCCGTGATAGCTGTTTGCCGGACACACCGCTTTGCGGCCGCCGTTACCTCCTTGCGCTCCTACAGAAAAATGGCATGAACCCGGACAGCCGTGGGCTTCTGAGGATTGGCGCATATTTTCGTGACTACTATTTGATAAATGGTCATATATCGACCCTATGTGTCGCTAATGGTGTTCGAGTACACTCGGTTCATCGACACTGATTTCGCGCTTTCTCTGCGAGATCACTCCATTCGAACGTACTGCTCCTGTTCCTGTGAGGTTTGCCATGGCTGACTACAAAGCGCCGTTGCGCGATATGCGTTTCGTACTTAATGAAGTCTTCGAAGTCTCGAAGCTTTGGGCGCAGTTACCGGCACTGGCCGAGACGGTTGATGCTGAAACAGTCGAAGCCATCCTTGAGGAAGCAGGCAAGGTCACCAGCAAAGGCATCGCTCCGTTGAGCCGCAATGGTGACGAGCAGGGCTGTCGCTGGAATGACACCGCCGTGACCACCCCCGACGGTTTTCCACAGGCCTATCAAACCTATGCCGAGGGCGGCTGGGTCGGCGTCGGCGGTAATCCTGATTTCGGTGGCATGGGCATGCCCAAAGCGGTTTCGGCTCAGGTCGAGGAGATGCTCAATTCGGCGAGCCTTGCCTTTGGTCTTTATCCGATGCTGACTTCCGGGGCCTGTGTTTCGATCAACACTCACGCCACAGAAGAACTCAAGGCTGCTTACCTGCCGAACATGTATTCCGGCGCCTGGTCGGGTTCGATGTGCCTGACTGAAGCCCACGCAGGGACTGATCTTGGCATTATCCGTACAAAGGCCGAACCGCAGGCGGATGATTCTTACAAGATTTCCGGCACCAAGATTTTCATCACCGGTGGCGAGCACGACCTCACCGAAAACATCATCCATCTGGTCTTGGCCAAGTTGCCTGATGCGCCTGCCGGGCCAAAAGGTATCTCACTGTTCCTGGTGCCGAAATTCATGGTCAATGCCGATGGCAGCCTGGGTGCGCGTAACACCGTGAGCTGCGGTTCCATTGAACACAAAATGGGCATTCAGGCGTCCGCGACCTGCGTCATGAACTTCGACGAAGCCGTTGGCTATCTGATCGGCGAGCCAAACAAAGGCCTGGCGGCCATGTTCACCATGATGAATTACGAGCGTCTTGGCGTAGGTATTCAGGGGCTGGCGTCGGGTGAGCGCTCTTACCAAAATGCCATTGATTACGCCCGTGATCGTCTGCAAAGCCGTTCACCGACTGGCGCACAGCAGCCCGAAAAAGTGGCTGACCCGATCATCGTCCATCCGGATGTGCGGCGTATGTTGCTGACCATGAAAGCGCTGAATGAGGGCGGTCGGGCATTCTCCACTTACGTGGCCATGCAACTGGATATCGCCAAATTCAGCGAAGATGAGGTTGCTCGTCAGCGGGCTGATGAACTGGTCGCGCTGCTGACGCCAGTCGCCAAAGCGTTCCTGACCGACATGGGACTGGAAACGACTATTCACGGCCAGCAAGTATTTGGCGGCCATGGCTACATTCGTGAGTGGGGCCAGGAGCAACTGGTGCGTGATGTGCGCATCACCCAGATCTACGAAGGCACCAACGGCATTCAGGCGCTGGACTTGGTCGGTCGCAAGATCGTTGGCAGCGGCGGTGCGTATTACAAGCTGTTTGCTGACGAGGTCCGTGGCTTCATCGCTGGCTCTGATGCGTCATTGAGCGAGTTCACCAAGCCGCTGAGCGCTGCGCTGGATACGCTGGACGAACTGACCCACTGGATTCTCGATCGCTCCCGTAACAATCCGCAGGAAATTGGTGCGGCGTCCGTTGAGTATTTGCATGTGTTTGGCTACACCACTTATGCCTATCTGTGGGCGATGATGGCCAAAGCGGCGTTGGGCAAAGAAGCTCAGGAAGATTTCTACGCCAGCAAGCTTGGGACGGCACGTTTTTACTTCGCCCGTTTGCTGCCGCGCATCCACTCGCTGAGTGCTTCGGTCAAGGCGGGAAGCGACTCGCTGTTCCTGCTGGAGGCGGCGCAATTTTGACGACAGACGCTCTGTAAGCATTTGCTTACATGTTGTGGTGCTATTTGGCCTCTATCGCTGTAATGGATCCAAAGTTAATCTTTATTCCAAGGACGTAGCGCAGGAAGCGCAACAAATAACACGGACACGTAAGGATGCCTGCCAGGATGGTGGGGAGAAAGGGAAGTCAGGGAAACAGTCTGCAAAACCCCGCTTAGGCGGGGTTTTCTTATTGGGGCCGATTAAGTTGCAGGCAATCTGCAGCAGCTACAGCCGTTGAATTCGCTCGGTAATGGCTTGTTGCCAGACCAAAATGGAACCTCTTTCACCGCCCGCAGGTCAATTCGCTGTGTGGCTTACGAGAGCCATTTAAAATCTGGAGCTATCCCATGGACATTATTCGCATCATCTTCGCTATTCTGCTGCCGCCCGTGGGCGTGTTCATGCAAGTCGGTTTCGCCGGCGCGTTCTGGTTGAACATCCTGCTGACCATCCTTGGTTACTTCCCAGGCATCATCCACGCTGTGTACATCATCGCCAGCCGGAAATAATTCGATATTTTTGAATCGGGCACATTTCTTATGTGGGAGTAGAGCCTGCTCGCGATAAGGCTGGACGCAATTGGCCTGAAATCGGGTGCCCTTATCGTGAGCAAGCTCTACTCCTACACGTTGATCTTCAACCCACCCGGAACTTCGCCACCAATTCCTGCAACTGTGTGCCCAGCCGCGCCAGCTCTACGCTGGACGCCGCCGTTTGATCGCTCGCCTCAGCGGTCTGCTCTGACACATCCCTCACACTGATAATGTTGCGATTGATCTGCTCGGCCACGGCGCTTTGCTCTTCGCTGGCGGTGGCTATCTGTTGGTTCATGTCCTGAATGGTGGATACGGTGCGGGTGATCTGCTCCAGCGCACTGCCTGCGCGGCGGCTCAGTTGCACGCTGTTGTCGGTCAGGCTGCGGCTGTTATCCAGTGTGGTAGCGACTTGTTGGGTGCCGCTTTGCAGTGCCGCGATCAACTCCTCGATCTCTTCTGTGGATTGCTGAGTGCGCTGCGCCAGGCCGCGTACTTCATCGGCCACGACGGCAAAACCGCGTCCTGCTTCGCCGGCGCGTGCGGCTTCGATGGCGGCGTTCAGCGCTAATAGATTGGTTTGTTGTGACACCGACTTGATGACGTCCAGTACACCGCCGATCTTGTCGCTTTCCAGCTTCAGTCGGTTCATGGCCTGGGTTGATTTCTTGACCTCATCTGCCAATTGCTCAATCTGCCCGATCGCTTCACCGACCACCTTGTCTCCTTCACGCGCCTGCTGGTCTGCTTGAGCTGCCGCCTGAGAGGCATCCTGCGCGCTGCGTGCCACTTCGTGCACGGTAGCGGTCATTTCGTTCATGGCCGCAGCAACCTGATCGGTCTCGTCTTTCTGGCTGTTGACCCCGGTGCTGGTCTGTTCGGTCACTGCGGATAACTGCTGCGCCGCGTCGGTAATCTGCGCCACGCCCTGGCTGATCCCGCCGATCAGTTGTCGCAAGCTGAGGGTCATGGCCTGCATGCTGTCTTGAAGTTGTCCCATTTCATCTTTGCGCTGAACCTGCAAATCTTTGCTCAAATCACCTTTGGCGATGCGCTCTGCCGCCGCAAGTGTCTGGCGCAGCGGGGCGATGATCTGTTGCGTCATGACCCAGGCGGCGAGCAGGCCGAGCAGTAATGCCAGTGAGGCAACACTGCTCAGTGTCGTGCGAGAGGTGTCAGCTTCGGTATCACGTTGCTGGCTTTGCAGCGCAAGGAGTTCGGCAACGCTGTTGAGCATCTTGTCGCCCAGGTCTTCGAGCGTCTCCTGAGCGGCCTCAACTTTGACCTGAATGTCCTTGAAGTGACCGAGCTGAGCACGATAACGCTCCAGCGCCTCTTTAGCAGGCTGCAGACCTTTAAGATTACTGTCGGCCTGATCCTGGCCAATCTGCTGCACCTCCTTCAGTGATTCATCGATAGCCGCAATGGCTGCCGTTTCATACACATCGCGTGCAGTGAAGGTGTAGGCCTGCACCTGAAATCGAGCGTTCTGGATCTGCTGTTTGAGTTGGGAGATGTTGGTGAATTCGTCCAGCCGCTCTCCATTGTCCTGTTCCTGGCTAACGGCTTTAAGCACTTCGCTCTCCACCAGCGCGACGGCCTGTACTGCCTGTTCCGATTGCTGTTCCAGCTGACTCCGGGATAGATCTCGCCGCTGGTTCTCCTCATTGAGCGCCGCGAAGGTCTTCTCCATGTCGGCGACGAGCTTGCTCTGCCCGGTCAGCAAACTGACGCTTTTGCTGTCGTCGATTTCTTTGCGCAACGTCTCCAGGTGACTCTCCAGCCCGTTGAGTTGATTGACGACTTTGTTCGCGTTTTCCGGGCTGTTTTTCTGCCGAAAGATAATGCGATCGGTGCGCAAATCCTTGGTCATGTTGCTCAGTTGGCCGATGGACGTCAGGGATTCCGAGCGTTCGATCATGGTGTCCAGACCATGCCAGCCGGTCAGGGTGATCGCCATTGTGAGCATCAGCACCAGACCGAAACCCAAAGACAGTTTGAGTTTTACGCTGGTGTTGCCAAGTGTGTGGTTGATCCATCGAAACATCGGAAAGCTCCTGCAAGTGTGCGAAACAGGTAGGGCCTGGGCGAGCCAGGATCTACGTTGTCAGCGCATCGGCAGGGCAAAGAAGAGCGCGACCTGAGTCGGTCGTAGGAGGATTCTGAGTGGGGTGTGTGAATGAAGTCACGCGCCATGTCCTGACACAGCGCGGTCTCTTTGTGGGAGCGGTGCTTGCCCGCGATAAGATCAACTCGATTCTGCAGGTCAATCACCTGAAACTTATCGCGGGCAAGCACCGCTCCCACATAAAAGCCGATAGGCGTTAAACCTTAAACTTACTCACCATCACCTGGAGGTGATTGCCCAGTCGCGCCAGTTCAACACTGGAGGCTGCGGTTTCTTCACTGGCAGCGGAAGTCTGTTCGGAGACATCGCGCACGTTAAGGATGCTGCGGTTGATCTCTTCGGCGGTAGCGCTTTGCTCTTCAGCTGCTGCGGCAATCTGTTGGTTCATCGCCTGGATCGCCGAAACGGTCTTGGTGATGTTTTCCAGCGAACTACCGGCGCGGCGCGTCAGTTCCACACTGCTTACGGTCAATTCGCGGCTGTTATCCATGATGGCCGCCACTTGCTGCGTGCCACTCTGCAGGCCTGCAATCAGTTGCTCGATCTCTTCAGTCGACTTCTGAGTACGTTGGGCGAGGCTTCGGACTTCGTCGGCGACAACCGCGAAGCCTCGACCAGCTTCACCCGCGCGCGCTGCTTCGATGGCGGCGTTGAGAGCGAGCAGGTTGGTTTGTTGTGCAACCGACTTGATCACGTCCAGCACGCTGCCAATCTTGTCGCTTTCACGCTTGAGTTCGTTCATGGCTTCGGTAGAGTTGCCCACTTCCGAGGCCAGACGCTCTATCTGAGTGATGGCTTCGTTAACCACGCGATCACCTTCACGAGCTTGCTGATCTGCCGCGACGGCCGCCTCAGAGGCCTCCTCGGCATTACGTGCGACTTCCTGCACGGTGGCAGTCATCTCATGCATCGCGGTCGCTACCTGGTCAGTCTCGACCTTCTGGCTGTTGACCCCGGCACTGGTTTGCTCGGTCACCGCAGACAGCTCTTCAGCTGCACTGGCGATCTGGGTCACGCCGTCGCGAATTCCGCCGATCAACTGGCGCAGGTTGACGGTCATAGTCTGGATGCTGCGTTGCAGAGAGCCCAGTTCGTCCTTTCGATCAATGGTCAGGTCGCGACTCAGATCACCGGCGGCCACGCGCTCTACGACTTCCAGCGTCTCGCGCAAAGGCGTGGAGATCTGGCGAGTAATGATCCACGCTGCAAGGATGCTGAAAAGCAGGGCTAATACCGTTGCTATGCTGATCATCTGCACCGATTGCGCGCTTTCGTCATCACGGCTCTTGTTCTGGGTAGCAATCATCTGGTTGTTGACGTCGAGCATCTTGACGCCAATTACGGTCATCTTTTCCAGCGCTGCTTTGCTGGCGCCTTGGGCGTCGCGGTACACGCCCACTGCTGCGCGATAACCTTTCAGGCCTTCGAGCGCTTGCTGCAACTGTGGCAAATAAACGGAGGAGATACTTCCGGCCAGGGTGTTGATGCCAGTCATGGCTTCATCAATGGCTTGATTGGCGTTCTTTTCGAATTCAGGTCGACCGCTGTAGGTATAACCGCGTACTTGAAAGCGCGCCTGCTGGATCTGCTTGCTGACATCGACGATGCTGTTGAAAGCCAGAATGTCATCGGCCGTGAGCAGAGCCGCTTCGATTTTGTCCGCTTCCGCGACGGCCTTGTCGGCACTGTCGCCCATCTGGCTGCGACTGCCTTCACGCGTTGCGATGGCTTTGACCATTTCACTGAAGGCGTCGCGATACTCACGAGCAGACTGTATCTGCTTATCCAGCAGCGCAATGTTGGCCGGAGAGCGAAGTAGCTCCCGCGCCTTTTTCAGGCGTGCGTCGAGCTTATCAAGGTTGGCTTTGACCTCGGCTTCGGTCTCAGCGTTATAAAGCACCTCGTAGCGCATGCGGCTGACACGCAACTGGAGGGTCACCTCGTTAACGTCCGCAATTGCGGTCACGCGGTCGCCGCGGGAGATCAGGTTCTGTGTGCTGAACCATCCTGTGGCGCTGATCACCAGGGTCATCAACACGACCAGGCCAAAGCCAATTGCCAATTTCAAGCTGACACTCGCATTAGCGAGACTTCGGGTAAACCAGCGATGCATGACCCACTCCTTGGCGGACTTTAGATGTATTCACCTACATCGGCCGGAGGAGCATGAACTAAAGGGAAGTAATTAACGCAAGTAAGCGTTAGAACAAGCGTGCCAACAGGGCAGTAACTGCAGTTTCCACCCGCAGAATACGCTCGCCAAGTTGCACCGGTTGCAGCCCTGCCTTGGTCAGCAGGTCGACTTCATAGGGAATCCAGCCACCTTCCGGACCAATGGCCAAGGTCACAGGACCCGTGACGGCACGCGGGCAGGCGGGAAAATTGCCGGGATGTCCGACCAATCCCATCGTGTCTTTAACCAGCTCCGGCAGGCGATCTTCGACAAACGGCTTGAAGCGTTTTTCGATGATGATCTCGGGCAACACACTGTCCCGGGCCTGTTCGAGGCCGAGGATCAGTTGCTCGCGAATCGCTTGCGGTTCCAGGAACGGCGTCTGCCAGAAGCTTTTTTCCACGCGATAGCTGTTGAGCAGAATGACCTTGGGCACGCCCATGGTCGCCACTGTCTGAAACACCCGGCGGAGCATTTTCGGACGGGGCAGGGCCAGCAACAGGGTCAACGGCAGTTTGGCGGGCGGGGCGCTGTCGAGGGTGATACGCAGCTCGGCTTCGTGTGCCTCAAGTCGTAGCAGCTCAGCGCTGCCCAGCAAGCCGCCAATGCTGCCTACACGCAGGCTGTCGCCGACTTCTGCGCGATGCACCTCTTGCATGTGCTTGAGGCGTCGGTCGCGCAGTACGACCCGGTCAGCCGCAACGAAGTCGGCGTCTTCGAGAAGCAGCAGATTCACGGCTGAGTCGCGGGCGGCTGGTCTTGCTTGTCTTGTTCGGGCTGATCATCGGCATGATCGCCGCGCTTGGTGATCAGCGAGCTGCACAGCACGCCAATCTCAAACAACAGCCACATCGGCACAGCCAGCAGTGTCTGCGAGAAAATATCCGGTGGAGTCAGGATCATGCCGACCACGAAGCAACCGATGATCACGTACGGACGGATCTTTTTCAGGTACTTCACGTCAACGACGCCGATCCACACCAGCAGCACGACGGCTACCGGAATCTCAAACGCCACGCCGAAGGCGAAGAACAGCGTCATGACGAAGTCCAGATAACTGGCGATGTCCGTCATCATCGAAACGCCTTCAGGCGTCACGCTGGCGAAGAAGTGGAAAATCAGCGGGAAGACCAGGTAGTAAGCGAAGGCCATGCCCGAATAGAACAGGATGATGCTCGATACCAGCAACGGTACCGCGACGCGTTTCTCATGCTTGTACAGGCCTGGCGCGATAAAACCCCAGATCTGGTGCAGGATCACCGGCATGGCCAGGAACAACGCAACCATCATGGTCAGCTTGAACGGCGTGATGAACGGCGAGGCCACATCAGTGGCGATCATCGTCGCGCCTTCAGGCAGGAAAACCCGGAGCGGTGCCGAGACGAATGTGTAGATCTTCTGCGTGAAATAAAACAGGCAGCCGAAGATAACGAAGATCGCCAGGACACATTTCAGCAGGCGCGAACGGAGTTCTGTGAGGTGCGAGACCAGCGGCATTTGCTGGTCATTTTCCGGAATATCGCTCATGGGGCTCGCGGTGGCAGTGACGAATCGTTGGCGGAGGGTGCGTTGGGTGCTGGCGCTGCTGGCGACACGTGCGCAGGTTCAGTCGTCACCTGAGTCGTCGCTTCGGCAGTGGGCGTCGTGCCCGCCGGGGCGGCCGGACCCAGGTCGGTAGCAGGTGTCACAGACGGCGTGTTCGGGATGGTCGAGACCACCGGTTCAGCGGGCGCCTGCTCAGGTGCGGGAGCCGGATTGGCCGGTGGCTGCTGCGGAGACATGATCTTGCGCGCTTCTTCTTCCAGCGACAGGATGTGCTCGTTATGCAATTGGCGACGGATTTCGTCTGCTCCGATTTCGCGTTCAACTTCCTGTTTGATCGCATTGAAGCTGCGTTTTAACCGGCCAATCCACAGGCCGGCGGTACGCGCAGCACCGGGCAGACGCTCAGGGCCAAGCACCAGCAAGGCGACGAGGCCGACCAGCAGCAGTTCAGAGAAGCTGATACCAAACATTCAATACGACCTAGTCTTTGCGGATTGGCTCTTCGACTTTATGCGCTTGCGCGTCGATGGTGTGCGGCTGGTTCAGGGGTGAGCCCTGTGGTGCAGCTTGCGGCGGTTGCTGAGGTTGCACTGGCGGCTGCTCTGCGTTTTTTTCGTCGTCGTTCATGGCCTTGCGAAAGCCCTTGATCGATTCGCCGACGTCAGTACCCAGGTTCTTGAGTTTCTTGGTGCCGAATACCAGTACCACGACAACCAGGATGACGATCCAGTGTTTCCAGTCAAAAATACCCATGAAGCAATCCTCGTAGAAATTTCAAGCTCGAAAAGTGAAGGTCAGTCAGCTGTGCGTGCGGCTTTTTCCGCATGCCCGGACAAGCCGAAACGGCGGTCCAGTTCATCCAGCACTGCTTGTGGGTGCTGACCCAATGCAGCAAGCATCACCATGCTGTGAAACCACAGGTCAGCGGTTTCGTAGATGACATCGCTGCAATCGCCGCTGACAGCGGCATCCTTGGCGGCAATGATGGTTTCGACCGACTCTTCGCCGACCTTTTCCAGAATCTTGTTCAATCCCTTGTGATACAGGCTGGCGACGTAAGAGCTGTCGGCAGCGGCACCTTTGCGCGACTCCAGCACTTCGGCCAGGCGGGTCAAGGTATCAGTCATGTTTCAGTGTCCTGCGTGATAAATAGCTTCAGGATCTTTCAAGACCGGTTCGACGGTCTTCCAGGCGGCGTCTTCGTAGACGCGGTAAAAGCAGCTTTCACGCCCGGTATGGCAAGCAATGCCGCCGATCTGCTCGACCATCAGGATGATCACATCGGCGTCGCAGTCCAGACGCAGCTCATGAAGCTTCTGCACATGGCCCGATTCTTCGCCTTTGCGCCAGAGTTTGCCACGCGAACGCGACCAATAGATTGCACGATTCTCTGCGGCGGTGAGGTTCAGGGCCTCGCGGTTCATCCACGCCATCATCAGAACTCGCCCGGTCTTGTGATCCTGAGCAATAGCAGGCACCAGACCGTCGCTGTCCCACTTGATTTCGTCCAGCCAGTCTTTCATATCTACTCCGGCAGCCGGGCTTCAGGCCTCGGCGGATTGAACAGTGTGCCAGCGGGCAGCGCCGCTGGCTATCGGCGGATGACCAGATACAGGCCCGCCACCAACATGATCCATGCGGGCCAGGCGAGTGGAGCCACTAGCGCAGTACCCTCGGCGAACAAGGTCGAGGCCATTACTGCGCCACCAGCTAGCAGCGCCGAACCCAGCAAACGCAATGCCCAACCGTCACCGCGCTCACGCCACGGTGGCGGCGGATCAGACCGGTGCGGTTGCGACATGCGTTCCAGCAAGTCCCGCGTCATGCTGGCCAGATGCGGAATCTGCTCGACCTGAGACTGCAGGTTGCCAAACAGCGTTTTCGGGCTGACGCGATCACGCATCCAGCGCTCCAGAAACGGCTGCGCGGTGCTCCACAGATCCAGATCGGGATACAACTGGCGGCCCAGGCCTTCGATGTTCAACAGGGTCTTCTGCAACAGAACGAGCTGCGGCTGGACTTCCATGTTGAAGCGGCGAGCGGTCTGGAACAGACGCATCAGCACCTGACCGAAGGAAATATCCTTGAGCGGCTTTTCGAAGATCGGCTCGCACACGGTACGAATCGCAGCTTCAAACTCGTTCAGTTTGGTTTCCGCAGGTACCCAGCCCGAATCAATGTGCAGTTGCGCGACGCGACGATAATCACGTTTAAAGAAGGCAAACAGGTTACGAGCCAGATAATCCTGATCTTCCGGCGTCAGGCTGCCAACGATTCCGCAATCGATAGCGATGTACTGCGGGCTCCACGGGTTGACCGTGCTGACAAAAATATTGCCGGGGTGCATGTCGGCGTGGAAGAAGCTGTCGCGGAACACCTGGGTGAAGAAAATCTCCACACCGCGCTCGGCCAGCAATTTCATGTCGGTGCGCTGATCCGCCAGGGTCGCCAGGTCGTTGACCTGAATCCCGTAGATTCGCTCCATGACCAGCACCTTGGGGCGGCACCAGTCCCAGTAGACCTGAGGCACGTAGAGCAGGTCCGAGCCTTCGAAGTTACGTCGCAACTGGCTGGAGTTAGCGGCTTCACGCAGCAGGTCCAGTTCGTCGTAAATGGTCTTTTCGTAGTCGGCAACCACGTCCACCGGGTGCAGCAGGCGGGCGTCGGCGGACATCCGCTCCGCAGTGCGGGCCAGAATGAATAACCATGCCAGATCCTGGCTGATGACGGGCTTGAGGCCTGGGCGCACAACCTTGACCACCACTTCTTCGCCGGTCTTCAGTTGCGCCGCATGGACCTGCGCTACCGAAGCCGAGGCCAGTGGCGTGACGTCGAAGCGACTGAACACTTCGCTGATCTTCGCGCCCAGCTGCTCTTCGATCAGCTTGATCGCCACTTGCGGGTCGAACGGCGGAACGCGGTCCTGCAATAGCATCAGTTCGTCGGCGATGTCCTCGGGTAGCAGGTCGCGACGGGTCGACAGGATCTGCCCGAATTTGATGAAGATCGGCCCAAGGTCTTGCAGCGCCAGACGCAGACGCGCACCACGGGGCAGCTCTGCATTGTTGCGCGGAAGCAGGCGCCACGGCATGACAAAGCGCGTGGCCTTCATCCACCACGGTAACGGCAGAGCAAACAGCAAGTCATCGAGACGGTAGCGGATCACGACACGCTGGATACGAAACAAACGGCGGACGGCAAGCAGCTTCATGCGTTATCGCTGGAGTCAGAGGATTGGGCGAAGCGCTCAAAGCGCGCCTCAAGGCGTTCCAGATCAAGTTTTATCTGGTCGAGTTCGGCGAAACGGGCTTCGGCTTCATGTTTCCCCACCAGAGTGCGCGACTCTTCGTTCAAGTAGTCGGCAAGGCTCTGGCTGAGGTTGGTGAAGCTGTCTTTGCTCCAGCGCGCGCGGCTGCGCAAATGATCGCCCAGCAAGGTCGTGGCCACCGGGCCAAGCCAGCGGGACAGCTCGTATTCCCAGTCCAGTTCGAGGTCCTGAAGGATCCCGACCAGTTCCAGTAATACGCCGCTGTCGCCGTCCAGTTCGACATCCGGGCCATGCAGCACAGCGCTCTTGTCTTTGCTCACAGCCAGACGCATCAGGCTGGCAGCAGGGGCGCGCAAGGTGCAATCAGCTTCAACTTCCCAATGCGAGGCCAGCAGCAGGCCTTCGTCGCTGGGCAGAATGAACAGTTGCAGCGAAGGATTACGGCAATCAACCGCAATCACCTTGCCCGACAAGCGCTCAAGGCGCGGCAACGCGGTGCTGTCCAGGCGCAACACGCGGTTAATGCCGTGCTCGACGCTGGCGAGCAAGCCGCTAAGCAACATCAGGGTTTGATGCCGCGATGTAGTGCCACGACGCCTGCGGTCATGTTGTGGTAAGTCACGCGATCAAAACCGGCTTCCACCATCATCGACTTCAGGGTTTCCTGATTCGGGTGCATGCGGATCGATTCGGCCAGATAGCGATAGCTTTCCGAGTCATTGGTGACCAGCTTGCCCATCAATGGCATGAACGCGAACGAGTAAGCGTCATAGGCCTTGGACATGAGCTTGTTGGTCGGCTTGGAGAACTCCAGCACCAACAAACGACCGCCGGGTTTGAGCACGCGTAGCATCGAGCGCAGCGCGTCTTCCTTGTGAGTCACGTTGCGCAGACCGAAAGCGATGGTCACGCAATCGAAATGGTTGTCAGGGAACGGCAGCTTTTCAGCGTCGGCCTGAACGAATTTGACGTTGCCCGCCACACCCAGATCAAGCAGGCGATCACGACCGACCTTGAGCATGGAAGCGTTGATGTCGGCCAGTACCACTTCGCCGGTCGGGCCGACAAGGTGGGAGAATTTTTTGGTCAGGTCACCAGTACCGCCCGCGATGTCGAGCACGCGGTTACCGGTACGAACGCCGGAGAGTTCGATAGCGAAGCGCTTCCAGAGGCGATGCATACCACCGGACAGCAGGTCGTTCATCAGGTCGTACTTGGCTGCGACGGAGTGAAACACCTCCGCCACTTTCTCGGCCTTCTGGCTTTCCGGCACGTTTTTGTAGCCGAAGTGAGTAGTAGGTTCGGCATCGCTGCCTTTGCGCGGATCATTCATATCGCGTTCACCGGAATAAAGTGTTGCCATTCTAATCGTCGTGGCTGGCTTTGTCTTGACAAGGCTCATCGCCAACAGTTTCTTCATCCGGGGCGGCTGTTATAGTTGCGCCACGATTGACCTTGCGCTGAAGGAGCCATCGAATGGCCAAGATTACTGTTGAACGCCCGCATTCGCTGGGTAAGGAAAAGGCTCGCGAGAAGGCTGAGCTGCTGGTCGAGAAGCTGGCTGACAAATACGGCATCGAGCATGAGTGGAGCGGCGACCGCGTCAAGCTGGAAGGCAAGGGCGCCAAAGGTGCGGTGGATGTCGAGGACGCACTGGTGCGCGTAAACCTTGAGCTGAATTTCTTCCTGTCGGCCATGAGCGGACAGATCCAGGCAGAGGTAGAGCGGCAGCTGGATAAAGCCCTGCTGGCCTGATTGCGTTCCCTTGTAGGAGTGAACTTGTTCGCGAGGCAATTTGTATGGCTCACGGGCCTCTCGCCAACAAGTTGGCTCCTATAGGTGTTATGTCTCTCCAGCCAATTCCTACTCCCAATTCCTACACCCCTTCAACATCACCCAAACCTAGGGTGAGCTTTCTAATTTTTCCGACTACTTTCGTGTCCATGCCCCGTTGTCCCTGGGGGCGATCCTCAAACATTCGAGCGTGAGGTGCACCATGGCCAAAGTTACGTTGAAGAAAAAAATCAAAGACGAAGAAACCAAGTCGGTCTCCGACGTCCGCCTGTATGCCCGCAAGGTCTGGCTGGCGGGGTTGGGTGCTTACTCCTGGGCGGGGCAGGAAGGTGCCGAGTACTTCAAAGAGCTGGTCAAGGTTGGCGAGCAGACCGAGAAGAAAGCCAAGCAGGTGATCGACGAAAAGGTCGACGCGGCCAATAGCGAAATCGATTCGGCCAAAGAAGAACTGACTTCGGTGAAGGGCCGGGTTGAGGTGCAGCTCGATAAAATCGAAAGCGCATTTGATCGGCGGGTCGCCAGCGCCTTGAATCGCATCGGTATACCGTCTAAACATGACGTGGAGACACTGTCTGCTAAGCTCGATGAGCTGACGGCATTGCTTGAACGTGTCGCGCGTAAACAATAAGGAGAGCAGGATGGCTGGCAAGAAAAAAATCGAGAAAGAAGGCAGCTCCTGGATTGGCGAGGTCGAGAAGTACTCCCGCCAAATCTGGCTGGCTGGTTTAGGCGCTTACTCCAAGATCAGCAATGACGGCAGTAAGCTTTTTGAAACGCTGGTTAAAGATGGCGAAAAAGCCGAGAAGCAGACCAAGGTTGAAGTCGATAAACAAGTTGACTCCGCCAAGGACTCTGCCAAGGCAGCGAAGTCTCGTGTGGGCGATGTCAAAGACCTCGCACTGGGCAAATGGAGCGAGCTGGAAGGTGCCTTCGACAAGCGCCTGAACAGCGCCATTTCGCGTCTGGGTGTTCCGAGCCGCAATGAAGTGAAAGCGCTGCACAGCAAGGTCGATCTGCTGACCAAGCAAATCGAGAAGCTGACTGGCGCTTCGGTGACTCCTGTTTCCAGGGCGCCTGCTTCCAAAGCTTCGGCTTCCAAACCAGCACCTAAAACCACCGCTAAACCATTGGTGAAAGCCGCCGCGAAACCGGTCGCCAAAGCCGCCGACAAAGTTGCCGCGAAAACCGCAGCAGCCAAACCGGCCGTGAAAGCCACAGCGGCCAAACCCGTTGCCGCTGCCAACAAGGCTGCAACCAAAACCGCGACCAAGGCCAAGTCTGTAGCGGCCAGCAAGCCGGCTGCGGCGAAGAAACCGGCTGCTGCCAAAAAACCTGCTGCACCGAAGGCGGCCCCCAAAGCAACCGCCAAACCGGCACCGAAACCCGCCGCCAAGCCAGCTGCCACACCAGCAGCAACGCCTGCACCCGCTGCAACCAATACTGCCGCAGCACCGGCATCGACGACGCCGTCGACCCCAGCCAGCCAGTCCTGATTCAAGGGCTGTAATGCGAAAGCCCGACCTGCGAAAACAGGTCGGGCATTTTTTATGCCAAAGACTCAGCATTTAAGTTGCGAATGCAGGGACCGGTTCGGCTACTCCTCCAGATAATGCCTCGCCAATTGCTGCGCCGCATGCCGTGAGCCCGGCGTCAGGTGTGGTGCGACGAGCATCATGATCTGGTAGACCACGACCCGTACTTCAGCGTCGCGCCCCAGAATCCGTTGGTAGTCCAGCGAGAACAGCAGGGTCATGGTGATTTGCTCCACCAGTTGCCCCAGCGCCTGGGTGTCGCTGACAACCTGACCCTCAGCTTTCAGGCGCGCCAGTAATGATGCCAGCGTACGTTTCAGATTGTTGAGCAGGTTGCGAATACCGCGAGCCAGCTTGGGCAAACGCCCGGCCAGGTTAGACAGGTCCTGAAACAGGAAGCGATAGTCGGACAGTCGCTCGACGATCAAGTGCAGGAACAACCAGTAATCTTCAGCGGCCAGTTGCGCGTCTTCGGGTGGGTTGAGCAGGGGCGAAAGCTCTGCCTGGAAACGCTCGAACAGGCCGAGCACCAAGGGCTCCTTGCCGTGGAAGTGGTAGTAAAGATTGCCGGGACTGATACCCAGTTCGTTGGCAATTTCCAGCGTGGAGACATTGGGCTCGCCCTGTTGGTTGAACAATGTCAGGGCGCATTCAAGGATACGGTCGCGGGTTTTCATCCAGTCTTCTTGTTGGCAGATAATTTCGAAGGGAAATGTGTGCATCTGTAGGAGCTGCCGAGCGCTTTATCGAACATGCACATAGGTCCCCGGCGCAGCCTCCATTGGCGTGTATGTGGCGTTGCCCAATGCCATCTGGGTTTCGCGCTGGGTGCCTGAGCGGGCTTGTATCCATTCCAGCCAGGTCGGCCACCAACTGCCCTCGTGGTTTTTCGCATCGTAGTACCAGGCACGAGGGTCGCTGCTGAGTTTGCCGTTCTCCACGAAGTTGGCTTTGGGGTTGCCCGGCGGGTTGAGAATGCTCTGCACGTGCCCGCTGTTGGACAGCAGAAAGCGCCGGTCGCCGCCCAGCAGCAGGGTCGAGCGATAGACCGCGTCCCATGGCGTGATGTGGTCGTTGATACCGGCTACGTTGAAGCTGTCGACTGTCACTTTCTGCAGATCGATCGGTGTACCGCAGACTTCCAGCCCGCCAGGATGGGTCAGCGGATTGTGCTTGAAGAAGTCCAGCAGATCGCCGTGCAACGCTGCGGGCAAGCGAGTGCTGTCGTTGTTCCAGTACAGGATGTCGAAGGCGGGCGGGGCTTTGCCCAGCAAGTAGTTGTTGATCCAGTAACTCCAGATCAAATCATTCGGGCGCATCCAGGCGAAGATTTTCGCCATGTCCCTGCCGTCCAGTACGCCTTGTTGATACGAGCGACGCTTGGCAGCTTCAAGGGTCGTTTCGTCGATGAACAACGTCGCAGCGCTGTCGATCTGGCTGTCCAGCAGGCTGACCATGTACGTGGCGCTGGCCACTTTGCGCAGTTGGCGCTTCGCCTGTAAATGCCCTTGCAGCGCGGCGATGGTCAGTCCGCCTGCACAGGCGCCCACCAGATTCACTTCTTTTGCGCCGGTGATGGAGCGACATACGGCCATCGCTTCTTCGGTGGCCTGGACGTAAGTGGACAGCCCCCATTCGCGGTGGCGAACGTCCGGATTGCGCCAGCTGATCATGAAAGTTTGCAGGCCATTCTTCAGGCAATACTGGACGAAGCTGTTGGCGGGGCTGAGATCGAAAATATAGAACTTGTTGATTTGCGGCGGCACGATCAATAAAGGCCTGGCGTACTGCTTTTCACTCATGGGCTTGTACTGGATCAACTCCAGCAGTTCGTTGCGAAACACCACCGAGCCTTGAGTTGCAGCCACCGTGCGGCCGACTTCGAAGGCGTCTTTGGTGGTCTGTCGCGGCAAGCCGTTGTTGTGCAACAGATCGTCGAACATGTGGCCAAGGCCTTTGATCACACTGTTGCCGCCGCTATTGAAGAGCTCTTTGATGGCCACGGGATTGAGCAAGGTATTGGACGGTGACAGGGCATCGTTGAGCAGCGAAAAAATGAAGTGCGCCCGGTCGCGATCATCCTTGGACAGGTCCGTCTCATCGATCCAGTGTTTGACTTGATGCTGCCACGCCAGATAAGACTGCAAGCCTCGACGGTACAGCGGATTGAGACTCCATGTCGGGTCTGCGAAACGGCTGTCGCGGGCAGGTAATTGGTAGGGCGTTTCGCCCAGCAACACGACGCGGCTGACTTGCTTGCCGAGGGCCAAAGCGTGACGAGCGCTGCGCAACGGATGCTGCAAGCCTTGAGCGGCAACCTTGCGTAAGGTCGAAAACAAATCCTGGCCACGCAGGCCGGTGATCGCGCTTTGCGCGTTTATGTAAGTCGCCGGTACGGTGTCGGCGCTCTTTGCTGCCATCGACCGATACTTCTTTGCAGGCGCATCCCCGCTCAGGGCATGCGTCGTTCTGCGCCGTACAACTTCCATTCAAACGGCGCAGTCAGTGACGATTCCTTGCGTAAGGTCGAAAACAAATCCTGGCCACGCAGGCCGGTGATCGCGCTTTGCGCGTTTATGTAAGTCGCCGGTACGGTGTCGGCGCTCTTTGCTGATTTTTCTCGCATGGGGCAACACTCCTTCGTCGTGCCATCGACCGATACTTCTTTGCAGGCGCATCCCCGCTCAGGGCATGCGTCGTTCTGCGCCGTACAACTTCCATTCAAACGGCGCAGTCAGTGACGATTCTTTGCGGTACTGAGAATCCTTGTTGGTCTGTAATGATCAGCGTGTGCTGGGTGTCGGATGTGGGTGCATCACGGCGCGCTGACGTTCCTGCTGGAGGAATTTCATGATGATGGGCGCGACTGCTTCGGCACGGGTGATCAAGAACAAATGACCGTCATCGATTATGTGTAGCTGGGCGTTGGGGATCCGCCAAGCAAGCAGGCGCATATTTATCAACGGGATCAGTGGATCGTCGTCGCCCGCCAGCACTAATGTCGGCTGACGGATCTTGTGCAGCCAGTGGATGCTGGTCCAGCCCATGCCAGCAAACAGCTGCCAGTAGTAGCCCAGCTTGCCGGACGAACGGACCTTTGCAGCGTGGTTGGCGGCCAGATAAGGATCACGCCGAAAAGCGCCGCCGTAGATTTCCGGTGCAATGCGGATTACGTGGGAGGGCTGGATATACCGCCGTGGGCTGGCCATCAACCAGAGCACGCGCGGTTTGCCAGGTACCATCACCGCACCGGCCGCTGTTGCTGCCAGCACCAGCTTTTTGCAACGCTCGGGGTAGTCGTAAGCGAACTGTTGAGCCAGCGCGCCACCCCATGAAACGCCGATGGCGTTGACCTGGCCATAGTCCAGATAGTCGAGCATGCGCGCCGCCAGTTTAGCCAGACCGGGAAACCGGTACGGGCGACTGGGTGTCGAGGAACCACCGACGCCAGGCACATCAAAAGCGATGACTTCCAGGTCCGGGTCCAGCGCATCAACGAACGGGAACACCAACTCAAGGTTGGCGCCAATACCATTGAAAATCAGCAGAGGAGTCAGATGACTCTTGCCTGGGCGTACTGCGGTTCGGATGCTGTGGCCATCCAGATCGATAGTGCGAAAAATAAACGGTTGCGGCATGCGCGAAGCCCTGTGGGAGATTCTATATTTGTCCGCAAGCAGATGTGCGACGTGGGACCGGCTTTAGCCGGGAAAGCGGCATTTCTGACACCCCATTGTTGGTGACTGTAAAGGCCTCTTCCCGGCTAAAGCCGGTCCCACGACATTCCAGGACTGCGCCTCGCTCGGCGATAGCCTCAACCTTTGTAACGGCACTCGGCACCCGATCCTGACTCCGCCCGTCGCATCAAACCTTAGCGTTCATGCACATAGGTTCCCGGTGAAGCCTCACCTGCCGGGAAAGCTTTGCTGCCAAGGGTCGCAGGAGATTTCTTCAGTTTCCCGGAACGTTCGCTCAGCCAGTTCTGCCAGTGCAACCACCAGGAGTCAGTGTGCTTGGTGCCGTTTTCCTGCCAGACCTTCGGATCGACCGGCAACTCGCTGTTGGTCATGTAACGTGCCTTAGGGTTGCCGGGCGGATTGAGAATGCTCTGGATATGGCCACTGCTGGACAGAACAAATTCAGTCTTTCCGCCGAACAGTCGTGCTGATTTGTAGCAGGAGCCCCAAGGCGTGATGTGATCGTTGGTTCCGGCCAGGCAAAACACATCGCTGGTGACCTGCTTGAGGTCGATAGGCGTACCGCACACTTCAAGCGCGTTGGGGCGGATCAACGGGTTGTTCTTGAACATCTCGATCAGGTCGCCATGGAACGCAGCGGGCAGGCGGGTGGTGTCGTTGTTCCAGAAAAGGATGTCGAACACCGGCGGTTCGTTGCCCAGCAAGTAATTATTGACCCAGTAATTCCAGATCAGGTCGTTGGGACGCATCCAGGCAAATACCTTGGCCATGTCGCTGCCTTCCAGCACGCCTGCCTGATAGGAGTGACGCTTGGCCGATTCCAGAGTCTGCTCGTCAACGAACAACGCGACGTCGGTGTCCAGCGTGGTATCCAGCACACTGACCAGCAACGTCAGGGCGTTGACCTTCTGATCGCCCAGTGCCGCGTAATGACCCAACAGCGCAGTGCAGGTAATGCCGCCCGAGCAGGCGCCGAGCATATTGATATCTTTGCTGCCGGTGATCGCCGTCACCACGTCCACCGCTTCCTTGACGGCATCGATGTACGTTGACAGGCCCCATTCACGCTGGGCTTTGGTCGGGTTACGCCAACTGATAATGAAGGTCTGCACATTACTGCGCAGGCAGAACCTCGCCAGACTCTTTTCCGGGCTCAGGTCGAAGACGTAGAACTTGTTGATTTGTGGCGGCACGACCAGCAGCGGTCGCTCATGCACTTGTTCGGTGATGGGCTTGTACTGAATCAGCTCCAGCACGTCGTTGCGAAACACCACCGAGCCTTCGCTGGTGCCCAGACTCTTGCCGACTTCGAAGGCGTCCATGTTGACCTGGCTGGGCATGCCGCCGTTGTGTACCAAATCCTTGGCGAGATGAGACAGGCCGTCGAGAATGCTTTTGCCGCCGGTTTCGAAGAAACGCTTGATCGCTGCGGGGTTGGCAGCGGTGTTGGTGGGCGACATTGCTTCGGTCATCAGATTGATCACGAAGTGCCCGCGGCTGATTTCCTGAGGTGCAAGGTTGCTGTCGTCTATCCAGTCATGCAGCTCTTTGCGCCAGGCCAGATACGTCTGCAAGTAGCGGCGATAAACCGGATTCTGGCTCCAGGCCGGATCGCTGAAGCGCCTGTCGTCAGGCGTCGGCTGCAAGGCTGATTTTCCCAGCAGGACGTTCTTGAGCTCGACGCTCAAATGCGCGATGTGTTTAGCGCTATGAAAGGGCTGTTTCAACGCCTGGCGCAGAACCATGCGGGCTGTGGTCAGCAAGTCCTTGCGCCGCAGGCCGACGACCGGGTTCAAACCCAGTGTGTGTTCCGAAGCTTGTTGCTGCAGGTCATCGTTGTTTCTGCTACTCATTCACGACGCTCCATTGTCCTGAGGTGAGTACCGCTTCCCTGTGAATCAGTGACACAGGCAGACGCCGGTACTACTGCTCGGGTGACCGATGATGGCTAAACCGCTTATCCCTTAAGAGGTAGCCGTCGCGGTGGACGCGTGAACCATTGCGCTCCTTGCGACGACTTCTTGCACACCTTTCAACTGCATTCGAGGATGCAGGGAACTTGCCAAAACCATTGGTTACGCGAGATTGCGAAAAATCGCAAGCAGCACCAGTCGTTGGCCGCTGCGCGGCACATTCAAACAAAAGGAATTAGAAAGCGCGTCCTAAAATGCCGGACGGCTCTGTGGTGCGGGTTAGAGCATCAGCCGGATGACTTGCTCGGAAGGGTCGCGGGATTTGCCTGCGTTTTTCAGCTCAAGCAAATAGTCGTTCCACAAATCGTCCTGACGTTGCGCCAGTTCGTAGAGGTATTCCCACGTGAACAATCCGCTGTCATGACCGTCATCGAAGGTCAATTTCAGTGCGTATTGGCCCGCCGGTTCAACTTTGGTCAGGCCCACCCCCAGCTTGCCAAATTGCAGGATCGGCTTGCCGTGGCCCTGAACCTCCGCAGACGGCGAGTGCACCCGGAGGAATTCTGCAGGCAAGTGGTATTCCTCGTTCGGCCCGTACTTGAGGGTCAGGGTTTTCGAGGCTTTGTGGAGCTGGATGGCTGTTGGGAGTTTGGGCATGGATACAATCCCTGTGGGAAATACAACGTACCTGTAGGAGCTTACGAGCAACGCGAGGCAGCGATGGCGGTGTGTCAGATGGACCGCTATCGCTGCCTCGCGTTGCTCGTGAGCTCCTACAGTAACTGCATTTCAGTTAAAGGATATACCGCGACAGATCCTCATCCTTGGCCAGTTCGCCAAGATGACTGTTCACGTACTCGGCATCAATGCGTATCGGCGCTGCGTCCGGATCGGTGGCCAGATCACCTGCGCTGAAGGACACTTCCTCAAGCAGACGCTCAAGCAAGGTGTGCAAGCGACGCGCACCGATGTTTTCGGTCTTCTCGTTGACCTGCCAGGCAATCTCGGCGAGACGCTTGATGCCGTCGGCTTCGAACGCGATGTTCAAGCCTTCGGTCTTCAGCAGTGCGCAGTATTGCTCGGTCAGGGACGCATGTGGCTCGCTGAGAATACGTTCGAAATCCTGTGGCGACAGCGCCTTGAGTTCAACGCGGATCGGCAGACGGCCTTGCAGCTCAGGCACCAGATCGCTCGGCTTGCTCAAGTGGAAAGCGCCGGACGCAATGAACAGGATGTGGTCAGTCTTGACCATGCCCAGCTTGGTGTTGACCGTGCAGCCTTCGATCAGCGGCAGCAGGTCGCGCTGTACGCCTTCGCGGGATACATCGGCACCGCCCACATTGCCGCGCTTGGCGACCTTGTCGATTTCGTCAATGAACACGATGCCATGTTGCTCAACAGCTTCCAGCGCTTTGGCCTTGAGTTCTTCCTCGTTGACGAGGCGACCTGCTTCTTCTTCACGCACCAGCTTGAAGGCTTCCTTGACCTTGAGCTTGCGGCTCTTCTTCTTGCCCTTGCCCATGTTGGCAAACAGGCTTTGCAACTGGTTGGTCATTTCTTCCATGCCCGGCGGCGCGGAAATGTCGACGCCAACGGCTTCGTTGATTTCGATCTCGATTTCCTTGTCGTCCAGCTGACCTTCACGCAAGCGCTTGCGGAACAGCTGACGGGTGTTGGAATCGTTACTCGGCGCGGCTTCTTCCTGAAAGCCCGTACGAGCAGGAGGCAACAGGGCGTCCAGGATGCGGTCTTCAGCAGCATCTTCGGCACGATGGCGAACCTTGATGATTTCCTGTTCGCGCAGCAGCTTGATGGCCGCGTCGGCCAGGTCACGAATGATCGACTCGACGTCGCGGCCGACATAGCCGACCTCGGTGAATTTGGTCGCTTCGACCTTGATGAACGGCGCGTTGGCCAGCTTGGCCAGACGACGGGCAATCTCGGTTTTACCGACACCGGTCGGGCCGATCATCAAGATATTCTTGGGCGTGACTTCAACGCGCAATTCTTCCGGCAGTTGCATCCGGCGCCAGCGGTTACGCAGGGCGATGGCGACAGCGCGCTTGGCATCGTCCTGGCCGATGATATGGCGGTTCAGTTCGTGGACAATTTCACGGGGAGTCATTGACATGGTATTTGGCGGTCCTCCAGCTGATTCAAGGTCTGTCAGGCCGCTAGTTGCAGCGGCCGGTACGAGGCTTATTCAGCGAGGTCCTGCTCCTCAATGGTGATGTTGTGGTTGGTGAACACGCAGATATCGCCCGCGATATGCAATGCGGTTTCGGCAATTTCACGCGCCGAGAGATCGGTTTTTTGCAGCAGGGCGCGAGCAGCGGCCTGGGCGAAAGCACCGCCGGAACCCATGGCAATAAGGCCATCTTCAGGTTCAACGACGTCACCGTTACCGGTGATGATCAGCGAAGCGTCTTTGTTGGCGACGGCCAGCATGGCCTCCAGACGGCTCAAGGAGCGGTCGGTCCGCCAGTCTTTGGCGAGTTCAACGGCGGCACGCACCAGATGACCTTGGTGCTTTTCAAGTTGCCCTTCAAAGCGTTCGAAAAGAGTGAACGCGTCGGCCGTAGCGCCAGCGAAACCGGCAATCACTTCGCCGTGGTACAGACGACGCACTTTCTTGGCGTTGCCTTTCATGACGGTGTTGCCCAGAGAAACCTGGCCGTCGCCAGCCATGACGACTTTGCCGTGGCGGCGAACTGAAACGATGGTGGTCAAGGGAGAGTCTCCACACTGCGGGGCGAAAATGCCCTGGTGAAAACTCATATGGGGGTGGGGGAAGGGATTTCAACCGTTGGGGATGAGTGGTGCCGTGCTCGCTTATCTGATCGGAAGTATTTCCTGTAGGAGCGCACGAGCACCGCGAGGCCGCGATAGCGTTCTGCCTGACACACCGCCATCGCGGCCTCGC
>NZ_LOHF01000038.1 GCF_002158995.1 Pseudomonas caspiana | reverse complement strand
TCGCGGCCTCGCGGTGCTCGTGCGCTCCTACAGGTCAAATATTTGCCGCGAGACAGCGCGGTTTCAGGGGCGCGGGGCGCTCTTCTATCGAAAATGCATTTCACTTAAAGGATTACATTCTGTTCGATAGAAGCAGTGCACACGGACTAGCTTAGCCCTTCGAAACAAAAAAAAGCCCCGCCGTTTGAAGGGCAGGGCTTTTTTGCTACATCAGGCGATGGCGCGTCAGAGCGTCTCGGCCCACAGATCGTATTCATCTGCGTCGGTAACGCGGCACATTACCTTGTCGCCCGGCTTGAGGGTGCTGTTGTCATCCAGAGCGATGAACACGTTACCGTCGATTTCCGGCGCGTCGAAGAAGCAACGGCCTACTGCGCCTTGTTCGTCGACTTCATCAATCAGCACTTCGATTTCCCGGCCGATCTTCATCTGCAGGCGGGCGGCGCTGATGGCTTGCTGGTGAGCCATGAAGCGATCCCAACGGTCCTGTTTGACGTCGTCCGGCACAATGGCCGCGTCCAGCAGATTAGCGGGTGCACCCTCTACCGGTGAGTACTGGAAGCAGCCGACGCGGTCGAGCTGCGCTTCGGTCAGCCAGTCCAGCAGGTACTGGAAGTCTTCTTCGGTTTCGCCAGGGAAGCCGACGATGAAAGTCGAGCGGATGATCAGGTCCGGACACTGTTCGCGCCAGTTCTTGATGCGTGCCAGGGTCTTGTCTTCGAATGCCGGACGCTTCATCAGCTTGAGGACTTTCGGGCTGGCGTGCTGGAACGGGATGTCCAGGTACGGCAGGATTTTCCCGGCAGCCATCAGTGGAATCAGCTCGTCAACGTGCGGATACGGATAGACGTAGTGCAAACGAACCCAGACGCCCATGGTACTCAGGGCCTGGCAAAGTTCGGTCATGCGCGTCTTGACCGGAGCACCGTTCCAGAAGCCAGTGCGGTACTTGATGTCGACGCCGTAGGCGCTGGTGTCCTGAGAGATCACCAACAGCTCTTTTACGCCGGATTTGACCAAGCGCTGGGCCTCGTCGAGTACATCGCCTACCGGGCGGCTGACCAGCTTGCCGCGCATCGACGGGATGATGCAAAAGCTGCAGCTATGGTTGCAGCCTTCGGAAATCTTCAGGTACGCGTAGTGGCGCGGTGTCAGCTTGACGCCTTGAGGCGGCACCAGATCGATCAACGGATTGTGATCGAGCTTCGGCGGCGCGGCGTCATGTACGGCGTTGACCACTTGCTCATATTGCTGCGGGCCGGTAACGGACAGCACGCTCGGGTGCACGTCACGGATCACGCTTTCATCAACGCCCATGCAGCCAGTAACGATGACTTTGCCGTTCTCTTTGATGGCGTCGCCAATCACTTCAAGCGATTCGGCCTTGGCAGCATCGATGAAGCCGCAAGTGTTGACCACCACCACGTCGGCGTCCTGATAAGTCGGGACGACTTCGTAGCCTTCCATGCGCAGCTGGGTGAGGATGCGCTCGGAGTCAACCAAAGCTTTTGGGCAACCCAGACTTACAAACCCGACCTTGGGGGCGGATGGCGTGGTGACGGTGGACATTGACTAACCTCGGCGGAGATGTGGGCTTCGGCATGCAGCCGAGGCAACAGCTGGGCGCTGGTGCGCCTCTGATCAAAAAGTGCGCAATTCTAGCGATCAGCCCGGCGGTTGACCAGTGTTATGCAGAGAATTACGACGAGTGCTGCGCTATGCTTCGCGTCGTTACGAAATATGTCTGGTTTTTGCGTAGCCACCAGCACGCAATCTGTACGGGTGAGTCTGAGCACTGTCGTGTGTTTCTGCAGTTCAAACCCAGGTTTCAGGAGTGGTAGATGAGTCAAGCAAGCAGTCAGGCTGGGACCGGGCATCCAGTGTCAAAACCTTTCGCGCTATTGATAGCCGCAGTAGGTGTGGTTTACGGCGATATCGGCACCAGCCCGCTGTACACCCTGAAAGAGGTGTTTCAGGGTGGTTATGGCGTAGAAGTCACCCACGACGCAGTGCTCGGCATTCTGTCGCTGATCTTCTGGTCGTTGATCTGGGTCGTTTCGTTCAAGTACATGGCGTTCATCCTGCGTGCAGACAACCAGGGCGAGGGCGGCATCATGGCGCTTACCGCTTTGGCTCGCCGGGCGACGACCCGGTATCCGAAACTGCAAATGACCATGGTGGTTTTCGGCCTGTTCGGTGCCGCGCTGTTTTATGGCGACAGCATGATTACGCCCGCGATTTCGGTGCTGTCGGCCATGGAAGGGTTGGAGCTGGCATTTGATGGCATCGACCACTGGGTGGTGCCGATGGCGCTGGTGGTGCTGGTTGCGCTGTTTCTTATTCAGCGTCACGGTACTGCGCGTATCGGGGTGTTGTTTGGGCCGGTCATGGTGACCTGGTTTGTGGTGCTCGGACTCTTGGGGATCAATGGCATCGTGCATCAGCCCGAAGTACTGCACGCCATGAACCCGCTGTGGGCCGTGCGTTTCTTTATTATCCATCCGGGGATAGGCGTCGCAATCCTGGGCGCAGTGGTGTTGGCGCTGACCGGGGCCGAGGCGTTGTATGCCGACATGGGGCACTTTGGCCGCAAGCCGATTGCCCGTGCCTGGTTTGCTCTGGTGCTGCCCGCGTTGGTGCTCAATTACTTCGGTCAGGGCGCGTTGGTTCTTGAAGATCCAGAGGCAGCACGCAACCCGTTCTATCTGTTGGCACCCAGCTGGGCTTTGCTGCCGCTGATCGGCCTGTCGACGCTGGCAACAGTGATCGCCTCTCAGGCGGTGATTTCCGGCGCGTTCTCCATGACCTTGCAGGCGATTCAGCTTGGCTACATCCCGCGTATGCACATTCAGCACACGTCCAGTGACGCCCAGGGCCAGATCTACATCGGCGCGGTGAACTGGTCGTTGATGGTCGGTGTGATTCTGTTGGTGCTGGGGTTCGAGTCTTCGGGCGCTCTGGCTTCGGCCTATGGCGTTGCGGTGACCGGGACCATGTTCTGCACCACCATTCTGGTTTCGTCGGTGATGTTGCTGCTCTGGAAATGGCCTGCCGTTCTGGCCGTGCCGCTGTTACTGGCGCTGTTATTCGTGGACAGTCTGTTCTTCGCTGCCAACGTGCCGAAGGTGATTCAGGGTGGCGCGTTTCCCGTCATTGCCGGGGTGGTGCTGTTTATCCTGATGACCACCTGGAAGCGCGGTAAACAGCTATTGGTGGAGCGCATCGACGAAGGCGGGCTGCCGCTGCCGATTTTCATCAGCAGTATTCGTGTTCAGCCACCGCACAGGGTTCAGGGTACGGCGGTGTTTCTGACCGCGCGCAGTGATGCAGTTCCCCACGCGCTGTTGCACAACATGCTGCACAACCAGGTCTTGCACGAGCAGGTAGTGTTGCTGACGGTGGTGTATGAAGACACGCCTCGCGTGCCTGCGCAGCAGCGGTTTGAAGTCGAGGTCTATGGTGAAGGTTTCTATAGGGTGATCCTGCACTTCGGATTCATCGACGAACCGGACGTTCCTGCTGCCCTTGGCCTTTGTCATCTGGAAGAGCTGGATTTCAGCCCGATGCGAACTACGTACTTTCTCAGTCGTGAGACGGTGATTGCGTCGAAGATGGTTGGTATGGCTCGCTGGCGGGAAGGGTTGTTCGCGTTCATGCTCAGGAATGCCAATGGCAATTTGCGGTTCTTCAAGCTGCCGTTTAATCGGGTGATTGAATTGGGGACGCAGGTGGAGATGTAGTCAGGCGGCACGCACCGTGCAGGTGTCCGCCTGTTGGAGCCAGGCTTGCCCGGGAAGATTAAAGCGGTGGGTCTGATCCATTGAGTCCACGGGGTCGCAAGCAAGCCTCGCTTCAACAGGGATTCGGATTTACCCGGCCAAACTCCACAACAAAAAATCCCCGTAGCCTAAAAGCTGACGGGGATTTTTTTGGGCTGCCAAAAGCGTTTTACTGCGCTTGAGTCTTGCCCTGACGCTTATTGATGAAAGCAATCAGGCGCTTGGCAAGCGCCGGGTAGTTTTCGTCGAAGTGGTGACCGCCAGGCAGTTGCAGCTTCTCGCCGACAGCCGTGGTGTCCGTACAGCCACTTTCTTTTGTCTCTTCCACGCCATAGACGCAGAGCACTTTGTCGCCCGGCAATTTTGCCATTTCCGGACCTGTCTGCAGATCCTTGCCCGCTGCACCCAGCCAGCCGTCGACGCGAATCTCGAAACTGCCGGTGCGTGCAAAGGCCAGCAGGATCATGCCGTCGACGCGGTCTTGATCCTCTTGCGCCAAGCGGTTGTAAACGGCGGGCAGTACATCTGCACCAAATGAGTAACCCGCCAGAATGAAGCGCTTGGCGCCCCATTTTTGCCGGTAGTGTTGCATCAGTTCAGTCAGGTCAGTGGCGGTCTGCTCAGGGGATTTGTGTTCCCAGTAGTAGCGCAGCACGTCGATGCCAACGACTGGATAGCCCATCCCGGCCATATCCCCGGCAACAACTTTGTCCAGATCACGCCAGCCACCGTCACCAGACAGGAACAGCGTCACGGTGTCCGAAGGTTGTGCGGCAGGCACTTCTACGACAGGAATACCCAGGCCGCCGCCTTTGTCGTCTTCGCCGACCAGCTTGCGACGCAGTTCGCTGTTGAGGACTTGCGGCAGCTTGATGTCGTAATCGCTGATGCTGGTATCGGCGTTAGCCTGATCGCGCACGAATGCCGCGGGTTCATCGTCCGGCGCATCGTTCCAAGCGACCATCCAGTGACCGTGTGGAGCCGTCTTGGGCAGTGGCACGTCGCAGATGACCGGAGGTGTTTCGTCTGGCTCAAGCGGCTTGACCGGTTGAGAGGGTTGTTCCAGATAAAAGCCTACCGAAATGGCTTCAGCCTTGTCGTTGTCCTGTCCCGCGAGCCAGCGCCACGCCAAAGTCGCGCCTGGACCAATGCCGGCAACAACCGTTGGCGCTTCATCGAGTTTGCCAAGGGCTTCATTGAAGGTCTTCTGCTGCAGGGTGCAGTCGTCCTTGGGCAGTACAACCTGAATGATCCGGGCAGAAGCGTCCTGGCTCAGGGCCTGCAATTGTTTGTCTGACAGTAGGTTGTCTGCGGTGACTGCCAATGCGACACGAACCTTGGTTCGGCTGCCGGGCGTGACATCGGTCAGCGCTGAGCCGTCGGTCAGTGCCGAGCGGTCCAGTGTTGCAGGTGGGGCAGGGCGGCTCCACAGCCAGACCCCAAGAACCAGAACCAAAACAATCAGCAGTGCTGCGAGCAAAATGCGCCGGTAGCGTTGAATCATCAGCGTTTCACCAATCCAGTCAGGCCGCCCGCAATCAGGGCGGCGGTGTCAGCCAGTGCCACCAGCGGATCGAGTCCGGCGGGCACGGCCATATAACGTGGTTCCCAGTCAGGCTGGAATTTGTCCTTGAAGCGACGCAAGCCCTGGAAGTTGTAGAGCTGTTCGCCACGACGGAACACCATGGACCCGAGACGCTGAGTCAGGGGCGCGCCACGGCGTGGTTGCAGACCCGACAGCGGCACCATGCCCAGGCTGAAACGTTCGTAGCCATGTTCTTTGTAATACAGAATCAGCCCGACCATCATGAACTCCATGGTCAGCTTCGGTGCGTCCGGGTGGGCGCGCATCAGGTCAAGACTGGCCAGGTCATGGCGCGAGGTCTCCAGCAGGTTGGCGAACGCTACCGGCTTGCCTTCGAAGTGGATGATCGCGATGCGGAAATGCTTGAGGTACTCAGGGCTGAAACGTCCTAGCGAGAAACCTTTTTCACGGACGTTCTTGCCGGTCAGCCAGGCATCGGAGATGACCTTCAGCTCATCCAGTGGCGCCTGGCCGGCTTCATAGATCTCCAGCGACAAGCCATCACGCCCGCCACGATTCCAGGTATAGCGCAGGTCTTTCATCTCCTTGCCCTTGGCTTCGATGTCGAAGCTACGCAAGTTGACCCGCGCTTCTTCACCAAGCTTGATCGCGGTCAGACCGATGTCCATGTAGAACGGCAAGTTTTCCGCGCGGACCTGATAGAACACTGGTCGTGCGTGGTGAACGTCACACAGGTCACGGAATTGCCAGATCAGTTCGGCGCGTTGCTGTGTCGGACCAATCGGATCATATAGCGCAACCAGGCTGCGACCACGATGGGCATACATCAGAAATGCTTTGCCCTCCGGGTGCAGCAGCACGGCTTTATCGCCCGTCAGCACCAGCCCGCCATCGGGCTGTGAAGAGGCATTGACGATTTCGGCGGCCTTGGCCAGTTCGGAAGCGTCTGGCAGCTTGATAACCGGTCGTGCCGTGCGTAGCAGCCAAGTGAGCGAGACAATAATCAACAGTACCGCGCTGCCCAGGGCCGAGCGCAGTCCGCGAGGCGCGTCCGCATCCAGAGTGAACTGCCACCACAGTTGGTGGCTATACGGCACGTCCTGATATGCAAACAGCAGTAGCCAGAACGATGCGCCCAGTACGCAAAGGGTCGCTACCAGATATAGCGGGGAGAACGGCAGTTCCAGCAGACGACTGGGTCGGTAGAACGAGCGGCGGAAAATTGCCAATAGCCCTGCGGTCAGAATCAGCAGCGTGGCTTCTTCATAGTCGAAACCTTTGAGCATCGACAGGGCCGCGCCTGCCAGTAGCAAAATGACCGTCAGCATCCACGCAGCAGACAAGCGCCGGCGCAGTCCTTGAGCCAGGAGCAGGCACAGGACGCCAATCAGGCTGGCGCCAAAGTGCGAAAGGTTGATCAGGCGATGGGGGATGAGAAATCCCAGGTCTTCAAGGCGGGTATCGATTTCAGGAGTAGCGCCAGAAAAAAGCAGCACGACGCCAGAAAGGAACACCAGCAGCGCCAGAATCGGTGCAGCCAGACCCGAGGCAACGCGCATCGCCTGTTTGGTCGGCAGCAGGCGCTGACCTTCGGTGAACAACAGCACCAGGCAAGCCAGTAACAATGGCAGGACGACGTAAATCATCCGATACAGCAGCAACGCTGCAGCCAACGGCGCGGCACCCAGTTCATTGGCGAATGCCGCGAGCAGGATGGCTTCGAAAACCCCGACGCCACCCGGTACATGACTAAGTACGCCAGCGGCCAATGCCAGCAGGTAAACCAGCAGGAACGCGCCGAAGGGGGGCGATTGCGGCAATAGCAGATACAGAACAGTGGCAGCTGCAGCGACGTCCAGAGCGGTGATCACCAGTTGCATCAGCGTCAGGTTCACGCCAGGGAGTCGCAGTGTCCGGCGTCCGGCATGCACTAGCAGGGTATGCGGGATCGTTTGTTCGGGCAGGCGGCGGCGGTAGACCGCAACGGCCAATACGCCTGTCAGTACCAGCACACCAATGGCGATGGCTGCCAGCAAGTCCACGGGGGTGTGCAGTGCCAGCGATGCACCGGACAGATTGCTCAGGGTTGCGATGGCTGCCAGTGGCGGCAGGGCGCAGCCCAAAGACAGGCTGGCGAACAGCGTCATGCGCGCTACTTCGACCGCGCCGATGCCTTTGCGCGAATACAGACGATAGCGTACCGAGCCGCCGGACAGCATCGACAAGCCGACAGCATTGCCAATGGCGAACGCAGTAAAACCGCCCATGGCCAGTGTTTTGTTTGGCAGGTTAACGCCCGCATAACGACTGGCGGACCATTCATAGCCCAAAAGAATGACGAAACCGGCGACCGTTGCTAACACCGCTCCCGCCAACGATGGAGCAGGCACGCTCAATAATGAGTCTTGCAGTGCATAGAGGTCGAGCTCGCTCAACATGTGTCGGCAAGCAATCAAGGCCACGGCGAATAGTAGAAGCGTAACGCCCAGCCCAATTGGCTGGCGATATTTACTCAGCAACTCGAGCCACTTGAGCCGGGCAGGCTGGATGGGTTGATTCGCCGTAACTGCTTCGTTCGGTTCTGACGGGTTGGCGCGCATCAATCACTCCTTGGATCGTGCGCGACAGAATGGAGGTATACAGCCAAGTTACCAATCCCTACGCAAAAAATATTTCGAGATGTTAGCGCGTCATCGTCTAACGAGCGAATGGAGCCTGTTCGTTCATGTAGCTGTTCAGCAACAGTTCAGCTATTAAACAGCTATCGGCAGAACGGTGTAAAACTGTCGCGTTTTGTAATATTACGTTACAAGGAGGGCGTGCGGGGGAGCGAGGGAGAGGGGGAATTTCGATCTATGCCAAAGACTTGCGCTATTTTGTGTCGCGCACAAAAAAGGCCACTCTTTCGAGTAGCCTTTTTTGATGTTTGGTTGCGGGAGCCGGATTTGAACCGACGACCTTCGGGTTATGAGCCCGACGAGCTACCAGACTGCTCCATCCCGCGTCTGTGTGGCGGCATTCTACAGCCGAACGACGAGGTGTCAACCTTTAATGAGAAAAGTCGGCGAATTAGTTTGGTTTGGAGGGTTGGAGATTTAAGTGCCGGACTCGTAAAGATTTTTGCTCGTCGCATTGCGGCGGGTTGGCAAGATCAGAGGGCGGGTTAGGAGTTCGAGTGGCGATTACATCAGCCAAATGCTTGATCCAGTTTCTGGTCGCGTACCACTCTCAAATGACAGGCACAAAAAAGGCCACTCTTTCGAGTAGCCTTTTTTGATGTTTGGTTGCGGGAGCCGGATTTGAACCGACGACCTTCGGGTTATGAGCCCGACGAGCTACCAGACTGCTCCATCCCGCGTCTGTGTGGCGGCATTCTACAGAGGATCGCTAAGCTGTCAATTGTTAATTTTCTAAAATTGCTTTTCCTTCAATCGCTTAGCGCCGGTTTTTGACCGCTTGGACAGGCTGCAGGCCATGCTGAGTGGGCCTGTCAGGCAATATGTCTGCTCCCGGTAGCGACGTGATCGCATCAATTTCTTTTAAGTGTGTACATCATGAGATGTCACATATCGACACGAGTGAGATACTGGTCGACCACGCCTATCGCAAAACGCCCACATGACGCAGCGAAAAATCATCCATGTCGACTGTGACTGCTTTTATGCAGCCATCGAAATGCGCGATGACCCTCGGTTGGCTAACAAACCTTTAGCCGTGGGCGGCTCTGCAGATCGGCGAGGCGTTATTGCGACCTGCAATTATGAGGCTAGGGCCTACGGCGTACGCTCGGCGATGTCTTCGCGTCACGCATTGAAGCTGTGCCCGGACCTCACCATCGTCAAGCCGAGAATGGATGCTTATAAAGAAGCGTCCAAAGAGATCCAGGCCATCTTTCGTGACTACACCGACCTCATTGAACCGCTTTCGCTTGATGAGGCTTATCTCGATGTGTCCGATACCAGCCATTTTTCTGGCAGTGCGACAAGGATTGCACAGGATATCCGGCGCAGGGTATCCAACCAGTTGCACATCACTGTCTCGGCTGGCGTTGCACCCAATAAATTTCTGGCCAAAATTGCCAGCGACTGGAAGAAGCCCAACGGGTTGTTCGTGATTACCCCCGATCAGGTCGAAGACTTCGTTGCGCAATTGCCGGTCAGCAAGCTGCACGGTGTTGGCAAAGTGACTGCCGATAAGTTGGGCAGGCTGGGGATTGTCAGTTGCAGTGATTTACGCGACTGGAAAAAGCTGGCACTGGTGCGAGAGTTTGGCTCATTCGGCGAGCGTCTGTGGGGGCTGGCTCGTGGCATTGATGAGCGGCCGGTTCAAAATGACAGCAGGCGTCAGTCTGTAAGCGTGGAAAATACCTACGACACCGATCTTCCTGATCTGGCCAGTTGCCTGAGAAAGCTTCCAGAGCTGCTGGAAACCTTAAACGGACGGGTAGAGCGGATGGAGGGGCAGTACCGGCCTGGAAAACCGTTCGTGAAAGTAAAGTTTCACGATTTCACCCAGACGACACTTGAGCAGTCAGGGATAGGTCGGGATCTGGACAGTTTCGAGCATCTGCTCACTCAGGCATTTGCCCGGGGCGGCAAGCCAGTCCGTTTGCTGGGGATCGGTGTACGTTTGCATGATTTGCGAAAAGCGCACGAGCAGTTGGAGCTGTTTTCGCGCTGAGCGTTTTTGTCCGATCGCCGCGCGATCACGAAACGAACTGGTGACTCGTAGGGGCTGCCGAAGGCTGCGTTGGCGGTGTGTCAGGATAAAAGCCTCGCAGCCTTCGGCAGCTCCTACAGAAAAGCAGAGCGCTTCAGGTTATTTGTCCGCGCCGGGATCCGCTACCAGTCGACCCGCATCCTTGGCCAGAGATTTCAAAAACTCCTGCTGCAACTGCGGATCGTCTCGCGTCATTTCGATCAGGCTCTGTTCGAGATCGCTGGCCTCTTCTTCCAGACCCAGATCAGAAAGGCGCTTGACTCGGTAAACCCACTGACTGACCTCATCATCCTCCAGGTCGTCATAAATCAGACCGTGAGCTTCGATCAGTTTGCCGCGCAGCGTACGGCTGACCACCAGGTCTGCATTGGAGTGGGTATTGTCCTGATCATCTTCGACACTCAGATACAGACGTGTGACATGACTCAGATCCTGTTCCGCAAACGGACTGTCCAGCAGGCTCAGGCGTAAAATGCCATTACGGTCTGTGGTCAGCTCGTGAGTCTGAGAGCCGGCCCTGACCGTCACCGGGCGTTCGTTCCACGGCAGCGTCGAGTTTTCGATTCTTTTGTCGCGCTGAACTTCGTTAATGCCGGCCAGGTTCTGTTGAGCACGGCCGTGGGAGGGCGCGTTCATGAATGGGTTGAGTCCGGCAACGCCGTAATTGATCCAGTCTTTGGTCACGCTGTCCGGCAGGCGGCCCAGCGCAAATACGTTAACCACGTTGGCGCCAACGCCGGCCACGACCGCCACTGCACCGAGCGGTATCTCGTAGATTTCCCGCCATGGCTGATAGGGGGTGTATCGATCGTAAAGACGGGTTACTTCAAATTCGGTGACCTCAAAGGTCCTTTTTTCATTGATGCGCACACGACGCTGCGGAAGCTCAAGGGTTTTGGGCTCGCCGAGGTCGATTTGTACACTGTGCGAGAGCAGTTTGCGCTCGATGCGTTCTTCGTGCTCGCTACGTTGCGACAGTTGGTTGGCGCAGCCGCTGACCAGGGTGGCGCAGACAATCACGCAGCCTAGGTTGAAGGGGGATCGCTTGAACATGAGATCTCTTGCGGATTAAGGCGCGTCATTACTGGAACAGGTAGCGCCCACCGAGCGATGGGCGCTAATCAGTTCTCAGCGGCGAACGCGACCCTGAATGAAGGACAGCACCTCGGCAACCGGCAGGGCCTGGGCTTCGGATTCGGTCCGGCTCTTGTATTCCAGATTACCTTCGGCCAGGCCACGATCACTGACTACGATGCGATGTGGAATGCCAATGAGCTCCATGTCGGCAAACTTGTTGCCCGGGCTGGTTTTCTTGTCGCGGTCATCGAGCAGCACTTCGAAGCCTGCGGCGGTCAGTTCGGCATACAACTTGTCGGTCGCCTCCCGTACTGCATCGGTTTCGTAGCGCAGCGGTACCAGCGCGATCTGGAAAGGCGCCAGTGTGTCATTCCAGATAATGCCGTTGTCATCGCTGTTCTGCTCGATGGCGGCAGCCACTACGCGGGACACGCCGATGCCGTAACAACCCATGGACAGGTTGACCGGTTTGCCGTTCTCGCCCAGGACCTGGCACTTCATGGCTTCGCTGTACTTGGTACCGAGCTGGAAGATATGTCCGACCTCGATGCCGCGTTTGATTTCGAGTGTGCCTTTGCCATCCGGGCTAGGATCGCCCGCCACTACGTTGCGCAGATCGGCAACGGTCGGCACAGGCAGATCGCGCTCCCAGTTCACGCCGAAGTAGTGCTTGTCATCAATGTTTGCACCAATGGCGAAGTCGCTCATCAGCTCAACCGAACGGTCAATGATGCAAGGCAGTGGTAGATTGAGTGGGCCCAGCGAGCCTGCACCGGCACCGATGGCAGCACGCAGTTCGGCTTCGGAAGCCATGACCAGCGGGCTGGCAACCTGCTCCAGTTTGGCAGCCTTGATTTCGTTGAGCTCGTGGTCGCCACGAATGATCAGGGCGATCAGCTTGCCTTCTTCGGCTGCATGAACCACCAAGGTCTTGATGGTCTTCTCGATCGGCAGATTGAAGCCTTCCACCAGTTGCGCAATGGTCTTGGCGTCTGGAGTATCGATCAGGCGCAGCTCTTCAGTTGCAGCTCCACGGCTGGTTTCGCGTGGAACGGCTTCGGCTTTTTCGATGTTCGCAGCGTAGTCGGAGCCATCGCTGAACACGATGTCGTCTTCGCCTGATTCGGCCAGCACGTGAAACTCGTGTGAGCCTGCGCCACCGATTGAGCCATTATCGGCTTCAACCGGGCGAAATTTCAGACCCAGGCGGGAAAACACATTGCAGTACGCCAGGTGCATGCGATCGTAGGTGACCTGCAGCGAAGCGTGATCAGCGTGGAACGAGTACGCGTCTTTCATGACGAACTCGCGGCCACGCATCAAGCCAAAGCGCGGGCGAATCTCGTCGCGGAATTTAGTCTGGATCTGGTACAGATTGATCGGCAGCTGTTTATAGCTATTAAGCTCATTGCGGGCCAGATCGGTGATGACTTCTTCATGGGTCGGGCCCAGGCAGAAATCACGGTTGTGCCGATCGGTCAGACGCATCAGCTCAGGGCCGTACTGTTCCCAGCGGCCGGATTCTTGCCACAACTCTGCGGGCTGGATACCAGGCATCAGTACTTCCAGTGCGCCCGCAGCGTCCATTTCTTCACGAACGATGGCTTCGACTTTGCGTAATACACGCAAGCCCATGGGCAGCCAGGTGTACAGGCCGGAAGCAAGTTTGCGAATCATGCCTGCACGCAGCATTAGCTGGTGGCTGATCACGACCGCATCGGAAGGGGTTTCTTTCTGTGTGGCGAGCAAAAATTGACTGGTGCGCATGGTTGGCCGTTGTCGGTTGCTGTGACTGGAAATGACTGGGCATTGTACGGGCAGTGTCTAGTCCCGTACAGGCCGCAAGGCTCTCAGGATTGCAGCGAAATCTGTTTAACCCATGTATGAAAAAGCCCGGCCTAAGCCGGGCTGTTTCTTGAGCGACAGACTGAGTTGCGATTACAGGACCGAGATCGGGTAGTCGACAATCAGACGGAACTCGTTAACGTCGCCTTCACCCTGGTCATCATTGGCGCGGTGCCATGCTTGACGGATACGGAACGACAGGTCTTTGGCTGGACCGGTCTGAACGACATACTTGGCTTCAAGGTTAGTCTCGTGATGCTTGCCGTCTGCACCGTAGAGTGGATCGCCATCGCTATTACGGTACTGGGAGTTAGCTGCCAAGCCAGTGCCGTCGATGTCATAACCTTTGATGTAGCGAGTCATGAAGCTCAGGCCGGGCACGCCGTACGGAGCCATGTTCAGGTCGTAGCGAGCTTGCCAGGATTTCTCTCCAGGACCGTTGAAGTCAGAGTACTGGATTGAGTTGTTCAGGAAGATCGAGTCGCCACCCTTGTTATTGTCGCCGATACCAATGTAGTCAAATGGAGTGTCGCCATTGACCTTCTGGAACGCGACGGTAACAGTGTGAGCGGCTGCGAACGAGTAAGCGACCGAGCCGGAGAACGCGGTGTTGCTGATGTCGCCGACCTTAGCGCTACCGGCATCTGTGGTGCGGTAGATGTTGGCATCGAACGCGAGGGACTGATCATCAGTCAACGGCAACGCGTAGTTCACGTTGGCGTAGTACTGGTTCCAGATGTCTTCCAGCTTGGCCGCGTAAAACGCTACACCGAGGCTGTCGGTTATTGCGTATTTGCCGCCTGCGAAGTCGGCCGAGCTTGCTTCTATTCCTGAATAGGTGGAGTAGATGCCGCCATCGTGGCTGTTGTCGTTCTGGCTGGTACCGGAGTAGAAGTGACCTGCTTCAACGTCCAGACCTGCTATCTCGCTGCTCTGCAGACTGATGCCGCTAGCCGTCTGAGGCAAGAGGCGGGAGCCGCCCACTGCGAAGACCGGGCTTGTAGGCTGCATGTCGCCGACTTTCAATTCAGTCTTCGAAACGCGGAATTTAACAGCGCCACCGAGCTTGCCCTGCTCATCGCGGTTATGGCCGTCGCGGTCCAGGCTCAGGTTGCCGGAGCCAGCGTACTGGTCCTGGCCATCAAGCTTCAGGCCCCAATAACCGAACGCTTCAACGCCAACGCCAACCGTGCCCTGAGTGTATCCAGTGCTGAAGTTACCCCAGAAACCTTGAGTCCAATCACGCTGATCATTACCACCGCTCCGATTGTCACGGTTGAAATAATAGTTGCGAGCCTTCAGGTCCAGCGTGCTGCCTTCAATGAAACCCTTGGCATCAGCCTGATCGCTGACAAATGGTGCAGCCGTTGCCAATTGGGTGCTGGCAGCCGTAACGGCCAGTGCGATTGCGCTCCACTTCATCACTCTCATTGTGACTTGCTCCTTTGGTTTTTAAGAGAAGAGTACCGCCGTCCACCTGTTTTTTTATCTGGACGGCTCTTTCTTTTTGGTGTCGGCGAAAGTTATATCGCGCTGACAATGGTGGCTATAGTTACAGACCTAACCTTGCAAAATCTTTACAGCCCTGTCGCAAACACTCACGATCCATGTCGCAAATACACAGCCTTCCAAGAAGGCCGCATCTCGACCGATGGGATCATCGAGATACAAGGCCTATGCACTGCTTCGCCTTCCTTGCGTGGATTATTTCTTCCGCCTTTCGTGATTGCCCTTCTTCTGTTTTCCGCCAGAAGACTGATCAACCTTGATCAGTAACTTAGCAACAACCGTGCACAAAGCTTAGCGGAATGAGAAAAAAATGTGAAAAAACTAGGATTTACCTTCGAATATTTTTATAAGCCATTGAAATATAAGGGTAAAAATATAGATGTTTTTTCGAGCTTCGCTGGCTTTTCTTACAGAGATCCCGGATGTGGCGTTCTGTAGCGTTACCTCTGCGCGCTTCCAGTGGGTAGAACGCCAGTGAGTCGTCCGGTGGGGGTAGAGCGGTGGGTCGTTTTGGTGCAGGTGCTGTCTTCAATGCCTTAAAGTGGATCTCGGCTCTTGTCTCTGGATTGTGTTCGGCGCCGCGCCGTCTCATTTACGTGACGTAATTCTTTTTTCTGGATTTGGGGTCGCTAGTTCGGGGCACTTCATCTGTAGCGATATGTAACAGATATCAAAATGATAGCTCGGGGCGTCGTGTGCAGAAAAAGGGCGTTTGGCGAGCGTGGTGGTATTTGCTGGTGCGTGCGGTACTGTCGTTTGCCAAGGGCCCGCGTTGCGCAGAGTCGAGGCCACTGAAAGCTACCCGCTGATGAGGTAGGCGGTGAAGTTGCGGATTTTCCCGAGTATCCTGCCGATACTGTGCGCTGACATCTGAAATAAAGTCGGCGCAAATCAACTCTAACCTGTAGATCAGGAGTTACATCGTGTTCGCTCTGGATTCACGCTTGCAAGAAGATACATTGCTGATCGGGGATTTCCCGCTGTGCCGGCTGTTGCTGTCCAACGACTCGAATTACCCTTGGTTCATTCTGGTGCCTCGGCGTGCGGACATTACCGAGGTGTTCGAGCTTGATCCCAAGGATCAGTTGCAGTTGTGGCAGGAAACTACCGGTCTGTCGGAGCAGTTGAAGGGAGTGTTCAATGCCGACAAACTCAATGTGGCAGCATTGGGTAACGTCGTCAGTCAATTGCATATGCATGTCATCGTGCGGCGTCGTAGCGATATTGCCTGGCCTGCACCTGTCTGGGGTAAGCATCCGGCCAAGCCTTATACGGAGCAGGAGTTTTCACAGATCAAGGATCAACTGCGAGCGGCCCTGCTCAAAGACTTTACGTTTGCGGAGCATTCAGTATGAGCCTTGAAGCGCGGGTGACAGAGCTGGAGAGCCGACTGGCTTTTCAGGATGACACGATTCAGGCGTTGAACGACGTGCTGGTTGCTCAACAGCGATCTCTTGATCGTCTGCGGCAGCAGTTTGCGGCCATGCTCAAGCGTCAGGAAGAAATGGGCAGTCAATTCGAGGTTTTCGGTGAGGATACGCCCCCACCGCATTATTGAGTTTTCGGCGGTACAAAAAAAGGCCTTCTATATAGAAGGCCTTTTTTGTCTGGCAGCAGAATCAGCGGCGCGGCAATGCGGCAATCACATCCTCTGCCTGTAAGCCCTTGTCGCGATTCATGACGGAGAACTCAACACGCTGGCCTTCGACCAATACCCGGTGACCTTCGCCACGGATGGCCCGGAAGTGCACGAAGATGTCGTCGCCGGAGTCACGGGAAATGAAGCCGAAACCCTTGGACGTGTTAAACCACTTCACGGTCCCGGTATCGCGGTTGGTCATGTCATGGCTTTGTGCAACAGGTGAAGGTGACGACCTGTAGAAACTAACGGCCAGATGCAGGGCTACTGCAATCAGGGCAGCAGTCAGTGCTGCGATGATAGCTGGCTGGCCTGCGATGGTTTCGAGGGGGACAAGCAGGGTCAGGATTTGAATCGCGACAGCAATAACGAGTAATGCGCTGACCAGGTTTTGCAGGTGATGACGTGGGCCTCTGTTCCAGTAGGGGATCACGGGTGCAAGTACAAGATTGAGCAGGCCGAAGAATGCCAGATAAAGCGCATCGGGTTGCAGTAGGGAAGACAAAGCTTCACTACGCAGGCTGGGGATAAAGGAAAGCAGCAGGGCTGCGGCTCCCGTTAGCAGGTGGACTATTTTCAACATGTCGATGACTCACATTAAGATGGATCGCAAGGAAATAGCTGAAGGCACCCGGTACGCTTCTTGAAAAATGGAGGCGTGAGGCACAAGTGATCTTTCAGCCTATGCACGACGGCCTGATCAATCAGCCGCCGCGACACGCGGTGTATTTAACAGCAAAGCTCAGAGCTACTCAAATCAAGAGCTTGCGTTACATCGCACAGTGACAGGCCGGAGTGGGACAAAGCGACGGGCGGTGTCGGATGAGCGCATTTCAATGCGTCAGTTTTTTCGGCGGGAGGGGGCAGCTATTTTTAAGGCAGGGCTGCGTCCCGGTCTGTGTCTTGGTACAGTATCTGCGTACCTGCTGGATTAAATCATCAATTGAAAGGGGAAATACATGGCAATCGATATCGGTATCAGCGAAGAGAATCGCAAGTCAATCGTCGATGGTCTTTCTCATTTGCTCGCAGATACTTACGTGCTCTATCTAAAAACGCATAACTTTCACTGGAACGTTAGCGGCCCGATGTTTCGTACACTGCATCTGATGTTCGAAGAGCAGTACAACGAACTGGCCCTGGCCGTTGATTCCATTGCCGAGCGTATTCGTGCATTGGGCTTCCCGGCTCCGGGCACCTACACAACGTATGCTCGTCTTTCTTCAATCAAGGAGGAGGAGGGTGTTCCGGCTGCTGAGGATATGATTAGAAGTCTGGTTCAGGGGCAAGAGGCTGTAGTGCGTACAGCGCGTAGTCTTTTTCCTCTTCTGGATAAAGTCAGTGACGAACCGACTGCTGATTTGCTGACACAAAGAATGCAGGTCCACGAAAAAACCGCGTGGATGCTTCGTTCGATGCTTGAGACCCAGTAATAAAACAGGCGGGTGGCGCATGGCGCTGCTCGCCTGTCTTTTTTTGCAGGCAGGCTCCCGGTCTGGCTGATCTTTGCCTGAGGTAAGGCGCTCGTTAAATTTTTCTGCTGCAAAAATCTGTTTTCTTTAATTTGATATAACTATTCATTACCTGTTCTTGTGTCTAGTAATTGTACGCAAGTAACTGATCACTATTCCTTAGTACTTTGTAGTGATGTCCTACACGCTTTGAGTCTCAATGCGGCTGGTTATCAAAACGTAATTCGGGCCTGATAGATGGGCATTTATTTATATTTAAATGTTTCTCATGGGACCCGAATTTATTGTTTAGAGGAAGCCGTTATGGTTCGAGAGGTCGAATGCGACATAAGAGATTCAAAGCGTCACGCGAAGATTTGCAATGATCCCTTTGTTGAAGATTTCAATATGGCGCTGGCTCAGCCCCACTCCAAATCCGTCCGCCTTAATGGGCTGGCAACCTGTTTGCGCCTGGAAAATGTGTACTGGAATATCCTTTCGATGATAGCCAGATCAAACGATTGTTCAGTGAACGCGGTGCTTTCCTATATAGACAGGGAAGTACACCTGCGCTACGGCGGCGTGAAGAACTTCAGCGGCCTTATCCGGGTCGTCTGTGTTACTCATCTGCTGAAAGGTGACAGCCCTGATATGACACAGGCCTGATATTGCTGCGTAACCTCCAGTTTCCGCGGGCTCGCTTTCTGGCGGGCCTGCTCTCGCTCTGGCCGCTGCGGTGGTCTGAGTAGCCGAAAGAGGCAAAGTTATCTTGATCTGTTCGGTTTGCGCGGCTGCACGGTCGTGATTAACGCTATATAATCCCCGGCCTTGCTAAGAACGGGCACGTCTGCGCCTGCAGTGCGCAGCGACGGGCCGATGGCTTGAACGCGTGCCTGGGCTCTTGCACTATTGAGCGCAAGCCAAGAGCGAAAGCTCCACCGAATTTCGAATTACGAGAAGTGAACAGACCATCATGATGCGCAGCCATTATTGCGGCCAATTGAACGAGAGCCTGGAAGGTCAGGAAATTACCCTTTGCGGATGGGTCCACCGCCGTCGCGACCACGGGGGTGTGATTTTTCTCGACATCCGCGATCGTGAAGGTATGGCTCAGGTGGTGTTCGATCCTGATCGTGCCGATACCTTTGCTGTTGCCGACCGCGTTCGTAGCGAATATGTCGTCAAGCTGACGGGTAAGGTGCGTGCTCGTCCGGCTGGCGCGGTCAACGCGAACATGGCGTCCGGCGCCATCGAAGTGCTTGGCTACGACCTGGAAGTATTGAACGAGTCGGAGACCCCGCCGTTTCCGCTCAACGAATATTCCGATGTCGGTGAAGAAACCCGTCTGCGCTATCGTTTCATCGACCTGCGTCGTCCGGAAATGGCCGAGAAGCTGCGTCTGCGTTCGCGCATCACTACCAGTATTCGTCGCTACCTGGATGACAACGGCTTCCTCGATGTCGAGACTCCGATCCTGACTCGCGCTACTCCGGAAGGCGCTCGCGACTATCTCGTGCCTAGCCGCACACACCCAGGCAGCTTCTTTGCCCTGCCGCAATCCCCGCAGTTGTTCAAGCAACTGTTGATGGTTGCCGGTTTTGACCGCTACTACCAGATCGCCAAATGCTTCCGTGATGAAGACCTGCGTGCCGACCGCCAGCCGGAATTCACCCAGATCGACATCGAGACCAGCTTCCTCAATGAAGAAGACATCATCGGCTTGACCGAGAAGATGATTCGTCAGCTGTTCAAGGAAGTACTGGACCTGGAGTTCGGTGATTTCCCGCACATGACATTCGCAGAAGCCATGCGCCGTTACGGTTCCGACAAACCAGACCTGCGTAACCCGCTGGAACTGGTTGACGTTGCCGATCAGCTCAAGGACGTCGAATTCAAAGTGTTCAGCGGCCCGGCCAACGATCCGAAATGCCGTATTGCGGCTTTGCGCGTTCCGGGCGGGGCGAGCATTCCGCGTAAGCAGATCGACGACTACACCAAGTTCGTCAGCATCTACGGTGCCAAGGGCCTGGCGTACATCAAGGTCAACGAGCGCGCTGCCGGTGTTGAAGGTCTGCAGTCGCCAATCGTCAAGAACATCCCGGAAGCCAACCTCAACGTGATCCTTGATCGTGTTGGCGCGGTAGATGGCGATATCGTGTTCTTCGGCGCGGACAAAGCCAAGATTGTCAGCGAAGCCCTTGGCGCGTTGCGTATCAAGGTGGGTAACGACTTCAAACTGCACACCTGCGAGTGGGCACCTATGTGGGTCGTTGACTTCCCGATGTTCGAAGAGAACGACGACGGCAGCTTCACTGCACTGCACCACCCGTTCACTGCGCCGAAGTGCACCCCGGAAGAACTGGAAGCCAGTCCGGCAACCGCTCTGTCCCGTGCCTACGACATGGTGCTCAACGGCACCGAGCTGGGTGGCGGTTCGATTCGTATCCACCGTAAGGAAATGCAACAGGCGGTTTTCCGCTTGCTGGGTATTGCCGAAGACGAGCAGCAGGAGAAGTTCGGCTTCCTGCTCGACGCCCTGAAGTACGGCGCACCGCCGCACGGTGGTCTGGCGTTCGGTCTGGATCGTCTGGTGATGCTGATGACCGGCGCGCAGTCTATCCGTGAAGTGATCGCCTTCCCGAAAACCCAGAGTGCTGCGGACGTCATGACCCAGGCTCCTGGTGTCGTGGATGCCAAGGCGCTGCGTGAACTGCACATCCGTTTGCGTGAACAGCCCAAGGCTGAGTAACGCCCGCAAAGGCGCGTTCCGTCATTCGACGTGAACGCGCTTCGCTGGTTACACCCCCGGTCAAGTAAACCCTTTTGCCTGTTTATAGTTGGGCGAAAGGTGAAGGTGTTTGAAAAAGAATCTGGAGCGAGATATGGCAGGTCATTCTAAGTGGGCGAACATCAAGCACCGCAAAGAGCGTCAGGATGCCAAGAAAGGCAAGATTTTCACCAAGTGGATCCGTGAGCTGACCGTCGCTGCCCGTCAGGGTGGTGGTGATCCCGGCTCCAACCCTCGTCTGCGGCTGGCGCTGGACAAGGCTCTTGGTGCAAACATGACCCGTGACACCATTGATCGCGCAGTGGCACGCGGCACTGGTGCGGCAGACGGTGATGATGTCGAAGAGCTGGGTTACGAAGGCTACGGCCCGGGTGGCGTGGCTATCATGGTGGAAACCATGACTGACAATCGCAATCGTACTGCAGCAGCTGTACGCCATGCGTTCACCAAGTGCGGCGGTAACCTGGGTACCGATGGTTCTGTTGCTTACCTGTTTGATCGCAAGGGTCAGATATCTTTTGCTGCTGGTGTTGATGAGGACTCCTTGATCGAGGCCGCGATGGAGGCGGACGCCGATGATGTCGTCACCAACGAGGACGGCAGTATTGATGTTTTTACCTCGTTCGCTGGTTTCTACGCGGTGCGTAACGCGCTCGAAGCGGCTGGTTTCACTGCGACGGATGCCGAAATCGTCATGCTGCCAACGACCAGTGCGGTCCTTGATCTGGAAACAGCAGAGAAGGTGCTCAAACTGATCGACATGCTCGAAGACCTGGATGACGTACAGAACGTCTATTCCAATGCGGAAATCCCGGACGAGGTCATGGAGCAATTGGGCTGACAGGCAGCTGTTGGTCTTGAATGCGAAGCCGGAGGCCGATAACGATGTTACCAACATCGCTATCGGCCTCCGGCTTCTGCCTTTATGCTGCGACCTTTGCTGGGCAACACTTCTCAAGCTGCAGGCGTTATGACTCTTATTCTTGGTATTGACCCCGGTTCACGAATCACCGGTTACGGCGTGGTGCGAGATACCGGGCGTGGCTGTGTTTATGTGGCGTCGGGCTGTATTCGCACGGGCAGTGGCGAGCTGCATGAACGCTTGCAGATCGTGTTTCGTGGGGTGCGGGAAGTCATTCAAACCTACGGCCCTGTGACCATGGGCATTGAAAAGGTCTTTATGGCGCGCAATGCCGACTCGGCTCTCAAGTTGGGTCAGGCACGGGGTGCCGCGATAGTTGCGGGCGCAGAGGAGGGGCTGGAGATTGCTGAATATTCGGCGACTCAGGTCAAGCAGGCGGTCGCAGGAACCGGGGGCGCGAATAAAGAGCAAGTGATGATGATGGTCATGCATTTGCTCAAATTGACCCAAAAACCACAGATAGACGCTTCCGACGCTTTGGCTATTGCCTTGTGCCATGCGCACACGCGTTCAAGCCTGATCCCTCATGGTCTGAACACTGCCCGCAGTCGCGGTGGTCGGCTTCGCCTCTAATGCTTGCGATAGAGATGCTGCGTCTCTGGTAGCATCATCTGCTTTAACAATTCTGCTTGCAGGCTGTGTCATGCCTGCAATGATTGCGGACATTATTTCGCGCCGGTACGTGGCCTGACTGACCGGCAATACGAAAGGATTTGATACGTGATTGGACGCTTACGCGGCTTTTTGGCTGAGAAACAGCCGCCGCATCTGGTGCTTGATGTAAATGGCGTTGGCTATGAGATCGAGGTCCCGATGACCACGCTTTACCGCTTGCCGCACGTCGGCGAGCCGGTGACGCTGCATACGCATCTGGTCGTCCGTGAGGATGCGCACCTGTTGTACGGCTTTTATGAAAAGCGTGAGCGCGAGCTGTTTCGTGAGTTGATACGCCTCAATGGGGTCGGTCCAAAGCTGGCTCTGGCTTTGATGTCGGGTCTGGAGGTTGATGAACTGGTGCGGTGCGTTCAGGCTCAGGACACTTCGGCTTTGACGCGTATTCCGGGTGTCGGTAAAAAGACTGCGGAACGCTTGCTCGTCGAACTGAAGGATCGCTTCAAGGCTTGGGAAACCCTGCCGGGGACCTTCGCTCTGGTTTCCAATGGGCCAAATGCGCCGGAACCGGTGGCAACGGCCGAAAACGATGCGGTCAGCGCCCTTATCTCTCTGGGCTATAAGCCTCAGGAAGCGAGCAAGGCGGTTTCCGCCATCAAGGAAAAAGATTTGAGCAGTGCAGATTTGATTCGACGTGCCTTGAAGGGAATGGCTTAAGTGATTGATGCTGACCGCCTGATTACCGCCACCGGCGGCCGTGATCGTGATGAACAGATTGATCGCGCCATTCGCCCTCTGAGCCTTGCTGACTATATTGGTCAGCCGACTGTGCGCGAGCAGATGGAGTTGTTTATCCAGGCGGCTCGCGGTCGTAACGAAGCACTCGACCATACGCTGATCTTCGGTCCGCCCGGTCTGGGCAAGACCACGCTGGCCAATATTATCGCCCAGGAAATGTCGGTATCGATCAAGAGCACCTCCGGCCCGGTGCTGGAGCGTCCGGGTGACCTTGCCGCGATTCTGACCAACCTCGAACCCAACGATGTGTTGTTCATTGATGAGATACACCGGCTTTCGCCCATCGTGGAAGAAGTTCTTTACCCGGCGATGGAAGATTTTCAGCTCGATATCATGATCGGTGAGGGGCCGGCGGCGCGCTCGATCAAGCTCGATTTGCCGCCGTTCACGTTGGTAGGTGCGACGACTCGGGCGGGCATGCTGACCAACCCGTTGCGTGACCGTTTCGGGATCGTGCAGCGTCTGGAGTTCTACAGCACTGCCGATCTGGCAACTATCGTCTCGCGCTCGGCAGGTATTCTCGGTTTGCCGATCGAGCCAGAGGGCGCTTTTGAAATCGCTCGCCGTGCCCGCGGTACACCGCGTATTGCCAATCGCCTGCTGCGCCGGGTGCGGGATTTCGCCGAAGTACGTGGCAAGGGCGAGATCACCAAGGCTATCGCCGACCTTGCCCTCAACCTGCTGGATGTCGACGAGCGCGGTTTCGATCATCAGGATCGGCGTTTGCTACTGACCATGATCGAGAAGTTCGATGGCGGTCCCGTGGGTGTCGACAGCCTCGCGGCGGCCATCAGCGAGGAGCGTCACACCATTGAAGATGTGCTGGAACCCTATTTGATCCAGCAAGGCTATATCATGCGCACACCACGGGGCCGGGTTGTAACGCGACACGCCTACCTGCACTTCGGTCTTAACATTCCTTCGCGAATGGGCGAGATGCCGGGCACCGAACAATTTGTTGCAGATGAAGACATTTAAAAAAGCGCAAAACACTGATTTATTCAGGGTTTGCGCGGTCAGACTGGCAGCTGAGTCAGGTCGACAGGAAATAACCGGTAAAACGTTGAAAAACAGTTGCCGTGGCGGATTGGCAACCTGAGGAGTAAGCACTAGAGTATGCGCGCGCAAAACGGGGTTCAGTCGTTCGCACATCGCTGTCGCGTTTATTACGAGGACACCGATGCAGGCGGCATCGTCTACTACGTCAATTATCTGAAATTCATGGAGCGGGCTCGTACCGAGCGGCTGCGAGAGTCGGGTTTTGCCCAATCCTCGATGGCGAAGGAAGGCCTGTTGTTCGTTGTACATTCCAGCGAGGCTCGTTATCACAAGCCGGCGCGACTGGACGACGAATTGCTGGTAAGCGCTGAAGTAATCGAATTGAACCGTGTCAGTCTGCGCTTCAAACAAGAAGTCAGACGGGCTGCGGATGCAACGCTGCTCTGTGAGGGGCAGTTTTTGGTGGCGTGTGTAAACGCCGATAGTTTGAAACCCCGGGCCATTCCCGAAGCTCTGCGTGCGGCCTTTGCCGCCCAGGGCGGCGCGGGCACACATACAGAGCAGGAGAGCAAGCGTGGAAGCTAACGTCGTCGACCATTCCTCCATGTGGAGTTTGGTCAGTAATGCCAGCATTGTCGTTCAGTTGGTCATGCTGATCCTGGTGGCTGCTTCAGTCACTTCATGGATCATGATTTTTCAGCGCAGCAACATGCTGCGTGCTGGGCGCCGGGCATTGGACAGCTTCGAGGAGCGTTTCTGGTCCGGTATCGATCTGTCCAAACTGTACCGTCAGGCGGGCAGCAATCCAGACCCTGATTCGGGTGTGGAGCAGATTTTCCGCGCCGGCTTCAAAGAGTTCTCGCGTCTGCGTCAGCAGGCAGGTGTCGATCCAGAGGCCGTGATGGAAGGCGTGGCTCGTGCCATGCGTGTTGCCATCTCGCGTGAGGAAGAGAAACTCGAATCGGGTCTGCCTTATCTGGCCACCGTTGGCTCCGTCAGCCCGTACATCGGCTTGTTCGGTACCGTCTGGGGGATCATGAACTCCTTCCGCGGTCTGGCCACGGCGCAACAGGCGACACTCGCCACCGTTGCACCCGGCATTGCCGAAGCACTGATCGCAACAGCCATTGGCCTGTTCGCGGCGATCCCTGCAGTAATCGCCTACAACCGTTTTGCCGCTCGCAGCGAAACCTTGATTAGTCGTTACTACACCTTCGCCGAGGAATTCCAGGCCATCCTGCACCGTAAAGTGCACACCAGCGAAGAGTGAGCAGGTAATTCCCAATGGCTTTAATCGCTCGAGATCGCCGCAGAAAACGCAAGCCGGTCGCCGAAATGAACGTAGTGCCTTACATCGACGTGATGTTGGTGCTGCTGGTCATCTTCATGGTCACCGCTCCCATGATCAATCAGGGCGTGAAAGTCGACTTGCCCAAAGTCTCCAGTGAGGCTTTGCCGCAAGACAACAACAATCAGGTCCTGACCATTTCGATCAAGGCTGACAAGACCTACTACTGGAACCTTGGCAGCGAAGTCGACACCGACAAGCAGATGGACAAGGCTATGACCTTGCCACAACTGACCTCGGCCGTGACCAAAATCGTTGCCGCCGGGCGTGAAGCCGGCAAGCAGACGCAGGTTTTCATTCGTGGCGACAAAACCGTGGATTACGGTTCGGTCATGGGCACCATGGGTGGGCTGCAGAAGGCAGGGGTCGGGAATGTCGGCTTGATTACTGAGGCCCCCTGATGCAGCCAATTCGAGAGCCGTCCGCCTCGGAGAATTATTTCTGGCCTAGTGTCTGGGCCGTGGCGTTGCATGTCCTGATTTTTGGCTTGCTGTTCGTCAGCTTTGCCATGACTCCGGAGTTGCCGGAAGCCAAGCCTATCGTGCAGGCGACCCTGTACCAGCTCAAGTCCAAGAGTCAGGCGACGACCCAGACCAACCAGAAAATTGCCGGCGAGGCGAAAAAGACCGCTGCACGACAGACTGAAGTCGAGCAGCTGGAACAGAAGAAAGTCGAGCAGGAAAAGCAGGAAGCTGTAAAAGCTGCGGAACAAAAGAAAGAAGAGGCTGCTCAAAAAGCGGAAGAACAGAAGGCTGAAGAAGCAGCGCAGAAAGCGGCGGAAGCGAAAAAGGCCGACGAAGCGAAAAAAGCTGATGAAGCCAAGAAGGCTGACGCGAAAAAAGCTGAAGAAAAACAGTTGGCCGATATAGCTAAAAAGAAAGCTGAAGACGACGCCAAGAAAAAGGCCGAGGAAGACGCCAAGAAAGCTGCAGCCGAGGAGGCCAAGAAACAGGCCGCCGACGATGCGAAGAAAAAAGCGGCTGAGGATGCCAAGAAAAAGGCAGCCGAAGACGCGAAGAAGAAGGCGGCTGACGACGCGAAGAAAAAAGCCACTGCCGATGCGGCCAAAAAGGCGCAAGAAGCAGCTCGTAAATCTGCTGAAGACAAAAAGGCTCAGGCCTTGGCTGACTTGCTGTCTGATAAACCGGAACGGCAGCAGGCGTTGGCGGATGAGCAGGGCGATGAAGTTGCGGGCAGTTTCGACGATCTGATTCGTGTTCGTGCCTCTGAAGGCTGGAGTCGACCACCATCAGCACGTAACAACATGTCCGTTACGCTGCAGATTGGTATGTTGCCGGACGGCACCATTGCCTCGGTGTCGGTTGCCAAGTCCAGTGGAGACGGGCCGTTTGACAGTTCAGCCGTCGCAGCAGTCAAGAATATTGGCCGTTTGACAGAAATGCAGGGTATGAAGGCCGCGGACTTCGCTCCCTATCGTTCATTCAAGATGACATTTACACCTGGAGATCTAGCCTTGTGATCAAGCTTTTTCGAGGACTACTAGTAGTCGTTCTCTGCTGTGCCGCCGGTATGGTTGGCGCAGAAGAGAAGAATATTCTGGTCACCAGTGGCAGTGACCGTGCCACGCCCATCGCGGTAGTGCCTTTTGGATGGCAGGGCGGCAACGTACTGCCTGAGGATATGTCGGAAATCATCGGCAATGACCTGCGTAACTCTGGTTACTACGCGCCGATTGCCCGCCAGAACATGATCAGCCAGCCAAGCCAGGCCAGCGAAGTCATTTTCCGTGACTGGAAGGCGTTGGGTGCGCAGTACGTGATGGTCGGTAATATCGTTCCTGCCGGCGGTCGCCTGCAGGTGCAATATGCGCTGTTCAACGTCGCGACCGAGCAGCAGGTATTGACCGGTAATGTTTCCGGCACTACTGATCAACTGCGTGACATGTCGCACTACATTGCGGACCAGTCGTTCGAGAAACTGACCGGCATCAAGGGCGCATTTTCTACCCGCATGCTGTACGTGACGGCCGAGCGCTTCTCCGAGAACAACACCCGCTTCACGCTGCAGCGTTCGGATTACGACGGTGCCCGTGCAGTGACTCTGTTGCAATCTCGTGAGCCAATCCTGTCGCCGCGTTTTGCACCGGATGGCAAGCGTATTGCCTACGTATCGTTTGAGCAGAAGCGTCCGCGCATCTTCGTTCAGCACATCGATACCGGTCGCCGCGAGCAGATCACCAACTTCGAAGGCCTCAATGGCGCACCTGCATGGTCGCCTGATGGCACGAAGCTGGCGTTCGTGTTGTCGAAGGACGGTAACCCGGAAGTTTATGTGATGAATCTGGCTTCGCGTCAGCTGAGTCGTGTAACTAACGATTCGTCTATTGATACAGAACCGTTCTTCGGTAAAGATGGCTCGACGCTGTACTTCACGTCGGACCGTGGCGGCAAGCCGCAGATTTACAAGACAAATATTAATGGTGGTGGTGCTGAACGAGTAACTTTCGTCGGTAACTACAACGCCAACCCGAAATTGTCAGCTGATGAAAAGACGCTGGTAATGATTCACCGGCAGGACGGCTTCACTAATTTCAAGGTGGCAGTGCAGGATTTGGCTCGCGGAAGTGTAAAAATCCTCACAGACAGCAACCTTGATGAGTCGCCTACTGTTGCGCCCAACGGCACCATGGTAATCTACGCCACCCGCCAGCAGGGCCGGGGAGTCTTGATGCTCGTGTCCATTAATGGACGCGTAAGGCTCCCGCTTCCTACCGCTCAAGGCGAAGTCAGAGAACCTTCCTGGTCCCCTTACCTGAACTGACGCGGCGCTACACAAAAAGATTTGCTTAACACACTGGGGTTCATTAGGAGTTTCACGATGGAAATGCTGAAGTTTGGTAAATTTGCTGCGCTGGCTCTGGCCATGGCTGTAGCTGTAGGTTGCTCTTCCAAAGGCGGCGACAACGCTGGCGAAGGCGCTGTTGATCCTAACGCTGGTTACGGCGCAAACACTGGTGCCGTTGATGGCAGCCTGAGCGAAGAAGCTGCTCTGCGCGCAATCACCACCTTCTACTTCGAATACGACAGTTCGGACCTGAAACCAGAAGCCCTGCGCGCTCTGGACGTACACGCCAAGGACCTGAAAGCCAACGGCGCTCGCGTAGTTCTGGAAGGCAACACCGACGAACGTGGTACTCGTGAGTACAACATGGCTCTGGGCGAGCGTCGTGCGAAAGCCGTTCAACGCTACCTGGTTCTGCAAGGTGTTTCCCCAGCTCAGCTGGAACTGGTTTCCTACGGCGAAGAGCGTCCAGTTGCTACCGGCAACGACGAGCAGTCCTGGGCTCAAAACCGTCGCGTCGAACTGCGTAAGTAATTTGACATGCGAACGTGCCGACGTGCTCTAACCGTTTTGGCCCTCACCCTTCCACTTGCTGCGTGGGGTGCGGTTCCTGTGGTCGATAACAATTCTGGCTCTGGCAGCAGCAGTTATCCGCCAGCTGGTTATGGCACGTCTGGCGCCTATGCCGGGGGAGGGGTTACGGCCCAACCCTCGGCACAAGGTCAGCTGTTCATGCAGCTACAACAGATGCAAGACGAAATCGCGCGTTTGCGCGGTATGGTCGAGGTCCAGCAGAACGATATTCAGCGCATGAAGCAAGAAGCGCTCGAACGTTATCAGGATCTGGATTCACGCATAGGGGCAGGCGGCGCAGCCGCAGCGGCTTCCAATAATTCTCAACCTGCGGGCGGCGATATCAATGCCAGCGGGACACCTGCAGCACCGGCCGCGCAAGCGCCGTCGGCAGGGACTGAACCACCTGATCCAGCCAAGGAAAAGCTTTATTACGAGGCGGCCTTTGACCTGATCAAAGCCAAGGACTTCGATAAAGCCAGTCAGGCTTTCGGCGCATTCCTTCGCAAATACCCAAACAGCTCCTACGCGGGCAACGCTCAGTATTGGCTGGGTGAAGTGAATCTGGCGAAAGGTGATCTTCAAGGCGCCGGTCAGGCGTTTGCCAAGGTCAGCCAGCTTTACCCAAAGCACGCCAAGGTGCCTGATTCGCTGTATAAGCTCGCTGATGTCGAGCGCCGACTCGGTAATACCGACAAGGTCAAAGGCATTTTGCAGCAGGTTGTAGCCCAATATCCGGGGACATCTGCCGCTCAGTTGGCACAGCGGGACCTTCAGCGCCTTTGAGGTTCTGACCCGTTATTCAAGAAAGCCGCGCTTGTCGCGGCTTTTTTCGTTAGAATTCGGCACCCGATTTTTCGGTACTTTTAAATACGCTTCTCTGGATTCTGCGATTGCAGAGTGCTTTGAAGTGCCTGACGGAGGCGGACGGCCTGTTTAGCTGTTACGCCCGTGGCCCATATGCAAGAAACGTTACGTATCACCGAAGTCTTTTACTCCTTGCAGGGTGAGACTCGCACAGCCGGCTTGCCCACTGTTTTTGTCCGTCTCACCGGCTGCCCGCTTCGTTGCCAATATTGCGACAGCGCTTACGCGTTCAGTGGCGGCACTATTCAGACCCTGGATGACATCCTCGGCCAAGTGGCTGATTATCGTCCGCGCTATGTCTGTGTGACTGGCGGCGAACCGCTGGCTCAGCCCAATGCTATCCCGTTGCTCAAGCGCCTCTGTGACGCCGGTTACGAGGTCTCCCTGGAGACCAGCGGTGCGTTGGATATTTCTGCAGTTGATCCGCGCGTCAGCCGCGTCGTGGACCTGAAAACGCCAGGCTCCATGGAAGTCACTCGCAACCGCTACGAGAATATCGAGCTGTTGACGCCTAACGATCAGGTCAAGTTTGTGCTCTGCTCCCGCGAAGACTACGACTGGGCTGTCTCCAAGCTGATCCAGTACGGCCTTGAGCGTCGAGCGGGGGAGGTGTTGTTCTCGCCAAGTCATCATCAGCTGAATGCTCGGGACCTGGCTGACTGGATAGTCGCCGACAATCTGCCTGTACGCCTGCAAATGCAGCTGCATAAATTTCTCTGGAACGATGAGCCAGGGCGCTGAGATGAGTGAATCAACCATGACTGAAAAAAGAGCGGTAATCCTCCTGTCTGGCGGCCTCGACTCGGCCACAGTGGTCGCGATGGCCCGTGAACAGGGTTACACCTGCTACACCATGAGCTTCGATTATGGCCAGCGTCATCGTGCCGAACTGGACGCCGCCGTGCGCGTGGCTCGCGATCTGGGCGTTGTCGAGCACAAAGTCATTGGCCTGAATCTCAACGGCATTGGTGGCTCGGCGCTGACCGATGATTCCATCGCTGTTCCTGAAACTCCGGGCGAAGGCATTCCGGTGACATACGTACCGGCACGCAACACGGTGTTTCTGTCCCTGGCTTTGGGCTGGGCAGAAGTACTGGGCGCGCGTGACATCTTCATTGGCGTCAATGCAGTGGACTATTCGGGTTACCCGGATTGCAGGCCTGAATTCATCGAGTCGTTCGAGCGCATGGCCAACCTCGCCACCAAAGCCGGCGTAGAAGGGCAGGGCTTCACCATTCAAGCGCCGCTGCAGAATCTGAGCAAGGCCGATATCGTTAAGGCAGGCGTGCGTCTGGGTGTTGATTACGGTCTCACCGTTTCCTGCTACCAAGCCGATGATCAAGGCCGTGCATGCCGCAAATGCGACAGCTGTCGCCTGCGTGCAGAAGGCTTCGCAGCCGCCGGAATCAGTGACCCAACACGTTACTTTTAAAATAATTGAAATTAGGTGTTGAATTACTCATATAAATCAGTAATATACGCGCCACGCAACAGAGGGTCGTTAGCTCAGTTGGTAGAGCAGTTGGCTTTTAACCAATTGGTCGTAGGTTCGAATCCCACACGACCCACCATTTTTTGCAGTTTGAAAACCTGGAAGGCCCACGCAAGTGAGGATTTTCAGGTTTTTTTTTGCCTGGCAGATTGTGAAAGCCTGTCTTAAGTCTAGCGAAACATTACGCCTTGTTTTTTCCTGCCTTCCAGCAAGCGTACGGGCGCAGTTCTCTTCCGGGATGGCATGTCGGATGACTCGGGCGCTTGTGTATGCGGTATGCGCCTTCAACAATTCTCCCCTTGGCTGTTGCAAGGCAGCCTCTCCGAGGCTCGCCATTTCTTTATGAGCTCGCGGCGGCTGCCGGGGTAGCGTTCGGGTAGTTTCCTGGCGCTGGTAACGTCTCCCAGATCAATAACCCGGAATCTGCTGTCCATTTCGCACCATGCGCTGATGAAGCGTTTTCCGTCGATGAACCCCAGCATGATTGGCCACACAATCTGATCTTTCGCGTGCAGGTGTTCGATTGCCAGATTGATAACTGGCTTGCATTGAACAGTGTCTATCAATCGTTAGATGCCTGTCTGACCGGGGGAGCGTTAGGTTATCTCCCCGAGACGCTTGTTAAACATCACGTGTCCGACGGTCGATCCGGGTTCTGGAGGACTGGTGTCCTGCATTTCCAGGGTTTCACTTGTACTACCCGAGCCGTCTGCAGTTATCGCCCGCGATGGGCGACGCAGCTAACGCCCTGAACAACGCAATGAGTTCGCACAACATGGATGCCAAAGCCGGGATCTGGCCAAGGGATTAGTAGGCATGAAATAGGCCGTTCCTGCTACCACGAAACGGCGCTGCGATGGCTGTATGTCGATGCCTCAGTGAAAGCACTCACGCAGTGCACTGCGGTAGAAGTCGAAAGCGTCGATAGCGCCTTGAATGGCTTCGGCTTTTTGCGTCTCATCCAGCTTCAGCCCGTCAAGCAATGTCACGAACTGACGCCAGTGCAGAGCACGGCCGTCGGGGTGTGCGGCGAGGTGTCGGGCACCGTGTTCAGCGTTGAAACCCATCCGCTGGGTTTCCTTGAAAAGAAACGCTGCCCCCAGATTCGAGCCTTCTGCACAGTACAGCCAGCCGATTGCTGTCTGCAGGGAGCCGGGGTTTACCGTGGGTGGTATGGCCGGAACCGGCAGGCCCAAGTCCTTCATATCTGCACATACCGCGTCAAAACGCGGCAGCTCGCTAAGGCCTGGAAGTAACTCGTTGAGTGCTGCATCGCTATACAGCGCGTGAATCGCACCGTGAAAGCGATGCTGAAGGCGAAGAAAGCAACCGTAGCGCTGACTGTCTTCGAACGGGCGTGATTGCATCACCAGCGTGTCGACGCTGTCATGCTCGCGGGTGCTTCCTGCTTTCAGGCGTTTGCTCAGGGGAAGTTCTGGTGTCTGTTGGGCGTTGGCGAGCATTGGCAAGGGTCCTGTGTGTGCCCCGACAAGTTACCAGATGAGCATTTACTTGTGTGCATGCCTGTAATTTGCGTGTGTTGTTGCGACACGAACCAGAGCGAACGCAAGTATCGCCGTCGCCTCAATGAATAATGAACTTGGTGAAATCACATGCCTTGCGCGTGATGCCCAGAATGTCAGCCATGAACCGATCATCCTCGGTGCTGCGATGCATCGCCTTATAGGAAATCTGCGGTAATGCAGGCGTGACATCCAGGCGCTGCAGCAACTTTCGATCCAGCACATGGCTCAGACAGTGCAGCGGCAGGCAAGCGGTTGCCAGCCCTGACACCGCCAGCCCGATCTGCGCCAGCAGGTTGTTGCAGGTGATGGACTTGGCGATGTCGATGCCTTTCATCTTGAACCACTGCCCATACGCCATGCCCATGCCTGACAGCGCGCCCTGAATGATCAGCGTGCGTGACGCAAGTTCTTCCAGGGTCATGCGCGTCTGCTCACCTGCCAATGCCGGGGTACACATCCAGGCGTTTTCCACAGAATCGAGAATTTCGGCGGAGAAACGATTGTCCTGAAAGATGTCCGGAACAATGATCAGGTCGATCGAATTGCTCGCCAGCCGATCGTAAAGCACCGGGCTCAGGTCCACTTCCGGAATGATTTCCACCAGCGGATAAGCGCTGCGAATACCGCTGACCAGATCGGGCAACCAGGTCAACGCAGTCAGCTCAGTAACCCCCAGACGCAGCTTGCGCTGCAGGTTCTCCGGGCTTTCCAGGCGCTGGAGCATCGCGTCCCGTTGATTCAACAGGCTTGAAGCCAGCGCTACCAATTCTTCACCCATGGGCGTGAGTTGCGCACTGCGCCGCGAGCGGTCAAACAGCGGTTGTCCGTAGCGCGTTTCAAGGTCCTGGATACGCTTGGAGATTGCGGACTGCGTGGTGTTCAGGTGGTCGGCTGCGGAGTCGAAACTGCCTAGCCGCGCGACCCAGAAAATGGCCTCGATCTGCTTGATTGTAATCATTCCGAAATCCTCAGTCGTTGGCCGAAAGATGCCCTTAAGAGATGAATAAAGCCAAAAAAAAATCGCTTTTTGTTCGTTTTGGCAGTTAGTAGTCTTCATGGCAACCGAGCCTAAACCCACAGGTCATTCGCAATGTCGTACCCGCTTTCGAACAAACTGAACCGTTTCGCATCGTCCGCCAGTGTTGCCGCGAAAGCGCGGGTCATGGAGCTGGAGGCTGCTGGCAAGAAGATTCTTGATTTCTGCGTCGGCGAGCCGGACTTCGTCACCCCGACGTCGATCATCGAGGCAGCACGCACTGCCGCTCTGGCAGGGCAGACTCGCTATACCGCGACCACTGGCACCAAACAGTTGAAGGCGGCCGTGCAGCGCAAGTTCAAGCAGGACAACGGTCTGGATTACTCGCTGGCTGAAATCGTTGTAGGTTCGGGCGCCAAGCAGCTGATCTACACCGCGTTCACGTGCACCGTGAATGACGGCGACGAAGTGATCATCCCTGCGCCTTACTGGGTCAGCTACCCGGACATCGTCAAGTTGAATGGTGGTGTGCCGGTAATCCTCGAATGCCCGGACTCGCAAGGCTTCAAGCTTCAGCCTGAGCAACTGGAAGCCGCGATCACGCCGAAAACCAAATGGCTGGTGCTCAACTCCCCGAACAATCCTAGCGGCGCGATTTACAGCGAAGCCGAAATGCAGGCGATCGTTGACGTGCTGGTGCGTCATCCGCACGTGTGGCTGATGACCGACGAGATTTACGAGTACTTCAATTACGCCGGTGCTGCATTGCCCGCACCGGCTGTGCAGGCACCTGAGCTCAAAGAGCGGACCCTGGTCATTAATGGCGTCTCCAAGGCTTACGCCATGACCGGCTGGCGCATTGGTTATGCTGGCGGTCCACTGCCGCTGATCAAGGCCATGGACAAGTTGATGTCACAAAGCATCGGCGGCGCGTCGGCGGTGAGTCAGGCTGCCGCAGTGGCAGCGCTGGAAGAGAGTGGTAGTTTCGTGGAGGAGGCAGCGCGAGTGTTTGGCGAGCGGCGCAATCTGATCATCGGGCTATTGAACGATGTACCGGGTTTGAAGTGCCTCGCCATTGAAGGCGCGTTTTATGCGTACCCTAACTGCGGTGGCCTGATTGGCAAGCGCACCCCGGAAGGTGTGGTACTGCAATCGGATCTGGACGTACGCAACTATTTGCTCGAAAGCGCCAATGTCGCGGTTCTGGATGGCGCGGCTTATGGCCTTTCACCGTATCTGCGTCTGTCGTTCGCGACGTCCACCGAGATCATCACTGAAGGGTGCCGGCGAATGAAGGAGGCCTGTCAGGCATTGAGTTAAGCGCCGTTTTTAGCGGTGACTAAAAAAACTAGCGTCCCAATAAAAATACGATCTGCTTTTATTTCTGCCCTCATTCTTGAAGAGATACCGACAATGATGAAAAAGGTTTTGCTTACTTTGATGGGGTTGATGGCAGCGACCACGGTAATGGCTGACGGTTTGCAGGACGTCAAGGATCGCGGCACGCTGCGTTGCGCGACACTGACTGACAGCGTTCCCTTGGGCTACCAGGACCCGACCACCCGGGAAATCGTCGGGCTGGACGTTGATCTGTGTAAATCTCTGGCCAAGCATCTGGGCGTCAAGGCCGAGCTGCAAGGCGTTGCCGTCAGTGCGCGGATTCCGACACTGATTTCCGGTCGCGCCGACGTAGTGGCAGCAGCACTGGGTTACACCAAGGAGCGTGCCGAGCAGATCGACTTCTCCTCGGCTTACTACCAAGTACCGATCAAGGTGCTGGTCAAAGGCGACAGCGGCATCAAGACCTTCGCGGACCTGGCCGACAAGCGTGTCAGCGCTATCAAGAGCTCCACTCCTGAACTGTACGCACGTCAGCAGATCACCGACGCCAAGGTCGTAGGTTTTGAAGATGCGCCGTCAGCGTTTCTTGCCCTGCAACAAGGCAAGGTGCAAGGCATGGCCATGACCGAGCCTGCCTCGATTCGCTTTCATACCCGCAGCCAGAACATGCGCTTTCTCGATCAGGCCCTGCACTTCGAGCCTAACTGCGTAGGTGTCAAAAAAGGCGAAACCGCACTGACAAACGCTATCAATCAGGCGCTGGTGGACATGGAAGCCAGCGGCGAGCTGCAAGCACTGTGGGATCACTGGTACGGCGACCAGACCGAATACAAGCTGGTTCGTGAGAAGAAACTCACCGCGCTATCTGATTTCCAGTGATTGAAAGCGGGCCGCTTCACGCGGCCCGATCGAGGTGCTTGTGTCAATTTTCAATGGCTTCGGTTCCCTGCTTCAGGGGGACTATCTGCACGCGTTCCTGGGCGGGGCAGGGGTAACACTGCAACTGTTCTTCATCTCGGCGGTGCTGGCATTTGTTCTGGCTTGCCTGTTGATGGGGATTCGGTTGATCCCCGGTCGGATCGGCGATTTCGTGGTGGCAGTCTTCGTTGAGTACCACCGCAATGTACCCAGCCTTGTGCAGTTGTTCGTGTGGTATTTCGGTATTCCACAACTGCTGCCGATGGCTGCTCAGGACTGGATCAACGGCCACGGCGGTGAAGTGATTTTCGCCATCATCGCCCTGACCCTGAACAGCGCTGCTTATGTGTCCGAAGACTTGCGCAGTGGCTTCCGTTCATTGCCCAACGGCCAGACCGAAGCCGCACGTGCACTGGGCATCAATTACGTACAGACCCTGCGCAAGATTCTGATTCCGCAGGCTATGCGCGCATCGGCTCCGTCGTTGGTGAATCAGGCGCTTTCGCTGTTCAAGACCACCGCACTGGCCATGGCCATCGGTACCGCTGAAATGATGTACATCACGCGGCAGATCGAAGGTGAAACCTACATGACCTTCCAGACCTTTGCCGTGGCGAGTCTGTTTTATCTGATCGGCTCGTGGTCGATCATGATTCTGGGTGCTGTCTGGCAGCGACGCATCGACCTGCGGATGGCGAGGTAACCATGCTCGAGATTCTTCACGATTACGGGATTCTGCTGCTCATCGGCCAGTATCCACAGGGGCCGCTTGGCGGTCTGGCGCTGACTGTCATCATCGCGTTGCTGGCGCTGATTATTTCTTTCCCGCTGGCCGTCATGATGGGCCTGGCGCGTACTTCATCGATTGCGCCGATTCGCAATGTAGCCATGGGTTACACCTATGTCGTACGGGCGATCCCTTTGTTGTTGCTGATCTTCTGGTGCTACTTCGCGGTGCCGCTGATTACCGGAATCAACATCTCCGGCTTCGTCACCATGTTGGTGGCACTGGTGGTGTACGAGGGGGCGTATCTGGGTGAAGTGGTACGCGCCGGGATCAACGCGGTGCCCAAAGGTCAGGTTGAAGCGGCGCGGGCGATTGGCATGAGCTACGGCCAGTGCATGCGCAAGATTGTGCTGCCGCAGGCGTTGTTCAATATGCTGCCGAGCATCCTCAACCAATTCATCATGATCACCAAAAACACCTCGCTGGCTTACCTGATCGGTACGCAGGAAGTCACCTTCGCGGCCTACCAGATCAACAACCAGCTGTTGACCCAGCCGTTCGAGGTCTACGCGCTGCTGGCCGGTTTCTACTTTGTGTTGTGCTTCTCGCTGAGTCGTCTCGCCAAATGGCTGGAAGACACCATCAATCGCAAACGCCTGGGTTCCGCCCGCGCCATAGATGACAGCGTCGAAGAAAATCCAGTTCTGGTGGGGCAACCTAAATGATCGAATTCAAGAACGTTAACAAGTGGTATGGCGAATATCGCGCACTGAGCGATATCACCGAGCAAGTGTCCGCCGGTGAGGTGGTTGTGGTTTGCGGGCCTTCCGGCTCGGGTAAGTCCACATTGATTCGTACCGTGAACCGCCTGGAAGAAATCCAGGACGGCAGCATCCTGATTTCCGGCGAAAACGTTCATGCGTCGAAAAAGAACCTCAATGCCTTGCGCAGCCGGGTGGGCTTCGTCTTCCAGAACTTCAATCTGTTCCCGCACATGAGTGTGCTGGATAACGTGATGATCGGACCGATTACGGTGCTCAACCGTAACAAGGCCGACGCCGCGAAAACCGCTCGTGACCTGCTGGCAAAGGTCGGCCTGGCGCACAAGGCCGATGCCATGCCGTTGCAATTGTCAGGTGGTCAGCAGCAGCGGGTGGCGATTGCCCGTGCTCTGGCCATGGAGCCGCCGGTGATGTTGTTCGATGAGCCGACCAGTGCGCTGGACCCGGAAATGGTTGGCGAAGTACTACAGGTCATGAAGGACCTCGCCGCCGAAGGCATGACCATGATTTGCGTGACTCACGAAATGGGCTTCGCCCGGGAAGTGGCTGACCGCATCTGGTTCATGGATGCGGGGCAGGTGCTGGAACGTGCAGCGCCGGAAGACTTCTTTACCGCGCCGAAACATCCACGTGCGGCCAAGTTTATCTCTGATATCCGGGCCCACTGATGAAACCCTCTGGATCGCCACACTTGCCTGTTCGCAAAGAGTGGCTGGCGCGGGTGGACGAAGCGGCAATAGACCCGCAACTGGTGATTGTCGATGCTCATCACCACCTGTGGAATCGCCCGGAAAACCATTACCTGCTCGACGATTATCTGTATGACCTCGACAGCGGTCATCGAGTGCTGGCGTCGGTGTATGTGCAATGCCGCTCAATGTTCAACATGGATCGGCCTGAGTCATTCCAGTGTGTGGGCGAAGTGGAGTTCGCCAACGGCATCGCGGCGCTCAGTGCGAGTGGGCTTTACGGTCCGGCGCGGATTTGCAGCGCTATTGTGGCCGGTGCGGATTTGCGTCTTGGGCAGGCGGTAGTGCCGGTTCTTGAGGAGATGCTTGAAAGGGCCGGGCCGCGTTTGCAGGGGATTCGCAATGTCACGGCCTGGCATGCTGATCCACGAGTGGTCTCCAACCCCAGACCGCCGCCAGCTGGCGTCCTTGCCGATACGTACTTTCGCAAAGGGCTGAGTTACCTCCAGGACTACGCACTGGCGCTGGACGTCTGGGGTTATCACACCCAGCTTGAAGAGGTGCTGGATCTGGCCAGGTCCTTCCCCAATCAGTTGATCGTGCTGGATCACGTGGGCGGGCCCGTTGGTGTCGGACCTTACGCGGGCCGTCGTGATGAAGTCTTCACTGACTGGTCGCGGCTGATCTGCCAATTGGCGAACTGTCCGAACGTATTGGTCAAGTTGGGCGGCCTGGGCATGAACGTTGGTGGGTTTGCTTTGCACACTCGTGAGTTGCCTCCTGATTCGGACACGTTAGCCGAGTTATGGCGCCCTTATATCCTGCACTGCATCGAAGCGTTTGGTGTGGAGCGTTGCATGTTTGAAAGTAACTTCCCGGTGGATAAGGGGATGTATTCCTATGGCGTGATGTGGAATGCCTTCAAGAAGATAACCGCTGACTTCACGGCAGGGGAGAAGGGGTTTCTGTTTAGTCAGACGGCTGCGCATACCTATAACTTGACTGGTTTTGATTAGTGCTTAAAACGAGCTGACAGCGAAGTCCGTTACTTAGAGCTTTATCAGGTTTATCGATTGTCCGGTTTTTCAGCGGCGTGGCTTCGTTCGCCCTGAATAAAGTGTCATGCAGATTTTTTGTTGTCTGGTTTTTGAAATTTTATCTCACTCATGACGGAGCAGGGTCGTTGGTTTTGCTCGGTCAGTTATTGCGAGGCTGCATTATGTCCAGTGGATTCAGAGTATTAAAACGTACCCGTCAGGTCAGCGTTAAGCAGGTCGAAGGTTACCGTCAGGTACCCGTTGCTAACGTCAGCGATTCAATGAACCGCATGACCGCCGGTGGCGCGAGCTTGCGGCCCATGCACCGTTCAGGCGTTCTGGCCGGTCCGGCACTGACCGTTAAATGCCGTCCCGGCGATAACCTGATGGTGCATTACGCTTTGGACATCGCTCAGCCAGGTGACGTCATTGTGGTGGATGCCGGAGGTGATCTGACCAATGCAATCATTGGAGAGTTAATGGTTGCCTATGCCATCAAGAAGCGCTTGGGCGGTATTGTCATTAACGGTGCCATTCGTGATGCAGCAAGTATCGCCGCAGATGATTTTCCGGTATTTGCGGCGGGTATTACTCATCGCGGTCCTTACAAAGATGGCCCCGGTGAAATCAATGTTCCGATTGCAATCAATGGCATGGTGATTGAGCCAGGCGACATGGTAATTGGCGACGATGACGGTTTGCTGAGCATTCCGTTTAGTGAAGTGGACAGTGTTCTGGAAAAAGCCAGCGCCAAACATGCCGCTGAAACTCAACAACTGCTGGATATCGCTGAAGGTAATAACGATCGCCGTTGGGTCATTAATAGCCTCATAAATAAAGGCTGTGAGTTGCCGGAGTAAAAAGCCGACACGACCCTTTGTCTGGTTTACGGGGAATAATCAGGTAATCGCGGGCCGCTGAAACAGATGGTAAATCTGCAGGGGGCTGGCTAAAATCCGCGCGCCTTCAGCGGCTTGAGCCAGTCGGACGTGACCGATTGGCCTCAGGACCGAACCACGACCCCAGGTCGACATACTTATAAAGCTGGAAGGCCCGTGAAAATCAGGATCTCCAGCTTTTTTTGTGTCTGCTTTTCGGGTGTAAACTCGCCTTGTGCGCTATCAGAGCGCTTGCAGGTCCAGCGAACATGACGCAAATATCTGAACGCCTGTTGGTTCAGGCCCATCTTGATGCCAAGCAGCCTAAAGAGCTGAGCATCGAAGAACAGGCCCATTACCGTGCTGCGATCGCGGCTGAGCTCAAAGCCCAGGATGCGGTGCTGGTGGCGCATTATTACTGCGACCCGGTGATTCAGGCCTTGGCGGAGGAAACCGGCGGCTGCGTGTCCGACTCGCTGGAAATGGCTCGTTTCAGCAATAACCACTCGGCGAAGACTGTCCTTGTCGCTGGTGTGCGCTTCATGGGCGAAACCGCCAAGATTCTCAATCCTGAAAAACGCGTGCTGATGCCGACCCTTGAGGCGACCTGTTCGCTGGATCTGGGGTGCCCGGTGGATGAGTTCACGGCGTTCTGTGATCAGCACCCGGAGCGTACGGTGGTGGTTTACGCCAATACCTCGGCAGCGGTCAAAGCCCGTGCGGACTGGGTAGTGACTTCCGGGTGTGCGCTGGAAGTCGTTGAAAGCCTGATGGACAACGGCGAGAAAATCATCTGGGCACCGGACAAGCACCTGGGGCGTTACATCCAGCGCGAAACCGGTGCCGACATGCTGCTTTGGGACGGCGCGTGTATCGTCCACGAGGAGTTCAAGTCCAAGCAGCTGGAAGATATGAAGGCGTTGTATCCGGAGGCGGCGATTCTGGTCCACCCTGAGTCGCCCGAGTCAGTGATCGACCTGGCTGACGCGGTCGGTTCGACCAGCCAGATGATCAAGGCCGCGCAGACCTTGCCGAACAAGATGTTCATCGTGGCCACTGATCGCGGCATTTTCTACAAGATGCAGCAGTTGTGTCCGGACAAGATTTTCATCGAAGCGCCCACTGCCGGTAACGGCGCGGCCTGCCGCAGTTGCGCGCATTGCCCGTGGATGGCGATGAACACCCTTGAACGTACCTTGCAGTGCTTGCGGGAAGGGACCAACGAGATATTTGTCGACCCAGCGGTGATCCCGCATGCGGTAAGGCCGCTGCAGCGGATGCTGGATTTTACCCAGGCCGCGCGGATGAAGCAGATGGGAAATGCCTGATGGCTAACGGAACAGATCCTGTAGGAGCGCACGAGCACCGCGAGGTCGCGATGGCGGTGTATCAGGCAGGACGCCATCGC
>NZ_LOHF01000037.1:35449-43318 GCF_002158995.1 Pseudomonas caspiana | reverse complement strand
GATGGCCTCGACTCGATCTACGGAATGGGTTAAGTCCAAGCAGCATCCCAAAGCGGGTAATCCCCCACTCGCTCGGTCAGTCCTGCTCTCACAGGATTAAGGATCAGATACCGAGCCAAGCCCTTTAAATCCTCTTCTTGCCGAATCGCATGGTCATGGAAGCCGCGCTGCCAGATACTTCCGGTCCGGCCTTGAAGATCATTCACCGCCACGCAAGCGCGAGACTTTGTCCGCGCAGCCACTCGGCTCAACGAACCACTCTTTAGCTCCAGCAGCCAGTGAAAATGATCAGGCATCACTACCCAAGCAAGTGACTGAGCCAACCCGTCACGCTCAGCCAACCCAAACTGCTTCGCCACAAGACGACCTACTCGCCAATCGCCGAAGATCGGCTGGCGGTCTTTGGTGTTAGCAGTTATGAGATAAATCCGGCCTTTTTCACTGTGGCGGCCAATGCGTAACTGTCGAGATTGATGAGGTGATCGCATTCCATTGCCTTTGAGCTCTAGTGGAACTCAAAAGGTAGGTCAGGCAGGTGATCTACAGCGCTGGATTAATAGGCTGGATGTGTCTGCTCCTCGAATCGAGGCGCAGCCATCGCGAGCAAGCTTGGCTCCCACAGCGCTTGCGTTTGCTGTGGGAGCCGGGCTTGGTCAGGGCGGCATTCCGACGATTGAGTCAATGATTTACAGCTGGCTCACCACCCTTTTCAGCCTGCTCCCGCTGCTCATCACTCGGCTCTTTAATCCGGTACCACGCCACATACAGCGCGGGCAGGAACAGCAGCGTCAGCAGGGTGGCGATGATGATGCCGCCGATCATCGCGTAAGCCATCGGGCCCCAGAAGACTTCGCGGGCGATGGGGATCATGCCCAGGCTGGCTGCCGCAGCGGTGAGCAGGATCGGACGGCGACGATGCTGGGTCGCTTCGGCCACGGCGTCCCACGGCAGGTATCCATCGCGCTCATAAGCATCAATCTGCGTAACCAGAATCACCGAGTTACGGATGATGATGCCGATCAGCGCCAGTATCCCGAGAATCGCCACGAAGCCCATGGGCGTACCGGTCGGGATCAGCGCCAACACCACGCCAATCAAGCCCAATGGCGCAACGCTGGCGACCAGGAACATTTTCTGCACGCTGTGCAGCTGGATCATCAGGAACGTCGCCATCAGGAAGATCATCAGCGGCACAACGCTGGCAATCGGGCCTTGGGCCTTGCCACTTTCTTCGACGGTGCCACCAGTCGCGACCTTGTAACCCGTCGGTAAACCAGCAGCAAACTTGTCGATCTCAGGCTTGAGCTGCTTGACCAGATCCGTCGGCTGCATGTCATCCGCTACCGCCGCCTTAACCGTGATGGTCGGCTTACGGTCACGACGCCAGACCAGCGGCTGCTCCAGTTCGTATCGCACCGTCGCAAACGCCAGCAACGGAATTGACGTACCGCCCGGCGTCACAATCTGCAGATTCTGCAGGGTTTCCGGCGAGCCACGCTCTGCATCTTCAGCACGGCCGACCACATCAATCAGGTAAATGTCGTCGCGAACCTGCGTGACCGGCGAGCCGCTGACGATGCTGTTCATCAGTTTGGCGACGTCCTCGGACGACAAGCCCAACTGCCGCGCCTTGTCCTGATTTATGTCGATGCGCAGGACTTTGCCTGGCTCGTTCCAGTCGTAAATCATCTCGCCAACATGAGGATTGGCGTCCAGCAATGTGGCCAGTTCGATGGCGTGCTGGCGGACCTTGTCGATGTTTTCGCCGCTGATTCGATACTGCAGCGGACGCCCCACCGGCGGCCCCATTTCCAGCGGCTGAACGAAGCTGCCGATGCCGACAAACTCTTCGCGCAGACGCTTGTTCAGGCGGTCGGTCAAATCAGCGCGCTGCTCCAGGCTTTTGCTGACGATGACCAATTGCGCGTAGTACGGATTTTCCAGTTGCTGGTCCAGCGGCAGATAGAAGCGTAAGGCGCCCTGGCCGATGTAAGTGCTCCAGCGCTCAATGTCCGGATCGTCCTTGAGCGTGGCTTCAAAGCGGTCCACCACCTTGCGGGTTTCATTGATCGAAGCGTTCTGCGGCAGGTTCAGGTCGACGAGAACTTCCGGCCGGTCCGAGGACGGAAAGAACTGGTTTTGCACGAACTGCATGGAGAACACTGCCCCCACAAACAGCAGGATGGTAAAAACAATCGTGATCCAGCGATGTCGCATCGCCCAGAACATGCTGTTGTTGAAGCCTCGGGCAATCCGCCCTTCCTTCTCTTTTTCGTCCTTCTTTTTGATGTTGGCGCTCAGGATGTGCACGCCAATCACAGGCGCGAACAACACCGCCACGACCCACGACACCAGCATCGCCACGGCAATCACCGCAAACAGCGTGAAGGTGTATTCCCCCGCCGAGCTGGCATTAAGGCCGATGGGCACAAACCCGGCGACAGTCACCAGCGTACCGGTCAGCATCGGAAAGGCGGTCGAGGTATAGGCGTAAGTCGCGGCCTGCTCCTTGGTCTCGCCCATTTCCAGGCGCGTGACCATCATCTCCACCGTGATCATCGCGTCGTCCACCAGCAAGCCGAGGGCGATGATCAACGCGCCGAGGGAAATCCGCTGCATGGTGATGCCGCTGTATTCCATGAACACGAAGACCATGGCCAGCACCAGCGGGATCGAACAGGCGACCACCAACCCGGCGCGTATCCCGAGGCTGACAAAGCTGACGATCAGCACGATCACCACCGCCTCAAACAGCGCGCTGGTGAAGCCGCCGACGGCCTTTTCCACCACTTCGGCCTGATCGGACACGTTATGCACACCGACGCCTACCGGCAGATTGGCCGTTGCGGCATCCATACGCCCATGCAGCGCTTTACCGAACTCCTGAATATTGCCGCCTTTCTTCATCGCGATGGCCAGGCCGATGGCTGGCTTGCCGTTGAAGCGGAACAGAGGTTTGGGCGGATCGGCATAGCCACGGGTGATGTCAGCGATGTCGCTCAAACGGTAGAAACGGTCATTGAGGCGCAGATTGACCTCTGCCAGATCCTTCTCTGACGCAAACTGCCCCGAGGTCCGCACCGAAATCCGCTCCGGCCCGGCCTCGATCACACCCGCTGGCGTAACCGCGTTTTGTGATTGCAGGCTTTGCACCACCTGGCTCTGATCCAGGCCTAGCGCCGCCAGCTTGCGGGTGGAGAAATTCAGGTACAGCACTTCGTCCTGCTGGCCGATCATTTCGACCTTGCCCAGCCCCGGTACCTCGCGGATTTCCGTGCGGACCTGCTCGACGTAATCGCGCAACTGGCGCATGGAAAAACCATCCGCCGTGAACGCGTAAATCGACCCGTAAACATCACCGAATTCGTCGTTGTAAAACGGTCCTTGGGTGCCTTGAGGGAATTGCGCGCGAATGTCATCGATCTTCTTGCGCACCTGATACCAGATCTCCGGAATGTCACCGGCAGAAGTGGTGTCGTGCAGGAAAATCATGATCGTCGACTCACCCGGACGCGTGTAACTCTTCACGTAGTCCAGCGAGTCCAGCTCTTCGAGCTTCTTCTCGATGCGGTCGGTGACTTGCTCAAGGGTTTCGTCCACCGTCGCGCCCGGCCAGCGGGTTTGTACGACCATGGTTTTGATGGTGAAGGAAGGATCCTCTTCACGCCCAAGATTCATGTAGGAAAACACGCCCATTAGCAGCGCGACGAACATCAGGTACCAGACAAAGGACTGGTGTTTGATGGCCCACTCGGACAGGTTAAAACTCCCTTTCATCGCGGGCTTTCCTCATCGACTTTAACTTTTTGGCCCGGCTTGAGGCTGTTGACCCCGGCGCTCACCACCCACTCGCCGGGTTTGATCCCGTTGCTCAATACAAAACTGTCACTGCTACGACTAATGACGTTCACCGTCCGGGGATTTACCGTCTGGTTTTGCCGGTCGATGATCCACACCTGTGCCTTGCCATCGACCTCCTGCAAAGCATTGATCGGTAGCTCAGTGCGCGATGCGATGGCCGAGCTGAGGCTGACGCTGATGGCAGTGCCGAGGCGGAAGGCTTCCGGCGTCTCTGCCAGGGTCAGGCGCGCACGGCGGGTGCGCGTGGTGCGCTCGGCTTGAGGCTCGATTTCGCGCAGCGTCGCGGTGGTGTTGATCTGCGGATCAAGCTGGCTGGCGACCTTGAACTCAACGCCTTCGGGCAACTGGTCAGCCAAGGCTCCAGGCAAATCGATCACCGCTTCTTTGACGTCCGGGCGGGCCAGCGTTACGACCTCCTGCCCGGCCGTGACCACTTGCCCGGCCTCTACCTGCCAGCGAGTAACAACCGCTGCGTGATCGGCTCGTAATTCGCTGTAACCCAGTTGATCCTGAGCCTGGCTCAGTGCTGCACGGGCCTGCTCCAGTGACGAGTTGGTGGTTTTCAGATCGGTCTGGGCGATGTCCAGTTGCGCTTGAGCGCCCACGCCACGGTCGAACAACTCCTGCTGACGGCGGGCATTGGCTTGCGCGTTGATCCACTGCGCCTGAATGCGGGCAAGATCACCTTGGCGAGCACGCACGTTGTTCTGTTGATCGGTAGGGTCCAGCGTGGCGAGCAGTGCGCCTTTGGCGACTTCACTGCCGACATCCACGCTACGCTGCGCGATCCGTCCGCCGACACGAAAGCCCAGAGTGCTTTCAAAGCGCGCTTCAATGTTGCCTGCAAAACGTCCGAGGCTTTCCTCGGAAATCGCGTTGGCTTCGACATGCAGCACGGGGCGTACCGGTTCCGGCGCAGGCTCTTCCTTGCTGCACGCGCTCAAGAATGGCAGCAACAGCAACCACGACAAACGCTTCATGGCTGCACCTTGGCGGTTTTCTGTTTCTCGCTGGCGGCTATTTCCACCTGCATGTCCGGGTGCAACAACTGCCCACCGGCCACGACCACTTTTTCACCCGCCTTAAGGCCATCAGTGATGATGACTTTGGCGGTCAGGTAACGGCCAACCGTCACTGCGCGCAAATTGGCTTTGCCTTGATCGTCCACCACCCACACGGCTGGCTTGCCCAATTGATCACCTAAACCTTTGGTCAACGCGGCCCACGGCAGTTCGATGCTGGCTTTGCCCGGCGCGTTCAGCGACCCGCTGACCACTGAACCGAGGTCCATGCCGGCGGGTAATTTTTCGAGGGCGATTTTGACTTGTACGGTGCCGGTCTCGGCTGACACGGCGGGTGTCACTTCACGGACTTTGCCGACCGTTTTGATTTGCGGGTTATCCAGCAGCGTCACCACCACCGGCTCATCACCGGATGCCTGGGCGAACAGTGACTCATAGACGTTGAATACCGCGTCACGCTCGCCGTCACGGGCCAGGCCGAAAATCGGCACGGTGGCTTGCACCACTTGCCCGACCTCCGCCTGACGTTCAGTAATCACGCCCGGCGCGTCGGCGATCAATGCGGTGTAACTCAGTTGTTCACGGGCATTGGCCAACTGCGCCTGCGCCGCATTGAGCGCGCTCTGGCTGCTGCGCAACGCGGCTTGCGCCGAATCGTACTCGCTGCGGCTGGTGTAACCCTTGGGCAGCAGTTTTTCCTGTCGCACGAACGCCGCACGGGTCTGCGTCACCCGCGCCTGCTCGGCAGCGACAGCAGCCGCGGCGGAGTCGACGTTGGTCTGTAAGTCTTTGGGGTCAAGCTTCGCCAGCACTTGCCTGGCCGTGACCCGATCGCCCACATCCACCATGCGCTGAATGATCTTGCCGCCCACGCGGAATGAAAGCTGCGTCTGCACCCGCGCCTGAACATCACCGGTCAGGGCTACTTGAGCGGCGTAATCGGTGGTGGCGACTTCTTGCACATAAACGCGTGGCAGATTGGCCGGAGGGGCTTCTTCTTTGCTACAGCCGGCGAGAATGGCCAACGCCAACGCCAGACCGGACAACGCCAATTTAGAGGGGGAAACGGGCATGCAGACTCCTTATGCGGATGCCGTGCGCGTGCCTCGCTGTAAACAGTGGGTGGCGCTGTGACTATGCGACTCTAAGCGTAGATCAGGGTTCCTTGAGGTGTGTGATTGGTTGTGCAGAACAGGGCAACACGATCGGAGTCAGGGCGTCGGCTGGCGCTGGACCTGTGGGAAATTCTATGTCGGCCTGCAGGTTGATGAACGACGTGGGACCGGCTTTAGCCGGGAAAGCGGTCTTCCTGACGATAAAGATGTACTGAATGTACTGGCCTCTTCCCGGCTAAAGCCGGTCCCACGTCATCAGTGGTTCCTGTCAGAGCTGGGCTCAGCGGGGTTCGACGCGTTCCAGTGAGCGGTCGAGTTCGGCTTTGGCCATGGCGATCAGGTGGACGACCGAGAAGGCAAGGTCGCGTTTGGAGCCGTTGAGGGTATCGCCGGTTTCATAGGCGGTCGCGGGTTAGCAGACCGGTGGAATCAACAAGACCGGCGCACCCGAAGATGCCCCACGCAAAGCCGCCATAACGCGGTATTTGCGCTGTCAATTCACAAAACAGGCTGCTAAACCCGATCACTGATGAGTCAGTGACGGGCGCAGCCTAGTGTCCGGAATTGGCACGCGCAAGGGCTCAGGATTTTCTAGGAAACTTCACACAGAAGAAAGGGAAACGGCCGCAGGAAAGGGCCTTCAAAGGGGTGTTTTTCGTGAGGTGAAGTTACAGATCAGGGTCGGAAGGATAGCGATTTGTGGGAGCTGGGCTTGCCCGCGATAAGACTGGAGGCGATTCACTTTAGATCGCATTCAGCCTTATCGCGGGCAAGCCCAGCTCCCACAAGGGTCAACGCCAGCCAGTGGATGGATATTCCAGACTGGTATCAGCTACCCGCACCACCATGCGCTTCTTCGAAGAAGTAATCCTTCCAGCTCGCCGCCTTGTTCTTCAGCACGCCCAGCTCTTGCAGTTTTTCAGCATAAATAAAGGTGCGCTGCGGGGTGATGGTGAAGTCGATTTCCGGATCGGAAACGATCTTCTCTACAAACGGCAGCGCCAGCTTGGATTGCTCTACGCGGATGTAGGTCTGGGCAGCGGCAGGCTTGTCGGCCTTGATGATTTTCTCGGCTTCAGCCAGGGCGTCGTAGAACGCCTTGTAGGTTTTCGGGTTTTCGTCGTGGAATTTTTCGGTGGTGTACAGCACGTTAAACGTCGCCTGACCGCCCAGCACGTCGTACGAACTCAGCACTTTATGCACGTTCTTGTTTTCCAGCGCCTGGTACTGGAACGGCGGGCTGGAGAAGTGCGAAGTGATTTCCGAACCGCCCGAAATCAGCGCCGACGTGGCGTCCGGGTGCGGCAGGCTTACCGAGATGTTGTCGAATTTCTTGAAGTTGTCGTTACCGAACTCTTTGGCGGTTTCGATCTGCAAGGTCCGCGACTGGAAGCCCACGCCTGCGGCTGGCACGGCGATGCGGTCTTTATCGGTGAAGTCCTTGAGGGTTTTCACGTTCGGGTTGTTGGTCAGCAAGTAGTTGGGCATCGAGCCCAGCGACGCAATGGCTTTGACGTTCTGTTTGCCTTTGGTGCGGTCCCAGATGGTCAGCATCGGCGGCACGCCTGCGGATACCACGTCCAGCGCGCCGGCCAACAATGCTTCGTTCATGGCGGTGGCGCCAGAGATGCTGTTCCAGTCGACCTTGATGTCGATGCCCTGTTCTTTACCGTGTTTTTCGATCAGTTTTTGATCACGCACCACGTCCAGAATCAGGTAACCGATGCCGAACTGCTGGGCGATGCTGATCTTGCCTTCGGCCTGTGCGCCGCTGCTGAGCAGGCCGATGGTGGCTGCCAGCGCGATGATGGCTGAGCGCTTGAAAGGAATTACCATTTGAAACCCCATATCAGAAATGTTGTTGATATCTG
>NZ_LOHF01000037.1:0-35266 GCF_002158995.1 Pseudomonas caspiana | reverse complement strand
CAAGGTTTGAGTGTTTTCAGTTAAATCAGCGCTGCATACCCCAGCGCTTGACGGTCAGGCGTTCGATGTTGGCAAACAGCAGGTTTTCCACCAGCAGGCCGATCAGGATGACCGCGGCCAGGCCAGCAAAAACTTTGTCGGTGTACAGCTCATTGCGGTTCTGGAAGATGTACCAGCCCAGGCCGCCTTTACCTGAAGACGCGCCAAATACCAGCTCCGCCGCGATCAGGGTCCGCCAGGCGAATGCCCAACCAATTTTCAGACCGGCCAGAATCGACGGCAGCGCCGCCGGAATCAGGATGTGCCAGACAAAGCGCAAGCCTTTGAGGCCGTAGTTGCGACCGGCCATGCGCTGGGTTTCCGAAACGCCGAGAAAGCCCGCGTAGGTATTGAGCGCCAACGCCCACAGCACCGAGTGCACCAACACAAAAATCAGGCTGTTCTGCCCCAGGCCAAACCACAGCAGCGCCAGTGGCAGCAGCGCAATGGCAGGCAGCGGGTTGAACATCGCGGTCAATGTGCCGAGCAAGTCACGGCCTAGTTGGGTAGACACCGCAAGCGTGGTCAGGGCAAAGGCCAGGACGATACCGATCACGTAGCCCTGGATCAGCACGGTCAGGGAAATCCAGACCTTGTTGATCAGTTCACCCGACAGGATGCCGTCATAAAACGCAGCAGCGGTTTGCAGGAAGCTGGGCAGCAACAGGTCGTTGTTCTGAATCCGCGCGGCAACTTCCCAGAGCACGGCCAGCACGATCAGGATCACGGTTTTACGCACCCAGCTCACTTGCCAGATGCGTTGCGCCAGCGGGATGTCACGGGCCAGGTCTTCCTGAGTGAAAGGCTCCAGCGTGACTTCGTATTCTTCACGAATTGGGGGGGAAAGGCTCATGGTGTGACTCTCTTGGTATCTGTTGACGCTGTTCCCTTGTGGGAGCCGGGCTTGCCCGCGATAAGGTCCACGCGATCCAAAGTAAACCGCGTCCAGCCTTATCGCGGGCAAGCCCGGCTCCCACAAGGACCAGCACCAGCAAGCAGAAATTAATAAGCGATCCGGATGTCCTGGAAGTTCAGCTCGCGGTCAACCGCTTGCTCTTCGCCTTCGTCAAACAGCAGCCGGTGAATGCGCTGGGCGGTGTGCTGGAAGCCGACGCCGCCGAGGCTTTTCAGGTCGTATTGATGGCTGTTGATTTCAGCCCGCACGCGGCCCGGATGCGGCGACAACAGCAAGATGCGGTTACCGACCACCAGCGCCTCTTCAATCGAGTGCGTCACAAACAGCAGCGTGAAGCGCACTTCTTCCCACAGTTCCAGCAGCTCTTCCTGCATCTTGCGACGGGTCAGGGCATCCAGCGCAGCGAAGGGTTCATCCATGAGCAGGATTTTCGGTTGCATCGCCAAGGCACGGGCAATCGCCACGCGGGCTTTCATGCCGCCTGACAAAGTGTGCGGGTAGGCATCGGCAAAGGCGCTCAACCCGACTTTCGCCAGGTAGTAATGCGCACGCTCCAATGCTTCCTTGCGCTTCAAGGTGCGCGAGGCCAGCAGCGGGAAAATCACGTTTTCAATCACGGTTTTCCAGGGCGGCAGCTGGTCGAACTCCTGGAACACCACGATGCGGTCCGGGCCTGGCTCATGAACTTCAGCGCCAGCCAGACGAATCTGCCCTTCGCTGGGTTTGATGAAACCCGCCACAGCCTTGAGCAAGGTGGATTTGCCGCACCCCGAAGGGCCAAGCAATACGAAGCGATCAGCCGGATCAACTTCAAAGCTGACTTGATGAGTCGCCCGCACCACGCGCTCGGGCGTGCGGTATTCCAGGCTTACGTTCTGGACTTGCAGCAGGGCTTCAGCAGCGGGCTGGTCGACCTGTTGCGCAATCGAGTTTGCGCTAGCCGTGTGGCTTTGCAGAACAGTCATTAAAAGCTCCCGGTATTAAAACGGCGCATCGCCCTGGATGGTGGTGCGGTGCAGGCGGCGACGCAGATGGTCAGGAGTGCCGCCTGCCAGGTGGATCAGCGAGCGGTTATCCCAGAAGACCATGTCGTTGGGCGCCCATTTGTGGCGATAGACCCCTTCAGGACGCACGCTGTGGGCGTACAGCTCGTTGAGAATCTGCTGACTCTCGTCTTCCGGCAGACCGACGATATGCGTGGTGAAGCCTTCGCTGACGAACAGCGCCTTGCGGCCGTTTTCCGGGTGCGTACGCACGACCGGATGGCTGACCACAACGACTTGTGCCAACTGCTCAGCGGTAAGGGTTGGGCGCCAGTTTTGAGCGTTGTGCCCGTCGCGATAGCGCGAGGTGTAGCTGTGCACGGCAGAACGGCCTTCAACAGCTTTGCGCAGATGCTCAGGCAGGGTGTCCCAGGCCAGGTGCATGTCGGCGAACAGGGTGTCACCGCCTTCGCTCGGCAGTTCTTGCGCGTAGAGCATCGAGCCCAGGCTTGGCAGTTCTTTGTAGGAAAGATCCGAGTGCCAGTACTTGCCCGCATCGCCAAGGCCCAAGGGCTGACCGTTTTCCACGATGTTGGAAACGATGAGGATTTCCGGGTGGTTGGCCAGCAGGAATTGCTTGAGGACGTGGATCTGCAGCACGCCAAAACGACGGCTGAAGTCGATCTGCTGTTGTGGGGTGATCTGCTGATCGCGGAACACAACGACGTGATAATCCAGGTGCGCGCGGTGTACGCGGGCGAAGTCAGCGTCATTCAGCGGTCGGGACAGGTCCAGCCCAACGATTTCCGCGCCGACTTTCTCGGCGAACGGGCGCACCTCGAACTGTTGAGGTTCGGCGTGAACAGGTGATGACGCGAGGGACGCTGCTGACATGACTCAGACTCCAGAAGACTGGTGGTAATGAGCCATGACTTTATAGGTATAAGAATCGAAATTTAAATATCGTTATTGCATATGGATAGTTCTGATTGAGCTAGGGGTATTTGAGACGCCGGGTTTGGCGCCAATCCCTGTGGGAGCGAGGCTTGCCCGCGATAAGGCTGAACGCGGTAGACCTGATATCTGCGGTGCCCTTATCGCGGGCAAGCCTCGCTCCCACAGAGATTTGTGCCCGGCGCGATAACCCACACACAAAAACGCCGACGCTGTTGCCAGCCTCGGCGTTGGGTATTACGTGTTCAGCTCAGCAATCAGAACGCAGGCAGTACCGCACCGTCGTACTTCTTGTTGATGAAGTTTTTTACTTTCTGGCTGGTCAGGGCCTTGGACAGTTTCTCGATAGCGTCGGTGTGAGCGTTATCGGAGCGGGTCACCAGGAAGTTAACGTAAGGCGAATCGGCACCTTCGATGATCAGCGCGTCTTTCTGCGGGTTCAGCTTGGCTTCCAGCGCGTAGTTGGTGTTGATCAGCGCAAGGTCAACCTGGCCCAGAGCGCGTGGCAGTACAGCCGATTCCAGCTCGCGGAACTTGAATTTCTTCGGATTGGTGGCGATGTCTTTCGGGGTCGCCAGTGCGTCGGTCGGGTTTTTCAGGGTGATCAGGCCATTCTTCTGCAACAGCAGCAGAGCACGACCGGCATTGCTGCCTTCGTTAGGGATGGCGATGGTTGCGCCTTCTGGCAGGTCAGCGATTTTCTTGAACTTGCTGGAGTAGCCACCGAACGGTTCAACGTGTACGCCAACACCGGTCACCAGCGTTGCGCCTTTACCTTTGTTGAAGCCATCCAGGTAAGGCTTGGTCTGGAAGTAGTTGGCGTCCAGACGCTTTTCATTCAGTTGCACGTTTGGCTGCACGTAGTCGGTGAAAACCTTGATTTCCAGATCCACGCCTTCTTTAGCCAGATCAGGCTTGATCAACTCCAGGATTTCCGCGTGAGGAACTGGCGTAGCACCAACGACCAGTTTCTCGGCTGCTTGAGCCACGCTTACCGAAAATACGGCCGCCAGAGCGGTCAACAGCAATGTCTTTTTCATGCAATGTCCTTAGAGAAAATCGAGGTCGATGTATACGACAGCTCTTCAATGAGTTGCCCCCGGCTGCGAGTGCAGTCGGGGGCGTGGAGCGGACATTACCGGCTTTATTTATTCCAATACAATACTTTTTTAGCAATTACTTATGCTTTTTTAGAAGGTCGATAGTGGAGCGAACCGACTGTTAAAAGTCCCTGATATCCTGCGCCAAAGTTTGATCGCCCCTGAGAAAGTCGCCCGGTTTGAAGTTGCTCTGCCCCAAGCCCTCTGCGCCGCCCTGCGCATCGCCGCGCACAAAGGCGTCGAGTGTTGAAGGAGCATCGTCAGGCTGGCCGTCAGCGGGCGGGTTGAAGAAAGGAACGACGAACTTATCGGTGTAGTAGGCAGCCTTGGCTGGATAAGTAGCATATTTGACGTACTGCAAAATCTTCTCCGCCTTGGCCAGCCGATTCTGAAGTGCGACGGTATTTCTTGCTCCGTTGCCGAGCTTTGCCACACCACTGAGGCTTTTCAGGGCCTGCCCGTTGGACACCCGGACCGCGCCCTGACGCGTTACCGAAACAGGTCCGGCGTTGAAGAACCCGGACGCCGCACGGGATCCACGAGAGGCAGCATGCTTGGCGGCGTAGGGAGAAGCCACGGATAACACCGCTAACCCCAGACTGAGCTGGCCTAAAATCGATCCCGCCTCAGAGTCAGGCGCCAACTCCTCCGCCAATTCACTCGCGATACTCAGCGCTTCGCTGGCGACGCCGACGACCGCCGCGAAAATCAGCGGCCCCGTGAGCGGCACTCCCGACCCCAGTGTGATGACAGTGATGGCAATGGCTGCGGCAGAAAGCGCAATGCTTAAGATCGATTTCCACGAAAAGTGCCCGGTGGGGTCGCTCATGTTTATCGGGTCGCCCAGGCAATAGGCGTAAGGGTTTACCCCACCCGAATCAAATGGGCTGAGGCTGTCGGGGCTGTGAAAGCGCATCAATGCCGGGTTGTAGGCACGATAGCCATTACCAAGCAAATAGCAGCCCGTGACCGGATCAGGTTGCTCGCCGTTAAATCCCGGCAGGCTTTGCAGACCGCTTTCTACAGTATGGCCGCCATAGGGGGTGTAAACGCTGGCGTGGATGTGATCGCCGGTGACCGACTGCACAACACTGCCTTGAGAGTCGCAGCCCAACAAGCTAGTCGCCAGGGTATCGCCGGACCGGCTGGACTGAGCCAATACCTGCCCGCCCGCCTCCATCACGCTGTGGTGTAGCGCCCCCTGAAACTGCGCGGCAATGCGGCCATCGGTGTACACACGGGTACTGGCAGGCTCGCCTGCGGGTTCGATGCCGATCAGACGATCAAGGGCGTCGTAGCGATAACTGATCAATATACTTTGCGGGTTCATGATTGAGCCTCCGCGACCGAGGCCAGTCGGCCCAAACCGTCGTAATTCAGGCGTCGGCCGCGCTCGTCGTTGAGCTGATTGCCGTCCTGGTCATAAGAAAATCCAGCGTCTTGCTCCGCATAGTCCGGATGACTGTGGCGGACACGACTCAGTTGGGTTTTGTCGAAATTGTCGTATGCATAAGTGGCGAGATCTTCACCGCCAACAAATACCGTTTTCAGCTGGCGGATGTTGTCCAGCGCATCAAAAACGTAGTCCTGACGGAGGATCGATTTGCCCGCCGAATCCACCGGCAAGTGCTCGCCGGCGCACTGGAATCGCTGCAGGCGGCCGCGCAGGTCATAGGTGAACTGTTCGTCGCGCAATACCGCACTACCGCGGCGAAGCACGCGCCTGATCAGTTTGTCGTTACTGTCGAACTGCTGAGAAAGTTCTTCCGGCACATTGGCGTCGACGGTCAACAGGCGACGCACCTCACGGCCAAAGTCGTCGTATTCCATCTGCGTGGTGAGCTGACGACCTGTTTGGGCATCGACGGTAACGATTTTGCTGACGCGTCCGAACGGGTCATAGGCGTAGTCCGCCTTGATCGTCCCCTGCTCCACCTGCGCGACTCGACACAGCGGGTCATAGCGGGTGATCCGGGTAGCGCCGGTCGCATCCACAGAGCGCAAAGGCAAACCATTGAGTGAGGTTCGCTGCGTAGCCTCCCGTGTAGAACTCCCCTGCGTGACCTGCTCGTTACTTAACTTGCCCGACGGGAGATAACGAAGCCGTTGCTGACAGGCCGGGCTTGCAGCCTGAATCAGTCTGGCGTGGGTGCTGTCGTAGCGGAAACTGGCAGATAACGTGCTATCGCTCGCAACATGGCGCTCGGTCATCTGATTGTTCAGCGCCGGGTCGTACTGGTAAGAAATCAGCTTGCCGCTGGCCGTAACATGGGTCGCAGGATTTGGCTGCGCCCCCTCGTAGCTGAAAGTCTCAGTACGCCCGCCAACGGTGATGCTCGAGACACGCAGCAGACCATCGTAAGTACGCTGACCGGCCAGATAGTCGTCGACCCAGATATGCGTCGCCAGGTCTTCGGTACTGTGTTTGACGTACGCCTTCTTGATGCGCGTGCCGTCCGGCAACAGGGTCATTGTCAGGCGATCAGCAAAATCATAGGTATACCGCGTGGTACGCCCCAGTGGATCTACCTGTTGAACGCACCGGCCCAGGCCGTCGTAAACGTATCGAGTAACGCCGTAGGAAACGCCTTTCCGGTCAAAACGTTCAACCGATTCGTTCTTGCCGAACACGTTTTTGGTGATGACGGTGCGACCCGCCTCATCGGCGCCTTGAGTCTGAACGAGCGTGACCGGGTCATAACGGTCGTGGGTGACCATCCCGTCCGGGCCAATCGTTGCGATGCGGCTGCCCCAGTCGTCGTACGCATATCGAGTCATGAGCGGGAAAGGCTTGCCGTCGAGCCAGTCAGTACTCATCTCTTCAGCCAACTGCCCAAGCCCGTCGTACCGAGCGCGATAAATAGTTCGCATGGGTTGTCCCGCACCGTCGACATCCTGCATCTCAACAACAAGTTTGCGACTCAATCCATCCAGCCGGGTAACCGTTTCAGCACCATTAGGTGCAATCGTGCGCATCGCTACTTCATCAGCCAGCGTGTTGGCCAGCTCGTAGCTGTGAACTCTAGTGGCCTGGTCCGCAGTCCGCGGAGCGAGTATTTCCTGAGCCTTACGCCCTAGCCGGTCATGAGTCGTTTCCACGGTGACGCCCAACTGTTCAACGAACTTTACCTGCGCCCCTGTTAGCTTGTTCTGCCAGTGAGACTGGGTACTTCGGGTGCCATCCCTGGCGATCAGAGTGGTATGGGTGCACACGGCGTTATCACGCACCTCATAGCGATGGTTCAGAACAGTATCAATGCCCTCTACTGTCTCGACCCTTTGCCTCACTCGGCCGAAGAACATGCTTTTGGGATCGTTCTCGTACTGCCGCGCGATTGTGATGATCGGCACCGACTGCCCGCCTTGCAGAACCGACTCTTGAGCAAGGGCCAGAAAATGCCCACGCTCGGCACTCGCCGAAGGTAGCTCGGTGTAGCGGTATTGCGTGATCAAGGTGGGTGCGGGTGCACGATCCGGTGCGGGTATGAGTGTCTTGCGCTTGAGCCAGCGCACCCCGCCGAATGCATCTGCCGGGCAGCCATCAGAAGCGCCTGGCGGGTAGTACTCGAAGACTTCTGTAATACCGGCAGGCGAGACTTTCTTGAGGATATTGCCGAAATCGTCGTACTCGGTGGAGGTCGTCTCCTCGCGACTAACCTCAGGTTTCGCAGCATCAGACCAGGACACCTGAACCGCGGCTGGTAGCTGAAAGTTACCGGGCTGATCCTCGAATCTCAAACCCGGCTTTTCATGATATCGCGTGCGCCTGCGCACTGTTTTGCCGTTCTGGATGACCGTTTCTTCAACCTGGAGGTGAAAGCGGTTGTAAACACGTTTGGTACTGCGCATCACGCGTGCAGCAGATCCGGCCCCGACCATCAGGTCCTCGAAAACTTCATACTCATAGCTGCCCGCCGCCCGATACAGGTTATCGCCGTCATCACGCCATGAAACACTGGAGCCATTGCCTAAGTAGTTGCGGTTCGAGTAACGATAAGTTCGGGTTATGGGCGCCTGGTTGGAGCGCGGGAGGGTGACGTGCGACGCAACCGCAGGCAGCGCCTTGACAGGCGCCCCCAAGGGCAGAGTCAACGCCGAAGCCCGGTAGGCCACTTGCTCAACAGCCCCTGTTGGTAACTCCAGTCTGGAAATCAAACGCAGACCGTTCACGCTTTGATAGCTGAAACGCCACGATGCCAGCTTGCCATTTTCCAGCGACAAGGTGATTTTAGTCAGCTCGTTATTCTGGATCAGCAGGCCGAAAACCAGCTTGTCAGCCGGACTGTCAGGCCATAGCGTAATACTCGAAACTCTTGTCGAGCCATTAACAATATCAAGGGTCATCAGCGCCTGACTTTCGTCCCGGATTTCACGCAGCAAACGCTGCCCTGCGACGACTCGATACGACAAGTGGACGACCCGACCTTCGGGTGAATAAATTCTGGAAACGACCCACTCGTCCCAATTCAGGGCAGGGTTAGTCAGTACCTCAACAACTCCCGACTTGTGCTCGATGATCAACTCGTCGCCCGAGCGGCTGGTTTTTATATCCCGGACTTTCTTGTCAGCGATCACGAACCGATCGGGAGCTGTATTGGCGATATGTGTTGCACCGGTCGACAGGCTGAGTTGGCGAGTTTTTCCATGATAGCGTGACAGCGGTATAGACCAGCCCGCTCCCAACCCCGTAGAACTTAGGTTGAGGCCGTTAAACCCCATCGTTATAGGAAGTGATGGCCCACTTAACACATTTGCCAATAATGTTGATAGGGATAGATTACAACTGTATGTCCCGGTTCTGGGGTCAACACCGGCGCTGACGAAACTTGCAAAATTATAAGCATTGGAGTGAAAACTGTTCATATGCATTACCGCTCCACAGGGAAGCCGTTTAAGGAACCGCGCCCGGAGACCAGGCGCGACTCTATCAATTGACTAAACCAGTTCAATGTCACCGGTTCGCTGGTTATTTTTGAACCGCACGTTCAATTGATGCACATTTCCATATTCATCAGTTGCCCTCAGAGAGGTGTTTAGCACCGCCGTTCGACCAAGAAGTTGAGTAAAATAATTATTAGGCCGAGCCTGAACATAGGTTTTGGTAAGTAAAATCTGTCCAGGTCGTGGGTCCCATTTCAGTTCAGGGTCGACATACGTCAAAGGAAAAAGATAATTAATGTTTTTTTGCCCTGGCTTGACATAGCCAACCATGGTCGCGGCCTCATTCGTCCAACCGGGACCAATGTCGCCATGCAAGCCTCCCGGGGAACACGTGATGTCGCGGAACTCAAGACTGGGGTTTTCATTTAATCCAAATCGAAAATAAGACAGATGCCCTACACCGAACTGCCCCTTGCTACCATCAAGATAACGCTGAGGAACGATGACGACTTCTTCCAGATAGTAGTCAGCGGGACGGTAAGACTTGGGGCGGACAGGGGACAATAGCAGCGCCCCACCTGCCATATTGCGGGAGTAGAACACGGTGCCATCGTCACGAGTAATCCGAGCGCTCACGGTGAACGGGGTGACATCTACAGTACGCAAGTAAAAATCGATGTACGCCTCATCAGAACTTTGTGCTCGCGCCACCTCTTGCTCGGTTGACAGCGTACGAGCTCCCGACGACGGGAAGTAGCTGTAGCCGCCATTATTCTGTACGGACCAGTCCCATTTTCCTTTCGCGGGATTCAGTGGCGAACTAGACCAGGTATCGTGGTAGGTCAGTTCCGCGTTGCCGTGAAAATTCACCAGCGTAATACTGCGCCTTTCCTTCTCCGTCAGCACCGCGGGCTCCCCATTAATATCAATGACCTTAATTGTCATTCTTACCCGAATAGACTGACGCCCATTTGCGTACACATTATTATTTCCAGTTGCACTTTCAAGCGCAAATATTTCAGGTGCATTCCAATGACCAGTCATAAAAATCCTTTTATAGGCCTCATACAAGAAGCCTCAACAATTATTAGATACCTAAGCAATAACTTAAGCAGAGATTACATAAGAAGCAGACTGCGACTGTGAGTGCCGAACAGTGAAACTAACTTCTTGCACTCAGACTGATTTAAATATTTTTTATTGTCTAGCGCACGCAATAAAAAGTAATGAACAGTGCTGTAAATGCGCCATAAACTACAACTTCAAGACCCAATAATCAGCAACTCGCAAGGGATAAAGAGTCAGGCACTGTAAGACCAATCCCTCTGTAGTGCAGGATTAAAGCAGGTGCTTTTTTGTCCACAAAAAAAAGCGCCGCATCCTTGGTAAAGATGCGGCGTCGTAAAACCGGGGTAGCTGCGCTAGCGTGTAGCGCTTTCCAGCCTGGAATTGACCGTTTCTAGCAGCCGCTGCACTGCAAAGAGTTGCTCAACCTTTGCACCAACAAGAAGTTTTCCTACAAGGAGCTCCAGTTGCACAAATGGATCCGTCTTTGCGGGTAAGTTCAGATGCTCCGGCAATACCTCATCGCCGCTGCTGACCAGCAACGCGAAGTGGATAACGTTTTCCAGTTCACGCGTATTGCCTGGCCAGTCATGGGCTTCCAGGATTGCTTGCGCAGCATCACTGATCAACGGCACGGCGAGGTCCAGACGCTGGCTGTAGATACCGAGAAAGTATTCGGCCAGCGGCAGGATGTTCCCGGGTTGCTCGCGCAATGGCGGCAAGTCCAGATGGCCTTCGCTGAGGTAATGGAACAAGCGCTCGTGGAATTTACCGGCCGCAACGGCCTGGCCCAGATCAATGCTGGTGGCAGCTACCAACCGCACATCGACCGGGCTGGGTTGATGTGCGCCAACACGGGTGACTTCGTGATTTTCCAGGGCGGCGAGTAACTTGATTTGGATCGGCAACGGCAGGTCGCCAATCTCATCCAGATACAGGGTGCCGCCATTGGCTGAGCCGAACCAACCGGCGCGGCTGCTGGCGGAACCGCTATGAGCACCGGCGGCATAACCAAACAGCTCGGCATCGGCATAGGTCGGGCTGATCGCGCCGCAATTGACCGACACGAACAGCCCGGTGCGATCGCTGCCACGGTGGATGTGCCGCGCCAGTAACTCTTTACCGGTGCCCGACTCGCCACGTATCAACACCGGCAGCGCACGAGGTGCCAGTTGCTCCATTTCTTTACGTAACTGGCGCGAACGCGGATCGATGAATACCAATGCCTTGGCACGAATGCTAAGCGGGCTTTTTTCTGCGTCGGGGAAGGTCAACAAAGGCTGACCGAAGGGTTCATTCAGGCTCATGGCAAACTCCCGCCTGAGCCCTTGCGACGGCTCAAACGTTAAAAAATCAAATAGGGCGAGGAAGCAAGCGCGATAGGTTTCGCGCTGCATAAGTTCATGCGCGACGCCGCGCGTGTTGTTCCATTCGGCTCTGCAGGCGGTACAGGTAGGCGAAACCTTGCTCCCAGCGGCGATGACCTGACTTGACGTTGATGTGCCCGGCCTCGCTGAGAATGCCGGTTTCGGCCCCCCAATCGCGAGCCATCTCAAGCGCCCGCTGGGTGCTGACCGCCGCATCGTTATCCGAGGTGACGATCTGAGTAGGGAATGGCAGCAGATCCTTGGGGATCGGCGCGAAGTTGCGCAGAGCTGGCGAGCAGTTAGGCCGCTCGACATCAGCCGGCGCGACCAGCAGCGCCCCCTGAACCTGACGCAGCGATTCCAGCGGAGCCAGCCGTGCCCAATGCGCAACGGTGATGCACCCCAGGCTGTGAGCAATCAGGATCACGGGCGTGCTGTCTGCCGCGATACTGCGCTGCAACTCGCCGACCCAGTCTTCACGACGCGGTTTGAGCCAGTCGGCCTGTTCGACGCGAGCACTGTTTGGCAGGCTGTTCTGCCAGTGGGTTTGCCAATGCTCATCGCCCGACCCCTGCCAGCCTGGCACGATCAAATAGCGGATCGACTCGTTATGCATGGGGTCAGCCTCCTGCATGGGTGCATTCATTGAGCGCAGTATAAGGAGCTGATATATATTCGTTAAGGAATAAGAAGCTATCAAGAAATAGCTAAAAAGAATATATAGAACAAAAAAAGGGGTTGTCCCCTGCCTAAGGAACAACCCCGATAAAGACTGCTGTGTTAATGCCCGCCTTCCAGAGGGCATGAGTGAAGATACTCAAGATTTGTTACAGATAGACGAACTCGCCTCATTTGGATGAGCTGCCACGGTATTCATGACACCGCGCTATCTCGCGTCAAAAGACGGCTCGTGCGCTCCTACAGGTTCGCGGTGCCTTCACCGCAAATCAAACGCTTCATCGTCCAGCAACGCCAGTTGATAGCCGTCATCGCCCACCGGGTGAATCAGCTTGGGCAGGTAGCGCTCGTCGATTTTGGAGCGTAGGCGCTGGATGGCGACGGTTACAGGCCGAGGGTCGTCATCGAAAATCTCTGCCGCGATTTGCTTGCGGGACAAGACTTCCCCCTGACGGCTCGCGAGCAGCTGCAACAAGGCAAACTCCCTTTCGCCCATGGAAATCCGCTGGCCGCCACGGCTGACGCGCTGGAGCGCCATGTCGATTTCCAGATCAGCGATGCTGATGCTGGCGGCGTCGCCAGTCGGGCCGCGACGCAGCAACTTGCGCACACGGGCCAACAGCTCTTCGTAACTGAAGGGTTTAAGCAGGTAATCATCGACACCCAGCTCCAGACCACGAAGACGATCTTCGATGGCATCCGGAGCGGTCAGGAACAGTACCGGCGTAGCGCCGCGCTGGCGGATCAGTTGCAATAATTGCCAGCCATTGAGGCCGGGCAACATCACATCGAGGATGATCAGGTCGTAGTGTTGCTCTTCGACGAAATGGCGACCGTCCAGGCCATTGAGCGCCACGTCCAGGGTAAAGCCCGATTCGGCAAAGCCTTCGGCCAGTTCCTTTGCCGTCCCGGCATCGTATTCCACTAACAGCAGCCGCATGGCTCACCTCGATTGTTCAGGCGCTCAGCATAACGACTTGGCGCGCAGGGCGTTGGCCGCTTTGCGCAATTTGACCACATCGAAGATTTCCACCTGCTCGTCGCCCAAGCGCAGGATCTTGCGCTGCTGCATGTCCTGCAATACGTCGAGCAACTCTGGCGGCGATATGGCTGCGGTGCGTTGCGCATCGATTTCAGTAAAACTCATCAAGCGCCGCGCATGGCTAAGATGCCCATAACCTTCTGCGAGCATCAACAACCGCCAAGCCACCCGGGCTTTGACCGGCAGCGTTCTGATCCGCTCTGGACGCAGCAAGTTGATCCCCATTTTCTGGCTAAGCAAGTCAGCGAACGGACGCCAGTGGGCAGGATTTTGATCAAGCAGTTCAGTGAGCACCGGCTGTGAGACATGGAGAAAAATGCTCTGCTCCATGGAGTAGACATCGAACCTGCGGGGCATTCCGTCGAACAGCGAGACCTCACCAAACCAGTAAGGCGTGCGGACATGCTCAAGACGGGGCGCCAGACGTTGCTCGGCTGGGCCGCCAATGCGCACCGAGCCTTCCAACAGCGCATACAGACCACAGGGTGCATCGCCCTTTTCGAACAAGAATTTACCCGGTGTCTTGCGCGTCTGGCGAGCGGCGTCCAGCAAGCTATCCTGCAAGGCGGCGGGCAGATGACCAAACCAAGGGTCGTTCATCAGACGCGAGCGCCATCCAGCTCCATTTGTCATGTATTGCTCCCTGTTATTGCTGATCACATCGCGTAAAAGACGAAACCGTAGCAGAATCGTTTATCGCTCAAAGAGGAATAATAATGAAAACCCTCACCGATCATCTCAGTCAATACGCGGCCTACCACCGCGATTCGCGGAATATCGCGACACACTTTGTAGGAATTCCACTGATCGTCGTAGCCGTGACAGTACTCCTATCCCGCCCTGGCTGGATGGTCAGCGGCTTATGGCTGTCCCCGGCAGCCGTTGTCGCGGCCGCATCAGTGATCTTCTATTTACGGCTTGATCGGCAATTCGGCGTGTTGATGGGCGTGCTGCTGGGTCTGTGCCTGTGGGCAGGCGCACTCCTCGCGCAGCAAGCGACCATGGTCTGGCTTAGCGCCGGTGTGGCTTTGTTTGTGGTGGGCTGGGTCATCCAGTTCGTCGGGCACTATTACGAAGGCCGCAAGCCGGCGTTCATCGATGACATCAGCGGGCTGATCATCGGGCCATTGTTTGTGGTGGCTGAACTGGCGTTTCTGGCAGGTATTCGCAAGCCGTTGCAGCATGCGATTGAAGAAAGAGTCGGCCCGGTGCGCAAGCGGGATTTGAAGCAGGCGGTGTGAAGGCCTCACAAAACATCTGCATACGACCGACGTGGGACCGGCTTTAGCCGGGAAAGCGGTATTTCTGACGAGGCCTTTTCAGCGCCTGTTCCTACCTCTTCCCGGCTAAAGCCGGTCCCACGACATCGTGTCGATATTTGCGATTGATATCCTCACCAACCTCTAGATATTCGCAACCTTCTGCCAAACCTTCGGCTTGAAGTACAGCGTTTCACCACGCGCCAGACCGGTCAGGCTGTCGTGGTCTTTCACCACTTCAGCTTCGATCAGTTCGCTCTGCCCTTCGACTTTCAGAGTAATCCGGGTGGTCGCGCCCAGCGGACGGATATCGCGCACTTCAGCAGCGTGGTGGTCTTCCAGCTCGGAGCGTGACAGCGACACTTCGTGCGGACGGAACAGCACATGCTCTTCTCCCACATGCAGGCGGTTCGAGTCGCCCAGGAAGTGATAAACAAAATCGCTGGCCGGGTTTTCGTACACTTCGCCCGGCGAGCCGATCTGCTCGATCACACCTTTGTTCATGACCACGATACGGTCGGCCACTTCCATGGCTTCTTCCTGATCGTGCGTCACGAAAACCGAGGTCAGGTTGATGTCTTCATGCAGACGCGCCAACCAGCGACGCAGCTCTTTACGGACCTTGGCATCCAGCGCACCAAACGGCTCGTCGAGCAGCAATACCTTAGGCTCTACCGCCAGCGCGCGAGCCAGCGCAATCCGCTGACGCTGACCACCGGACAATTGCTCCGGATAACGATCAGCCAACCAGTCCAGCTGGACCATGTTCAGCAGCTCGTGAACCTTGACTGCGATCTGGCTTTCATTCGGACGCTGATTCTTGGGCTTCATGCGCAGGCCGAATGCGACGTTGTCGAACACGGTCATGTGGCGGAACAGCGCGTAGTGCTGGAATACAAAACCGACGTTGCGATCACGCACGTCGTGGCCGGAAACGTCTTCCCCATGGAAAACGATGCTGCCCGCATCGGGTGTTTCCAGGCCGGCAATAATCCGCAGCAAGGTAGTCTTGCCACAGCCGGACGGGCCTAACAACGCCACCAGCTCGCCACTCTGGATGTCCAGATTGATGCTGTTCAGGGCCTTGAAGGCATTGAAGTTCTTGCTGACATTACGGACTTCGATCGACATGAATTATTCCTCCGCCGCACTTTGGCGCAGACGGTTAATGCGCGCTTCGCTCCACTGCTTGAGCAGCAGGATAAACAGCGCAAGGATCAGCAACAGGCTCGCCACGGCAAAGGCTGCAACGTGGTTGTACTCGTTGTAGAGAATTTCGACGTGCAGCGGCAGGGTATTGGTGACGCCGCGAATGTGCCCGGAGACTACCGACACCGCACCGAACTCACCCATGGCCCGGGCGGTACAGAGCACCACGCCGTAGATCAGGCCCCACTTGATGTTCGGCACGGTCACATGCCAGAACATTTGCCAGCCATTGGCGCCGAGCAGACGTGCCGCCTCTTCTTCCTGAGTGCCCTGCTCCTGCATCAACGGGATCAGTTCACGGGCCACGAAAGGCACGGTAACGAAGATGGTCGCCAGAATGATGCCCGGCAAGGCAAACACAATCTGGATGTCATGATCCTGCAGCCATGGGCCGAAGAAGCCTTGAGCACCGAACATCAACACGTAGACCAGACCGGCGATGACCGGTGAGACCGAGAACGGCAGGTCGATCAATGTCACCAGAATACTTTTGCCACGGAACGAGTATTTGCTCACGCACCAGGCAGCACTGACACCGAAGATCAGATTGAGCGGGACCGAAATGACGACCGCGATCACCGTCAGCTTGAGTGCTGACAGCGCGTCGGGTTCGAGGATTGCCGTGAAGAACGCGCCGAGGCCGTTTTTCAATCCTTGGGACACCACGATAAACAGCGGCAAGCCCAGGAACAGCAGAAACACCAGCCAGCACAGGATGATCAGAATCCGGCGCGACACCGCGCTGCCACGACGGGCGGCGTTGGCAGAGGCGGCGGCTGAAACAGATGAATGGGACATGTTCTGCGCCTCCTCAGGATGGGGTTTCGATGCGCCGCTGCAGCAAGTTGATCAGCAGCAACAAAATGAAGGAAACCACCAGCATCATTACGCCAATCGCCGTAGCGCCGGTGTAATCGTACTGATCGAGCTTGACCATGATCAGCAGGGGCAGGATCTCGGTTTTCATCGGCATGTTACCGGCAATGAAAATCACCGAACCGTACTCGCCCACACCTCGAGCAAACGCCAATGCAAAACCGGTCAGCCAGGCAGGCAGCAGTGCCGGCACGAGGATGTGACGGAACACTTGCAATGGACGCGCACCCAGGCAAGCAGCCGCTTCTTCGACTTCACGGGGGATATCGGCCAGCACTGGCTGCACCGTACGCACCACAAAGGGCAGCGTGACGAAGGTCAGTGCAAGGGTGATACCCAATGGGGTGTAGGCGATCTTGAAGCCCAGGTCGGTAGCGAATTGCCCGACCAGACCGTTTGGCGCATACAGCGCAGTCAAGGCAATACCGGCTACTGCGGTAGGCAGGGCAAACGGCAGGTCGATCATTGCATCAATGATCTTGCGGCCCGGGAAGGTGTAACGCACCAGCACCCAGGCCAGCAAAACACCGATCACGCCATTGATGACTGCGGCGTAAAACGCCGTGCTGAAGCTCAGTTTCAGAGCCGCCAGCACACGCGGTGCAGTGATGATTGTCCAGAACTGATCCCAGGTGAGCTGCGCGGCATGGATAAACATGGCCGCCAGCGGAATTAACACAATCAGGCTGAGGTACACCACGGTGTAACCCAGCGTCAGCCCGAAGCCGGGTATGACGGGGGAGATGCGTCGTGACATAAAAGTCCTTGGTTAACACACGGAACCCGCAAACGAGTGCGGGTCCTGAAATTAAATCTACTTCTCCACTGTAGGAGCGCATGGACGTTACGACGCCCGCGATGGCGGTGTGTCAGACAGACCGCCATCGCTGCCTCGCGTTGCTCGTAAGCTCCTACAGGTTATGTGTTACTGCGCCTGGTAAATCTGGTCGAAAATGCCGCCGTCATTGAAGAACTTAGGCTGCGCAGTTTTCCAGCCGCCGAAGTCTTTGTCGATAGTCAGCAGGTCCAGTTTCGGGAACTGTTTTTCGTACTTGGCAGCGACTTCAGCGTTACGTGGACGGTAGAAGTTCTTCGCTGCGATTTCCTGGCCTTCCTTGCTGTACAGGTGCTTCAGGTATTCAGTCGCAATTTCGGTGTTGCCTTTCTTCTCGGCGTTTTTGTCGACAACGGCGACAGGAGGCTCAGCCAGGATCGACAGCGAAGGCACGACGATGTCGAACTTGTCCGCGCCGCCGTCTTCTTTCAGTGCCAGGAACGCTTCGTTTTCCCACGCCAGCAACACATCGCCCTGACCGTTGTTAACGAACGTAATGGTCGAACCGCGAGCGCCGGTATCCAGAACCGGGACGTGCTTGAACAGCTCTTTCACGTATTCGTTGGCTTTGGCTTCGCTGCCGCCGGTTTTCAGGCCATAGCCGTAGGCTGCCAGGAAGTTCCAGCGAGCGCCGCCGGAGGTTTTCGGGTTAGGTGTGATAACAGAAACGTCTTTCTTGATCAGGTCGCCCCAGTCCTTGATGCCTTTCGGGTTGCCTTTACGCACCAGGAAAACAATGGTGGAGGTGTAAGGCGTGCTCGCATCCGGCAGACGGGTCTGCCAGTTCTCCGGCAGGGTTTTGCCAAGCTTGGCGATTTCATCGATGTCACCCGCCAGCGCCAGCGTCACCACGTCAGCACGCAGGCCATCGATTACCGAGCGGCCCTGCTTACCGGAACCACCGTGGGACTGTTTGATTTCAACCTTGTCGTCCGGATGGGACTTTTTCCAGAAGTTGATGAACTCAGCGTTGTATTCCTGATACAGCTCACGAGTCGGGTCGTACGAGACGTTCAACAGCTCGTAATCCTTTGCAACTGCAGAACCGGCAAACACGGCACTGGCGAGTGCGGCCAGCGCATAACGGCGTATGGACATGGGTCAAGCTCCTGGAAAATCCGGTGGTGTTGTTGGCTTTTTCTAATTTTATTGATTGTAGGAGCGCGCTTGCCCACGATGAACGTTAACGCGGTTTGCCTGACATACCGCGTCGCCTCAATCGCGGGCAAGCGCGCTCCTACAGGGTTCAGCTCGGTTTGTTACCCGGGTTCTGCAAACGAAATTTTTCTTTGCGTTCGATCTGGACGACCTGTGCGTTGTGCACGGTGATTTCAACAGCACCAAAACGCAGGTCGCGCAGCGCACTCTGAATTTCACGCAGAATCGCTGCTTCGTCCTGGCCGTCAACGCTACGCAGAGATGCGCTCATGATCGTACTCCTTGATATTGATTGGCCTGCAAAACCGACTTGCGTGGATCTGCTTGTGGCGTGGAGGCAATCTTAGAGACGCGCGGATATTCTTAAAAATACTATTTAAGAATCTACATATAACTAAAGTGAATTTACGAGAGATTCTCTACTTCAGTTTGCCCGGACAATAGACCTGTAAGAGCGCACGAGCATCGCGAGGCCGCGATAGCGGAGTGCCAGAAAGACCGCCATCGCGGCCTCGCGATGCTCGTGCGCTCCTACAGGATGTATTTCAATTGCCTGGTTTGCAGGTAGCCTGAAAAGAGCTGCCACTTCGGCTGGCTAAAAATTCGGCGCATGAGACCAGTCAATCTGCTCAGCCGGCATTGGCTGCGCAAACCAGTAGCCCTGCCCCATCTGGCAATCGTTGGCGAGCAGAAACGACGCCTGATCCACCGTCTCGATGCCTTCGGCCAGCACGCGCATGCCCATGCTTTGCGCAAGGGCAATGATTACTCGCACAATCGCGATGTCATCCTCATCACCGGGCAGACCGGCGACAAAACCTTGATCGATTTTCAGCTTCTGCACCGGCATCCGTTTGAGGCGCAGCAAAGATGAGTAACCCGTGCCGAAATCGTCGATGGCCAGGCTCAGCCCGAGATCACGTAAACGGTGCATCTGCTCGATAGCCTGATCAGGATCCTCCATCACGGCACTTTCAGTCACTTCCAGCTCCAGATGGGCAGGATTGAGCCCGGTGTCGCGCAACACCTTCGCCACCCGCTCAACCAGATGACCACTGGCAAACAGCCGGCTGGAGATGTTGACGGCCACAAAGGAAATATCCACCCCCGCTGCCAGCCAGGTGCACATTTGCTGGCAGGAAGTGTTCAACACCCAGGCATCCAGCTCGGCAATCAAGCCACTCTGCTCGGCGATGGGGATGAACTCCCCTGGCGACACCAGCCCCCGCTCGGGATGCTCCCATCGCACCAGCGCTTCGACGCCCAGAATACGGCTGTTGTACAGGTTGTGAATCGGCTGATAAAACACCCGCAGCTCATGTCGTTCAATGGCCCTGCGCAATTCGCTGGCCAGATGCACCCGCTGCTGGGCGTGAGCCGTCAGCTCTTCGGTATAGAGAGCATACGTTTCGCGACCATCGCTTTTGGCTTTGAACAGCGCCGAGTCGGCATTGCGCAACAACTGCGCGGGACTGGCCGCATCGCCAGGGAACAGGCTGATACCCACGCTCGCACTGATGAACAGCTGTTGGTTTTCCAGCACGAACGGGGTTTTGAAACCGTCCAGGATTCTCTGGGCATACCCGGCCACCTGTACCACTTGCTGGCAGTTCTCAATCAGCAGTGCAAACTCGTCGCCACCCAGCCTCGCCAAGGTTATTTCGGCATCGAACAAAGACCTGAGCCGCTCGGCGACCGCTTTGAGCACGTCATCACCGACGTTGTGCCCGAGGCTGTCATTGATATTCTTGAAGTGATCCAGATCGATCAGCAAAAGCGCACAGCCGCGCTTGTTCGACCGGGCATAACTCAGCGCTTGAGTCGTGCGGTCGATGAACAGCAAGCGGTTGGGCAGATCAGTCAGCGGGTCGTAATGAGCGAGTTGCAGCAAATCCTGCTCAGAGCGCTTGATGGCCGTGATGTCGGAGAAGACCGCGACGAAGTGCTTTATTTCACCGTTGTCGTCCTTCACGCTGCGAATACTTTGCCACTGCGGGTAAATTTCGCCACTTTTGCGCCGGTTCCAGATTTCGCCGCTCCACTGTCCGGCGCTGAGAATCGAACGGTACATTTGCCGATAGAACTCAGGGCCGTGACGACCGGATTTGAATTTGCTCGGGTTTACACCCAGCACCTCATCCAGCTGGTAGCCGGTGATCTCCATGAAGGCACGATTGACGTGAACGATCTGCCCTTGGCTATCAGTGACCACGACCCCTTCAAGGGTGCTGTCGAAAACGGCAGCCGCCAGGCGCAAGCGATCAAGGTCTTCGCGTTGCTGGCTCCGGGTGACTTCGATGCCCATGAAGCGCAGCAGCTGACTGCGGACAACGAAGATAAAAATCGCGCTGACCGCGACCCAGACATAACCACTCATCTGCTGGGCAAATGCCAGCCTGGCCGGATTTTCAATCCATACGGGTAGACAGTAGTCACACACGACAAACCAGAGAATGGACAGAACCCCGTAAAACAGGGCTGTTCGCAGTGCATCACGCGACGAGTCAGTCATAAGAAAGCTAGAAACCTTATGAAATGCGGGATTAAAGATTAGGAAACATCTGGCGACTCTTATCTCAAAGGCCGACTGGTTTTATCTGGTGGCTCAGTGATAATGCGCACTGTTGGTTTTATTTCAAAGCGTCTTTTCGAGGGCCATACAGCCTATGTGGTACAACGGTTTGCTCGACCTTTCAGTCTGGCAGTTAGTGGCAGTTACTCTTGCCATGACCCATGTGACAATTGTCGGCGTCACAGTTTATCTACACCGCTACTCCGCTCACCGCTCACTGGAGCTGAATGCGGGCCTCAAGCACTTCTTCCGTTTCTGGCTGTGGCTGACCACTGCGCAGAACACTCGTGAGTGGACGGCCATCCACCGCAAACACCACGCTAAATGCGAAACCGTCGATGACCCGCATAGCCCGGTCGTCAAAGGGCTTTCTACTGTACTGCGCAAGGGCGCAGAACTGTATAGGGCCGAGGCAGAAAATCCTGACACCTTGCGTATCTATGGCAAAAACTGCCCTGAAGACTGGATCGAACGCAAAATCTATACGCCTTACCCGTTGCTGGGCGTGGCGATCATGGCAGTGATCGACCTGCTGCTGTTCGGTGCGCTGGGCATCACCGTCTGGGCGATCCAGATGATGTGGATTCCGTTCTGGGCTGCTGGCGTGGTCAATGGTCTGGGCCATGCCGTGGGCTATCGCAACTTCGAATGCCGTGATGCGGCAACCAATCTGGTGCCGTGGGGCATCATCATTGGTGGCGAAGAACTGCATAACAACCATCACACCTACCCGAACTCGGCCAAGCTGTCGGTCAAGAAGTGGGAGTTCGACATGGGTTGGGCGTGGATCAAGCTGTTCAGCGCACTGCGTCTGGCCAAGGTCCAGCGGGTTGCACCTATCGCGCATCGTGTCGAGGGTAAAGGCAGCATCGACATGGACACCGCCATGGCGATCCTCAACAACCGTTTCCAGATCATGGCCCAATACCGCAAGCTGGTGATCGGCCCGCTGGTAACCCAGGAGCTGGCCAAGGCCGACGCCTCGGTACGCCACCAGTTTCACCGCGCCAAGCGCTTGCTGTCCCGTGAAACCACCCTGCTGGATGACAAGCACCACTTGCGCATCCAGACCATGCTCGAACACAGCCATGCGCTGAAAGTGATCTACGAGAAACGCCTGGCCTTGCAGCAGATCTGGGTCAAAACCAGCAGCAATGGCCACGACATGCTCGCGGCCATGAAAGAGTGGATTCACGAAGCCGAAGCCAGCGGCATTCAGTCCCTGCGCGATTTCGCCGACCAGCTCAAAACTTACTCGCTGCGCCCTGCGCACGCCTGAAGCCTCTGATCAGCGCGCCCACCCGTGGCGCGCTGATTTGAACTTCATCCCCTAAATCCAATCAGAACAACAGCCCGCCACCCCGTGCGGGAAGTGTTGTGGCTGAGCGCCGCACCTTATCCTGAGATGCAGTGCGATGGACAACAAGAATCTACTGACCCCAAACACCGATGCGCCCGCAGCTGAAACCTTACTGGCCCTGATGCATGCCCAGGCGGAAGTCGCTCGGCTCAGCGAACGTGAACAACTCTTCAGCTCGCTGCTGGTTAGCGTCAATGCTGTGCTGTGGGCATTTGATTGGGCCACGCAGCGGATGATTTACGTTAGCCCGGCCTACGAACGCATTTTCGGCCGTTCTGCTGGTTTGCTGCTGGCGGACTTTGGCGAGTGGCGCGACAGCATTTACCCCGATGACCTCAATTACGCCGAACGCAGCCTGAACGAAGTCATCGAGAAAGGTGCCGTCGAAGATCGCGAGTACCGAATCATCCGCGCTGACGGCGAAGTTCGTTGGATCAGTGACAAATGTTTCGTGAGCCACCAGACCGACGCCGAACAGCGTCTCGTCGTAGTCGGGATTGCTGAAGACATCACCGAAAAGAAAGAGCTTGAGAGCGAGTTGCAGCGTCTGGCGACGACCGACGTGCTGACTCAAAGCAGCAACCGCCGACACTTTTTCGAATGCGCTCAGCGCGAATTCGAACTGGCTCGTCTGCATGGCACGCCTTTGGCGTTTCTATTGCTGGATATCGATGACTTCAAACTGGTTAACGACACCTACGGCCACCAGGAAGGCGATCTGGTGCTGCAGAAAATCGCTGAGTGCGGCAGGACAACGCTAAGGCGTGGGGATCTGTTCGGCCGTATCGGCGGGGAAGAGTTTGCGGCGGTGTTCCCGGGCTGTGCGCCGGACATGGCCAAACAGATCGCCGAGCGGCTGCAGCGGGAGATCCAGCGTTTGAGTTTCCAGCGCGGCGAAAAGACCTTCGGCATTACCGCCAGTCAGGGCCTGACCAATATGGGTGAAGAGGACCAAGGCCTGGAAGTCCTCTACGCCCGCGCGGACGCCGCCATGTATCAGGCCAAACGTCAGGGCAAGAATCAGATTGTCTTGGTGTAGGTAAGTCGCGCAAAAGCCTGTTGGAGCGAGGCTTGCCCGCGAAGGACGATTACGCGGTATGCCTGACACACCGCAGCGCCTAAATCGCCCGTAAGCCTCGCCCACACAGGACACTTATGACGTGGGACCGGCTTCAGCCGGGAAAGCTGCCTGACAGACGCCACACACTCATCGGCTGTCCCGGCCTCTTCCCGGCTAAAGCCGGTCCCACATCGTTACATTAGCTTGCAGGCAGACATAGCATTCCCAGCAGGAAAACGCATTCCAGTTCAAATGAATGCGTGATGGCATCCTATAGCCAATGAAGCTACCTCGACGAATCCTCCTCAGCCGCAGGCGTCTCATCGGCAACCGCTTCAGGCTCCGCCTCCGGCGTACCGTCCAGCAGATCCGGACCTTCGTCCTCGTCATCATCAGCCAACGTTTCCACCACCAGCCCCACCGGCGGTGCCAGCAAACTTGGATCAGTCACGCCGGTCAGTTTTTTGCGCAACCGCTGCAAGTCCGCAACCGTGAGCTTCAGCAGCCGGGCCGGTTTGGTCTTGAGTAACGTTGTCACGCTGTCGTCATCCCCCAGACGCGCCATATGCCCAGCCAGGTTCATGACCAGCACTTCGCGGGTATAAACCCCGGTGTTGTATTGGTAAACCGACGAGGTCAGCTCACGCAGCTCAAGCGGCAAACGCCAGCGCACACGCAACGCCGAACCATAAGCGGCGGAATACTGCTCCAGCGCTTTTTCGATCTGCTGATCATCAAGCTTGCCACCGGCTAACAACCACTCCTGCAAACAGCCCAAAACGGCAAGATCACCCAGCGACAACAGCAGCCCGGCACAGAAGCAACGCTCCGGGTCGACCTCAAGCATGCCCGCCAGCACCCGCGCGTACTCGGCCGTACGTTGCGACATCTCCCAGAACTCGCTGGCCTTAGCCTGCAACGCATTGTTGGTCAAAATCGACATGCGCTTTTTAGTCAGCCCGGAAACAATGCTCGCGCTCTGCGTTGCGCCCAACAGCGCCAGCGCCGCACCGAGCGTTTGCACCGGCTTGACCAGATGTTTGGCGGCCGTATTGGCTGCCGCGATCAGCACCGCGGTGATATGGGGATCACTGCGCAACTCTTGCTCAAGCAGGGTTGCATCAACACCAGCGGCGCCCTTGCTGAGTTTGAGCGCGGTGGCGACATCCACAAACAGCGGCGCACCGTCTGCGGTGTCTCGGTTCTTTTCGAGGTACTTGCTCAGCGTCAGGCCCGGGGTCAGCGCGGGCACTGCGCCCGGCATCGGACACGCCAGCAATACACTTTCGACGCGTTGACGCAGCTTTTCAGCGTCCAGCGGCTTGGTCAGGTAAGCAGTAGGTGCCAGCGGTACTACCTCACGAACACTGGCTGTGTCTCCCCGATTACTGATCAGAATAAAGGGCAGCGGAGGCTGACGACGCAAACCGCGCACGCCACGCAACAGACTCAAACCATCGACAACAGGCAATTCTCTGGCAGCAATGATCAGATCAGGGACGTGCTTCTTCATAAACTCGACGGCCTGCTTGCCATCGCTGCAAATCTGGAGCGCAACATCGTCACGCACGCTCAGGATCAACTCACTGAGCGTTTCACGAATCCATGGATCGGACTCAGCAATCAATACCCGAGGTCCCGCAGGTAAATCTACAGCTGTCATCAGAACTCTCTCGTCGAACAAACGCATAGCCAACGAACTGAAATGTATTTTCTGCAGGAGCTGCCGAAGGCTGCGATACGGTATACCAGACCCAGCGCCATTCGAAGCCTTCGGCATCTCCTACGGTCAATGTATTGCAGCACGAACATCCTGTTTCAGGAGCATGGCGCAACCTTCAACATCAATGCACCCACCTTAGCCAATGCATACGTCGGGATATAGATAAAAACCCTCATTTACCCCTTTTAAGCGCAAAAAAACCCGCCGAAGCGGGTCTTTTTTGTCTGTTTGGTCACATTTTAATCAATTGCGACCCTGGCATTTTCACGCCAGCTCAGCGAAACATTCTTCGATGATTGCCAGACCTTTATCCAGTTGCTCGTCAGGCGAGGTCAGCGGTACCAGCACGCGCAATACGTTGCCGTATGTGCCGCACGACAGGAGGATCAAGCCCTTGTCGCGAGCCTTGGCTACTACTTGCGCAACAGCAGCGGCGTTTGGCTTGTGGGAATCGCCGTTTTCGAACAGCTCAACCGCGATCATTGCGCCCAGCGCACGGACTTCACCGATCACCGGGTACTTGGCCTGAATGGCTTTCAGACCTGTCACCAGACGCTCGCCGACCGCTTTGCAGCGATCCAGCAGGTTCTCTTCTTCGAAGACCTGCAACACCGCCAGCGCAGCAGCACAGGCCACTGGGCTGCCGGCATACGTGCCGCCCAGACCGCCCGGAGCAATGGCGTCCATGTATTCAGCTTTACCGCACACACCGGCCAACGGGAAACCGCCGGCGATGGATTTGGCAAAGGTGGTCAGGTCAGCTGTCACACCCATCTGTTCCATGGCGAAGAACGTACCGGTACGACCTGCGCCCGTCTGTACTTCGTCAGCGATCAACAGGATGCCGTGCTTGTCGCACAGTTCGCGCAGGCGAGCCATGAACGCTTTCGGCGCCACGTAGAAACCACCTTCGCCCTGAACCGGCTCGATGATGATTGCTGCGATGTCTTTAGGCTCAGCGTCATTCTTGAAGATGCGCTCGATGCTGGCGATGGAATCGTCAACGCTGATGCCATGCAGTTCACACGGGTACAGCGCACGGAAGATACCGCCTGGCATCAGGCCCATACCTGCCGAGTAAGGCACGACCTTACCGGTCAGGCCCAGGGTCATCATGGTGCGACCGTGGTAAGCGCCGGTGAACGCGATCACGCCAGCACGGCCAGTGGCAGCGCGAGCGATCTTCACGGCGTTCTCTACCGCTTCGGAACCAGTGGTGACCAGCAGGGTTTTCTTGGCGAAATCACCTGGCACCTTGGCGTTGATTTTTTCGCACAGCTCAACGTACGGCTCGTAGGCCAGCACCTGGAAGCAGGTGTGAGTCAGCTTGGTCAGTTGCTCTTGCACGGCGGCAATGATTTTCGGGTGCAGGTGACCGGTGTTCAGTACGGCAATACCGCCCGCAAAGTCGATGAACTCGCGACCTTCAACGTCGGTAACAGTAGCGTTCTTCGCGGACTCAGCGAAGATCGGGTGGATCTGGCCAACACCGCGTGGAACAGCGGCTTCGCGGCGTTGCATCAATTCTGCGTTTGTCTGGGTCATGTTTCCTCATTCGCCGCTCATCGGTCGGCGTGGTTCAAGGATCAAGTGGCGGATCAACGCGTGACAGCATTCGATGATCGACTGTCACGGCCTCCGGCCACCAAAATGGTTTTGGGTGCCACTAAAAACCGCCGAAACGTCGCTCTCGCGCCCCGGCGGCTGCAATCCCCTGCGTTAAACCGACAAGCAGAGGTATTTGATTTCCAGATAATCTTCGATGCCGTACTTCGAGCCTTCACGGCCCAGGCCCGAGGCCTTGATGCCACCGAACGGCGCGACTTCGTTGGAGATCAGGCCGGTGTTGATACCCACCATGCCGTACTCCAGCGCTTCAGCTACGCGGAACACGCGGCTCATGTTCTGAGCATAGAAATACGACGCCAGGCCGAACTCGGTATCGTTGGCCATGGCAATCACATCTGCTTCGTCTTTGAAGCGGAACAGCGGAGCCAGCGGGCCGAAGGTTTCTTCTTTGGCAACGGCTGCATCTTTGGACACATTGACCAGAATAGTCGGCTCGAAGAAGTTGCCTTCGATGCTGTTGCCACCGAACAGCACTTTCGCGCCTTTGCTCACGGCATCGGCAATGTGCTCTTTAACCTTCGCCACGGCCTTGCCGTCGATCAGCGGGCCCGTAGTGGTGCCCTCTTCCAGACCGTTACCGATTTTCAGCTTGGCGACTGCGACTTTGAGCTTCTCAGCGAACGCATCGTAAACCGCGTCCTGCACGTAGATACGGTTGGCGCAGACACAGGTCTGACCGTTGTTGCGGTACTTGGAAATGATCGCGCCTTCGACGGCCTTATCCAGGTCCGCGTCGTCGAACACAATGAACGGCGCGTTGCCGCCCAGTTCCAGCGAGACCTTTTTGATGTCCTTGGAGCATTCAGCCATCAACTGACGACCAATCTCGGTCGAACCGGTGAAGGACAGCTTGCGCACGATCGGGTTGCCGGTCAGCTCGCTGCCGATGTCGCCAGCGCTGCCAGTGACAACGCTGAACACGCCAGCCGGGATGCCTGCACGCTCGGCCAGTTCGGCCAGCGCCAGTGCGGAGTACGGAGTCTGCGAAGCAGGCTTGAGCACCATGGTGCAACCGGCAGCCAGCGCCGGGCCCGCTTTACGGGTGATCATCGCAGCCGGGAAGTTCCAAGGCGTGATCGCGGCAGTCACACCAATCGGCTGCTTAAGCACGATCAGACGCTTGTCCGGCTGATGGCCCGGAATCACATCGCCGTAAACGCGCTTGGCTTCTTCCGCGAACCACTCAATAAAGGAAGCGGCATAACTGATCTCACCTTTGGCCTCGGCCAGCGGCTTGCCCTGCTCCAGCGTCATCAGGCGAGCCAGGTCATCCTGATTCTCGATCATCAGCTCAAACCAGCGACGCAGCTTGTTGCCACGGTCCTTGGCGGTCAGTGCACGCCAGGCGGGCAGCGCCTTGTCAGCCGCTTCAATCGCACGACGGGTTTCAGCAGCACCCATTTTCGGCACAGTGCCCAGAACTTCATCCGTTGCAGGGTTGTTGACCTTGATCGTCTGACCATTGTCCGCATCCAGCCAGGTGCCATTGATATAGGCTTGCTGGCGGAACAACTTGGAATCTTTGAGCTGCATGTCGGCCTCCGCTTTGATATACCGAAAATGCGCCGCACACGGGCGGTGCATGTTTTTGATCGTTCAAAAGGCGCCTCGAACAAGGCCGCCATCAGGAAATCATTCGCCGGCCCCCGCAACGCAGGGTCACAAAGTGCAGGAAAACCGGACAAGAGCGTTTGAAATCTCAAACGAATCCTAGGGACTGCTAGGTCAAAGGACAATAGGCCGTTCGAAAAAAAGAACGCAATTGCCAACATCCGCCCGATTTTCTGATCAGCGTCGTCCAAATACCTTGAAACGTGCAAAATCAACAACAGCACTCACCAGCATGGACGCCCGCCAACCAGATGAGTATCATGGCGCCCGCATTGCACCAGTAGCTCAGCTGGATAGAGTACTGCCCTCCGAAGGCAGGGGTCGTGGGTTCGAATCCCGCCTGGTGCACCACTTACCTGTTTTGAGCTGTCTCAGACTGTCTCGAAGCCCCCAAGAAGCCCGCCCTGTGCGGGCTTTCTTGTTTCTGGCTATCCGTCCCTGTCTACCCCTATAACTTCCCGCCGTGTATGCCCACGTGCATGCTTTGAAATTCCTATAACTGGAGGCATATAGGAAGTGGAGCGCACTGAAATCAAACGCCGCCCATTAGCAGACACCACGCTTGCAGGCCTAGAGCCTGAGCACACAACGTATCGGGAGCAGGACGGGAATGGCCTGTACTTCCGGGTGAAACCTAACGGGCAGAAATCATGGGAGCTGCGCTACAAAAAGCCAGACGGAAAATGGTCTTGACTGGGTCTCGGCGGCTCAGCTCAAAAGAAAGAGCGCGTGATGAACAAGCGGAAGACTGAGCAGCTTCCGCTTCACAAGACCCTATCGTTAGAGGCAAGCGCTCAGACCTTTTCGGCTTCTGATTTATAACGACTATAGGCTTGTAACCACTTTCGGCCGATTCTGTTGAAAAAGTCGGCCATGGTTTCCACCGTAGAAAAGTACACGCTTGAGATTGAAATCTTTACGTTGAGCAGAGGATTTCGGGCTCAGATTTCGCCTAGCGGGGTGCAAAAAAAGAGTTTTCTGCGGTCAGTATGCGGGCAGTCTGGAAGAACCGACTTTTTTAACAGAATAGGCCAATAGTCGTCCTTCGTGGAGAACGGCTAATGGACAATGGCTATCTCCCGCCTAGTCTCGCGTCGACTCAATCTGTATGAATGCACAGTACTCTAACCGTATAGATCATTGCCTCCAAAATCTGAGAGCTCGCGCACTGGTGATTGTCCAAGATGGTGGCAGAGGAAATGATGATGCCAAAGAGCCATGCCCTGTGATACGTTTGATTTCCACGCTTGGCAGGGACGTCTAAGCTATTTGCGTACATCCCTTCCTCGCATTATTACACTAAGGGATGTTCATGAGTTCTGAACCGGAGTTTAGGAGCAGTGTTGAAGTTTTGCAGCGCTGGCTCAAGCGATCCAGAGAATCACAGCTGTCGCATCAGTTAATGGCTGAGCGTCTAAGCTCGGTCCACCGCTGGCTGGGTGTGCTAACCATCGGTATTACCGCAATTGCAGGTGCCACCACATTGTTGGCCACACTTGGGGATGTTTCCAAAGTGTTGCTCGCTCTCTTCACGCTGCTGGCAGCAGTTCTTTCCTCATTGCAAACTTTTTTGAAGCTTGAAGATCGTACGAACCTTCATCGTCTTGCTGGGGCTAGCTACGGCCATGTCCGTCGGAAACTAGAGTTAGCCACGGCACTCGAAAGTTCTGAAAAGGAAATCCGGTTGAAGGAGGCTGAGTCTGATTTGAACAAACTGGCAACAGAAAGTCCAAGTGTATCAAAACAGGTCCATGACGCTGCGTTGAAGAGGAATGGTCAATGAGCAATCCATTCAATAATTTGATTTTTGAACGCATTATTTTGCATAACGTACATAAGCCTAATGAGCATGGTGCTACGCCCGCCACAATCAGTCTTGAATTGACGACTCTGAATCAAGCAGGTAAGCAAATGCTTCAGGAGCGGGTCAGCAAGGTACTCGGGACAGGGTCTGGGTCGTTGGCGATGGATGTTTCTAACAAAACTGCTGCTAGTTGCTACGAGTACTCGAAGCAACTAGTTCAAGCGTCTGATCGGGGGTTTATTACCACCTCGGCAGCAATTGCTCACCACCATACTTCCATCCACACCAGCAAACGCTGGCCTGGAGGCACGTTGGTGATTATTTCTGGGACAACGGACACCGATAACAAGCGGTGCTTGATTATCATCAAGGCCGAACAGCAAGCTGGTTTCACGGAAACGGAAGAGGATGGAAAGATCACTCTCGCTTACCTTGAAAACTTGATTCTTACACCGCAATCTAAACTTTATAAGATCGGTATTTTTTACGAAACCGCTGCTAGAACCAGCGGAGCCGTTGTTGACCTTAATGCACATGTATACGACAGCAATATAAAGTCCGATGACGATCGTCAAGCTGCGAAATATTTCTACTCTAGCTTCTTAGGACTCAGAATTCCGGACAACGCGGTACAGCGAACTCGTGATTTTTTCGATTACACAGCCGAATTTATCGAAGGGATGGGTGTACCACCAGAGCGAAAAATCGACTTGCAACAAGCATTGTACACCTATCTGAAGACAGATACGTCGACTACAATCGAAGGTGCCGAATTCGCTCAGCGTTACATGACTCCAAATGAATCAGATGATTTTGTTGGTTACATGGGAAAGAAAGGCTTCCCTGACTCTGCGATTGTCAAAGATACCAAGGCAATCAACAGGAAATTGGCCCGTCGTAAGCTAAGCTTCACAAATGATGTCAAGATCACTGCTCCGGCTGATAAGTTTGCAGAGCTTGTGAAGGTGGTGGAAACAACTGAAACGCATACAACGCTGATGATCCAAGGAGCGCTTGTGAGCCAGGACAAATGACAGAGGAAGAGTACCTCAGTCGGTTCCGAAGTGAGGCCCCATACCTTAAGGCGTGGGGTCTATTTGTCATTGAAAAATTAACACAAGCCATCACCTGTACTTTTGGCACTGAAGCTTATAAAAAATGGGTGAAGATTTCGCCTGAGGTCAGAGTTAAGGAAGAGAACTCACTGATTGCAAAGGCATTCGTGCTTAACAAAGGCTGGTTCTCCAACTACGAAGATATTACAGATAAAGTAGGAGTCCGCTTTGTGTTGGGGTTGTCTGATCAGATCGTAGAGGTCTCGAGGCTAATTGAGGCATCGGATCACTGGCAAACGATGAATAGTAAAGAATTCGATGAATGGCGCGATAAAGATCCTCGAATATTTGACTACCAATCTGCCCACTTCATTGTGACATCCTATAGCGAGTTAACTCACAACGACGTACTTATACCCGTCGGTACCAAGTGTGAGATACAGGTTAGAACTCTTCTTCAGCACGCCTATGCTGAGTTAAGTCATGATACACTTTATAAATCAAACATAACCAGTCAACCTGAGATTCATCGATTATTTGCCAAAAGCATGGCGCTTATGGAAACAACGGATGATATGCTGCTCAGGGCCAACAAAAGCACTTTAACGTCGCTTGCTACTGTCCAGGCTATCAAGGATGAGGTGGCTAAAATAAATGCCTTAGAGCTTTCTGCTGTTGTGTTCGAGACCAAGTCCCGCGAAAATGATTACATCATTGACCAATTACGAGGTGCTATCGGGAGTGGTGGACTTGAGGGTTTTGGTGCTTTTGTACAGAAATTTGCGAATGTCCTGAAGGCCAGGATAGAGGAGAGGAGCCCGAAAGAAGCGATCTATCGTATTCATGCAATCACTCTTATATATTTTCTTGTACAAACTCGCTCACGCTCCCTACCTGCGTGTTGGCCTTTTGATCTGCAAATGCTTGAGCCAATATACAGTGATCTTGGCATTGCGCCGCGGTGGACTAAAGATATCTGATGTGAGCGGCAAAAGATTGCCGCATCTATAAATTTTTGCCATGCTCAGTGGACTGAACGCTACAAATAACCGTTTCCTGTTACTCCCTGTGATTTTTTACTCCGTGCACTCAGAAGTGCGAGTGTCGCAGTCTCCGATAAACTGCCGACCGGCTGTTGCTGGCCGAAAATTCGCCCGCGCGCGGCAGCTATCGGCCGATTGCGTTGAAAAAGTTAGCTTTCCCAAAACACTCGAATATTGATGGATGAAACACCTCTGTTGCACGCTGCAACTTGAAATCCCAGTTCTGAATCGCTCTACCAAACATCCAGATCTCAATCTCAGGCGCATATTTTTTGCGGCGTGGAATTCAAAGCGGACTTTTTCAACAGAACCGGCCAAAAGCGGAAGTTCGGCTTGAATCTGTTTCAACACCAAGCGGGCATTCACGACAGTCTATTTTTAGACTGACTTCATCAGCTGGAGATCACTGCAATCGAGTATCAAAACTTTAAGGCATCACCGAGGTCAGCTAGAGTTGTGTAGCGTCCCTTTCATTGTCTCTTTTCGGATGTCTCTGATGCCTTTCAGCACCGTCGTTCTGTTTAAGTGCCCTAGTTGTGTACACACCAGTCGGACCTCAGTACCTGCTCCCGACACCAGCTGGCTTGAAGAGCCTTCCACTCGAAATACTGTGATTGACTGTGACAATTGCGGAAAGCGTTACGACGCCACTGTGAAAAAAACTCCCTACAGGTACGAAGTCACGTTAGTGGACTACCAAAATGTGGAGGTATTCTCCAGCGAGCTAACAGAACTTTCCGATTCGCACGCCACCAGCTCTTGTCAGAATAACGTGCGGGCGACTGACGATCCGTTATTCGAGTTCTTGTCGAGCTACAATCATATGACTGAGGTACTGCATACGTATGGTATTGGCGGATCAGGATTACTTAAGAGCTCTGCTCCGGAAATTAATAAGCTAGCGCTATCTGGACTAATCAGCGCAATGGAGGCTTACCTTGCCAACACACTTATGGCACTTGTGGCAGAAGAGATAGGCGCAACTGAGAATCTTCTCTTGAAAGAGGAAAAATTGTCTTCTCAGAAGATCACCCTTTTTGAAGCATGGAATGAGAGTTTGACGATAGAAAGGCGTGTCCAGAACTACTTGCGAGATCAGATCTATCATCGGCTGGGAAAAGTTGAGCAGCTTTATGAGATTGCATTCAATATTCAGGTTTTCCCGAGTGTTGAACTTAAAGAGCGACTTCATCGTGCGGTGGCTCTTCGGCACGACATCGTGCATCGTAACGGGAGAAACCTTCAAGGCAAAGAACAGGAATTCTCGAGCAATGCGGTCCTAGCAATGATGAGAGACATCCATGACTTCGTTATGCACGTGAATAATCAACTCTTCAAAGCGCTCATCGATGCCCAAAGGGATGAATAGCCTTGAGCTTTTTTGGACGCTTCTCATAGATCGCCTTTGGCCGTTTCCTGACGCCAGCAGACGTAGCACACGGCCACAAGCAGACGTCCGGCATCAGTGCAATTGCTTCCAGCTCTGAGTAGAAGCAGAGATGTGTCCATACGCCGTTACACCGGATACAAATACCTCGACCTCGACAGCTCCCATTTCGAGGGGGTGACGATAACGTTAGAACGGGATAAAGTGCTTTACCCAGCTGCAATAATCGTTAGAAAAATCCTCGAGTAACCGACAATTATGCGTAATGAACCTACCAGTCTAAGCGATATAAAGATCCCTAAGGAGTTTTGGGATTTTTATAAAAAACTTGGAGAAGAGCTTAAGTATTCAAATCGATTCAATGTATCCAAGGACTTGCAAGAGAGGATAAAAAAGTATATTCAATATCACTTAAAAAGAAAAACGTTTAAGTTGAAATCAGGTAACCTCTTTTATCGAGCAAGAATCAACGCTATTGATAAAAACGCACCATATGAAAGGGAAAATATGGGGGCACCACCTAGAGGGCAAGCTAACTCAGGGAGAATAAATCCAGAGGGCATATCATATTTATACCTGGCAAAGTCTATTGACACTGCAATTGCAGAAGTTAGACCTTGGGTTGGGGCGAAGATATCAGTAGCAAAATTCATTTTAAAAAAAGATATTGATATTGTGTCGCTTCAACACACAAAGCACTCCAATGTAAAAGATTACGAGATAGATGATATAGTTCGAGACTTATTAAACTCAACGCCGATAAATCAATTTTATTTCGCTAGCCCTGCACATAATGCAGATAGACTGGCATACTTGCCAAGTCAGTATTTAGCAGAACTGTTTAAATCAGAAGGAATGGATGGGCTAGAATATGGTAGCGTATTACACCGCAACGGAGAGAACTTAGCGCTATTTGATGTTTCAATTGCCGAGTGCCTTGATGTTGAGCTCCACTCAATAAGCGAAGTTCACTACTCGTCATCTTTAGTTGCTGACGAAAGAAAAAATTGATACCTAACAATGCACTTTGATCACTAATTGCGCGTTCTAGGATGGGCTGAAATCTAGGCGTGCATGCACTAAAAATCTACTTTAGCCTCGATCCTTAACCCCGATAACCGGCAACTTTCGGCAACTGGATCTCGCTGATGCCTTGAAATTATTGGGATATGAAGTTTTGCTGCAGAGGCTTCTGCTAATAGCTATGCCTGATAATTCTTACCAAAGTGGGGTAATAATATATCGCGACAAATTTTGGCATCTGAACTATCAGGCTCTGCCTGCAACCAAAAATTAACTTTTCCTAAAATAGAGTCTAAGTAAAATGGATCTTTGATTCTTTCTTGTGATACATGAGAGAGGAACCCATTCCAATGCCTCCCACTAACTCGATCCCGCGAGTTTCATGCCCCGTGTGGTCAGTAAATCTCTAGGGTCCCCAGCAGGTTCTGAACCCCATGCTGGCACCCTCACCTTTTTCGACTAGCGCTCGCGTGATAGCGGTGCTATTGAGATTGAAACGACGGGGCGACCGGCAAGGAAAGTAATAATGAGTGAAGAGCGAGATTTACCTCTTGAAGGGGAGTGCACCGTTCACTCCCACCCCGTACCGGCTGATGAGCTTTCGCGTTACAGCGTTGAAAGCGACCTTCATGCTGAA
>NZ_LOHF01000036.1 GCF_002158995.1 Pseudomonas caspiana | reverse complement strand
GTGCATCCCTTGTAGGAGCCGAGCTTGCTCGCGATGAACGATGACGCGGTCTGGCCGTGAAACCGGGTCGCCTGAATCGCGGGCAAGCCCGGCTCCCACATGGGGTTGCCGGATCCCGGTAGGAGCCAACTTGTTGGCGAGACGCGAGTGCTGATTACACAGATCCGATGTCTCGCAAACTAGCTCCCGCGATACGTCGAGAACCCATAAGGGCTGATCAGCAGCGGGATGTGGTAATGCGGCAAGGTGCCGTCCACGTTGAAGATCACCGGCACTTCAGGGAAGAAGCTGGCCGTCTGGTGCTTCTGGAACCACTCACCGGTCTTGAACGTCACGCGATAGGTGCCCTTTTCCAGCGTTTTGCCTTCCGGATACAGGCCCGTAATCCGGCCTTGCTCGTTGGTTACACCTTTGTTCAGCGTGCTCCAGCCCTGGCCTTCCTGTTTTTCCAGGGTCACGCTGACATCGGAGGAGGGCAGGCCGTCCTGCAGGTTCAGCACGTGTACGCTCAGCGGATTACCCGCGGCCAGCGCAATGGATGAAAGGCCGCTTAATACAGCGCCGGCGATCAGTGTTTTCAGCATGTTCATGAGAGATGCTCCTGCTTATTTGAGGTTGGGTAAAACGTGGGTGATGCCTTTCAGCGCGCAGCCTTCATCGACTTCTGCACCGCCTGCGCCCGCTACGCCGATGGCACCGATGACCTGATCGCCTACTTTTAAAGGCACGCCACCGCCTAACAGCAGCAGCTCATCAAGGGTGTTGAGGTTCTCGGCTTCGGGATTGTTGCGGGCGCGCTCGGACAGCAGCCGCGTCGGGGTTTTGGTCGACAGCGCGGTAAACGCCTTACGCTGCGCGGCGAGGGTGTTGTGCGGGCCAACGTTGTCATCGCGCTGCACCGCAACCAGATTTCCGCCGCGATCCACCACCGCGGCGACGGCGGTTTTGCCATCGGCGTGGCAGGCCGCCAGGGTTGCATTGAGCAGGTCATTGGCAAGCTTGAGGGTCACATCCGGGCGCTGTGCAACGTTTTGCACGTCAGCCAACGCGACGCCGGACCCCATGGCCAGTGTCAGTAAAGAAAGGGTGACGCTTCGGATCAGCATGAAAATCTCCGGTTCAGGCTCGGCTGAGCAATTGCCAGCCATACTGCCCAAGCCTTCCGCACAAACTGATTGCCTGCGGATTACGTATTTGTAATGAGATGAGGTCGCGGATCGGCTTACGCTATGCGTCAGTGGCGGAGGACTTAATGCGTATCCTGGTAGTAGAAGACGAAGCGAAAACAGCGGATTACCTGCGCAAAGGGCTGGGGGAATCCGGCTATCTGGTGGAAGTCGCGTTGAACGGTCTGGACGGTCTGCATCTGGTGCAGGAAAGCGAGTTCGACCTGATCATCCTCGACGTCATGTTGCCCGGCCTCGATGGCTGGCAACTGCTGCAGATCATTCGCCGTAAATGGCAGACGCCCGTGCTGTTCCTCACCGCCCGCGATGCCGTGGAGGATCGGGTCAAAGGCCTCGAACTGGGCGCCGATGATTATCTGGTGAAACCCTTCTCCTATGCCGAATTGCTGGCGCGGGTTCGCACCTTGCTGCGTCGGGGACCGCCCCGTGAAGTCGAACAGTTCCAGATCGCCGATCTGCATCTGGATTTGCTCAAGCGCAAAGTCACGCGCAACGGCGAGCGCCTGAACCTGACCAACAAGGAATTCGCGCTGCTGCATCTTTTACTCAGTCGAGAGGGAGAAGTCCTGTCCCGTGCGCTGATCGCCTCTCACGTCTGGCAAATGAATTTCGATAGCGACACCAACGTGGTCGACGTCGCGATCCGCCGTTTACGTGCCAAGGTGGACGACCCGTATCAGGCAAAACTTATCCACACCGTGCGCGGCATTGGTTACCTGCTGGAGCTGCAACAATGACCCTATGGCCTCGCACGCTGAGCCTGCGTCTGGCGTTCATGTTCGCCTTGGTCAGCGTGCTGCTTTTAGGTGCTGTCGGGTTTTATCTCTACCAGTCTTTGCAGCGCGAAATCATCTGGCGAGACGATCAAGCGTTACTCGGTCGCGTGCAGCGTATGCAGGCGCTGATCACTGACAGCGACAGTATCGACGCTTTGCGCAAACGTCCGCAGCTGTACGAAAACATGCTGGGCAACCGCGACAATGTGCTGTGGATTGTCGATGACGCGGGGCAATTGCTCATCGACGTCAACCCGCTTTCCTTGCCTGTGCCGGACTTGCCGGCAGCGCCTTCACCGCAGTTGGGTGATAGCCCGGGTGATAAGTCGTTGCGGCTGGCGTGGTTCGACGTGCCAAGCACCGGCCGGCACCTCACGCTCATCGCGGGCAAACTGGTGAACGAGCGCGAGCAAATGCTTGGCGCCTATCGCATGAAAATCTGGATAGCCTTGCTGGTCGGCGCTGTGCTGGCGTTTCTGCTGGGCTGGATGGTCAGCCAGCGGGGTTTACGTCCGGTGCGGCAACTGGCGACACGAGCTGCAGCCATCGACGTGCAACACCTGCACCTGCGCCTGCATGAGTTCAAGGACGTGAGCGAACTGAGCGCCCTCAGTCATGCGCTCAACCAGATGCTTGCCCGGCTGGAAAACGGCTTCGCTCAGCTCACCCGTTTTAGTGAAGATCTCGCCCATGAAATGCGTACGCCGCTCAGCAACCTCATGGGCCAGACCCAGCAGGCGCTAGGCCGCAATCGCTCGTCCGAGGTCTATCAGGAGCTGCTGGTTTCCAATCAGGAAGAATACGAACGCCTGGCACGCATGATCGACAGCATGTTGTTCCTCGCACGTACCGAACAGCCCAAAGCGTCGATCAACCGTCAACAGATCGACCTGCGTGCCTTGGTCGCACAGCTGTGTGATTACTTCGAAGGCATGGGCGAAGATCGCGGCATCGAGCTGATCAACCAGAGCCAGGGCACGTTAAATGCCGACCCGGAATTACTGCGCCGCGCACTGGCCAATCTGATCGCCAACGCCCTGCGCTACGCCACACCGAATACTCCGGTCATTATCGGCAGCACGCCTGGCGCTGGCGGTTTAGAGATTTACGTTCATAACCTGGGCGAACCCATTGGTGCAGAGCATCTGCCTCATCTCTTCGAGCGCTTTTATCGCTGCGATCCTTCCCGCAACCAGCCCGGCGACTCAGGCGGATTGGGGTTGGCCATCGTGCACTCGATCATGCAAGCCCATGGCGGAAATGTCAGTGTGGCGAGCGATAGCGCAGGAACAGTTTTCAGGCTGGTGTTGCCAGTTGAGCCGTCATCGCTCTGATCACATGCAGGCCTTTTCGGAGGGCATTGCAAACATGAATACGGTTTCGCCGCGTCTGCTGACGGTATGCCTGAGGGCTGTGTCGTAACGCGAGAGAATTGTTTCGCAGATCGCCAGACCCATTCCCATCCCGTCTGCTTTGGTCGTGAAAAACGGCTCGCTGATAAAGGCTTGATAGCTTTCGGTGATACCGGGGCCGCTGTCCATTACGCAGATCAGTGTCTTTTCTGCCATGGGATAGGCCGCGAGAGAAATCTGCCGATTCTCTACGTGCTGGGCGCTGATGGCGTCGATGGCGTTGGACACGAGGTTACGCAGGACTAAATAGAGCTGAGTGCTGTCGGCGTGAACGCTGCAGCCCGGTTCGACCTGGAGGTTTACGGCGATGCTCTGGCACGCCAGCTCTTCTGCGAATCCCGCCACGACCTCGGCCATGACTGAATCAAGTTGCACGGTACAAGGCACCATCTGGCGCTGTGAGTAAGTTTGCAGCAGGGCTGAACTGATCTGGCTCATCTGTCTCGCGAGCATCGCGCAATCCCTGAGGCCTCGTAAGGCTTCAGGCACCTGGGGTTCATCGCGATCCAGCCAGCGAATCGACGCCTGAATGTTGCACAGCATCGATGACAGCGGCTGGCGCAACTCATGAACCACCGCCGCCACTGCGCAAGCCGTGTGGGATTCCGGCCCGAGAGACTTGGCAGTCAGGTTCAAGCTCGCGGGTATGGCGTGATGTTCCAAAGGGGCTGCAAGTCGTTGCGGGCACAGCATGACCGAAGATGTCTGGCCTTCGTTATGCAGACTCCGGTCCGGCAACTGCCTTAGCATGCGGGCCATTGATGTGATCCCTGATTTGGTAGGTCCTGATACCTTAAGGAGCCGTTCATCAAGGGTCTTGAAGAATCTTGCAAGGTTTAACTTTGCGCGTTAAATATTTGCGTGCAATTCTTCGGTTGATCTGTCTGCAAAAGCCTTGGGGTATTTTCCGTGCATGATGATTTCGAATCCGGATCCGGAAAAAACTCAGTCAGCGTCTGGACGATGGCCGACTTGTACGATGCCGAGCTACTTAAAGGTGCGTATTTCGACCATCGTTACCCGTGGCATACCCACGAAGAGTTCAGCCTCGGCATCGTGCTGGCTGGCGGCGTTTTTCTGCAGACCTTGCGATCGAGCGGCATTGCCAAACGCGGCAGTTTTGTTCTGATCAACCCCGATGAGTTGCACAGTGGACGGCCTGACGCGGGCGGCTGGTTATGCCGGACGCTGCATGTTCATCCAGACGTCTTCCTGAGAGTGGCCCGAGATAACTTCGGCATTACCGGCCTCCCGGTTTTTACCAGTCCCGTGGTTGAAGATCTGGTGCTGAGCGCCAGTTTGCTGGAGCTTCATCGCCTTTCGGAAACAGCCTGCTCTGCGCTCGAGCGCCAGTCGCGCATCACCGCAATGATCATCCGGCTGCTGGCTCAGCACACAAGTGCTATCCAACTGCCTGACTCACGTTTCAACGAACCCGTCGCAATCTCCGTCGCCCGCACCTATCTCGATGAAAACCTCTCAGACAAAGTCACCCTCGACGATCTCTCGAGAATCGTTGGCCTCCCGGCTCTCCAGCTGCTGAGAGCCTTTCGCCAGACCTGCGGCGTGACACCCCATGTCTACCAACTCCAGGCACGCGTACGTAAGGCCCACAAATTACTGAAAAGCGGCGTCGGGCTGGCTGAAGTGGCCATCGCTTCGGGGTTTGCCGATCAGCCGCATTTAACCCGGGTGTTCAAGTCGATCATGGGCGCAACGCCGGGGCAGTATGGACGGGGCAGGGGATAAGCTGCGTCAGACGGTCCCTAAGCCAGGAAGCCAGAATTCTCACAACCTGCGGCTTAATGATTCGTCCGTTTAAATAGCCGCTCAAAGTATCAAATGTCTTTTAGGGTCTATGCTTTGTTTGACCTTTCAGACAAGGCCCCTCCGTGCCGCGCACAGCCCACCAGGCAGACCCCGTGAGACATTCAACACTCAACGCAGCCTTGCTCTGTCTCTGCCTGTTCCTCGGCTTGCCCGCCAAAGCCGAGCAATATCAAATCGTGACCGAAGAGTGGGCGCCTTACAACTACATGGAGAACAACCAACTTACCGGCATGACCACCGAAATCGTTCGGGCCATCATGGCGCTGACCGGGGATAAGTTTGAAATAGTACTGCTGCCCAGCATGCGCGCCAGTTACGCGTTGAACTCGCGATCCAGGACCATCATGTACTCCATGTTCCGTACGGCTGAGCGCGAGCCGTTATACAAATGGGTCGGGCCTATCGTCGAAGAATCCATCCATCCCTACCAAATGGCCGACGCGCCGCCGGTGAATACCCTGGAGCAACTCCGGGAAGCTCCTATCGTGACCACCCGACACGCGGGCCTGGTGCCCACCACCTTGCAATCGCTCAACTTCACCAACCTCGACAAAACCGCCACCCAGAGTCCCCAGCTCTACCGCATGCTCCTCGCCGGACGCACCAGCATCATTGTCGGTGACACCGACGCCGGAGTGGCTTACTACAGCCGCCAACTGAAAATCCCTCCCGGCACGTTGCGGCAGATACCGGTGGAGGTTTACCGGTCGTCGTTGTACATCGCGTTCAGTCAGGATTGTGATGACGAGGTGGTGGCGGGTTGGGCGAAGGCGTTGGAGACGTTACGCGAGTCGGGGCAGTTAGCGACGATTCAGCGGCGGTACGAGTATCTTGAAGGAGGCTAGGGTGTTAAAGCCCAGCCGTGAGCCGCCCATAAACTTCAGCTCTACTTACCCGCCAGTTTCGATTTTCAAACAGGTTAATGGCTCCAGCCTCGATGTGCCTGTAACTGACATGTCACTGATATGATCTGTGCCCGGAGCCACCTGCTGGAGGTGGTCTGTTTGAGCACAGGAAGTCTCATGAAAAGAATGTTGTTTAGTGCATGTTTGCTGTCGCTGGCCGGTTGCGTCAGCTCGCCTGATACCTCTTTCACCCAAGCCACGCCAGGCTGTAAATCGGCGTCTGCCGACGTGAACGGCAAGCCGGTCGCCACACAGTTCTGCATCAAAACCATCGCCTTTAAACCGTCGCAATACCGCGTGACCGTCAACGATCAGGTACTGTTCACCGGCACTGATTATGAGCGCGTGGCCTTCACCAAAACCATCAAGGAAGGCCCGGCCAAGGGCGGCTGCGACGAGTTGATCGAGTTGCAAGGCTCCGGCTCCAAGGCCGTGGCCTTGAGCGAATTGCCGACTGACCTGGTAGCGAGCTGCCGGATTACCGCCGACGCGAACGGCAAATCCCAAGCCTTCAGCAAAGATGCAGCCTGCGACAAGGTGTTCTACACAGCACTAACGCCGTTGCTGGGTAAAGTCATCCCCGTTGAAATGGCCCGCCAGTGCAGCGTGTCGGTGGGTGAGCAGAAGGTGTTTGATCAGCGGTTCGATTTTTAAGAGTGGATGGGGCAGAGATTACTTATATCTCTGCTCCCGGCAGGTAACCTGATATTGCCAGGCAGGATTTTAATTGAAGCCTTTTCGTTTTGTGAACGTTATAGATAGCTGAGATGCTGAGCAGGATTGCGGCATGTTTGGACTCTGCGTAAAACAAAACTGAGAGGTTTTTAAGGAGTGGGTTGGTCCCCGTCCACCACATCACTGGCCGATAGTGTTCAATCGCTAATGGCTGCTTCCGGCCAAAAGCGGTCGTTCCCACGCGGCGGCTTTCGACCCAAAGCAGACGTTGCAGCGAACCGGAGATCCAACCACCGCCAACCGCCAATCCGGGCCTATGCGAACCGCAATCATGTCCTTGCTGATCGATTCGCCCATGCGAATTCCGGCATCGAAGCGTTCCTCGACAACGTTGGAGAATCCATAGCCACATGTGCTGATTAGCTGGTGGTTAACCACTGGCGGGATTTTTGATCATGAATTTATCAGACGTCGTTCGTCGGTATCCTGGGTCGCCCATAGCGTGTTTTGATGAGATCCGACTATCTTGATTGGATGGCGTCGTCTGTCGTGACTGCCATTCTCTGCAACATAATCGTCTTCCTGAACAAGCTCAGCGTAATGCGGATCTCATGTCCCAGCTTCTTGAGCATCGTTTACAGGGAAGTAGATCCGAATGAGTCCGTGTTATCCATCTTTGGAGACAACTCATCATGGCTACTCTCTGTGAAATATGTAATGCGAGACCAGCTGTAGCGCGGGTGACCGTATCGCAAAATGGCCAAGCCAGAACAATGTCCGTTTGCGACCACGATTACCGCCAACTCTTACGCCATCAAAGCATGTTGAATCCATTCGACTCTCTGCTGGGCGGAGGGGTGTCTCGCTTTTTCGACAGCATGGGCGGAGCAATGGATCAGGGGGGCGATGACTTCAGGCTCTCTGCGCAAGTGCCTCGAGAATCTGTCGACGCAACCGATGCATTCAGTTCCCAGACGCTCGAAATCTTGCAGCGCGCCGGAGAGAAAGCCCACGAACTGAACCGCAGCGAGCTCGATACTGAGCATCTGTTGTATGTGCTTGCCGATACCGACGTAGGCACAGCGTTGCTCAAGGAATTGAAGCTTTCTGCCGACGACATCAAAGGCTACATCGATCAACATGCGCAGAAGGGCACTGCTGAGGTTTCAGTCGATCAGATGACCATTTCGCCGCGTTTGAAGAAGGCTTTCAATTTTGCATTCCAGGCATCTCGTGATTTAGGGCATTCATACGTTGGCCCCGAACATTTGTTGATCGGTCTTGCTTCTGTCCCGGAAAGTATTGCCGGGACATTGCTTAAAAAATACGGCGTAACGCCTGAAACCCTGCGACAGAAGGTGGTCAAGGTGGTGGGCAAGGGGGCTGAAGATGGGCGAGTCGATACCCCGACGGGAACGCCGACACTCGACAAGTTCGGTCGCGACCTGACGTCGTTGGCTCGCGAGGGCAAGCTGGATCCCGTATTGGGTCGCGCGCAGGAAATCGAAAATACCATTGAGGTGCTGGCCCGCCGCAGGAAGAACAATCCGGTCCTGATCGGCGAACCCGGCGTCGGTAAGACAGCCATCGTTGAAGGGCTTGCACAGCGCATAGTAAAGGGTGATGTCCCGGAAATTCTGCGTGGCAGACGGCTGGTTGAAGTCAATCTGAACTCAATGGTCGCGGGCTCCAAATACCGTGGCGAATTTGAGGAGCGCGCTAAGCAACTCCTCGATGAAGTGGCTGCAAAGAGCTCGGAGCTGATTCTGTTCATCGACGAGCTGCATACGATCGTTGGCGCGGGGCAGGGAGGTGAAGAGGGCGGCCTGGACATTGCCAACGTATTGAAACCCGCACTGGCACGCGGGGAGCTCAGTCTGATCGGTGCGACGACGCTCAATGAGTACCAAAAGCACATCGAAAAAGATGCGGCGCTCGAAAGACGTTTTCAGCCCGTCCTGATATCCGAGCCCACCGTAGAACAGACCATCATTATCCTGCGTGGGCTGCGCGATAAGCTTGAGGCGCACCATCAGGTGACGTTCGCCGACGAAGCATTCGTGGCAGCGGCGGAGCTGTCGGATCGTTACATCACCTCGCGCTTTCTGCCGGACAAGGCCATTGACCTGATCGACCAGGCTGCGGCCCGCGTGCGCATCAGCGCCTCCTCAAGGCCTGCTGGCATTCAGGAGCTGGAAGCAGAAATCACCCAGCTCAAACGCGAACAGGACTATTCATCCTCGCGTAAACGCTTTGATGAATCCAAAGGCTTCGAAGAGCGCATCGGTCAAAAACAGGCCCAGTTGGGAGAGGAGACAGAAGCCTGGGAGCGCAAGACGGGTTCCGAAACCCTCGAGGTGACCCTTGAGTCGATTGCCGAAGTACTGTCCCGTCTGACCGGTATTCCGGTGACCGAACTCACCCAGGAAGAGCGTCAGAAGCTGCTGAATATGGAAGACACTTTGCGTGATCGGCTGGTCGGGCAGGAAGATGCTGTTCTCGCGGTCAGCGATGCCGTTCGTTTGTCGCGAGCCGGCCTTGGCCAAGCCAATAGACCTATTGCCACGTTTCTCTTTCTTGGCCCTACGGGCGTCGGCAAAACTGAACTTGCCAAAGCGTTGGCGGAAACGGTGTTTGGTGACGAGCAATCGATCATTCGTATTGATATGTCGGAGTACATGGAGCGTCATGCGGTTGCTCGGTTGATCGGTGCGCCACCCGGTTATGTGGGATACGACGAAGGTGGTCAGTTGACAGAGCGTGTCCGCCGCAAGCCCTACAGTGTGATTCTGCTCGACGAGATCGAGAAGGCGCATCCCGATGTGAACAACGTATTGCTGCAGGTATTCGACGATGGGCGTCTCACGGACGGCAAGGGACGTGTTGTCGACTTCAGCAATACGATCATCATTGCCACCAGCAACTTGGGCTCTCCCGTTATCATGGAGAATCTTGAGCGCCCGGAAGATGAACGCCTTACGGATAAAGCGTTACGTGATAAATTAATGGGAGTCTTGAAAGGGCATTTTCGTCCCGAATTCCTGAACCGTATTGATGACATCATCGTGTTCCATGCCCTTACGCGTGACAACATCCGATCGATTGTAGGCATTCAGCTTGATCGGGTAATTCGAACCGCAGCTGCACAGAACATCACAGTGAAAATTGATGGCTCACTCATTGATTATCTGGCGGATGTTGGTTATCAGCCTGAGTTTGGCGCGCGCGAGTTGAAACGTCAGATTCGCCAGACCGTCGAAACGCGGCTTGCGAAGGAAATGCTCGCTGGCAAGCTACAGGCCGGCGACAGCGTTGAGCTGGGTTACGACAAAGCGCGTAACGAAGTGCTCTTCAATAAGCTGGATGCGCCAAACGCCTCAGCAAACATGAGTCCGCCCGACCAGCCTGATGATCGCGTGTCTATCGCGGGGACAGGGACTTAGCTCAACCCGCTCCCGTCATTGGGCAGCGGCGCTGTTGATCACGTCGTGCAATGAAGCACTGGATCCTCGGATGCCTGGTCGAGCCCGGCAGACGAAGATGCGTCCTTGATGCACGCTCCGGAGGGTGCCTGGTCCTGAAGCCTTTTTTCGGGACTGAGCACTTATCTTCCTCGCTCTGTTCAGCACGCCTGGCCGCGGAAGCATTACCGGTCCTGATGTGTCCGCCCCCAGTTGGAGGCGGCCATAGAACCGTTTCGTGGCCTGCTGCTGGGGCTGTTCTTCCTCGGCGTCGACATGACGCTGGATCTGCAAGTGATGGCCAGAAACTGGCCGCTCATCACCTCCGGCGTGCTGTCGCTGATGGCGGTCAAGGCGTTGTGTATATGGCGTCGCGCTTCGCTAAAAGCAGCCACAGCGACGCACTGCATCCCTCCATGCTGATGGCACAGGGCGGCGAATTTGCGTTTGTGCCATTGCCGAAGCGCTCAAACTCAGGGTCATCAGTACCGAAGTCAACGCCAACATGACGGCTATCGTGGTGCTATCCATGGCGCTGGAACAGCGCCAGCCTGGCAGGCTTCGCCTTCGGGTGAAAGCAACTCATGGTCACCCAGCCGTAGATCACATCGGCCGGGCGTGGCGGTGGTCCGTGTATCAGTCCACTTCAGGACGCGGCTGTACTCCGAATTCCGGAACGATATGAGTACCCAGCTCCTCAATGACTTCCGCAGCAGGGCGCTTTCCGTATTTGAGATTCAGGATAACGTGGTCCACTCCGATTTCCTCAAGCGACTCCAGCAAAAACCGGAGATGGTAGCGCCCAAGTTTGAACCCCAAATGAATGCGAACAGGCTGCGTGGACGGATTCTCGTCGAGGTCGATGTAAAGCGACTGTGTGAAGGGCTTATAGACGGAGCCACATTGCTTCATGACCTCCTGCCGCCAATCTTCCACGATCAGTCGCTGCATGTTCGGTATGCGTGGATAGTTGATCCATCCGATGCTTTCGCGCGCGATCCAATCCAGTGACTGGCGACTGTTCCCGGTCACAAGCATTGGAATGAATTGGGTTGTGGGTTTCGGAATGAGGTCTGCGCCCCGCATCTCACCACCGCTCCAGCGGATGGGTTCAAAGCTGGTGCTGTGGGCTCTGCGAATCACCTCGTAGTGCTCTCGAAAGATTTCTCCGCGCCTTTCGGGATCGACGCCAAAAGCTGAAAACTCCACTGGGCGATCGCCGGAAGCTACACCCAGAATCAAGCGACCTGCGCTCAACTGATCGACGCTGGCTGATGCCTTGGCGGTGTGCAGAGGATGGTGTAACGGGATGGCAATGGATGCGGTGCCAAGCGCTATCTCCGCCGTATGCGCGGCCATGTAGCCCAGATAAACCCAAGGGTCGAACAGTTGGCCAACATCGCCGAAACCGGGGTCCCGAAGAGGCACGTCACGAAACCAGAGCGCGCAGAAACCCAACGCCTCCGCGCGTTTGGCCAATGCGACCTGGTTGAGCATGCTGGGCATGTCCCCATCGAAGGCCTCCAAAGGAAAGAACAATCCAAGGCTCAAATGACCCTGAGTGAAGGTCCGGCTGAACCCTCGATGCTCCTGATAAGGAATCGCGCTTGGCCGATACATACTGATTTTCCTCAATGGCAGAACGTGAACAGCGCCCCATTTCCAGAGGTGCTGCGGCATCGGTCGCTTGAGAACGACAGGTGGGGTAGTGCGTGAAGCTTTTATCCGTTGCGCCGTACATGCTGGTCGGGTCGACCGTATTGAGGGGCCAGTTGCTGGCGATACGCGCGGGCTGGTCCGGATTGGCTATGAACGGACGGTCAGAAGGGAAGCTGATTGCACCAGCCTTTGCTTCAACTGAGTAAAGGCGTGGGGTCATCCAACAAGCGTAGGCGGGTTTACAATGAATCGCCATGCTGGTTGTGACGATGATTGATACGCGTCGAAGATCCAGCCGCGATCGCAGGCGGCAAGACTGGGGCAGGGGATTGTGCGGGTCGAACAGATCACGCTCGCAATCATCGAGCGCAACGATAAGATTTCCATTATTAGCAACTAGAACCCAGACCAGCTCACGTCAACAGCCTGGGTTCACTGTTGCCGAGGCGGTCCGGCAGATTCCGATGCGGGTAGCGCATCGAGATCACTGGGATGGATTCGGCCGTACCCCCGAAACTCTGCTTCACTCAACTATCTGGCGCGCTGGATCAGCGGCTACAGGCGAGCCATGCCGACGGCTGAAACCACACGTGCTGGAGCAAAAACCTAATGAAGAATCCGGACCCCTCAGCGCCACTGCCTCCGAGATCGACGTTGAAAAGCCTTCATGTCCAGTGGTCACTGATGAACGCCTATGAGCGATTCGAGCAGATCATCGTGCTGGCGCTTGGCGTGATCATCTCGTGCGTCATCGTCATTGCTTTGATCCAGCTCTACAGACGAGTGCTGCCGCTGGTGGTAGGCGGCGCGATTGATCCCTTGGATCACGGCGATTTCCAGTTACTGTTCGGTTCGATCTTCACTGTATTGATCGCCTTGGAGTTCAAGCACTCCATCATTCGTCCGGCGTTCAGGCATGGCAGCATCGTGCAGCTGCGAACAGTGATTCTTATCTCGCTCCTGGCCCTGAGTCGCAAATTCGTGATTCTTGATTCCGCTTCAACGCCCGCCGCCACTATCGCTGCATTGGGGTTTGCAACGCTGGTCTTGGGGATCATCTATTGGCTGTTCACAAAACGGGGCAGATTGCCGGAGGAATAAAAGACGCAGCCCTATTTCGTTGGGGATTACCACCACGCCCCACCAAAAGACGCCGTCGGGGTTTGACGAGTTCGAATCGTTTTTAGACGTGGTTGCAATTAAACACCCTGACTGTCGATGACCTCAATGAAGTTTCTGATCAGGGGTGATTGCTGGTTCTTTCTCCAGACGAAATAGATATCGCTTGAATCCAGACTGGGCACCTGGTCAGCCTGAAACGTGTGCGCCTACCTGGCAAAACGATCCACATAACTCTCTGGTATGCAGGCGAAACCTATCCCTTGCGCGATACAGGCGAAGATACTCGGATACGATTCGATTTCCAGAATAGCCCGAGGCTGGATACCGCTGCTTTCCAACCAGTTATCGACCTGTTGTCTGTAGTGGATGTTCGAGGGCACACAATGCAGCGATGCGGCTGCTGCGGCTATCGTGCCGTGCTCGACGACAGCGCAAAAAAAGCCGAGCTGCGAAAGTTTCAAGAGAATCTCCTTTTATGATGGTCTGGCTCACATCTGGTCACTTTTAGTGATTGGTTTGGCAGCTTAACATTGTCCCGTCAAACTCCAGCCTTAAACAGACTGGCTTTTGGCTGAGCACTAGAGCTGAAATCGGGCTTACGATGAAAGCCTTTTTAGAGATGTTGGCTATGCAATGGGCCGACGCTGCCGCGGAGAAGTAGATGCGCATACTGCATACCATGTTGCGTGTAGTGAACCTGGACAAATCCATTCACTTCTACACGAGGCTGCTTGGCATGAACCTCTTAAGACGCAAAGACTACCCAGAGGGCAAGTTCACACTGGCTTTCCTTGGTTATGGTCCGGAGGCCGAGACGGTTGCCCTGGAGCTGACGCATAACTGGGGACAAAACAGCTATGAGCTTGGTGATGCTTACGGGCATGTCGCTATTGAGGTTGAAGATGCAGACGCGTTATGCAGCCGTGCTGCGATCATGGGATATCGCGTTCCGCGACCAGCAGGTGTTATGAAACATGGGCGTACGGTCATCGCGTTCATTGAGGACCCCAATGGATATAAGGTTGAGCTGATTCAAAAAGGTACGCAATTCGACTGAGCGAGCGCCGCGATCGCGCGATAAGAATCATTAACATATATCCACTCAACACCTCATTTGCATGAGGCTTGAAGTTTTAGGGGCGTCATCGAATAAACTGATCCTCCACTGCCACATCGTCAAGCCGGTAACGAATCCTACCGCTTTAAAACAGAACCCTGGCTGCCGATGAAAATATCAACCTCGTCGAAAACGCCGCATTTAAAATGGCGGCGTATGGGCTCAAACAATCAGGATACACTGGGTCGTTCGGAAACTCCTGTATGTTCTGATGCGCGCTCGTCTATCTGATCCAGAACTTCGTTAGTGTCAGAAATCAATTACTCTTCATAATCCAACCTCTAATGCTATAACTGTCATTCAGGTCCCTTACGACGCGCACTGCGTCCATCCTTTGTTTGTACGGCCCGATGACAACGAAGTTGTTTTCTCTGCACGCGACTGGCAATTGCATGTCCTTAATAGCTTTGATTGCGCGATTTCGGCTGGGTGTATTCATCGCTATCTCGATGACCCATACGCCGATCGAGGATGTGGCGAGAGCAGTGTGTCCAGCGGGAGGAACAACGTTTTCGCATGTCAAACAATGGCGTTGCAACGTAATAAGCGCCCATGGCCCTGTGCGAAAGAGGTGCCATTGAGGTTGGGTATTTTTTTTTGCGAGCGAAGAGTGCTAGGAATATACCGACGAGCGCAACCAGAGCAGTGAGGGCGAGCGTCCATCTGTAGGCCTGCAAATATGATGAAGGCTCGGCGGAAACGATCGACTCGTCTCATTGCTCGGCTGGAGGCTGAAAGGTGTCAGTCGTTTCAGCGTCTTGCGTATTGGATCCGTCTTCAAGCGTGGCCAACCAGACGGAGTCTTGCATGTTCAGTTGTGTCTTAATCTCGTTAGCGGCGTGATCCAGCAGCTGTCTTAGCCTTGCCCTTACTTGCCGGGTGTACGAATTATTTACGCTATTTTGACAAATTGGATTTGGGAACGGGTAGACCCATAACAGTATTGATAGCTGGGGCAGTACGCCAGTTGCCAATAGAAGCATCCCCAGTTTCTTCATAAAGGTGATCTCCAGATTCGTTGAGCATTTAATTGCCTGTTGTTAAGAGGCAGGGTTCAAGTTTGATCTCGGAAATGCTCTACATTCTTAAGCGAGGCAACACGCTTAAGAACCGAATTAAGTTGGCCGATTAATTGTAGTTTGAAGGCGCATCGGGGATGAACTCTATAAGCTGTCGGTTGACGAACAAGGCTCAGATCATTAAAAAAACCGTGCCAGACTGATGAAACGATAAACCCGCTAAAAGCGGGCATGTGCAGAGTATCGTGGGCAAGGTTTTAATCGGTAAGGATCAAAATTCAGCATCGGCCACTGAATCATTGGGCTTGTGTTCAGGAGTTATTGAGGCCCGTAACAGCACCCTAGTGTGCTATTCACATCGGCAATTGAAACATGGTAGTAATGATCGCGCTCGGCTTCGCTGCAGCCTTTCAGAAATAAGCGCAATTCGTCGAAAGTAGTATGTCTTTTCATACGATTGATTACTCAAAGGGCGACATTCCTTTCTCGAGGGTCTACAAACCTCATTGATCTGCACTTTGAGTGACACTTCCCGGTCTTCTTACTCCATCCGGCAGGGTTTGTCGTGGCGGCACTGTCGCTTTCTTTAAACGGGGTGGGCCGCGACCCACTCTTTGAGATGAGCAACAAAGCTGAGGACAGTCGGAGCGATGTTTTCTCTTGAAGGGTAGACCGCATAGATTCCCACCGGCGGCTCAATGGCCCAATCGGAAAATGCCTCCAACAGCGCTCCTGAGTCAAGATCATCTCGTACATGCCAGTCCATGAGCAGCGCTACTCCATGTCCATCTATCGCCATCTGGCGAACCACTTCCCCCAGACTGGATGAAAACCGTTTGCGTATTTTGCAGGTTTTTTTGACGCCTCCCCGGGACATGGCCCAGCTGGAATCCTTACCAACGATGAGGCCGTCCAGCATGGCCAGTTCTTTTGGAGAGATAGGCATGCCCTGTTTTTCCCAATACTGGGGGGCGGCGCAAATCAGACGTCGAGAGGCAGCAATTCTTTGCGCGATCAGGGACGAATCGGCCATCACGCCGTGCCGAATCGCAAGGTCGGTACCATGGGCGGCCAGATCAACCAGTTGATCCGTCGGATGGAGATCAACGATGACGCCAGGGTAGCGTTTGAGATAACTGCTTACGACGCTCGATAAATAACCTTGGGCAAATGTCGCGGAAGCGGTTATGCGCAGATGACCGGTAATCTCGGTCTTCTGAAAAAATCCTCGCTCGGCCTTCTCGACACTTTCGAGGATGCTCAGGGCATGCTGATAAAGCTTCTCACCGTCAGAAGTGGGGCTGAGTTTGCGGGTGGTGCGGTTAAAAAGTCTCCGACCCACGCTGTCTTCAAGGGCCAGAAGACGCTTACTTCCGCCCGCAGCTGTCATCCCCAGCCGTTCGGAAGCCGCACGGATGGATCCCTCCTCAAAAACGGCAATAAACAAACGCAATTCATCGATGGAATCCAGCACTTATTACCAACCAACAGGACCGAAAGATTCAACAACTCTAACGTACTTATCCCATTTTATTGATGATAATTTGGTGGCCTATAGTTCCTCGGAGTTAAACCCTTGAAAGCCATTGTGATAAATCAGCATGGTAGCTCAGACCTTTTTGTCGAAATTCAGACGGACAATCCCCGCGCGCGAGCAGGTCATGTGATTGTCGATGTGCGGGCGACAAGCGTGAATCCAGTGGACACGAAAATTCGCCGTGGCAGCGAAGGTACGGCTGGTCTGACTTTCCCGGCCACTCTTCACATTGATGTTTCAGGGGTGGTCAGCTCCGTCGGTACTGGCGTGACGCGCTTCAACCCAGGCGATGAAGTCTATGGCTGTTTCGGCGGTATCGTGGGGATTCCCGGTGCGCTGGCAGATCAGATGGAGGTCGATGCCGAGATGCTGGCGCTAAAACCCAAGTCGCTCTCTTTTGGCGAAGCAGCAAGCTTGCCGCTGGTGGCGATTACGGCATGGGAGGCGCTGATCGACCGTGCTTCGATCCAACCCAATGACAATGTCCTTGTACATGGTGGCACCGGCGGTGTCGGGCACATAGGCATTCAATTGGCCAAGGTTCTGGGAGCCAGGGTATCGACGACGGTTTCCACACCGGAAAAAGCGGAAATTGCCCGTCGATTGGGCGCCGATGAAATTATTTTTTATAAAAGCGAGACGCCTCAGGAATACAGTCAGCGAATCACTGAAGGAACGGGATTCGATACGGTCTTCGATACCCTGGGCGGCGAGGTCTTACAGAACTCGCTGAAAGCCGCGAAGCTCAAGGGCCATGTCGTCTCGATCATCGGTTACGACACCTACGATCTGACCGAAATGCACTTCAAGGCATTGAGACTTGACCTGGTATTCATGGCTGTTTCGATCATTCATAACCAAGACCGCAAGCACCATGGCGAGATCCTGCAAAGACTGGCTGCCTTGGTTGATCGCGGCTTGGTCAAGCCACTGATCGATGAGCGCCATGATTTCACTGCTGCGGGTGTCAGTGCGGCACATGATCGCCTAGAGTCAGGTCGTGCCATTGGCAAAGTCGTCATTGAGCGAAAGGCTTAGTCGCGCCGAGACAGGATCGTGTGCACCGCGCCCGGAAGACAGTGACTCAGTCTTCCCCTGCGACGAGTTTATGTGTGTCGTGCCGATGGTCTGGATTTCGACCAAGCCGGCATCTCGCAGCACCGCGGATTCAGCTTGTTGGCCGCACGGCCGACGGCATGGATATCTTCGATACACCCGTGCCAGCTAACTCGCTCTCTCTTTATAACGCCCACAAACAGGAGGTTTGATGACCACCCCTCTGACACTGATTGCCACTTTGATCGCCAAGGTCGGGTTTGAAGCCGAACTCGAGCAGACGCTGCAGGGCCTGCAAGGCCCGAGCCGAGCCGAAGCGGATTGCATCCAGTACGACTTCCATTGTGATGCCGAGCACCCTCGCACTTTCCACATGATCGAACAGTGGCGCACCGAAGCGGCGCTGACTGCTCACGAAGCGACACCGCATTTTCAGGCCGCGCTCCCTTTCATCGAGCGTGCTGCTGAAAAGCTCACCATCACGAAAATGTATCGCATCTCCTGAGGTTCTTCGAATGAAAGCCATTGCACACTTCAAATGCCTGCCTATCGAACATCCCGACGCCTTGGTGGAGATCGATATACCCGAGCCAGTGCCGAAGCCGCGCGACTTGCTCGTAGAGGTAAAGGCCGTATCGGTCAATCCTGTCGATACCAAGGTGCGACGGGGCTACGTACCACATGAAAACGAAAGCCAGCCCCGTATCCTCGGATGGGACGCTGCTGGGGTGGTCAAGTCGGTCGGCAGCGACGTGACGCTGTTCAAGCCCGGTGACAGGGTCTGGTACGCGGGATCGTTGATCCGCCCAGGCAGCAACAGTGAGCTGCAACTGGTGGACGAGCGTATCGTCGGTTCAATGCCCAAGTCGCTGGATTTCAGCCAGGCTGCGGCATTGCCACTGACTTCCCTGACCGCCTGGGAGTTACTGTTCGATCGCCTCGGTGTTACGCGTGATACCACCGACCGAGGCGAGACGCTGCTCATCGTCGGCGCTGCGGGCGGGGTGGGTTCAATCCTGACTCAGTTGGCACGTCAACTGACCGGGCTGACGATCATCGGTACGGCTTCGCGCCCGGAAACCCAGGCCTGGGTCACCGAGCTGGGTGCGCATCACGTCATCGACCATACCAAGCCACTCAGCGAAGAGCTCAAGCGCATTGGCATTGGACAAGTCAGCTATGTCGCAAGTCTGAACCAGACTGATCGGCACTACGAGCAAATCATCGAATCACTGAAGCCTCAGGGCAGGCTGGGCCTGATCGATGATCCGGCAACGCTTGACGTTGTGCCGCTGAAGCGTAAGAGCCTGTCGTTGCACTGGGAGCTGATGTATACCCGCTCGCTTTACGAAACCGAGGACATGCAGGAGCAGCACAACATCCTCAACGAAATTGCGCGGCACGTTGATTCGGGTCTCTTGCGCACCACTCTCGGCGATAACTACGGACGCCTCAGCGCAGAAAATCTTCGTCGTGCCCATGCTCTGCTAGAAAGCGGCAAGGCGAAGGGCAAGATCGTTCTGGAGGGCTTCTAATAGGTACCACAGAAACGACTGGGTAATCTCCAGCTCCAAGTACTCATCACGCAAACCGTGTTGCTTCAGGCGCTTGGACACGCACGGGAAGCACCGAATCCCGAAACTGCCGGGCCTCGATCGGCCTCAAGCAACGCGATCAAAGACCAAACACAGCAGAACCATGGGCTCCTCCTCACAGACAGCTTTCGACCCTTAGCTGCCTGTCAAGGAATGCAGCGTTCGGCCAAAAGCGGTCAGTGACAATATTCGCAAAGGCTACCGCTCAGCTTCCCGAAGACCGATCTCGACTATTCGTTAGGTACAGCACCATCGCTGCACGAGCCGCATCTTTGATTGCTGCTCCGCGCAGTGCTGCAATGGGGTCACGTTATCCGTATAGGATGTTGATCCATGCGAGTGAATCTCCAATCACTCCCGACGCGATACCTTCAGCCTCAACCAAGGTGATATTCGCGCCTTTATCAGCCAGATGATACGCCAGCGAAGCGCCCACGATGCCGGCACTAATGACAACGACTCGTTTGTCCAGAGCATTTCCCATATCAACCTTCATTCTGTCGACCTGAAGGCGGTTTCAGTGTCTGCCTCTGGTCGATTTCTGCTTGTCGTAACGGGCAGCAGTTGTCGTCCAGAAAGCAGATGTAGATTTGTCTGAAGTGGCGAAATAGCTGCCAAAATCATCGTGTTAAAACGCCGCCTGAAATGGCAGCAAGATAAGCGCGTGAGTGTTGTTGGCACTGGAGGGTACCGAAAATTCGTTCAGCTACTACGGTAAGCGTCATCAACGACTATAGTCATTGGTGAGCCAGAGCGAATCCGACCATTCCCCTGCCAACCTGGCCTCAATCCAAATCCGCGATTACACGGAGGATCTCCTTGCATGCGTTGATGCGGAACGTGAACGTCTCGCGGCCGAAATCACTCAGGCTCAGGCTGAGATCGAGGCATCGTTGTGTTTTTTTAAACCCCTTGATGGTGGATGGAGTTATCCCACCGGGCACGTCGTATCCCACTGAGCACGCCCCTACCACCCATCTATCAAGGTTCAAGCAATGAACACTTCAGAATTGGATGATGCAAAAGAAACGAACGACGACCTGGGTCAGGGGCCGCTGTCAGCCGGCACTGTCGCGCCCGACTTTTCGCTGTACGCGACCCCTGATCAACAGTTGTCGCTGCGCGAGCTGAAGGGAAATCCCGTGATACTGGCGTTTTATCCCGCTGACTGGAGTTCGGTTTGTGGCGACCAACTGACTTTGTACAACCAGGTGCTACCCACATTCAGAGAATACGGTGCGACGCTACTGGGTATCTCAGTTGACAGCGCCTGGTGTCATCAGGCCTTTGCCAAAGATCGAAATTTTCACTTCAGCCTGCTGGCCGATTTCGAGCCCAAAGGGGCTGTGGCACGACAGTATGGAGCGTACGAGTCCCACCTCGGGGTTTGTAAGCGTGCGCTGTTCGTGATTGACAAGGACGGGGTGGTTGCTTGGAGCTACGTCTCCCCGATGGCAATCAACCCTGGTGCGGACGGTATTCTGGATGCGCTGGATGCTTTGGCGAATTCGTCACAAAGCACACCAACCAAAATTAGCAGGTGATCCCATGGCCACTCTCAAAGTTCCGGTAAGTGCCATCGACCATCGCCAGGGAAGTGCGCATGCCAAAGTCACCTTGCTGGAATTTGGCGACTATGAATGTCCCTATTGCGGTGAAGCGTATTGGATGGTCAAGAATCTGCAGCAGCATTTTCGCGATGATTTGCTGTTCGTGTTCCGTAACTTTCCTCTGACCACCGCTCATCCGCATGCGCTGGGTGCAGCGGTCACCGCGGAGTATGCCGGGAGTCGAGGGTTCTTCTGGGAGGCTCACGACGAATTGTATGAAAATCAGGATCGATTGGGTCTGCCGCTGTATCGCGCCATTGTTCTAAAACACGGCCTTTCCAGCGGGGAACTCGACGTTGCCATGCGAGAGGACACTTACATCCCCAAAATACAGTCCGACTTCAATGGCGGTGTACGCAGCGGCGTGAACGGTACTCCGGCGTTTTACTTTGACGGGCTTCGCTATGACGGGGTCCCAGAGTTCAACGAGATGAGTCAGATGATTGAGCTTCTGTTAGTGCGCGGACGAAATCGCTAGATAGCCACATCGGCCTGGCATCACCCACACCAGAGCCGAGGGCAAACCAGCGTTAGCTTCCTTCTACATTAAAGAGGTGTACACGGAGCCGCCAGCTAATGAAATCTTTGAAGTATTATGAAAAAAATCGACACGCCACATGGTTGGAGTTGTTTTTCGACCTGACTTTCGTTGTTACGATAGGCCAGGTTACGCATACTCTCGGACATGTTCATGAAGGCCACTTTGAACATAAGCAAATATGGACATTCTTACTGCTTTTTGTACCGTTGTGGTGGATCTGGTCCAGTCACACGATTTACTCCAACAGGTTTGATACAGACAGCAATCTTCACCGTTTGGCAACATTATTCATAATGCTCCTGCTCATTGTGCTATCGGCAGGGATCGGGGAAGACCTGGAAGTGAACTACCCGCTTATTATTTCCTGCTATTTTGGCATACGTGCGATCATCAGTGTTATGTACATTTCGTCCATTAGTAAACTCGATTCTCGCGGCGAACTTTCCTCAAGGCTTGGCTTCGCCCTATTAGTTAGCGCAGTTATTAGCCTTTCATCCGTTATTTTTGACCCGCCCTTGCGTTACCTTGTTGCTTATATTGGGATTGTTCTTGATATTCTGTTTCCTGTATTTTTCTGGACTAAACTAAAACCATTGCCAGCACACACAGAACACTTGGTTGAGCGCATAGGCCTACTCACCCTAATCTTATTGGGGGAGTCAATTATTAGCCTTTCCGGAGGCTTATCTAACATTCAATGGGGTTATTATAATGTGATGGCGGCCATCACCGGATTTATCATGATTTGCAGTATCTGGTGGATCTATTTTGATAGTTTTTACCTATTGAACAAACATCAAAGCAGTATGAATGGGCACGCCTTAATCTACTCGCACCTTTTTCTTTTTATGGGGCTAGCACTTCTGGCAAATTTGATTAGGCATGCGATCCTGAACGACATTGCGATACGCGATTTCCAGATTATGTCGATCACCGGCATGGCCTTGTTTTTCCTAGGTAAGCAATATGGCTATTTCATAGCCGTGAGTAGAATAAGGAAGTACATACTGCAAAACACCTTGATCGTGTTTTCTTTAGGCGGGTTAGTTATATTTCTACCGCGTGTCGAGTACATATTGGTCGGCCTGACAGTAACCATGATCTGTTATGTTCTCCTGAATTTCAGATATCGTTGAGTCTTTATTATCAGGCCACAGCTCGGGAAAAGTGATCAAGCGGCTGGTCTGCGGCTTGCGCGCTGCCCACTACGTCATTCTCAGTGTCCGAGCGACATGCGACGCTACCCTTGGTCTTTTTGGGTTTGTAATCCTGGTGTCGTCGACCATAGTTAATAGCCGGATGCCCCTTTTAGCTATTGCGACCAGATAGCACCAGACGCATCGTAACAACAGGAGCCACGTCATGGTCAAAGTAGCGTTGTTCGTTCGTTTGGAAGCAAAACCTGGGAAAGAGAAAGAGGTGGAGCGCTTTCTCTTGAGCGGTCTTCCTTTAGTGGAGGAGGAGCCAGCCACTACAGCCTGGTTTGGAGTCCGCTTGGGGCCGTCCACCTTTGGCATCTTTGACGCATTCCCGGATGAAGCGGGCCGGCAGGCTCATCTTTCGGGCAAGGTCGCGGCGGCGCTTATGGCAAACGCTGCCGAGCTGTTTGCCGAACCGCCATCAATCGAGAAGGTTGACGTCCTTGCGGCCAAGCTGCCCGGTTAAGCAAATCCAACAGGAAGTTCCATTCAGTTCGGGGAGGCTCACGATGTCTTGTATGAAAATCAGGATCGCCTAGGCCTGCTGCTGTCCCGGCGGTGATCAATTAAAACACTTGTATTTAAGATAAATGTCATGGCTAAAGTGCCGTGTCCAGGATTCATGCCATGCTTGCGCGCTCGGTATAAGTGAAAGGATACGCGCGCAAATCGTGTCCATGGACGGCATGGAAGCCGCACAGAATCTGCAAGGCAATGTGCTCATCATTGGTTTAGGCTGGGTAGGGTAGATTGCTTGCCGGGCACCGGTCGCTCATGGCGCGAAGATCTCCATCATTGATATAGATCCGGAGGTCATCACGCGCCGTGACACCTTATGGTTTCGTCAAGTGAGTATTCGTCGGCGTAGCAGTGACTGATGTTCAATGAGCTGCCGGACGCGGCTGCACTCCGAACTGCGCGACGATGTGTGTACCCAATTCCTCAATAACCTCCGCCGCAGGGCGCTTGCCATATTTGAGATTGAGAATGACGTGGTCCACGCCGATTTCCTCAAGCGACTCCAGCAAAAACCGTAGATGGTAACGTCCAAGTCTGAACCCCAAATGGATACGTGTGGGTGGCGTGGACGGATTCTCATCGAGATCGATGTACAGCGACTGAGTAAAGGGCTTGTACACAGAGCCACATTGCCTGGTGACCTCCAGCCGCCAATCTTCCACGACCAGCCGCTGCATATTCGGTATGCGTGGATAGTTGATCCATCCGTTGCTCTCACGCGCGATCCAATCCAGTGACTGGCGACTGTTGCCGGTAACGAACATTGGAATGAATTGGGTGGTGGGTTTCGGAATCAGGTCTGCGCCTTGCATTTCACCAGTGTTCCAGTGGATGGGCTCAAAACTGGTGCTGTGGGCGCAGCGAATCACCTCGTAGTTTTCTCGAAAGATCTCTCCACGCTTTTCGGGATCGACGCCAAACGCCGAAAACTCCACTGGCCGATCTCCCGAAGCAACCCCCAGAATCAAGCGACCAATGCTCAACTGATCGACGCTGGCTGACGCCTTGGCCGTGTGCAGGGGATGGTGCAGCGGGATGGCGATGGAGGCGGTGCCAAGTGCAATCTCCGAGGTATGGGCGGCCATATAACCCAGGTAAACCCAGGGGTCGAAGACTTGGCCGACATCGCCGAAGCCAGGGTCGCGAAGCGGCACGTCGCGAAACCAGAGCGCGCAGAAGCCCAGCGCCTCGGCTTGTTTAGCCAGTGTGACCTGGTTGAGCATGCTCGGAGTGTCCCCGTCGAATGCCTCCATGGGAAAGAATAATCCAAGGCTCAAATGCCCCTGAGTGAAGGTTCGGCTGAACCCTCGATGCTGCTGGTAAGGAATCGTGCTCGGCCGATACATACGGATTGACCTCATGGCAGAACGTGAACTGCGCCCCCGTTTCCAGAGGTGCTGCGGCATCGGTCGCTTTTGAACAACAGGTGGGGGGCTGGGTCTGGCTTTTACCCGTTGCGCCGTACTGCTGGTCGTGTGGACCGGATTCAGGGGCCAGTTGCTGGCGATAGGCGCGGGTTGGTCCAAGTGGGTGTTAAGCGGACGGTCTCTCGGCTCTATACCACCAGATGGGCAAGGCGTTCGAGGAATCATTCTATAAGCGTAGGCGGTTTTGCAGCTCTCCGCCATATTCTTACAATCGAGACGCTGCCGGGCGAAAGTTGCGTATCGAAGACAGTTATCGGTCGTTTCCTGCCATTCCAGAATGGCCGCTATTGGCCGATATCAGCCATCATCCTTACCACTGAACGAGACTAATCCACCAAGCTACTGCTCAAACCACAATGCAATTGGATCACAACATGCCTTCACGATTAGCGAGCCGCTACCCGGATATTCAAAGCGTGTTTGAGGCGCAAAGCCCATTCGGGCAAAAGCAGTTGGCTACTCGTATCGTTCTCTGGGCAGCCCATGAGGCGGGGATCGATCCGGACGAAGTGAGTGCCTTGTTATCGCAACATCACGCTGCACAACTCGATGCCCTGTGCATGGAGATGGATGCACGATACTTCGAGCTGTTGGATCGCCAGGATAGTCGTCATCAGTTGTTTTTCTGCAAGGCACGAGCCTACAGCGCAGGTGCTTTGCTTGCTCGTGATACGTGGGATGACGCTATTTATGAGTCTACTTTTGCGACTGAAAAGCCGCTGTTAATTCATGAGTTCTTATAACGAACCTTTCTGCGTCCTCCGTGACACAGGGCGTCGTGCAAGGAGCAATTGCCCCGTATAGGAGCTGCCGAAGGCTGCGTAGCGGTGTGTAGACAGAACGCTTTCGCAGCCTTCGGCAGCTCCTACAAGTTTCTCCGGCTCATGAAAGAACAGAATCTTTGAATTCACTCACGTGCCCGGCGTAAACGCTTGGTAATCGGAGGCAATACTTGCCTTGGCGGGGAGCTGGTCATTCATGCATAAACACGGGTTGAATGACCTGATGTTCTCCCTGCAAGAGCCAGTCCTGGACTTTATGACACCCGGTCACGCCGTTCGTGTGACCGTCAACACCACCGCCGCGATTCGTTCTGCTTGGGCGTAGTTTTCGGTTTCGAGCTCTTCACCGAATACATCCGGGTCCATCTCGCGATAGGACCATGCGAAACCTGGACGATCAATCAACAGGAGGGCGTGTTCGAGGAACAGGTCCACGCCGTCGACCCACGGCGTGCCGGTGTAGAGCAACAGGCTACCGCCTAACGCCAGGCGGCCCATCGCTTGTTCGACGATGCGCACAGAAAGCTCTGATCCCAGACGTCCACCCCCATGACGATAGGCTCGTTTCTGGCTGTCCTGCATGTAGGGCGGGTTGGCGACGATCAGATCGAATTCGCCCGAAGTGCTTTCCAGCAAGTCGCTGTGCCAGGCGTGCACGTTCTCGATTTCGGCCAGCGAAGCGTTTACCGCAGTAAACCTCAGCGCCGTCGGGTTGATGTCCAGTGCCAACACCTGAGCGTTGGGTCTGGATTTAGCGATGAGGATCGCTCCCATGCCGCTGCCACAACCAATATCTGCTGCCGTTCGCACGGGATGCATTGAGGTTCTCAGATGCTCTTCGATGGCTTGGGCAAATCGGTAGGTATCGGGACCGAAAAAGACAGCGTCGTTTGAAATCGTCGGGAAGCCGGAGTGCACGAAAAGCAGGTCCTGCAAGTTCGACCAGCGCACCTCGCTGAGCAACAGACCGGCATGTGCGCGGATAATCCCGCTGGCCAGCAGGGCTTCAATTTCTGCCTCTGGCAGCAGATGTGTTTCAAACGGCCTGTTCCAGCCAAAGATATCGCGCAGGTCACGCGCCTTGCGGTTTTGTTCGCGCTCGTTATTACGCTGATGGGTCAGCGGCGTTACCGTAACAAATTTGTACTCGTCGGCTTGTAGTCGACGACCCAGTTGGACAAGTGCCAGATCATGGGTCTGTTCTTCAATATTGGTGGCGTCTGTAAATGACGACGATGCAGTGGTGTGGTCCATCACGCTAAAGATCCTTGAGCAAGTTGGCTGGAGTACGCCCGGGTAGCAATCAGCCCCTCAGGCGTTGAATGTTGAGAAGGGGACAGCAGGCTGATCAGTCGTTCAGTTGAACCGTTGGCTTTGGGCTGCTTTGTCGATACCGAAGCGGGAGTCGCCCGACGTCGGAACCGGGCGCGGAACGGGTTGCTGTTGGCCGATGCACTTTCGTCAGCCCAATCCCCTGCAATCCAGTCACGCAGCAGCTGCATTTCATAGCCGCTGAACACGCCAAACATAACCGCTCCCGGGCCGTCGATCAGTTGCCAGAAGCGACTTTGGGCTGGGTCCTGATTGCGTTTGATCCAGCCTTTGTTTTCGAGCACGGTGAGAAACGCCCGGCTACGTCCGGGCTCGCCAAGCCATTGATTGATGGTCAGCCCGTCCAGGCGGCAGTAATCGGAGTGCATGTACTGACCAAACGAGCGCTTGCGCTCCAGCATGGCCACGACTTCATCCTCCAGATCAAAGCTGGCAATGACTTCTTTCGTGCCGGTACCCAGTTCATTCAGGGCATAGCCAGCGCGCAGCCGCTCAATGAATTCATCCCGCGTGTCATCTGTCGGCAACAGATCAAGAACGGTTTGCACGGCTTTGTGAGCGTGCCCATTGCTGGCGTTGTCGATGGTGACGTGCAACGTGAAATAGTACGGATCGATTTCCAGCTCGTTGAGTTCGAACGAAGTAATCAGCAAGTGCAACGGAAGCTGTTCGTAGCCCAGGTTGTACCCGAGCAGCTCTGGCAGATACTCGTCGCCCAGTTGAGCGAGTGCGAGTTGAATTGCGCCTTGTACGTACAGCACGTCTTCCAGTGGTTCAGTCGGCGCGCAGTCGTGATCGGCCAGAAGCTTGCGGTACAGAACCACATGATTCAGCGCGGGATCGCCGTCTCCCAGCTCTTCCAGATAGGTACGGATGAGGCCGTGGTAGCGCCAGTCGTCCGTGTGTTTTATCGCCGCGTACAGCCAGGCCCCGTCCACCAGCTTGGTGGGCGCTACCTGCCGGAGAAAATAAAGGGCGTGGGCCTTGTTTGCGAAGAACTGTCTGCCTGCTCCGGCGTGTCGCCCTTCGAGATACTCTCTGTACGCACTGGCGACGACACTGGCCTTGCCTTCCATCCACGCGGGCATGTCGCTGAGATTCTCAGGAAGATCCACCGGACATTGCCGGGCTTGTTGAAGGTGGACTTCGAGAAACTGACGAAGCGTGCGGGCGTCCACCTGCCGGGGATCGCTCAACAGCTGGTGGTAGAGGGTTCTGGCATCTGCATCTGAATGCATTGCCGGGTTCAGGCGATCAGCAAAATTGCGCAGAGAGTTCATAAGGCAGCCTACAAATGTTCTTGGTATGTAGGTCTGAGGCGGGGGCTGGCGGATAAATTCCAAGAATGTGTAAAGGTCAGGACGGATGGTGTGTTTTTTGAAGAGGGACTGCGGTATCAGCCTGCAATGTTTAGGTGTGAACTTGTTGCAGGCTGTAGGAGCGCACGAGCACCGCGAGGCCGCGAAGGCGGTCTGCCTGACAAGCCGCTATCGCGGCCTCGCGGTGCTCGTGCGCTCCTATAGTCCCCCGTTTGTCATGAGACAGCGCTTTTCAATTCATATGAGATGAACCAAAGCCACCGTCACCCCTCACAAAATCTCAGCCGATTGCCGAACGGGTCGTAAACTTCCAGCACTTTACCCCAGCCTTGCTCGACGATGTCTGGCCGACCGTACCCATAACGCTTGGCCTGTAATTCATCACGAAACAGTTCGATGTTCTGCATCGGTATGAACACGGTGGAGCCGGGGCTGGCGTCGCCGTGGTGTTCGGAAAGGTGCAATTGCAGGCCGTTGCGGGTTATCCCCAGATACAACGGCAGGTCTGCTTCGAACCGGTGTTCGAATTCAACGCTGAAGCCGAGGAAGTCCAGGTAAAACTCCCGCGCTTTGGTTTCGTCAAACGACCGCAGGATAGGGATCGATTTGTCGAAGGTGATGCTCGCTGGGGCGGCTTCCTGGGTGAGCAGCGCTGACGTGGTGTTCCAGTCTTTGTGGCCCAGTTGATGAGCGACCAGCTCAAGTGCGGCAGAGTGGGATATTTCTTGATTGGACGTGGCCAGATCAGCGCGCAGACGCTTGGCCATTTGCTTGGCGTGTTCGATCGAAAACATGAAAGCTCCTGGAGTCGAGGCTTTTTGGTGCTCGCGTTGCCAAACCTGGACTATCAAGAGATGCGACAGGATTCGGAAGAAAACATGCTTTCACCTTTCCCATCGGGAGCGAGCGGCAGGCAGCATTGGCCTGTCGCGATCATACACAGGCGATACCGGGGACGGAATGCAGGGAATGAAAAAAGCCGCTGCCAGATGACAGCGGCGTTTGCAGGTCAAGCCTTACCAGCGGTCGCGGCCACGGCCATGATCATAATCCCGGCGGGGACCGTGGTCGTAATATCCGCCACGGGGCGGGTCATAGCGGCGGTATTCAACCGGACGCACCGGGACGTAACGCACCGCCTGATATTGTGGCTGGTAGCGAGGCTGCGGCCGGTATTGCTGGTAACGCGGCTGTGGCCGGTATTCCTGATAGCGCGGGCGGTCATGGTCCCGGCCTGAGTTGCTAAGCACGGTAGCCAACACTGCACCCACGGCTGCACCAGCGATAACGGGGACGATCACGTCGCGTTCATTCGCGGTAGCGGCCCCGGCAACAAGCAGGCTACCGGACAGAATCAGGACTTGGGTCATCTTCGAAAACATGGTGTCTCCTTTGGCGAAAGTAAGTGGGTTCGCCATGGACGTATGAAACACCCATTTCATGTAAACGGAGGTCTGGATTCGGTAAAGGTTTGGTAAAGCGCTGGCAAACAAGTCAGTCGGTAATGACGCTTTTGATACGACTGGTCAGCTCAACCATGGAAAACGGTTTAGTCAGCAAATGCATGCCGGGTTCCAGCTGCTCTTCCCAGTCCAGCGCGTTATGGGCATAGCCGGTAATGAACAGCACTTTGAGATCGGGGCGCAGGCTGCGCCCGGCGTCAGCAACCTGACGGCCATTGATCCCGCCGGGCAGGCCGACGTCAGTGACCAGCAGGTCGATGTGCTGAGTGGATTGCAGCACCTGCAACCCGCTGGCGCCGTCTTCCGCTTCAATGGCGGTGTAACCCAGATCTTCCAGCACTTCCCGGATCAGCATGCGCACGGTGTGCTCATCGTCGATCACCAAAACTGTTTCGCCGCGTTCGGCCAGCGGCGGTGGCGCGAGGACGCGCGGCGTCTCGGAAGGCCTGGACTCGGCGCGGGACCTTGGCAAATACAAGGTCATGGTGGTGCCGATATTCATAATCGAATGAATATGCACGCTGCCACCTGACTGACGGACGAAACCGTAGATCATCGACAGCCCCAGACCGGTGCCTTCTCCCATGGGTTTGGTGGTGAAGAACGGGTCGAATGCGTGGGCAATCACGTCGCTGCTCATGCCGCTGCCGGTGTCGCAGACGCTCAAGGTCAGGTACTCGCCTGCAGGCAAGTCCCGTTCGGCTGCGGCCTTGGCTTGCAGGTTGCAGTTGCCGGTGCGAATGGTCAGCGTGCCGCCCGACGGCATGGCGTCACGGGCATTGATGCAGAGGTTGAGCAGGGCGTTTTCCAACTGGTTCGAGTCAACCTGAGTCAGCCATAAATCGGTTTCGTTGTGCACATGTACCTGCACGGCGGGGCCGATGGTGCTGCGGATCAGCTCAAGCATGCCGGCGACCAGGCGGTTAACGTCGGTTGCGGTGGGTTCAAGGGTCTGGCGGCGTGAGAAGGCCAGCAACCGATGGGTCAGTGCGGCCGCTCGACGTGAGGCGCCTTGTGCAGCATCGAGGTAGCGGTCCATTTCACCGACGCGATTCTGTGCGACTCGCAGCCTGATCATTTCCAGGCTGCCGATGATCCCGGTCAGCAGGTTGTTGAAATCATGAGCCAGGCCGCCCGTCAGTTGGCCGACGGCTTCCATTTTCTGGCTCTGCCGCAGTTGTTGCTCGAGCAACCGCTGGGCCGTCATCTCGATGCCAACGCCTGTGCGCCTTACTGGCTCGCCAGTATTGCTGAAATAGGTGTGGCCACGAGAAAGCACCCAGCGGACCGAGCCGTCAGGGTGCACGATGCGATATTCGAGTTCTAGATCGCCGCTGTTGACCAGCCCGCCCGCCATGGTTTTGCGCAACGCAGCAAGGTCGTCGACGTGTACGTTGGCGAGAAAGTCCTGACGTTTGATGCCGCTGGCGGCCTGCACCGGGTCGATGCCGTACAACTCGCTGATGCCTGCGTCGCAGTAGAAGCAGTCGTTGGACACTTCATAGGTCCAGACTCCAACGCCGCTTACCGCCGAAAGGGCCAAGCGGGCAAAATCCATGGAGTCATGCAGCGCCGTCTCACCTGTCTGCTCGGACTTCACATCCCGCGCCCCTGCTGCACGAATTTGCATGATCCGCAGAGTCGCTCGTCGCGCATCTTCGATACTTGCGTAATGCCCTTCGCGCACCTGGGTTTCAAGCAGGGCGGAGAGTGCAAGGTCGAGGGCCAAGTCCTGAGGTGCCCGATAGGACATGCGCAGTTCTCTGTACGGAGGAAAGTGAGCGAGTCGGGGATTATCACACAAGCTTGGGAAAAAGCCGCGAATGCTGAAATGTCACTTTGATTACCGTTCGGGTTAGGCAGCAAGAAGCGGGGTGTGGTCCGGTTGGATAGCCTGTTTGATACAGGCTCCAACTCAGCAGGAGCTCAGCATGACTTTTCGAATCACAGGCCTCTCCCCGGAACCTTTTCAGGCGCTTTTTGGTTTGTCCGATGACGCCTTGAATGCACTTGGCGTGAGGCGCTACCACGTCGACACAAAACCAGGCTTCCCCGACCGCATCGAATTGCTGGATGCGGAAGTTGGCGAGACGGTCCTGTTACTGAATCACGTCTGCCAGCCGGCCATGACCCCTTATCGAGCCACACACGCGATCTTCATACGCGAAGGTGCCAGCCAGACTTACGACGCGATCAATCAAGTGCCTGAATCGATGCGTATCCGCCTGCTGTCGCTGCGGGGCTATGACGCTGAAGGGATGATGATCGAAGCTGATGTCGTGGAGGGTGTGGCAATAGAGTCGGTGATCGAGCAGATATTTGCCAATCCCGAGGTGAGCTACATCCATGTTCATAACGCGCGAAGAGGGTGTTATGCCGGGCGGGTTGATCGGGGGTAGGCGCGGCACATGCGGTCTATTCGGGAAATTCTATGTTGGCCTGCAACTTCAAAGCCCATGGGGAGCAGCCCCCGTGTTGCAGCAAACGCGGGACCCTGTAGGAGTGAGCTTGCTCGCGATTCGGTCATTGGGTCTGCGAATTTATCGCCTGAACTGACGTAATCGCGAGCAAGCTCACTCCTACAGATCCGATGGCTGCTGCGCGACAGCACAGCTCCCACGGCAATCACTGATGACGTGGGACCGGCTTTAGCCGGGAAGAGGCCATAACAGACGCTGAATCTTCATCTGCAGAAATACCGCTCTCCCGGCTGAAGCCGGTCCCACGATCAGCGCTTGCAGGCAAACCTCGAGTCACCCGCAGGGCAATCAATTCAGATCTTCACATTTCCCTTCTGCCAAACCTCATAATGCCGCGGTCAATAAAGCGTGAGATAAAGCCCCGTGAATATTCGTAAACCCATCGACGGTCAGGCCGCGGCGATGATGACCGTGCTGTGTACCGTATGGGGTCTTCAGCAGGTTGCGATCAAGGCTGCAGCTCCGGACATTGCGCCGATTTTCCAGATCGCCCTGCGTTCAGGTTTTGCCGCGTTGATGGTGGGCGTGTTGCTGATGCTGCGCTGGCAGCAGATGAAGCGCAGCGGCACTTGGCAAGCCGGGATCATGGTCGGTGTGTTGTTTGCGCTGGAGTACCTCGCGGTGGGCGAAGGGCTGCGCTATACCTCGGCTGCGCACATGGTGATTTTTCTCTATACCGCGCCGATATTTGTCGCGATCGGCCTGCATTTTCGGTTTCGCAGCGAGCAACTGACGCTGCTGCAATGGATCGGCATTCTGATCGCTTTCTCAGGCGTAGTGCTTGCTTTCTATGCCCCGGCAGCTCCCGGCGTTTCGGTGGTGCATCAGCGGGTTGGCGATGGGTTGGGTTTGCTGGCGGCTATCCTCTGGGCCGGTACGACCCTCACAATTCGCGGCTCCAGGCTGTCCGACGCGCCCGCGCCGCTGACGTTGTTCTATCAGTTGGCCGGGGCCTTTGTGATCCTTGCGTTGATGGCCCTGGCAACCGGACAAACCGGCATCAACCTGACTACCGTTGCGGTCAGCAGCCTGGCCTATCAGACCATTGGCGTCTCATTTCTAAGTTTCCTCGCCTGGTTCTGGCTGCTGGGCCGCTATCTCGGTTCTCGCCTGGGCGTGCTGTCGTTCATGACGCCTTTATTCGGCGTGGTGTTTGGTGTGTGGTTACTGGACGAAACGCTGGAATCCTCCTTTGTGATCGGTTCGGCACTGGTGCTCACCGGGATTCTGCTGGTGAGCGGGCACGATCTTTTGAGGCAAGTGCTACACAAGCGCGCCCTTGGCAGGCACTAGGTTCTGCTCGACCCAGTCAGCCACCGTGGTCAGTTCAATGCCGTGTGTAGCGTTGAACGTGCGTTTTTTATCCCAGGCGACGCCTTTACCTTGGGCAAAAACCGCCCGGTATTTGCAAAGCGAATCGTGCGGCGCTGCAGCGAGAGCGGCATTCAGCTGTGGGACGGTACATTCCACGCGGGACAGCGTGCGCCCAAGCTTTTCGTCGAGAATGTCCGCCAGTTGCCGATAGCTGAGCGTGTCCCCTGCGACGAATACCACCTGATCAATCAGGCGGGGTTCGGCAAAGATGATAAGTGCCGTCAGCTTGCCGATGTCCTCTGGCGTGGTGACGGTGACTTGCGTGTCCCAGGTACCCAAAGCATGAACCGTGTTTTTGGCCAGATCCACGACACCAAATGCTGGCTCGAACAGGAAGCTGGTAAACATCCCGGTGGAAATGATCAGCCATTGGGTTGTGCGCTGGGCTCTTAGAAGCTCGCGAACTTCGAGTTGTTCATCAAACAGATCCTGCGGGCTGCCTTTACCGATCACGTCATAGTCCACGCCGAACTGCCACGGCACGTAGCGCTTTACGCCCGCCTTGAGCGCCGCCTGAGTGAGCTTGAGTTGGGTGCCAGCGCCCGCAACGAAGCCAACACAACTGATTACCGTATCGAAGTGCCGGAAATGCTCGGCGAGTGCCTCGATGGAGTCGTTGATCACATCGGCCTGCAAGATATGAATGCCGAGGATTTGGAGCTCTTCAAGGGCGCGTTTTTTTGAGCTGTCCTGGGTGGCGACGGCGGAGGCGCGCAACAGTACGGTGATGCGAGCGTTTCTGCTGTCAGCGTTGATTTCAGCCAGTTGGCGCAGGACTTGGGTGCCCAGTTCACCGGCTCCCAGTACAAGAATATTGTCGGTTTTCACGGGCGTGGTCAGTTGCATGAATTTCCTCCGGATAGCGGCTCAAGGGCGAGCGGTTGTTATCCTGTCACCATTGAGACGCGGCCATAAGTAGGCACACGAGTGATCCTGGGGGGCTAATGGACAACGAAGAAATCATCAGACAATCGCAAGCGGCCTGCGAAGCGCTGAGTGAAGAAGACGACGGGTTGAAGCGAGAGGTGCTGACCCACGCGGGTAATCGCTGGTCGCTCGGTATTGTTCACACGCTCGGTGTGGAGGGTCGGCTCAGGCATGCGGAAATCGCCAGACGCATGAGCGGCGTGACGCAGCGGATGTTGACCCGCAGCCTGCGTCAGCTAGAAAGAGATGGTCTGGTTGTGCGCAGAGATCACAATGAAGTTCCGCCACGTGTCGACTACGAACTGTCTGAGCTAGGTCGCGGATTGCTAGTGCAGATGATTCCGCTCTGGATGTGGGTGGCGGGCAATGCAGAGGGTTTTCGTGAGGCCCGTGAGCGTTACGATGCGGCGGGTCTGGCGAAGGTGGAGTGAGTTTGCTGCGCGATGGCGGCGCGTCGGCAGTGTGCTGCTACTTTCTGGATTGGAATGGATTTCACTGTTGAAATGCATTCTCTGCGAGGCTTGCCCGCGATAAAGGCAATGCGGTTTATCAGATAGACCGCGGCGTTCTTATCGCGGGCAAGCCTTGCTCTCACAGGTCCTTCGTTTGCTACGTCAGGCCGGTTGGTACGGCGAGTAATCCACATAGCCTTTGGCATCGCCACCGTAGTAGGTGTCGCGATCCGGAGTGGTCAGCGGCCAGCCGTTTTTCAGGCGAGCAACGAGGTCCGGGTTGGCGATGAAAGGTTGGCCAAAGGCAGCAAGATCAATCAGGCCAGCGTTGACCAGATCCTGAGCGCGTTCCAGCGTCATGTCGCCTGCGAGGATCAGTGCGGTGTTGCCCAGTTTGGCTTTGCAATCCTTGAGCAATGCCCGCAGCGCTTCTTCCTGTGCAGCTGAGCTTTCACCGGCCATGAAGAAGTGGGTCTGGTCCATGACGTGGACGTAGGCGATGCCGCGCTCATTCATGCCAGCGCACAGCGCCGCGTAGGTTTCATCGATTTCAGGATAGATCGGCATATCGAACAGCTGGCCGTACGGCGAGATACGAATGCCGACCTTGTCTTTACCTATTCTGGCGCTGACCGCGTCGACCACTTCGAACACGAAACGCAGGCGATCATCGAGGTTTTTAGCGCCATAGCGGTCGGTGCGATCGTTAACCAGCGGGTTGAGGAACTGCTCAAGCAGATAACCATTCGCGCCGTGGATCTCCACGCCATCAAATCCGGCGTCGATTGCGTTTGCAGCCGCCTGGGCAAAGTCCTGAACGACCCGACCGACTTCTTCTGTGGTCAGGGGACGTGGGGTGGAAGTGTCAACGAAGCCCGGCTCACCATTCTCGGTATAACCGAACGCCTTACCACCTTGGGCTGGCTTGTTTGTGGAGCTGACCGGAGCTTTGCCATCGACCTGAATCGAAGTGTGGGAAACCCGGCCAACGTGCCAGAGCTGGGCGAACATTCTGCCACCGACGCTGTGGACGGAATCCGTCACCAGCTTCCAGCCCTGAATTTGCGCGTCGCTAAAGATACCGGGATTGAACAGATAGCCCTGACCTTCACGAGAAATCGGCGTGCCTTCGGACACGATCAAACCTGCGGTGCCGCGTTGGGTGTAATACAGCGCGATCTGTTCGTTGGCAATATCTTCCGGCGCACGGGAGCGGGTCATTGGCGCCATGACAAAACGGTTGTTTAGCGTAAGGCCGCTGAGGTCGTAGGAGTCAAAAAGGTTCGTCATAAATCGGAGTCTCCATGGACAGAATCTGGTTCTGGCGAAAAACCCGCGAGGTCAGGGCGTTTCCGGCAGATGAAAGTGGTGACCATGGTAGGTTGTTGCTAAAGCAGCCACAATTGAGGGTAAAAGCAAAATACTATTGCTGTTTTAGCAATTGGTGGTTTCAATTGGCAGGATGAAATCACGTACGTCTGTTCCTCGCTGTCCCTGACCTCACGCTGTCGCGCAGCAAACATAGGTAGGAGCGCACGAGCATCGCGAGGCCGCGAAAGCGGTTTGTCAGGCAGGACGCCATCGCGGCTCGCGGTGCTCGTGCGCTTCTACAGAAACGTTTTACTAATCAGATAGTTGTAGTTTTTATGCACCTCAAAGCCCACAGATTCTTCGCCATGGTCGCCGTCAACGGCAGTTTTTCCGCAACGGCCCGACACTTTCAGGTGCCTGCCTCGTCGGTATCGCGCTTCATTGCGGCGCTTGAACGAGAGTTAGGGCAGCAACTGCTGTATCGAAATACCCGTGCCGTGAAGCTCACCGACGCCGGCGAGCGTTATTACCTGCAGATTCGCGAAGTCCTGGAGTTGCTGGACGCCGCCGACGAGGAGGTCACCGGAAAGGTGGGCGATATACGCGGCCTGGTGCGGATCAATGCGCCGGTTGCGTTTGGCCAGTTGCACATCGTTAAACTCCTGGAAGGCCTTTACGAAAAATACCCCGAGCTGAGTGTTGAGCTGAACGTCACTGATGCGTTTATTGATCCGGTTCTGGAGGGCACCGATATCATTTTCCGGGTCGGGCAATTGCAGGATTCTGGCCTGATAGGCCGCAAGATCTGCGACCAGCGCTACTTGCTTTGTGCAAGCAGCGAGTACGTGGAAAAGCACGGACAACCGACCTCGCCGCAGGACCTGCTCAATCATGCCTGCCTCGTTTATAAAGGCGTCAGCGGCATTCAGCGGTGGCATTTCCGTCATCCAGGGCACGATGTTGAAGAGGTCATCGACGTCGACGGACCGCTACGAAGCAATAACGGTCAGGTGCTGATGGAAGCAGCGCTGGCAGGCAGGGGCATCGTGTTGTTTCCTTCGTGGCTATTCAATCGAGCGCACTTCAAAACACAGGAACTCATCCAGCTGTTGCCCGAGTGGGAAGGTTGCGTCGAGTCGTCGCTGAGTCAGATTCATTTGATCTCGCCCGAGAATCGACTGCGTTCACAGAAGGTCCGGGTAGTGTGGGACTACTTCGTGAATGCGATTGGCTCGCCGCCGTACTGGGACCGGTCGGAGTCCTGATTCAAGGTTCCATGTAAGAAAAAACAGCGTCACTAATGGCGAAAGGCTTACATTGCGCACTGTCGATTGTCCATTTACGTAACAGCGGCACAAGCGCAATCTAGAGCCATCAACCGGAACGCAGGAAGCGCTTCGGAGGTAACGGATGACCACCATGGCCCGGATGGCTACCGACAGGATGTTGGAATGGTAATGATGAAAAAGTAACCCGCTTCGGCGGGTTTTTTCATGCCTGCGTTTTATGCCTGAGGGTCTGTAAACTGTTCGCGCAAACGGGTGACCTTTTTACTTCCAGACAAGAGACCTTCATGGCAAACCAAGACATTACGTTCGTCCCGGACCCTGATTCGGACTCCATTTCCTCTGACGTGGCCGGTTTTGGCGGCTTGCTGGTCTCCACGCAGATCCCGACTCATGCTGACGGCAGTCTGGAGTTGGGCGATATAACGCTGCAAAGCGAATGCACACTGCAAGCGCTGAAAGTGGCGCTGGAAAAGGCCGGCAGCTCCATGGATCGGGTATTGCACCTGACCATTTACCTAACCGACATGGCCGACCGCGCCGCTTTCAATGAAGTCTATAAACGCTTCTTCGCCAAGCCCTGGCCTGTGCGTGCGGCGGTGGGCGTGGCTGCATTGGCAGTGGAGGGCATGCGCGTGGAAGTGACGGCGATGGCGGCGAAGGGCTGATTTAAGACCGCGCCACGATTTGACCGGTCTGAAATGCATTTCTGTAGGAGCTGCCGAAGGCTGCGATCGCGGCTTGTCTGATACACCGCGATCGGCGCCGTCGTAACCTCCGACAACTCCTTCAGAGAGCAGGGCGTGCTGCCACCCTCAATCCAGATCCGCAGCCTCATGCCGTTCCGGCACTCGGGTTGCTTCATCACCCCAGGTCCGGTTGACTCGCGTACCCCGGACAACCGCAGGGCGTTTGGCGATCTCATGCGCCCAGCGCTGCACATGGGTGTATTCATCTACGGCGAGGAATTCCGCCGCCGAGTACAGGCCGCCGAGGATCAATTGGCCGTACCACGACCAGACCGCGATATCAGCGATGGTGTAGTCGTCGCCCGCCAGATACGTACTCTCACTCAGACGGCGATCGAGCACGTCCAGTTGACGCTTGGCCTCCATGGCGAACCGGTTGATCGGGTATTCAAGCTTCTCCGGCGCGTAGGCATAAAAATGCCCGAAGCCACCACCGAGATAAGGCGCTGCACCCATTTGCCAGAACAGCCAGTTCAGGGTCTCGGTGCGGCCCGCTGGATCGGTTGGGAGAAAGCGCCCGAACTTTTCGGCCAGATACAGCAGGATTGAGCCCGACTCGAACACGCGGATGGCTGGCTCGGCGCTGTAATCCACCAGAGCTGGAATCTTCGAATTGGGGTTGATGTCGACGAAGCCGCTGGAGAACTGATCACCTTCGTTGATGCGGATCAGCCAGGCATCGTACTCGGCGTCGGTGTGCCCCAGCGCCAGTAACTCTTCAAGCAATATCGTGACTTTGATGCCGTTGGGCGTCGCCAATGAATAGAGCTGCAAGGGATGTTTGCCCTTGGGCAGCGTCTTCTCGTGGGTGGGTCCGGCGATGGGCCGGTTGATGCTTGCAAACTGCCCACCCACTGCTTCGTTTTTCCATACCTTGGGCGGAACATAAGGTGCTTTGCTCATGGACGAACCTCTTGATTGTTCGAAGCGATAACGCGAGCGCATTGAATCGCCGCGTCAGATCAATGGCATACCCTGCCAGCGCAGTGATCTGTAATCAATGGTCTTCGTTAGCCGCGCGGGAAACTGTGCTCAACCGGCCAGCGGCACAACCGACTCCAGTTGATGACTGCACTGCCAGCGCCAGGCATCGGCCAGCATGCAATCCAGCGAGCGTCTCGCGCTCCAGCCCAGTTCAAGCGAAGCCTTAGCGGGATCGGCCCAGCAGCGGGCAATGTCACCCGCGCGGCGCGGTTCATAAATGATCGGCACACACACGCCGCTGACCCGCTCGAACGCCTGGACGACTTCCAGTACCGAATAGCCCTGGCCGGTGCCGAAATTCCAGACCTGAACGCCTTGCTTCAAACGCAGGGTTTGCAGGGCTTTGACATGCCCTTCGGCGAGGTCCATCACATGCACATAATCGCGAATACCGGTGCCATCGGGCGTCGCATAATCATTGCCGTAAACGCTCAGGGTCGGGCGTTGCCCGCTGGCAACCTGCAACAGATAGGGCAACAGATTGTTGGGAATGTCGGTCGGTGCCTCGCCCAGTTCACCCGAGTCATGCGCACCGATCGGATTGAAATAACGAAGTAAGCCCACTGACCAGCGCGCGTCGGACACCACCAGGCTTTTCATTATGTTTTCGGCCATCAGCTTTGATTGTCCGTAAGGATTCGAAGGCTGGCCGGTCGCACAGCATTCATCAATGGGCATGACGGCGCAGTCGCCGTAAACAGTGGCTGAGGAACTGAACACCAGAGTAAATACGCCGGCATTCGCCATCGCCTGGCATAGCGTTACGCTGCCGCCAACATTGGTGTCGTAGTAGCGCAACGGCTCACGCACGCTTTCACCTACGGCCTTGAGCCCGGCGCAATGAATGACGGCATCAATCGCGTAGTCGTCGAACAGCGTGGCAAGCAATCCACCGTTCCTGATGTCGCCCAGGACAAAGCCGGGGCGTCGACCACTGACCCGCGCAATCCGTTTCAGGACCGAGCGAGAGCTGTTGCAGAGGTTGTCGAGAATCACGACGTCTTCGCCGTGATCCATTAATTCAAGCACTACATGAGCGCCAATATAGCCCGCACCGCCGGTTACCAAGATCATGTGCCGTCCTCGTTTGATCACCTGTAAACGGCGACTTCAAACTGCCGGACATGTTCTGGTTCGTCTCCTGGCCTGCGCGGCGACTTCCAGGCATGTGAGGTTATGGGCGCTGCAATCGCGCAGGAGTTCAAGGCGCGTTGCTGACCGGTACGTGCAGTTCATCGGCTTTACATCCCGGCCCGTTGAACGCTGAATGAACTGCGCCGCTCCAAGTTTTAGAAGTGCGCAAAAGGGTGAGCTGATCATCCGCCGCATTTGGTAATGCAACCGAGTGTGGTCGAAGCCACAGGATTCATGGGCTTCAGTCTCGATTCCGATTTTAAAAAAGGAATTCGCGATGAACCTTCCAGAGCCGCCTGATCATTTTTTACCCGTCCGCAGTAATGCCCGCTCAGCCGCGACAGCGCTGGCGAGGCCTACCTTGTTATGCCTGTCTCATTTGCGCTGGGGGTTCGTCTATCAACGCCCGCAACATGTGATGTCGCGTCTGGCCAAAGACTACGACGTGGTGTTTTTCGAAGAGCCGGTTTTTGCTGATGCTCAGCAACCTGAACTGGAGTTGTCTCAGCCGGTCAGCGGGATCACGGTCATGGTGCCGCGCCTTCCCTGGGGGATGGATCTGCAACAGATAGCGGATGCCCAGCGACAATTGCTTGATGCCTGGTTAGTCGAGCATGCCGCACCTGAGTTGCTGCTGTGGTACCTCACGCCCATGAGCCTGTCGTTCACCGAACACCTGAACGCTCATGTGACGATTTTCGATTGCATGGACGAGCTCTCGGCATTCAAGGGCGCGCCAGCGGATCTGATCGACAAAGAGCGGCAGTTGATGGCCAAGGCTGACGTGGTGTTCACCGGCGGTTACAGCCTGTGGGAAGCCAAGCGAGGTCAACATCCAAACGCTCATGCAGTGCCCAGCAGCGTCGATATTGCGCACTTCGCCGCCGCTCGCGACAGGTTGCCTGAACCCGCTGATCAGGCGGGCATCAGTCATCCGCGACTGGGGTTCTTTGGGGTCATCGACGAGCGATTTGACATCGAGCTGGTCAGTGAACTGGCGATCCAACGGCCAGATTGGCAAATCGTCCTGATCGGTCCAGTGGTGAAAATCGATCCGGACACGTTGCCGCGTCAGCCCAATATTCATTATTTAGGCCCCAAGAGCTACGACGAATTGCCAGGGTATCTGTCCGGATGGGACACCGCGTTGATGCCGTTCGCGATCAACGAATCGACGCGTTTCATCAGCCCGACCAAAACCCCGGAGTACCTGGCGGGCGGTTGCCCGGTGGTGTCGACGCCAATTCACGACGTAGTCAGCGGGTACGGCGATTCAGGTGTGGTATCGATCGCGGATTCACCGCAGGCTTTTATTGCCGCCATTGAGGCCGCGCTGCAATCCAGGGCTGAAGTGACGTTTACTCAGCGCGTTGATGCCGTGCTGGGTGATATGTCCTGGGACAAAACCTGCGCCGTCATGAAGGAGCAGATCGAATGCCTAAGGTAACCATTGATACCGCCAGCAACGGCCCGTCGAGTGCGGTCAGCAAATGTATTTATGACTACTTGATCGTCGGCGCCGGTTTTGCCGGATCGGTGATCGCCGAGCGATTGGCCGAGGGGCTTGGCAAGCACGTGCTGTTGATCGATCGCCGCGAGCACATTGGCGGTAATGCTTACGATCACCCGGACGCCGCTGGCGTGATGGTCCATCGTTACGGGCCGCATATCTTCCACACCAACGCACAACGGATTGTCGATTACCTGTCGCGTTTCACCGAATGGCGGCCTTACGAACATCGTGTGCTCGCCCGCGTTGACGAACATCTGCTGCCCATTCCCATCAACCTGACTACCTTGAACACGCTGTATGGCCGGTCGATGGACGAGCATGAAGCCGAGGTTTTTCTGGCTGAGCGCGCCGAGCCTGTTACCGACATCCGCACCTCTGAAGATGTGGTGATCAACCAAATTGGTCGCGAGCTGTATGAGAAGTTCTTCCGTGGCTACACCCGCAAACAATGGGGCCTGGATCCGTCCGAGCTGGACAAGTCGGTGACGTCGCGTATTCCGACACGGACCAATGAAGATGACCGCTATTTCACCGACACCTTCCAGATGATGCCGCTGCACGGCTATACGCAAATGTTCGAAAACATGCTTGATCACCCGCGCATAGACCTGTTGCTTGCGACAGACTTTGCTGCGGTACGCGAGCGGGTTCATTACAAGCAGTTGATCTACTGCGGCCCGGTCGATGAATATTTCGATTTTTGTTTTGGGCGTTTGCCATACCGCTGTCTGCAGTTCAGGCACGAGACTCTACAGACCGGGCAGTTTCAGTCCGTTGCCGTGGTCAACTATCCGGATGAGCGGGTGCCCTATACCCGGATCACTGAGTACAAACATCTGACGGGGCAGACGCATCCATTGACCAGCATCAGCTACGAATTTCCCTGTGCTGAAGGTGATCCGTATTACCCGATTCCGCGGCCGGAAAACGCCGAGCTGTACAAGCGCTACAGCGCGCTGGCCGACGACACACCGGGTGTGACTTTCCTCGGCCGGTTAGGCACTTACAAGTACTACAACATGGATCAGGTGGTGGGCCAGGCATTGGCGTTATATCAGCGTATCGAGCAGCAAGCGTTGGCGTCAGCGCCTGCGGTGGAGGCGGGATGACGCGGTGCCTGGCGGCATTGTCGCCAGGAGGATCGAGGTGAAGAAGACCAGCCTCTTCAACTCATTTCTGATGGCAGGTTATGAATGCGCTACCCAGCGACGACGGGATGGCGTACGGCTTGATCTGCTGGTCTCAACCGGGCACTCAAAGTGGGTTGAAAACGATTACGCGCAGCTCGCCGGGCTTGGCATCGGTTGCGCACGAGACGGGCTGCGCTGGCACTTGATCGAAGCGCAGTCGGGGCATTACGACTGGAGCAGTTTTCTGCCCATGTTGCGTGCTGCTCGCAATCACAATATTCAGGTGGTTTGGGACCTCTGTCATTACGGCTATCCCGATGGTCTGGATATCTGGCGGCCCGAGTTCGTCGAGCGCTTTGCCCGGTTCGCGGGGGCCGTCGCCCGTTTAATGAAAAATGAAGGTGTCGAGGCTCCGTTTTTTTCGCCCCTTAACGAGATTTCCTTCTGGAGTTGGGCGGGGGGCGAGGTCGGTTATTTCAACCCAGGCATGCATGGGCGAGGACAGGAACTCAAACATCAACTGGTACGCGCAAGCATTGCAGCCATCGAAGCTGTCCGCGATCAGCTTCCGCAAGCACGCTTTGTGCAGTGCGAGCCGTTGATCAATGTGATGGCCGCCTCCAGCCGTGCCGATGAAGTCAATAACGCCGAGCAACACCGGCTTTCGCAGTTCGAAGCCTGGGACATGCTGGCGGGCCGTCAGTGGCCGGGGTTGGGGGGCCGCGAGGAGTATCTGGATATCATCGGCGCCAATTTTTACCCGCATAACCAATGGTTCTTGAATGGCGCAAAGATCCTGCGCGGCGAACGTCATTTTCGTCCGCTGGCGGGCATGCTCAAGGAATTGCAGCAACGCTATCGACGGCCACTGTTGATTTCAGAAACCGGCGCGGAAAGTGACGAGCGTGTGCCATGGCTGAACTACGTCAGTGAACAAGTCGCCCTGGCGCAACAGCGCGGCGTTGAGGTGGATGCGCTCTGTTGGTATCCCTTTCTGGATTACCCCGGCTGGGACGATGGCCGGTACTGCCCGGCGGGCGTATTCGGCTACGCGGACGGGGAAGGCAATCGCGCCTCGTGTCACCCGCTGCATGTGCACATGCAGACGCTGTCGCGCCAGACAAGGTTTTTGTAGGGCCCGCCATTCTCAGCTTACGGCATACCCCGCCAGCTTATGTTGCAAAGCCAGCTTCACCTGAGGCCACTCCGTATCGATGATGCTGAAACGCACCGAGTTACGCTTGCGCCCGTCGGGCATGATCCTTTCGTGGCGCACGATGCCTTCTTGAGTTGCGCCAATACGTAAAATCGCGGCGCGTGATTTCTCATTCAGCTCGTCAGTCGTGAACTGCACCCGCACCGCGTTCATCACTTCGAAAGCGTGGCAAAGCATCAGGTATTTTGCTTCTGTGTTGACGCTCGAACGTTGCGCGGATTCGGCCAGCCATGTGTGGCCGATCTCCATCTTTCGGTTTGCCCGATCAATCTTCCAGAATCGTGTGCTGCCCAACGGCTCCTGCGTCTCGCGCCTGACGATCAGAAACGGCAAAACAGTTCCGGAGTGCAGGCCTTGCATGGCTTTGTCGAGATACTGGTCGACCGTGTCCGGCCCCGGAATGACCGTCATGTTCATGTTCCACAACTCGCCATCGGCTGCAGCACGGAGCAGGGCAGGGGCATCCTGTTCAGTGAGCAGGCGCAGTTCGATGGTCTGGCTGGTCAGGGTTGGAGTGTTCTCGTTCATGGCGAGTGTAATCACGGGACAGTGGGGCATGCATCGTAAGATTGCCTGCGTTTTTCAGGCAAGTGCTTGAGCATGCTAAATGGCCCTTACAGGCTTCCCACAAACAATATGCACAGGACCTGCATTTCAGCCAC
>NZ_LOHF01000035.1 GCF_002158995.1 Pseudomonas caspiana | reverse complement strand
CGTTTTGGTTACTTTTGTCTGGGCCGGCTTCCGGATCCATCAAAAGTGACGCGCTGTAAAAGCGCAACCAATATCAGCCATAACGCAGCAACGGATATGTACGCAACCGCCCGGAATGATGTTCGCCCCCTCCACAACGTACAAAGGCCACCCGAAGGTGGCCTTTGTGTAGTCGGTCAATCAAATAAGCATTCGCTTATTTTTTGACTTCCCAACCTGTCAGCTCAGCCAAAGCCTTGCCGATGTCTGCCAGCGAACGCACGGTTTTAACGCCTGCGTCTTGCAGCGCAGCGAATTTCTCGTCTGCAGTGCCTTTGCCGCCAGAGATGATTGCGCCAGCATGGCCCATGCGCTTGCCCGGAGGAGCAGTCACACCAGCGATGTAGGAAACAACCGGCTTGGTTACGTTTGCCTTGATGTAGGCAGCCGCTTCTTCTTCAGCCGAACCGCCGATCTCACCGATCATGACGATCGCTTCGGTCTTCGGGTCTTCCTGGAACAGCTTCAGGATGTCGATGAAGTTGGAGCCAGGGATCGGGTCACCACCGATACCAACGCAAGTCGACTGACCGAAACCGGCGTCAGTAGTCTGCTTGACAGCTTCGTAAGTCAGGGTGCCGGAACGCGACACGATGCCTACTTTACCTGGCAAGTGAATGTGACCTGGCATGATGCCGATCTTGCACTCGCCCGGAGTGATAACGCCTGGGCAGTTAGGACCGATCAGGACCACACCCAGCTCGTCGCACTTGACCTTGGCTTCCAGCATGTCGATGGTCGGGATGCCTTCGGTGATGCAGACGATCAGCTTGATGCCGCCGAACGCTGCTTCAAGGATGGAGTCCTTGCAGAACGGTGCCGGAACGTAGATGACCGAAGCAGTTGCGCCGGTTTTATCTACAGCTTCTTGCACAGTGTTGAACACTGGCAGGTTCAGGTGAGTGGTGCCACCTTTGCCCGGAGTCACGCCGCCGACCATTTTGGTGCCGTAGGCAATGGCTTGTTCGGAGTGGAAAGTACCCTGCGAACCGGTGAAGCCCTGGCAGATTACTTTGGTGTCTTTATTGATCAGGACGCTCATTACTTGCCCTCCGCAGCTTTGACAACTTGTTGAGCAGCGTCGGTCAGGCTGGTAGCAGCGATGATGTTCAAACCGCTTTCTGCCAGTACTTTAGCGCCCAGTTCAGCGTTGTTACCTTCAAGGCGAACAACAACCGGGATTTTCACGCCGACTTCTTTCACTGCACCGATGATGCCTTCGGCAATCATGTCGCAACGAACGATGCCGCCGAAGATGTTGACCAGTACTGCTGCGACGTTGGTGTCGGACAGAATGATCTTGAACGCTTCGGTAACGCGTTCCTTGGTTGCACCACCACCTACGTCGAGGAAGTTGGCTGGCTTGCCGCCATGCAGGTTGACGATGTCCATGGTACCCATGGCCAGGCCAGCACCGTTGACCATGCAGCCGATGTTACCTTCCAGCGCCACGTAGTTCAGTTCGAACTTGGCAGCGTGAGCTTCGCGCGGATCGTCTTGCGACGGATCGTGGAAAGCCTTCAGCTTAGGCTGACGGTACATGGCGTTGGCATCGATGTTGATCTTGGCGTCGAGGCAATGCAGATCGCCGTCAGCCTTGATTACCAGCGGGTTCACTTCCAGCAGGGCCAGATCGTGGTCCTGGAACAGCTTGGCCAGACCGGTGAAGATCTTGGCGAACTGGGAAACCTGCTTGCCTTCCAGACCCAGCTGGAATGCCAGATCGCGACCCTGGAATGGCTGAGCGCCAACCAGTGGATCGATCGTGGCCTTGAGGATTTTCTCAGGAGTGTCGTGAGCGATCTTCTCGATGTCCACGCCACCTTCGGTGGAAGCCATGAACACGATGCGACGGCTCGAGCGGTCCACTACAGCGCCGAGATACAGCTCTTTAGCGATGTCGGTGCAGGACTCAACCAGGATCTTGGTCACTGGCTGACCATTGGCGTCAGTCTGGTAAGTTACCAGACGCTTGCCCAACCATTGCTGGGCGAACGCTGCAGCGTCTTCTTTGCTGCGAACCAGCTTTACGCCGCCCGCTTTACCGCGGCCACCAGCGTGAACCTGGGCTTTGACAACCCATTCAGTCCCGCCAATCTTGTCGCAAGCTTCTGCTGCTGCTTCCGGGGTGTCTACTGCGTAGCCTTTGGATACTGGCAGGCCGTACTCAGCGAACAGCTGCTTACCCTGATACTCGTGAAGATTCATGCTTATTACCGTCTTCGTTAGGTACTGCGCATTCGGTGCTGCACGTCTGGCGTGCCGCACCACCTGTGACCGCTACTCCGGGCAATCCCGTCAGGAAGAGTCGGAGGTCGAGTCCGGCGGACATTCCGCGGTGAGTCTTGCTCGCAAGGCTCACGACGGGCAGTCCGTCGTGGTTTCTCTTGTTGTCTTAACGCTTTTTGCGGTTCTGGATGTGAATGGCACCGCCATTCACGGCCAGAGCAGCTTCATGCAATGCTTCGGACAGCGTCGGATGGGAGAAGACCATCATGCCGATATCTTCGGCACTGCTGCCGAATTCCATCGCGATCGCGCCTTGCTGTACCAGCTCGGCAGCGCTTGGACCAATAACGTGAACACCCAGAACACGGTCAGTCTTGGCGTCGGCAATGATCTTGACGAAGCCGCCCGTGTCGTTCGCCGCCATGGCACGGCCACTGGCTGCGAACGGGAAAGTGCCGACGTTAACTTCAACGCCTTCAGTCTTCAAGGTCTGTTCGGTTTTACCCACCCATGCGATTTCCGGGTGGGTGTAGATAACCGAAGGGATCAGATTGTAGTTCATCTGAGCCTTGTGACCCTTGATGCGCTCAACAACCATGATGCCTTCTTCAGAAGCCTTGTGGGCCAGCATCAGACCACGAACCACGTCGCCGATCGCGTAAACGCCCGGAACGCTGGTGGTGCAGTAGTCATCGACGTAGATGAAACCACGCTCATCCAAGTCCACACCGCTGTCAGCTGCCAGCAGATCAGTTGTCACCGGACGACGACCAACGGCTACGATCAAACGGTCGAAGGTGATCGACTGCTCGCCTGCTGCGTCGGTGTAGCTGACCACAACTTCTTCGCCTTCAACTTTCGAACCGGTAACGCGAGCGCCCAGTTTGATGTCCAGGCCTTGCTTGGTGAAAGTTTTCAGCGCTTCTTTGGAAACAGCTTCGTCAGCAGCCGGGATAAATTTATCCAGGGCTTCCAGAACAGTAACCTGTGCACCCAGACGAGCCCATACCGAACCCAGCTCCAGGCCGATAACGCCAGCGCCGATCACACCCAGACGCTTCGGAACCTGTTGGAATTCCAGGGCACCAGTCGAGTCAACGATGACTTTCTGATCAACCGGAGCCGGTGGAATGTCGATCGGACGCGAACCGGAGGCCAGAATCACGTGATCAGCTTCGATGACTTCAACGGTGCCATCAGCAGCGGTCAGCTCGACTTTCTTGCCGGCCAGCAGCTTGCCGTGGCCTTGCAGAGTGGTCACGCCATTGGCTTTGAACAGGCTGGCAACGCCGCCGGTCAGGCCTTTGACGATGTTAGCCTTGCGACCGACCATGGCCGGTACGTCCATGCTGACTTCAGAAGTCGAAATACCATGGATCGAGAAACCATTTTTGGCTTCGTAGAACTTCCAGGAGCTGTCCAGCAGCGCCTTGGACGGAATGCAACCCACGTTCAGGCAAGTACCGCCGAGGGCCAGCTTGCCCTCCTTGTCCTGATACTTCTCGATGCAGGCAGTCTTGAGACCAAGTTGCGCAGCCTTGATGGCGGCAACATAACCGCCAGGGCCTGCGCCAATCACTACCACGTCGAATTTCTGGGACATAACAAAGAGTTCCTCTTTAGCTGCGAGCTTTAAGCTACAAGCTGCAAGCTGGCCTGTGATGTATTACAGACGAGCGTTGCAACTTGTTCATTAGATGTCATTTGCAAAACCCGAGCTCCACCCCACGCTGCTTTTCTCTCGCAGCTTGCGGCTTGCAGCCCGGGGCTGCCTCATCAGATATCCAGCAGCAGACGAGCTGGATCTTCCAGCAGGTTCTTGATGGTCACCAGGAACGTCACAGCTTCTTTACCATCGATCAAACGGTGATCGTAAGACAGAGCCAGGTACATCATCGGACGAATCACAACCTGACCATTGACCGCCATCGGGCGCTGGATAATGTTGTGCATACCCAGGATGGCCGCTTGCGGCGGGTTAACGATCGGAGTCGACATCATCGAACCGAAAGTACCACCGTTGGTGATGGTGAAGGTACCGCCAGTCATTTCGTCGATTGACAGCTTACCGTCACGGGCTTTCTTGCCGAAGGTAGCGATGCCACCTTCGATTTCAGCCAGGCTCATCTGCTCTGCATTACGCAGAACCGGAACCACCAGACCACGATCGCTGGATACCGCAACACCGACGTCAGCGTAGCCGTGGTAAACGATATCGGAACCATCGATCGAAGCGTTGACAGCCGGGAAGCGTTTCAGCGCCTCGGTGGTTGCCTTGACGAAGAACGACATGAAGCCCAGGCGTACGCCATTGTTGGACTTCTCGAACAGGTCCTTGTACTTCGAACGCAGCGCCATGACTTCAGTCATGTCGACTTCGTTGAACGTGGTCAGCATCGCCATGTTCGATTGAGCTTCAACCAGACGCTTGGCAACGGTGGCACGTACACGAGTCATCGGAACACGCTTCTCGGTACGGTCGCCAGTAGCAACCACAGGCGCAGCGGCGGTAGTTGGCTGGGCAGCAGGAGCAGCGGCAGGTGCAGATTTCTTGGCTTCAACAGCAGCAACCACGTCTTCCTTGGTGACGCGGCCATCTTTACCAGTGCCTTTGACGCTGGCCAGGTTGATGCCGTTTTCTTCAGCCAGTTTGCGAGCAGCAGGAGCAGCAACCGAATCTTCGTCGCCAGCGGCAGCTGGAGCAGCGGCCGGAGCAGCTGCTTGAGCCGGGGCAGCAGCAGGTGCGGCCGCGGCGGCCGGAGCAGCAGATGCGGTAGCGCCACCGTCCAGAGTTGCGATCAGTTCGTTGGAGAGGACGATTTCGCCCTCGCCTTTCACGATCGATGCCAGTACGCCGTCAGCTTCGGCCAGTACTTCGAGGACAACCTTGTCAGTCTCGATGTCAACCAGCAGCTCGTCACGTTTTACCGCTTCGCCCGGCTGTTTGTGCCACTTGGAAATGGTGCCGTCGGCAACTGATTCCGGGAAAGAGGGGGCTTTGATCTCGATAGCCATTATCTGTAATTCCTTAATTCGGTTTCTAATGCGCGAAGGCGTTAAACAGTGAAGGCATCTTGCAGCAGTTTTTCCTGCTGCTCGGCGTGCATCGAAGCGTAACCACATGCAGGCGCTGCAGAGGCGTCACGACCGGCATACTCGAGAACGAGGTTGCGGTTGTGATTACCAACGCTGCGACGCAGGTGGTGCTGGCTGCTGTACCAGGCACCCTGGTTCATCGGTTCTTCCTGACACCACACAACCTTCTGCAGGTTGGTGTAAGGCGCAATCGCCTCCATCAGGTCGTCTTCCGGGAACGGGTACAGCTGCTCGATACGCACGATGGCGATATCTTCGCGGCCTTCGGCACGGCGTTTTTCCAGCAGGTCGTAGTAAACCTTGCCGCCGCACAGCACCAGACGCGTCACTTTGGCGGCATCGAGCGTATCGATTTCCGGGATGACAGTCTGGAACGAACCTTCGGCGAGATCTTCCAGGGTCGAAACGGCCAGCTTGTGACGCAGCAACGACTTCGGTGTCAGCACAATCAGCGGCTTGCGCAGCGGACGGATAACCTGACGACGCAGCAAGTGGTAGATCTGCGCTGGCGTAGTCGGTACGCACACCTGAATGTTGTGCTCTGCACAACCCTGCAAGTAACGCTCAAGACGTGCCGACGAGTGTTCTGGCCCCTGCCCTTCATAACCATGAGGCAGCAACATGGTCAGACCGCACAGACGGCCCCACTTGTGCTCGCCGCTGGTGATGAACTGGTCGATAACCACTTGCGCACCGTTGGCGAAGTCGCCGAACTGGGCTTCCCAGATAACCAGGGCATCTGGCTGGGTGGTCGAGTAGCCGTATTCGAAGGCCAGTACGGCTTCTTCCGAAAGGAAGGAGTCATACAGATCGAAACGTGGCTGACCGGCATACAGATTCTGCAACGGAATGTAGGTACCGGCGTCTTTCTGGTTGTGCAGCACCGCATGACGGTGCGAGAACGTACCGCGGCCGATGTCCTGACCCGTCATGCGAATCGGGTGACCTTCGAATGCCAGGGTTGCGTACGCCATGGTTTCGGCGTAACCCCAGTTGATCGGCAGGCCGCCGGCTTGCATCTTCTGACGGTCTTCGTAGATTTTCTGAACCTGACGCTGAACCACGAAACCTTCTGGCAGCTCCATCAGCTTGGCCGACAGCTCCTGCAGGGTCTTGAGGTCAAAGCGGGTGTCGTGACGTGCAGTCCAGGCGTGGCCCAGATACGGACGCCAGTCCACGAAAAGCTCTTTGTTTGGCTCTTTGACCAGACTTTTCACAACATGCAGACCGTTGTCCAGCGCGTTGCGGTAGTCGTCGATCTTGGCCTGTACGCGAGCATCATCCAGAACGCCGGCCTTGATCAGGCTTTCGGCATACAGCTCACGCGTGGTGCGCTGTTTGGTGATTTGCTGGTACATCAAAGGCTGAGTGCCGCTTGGTTCATCCGCTTCGTTGTGGCCGCGACGACGGTAGCAGACCAGATCGATTACCACGTCACGCTTGAACTGCATGCGGTAGTCGATAGCCAGCTGGGTTACGAATACAACGGCTTCAGGGTCATCGCCATTCACATGGAGAATCGGCGCCTGAATCATCTTGGCAACGTCGGTGGCGTACTCGGTGGAACGCGAGTCCAGCGGGTTGCTGATGGTGAAACCAACCTGGTTGTTGATGACGATATGGATCGTGCCGCCCGTCTTGAAGCCGCGAGTCTGCGACATCTGGAAGGTTTCCATGACCACGCCCTGCCCTGCAAAAGCAGCATCACCGTGGAGGGAAATTGGCAGAACCTTGTCACCGTTCGGATCGTTACGACGATCCTGACGAGCACGAACAGAACCTTCGACCACCGGAGAAACGATCTCCAGGTGAGACGGGTTGAACGCCATGGCGAGGTGAACTTCGCCGCCCGGGGTCATTACGTTCGAAGAAAAGCCCTGGTGATACTTAACGTCACCGGAACCCAGCTCGACTTTTTTCTTGCCTTCGAACTCGTCGAAAAGCTCGCGGGGGTTCTTGCCGAAGGTGTTGACCAGCACGTTAAGGCGACCACGGTGGGCCATGCCGATAACGATTTCCTTGGTGCCGTACGAACCGGAACGCTGGATCAATTCGTCCAGCATCGGAATCAGGCTTTCGCCACCTTCCAGACCGAAGCGCTTGGTGCCTGGGTATTTGGTGCCCAGGTACTTTTCAAGACCCTCTGCCGCGGTAACGCGCTCGAGCAAGTGGCTCTGAATTTCGGCAGAGAACGCAGGACGGCCACGGACGCTTTCAAGACGCTGCATGAACCAGTTGCGCTGCTCGGAATCCACGATGTGGGTGAACTCAGCGCCGATGGTGCGGCAATATGTCTTATGTAGGGCGTCCTGGATTTCGCGTAGGCTCGCTTCCTCTTTGCCGATGAACAAGTCTCCGGCACGGAAAGTGGTATCCAGGTCAGCGTTGGTCAATCCGTAGTGATTGATCGACAGGTCAGCTGGCGCCGTACGTTGCCACAGCCCCAGCGGGTCGAGCTGGGCCGCCTGATGGCCGCGCATACGGTAAGCCTGGATGAGCCGCAACACTTCGACCTGCTTCTTTTCATGCTCGCTGCTCACGCTCCCGGCGGATACCGGCTGGGCGCGGCGCTGGTTTTTGGCCAGCAACACGAAATGATCGCGAATCGTCGAGTGCGATACATCGGTGGCAGAGTTGCCGTCAGCGGGCAACTTCTGAAAGTAGGTGCGCCATTCCTCTGGCACAGCGTTAGGGTCGTGCAGGTAGAGCTCATAGAGCTCTTCCACATAGGCAGCGTTACCACCGGAAAGGTGGGCACTGTTCCACATGCGCTGCATCACGCTTTCTTGCATGCTTGGTCACCCTCGGTAAGGGGACACCACCGGCGAAGACACCACAGCAAACCTGAGATAGTCATGTGCAGCGACTGTATCAAGTCACTTAGGATCACGCAGATAGTCCGGGTACCAGCCCGGATGCCCCTGCTGGTCTTATTTCTTCAAAATAAGAGCCGCAACATTACTTGTTGCTGCTCAGGTTAAAACTACGGCGCCGGTTGAAGCCTGCGCCGCAGCGGTTACGGGTATTACGGCATTACGGTGTAACAGTCAAATCAGACGCCGTTTTGCAGGAGCATGTTGCGCACGTGACCGATAGCCTTGGTTGGGTTAAGGCCCTTCGGACAAACGTTTACGCAGTTCATGATCCCGCGGCAGCGGAATACGCTGAACGGGTCATCAAGCGAAGCCAGACGTTCGGCGGTCTTGTTGTCACGGCTGTCAGCCAGGAAACGATAGGCTTGCAGCAGTGCAGCTGGACCGAGGAACTTGTCCGGGTTCCACCAGAACGACGGGCAGGAGGTCGAGCAGCAAGCGCACAGAATGCACTCGTACAGACCATCCAGCTTCTCACGCTCTTCAGGAGTCTGAAGACGTTCGATGGCCGGAGCCGGGGTGTCGTTCAACAGATATGGCTTAACCTTCTCGTACTGCTTGTAGAAGATGCTCATATCAACAACCAGGTCACGTATCACAGGCAAACCAGGCAGCGGACGCACCACCAGCTTGTTGCCCTTGACCACGGCCGACAGCGGCGTGATACACGCCAGGCCGTTTTTGCCGTTGATATTCATACCGTCGGAACCGCAAACACCTTCGCGGCACGAACGACGGTAGGAGAAACCTTCATCCTGTTCCTTGATCAGGGCCAATACATCCAGCACCATCAAGTCTTTGCCACCGGTATCAACGTCGAACACCTGGGTCTTAGGCGCAGAGTCGCTGTCGGGGTTGTAGCGATAAACTTCAACTTTCAACATAGCGGCCACCTTTAGTAAGTCCGAATTTTCGGTTCAAACGCCGGTACTGTCTTCGGCGCAAAGTTGACTGCACGTTTGGCAACCCGCTTCTCGCCCGGGAAGTACAGGGTGTGGCACAGCCAGTTTTCATCGTCACGATCTTCATAGTCTTCGCGAGCGTGAGCACCGCGGGACTCTTTACGCACTTCCGCAGCAACCGCCGTGGCTTCGGCGACTTCCAGCAGGTTCTGCAACTCAAGCGCTTCGATACGCGCAGTGTTGAAGCCCTGGGACTTGTCGTTGATCTTGACGTTGGCGATACGAACACGCAGGTCTGCCAGCTGGGCGATACCTTTCTGCATGTATTCGCCGGTGCGGAACACACCAAAGTAGTTCTGCATGCAGCTTTGCAGCTCGCGACGCAGAGTGGCAACGTCCTCACCTTCGGTACGCTCGTTGAGGCCATTGAGACGGCTCAGCGCGGCATCGATATCGGTTTCGCTCGCGTCAGCATATTCAATGCCTTCGGTCAGCACTTTCTCCAGGTGCAGGCCTGCAGCACGACCAAATACCACGAGGTCGAGCAGCGAGTTACCACCCAGACGGTTGGCACCGTGCACAGATACGCACGCCACTTCACCTACCGCGAACAACCCAGGGAGGATCTGATCATTGCCGTCAGCATCCTGAGTCATGGCCTGACCATGAATATTGGTGGCAACACCACCCATCATGTAGTGGCAGGTAGGCACGACAGGTACTGGAGCAACAACCGGATCCACGTGCGCAAAGGTCTTCGACAGCTCACAGATACCTGGCAAGCGGCTGTGCAGCACTTCTTCGCCCAAGTGATCGAGCTTCAGCATCACGTGATCGCCATCAGGACCACAACCGTTACCGGCAATGATCTCTTTAACCATCGAGCGCGCAACAACGTCACGACCAGCAAGGTCTTTCGCGTTCGGCGCATAGCGCTCCATGAAACGCTCACCATGCTTGTTGATCAGGTATCCGCCTTCACCACGGCAACCTTCAGTAACCAGTACACCTGCACCAGCGATGCCAGTCGGGTGGAACTGCCACATTTCGATGTCCTGAACAGGAACACCGGCACGCAGTGCCATACCAACGCCGTCACCGGTATTGATCAGGGCATTGGTGGTAGAGGAATAGATACGGCCAGCGCCGCCGGTAGCCAGTACAGTCGCCTTGGCGCGGATGTACATGGTTTCGCCGGTTTCGATGCAGATCGCAATCACCCCCACGAACGCGCCGTCCTGGTTTTTCACCAGATCAACAGCGTAATACTCGTTCAGAAAAGTGGTACCTGCTTTCAGGTTGCCCTGATACAGGGTGTGCAACAGCGCGTGGCCGGTACGGTCAGAGGCCGCACACGTACGCGCAGCCTGACCGCCCTTGCCGAAATCCTTGGACTGACCACCAAACGGACGCTGGTAGATACGACCGGTTTCGGTGCGGGAGAATGGCAGACCCATGTGATCCAGCTCAAAGACCGCAGCCGGGCCTTCCTGACACATGTATTCGATAGCGTCCTGGTCACCGATATAGTCGGAGCCCTTGACGGTATCGTACATGTGCCAGCGCCAGTCATCGTTCGGGTCGGCAGATGCAATTGCACAGGTGATGCCACCCTGAGCAGAAACGGTGTGCGAGCGAGTCGGGAAAACCTTGGTGACTACGGCGGTCTTGTGGCCGCCCTGAGCCAGCTGCAAGGCTGCACGCATGCCTGCACCGCCGCCACCAATAATGATGGCGTCGAATGTAAGTGTATTTATGTTAGCCATGAATCAGATACCCCAAAGAATCTGCACACCCCAGACAAAGTACGCGAACATCGCAACGCCGCAGACTGCCTGGAAAAGGAAACGCACAGCGGTCGCCGACTTGCCCAGCGCCATTGGCGTCAGGTAGTCAGTGGCGATGGTCCACATGCCGACCCAGGCGTGAGCGCCCAGAGCAACGAGGGCCAAGAGGCTGAAAATGCGCATTCCCGTATGAGAGAACAGACCATGCCACTGGGCATAGTCGATGCCCGGGTGGGCAACGAGGTATCCGATCAGGAAAATGAAATAAGCCGCGAGCACGACCGCAGATACGCGCTGCGCCATCCAGTCATAGAGGCCCGAACGCGACAGGTTAGTGACGTTGGTTACCATATCCATACTCCCGCCAGAACGATTACCACCACGGATACGGCGATAACGATTTTGGAGCCCAGCTTGCCGCCTTCCAGCGTCTCGCCAATGCCCGCATCCATGATCAGGTGGCGGATGCCCGCTACCAGGTGATAAAGCAAGGCGGACAGCAGAGCCCAAATCACAAGCTTGGCCAGCGGGCTGGTCAGACACGCTTTCACCTCACCGAAGCCTTCCTCGGAGCTCAGCGACTTGTCCAATGCGTAAAGCATGATGACGAGGCCGACAAACAGAATAACTCCGGAGATGCGGTGAAGAATGGACGTGTAAGCAGTGACTGGGAGTTTGATGGTCCTTAGGTCTAGGTTTACAGGTCGTTGGCTTTTCACGGCTTTATTTCACACTGAAGAGCCCCTAACAATCAGGGCAAATTATTGGGAAGTGCACTGGTCAGGTACCCACCACCCAGGGAGTGACGACCACCGGTATACAGGCCCTAAAGCCCCTGGCGGTCGGACGCCGAGTATAGACAGTTAGGTCACTAATGACAACGCAGAGAAGCCCTTCAAATAGGTGATTGCGCTGGCCGGATAAAAAGCGTAAGTGACACAATGTCGCAGGGCAAATCAAGCCTGAAAGCCTTCTGGAACACGACTTTAGGCAAATTGACTTTAGATTTTATCTAACTATAGTGGTGCGGGCCCTGCGTGGGGGGCCGTCTGATGATTTGAAGCATAAACAGGAGGCCACATGGCTGATAATAAAGCGCAGTTGATCATCGAGGGCGCAGCCCCCGTCGAGCTGCCCATTCTGACCGGCACCGTAGGCCCCGACGTTATCGACGTACGTGGTCTGACAGCCACCGGCCGCTTCACATTCGACCCAGGCTTCATGTCGACCGCCTCTTGCGAGTCGAAGATCACCTACATTGATGGTGACAACGGGATCCTGCTGCACCGCGGCTATCCGATCGAACAACTGGCTGAACAGTCGGACTACCTGGAAACCTGCTACCTGTTGCTGAACGGCGAACTGCCAACCGCCGAACAGAAAGCCCAGTTCGTTGTTGTCGTGAAAAACCACACCATGGTTCACGAGCAACTCAAAACATTTTTCAACGGCTTCCGCCGCGACGCTCACCCGATGGCAGTGATGTGCGGCGTGGTGGGCGCTCTCTCCGCGTTCTATCACGACTCTCTGGATATCAATAATCCACAGCACCGTGAAATCTCGGCCATCCGTCTGGTCGCCAAGATGCCGACCCTGGCAGCAATGGTGTACAAGTACTCCATGGGTCAACCCATGATGTACCCGCGTAATGACCTGAGCTACGCCGAGAACTTCCTGCACATGATGTTCAACACACCGTGCGAGATCAAACCGATCAGCCCGGTACTGGCCAAGGCCATGGACAAGATCTTCATCCTGCACGCCGACCACGAACAGAACGCCTCGACGTCCACCGTACGTATGGCGGGCTCTTCGGGGGCTAACCCGTTCGCCTGCATCGCAGCCGGTATTGCCGCGCTCTGGGGCCCGGCACACGGCGGCGCGAACGAAGCAGTACTGTCCATGCTGGATGAGATCGGCGATGTGTCGAACATCGACAAGTTCATCGCCAAAGCCAAGGACAAGAACGATCCGTTCAAACTGATGGGCTTCGGTCACCGGGTTTACAAGAACCGCGACCCGCGCGCCACCGTGATGAAGCAGACCTGCGACGAAGTCCTCAAGGAGCTGGGCATCACCAATGACCCGCAACTTGAGCTGGCCATGCGCCTGGAAGAGATCGCCCTGACCGATCCTTACTTCATCGAGCGCTCGCTGTACCCGAACGTCGACTTCTATTCGGGCATCATCCTCAAGGCAATCGGCATCCCAACCAGCATGTTCACCGTAATCTTCGCCTTGGCGCGGACTGTCGGCTGGATCTCCCACTGGAAGGAAATGCTTTCCAGCCCGTACAAGATTGGCCGTCCACGCCAGCTATACACAGGCTACGTGTCCCGCGATATCGTGCCACTGGAAGACCGCAAGTAAGCTTCACGCTACAACTGAAAAGGGCTGCCAATGGCAGCCCTTTTTTATGCCTGCTTACCTGGAACGCTCAGCAGATACAGAACCTTGCAGGAGCTGCCGAAGGCTGTGTAGCAGGACAAACGCGTCGCAGCCTTCGGCAGCCCCTATAAGTAATGTGCTTCAAATCCATGATTGATGGGATGCGCAATAAGCGAGACTACTTCTCAGCCCTTTCCTTCAACGCCTTCAACGTATTAAACGGCGCATCTACCACGAACTTGTTAGCCAGCCATGAAGGCACGCTACCGCCTGGTTCGGTATGTACTTGATAAGTCACTAGAGTCTTGTTCGGCCCTTGCGGCACAAACTTCCAGAAGCCGTCGACTTGCGACACCCGCACAAACCCTTTTTCCTCAGGTATGTACTTGGGTACCTCCTGAAGTTTGCGGGTCAGGCTGCCGTCAGCGCCCTCTTCCGTCGTCACCAGCAATACCGAATCCCGAGGCGTTACCGGCCACGGCGTATTGATCTGAGTGTACGTCCAGGCTTGATTGCCCTCATGTTTCAGCATCTTCTGCGACTTGCACTCATGAATCCAGGCACAGGCACCCGCTACGTCCTCTTGAAGACTGCGCAACTTAGCGACACTCGCGTTGATAACGGTCTCGCCACGATAAGCCTTGTACTGAGAACCCGACACCTCGCTCAGCGAAACCTTGATCCCCGCCTCATCTTTTGCAACTTTCCAGTCCTCAGCCTGAGCAACAGCAGAGATGAGCACAGTGATACCGCAGACAACAGCTATTCGATGCAGCGAACTCATTGTTGTATTCCTTATTGTTTGAAGTTCCAGCCAATCAATTCTGTCGCACAGCAACCCTCACGCAACTGCTGTAGCGTCCTCCCACCAGGTAATCAGACGAATCGCATCAGCTTGATCCACTCCACAGACATCGTGCGCAGCCTTGAACTGACTGCACACTGCGGGACGTTCGGGCTGACCAAAAATTGTGCACAGCATATCGAGTGATAAATGCAGACAACGCTCGCCTGCAGGCTTGCCATCAGGCATACCGGGTATGGGAGAAGTGATAGAAGGCGCGATGCAACAAGCACCACACCCTGAGCGGCAGTCCATGACCAGCACCCTGAAAGAGAAATTCGAAGCGTGATAGTACCCGCTGAAACGCGCGTTTGAAATCCCTGGCGCTACTGCCTGAACTTGAAGTCCAGCGCAGCACCTTCCACCTCACGCCGACTGTCGTTACGCATCTGCAAATCCATCTCGTTGCTCAGAATGCGCCCATTGAGCTCAAAAGGGTCATTACCAGAAGCGCGCTTATCGCCAAACATTGGCGGCAAAATTGGCTTGCGAGGTTTGGCCTTGGTCGTTCCGGCAGGCTGCAGCTCTTCGGCCAGCTCAGGAGGCAGGCTCAAATCGAGCTTGGCATTGTTCAGGCTAGTGTCTTTGAGCGCTTTTTTACTCTCGGCCACCGACTTGCGGGCCACCGCATCGCGCTTTTTCTCGGTCACTGTTTTGGTTGCAGGCGTTTTTGTCGCTTCAGCCTTCGGCTTGCCTGACGCACTTGCGCCATCTTTGGCCGTCACCGGAACCACCGATATATTAGGCGCCAACTCATGCGTCGGCGCCTTTGCAGGCTCAGGCGCAGAGGGTGTCGACTCAGCCACAGAAGGGCTGGCATCAGTCTTCTTCGGCACCTGGGTTTCAGCTGAAACCTTGGGCTTGGGCGCGGCCCCGTCCTGAGCATCACAGGCACCCAGAAGAACGACCAACGACAACGCTACACAGCGAAAAACATTCATAGGGCAGAAATGGCAAAGGCAGAAAACAACATGCTGGCCTGTTGCACGTCCAATAACAAGACAGAGATCAACCTGCAGAGCGATGCGCTATTTCTGCAGGACCTAAATAGCTGACCTCAATAGAGCTCAACCGTTTCCTGACATAACTGTTTGGCCAGCATTCCGAGCGTCATAAGCGCCCTCTCCGCCTCGCGATTCCACGGGATGCCACAGTTCAGACGAATGCAGTGATTGAACTGTTCTGTATTGCTGAAGATCAGTCCCGGCGCAATGCTGATCCCCTGCTCCAGTGCCCGGATGTGCAACTCCTGTGTATTGACTCGCCCTGGCAGGCTGACCCACAAGATAAAGCCACCCAGCGGTCGGCTCATCTGCGTACCTTCGGGAAAGTACTGTTGCACCGCGAGCTGAAAAGCGCTGAGGTTTTTCCGATACTCGGCGCGAATAAACCGCAGATGACGGTCATAACCACCATTTTCCAGATAAGCGGCAACGCCCATTTGCGTGACGCTGCACGCTGAATGAGTGCTGAATATCTGAAGGCGCTGAATTTCCGACTGGTATTTTCCCGCAATCATCCAGCCGATACGCACGCCGGGCGACAAGGTTTTCGAGAAGCTGGAGCAATAGATAACACGACCCAGACGATCAAAGGCCTTCAAAGCCTTGGCTCGCCCTTGCTCAAACATCAGCTCGCCATAAATATCATCTTCAACCACTTGAATATCGAAATCCGAAACAAGCCGCAGCAAATGCTTCTGGCGCTCTTCAGGCATGCTACTGCCCAGCGGATTACTCAGGCGCGAGGTCAACACCAGGGCCTTGATCGACCACTGATTCGCTGCCAGTTGCAACGCTTCCAGGCTGATGCCTGTCTGCGGGTCGCTGGGTATTTCAATGACCTTGAGCCCTAACAAGTCAGCCAGTTGCAGCAACCCGTAGTAGGTCGGCGACTCTGCGGCGATCAGATCACCAGGCCTGGTGACAACCCGCAATGCCATCTGCAGGGCGTCGACGCAACCGTGAGTAATCACTACGTCAGCCGGATCAACCACTACGCCAGCGTCTCGCATGCGAATGGCAACCTGACGACGCAAGGGTTCGAAACCCGGACTGAACATGTAACTGAACGCCCGAGGGCTCTGAAAACGGGTCACTTTTGCTATCTGCTGGTGCAAGGCACGCACAGGCAGGTAATCGACATGCGGCACCGCAGCGCCTAAAGGGAAAACCCCTTCACGGCGCGACTCCATCAAAACCTGCTGAATAATGCTGCTGCGCGTCACCAGCCCCGGTCTTTCCACACGAGCAATGTCGGGTGTAGGCGCCGTGAGCGCGGGGGTCTGGTGCACGTAATAACCCGACTGCGGCCGAGCCCGAATCAACCCCTGATCTTCCAGATTCGCATACGCCTGCAAGACGGTCGCATGGCTGACATTGAGCTGCGAACTCATCTTGCGCACCGAGGGCACACGCTCGCCCGGCTGATAAACACCGCGACGAATATCTTCAGCCAGCTGCTGAGCGATTTTTTGATAGAGCAGAAGGTTGGTCATGACGCAGCCTCGATACCGCTGGGGACTTGCTTTTGTAGGAAGATAGTCGATTTGTCACCAGAACAGTTGCGAAGTGTACTGGGACAGTTTCCTGAACGGCTAGCCCTTGAACACTTTGATTAAAAAATTTATCAGGCAAAAGCGCCAAGCCGTCGGCTTTTTAGGCCAAAAAAAATCGACACCTGAAAACAGGCATCGATTTTTTTAAAGTTTTTTCAGCGATTGGGGCCGAGATGCCCTTTGGAATCAGAAAAGACGATCTCAACACGACGGTTTTTCGCACGACCCCGCTCGGAAGCATTGGCCTCCACAGGGTATTCATCACCATAGCCCTGCACATGAATGCGTTTTTCATCGACGCCGAGATCCGTCAACACGTCGGCCACCGATTGCGCACGCTCTTGGGACAACCGCAGATTTTCCTGCTTTTCACCCGTGTTGTCGGTATAGCCCTCGATACGGACAACGCGTTTGGGGTTAAGCTGCAAAAACTGCACAACCTTGAGCACTGTGCGGTTGGCCGAGCTTTTGAGCTCAGCGTGACCGGTATCGAATAACACATCACCCAACGTCATGACCAACCCGCGCTCGGTCTGCGTAGTAGCCAGGCTGACAATCTGGTCTTCCAGCCACTGGCCGTGTTGCTGGGCACTGGCCAGCTTCGCTTCACGCAGCGCCAACTGAAGCCGCTGGCGCTCCATTTCCTGCTTTTCAAGCCGCTCGGTGTTGAGCAGCAAATTGCTGTGCTCACGGGCGATCGCGCTGTAGCGGCTGCTGAGATACGCGTAATGAGCCACATCACTGCCGCTGCCCAGGTAAGTCGACAGGCGCTCAGCCTTGCCCAGCAACTCACCTGCGCGCACTACGTCTTTCGGAGCACTGCGCAGCACATCGCCGTCCTCTTTCACTTTCTGAAAGTCAGCATTTGCCTGCTGCAACGCCTGCTCACCCACCTGATGACCTGCACAACCATAAAGACCGGCGAAACCCGACAGCAGACAAGCCTTTAATACTCGAGACATACGCTTCATTGCCCCTCCCCCAACTGCTTGCGCAGACGGTTGAGGCGAGTGTCCAGCTGAGTTATTTGCTCCTGACTCTTCTCAGTCAGAACCCGAGCCTCTGCCAGGCGCGCATCCAGTTCGGCCTGCTCAGCTTGCATACGCGCAGCCTTGAACGATTCATTGATCATCTCAGAGCGAGCCTGCCCCAGTTTCGATTCCGCCATCTGCATTTCCGGCTCATCGACGGCCCCCACAGCCTTGGCCTGGGCGACGGCTTTCTCGGTCAGTTTCATTTGTTCAATCGGTGCCGGATCGTTGGCACAGCCCACCAATGCGGCAAATGCAATGGTCGCGAATAAAGGGCGGCTTTTCACAAAAGCTGTCACAAAAGAAGTCACAAAAGAAGTCACAAAAGAAGTCACAAAAACATTCCTACTTGTTTGAGGCGCTGGCCGGATGCAGTAATTGAGCCTTCCAGATTTCCAGATTGCGTTTGACTGCTTCACCCGACAGGTCAGAAGCGGCCGATTCTGTCATCTTTTTGGCCAGCTGTCCGCGCAACCAGGGATCGTTGCAAGCCGAATTGAAAGACAGTGCGAGATATAGACCCGGCTGGTCCACCGGTTGCGGTCGTGCAACCAGATCCTTGACAAGGCCGAGTGTCTGCACCATCGCCGTACCCGGGTAGCGACTGGCGAGAACGTAATTGACCTGCCCCAGCATCAGTTTCTGAAAGGCCTCGGTCAGATTGGGCAGACGCTCAAGGGTCAGGCGTGCCTTGACGGCTGCATCGAATGCCTGCGTCAGGCGAATGCGTTCGGACGCCGCCCCCTTGTGTCCCTGAAGATCAGCCAATGTATCCATCGGCAACGCTTGATCATGACGCGTCCAGACCATGACTTCATTCTGAATCAGTGGCGGATGGATGTAGTCCAGCGCCTCTAGCTCAGCCTGATTCAGTGGCGCATCCACCAACATGTCCATGCGGCCGCTACGCACTTCTTCAAGCGCCTGACTGCGTTTGCCGGCGAACAATACTTCAACTTTTATCCCTAGCTCTTGCGCCGCCTGCTTGAACAGATCGGCACTGGCGCCCATCAAGTGCTTGGGGTCCTGAGGATCACGCCACAGATAAGGAGGGGCATCTGGACTGCCGGTCACAATCAGGCGCTCACACTTGCCCCCCGCCATTGCCAGACCGGGCGCAGCAAGCACACCTATGAAAAGCGCAGAAAGCAGCCTGTTTGACTGACCCATGGAGAATCCTTTTTTTTGCGTTCAGATTTTTCTATGAAGCTTTAAAACAGCCAATAAAAAACCCGTTCGCCCGGACCACGTGAACTCGCACTAACCGCGATGCTCACAGGCCGAAACGAACGGGGCTTTAGAGAAGCACTTATAAGCGAAGCATCTGGATTAAACCAGCTTCTCCAGCTCAGGGATTGCTTCGAACAGGTCGGCAACCAGACCGTAATCAGCTACCTGAAAGATCGGAGCTTCTTCGTCCTTGTTGATAGCGACGATGACTTTCGAGTCTTTCATGCCCGCCAGATGCTGGATCGCGCCGGAAATACCGACCGCGATGTACAGCTGTGGTGCAACGATCTTACCGGTCTGACCGACCTGCATGTCGTTCGGTACGAAGCCTGCGTCCACTGCTGCACGGGAAGCGCCAACAGCAGCGCCCAGCTTGTCAGCCAGCGTGTACAGGTGCTTGAAGTTGTCGCCATTCTGCATGCCACGACCGCCAGATACGACGATCTTGGCAGCGGTCAGTTCGGGACGATCAGACTGGGCCAGCTCTTCGCCCACAAAGCTCGATTTGCCTGCGTCATGAGCTGCAGCAACAGCTTCAACCGCAGCAGAACCGCCTTCAGCAGCAACTGGATCGAAACCGGTAGCCCGCACGGTGATCACTTTGACCGATGCCGACGACTGAACAGTAGCGATAGCGTTACCGGCGTAGATCGGACGCTTGAAGGTGTCAGCCGATTCGACCGAGATAATCTCGGAGATCTGGTCAACGTCCAGCAGCGCAGCAACGCGCGGCAGAATGTTTTTGCCGTTGGAAGTAGCGGCGGCCAGGATGTGGCTGTAGCCACCGGCCAGCTCGACGACCAGAGGAGCGATGTTCTCTGGCAGTTGATGGGCATAAGCAGCGTTTTCGGCCACCAGCACTTTCGCGACGCCAGCGACCTTGCCAGCAGCATCGGCGACAGCCGAAGCGCCTGCACCGGCAACGAGCACATGAATGTCGCCGCCAATTTTGACTGCAGCCGCCACGGTATTCAGCGTGGCTGGAGCCAACGTTGCATTGTCATGTTCAGCGATTACCAAGATAGTCATAGTTAGATTACCTTCGCTTCGTTTTTCAGTTTCTCGACCAGTTCAGCCACCGACTTGACCTTGATGCCCGCGCTACGTGCAGCCGGTGCTTCGACCTTGATGGTCTTGGTCGTGGAAGCGGTTGAAACACCCAAAGCATCGGGCGTCAGCACTTCAAGCGGCTTCTTCTTGGCCTTCATGATGTTTGGCAGTGACGCATAGCGCGGCTCGTTCAGACGCAGGTCAGTAGTGACCACAGCAGGCAGGCTCAACGAAACAGTCTGCAGACCGCCGTCGATTTCGCGAGTTACGGCAACCTTGTCGCCGCTGACTTCTACCTTAGAAGCAAAGGTGCCCTGAGCGAAGCCGCTCAACGCTGCCAGCATCTGGCCAGTCTGATTATTGTCGCTGTCGATCGCCTGCTTACCGAGGATAACCAGTTGTGGCTGCTCCTTGGCCACGACGGCATTGAGCAACTTGGCAACGGCCAGGGAGTTCAGCTCATCAGCGGACTCAACGAGGATGGCACGATCAGCGCCCAGCGCCAGCGCGGTACGCAGCTGCTCCTGAGCATTGGTCGGACCAATGGAAACGACGACGATCTCGGTCGCAACGCCTTTCTCTTTCAGGCGTACGGCTTCTTCCACAGCGATTTCGCAGAAGGGGTTCATCGACATTTTGACGTTAGCGAGATCGACGCCGGAGTTGTCCGCCTTGACGCGAACCTTGACGTTGTAGTCGACCACTCGTTTGACAGCTACTAGAACCTTCATGGATTCCTCGTTTCTCTCCGGTGAAAAGAAAGTCGCCCGGTGCAAGACCCGGCGATGCATATGTACCCGTGAAACAGCCTCTGGAAGCAGACGTATTCGTACAGAACGAACGGTGACCTCAATAAACAAGCCACCTGAACACGGATAAACACCAGATGCCGCACATCTGGGCTATGCAGGCGTGTAAACTTTGCACCCGCAAATTCGTGACGTGGATTTGCCTGTAACGCGCTCGCGACGCCTCAGAGGTGCAGTTCAGGCGATGTTCAGCCTACGGCGAGCGCAAAACCGTCCGTATCTTGACCGCAAGCCGTTATGCGGTCAATACGACAAAACCGCCAGTCATGAGCCGCGCGTCTATGTTTTATCTGGCCTGCGGCCATTTCAAACAAACGTTTGTATTGGCCCTGCCGGGTGGTGTAGATATACTGCGCAGCATTCGAAGATGCGGGTTACTGATGCACCGCACGCTGGTTAGTACGCTGCATATAAAAAAATACTGTGAGCCTTGAGTAGGAGATAGCCTGTGGAACGCGAATTTATGGAATTCGACGTCGTCATCGTCGGTGCCGGCCCCGCCGGGCTTTCTGCCGCGTGCCGTCTAAAACAAAAGGCTGCTGAAGCCGGTCAGGAAATCAGCGTCTGCGTAGTAGAAAAAGGCTCCGAAGTTGGCGCACACATCCTATCGGGCGCGGTGTTCGAACCCCGCGCACTGAACGAGTTGTTCCCGGACTGGAAAGACCTCGGCGCGCCGCTGAACACGCCCGTCAAGCGTGACGACATCTATGTCCTGCGCAGCGCTGAAAAATCGGTAAAAGTCCCTGATCTGTTTGTGCCCAAGACCATGCACAACGAGGGCAACTACATTATCTCGCTGGGCAATCTGTGCCGCTGGCTCGCCCAGCAGGCCGAGAACCTCGGTGTAGAAATTTACCCGGGCTTCGCCGCTCAGGAAGCGCTGATCGATGAAAACGGTGTGGTACGCGGTATCGTCACCGGTGATCTGGGTGTTGACCGCGAGGGTCAGCCAAAAGACGGCCTGTACACCCCCGGCATGGAATTGCGCGGCAAGTACACCCTGTTTGCCGAAGGTTGCCGCGGCCACATCGGCAAGCAACTGATCAAACGTTTCAACCTTGATACCGAAGCTGACGCCCAGCACTACGGCATTGGCCTGAAAGAAATCTGGGAAGTCGACCCTGCCAAACACGAGCAAGGTCTGGTGGTGCATACCGCTGGCTGGCCGCTGGACGACGAGAACATGGGTGGCTCCTTCCTTTATCACCTGGAAAATAATCAGGTGGTCGTGGGCCTCATCGTCGACCTGTCCTACAGCAACCCTTACCTGTCGCCGTTCGATGAATTTCAGCGCTACAAGCATCACCCGGTAGTTTCGCAGTATCTGGAAGGTGGCAAGCGCATCAGCTATGGCGCACGAGCGATCTGCAAGGGCGGCCTGAATTCGCTGCCGAAGATGGTATTTCCGGGCGGCGCACTGATCGGTTGCGATCTGGGCACGCTGAACTTTGCCAAGATCAAGGGCAGCCACACCGCCATGAAGTCCGGCATGCTGGCCGCCGAGTCAGTGGCAGAGGCCTTGCTAGCGGGCAAGGAAGGCGGCGATGAGCTGAACACTTACGTTTCTGCATTCAAAAACAGCTGGCTGCACGAAGAGCTGTTCGCCAGCCGCAACTTCGGTCCTGCACTCCATAAGTACGGCGCCATCATGGGCGGCGCGTTTAACTTTGTTGATCAGAACATCTTCGGTGGCAAGCTACCGTTCACGCTGCACGACACCAAGCCAGACTATGCCTGCCTGAAACTGGCAGCAGACTCGGCGAAGATCGACTACCCGAAACCCGACGGCAAGCTCAGCTTCGACAAGCTCAGCTCGGTGTTCATCTCCGGTACCAACCACGAAGAAGAACAGCCTTGCCACCTGAAGCTGACCGACCCGAGCATCCCGATCGGTACCAACCTGCCGTTGTATGACGAACCCGCTCAACGCTACTGCCCGGCGGGCGTCTACGAGGTGGTGACGCAGGAGGACGGTGAGAAACGCTTCCAGATCAACGCCCAGAACTGCGTGCACTGCAAGACCTGTGACATCAAGGATCCTTCGCAGAACATCACCTGGGTGACACCGGAAGGCAGCGGCGGCCCTACCTACCCAAATATGTAGCAACCTGCGACGGCGCGTTGCCTCTGACACCGCGCCGTCTTGCTTCAAACAGAAGACCTGCAGGAGCTCACGAGCAGCGCGAGGCAGCGATAGCGGCGTGTTAGACAAATCGCTATCGCTGCCTCGCGCTGCTCGTGAGCTCCTACAGGTTCAGCAACATTCAAGCCGGAATTCGCAGCTGCACACCCTCTTCCCCCGGATTCCGGTTGAAGTAGCGTTTATATTCGCGGCTGAATTGCGACGTGCTTTGATACCCCACACAGTGCGCGACCTGCGCCACCCCCATACCCTCGGTAATCAACATCTGCTGAGCCTTGAGCAGACGCAGACGCTTCAGATACTGCACGGGTGACAGCAAGGTGCTGCGTTTGAAATGCTCATGAAAGGTCGAAGCACTCATGTTGGCCTGACGCGCCAGGGTATCGACGTTCAACGGCTCGGCGTAATGGCTGTGCAGATACGCCAACGATGCTGCGACACGCGAAAAATGGCTCTGCTGGGCGACCAACGCACGTAACACCCCGGCCTGAGGACCGCGCAATGCGGCGTAAAGCACTTCGCGCAACCGCGACGGCCCCAACACCTGACAATCGAGCGGATCGTGCAGGCAACGCAACAAACGCTCGACACTTTCCCGCATCGGCGCATCAAGCAAAGCCGAGGTCATTGATTCCGGAGTCTGCGCTTCAACGATCTGATCCGGCATCGGCCCCATGGCCTGTACCAGCTCGCCGAGCATCACCCGGTCAATTGCCACAGAAACGCCAAACAGCGGCGCCTCGGGCGAGGCGAAGGTTTCACACATGAACGGCACAGAAAGCGCCTGAACCAGATAATGCCCGGCACCGTAATCGAGGGTCCGTGTACCAAGGCTGGCCAGCTTGCCACCTTGAGCAATGATCATCAGGCTCGGTTCATAGATCTGCGGGCTACTCGCCACATAGCTGGCGAACGACACCACGTTGACCTCAGGCAACAACGTCGGCACAAACCCCGGACGAGTCGCCAATGGCTTGATCAGGGAAACAAGGGTGGCATTGGCATCGGATTGATGGGGCAACAACATGAGGCACCGGGCGGAGGATTAGACAGCTGCATGATCGCAGAAATGCCACATGTAGCAATATCAAACCCAAAACTTCCGGAGGATCAGGCATGAGTCGCGGAGGAATGACCATGGTCGTGAACCCTACCTTCCCGCAAAATGGTCAGCCTCAATTATTCATTGCCTTGCGAGGTTCACCATGTACAAAGCTATCGGTTATGCCGCCCAATCATCGACCGCGCCCCTCGCCCCCCTGTCCTTCGAACGTCGCAGCCCGCGTCCGGATGACGTGGCCATTGAAATCATGTTCTGTGGCGTCTGCCACTCAGACATTCACCAGGCCCGTGACGAGTGGGGCTTTGCCTCTTATCCGTTGATGCCCGGCCACGAAATCGTCGGCAAAGTTACCGCCGTCGGCGCTGATGTCAGTAAGTATAAAGTCGGTGATCTGGTAGGCGTTGGTTGCATGGTTGACTCGTGCCGCACTTGCGACGCCTGTAAAGCGGATCTGGAAAACTACTGCCAGAACGGCATGACCCCAACCTATGCCGGGCAGGACCGCATCGACGGCAGCCTGACCATGGGCGGCTATTCCGACAGCATCGTGGTCAGCGAACGCTTCGTCGTGAGCATCCCTGAAAAACTGAACCTGGCCAGCGCCGCACCGATTCTTTGCGCCGGTATCACCACCTACTCGCCGCTCAAGCACTACGGTGTGAAGGCCGGTGACAAGGTTGGTGTACTGGGCATGGGTGGCCTGGGCCACATGGGCATCAAGTTCGCCAAGGCCATGGGCGCTGAAGTCACCCTCTTCACCCGCTCCGCCAGCAAGGCAGAGGAAGGTCGTCGCCAGGGCGCTGATCACGTGGTCATCTCTACCGACGAAGCGCAGATGCAAGCTGTTGCCGGAACCTTCAACTTCCTGCTGGACACCATCCCGGTGCAGCACGATCTAAATCCCTACCTGCAGACCCTGCGTTTCGACGGTGTGCACATTCTGGTTGGGCTGATCGAGCCAGTAGATCCGCCGGTGAATGCAGTAAATCTGGTCATGTCCCGTAAGGTACTGGCCGGCTCGATGATTGGCGGCATGGCAGAAACTCAGGAAGTACTGGACTTCTGCGCTGAACACGACATCACCTGCGACATCGAAATGCTCGACATTCGCAATATCAACGAAGCGTTCGAGCGTGTTGTAAAAGGCGACGTGAAGTATCGCTTTGTGATTGATATGGCGACTCTGAAAGCTTAAGCGCTGCACTGTCACTGTAGGAGCTCACCGAGGTTACAAGGCCAGCGATGGCGGTGTGTCAGACGTACCGCCATCGCTGGCCTCGTAACCTCGGTGAGCTCCTACAGGGGTACCGCTTTACCCACCCAATTCCGCCGACAACCTGCCCGCCACCTGCTTGATCAACGGCACCAGTTCGGCCATTTTCTCCAGCGGCATGTAAGGCACGGTACTGGCAATGCTGATACCGGCAACAATGTGCTTGCCCGCATCACGAATCGGCGCTGCCACGCAGCGGATCGATGGCTCGTTATCCTCCAGATCAAAGGCGTAACCGCCTTGCACGTATTCATGCATCCGTTGACGCACCTGCTCCCAGGATTGCTCCTCGTGGGCGGGCCATAAAGGGTTGCGCGCCACTTCCGGCAGACTGATCTGATACAAACGCTGCCACTCGCTTTCCGGACTGTCCAGCAGCAACGCCTTGCCAATCCCGGTACGCGCCAGCGGCATACGATGGCCGACTCGCGAGCGCATTTCCGGACCGTTACGCCCAGGATTCTTGTGCAGATAAAGCACTTCATCGCCATCACGAATTGCGAGGTGGACGGTGTCACCGGTCAACTGTGAAAGCTCATCCAGATACGGCCGGGCGAGCATCGCCAAGGGCACTTCTTCCCGCGCCTGAAAGCCCAGTTCGATCAGCTTTGGCCCCAGCAGATAGCCGACCTGCGGCACTACCCGCAAGTAACGCTCCTCCACCAGGCAACTGACCAGCCGGTGCGTGGTGCTGCGCGTCGTACCAATTCGGCGGGCAATCTCTTTCAGGTCCCGCGCACCGTCGGCAACGGCCTGAACCACGCCGAGTCCGCGCAACAGGGTTTGCGTACCCGTCGGAGCAGGATCCTTGGCAGTGCTGCTTGCTGTGTCGTCGAGCGCTTGCGACATATCAGGCTTTACCCCATCAAAAAACTGGCGGCATTATCGCCGCCAGCCCATCTCCATGCTACCGGCGAGACCTGCGATTACAGCTCGATACGCTCGACCTTGCCCACCAACAGGATGTAGGAAAGCGCACCAATCAGTGCCAGCGCGGCAATGTAAGTGATAGCAGGCGCAAACGAATCTCCCGAGACCAGAAAGCCAATCACGATAGGCGTAGCAATCGCCGACAGGTTGCCGATGAAGTTGAAGGTCCCGCCCGTCAGGCCCAGCAGACGCGCCGGAGCCAGGGTCGACACCAGCGACCAGGTGATGGACGCCAGACCATTACCGAAAAACGCCAACGCCAGAAATGCGATAACCAGCGGGGTCGAATCTACGAAGTTCGCGCCAATGATCGAAGTGGAAATCAGCAGCCCCGCGATGATCGGCAATTTGCGCGCAAAACCAACGGTGTAACCACGACGGATCAGCCAGTCGGAGAAGAACCCCGAGCACAGCACACCGACGAACGCCGCAAGAAATGGCAGCGACGCCAAAAGGCCGGACTTGATGAAATCCATGCCGCGGTATTTAACCAGATAGGTCGGGAACCAGGTCAGGAAGAACCACAGCGTCGAGTTCAGGCAGAACTGCCCCAGGTAAATCCCCCAGAGCTTGCGCTTGGTGAGCACGATGCCCAGATCCGCCCAACTGAACGGACGTTTTTCCTTGGCCGTGTCAGCCTGGATATCCACCAGCCCGCCGCCCTCGCGAATCAACTCGATTTCTGCCTCGTTAACGCCTTTGAAATCACGAGGCTCGCGATAGACCATGTACCAGATCACTGCCCAGAGCACGCCCACCGCGCCGGTGCTGACGAACACCATATGCCAGCCGTAGTGCGCTTGCAGCCAGGCCAGCACCGGCGTCAGAAATGCCAGGCCGACAAACTGTCCGGACGTGTAGAAACCGATGGCCGTGGCCCGCTCACGCTCAGGGAACCATGTGGTAACCACACGACTGTTGATCGGATACGCAGGAGCTTCGAGCGCGCCCACGGCCATGCGCAAAACAAACAGCGCGATGAAACTGGCAGCGAAGCCGAGCATGATGGTCGCGATGGACCACAGCGCCAGCGCGGCGGTGTACAGAATCCGCGGCGGTACGCGATCCACCAGCCAGCCACCGGGCAGTTGCATGGCGGCATAAGTCCAGCCGAATGCCGAGAAAATCAACCCGACATGGACCGGGTCGATCCCCAGTTCGCTGGTCAGTGCTGGCGCAGCGATGGACAGGTTGCTGCGGTCCAGATAGTTGATCACGACGGTGATGAACAACAGGACCATGATGAAATAACGCTTGCGGGTAGGCGTCGCTAAAGACGCCGCCCCTTCGAGAGTGCGGGTTTGCATGTGAGGTGCCTCTTTTTGTCTTTATTGAGGTCGCTACGAACAGGGTGAAATTTTGTAGGAGCTGCCGAAGGCTGCGAATTGAGGTGGTTCAGGCCCATCGCTTTCGCAACCTTTGGCAGCTCCTACGAGGCTCAGGCATCAGCCCGAAAAATCACCACTCCGCAAAGCTGCCATCGGCATGACGCCAGATCGGGTTGCGCCAGCGATGACCAATAGCCGCGCGCTCCTTGACGTACTCTTCGTTGATTTCGATGCCCAGGCCTGGCCCGTTGGGGATTTTCACCATGCCTTTTTCGTAATCGAATACCTCGGGATTCTTGATGTAATCCAGCAGGTCATTGCTCTCGTTGTAGTGAATGCCCAGGCTCTGCTCCTGAATGAATGCGTTGTAGCAGACAGCATCCAGTTGCAGGCACGCGGCAAGTGCAATCGGCCCCAACGGGCAATGCAGCGCCAGTGCCACATCGTAGGCCTCAGCCATGTTGGCGATCTTGCGGGTTTCAGTGATACCACCGGCATGCGACGCATCCGGCTGGATGATATCGACGTAGCCTTCACTCAGTACCCGCTTGAAATCCCAGCGCGAGAAGAGCCGTTCGCCCAGGGCAATTGGCGTACTGGTCAGCGGAGCCAACTCTTTCAACGCCTCGTAGTTCTCGCTGAGCACTGGTTCTTCGATGAACATCAGCTTGTACGGGTCCAGTTCTTTCATCAGCACTTTGGCCATGGGCTTGTGCACCCGGCCATGGAAGTCGACGCCGATGCCAACGTTCGGCCCAACTGCGTCACGCACCGCGGCAACGTTGGCCAGCGCCAGATCGACCTTGTCGAAAGTGTCGAGGAACTGCAGCTCCTCAGTGCCGTTCATCTTCACTGCAGTGAAACCTCGCTCCACCGCTTCTTTTGCAGCACGCGCCGTGTCAGCCGGACGGTCACCGCCGATCCACGAATAGACACGGATCTTGTCACGCACCTGGCCGCCGAGCAGATCACTGACCGACACACCCAGATGCTTGCCCTTGATATCCCACAATGCCTGATCGATACCGGCTAACGCACTCATGTGCACCGCGCCGCCACGATAAAAGCCGCCACGGTAGAGCACGGTCCAGATGTCTTCGATGTTGCGCGGGTCTTTACCGATCAAGTAATCAGACAGCTCTTCGACAGCAGCTGCCACCGTGTGGGCGCGGCCTTCAACTACTGGCTCGCCCCAACCGGTAATGCCCTGGTCGGTTTCGACCTTGAGGAAGCACCAGCGCGGCGGGACGATAAAAGTTGTGAGTTTGGTGATTTTCATGTGTGCGATTCTCTTATTTGAAGTGGCGCCTGAAGCGCTCTGGTTACTCAGAAACGTTCGGTCAACTGTTTCCAGGCGGCAACATAGGCATGGGCCCGCTCGTCGACATCGGCCACGCTCATGCCCGGTTTGAACAAGCCGGAGCCGAGGCCGAAACCTTTGACGCCTGCGTCCAGAAAGGCCTTCATGTTGTCCGGCGTAATGCCACCGACCGGAACCAGCGCGGTGCCAATCGGCAACACTGCCAGCCATGCTTTAACGACCGCCGGGCTCATTTGCTCAGCGGGAAACAGCTTGAGCACGTCGGCGCCTTCAGCCAAGGCAGCGAAGGCCTCGTTGGGCGTCGCCACGCCAGGTGACAGGAACAATCCCGCCTCTTTCGCAGCACGCAGCACCTTGGCATCGCTGTGCGGCATGACGATGACCTGTCCGCCCGCCTCCTTGACCAGATTGACCTGTTCGGGGGTCATCACGGTGCCTGCACCGATCAGGCAATCGGCAGGCAGGCTTTGGCGCAACAGACGAATGCTGTCGTAGGGCTGCGGCGAGTTGAGTGGCACTTCGATGACCCGGAAACCCGCCTGGTACAACACATCACCGATGGCAGGCGCTTCCGCCGGGCGCAGGCCGCGCAGAATGGCGATCAAGCCGTTTTCGAGCAGTGCTTGCTTGAGCATGTCAGACCTCTAATGGAATGTTGGCGAGCAAGCCGGCTTTGAGTGCCACTTGCCATAGACCGCGCTCGGTGGCCTGTTCTGCCACCGTCACATGGAGAAAACCGCAGGCGTGCAGAGCTCGCCCGTAACGCAGACACAGTTGCTCGCCGCCCAGAAGAATGACGGCGGGCAATTCGGAATGGAGGTCACGCTGCATGGCAGCCAGGGTCGCTAATTCATGACCAATCAACAGACCTGACAGGTAGTCGGGCTGTGCATCGGCACTGAGCTGACCGGTCAGGCCCAGCGTGCGGCAACTGAAAATCGTCGACAGCGGTCCCGCTGCGCCGTCGGCTGACAAGGCGACCGCAACACCCAGATCGAATGCCGACTGATCGAAGACATCGCTGCGCTGCATGGTGCGGCCGAGAATCGTGTGGTTGCTCAACGCAGCGAAGACTTCGCCGGTCATGAACGTATCGAAATGCAGGATGCAGCCATCGGCGGCCTGAACCCATTTCGAGTGACTGCCGGGTAAACCAATCAGCAGGGGTTTGAGGGCTTCGGTGGCAGACAGCCCTGCCAGAACGCCCAGCACTTGGGTTTCTTCACCGCGCATGACATTGGGCAGGACCGAACGCTGAAGTACGCCGGGAATAATGTGGACATCGACACCGCGCAGGCTGCGTACGGTTTGCAAGGCAGAGCTGAGGCCGGACACGCTGGCCGGGGTTTCCCGATAGACCGCTTCGCGCCAGCCTTGGGCGCTGCCTACCATGCCGCAGGCAATGACGGGCAATTTGGGTTCTGCATCGAGCCAGTCGCCGCACGCCTCGTCGAAGGCCAGTTCGAAACCGTCGCTGCAGAGTTCACCGGCAATCATTCGCGGCGTACTCGGCAACTGCATGATGCCTGCGCTCAGCGAGCGCTGTTCCAGAACCCGGCCGTGGTCGCCGAGTCGATAAGCACGAAGTGAGGTTGTCCCCCAATCGAGCGCGATCAAATGCGCTTGCATCGCTTCACCTATTATTTTTTGAGCAGTGAGTGCGAGGGGGACTATAAACCTTAAAGGGGAAATATCTCAATATGTAAATTTGCATCCCATATTTTGGGATAAACGATGCTCCAGACTATTCAGACCTTATGCGGGAGCCGAGCTTGCTCGCGATAAGCCTGGACGAGCTCGACCTGCGATGCGCGGTGCCCTTATCGCGAGCAAGTTCAGCTCCCACAAGGGAATGCATGACAATCAAAAATCTTCACCCATAAAAAAACCGCCCCAAAAGGCGGTTTTTCATGTCGGCGCTACAACCGGGCGATCAACGCTCCAGCAGAATCCGCAGCATGCGACGCAGCGGTTCAGCCGCGCCCCAAAGCAGTTGGTCACCAACGGTGAAGGCGCCCAGATACTGCGAGCCCATGTTCAACTTGCGCAGACGGCCCACCGGAATGCTCATGGTGCCGGTCACAGACGTCGGGCTCAGCTCCTGAATGCTCGCTTCGCGATGGTTTGGCACCAGTTTCACCCAAGGGTTGTGCTGGCTGATCAAACCTTCGATGTCGGCGATTGGCACGTCCTTATTAAGCTTGATGGTCAGTGCCTGGCTGTGGCAACGCATCGAACCGATCCGTACGCAGATACCGTCGACCGGAATCGGGCTCTTGAAGCGACCCAGAATCTTGTTGGTCTCGGCCTGGCCTTTCCACTCTTCACGGCTCTGGCCGTTCGGCAGTTCTTTGTCGATCCACGGAATCAGGCTACCAGCCAACGGCACACCGAAGTTTTCCGTTGGGTAGGCATCGCTGCGCATGGCTTCAGCGACTTTGCGGTCGATGTCCAGAATCGCGCTGGCAGGGTTGGCCAGATCGTCGGCAACAGCCGCGTGGGTCGCGCCCATTTGCTTGATCAGTTCGCGCATGTTCTGCGCGCCCGCACCAGAGGCGGCCTGATAGGTCATGGCATTCATCCACTCCACCAGACCGGCTTCGAACAGACCGCCCAGACCCATTAGCATCAGGCTGACGGTGCAGTTACCACCAATGTAGTTCTTGGTGCCCGCATCCAGTTGCTGGTCAATGACCTTGCGGTTAACCGGATCCAGAACGATGACCGCGTCATCCTGCATACGCAGGCTGGAAGCGGCGTCGATCCAGTAACCCTGCCAACCGGCTTCGCGCAGCTTCGGGAACACCTCATTGGTGTAGTCGCCGCCCTGGCAGGTCAGAATCACGTCGAGGGTTTTCAACTCATCGATGCTATAGGCATCCTTGAGCGGAGCCACGTCCTTGCCCACGGAGGGGCCTTGGCCGCCCACGTTGGAGGTGGTAAAAAACACCGGCTCGATCAGGTCAAAATCCTGCTCTTCCAGCATCCGCTGCATGAGCACGGAACCGACCATTCCACGCCAACCGATCAGACCTACACGTTTCATCGCAACTACACCTTTTACAAAAAGTGGGCCGTTGCATTCGGGTTCGAATTTGCAACGGGCCGCAGATATTACAGATTGCGCAGCGCGGCGACTACAGCGTCGCCCATTTCCTGCGTACCGACTTTCGCGTTACCGGCCGACCAGATGTCGCCCGTGCGCAAGCCCTGATCAAGAACCAGGCTGACAGCCTTTTCAATGGCGTCTGCCGCGTCGGTCAGATTGAAGCTGTAACGCAGCATCATCGAGACCGAAAGGATAGTCGCCAATGGGTTGGCAATGCCTTTGCCCGCGATATCAGGTGCCGAACCATGACAAGGCTCGTACATGCCCTTGTTATTGGCATCCAGCGAGGCCGAAGGCAGCATGCCGATGGAGCCTGTGAGCATCGACGCTTCGTCGGAAAGGATGTCGCCAAACATATTGTCGGTCACGATCACGTCAAACTGCTTCGGCGCACGCACCAGTTGCATGGCGGCGTTGTCGACGTACATGTGGCTCAGTTCGACGTCCGGGTAATCCTTGGCCACTTCCTCGACCACTTCACGCCACAACTGGCTGGAAGCCAGAACGTTGGCCTTGTCCACCGAGCACAGTTTCTTGCCACGCACGCGCGCCATGTCGAAACCGACTCGAGCGATGCGGCGGATTTCGCTTTCGCTGTACGGCAGCGTGTCGTAAGCCTGACGCTCGCCGTTTTCCAGCGTCTGGCTGCCACGCGGGGCACCGAAGTAGATGCCGCCGGTCAGTTCACGAACGATGAGGATGTCCAGACCGGCAACGATTTCAGGCTTGAGGCTAGAGGCATCGGCCAGTTGCGGATACAGGATCGCCGGACGCAGGTTGCCGAACAGGCCCAGTTGCGCACGGATTTTCAGCAGACCGCGCTCAGGGCGGATATCGCGCTCGATGGTGTCCCATTTCGGGCCGCCCACTGCGCCCAGCAATACCGCATCAGCAGCGCGGGCACGATCCAGGGTTTCGTCGGCCAGTGGCACGCCATGCTTGTCGATGGCTGCGCCGCCGATCACGTCGTGGCTGAGTTCAAAGCCCAGTTGATACTTCTCGTTGGCCAGTTCCAGCACCTTGACCGCTTCGGTCATGATTTCCGGACCAATACCGTCACCTGGGAGAATCAGAATCTGCTTGCTCATAACATCCTCAATTTTTTGTAACGGCACTGTCGGTCAGCGCCTCTTCGTCTACTGAACGGAAAGAACTAGCGTTCGGCCCACAGCACCAGAACATCGGTGCTGAACGAACCGTCAGCGGAAATCTCGAAATACTCGCGCACTTCTGCGCCCATCGCCTGCTGCAACTCCCGAATCGCGACCCGAAAGGCTTGCGGGGTACGCATGCGTTCTACCCAGGAGGTGTACTCCAGGTGCAGACGCTGACGGCTGTGACTACGGGTGAACAGGCCAGCTTCACTGACCTGACGCAACCACTCGGCCGCGGAATAGTCGCGCACATGACTGGTGTCACGTAGCACTTCAACGCTTTGCAGGTAGGTATCCAGCAACGGACTGCCCGGCGACATTACGTCAATAAAGGCGGCGACGCCTCCCGGCTTCAGGACTCTGCGCACTTCACGCAAGGCCGGCGCCAGATCGCTCCAGTGGTGGGCCGAATAGCGACTGAATACAAAGTCGAACTCGCCATCCTCAAACGGCAGACTTTCCGCCGCGCCGCACACGGTGCTGACGTTGGTCAGCCCTCGCTCCTGCGCTGCAGCCGCCACCACATCGAGCATCTGCTGCGAAAGGTCGTACGCTACCACTTCGCCCACCGACGACGCGACATTGAAACTCACATGTCCCGCGCCGCATCCCAGGTCCAGAACCCGAGCATCACTGCGCCCCGCCACTTCGGCCTGTAGCAGCGCAAACTCGGTACCCTGGGCGTGCACGGCACTGCTCAGATAGGCCGCGGCCTGTTCACCGAATTGACGTTGTACGACTTGAGTGTGGGCTGAGCTCATCAGGGTGTCCTTTTTGGTAAATCGCAAATAATCCTGTTGCGCTGAACCTTGTGGGAGCCGCCCAGACCAAGCCCAGCTCCCACAGTCATCACACCAGCAAAAATCTCATCTCAACCGCGAAACAACCACGGCTGGCTGGCTCTGTGTTTGGCTTCAAAACCGGCAATTGCCTCGCTATCCACCAGCGTCAGGCCGATGTCGTCCAGACCTTCAAGCAGGCAATGCTTGCGGAAGTCGTCGACTTCAAAGCTCAGCACCTTGCCGTCAGGACGGGTCACTGTCTGAGCAGCCAGGTCGATGGTCAACTGGTAGCCTTCGCAGGCTTCAACCTGCTTGAACAGCTCGTCAACCTCAGCCTCGTCAAGAATGATCGGCAGCAAGCCGTTCTTGAAGCTGTTGTTGAAAAAGATGTCGGCATAGCTGGGCGCGATAATCGCGCAGAAACCGTATTCATCCAGTGCCCACGGCGCGTGCTCACGGCTTGAGCCGCAGCCGAAGTTTTCCCGGGCCAGCAACACGCTGGCGCCTTGATAACGTGCGTCGTTGAGGACGAAATCCGGATTCAACGGGCGCTTGGAGTTGTCCTGATACGGCTGGCCAACGTCCAGATAACGCCACTCATCGAACAGGTTCGGGCCAAAGCCCGTGCGTTTGATCGACTTGAGAAACTGCTTGGGAATGATCTGGTCGGTATCGACGTTGGCACGATCCAGAGGAGCGACAAGGCCGGTGTGCTGAGTAAAGGCTTTCATGCTGGGCTCCTTAGTGCTGAATCAGTTCGCGAACATCAATGAAACGACCGTTGACCGCCGCTGCTGCGGCCATTGCCGGGCTGACCAGGTGAGTACGACCACCCGCACCCTGGCGACCTTCGAAGTTACGGTTGGAAGTGGAGGCGCAATGCTCGCCACTTTCCAGGCGGTCCGGGTTCATCGCCAGACACATCGAGCAACCTGGCTCACGCCATTCGAAACCGGCCTCGAGAAAGATCTTGTCCAGACCTTCGCTTTCAGCCTGCGCCTTGACCAGCCCCGAGCCCGGCACAACGATCGCCTGCTTGATGGTGGAAGCGACTTTGCGGCCTTTGGCGATTTCAGCCGCAGCGCGCAAATCTTCGATCCGCGAGTTGGTGCAAGAACCAATAAACACGCGATCCAGCTGGATATCGGTGATCGCCTGATTGGCTTTGAGGCCCATGTACTTCAAGGCACGCTCGATAGAGCCGCGCTTGACCAGATCAGCTTCCTGAGCCGGATCAGGCACGTTCTGATCAACGGCCAGGACCATTTCCGGAGAAGTGCCCCAACTGACTTGCGGCTTGATTTGCGCGGCATCGAGTTTGACCACGGTGTCGAAGTGCGCATCAGCATCGGAAACCAGATCTTTCCAAGCCTCTACTGCCAAATCCCACTGCTCGCCTTTAGGTGCGAAAGGACGTCCCTTCACGTAGGCAATAGTCTTTTCATCCGTAGCCACCAGACCGACGCGAGCGCCTGCCTCAATGGACATGTTGCAAATGGTCATACGACCTTCAACCGACAGATCGCGGATCGCGCTGCCCGCAAATTCCATCGCATGGCCATTACCGCCAGCGGTGCCGATTTTGCCGATTACCGCTAACACGATGTCTTTAGCCGTCACGCCAACCGGCAATTTGCCTTCGACGGAGACCAGCATGTTCTTCATTTTCTTGGCCACCAGGCACTGGGTGGCGAGCACGTGCTCAACCTCCGAGGTGCCGATGCCATGAGCCAGCGCACCAAATGCGCCATGAGTGGAGGTATGCGAATCACCACACACCACGGTCATGCCCGGCAAGGTTGCACCCTGCTCCGGGCTGATGACGTGAACGATGCCCTGACGCACGTCGTTCATTTTGAATTCGGTAATGCCGTACTCGTCGCAGTTGTCGTCGAGGGTCTGCACTTGCAGACGCGATACCTGGTCAGCGATAGCCTCGATACCACCTTTACGTTCCGGAGTAGTCGGCACGTTGTGGTCCGGGGTCGCAATGTTGGCGTCGATGCGCCACGGTTTACGACCAGCCAGACGCAATCCTTCAAACGCCTGCGGCGAAGTCACTTCATGGATGATGTGGCGGTCGATGTAAATCAGCGACGAACCGTCGTCACGCTTCTTTACTTCGTGGGAATCCCAGAGCTTGTCGTACAACGTTTTGCCGGCCATCGGATGGTTCCTCATCAGCGTGTTTCTATCTTTCTATGCCCTGGGTGATCGACCGATGACCCTTTGGCTTGTGAGGCAATGCTATGGAATATGCTTAAATAACTCAAATTCATAATTTTTATGCTTTGGATAACCAACTGGAATCTGAAATGGACCTGGCTAACCTCAATGCTTTTATCGCCATTGCCGAAACCGGCAGCTTTTCCGGGGCCGGGGAGCGCTTGCATCTGACCCAACCTGCGATCAGCAAGCGTATCGCTGGCCTGGAGCAGCAGTTGAATGTGCGGCTGTTTGATCGACTAGGCCGGGAAGTGAGCCTGACCGAAGCTGGCAGAGCCTTGCTGCCAAGGGCCTACCAGATTCTAAATGTGCTGGATGACACCCGCCGGGCACTGACCAATCTGACCGGTGAAGTGACCGGCCGTCTGACGTTAGCCACCAGCCATCACATCGGCCTGCACCGTCTGCCGCCCCTGCTACGGGAGTTCACCCGTCGTTTTCCTGAAGTGGCGCTGGACATCCAGTTTCTGGATTCGGAAGTTGCCTACGAAGAAATTCTTCATGGCCGTGCCGAGCTGGCCGTTATCACCCTGGCCCCTGATCCTCACTCGCTGGTCAAGGCCGTACCGGTCTGGGACGACCCGCTGGACTTCGTCGCAGCGCCGGAACATCCGCTCGCCAACAGCGGCCCGGTGAGTCTGCAGGACATCGTCGGCTACCCGGCAGTGTTCCCCGGCAACAACACGTTCACCCACCACATCGTCAGCGGATTGTGTGAAGCGCAGGGACTCAAGCCCGATATCGCCATGAGTACCAACTATCTGGAAACCATCAAAATGATGGTTTCCATCGGCCTCGCGTGGAGCGTGCTGCCACGCACTATGCTGGATGAACAGGTGGCGCGCATTCCATTGCCGGGCATACAGCTCAGTCGTCAGCTAGGCTACATACTTCATACGGAGCGTACGTTGTCTAATGCGGCCCGAGCGTTCATGGCGTTACTTGATGCACAGGCCAGTCAATCTTGAAAGTTGAAACCGCTGAAGATCGTATTACTGCCTTTATCACTACAGGCGCGTGATCCCATGCCAATACCCGCAGACAGCATCACCCTTGAGTCGTCCGGCACCGCGGCGCCGCTGAGCGAATCGGAAAAGCGTTTTGCAACGCTCTACAACCTCAGCCCTAACGTCGTGATTTTGTCCCACATCGATAGCGGGATCATCTGCGAGGTCAATCGTCAGTTTGAAACACTTCTGGGCTGGCCCGCTGCCGAAGCCATTGGCCGGACGGGAGTCGACCTGGCGCTATGGGACGACTCCGAACAACGCAACAGCCTGGTCAGGCGGGTTGTGACACAAGCTGAGCCTGTCAGGCTGGATGTAAAGTTGCGGGCCCGCGATGGCCGAATGGTCGAAGGCACCTTCAGCGCGTTGAAAGTCGAACTGGAGCAGCAGCTCTATTTACTTAGTACGTTCATGGACAACAGCGCACACTTGCGGGCTGAGCGCGCCCTCAAAACCAGCGAAGAGAAGTTCGCCAAGGCGTTCCACGCAAGTCCTGACGCAATTACCATCACAGAGCGCGCAAGCGGCCGTTATCTGGAGGTAAATGGCGGTTTTTGCCGTTTGCTGGGGTTTACTCCCGAGGAAGTCATCGGACATACGGTCGCCGAACTCGGGATCTGGTCGGACATCAACCAACGCCAGCAGCTCCTTCGCGACCTGGAAGAAAATGGCCGGGTGCATCACCGGGAAATGACCGGCTGCCACAAGGACGGGACACATGTCACCGCCGAAGTGTCGATCGAAACCATTACCCTCAACGACACTGAATGCCTGCTGATGAACGCTCGGGACATCAGCGAATTGAAAAGCGCGCAAGAGCAGGTCCAGCATCTGGCCTATCACGACTCTCTGACCAACCTGCCCAACCGGGCATTGCTCATGGATCGCCTGAGCCAGCAAATAATCCTGCTACAACGCCATAGCTTGCGTGGCGCCCTGCTGTTTATGGACCTGGATCACTTCAAGCACATCAACGATTCACTCGGCCACCCGGTGGGCGATAGCGTGCTGAAAATCGTCACCGCGCGGCTTGAAGCCAGCGTACGAATGGAAGACACCGTCGCCCGCTTGGGGGGCGACGAGTTTGTAGTGCTCATCAGCGGCCTGGAAGGTAGCCGCGACGACGTCACTGATCAGGTACTGGAGCTGGCCGACATGCTCCGCGCCCTGCTCACCCAGCCGATGTTTCTGGACAACCAACGCCTGCAAATTACACCGAGCATCGGTATCGCACTGATACCCGATCACGGTCTGACCAGTGCTGATTTGCTTAAACGCGCCGACATCGCGCTGTACCGGGCAAAAGACTCTGGCCGCAACGCCACCCAGCTTTTCCATGACTCCATGCAAAAAGCAGCCATCGAACGTCTGCGCATGGAGAATGACCTGCGCCTGGCATTGCCCCGAGGTGAGTTCAGCCTGTGTTATCAACCGCAAGTGGACACGCGCCTCAACCGGATCATTGGTGCAGAAGCGTTATTGCGCTGGGAGCACCCGGAAACCGGAAACCTGCCCCCCAACCAGTTCATTCAGATTCTGGAAGAAAGCGGAATGATCCTCGAGGTCGGCGCCTGGATTCTTGAGGAAGCCTGTCGGGCGGCGAGCAAACTGCTGCGTGACAAGCTGGTCGACCTGCAGCACTTCAGTCTGTGCGTCAACATCAGCCCCCGTCAGTTCAGACAAAACGACTTCGTTGATCGGGTCAAACGCTGCCTGCGCATGAATAGCCTGCCGAGCAACCTGCTCAAGCTGGAAATCACCGAAGGCATCGTTATTCAGAATCTGGACGAAACCATCGCCAAAATGCATGAGCTGAAAAAACTCGGCGTGAGCTTTGCCATGGATGACTTCGGCACCGGTTATTCATCCCTGACCTACTTGAAACGGCTGCCAGTCGACGCTTTGAAAATCGACCAGTCCTTTATCCGCGATGCGACCACCGACCCTAACGACGCAGAAATTATTCGTGCGATTGTGGCCATGGCGCAGAGTTTGAACCTGACGGTGATTGCCGAGGGCGTTGAGCAGCCTTTGCAATTGGAGTTTCTTGAACAACTAGGGTGCAGTCTTTATCAAGGCTACTTATTCAGTGAGCCCTTGACCCTGAGTGCATTCGAGAGACGCTTGAAGCAACCAGAAAGCCTTTTCGTCAGCAGCCAGCTCAACCTGTTGGAATGAAAGAAGGCGCCAACAGGCGCCCTCTTTCGTCCGCGGATGAGCGAGATGCGCCTAGCCTTGAATCTTGCGCATCAAAAGCATGCGCGGCGAGGTCGCGTGCAGCTTCAGCTCCTGATTCCGAAACCGTGCGCAGTTTCTCCGGCGTTAAGGATGGGGGCGTCCGAGCCCGGAATTATAATGCTGGTGTCTATCAACTTTACGGTTCTGTCTTCGTCGGGATAAAACGAAATACGATGAAAGAGCACCACATCCTGGGTCCACACCCTTTTGTAACGCGTCTGCCCTTGCTCCTCAACATACGGCAAATTCATCTGCCCGCCACTCATTCGCTTCATGGTCTGCCATTCTTGCAAGGTCGGAATTCGCAAGCCTTTAGTTTCCGCACTCTTACGGCATACGCCATAGGTATGAAACATCATCGGCACCTGCTCAAGCGCATACACGCCTGTAACAAGGACTCGATAGCTCACTGTTGCGCCATTCTGATCCATTGCCACAATCACCGCGATACCATTGCCACGGGCATTCACTTTACCGGTGGCGCTATCGACTTGCGCAACGGCCGGATTGCTCGACGAATAGTGATAAGGGGGGCGCCCGCCCGTCGCCGTCCGTATCGCTGAGGACTTGCTTGGGGGATTGGCAAGGTATGCCGCATTGATAACAACAAAATAGCCGCCGAGGTTCATATCCCGGGCGTCGATACTCAATGCCTCGCCAGGCTTGATACCAGGCTGCCTGATTTCGACTTCGAAGAATGGAAATAGCCGAGCTTCACTTTCGTCGACGTCGCCATCCCACGCTACCTTGAAATTGACCTTCAAGCGGCCGCCGTTTTTCAAGTTGGCGAATTCACTTTTCGCAATCGCGAAACTGACTGCTTTCTGCACATCGGCATCACTCAAACTTTTCGCAATTGCAACGGTGATGACCAGGGAGCTATTGTCTGCGGCGACCCCTTCCAGCCTTAACCACATACGCTGCCCGGCAGCGATCAACGGCCACTTATCAATAATGACGGTCACAGGATCGGTTGCAGTCGACAGGTCCAGCACTCCGTTTGGGGCTTGAACGATCCGAGGTCTTGTCAGCTCTTCATCATAAAAACCGAACACCTCTATCACTCGACTGGGCGAATAGAGTGGCGCCGTCTGCCCAACGCGTGTGACTTCATAAGACACCAGTACCGAGTAATCCACCGAGTAAGCAACCGCGACAGCCGGGACGTCTACCGTCAAAGGTCCTAACCTGGAAACGGTGACAACGGCCAGCCTCGCCGTACCCGGCCCTGGACCTCCGTCCCAGGTCACCACAATCTTGTCGCCAATCGCCATGCCCGGATAAGCCGGGACGACTACTTTGGCCCCATTCAGGACATGCATAGGATCGAGCGTGCCATCGTCGGCGACACCATCGACCGCTGGAGGCAACAATTGATCGCCCGTCAATGGCCCTACCCTGATCACTTTATAGGGAGACTCAATGTAGATCGGGTCGGGATCTCCCAGACGCTTGATGACGTAGAACAACTCGATGCTCTTGTTGAGCGAGCCGCCCACCAGGCTGGCCGGGGCCGTGAAAACCAGATCCGAGTCGACGTTTTCCGCCGTCACGGCTTGAGTGCCCAGCAGTTGGCTATCCTGCTCGCCTTTGACACGCCAGTAGACACTGACTTCGTCGTTAACGTACGTGGCCGCAAAGGGCACCACGATTTTCGCTTCCGTCCCTGCTGGTGTATCAAGCACTCCATTTGAAGCCCCCGTGACCTCAATTGGCCCCAGCCCGCCAGAGGTGGCGAAATCAGCTTGCTCTTGCTCAGTTCCAACAAAAAACATCAGGTCAGGTGACCGCAGTACAACCGTGCGGCCATTCACCAACCGACTGAGGGTGTAATAGACTTTGACAAGGCGTCGTCTGTTGGGGGCGATAACATCTTCGTAGATATCAAACTTTAGATCGCCGCTGTCATTACGAGTCGTAACTAACGCGCGATCCCGAAGGCTCCCGGCCTCTCCCGCGCCGACCCAGTAAAGTGTAACGATGTCGTTGACCAACGTCGCCTCTGGGGGAATATGCACGAACACTTTATCAATGTAAGAACCGGGTTCAAGTCGTCCAGCGGTCACTTCTGTAATAAAGGGAGGTAATGCGGCAAGACTGACGCCAATACGAAGCGTGATTGCATTCGAGGTATAGGCCTCTTCCGGTTGCCCTCGATAAACCACGTAGTAAATAGTAATGACATCACTACTGGCACCACTGAGCTCTGATTCTTTCCACTCAAACTTCAACGGCCGACGCATCACATTACTGTCGCTGATCGGAATATCCTCAACGGCCAGTCCATTACGGTAGACCTCAACAATATCCCCCCGCGCCATGCCCGGATAATCAACGAGTACTGTTGCATACCGATTGCCGACAACCCCTTTGAACTTGACCGGGTCAAGCGTATCACCCACAACCCCCTCCACCTGAGGAGCAGGCAGAATCAAGCCTGTAATAGCAATCTCTAACAGGGGGGCATTAAAAGTTTTGCCAGGCGCTGGCGAATTCGGCCCTTGGGTAACGCGGTAGGACAGTTGGGCAGTACTGCCGACGAGGGGTTTCACCTTGCCGGACGGCACATAAAACTCATATGCATTGGAAGGATCGCGATTAAGAACCTTGATCGCCTGGGACCAACTCACCTCCTCGCCACTGGCGTTAACCCCACGCCAAAACACATCAATCTCATCGCCGTCGAAAAAATTATAATATTCAGCAGCTCTCCCTTGGTTAACATCCATTCGTGTAGAGGGGAGCAACACGGACATGTCCCTGTCACCTAATGTATTAAGTTTTATCGTGTATTCATTAATACGGTCCCCGTTTGCGTCGGTGATACTCATGTCTTTCAACAGAAGTTCTGGAGTTCTTGTTTCATCCGCAGCATAAATCATGACATCCTCCCTGAGTCGCACGCCACGCCCTGGCACTCGACCAACCATTATCAATCGTTTAATTACCCACCATCAGCGTGTATTGATAACAGCACCACACCGCCGCAACGTCAAACAACGGCGGACCAGCGGGACTGGTAAAGATGACAGTAGACACCCTCAGAAAAAGAGAGTCTGAAAACATGTCCATACTGCCTTGTGAACGCTTGCAATAACCCGTGCGCGGCTTACTCCAAAAACATTAACGTTTTACAGTAACGGCGATTACTTAAGGCCCGTTTTTTTATCGTGGCGGTCTAAATGAAAGAAGGCGCCATAAAGGCGCCTTCTTTTGCTGGCAGGTGAACAATCAGCTGTTCAGAACTTTCTGACTATTGATCGGAATGCGTTTGGCTTTGGCCTCTTCAGGCACCAGACGCAGCAGATCAATATTCAGCAAGCCGTTGGACAAGCCAGCGTTCTGCACTTCGATGTGATCAGCCAACCGGAACGACAATTTGAAAGCCCGCTGAGCAATACCCTGATGCAGGTAGGTCACGCCCTCAGCAGTATTTTCACGCTTGCCGCCCGAAACAGTCAGCACGCCCTTTTCGACCTGGAGCTCAAGGTCTTCTTCAACGAAGCCTGCGGCCGCGATCACGATGCGGTATTGGTCATCCGCGTGCTTCTCGACGTTGTAAGGAGGGTAGCCGCCAGCGGATTCATTGCGGGCAGCAGCCTCGAACAGGTCGTTGAAACGATCAAAGCCCACAGAGCTACGGAACAGAGGGGCCAGAGAAAATGCAGTAGTCATGATAAATCTCCTGTAAACAGCGAGTGGTTTAATCCGCGACCCGAATTCGGCATCGCGTAACCCCTAAGCTAGGGTCGGCCAAAAGCTTTTCAAGAGTTAATTTTCAAATTTTTTATGACCGTTCGTCGGCACCGACACCCAGCAAAACACTGATGCGCTGGCAGTCGGTTTCACGGCGCAACGCATCAAACATCTGCGTTGCCTCCGGGTAGCTTTTGGTCAGCAGCACCAGCCATTGTTTGAGACGGCCAGGTGCCTGAATCAGGGTCATTTTGTCCAGACACTGCAACCAGAATGTCCGCAACATGGGCTGCATTTCGGCCCAGGTCATCGGCACAACTTCTTCGCCTTTCTGCGCGGCGGCAATCTGCCGGGCCAGGTCGGGACGTGCCACCAGCCCGCGTCCGATCATGATGTCCCGAGCGCCACAAATTTCCCGGCAGCGGCGCCAGTCATCGACGGTCCAGATTTCTCCGTTGGCAACTACCGGCACCTTGACCACTTCCTGAATCCGCGCAATCCATTCCCAGTGGGCAGGCGGCTTATAGCCGTCGACCTTGGTGCGGGCATGTACGACGATCTGCTCCGCCCCGCCGTCAGCCAGCGCACGCGCACAATCCAGCGCGCCGTCAGTGTTTTCGTACCCCAGGCGCATTTTGGCGGTGACTGGAATGTGTTTGGGCACCGCGCTGCGCACCTGATTGACGATGGAGTACAGCAGCTCAGGTTCTTTGAGCAGAATCGCGCCGCCGCGGGAACGGTTGACGGTTTTGGCCGGGCAACCGAAGTTCAGATCCAGCACTGGCGCGCCCAGCTCACAGGCAAACGCGGCGTTCTCCGCCAGACAGACCGGATCGGAGCCCAGCAACTGCAGGCGCAACGGCGTTCCGGCATCAGTTTTCGCACCTTTGTGAAACTCGGAAGCGTACTTGTAGAAGTAATGAGCCGGCATTAAACGCTCGGACACCCGAATGAATTCGGTCACGCACCAGTCGATCCCGCCGACTTTTGTCAGGGCATCGCGCAGGATGTCGTCAACCAGCCCCTCCATGGGCGCCAGAGCAATTTGCATGGGGTCACACTCGAAAAAAGTCCGGCAGTTTACGGCGCGCTGGCGGGATTGGAAACCAGAGGATGAGCCATGGCGACGCCATACCCCTCGATGAACTCTGCGGGCATGCGTTTAGGCTTGCCACTGGACAGCTCGATGCAGACAAAAGTGGTCTGGGCACGCAACAACGTCACCCCGTCACTCGGGCGTCTGAGCTGAAAACGTCGAGTCATTTTCAGGCGTTTGTCCCAGTCGACAATCCAGGTGGCCAACTGCAACTCATCGTCCTGATAGGTGCTGGCCAGGTAGTCGATCTCATGCCGAACCACCGCCATCGCCCGATCCAGCCGACGATACTCACTCAGATCCAGCCCCAACTGCTGGGAATGGCGCCAGGCGCAACGCTCCAGCCACGTCACATACACTGCGTTATTGGCATGCCCCAGCCCGTCAATATCATCGGCCGCGACATTGAGGTCGATCACAAAAGGCGTTGTCAGATCCCAGACCATGCTTGCTCCTGCGTTGCTGGTTTGTATTGGCTGATGAGTGTAACCAAAGCGGCTAATGAGAGGTGGGTCAACTGCTAGTGACCTATAGGCGCGCCTCGACATCCACCATCTCGCGGTAAACGCCGAATCTGTAGGAGCGCACGAGCACCGCGAGGCCGCGA
>NZ_LOHF01000034.1:1887-47714 GCF_002158995.1 Pseudomonas caspiana | reverse complement strand
CCTTTTGCTTACTTTTGGCTGGGCCGGCTTCCGGCTCCTTTCAAAAGTGAGGCGCTGTAAAAGCGCAACGAATATCAGCCATCACCGCTATAACGGATATGTACACGATCGATGCATGAAAGATGTGTAGACCTATGCCGCGATAAGATCACCGCAGAGTTTGCAGATATCACTCCCCATCAGTGGCTTTCACGCCAAACCACTGCCCAACGGGCTGCCTTCATCCGGTTCTCTCGGGTATACTCGTCGGCTTTGAAAATTTCGCCTGCGAGTGCTGCCCACCATGGAAATCAACCCGATCCTAAACAGCATCAAGGACCTGTCCGAGCGCTCCGAAACCATTCGGGGGTATCTTTGACTACGATCACAAACATGATCGTCTGACCGAAGTTAACCGCGAGCTCGAAGATCCAAATGTCTGGAACAACCCCAGCTATGCCCAGGAACTAGGCCGCGAGCGCTCCCTGCTGGCCCAGATCGTGGAAACCCTGGATGAGATGTCCTCCGGTCTGGCTGATGCCAAAGACCTGCTGCTGATGTCCGCCGAAGAAGAAGATCAGGCCGCCGTCGATGACGTGGCTGCCGAGGTCGAGCGCCTGCGTGCATCGCTGGAGAAGCTCGAATTCCGGCGCATGTTCAGCGGTGAAATGGACCCGAACAACGCCTACCTCGATATCCAGGCCGGTTCCGGCGGCACCGAGGCTCAGGACTGGGCCAACATCCTGCTGCGCATGTACCTGCGCTGGGCTGACAAACGCGGTTTTGACGCCACGATCATGGAGCTGTCCGCCGGTGAAGTTGCCGGTATCAAAGGCGCTACCGTGCACATCAAGGGCGAATACGCCTTTGGCTGGTTGCGTACCGAAATCGGCGTTCACCGTCTGGTGCGCAAGAGCCCGTTCGACTCCGGCAACCGTCGTCACACCTCGTTCTCGGCGGTCTTCGTTTCTCCGGAAATCGATGACAACATCGAAATCGACATCAATCCGTCGGACCTGCGTATCGATACCTATCGCTCGTCCGGTGCCGGTGGTCAGCACGTAAATACCACTGACTCGGCCGTGCGGATTACTCACGTACCGACCAACACCGTGGTGAGCTGCCAGAACGAACGTTCCCAGCACGCGAACAAAGACACCGCGATGAAAATGTTGCGGGCGCGTTTGTATGAGCAGGAAGTGCAAAAACGCAATGCCGCTTCCCAGGCGCTGGAAGACACCAAGTCCGATATCGGCTGGGGTCACCAGATCCGTTCCTACGTGCTGGACGCCTCGCGGATCAAGGATCTGCGGACCAGCATCGAGCGCAGCGACTGCGACAAGGTGCTGGACGGCGACATCGACGAATACCTGATCGCGAGCCTGAAACAAGGGCTGTAAGGCCGTCAGCCTCGATCTTCAAGACCCCCGTGCAAACGCGGGGGCAACGAACCTGTGATGGAATATTTAAAGACATGAGCGACCAACAACTCGACCCGCAAGCCCTGCAACAGGAAGAAAACACCCTGATCGCCCTGCGCAAGGAAAAGCTTGCTGCCGAGCGCGCCAAGGGTCAGGCCTTCCCCAACGACTTCCGCCGCGACAGCTACTGCAATGACCTGCAGAAGCAGTACGTGGACAAGACCAAGGAAGAGCTGGCTGAAGCTGCGATCCCGGTCAAGGTTGCCGGTCGCCTCATGCTCAACCGTGGCTCGTTCATGGTGATTCAGGACATGACCGGTCGCATCCAGGTCTACGTCAACCGCAAGACCCTGTCGGAAGAAACCCTCGCTGCGGTCAAAACCTGGGACCTGGGCGATATCATCGCTGCCGAAGGCACCCTGGCGCGTTCGGGCAAGGGCGATCTCTACGTCGAAATGACCCACGTGCGTCTGCTGACCAAATCCCTGCGCCCGCTGCCGGACAAGCACCACGGCCTGACCGACACCGAGCAGCGCTATCGTCAGCGCTACGTTGACCTGATCGTCAACGAAGACGTGCGCGAGACCTTCCGCGTGCGTTCGCAGGTCATCGCTCACATCCGCAGCTTCCTGATGAAGCGTGACTTCCTTGAAGTCGAAACGCCGATGTTGCAAACCATTCCGGGTGGCGCGGCAGCCAAGCCGTTCGAAACTCACCACAATGCGCTGGACATGGAAATGTTCCTGCGTATCGCACCTGAGCTTTACCTGAAGCGTCTGGTGGTTGGCGGCTTTGAGAAAGTGTTCGAGATCAACCGCAACTTCCGTAACGAAGGCGTCTCGACCCGTCACAACCCTGAGTTCACCATGCTTGAGTTCTATCAGGCATACGCGGACTACGAAGACAACATGGACCTGACCGAGGAGCTGTTCCGCGAACTGGCTCAACTGGTTCTGGGTACCACCGACGTGCCATACGGCGACAAGGTCTTCCACTTCGGCGAACCATTCGTGCGTCTGTCGGTGTTCGATTCGATCCTCAAGTACAACCCGGATCTGACCGCTGCTGACCTGCAAGACATCGACAAGGCTCGCGCCATTGCCAAGAAAGCCGGCGCCAAGGTGCTGGGCTTTGAAGGTCTGGGCAAACTGCAGGTAATGATTTTCGAAGAGCTGGTCGAGCACAAGCTTGAGCAGCCACACTTCATCACCCAGTACCCGTTCGAAGTGTCGCCGCTGGCGCGCCGCAATGATGAAAACCCGAACGTCACTGACCGTTTCGAGCTGTTCATCGGCGGCCGTGAAATCGCCAACGCTTACTCTGAGTTGAATGACGCGGAAGATCAGGCTGAGCGCTTCCAGGCCCAGGTTGCTGACAAGGACGCGGGCGATGATGAAGCCATGCATTACGACGCTGACTTCGTCCGTGCGCTGGAATACGGCATGCCACCGACTGCCGGTGAAGGTATCGGCATCGACCGCCTGGTGATGCTGCTGACCAATGCACCGTCGATCCGCGACGTGATTCTCTTCCCGCACATGCGCCCACAAGCGTAAGTGACGTGAAAAAAGAGCCGCCTGTGATGGGCGGCTTTTTTTTGCGTGACGTTTCAGGTTGTGAAAGCTTCAGTTCAGGCGCATAGATTTAAATTTGCAGCGTAAATGGCATTGGCCACTTGTAATTGAGATCTTCTGTAGGAGATCGCCCTTTGTTACTGACGCAGCGCTATCGCGCCGTAAACACTGGACTTGTAGGATCTGCCGAAGGCTGCGATCTCGGTATGTCAGAATGAACGCTTCGCAGCCCTCGGCAGCTCCTACAAAAAATTGGTTGTTAAGTAAAAGGAAACTTCTGCCGTGACCCGTTCGATTGCTCAAAATGGAGCCGCTGGTGCAGCCAGCGCCGTGGTGAAAAGTGTCGAGTATCAAGGGCGCAAGGCGAGTCGCCAGGGCAGCGAACAGCGCAGACAGGACATTCTCGACGCCGCCATGCGCATCGTGGTCCGTGACGGTGTGCGTGCGGTACGGCATCGCGCCGTGGCTGCCGAAGCGGGCGTACCGCTGTCTGCCACCACGTACTACTTCAAGGACATCGACGACCTGCTTACCGATGCCTTTTCCCAGTATGTCGAGCGCAGCGCCGCTTATATGGCCAAGCTCTGGGAGAGCACCGAAGTTACCTTGCGTGAAATGGTCGGCCGCACCGACGGTACAACGGCGGGACGTGCGCGTCTGGCCGATGAAATCGCCTTCATGTCCATGGAGTACATTCGTCACCAACTGGCGACCCGCCGCGATTATCTGATTGCCGAACATGCCTTCCATTGCGAGGCTCTGATCAACCCGAGGCTGGCTCGGCTGGTGGACGCCCATCAGGATATTCTCCTCCAGGGAGCCTGCCGCCTTTTGCAGGTCATGGGCTCGGTTCAACCGCTTCAGGACGCTCAAGTGTTGACGGGGGTAATGTGTCGGATGGAGTATCAGGGTCTGCTACATGGCCCGCAGCCCGACGCGGACAAAGAAAACCTCGGTATTCTCACTCGCCAGATGCATCTGGTATTGGGTACGACAAAATCGGTCGACGAGTGAAACCCCCTCTTTCGGGAGTAGCCAATGAAAGCCTGGCGTCTGTTCGTCGCCTTGACGTTCCTGCTATTGAGTGGCTGTCTGGTGACCTTCAAAGATCCGATCCCGGCGCGCGAGGCCGCGCCTGCGCAGTTACTGGGGACCTGGACCAGCAAGAACGCGTGGAGCGAGCCGCTCGAGCTGGAAGTGAGCCGTGCAGGTAGCAACGAATACAAGGCTGTCAGCTATCGTAAGGGGGATCGCAAAAACCGCGATGAATATGCCTTTACCGTGTCCCGGCATGGCACTCGTTGGTATCTGTGTGCCGGGTTGCCGGAAAAATACGGCGGCCATTTCGTGATGGCAGGCTTCGAGCTGGCGGAAAGCGGCGAACTGGTGGTCTACAACCTGGACATGGACCGCTTCAAGCAATGGGTAGAGCAAAAGGCTCTGGCGGGTGAAAAAATCACAACCGTGAAAGGTGAGGGCCTGTTGATCACCAGCCCTCTGGATCAGGTTTTCGGTTACCTGAATGACCCGGCCAATTCCGATGTTTTCCTCGAGGTCGCGCGTTATCAGCGACTGTCGAAGTAGGGCGCACGCCCAAGCACCAAGGCCCAACCAACCAAGGCCCAATTAACCAAGGAGCACGGGGTGGACGAGTACCAGCAGACTATTCGAACGTTGTCGGATCGTATCGTCGCAGCGCAGACGCCGATTCGGGTTCTGGATGCGGTGAAGTGGGACGATACAGTGCGCAAGGATTTTCTCGCGGCCAAAGGCAAGGCGCTACCGGCAGTGGATCGCGCCTACTACGAAAATCGACCTTTGGGGTTTGACTCCTCTGAGTTGAAGCTCGAATTTCAGAACATCGAGCGCGACATCACCCGTCAGTTGGGCCAGTTCAACCCGGTTGGCCAGATCATGCGCCGCATGTGCAAGGAATACCGCATGGTCGTCCGCATGCTGGAGGCGCGGGGCACGGCGGACTTCGGTCTTATCTCCCAGGAGTTGTACGGCGCAGCGTCCGATGCGTTTCATGCCGGTGATCCGACCCTTGCCGATCTGGGGTTGATGCTCTCCGACTACCTCAACAATATTGCCGGGCGCGGCGACCTCAAGGATGAGCCGAAACTTCTCACGGCCAAAGATGCGGTGTCGCTGCTGCAAAGCCGTCTGAATAAAGTGTTTGGTGAGGCTGAAAGCACTATTCGCGTATTCGAGTCCGACGGTATCGTTGCAGACGCTGCAGCAGGTGCCGACTACATCAAGATCCGCTCCGACGCGATGTTCAACGAGCGCGATGTCCGTGCTCTGGAAGTGCATGAAGGCCTGGTGCATGTGGGCACCACGCTGAATGGCCAGAATCAGCCGATCTGTACGTTCCTGTCGAAAGGGCCGCCGTCTTCGACGGTCACGCAGGAAGGCCTGGCGATCCTCATGGAAGTCATCGCCTTCGCCTCCTACCCGAGTCGTCTGCGCAAGCTGACCAACCGCACTCGCGCCATTCACATGGCCGAGGAGGGCGCTGATTTCCTTCAGGTGTTCGAGTTCTACCGTGAGCAAGGCTTTGGCATGTCTGAAAGCTATGGCAACGCCAGCCGGGTGTTCCGCGGTTCGGTGCCCAATGGCCTGCCATTCACCAAAGACTTGTCTTACCTCAAAGGTTTCATCATGGTTTACAACTATATTCAGCTCGCCGTACGCAAGGGCAAGCTGGAACAAGTGCCGCTGCTGTTTTGCGGTAAAACCACCCTTGAAGACATGCGGACCCTGCGCCAATTGGTTGATGAAGGTCTGGTCGTACCGCCCAAGTACCTGCCCGAGCAGTTCCGCGACATGAATGCCCTGTCGGCGTGGATGTGCTTCTCGAACTTCTTGAACCACCTGAGCCTGGACCGGATCGAAGCGGATTATTCGAATATTTTGTAGAAACGCTGATCCCTTGTAGGAGCTGCCGAAGGCTGCGAAGGCGGTGTGTCATTGGAATCCGATCGCAGCCTTCGGCAGCTCCTACAGGAAGCGCATTTGCATTCAAATTGTTTTGTCGGTCAGAGCCGCATCAAAGAAAACAAAAGGAATCCCGTTTGAAGTTCCTCATCACCCTCGCGCTGCTCTTATCCCTTAACGGCTGCAGCTCCATGCTGTTCTACCCGGAACCCGGTCTGCCGTTTACCCCGGAAAAAGCCCACCTGCAATACCGCGACGTCACCCTGACTGCTGCCGACGGTACACAATTGCATGCCTGGTGGTTGCCTGCCAAAGAAGGCGTTGAAGTCAAAGGCACGGTGCTGCACCTGCATGGCAACGGCGGCAATCTGGCCTGGCATCTGGGAGGGAGCTGGTGGTTGCCGGAGCAGGGTTATCAGGTCTTGATCCTGGACTATCGCGGTTATGGCTTGTCCCAGGGGGAGCCAAGCCTGCCTGCGATTTATCAGGACGTAGATGCGGCATTCGACTGGCTCGACAAAGCCCCTGAAGTGCAGGGCAAACCTCTGGTAGTGCTGGGGCAGAGCATCGGCGGTGCGTTGGGTGTGCATTACCTGTCTGAGCATCCGCAGCAGCGCTCGCGGCTCAAAGCGTTGATCCTCGATGGCGCACCCGCCAGCTACCGTAAAGTAGCTCGTTACACGCTGAGCACGTCGTGGCTGACCTGGCCGTTTAAAACGCCCCTTTCATGGCTGATCCCCGACGCGGAAAGCGCCATCAATGGCCTGCCGAAGTTAAAGGGCACGCCGATGCTGATATTCCAGAGTATGGACGACACCCTTGTCCCACTCGACAACGGCATCAGCCTCTATCAGGCCGCGCCACTGCCACGGGTGCTGCAACTGACCCGTGGCGGCCATGTGCAGACGTTTGCTGACCCGACATGGCGCCAGGTGATGATCCGCTATCTTGAGGACCCAGAACATTTCAACGGGCTGCGTCGTCTCGCTGAAGTGCCTAACTACCCAACACCTCCCGAAAAAGAGACTTCCGAGAACCACCATGAGTGAAGAGCGCAACGCTATCCCGCTGGTCATCACCGGTATCTGCACCATCTTCGTCACGGTCGGGACTCTTTGGTATTACGGCTATCTGCACTTTGCCAAGCCGGAAGATGCGCTGTTGCTCAACGAGTTCACCATGCTCAAGACCGTGCCGGGCGAAGACTACAAAATCGCCGCCACACCCGCCGCAGAAGTCGCGCAGTGCATCGATGGTGTGCTGGTGTTGTTCGATACGTCGCAGAAAGGGCTGTCAGGAGTTTTGATCAACAGCAAGAAGCAGGCGGTGCGCTGCACAGGGCAGGAGACGCCGCAGCAGTTGCAGCCTTAAATCGTCGCCGTACTTGTAGGAGTGAGCTTGCTCGCGATAGCGTCGTATCAGTCGATAGACAGGTTGACTGACACGACGCTATCGCGAGCAAGCTCACTCCTACAGGGTTACGTAAGCGATAAAAAAGCCCGGCCTGTTTTCACAAGCCGGGCTTTTGGTTTGCAGCGTCAGCGTTTTACTTGATCGACGAACGCGGCGCTACCGGCTGGTTGTCGTTGGAAACGGTGACTTCCACGCGGCGGTTCTGGGCACGGCCCGAAGCGCTGGTGTTATCAGCAACCGGGTATTCCTTGCCATAACCCTGGGAAACTACACGGGCTGGATCAACGCCCATTTTCACCAGTGCCATTCGCACGGAGTTAGCGCGACGCTCGGACAGGGACAGGTTGTACGAATCGGAACCCGAGCTGTCGGTATAACCTTCAACGATCACTTTGCGATCCGGGTTATCACGCAGGTAGGTAGCCAACTGGTTAACGTTAACCAGGCCGCTGGACTTCAGCTCTGCCTTGTTCAGGTCGAACAACACGTCGCCGAAAGTCACCAGGGTGCCGCGTTCGGTTTGCTTGGCGTTCAGGCTGCTTTGCAGTGCCTTGATCTGAGCGTCACGAGCATCCAGACGGGCTTGGGCGCGCTGGGCAGAAGCGTTTTTCAGCTCCTCTTCAGCGGTACGCAGGCTGATGGTCTGCTTGGCGACTTCAACGCGCTGGTTAGTCAGATAAGCCAGTTGGTCAACTTTCTTCTCATCTTCGCTGTTGCGATAGGCAGCGTCTGCCTTGTCCAGCCAGTCGCTGGCGTCTTTGGTTTCAAGAGCGGCGACTTTGGTAGCCTGCGGATTGGTCTGCAGAGCCGAGAAATTGGTGCGAGCCTGTTCCAGATTCTGGTTTGGCGGCGTCGAGCAAGCGGCCAGGGCAACGCTCATGGCCAGCAGGGCAGGGATCATCACTTGTTTGCGCATAATAGTTTCGTCCTTTAAATCGAATTCGAAATGCATGAAAAACGTTGGTTACAACGCTGGTTACTGGGCCGGTGCCGGTTGCACCTGACGCAGACCTTCTTCACGTAGTTCGTTGACGCCTTGACGGGCATCCTGCACGGCTCTTTCAGCCTTGGCAGCCTGGGACTTACGCTCCGCTACGCGGGCATCCCATTCAGCTTGTTCAGCCAGACGGCGTGCTTCGTCGTACTTCTGCTCTTGCATGGCGAGCTCAGCTTGTTTGAGCTTGTCTTGCGCCGATTTCATTTCTACGGCGGAGTACTCGGTGCCGCCCGCGCTGACGGCGCTGTTGACGGCCGATTGGCTCACGGCGTACTGCTCGGTCGGCGGATTACCAGCGCAACCGGCGAGTACGAAGCTGGCACCCAGTGCCAGTGCGGTCAGTTTCAGGCCGCGCAGACCTGTGGACTTGGTTTTGGCAGTAAGCGTATTCATCGTGTTCGACTCCATTATTTAACTCCTGAAAATCTTGAGTGTTCCATGACAGTCGTTGGCCTGAAGCGTGCGAGGTAGCGTAGGGCTGCGCCGTTAGCTATCCGTAGGCTTTTCTGTAATGGCTAATGGCTCGGACACATGCGCTTTTTGAATAGTTCAGGTTTTTTTTGACGTCAATTAATTAGTCGAAGCAGGGAACAAATGGTGTGAAAAAACGATCCTGGCGGGTAAGTGCCAGGTCGTTTCAGGATAGGCACGAGTCTGGAAACCGTTGTTATTCAGCGTCTTGTTTTTCCGACAGGTCATGCAAATAGCGACGTGAAAGGGCCAGGAAGCGCGGGGTGGGACCAACGTCTTCGTAAACCGGATCGCCTTCTTCGTCAGTGGTGACCACATGTTGACCCTTGACGTAAGGGAAGCTGGCTTCAAGCTCCTCCAGTGCCGCGCCAATCAACTCACCGAGCAATTCCTCGGGATGATGCTTGGGATACATTTCGGTCAGTGCGCTAAGGCGTGCAGCGGACTCCATGTCCAGATGAATCGCATATCGGGTCTTTGTCAGCCGTCCTTTGGCGTTCTCTTCCCAATGGTTGGCAAGTTCACGGATTTTCATAAGGGCCTCTTCATTTACCCACCTGCGGCAGGTCTGCTTGAGTACTGAGCCATGGCTCAGGAATGAGATTAGTCGGGATATTCCAAACCGGTTCTCTCACAGGGATTTGGCGTGCTCGATGATTTTGGTGCACTGTTGGTACACAAGGGGTAGATCAGATTTCTGCACGCTTGTTCAGTTGCGACGTGCACTGGCGGGCGGCACCCGTACAAAAAAACAGTGGGGGTAAAGGACGATGGCTGATATCGATGCGCGTTTACGCGAAGATGTGCACCTGTTGGGTGAGCTATTGGGGAACACAATTCGCGAGCAGCGGGGTGGTGAGTTTCTCGACAAAATCGAACGTATTCGCAAGGGCGCCAAGGCGGGCCGGCGTGGCTCGGCAGAGGGTGCCGAACAACTGACCTCCAGCGTCGACGGGCTTGCCGAAGACGAGTTGTTGCCGGTCGCCAGGGCGTTCAATCAGTTCCTCAATCTGGCGAACATCGCCGAGCAATACCAACTGATCCGGCGTCGCGACGATTCACAGCCTCAGCCGTTCGAGTCTCGCGTATTGCCTGAATTACTCGACCGTCTCAAGGCCGGGGGACAGGCTCCCGAAGCCTTGGCGCGGCAACTGGGCAAGCTGGAAATCGAATTGGTCCTGACCGCGCACCCTACTGAAGTCGCGCGCCGCACATTGATTCAGAAGTACGACGCCATCGCGGCCCAACTCGCAGCTCTTGATCATCGCGACTTGAGCAGCGCCGAGCGCGAGCAGATCACAGAGCGTCTGCAGCGTCTGATCGCCGAAGCCTGGCATACCGAAGAAATTCGCCGTACACGGCCTACCCCAGTGGACGAGGCCAAGTGGGGCTTTGCAGTGATTGAGCATTCGTTATGGCATGCCGTGCCCAACTATTTGCGCAAGGCTGATCATGCCTTGCACGCGGCCACCGGGTTTCATTTGCCGCTAGAGGCAGCTCCGATTCGCTTTGCTTCGTGGATGGGCGGGGACCGCGACGGCAACCCCAACGTAACCGCCGCGGTGACTCGTGAAGTTCTTTTGCTGGCGCGCTGGATGGCGGCGGATTTGTATGTGCGTGACGTTGATCAGTTGGCAGCCGAGCTGTCGATGCAACAAGCCAACGATGCATTACGTGCCCGCGCAGGCGAGAGCGCCGAACCTTATCGTGCCGTTCTGAAGCAGTTGCGCGAGCGTCTGCGGGCGACCCGTAACTGGGCTCAGGCGTCATTGGCCGTGACGCAACCGGCGCCGGATAACGTGCTGCACGACAACCGTGAACTGCTTGAGCCTTTGATGCTGTGCTTCCAGTCGTTGCACGATTGCGGCATGGGCGTCATCGCTGACGGGCCGCTGCTCGACTGTCTACGTCGTGCAGTGACGTTCGGTTTGTTTTTGGTGCGTCTGGATGTACGTCAGGACTCCACCCGACATGAATCGGCGATGACCGAAATCACTGACTACCTCGGGCTTGGCCGTTACGAGGATTGGGACGAACAGGCGCGGGTTGATTTCCTGTTGCGGGAATTGAATAGCCGACGTCCGTTGCTGCCCGCGCATTTCAAACCTGCAGCGGATACTGCTGAAGTGCTGGCGACTTGCCGCGAGGTAGCTTCTGCGCCTGCCGCTTCACTGGGTTCCTATGTGATCTCAATGGCCGGTGCGGCTTCGGATGTACTGGCGGTGCAGCTGTTACTCAAAGAAGCCGGTCTGCAACGACCGATGCGCGTCGTGCCGCTGTTCGAAACCCTCGCGGATCTTGATAACGCAGGGCCTGCAATCGAGCAATTGTTGAGCCTGCCAGGCTATCGTTCGCGCCTGCACGGCCCGCAAGAGGTCATGATTGGCTATTCCGATTCCGCCAAGGATGCGGGCACCACCGCCTCGGCCTGGGCGCAGTATCGGGCGCAGGAAAAACTGGTGGATATCTGCCGCGCCCAGCAAGTTGAATTGCTGCTGTTTCATGGTCGTGGCGGCACCGTTGGACGTGGCGGAGGCCCGGCTCACGCGGCGATTCTGTCGCAGCCGCCGGGTTCGGTCGCAGGCCGCTTCCGCACCACCGAGCAGGGCGAAATGATCCGCTTCAAATTCGGCCTGCCGGACATCGCCGAGCAGAACCTCAATCTATATCTGGCCGCTGTGCTGGAAGCCACCTTGCAACCGCCACCCCCGCCGCAACCCGCATGGCGAGAAATGATGGACAACCTCGCGGCAGATGGCGTCAGTGCCTACCGTGCGGTGGTGCGCGAGCATCCGGAGTTCGTCGAGTATTTCCGTCAGGCTACTCCGGAGCAGGAGCTGGGTCGTTTGCCGTTAGGTAGTCGTCCGGCCAAGCGCAGAGAAGGGGGCGTTGAAAGCTTGCGGGCCATCCCGTGGATTTTTGCGTGGACCCAGACGCGGCTGATGTTGCCCGCCTGGCTCGGTTGGGAAGCGGCACTCAACAAGGCACTGGAGCGCGGCGAAGGTGAACTGCTGGGGCAGATGCGTGAACAATGGCCGTTTTTTCGCACGCGGATCGACATGCTGGAAATGGTTCTGGCCAAGGCAGATCACGATATCGCCCAGTTATACGATCAACGTCTGGTGGAGCCACGACTGCAACATTTAGGTACGCATTTACGCGACCTATTGTCGCAGGCTTGTGCCGTAGTGCTGGGGCTGACAGGGCAATCGCAACTGCTGGCTCACAGTCCTGCAACGCTTGAATTCATCAGCTTGCGCAATACCTATCTGGACCCGCTGCATCTGCTCCAGGCAGAGTTACTTGCCCGTTCTCGCAACCGCGAGGCAAGTCTGGACAGTCCTCTGGAACAGGCGCTACTGGTGTCTGTAGCGGGTATTGCCGCCGGATTGCGCAACACCGGTTAATCGGCGCGTCCGCTAATGGCGCACTGCCAATTGCCAGTGCGCCATTAGCATCAATGACTTGCGTGCTTTTGACTGCCTCAAGCCCACTGAACCAATCTCGCACTCTGCTACCTCTGACCGGGTGGCGGATACTGCGACTTTTGGCGGCTTGTGCCACTTGTGTCGGCTGTGTATCTTGATCAGCCTTTGGCCATTCTTCGGCTTGAACCTTATTTGAGATTGGTCCTGTAAAGACCATGTGAAAACTACTACGCACCGGGCACCTTCGGTGTACGTGGGCGATACTGCGTTTCACATAGTCTGTGCGTGGCGAATCCGACGTTTACATATAAAAAATTTGAGGAGCACATCGATGCGCGTGATTCTGCTGGGAGCTCCCGGGGCCGGTAAAGGTACTCAGGCAAAATTCATCACCGAAAAATTCGGCATCCCGCAAATTTCCACAGGCGATATGCTGCGCGCTGCGGTCAAGGCTGGCACCGAGCTGGGCCTTAAAGCCAAGAGCGTCATGGACAGCGGCGGTCTGGTCTCCGATGACCTGATCATTGGCCTGATCAAAGATCGCTTGTCCGAGCCAGATTGCGCCAATGGCGTATTGTTCGACGGCTTCCCACGCACCATTCCGCAAGCTGAAGCGCTGCTGGCGGCTGGCCTGGAAATCGACAACGTGCTGGAAATCGCTGTGGACGACGAAGAAATCGTCAAGCGCATGTCCGGCCGCCGTGTGCACGAAGGCTCCGGCCGTATCTACCACACCATCTTCAATCCGCCTAAAGTTGAAGGCATTGACGATGTGACCGGTGAACCACTGTTGCAGCGCAAGGATGACGTCGAAGAAACCGTTCGCCATCGCCTGTCCGTGTATCACGCGCAGACCAAACCACTGGTTGAGTTCTACAGCAAACTTGAAGCGAAGAATGGCAAGCCTAAGTGCAGCCATATCGCAGGTGTCGGTTCTGTAGAAGAAATCACCAAGAAAGTGCTTGAAGCCCTGAGCTGATAACGCTGGCTTGAGTCAACAAACGGTCCGCTTGCGGGCCGTTTTGTCGTTTATAATGCGCCCCTTTTTTGCTCTTGATGGATAACCCTGATGACCACGTTGCTGGCCCTGGACACCGCCACTGAAGCCTGCTCGGTCGCTTTGCTGCACGACGGCAAGGTGCTGAGCCACTACGAGGTGATCCCGCGCCTGCACGCTCAGCGTCTGTTGCCGATGATCAAAGCGATCATGGCTGAAGCCGGTATCGGCCTGTCAGCGCTGGATGCCATCGCGTTCGGCCGGGGGCCGGGCGCATTTACCGGCGTGCGGATTGCTATCGGTGTCGTCCAGGGGCTGGCGTTCGGTCTGGAACGTCCGGTATTGCCGGTCTCCAATCTTGCAGTTCTGGCTCAGCGGGCCTTGCGCGAACATGGCGCGCATCAAGTGGCTGCAGCGATTGATGCACGTATGGACGAGGTTTATTGGGGGTGTTATCGCGAGGTGGCGGGGGAGATGCGCTTGCTTGGCGCTGAAGCCGTACTGCCGCCAGAGCAAGTTGCGTTGCCCACTGATGCCAGTGGTGAGTGGTTTGGGTCAGGCACGGGTTGGGACTATGCCGAGCGTCTGCCGGTCAGCGTCATAGGTCACGACGCGACTATGTTACCCCATGCTCAGGATTTGCTGACCCTGGCGACCTTCTCCTGGCAGCGCGGTGAGGCCATCATCGCAGATGAAGCGCAGCCGGTTTATTTGCGGGATAAAGTGGCCACGCCTAAAGCCCGATAACAGAAAGCGCCCATCTAAATGCATTTCTTGTAGGAGCTGCCGAAGGCTGCGAAGGTGGTATATCCAAGAATCCCTTCGCAGCCTTCGGCAGCCCCTACAGTGGATATCTTCGCCGGTAAACCTACCTTTCATCGCCTAAAACCCATAACTTCCCGTCTATTGCGAAACTTTTTCAATTTGTGTGGTCTAGTTATCGTTCGGGTAATTGCAACAACTAACTCGTGACGTTAAATTGCCACTATAAGATGCAGAGTACGCACTAATGCGCATAGACGGCCCATCACAACGTTCATACCCCATCAAACGCAAGCCGCGTAATCAGCCTGCGATCGTTGATGGCACCTTCGAAGAAGTCGAAAATGACGCCGAAGTTGCTCAGCAGCCAGCGCAGAACGCTCGCTCGAGTGGTAATGCACAGGCCAGTTCTACCGCCAACGTTCCTGCACGTCCGCAAGACATTATCTTCCCGCGTTCCATGAGCACCCGCGTCGCCAATGCCCTGGCCAGTTACCTGACCACCGCCAGCTTCGTTGATTGGGATCTGGAAGTTTCAGGGCTTGATCTCCACGTTTGAATGATTCCTGCCTGCCGTACTTTCTAGGGTGTCCGTCATGGAGTGAAAACGCTTGGCGCCAATCACTCTATCCCGAAGATGCCCGTAGCAATGAATTTCTGGGCCTGTACTCACAGGTCTTCAACGCCGTCGAAGGCAATACCACTTTTTACGCCCGACCCGCGCCGTCCACGGTTCAGCGCTGGGCTGAAGTGCTGCCCGATGATTTCCGATTTACCGCCAAGTTTCCCGGCGACATCAGCCATGGTGGTGATCTGCGCCTGCAATTGCAGGCGGCGCAAACATTCATTCAGTTGATGGCGCCATTGGGGAAGCGAGTTGCTCCTTTCTGGCTTCAGTTGTCCGCCAGCTTCACGCCGCAGCGTCTCGCTGAACTGATTACCTTCATTGATGAACTGCAGTGCCCGCTGGCCGTTGAGGTACGCAATAGGGCGTTCTTCGAAAAGGGCGATGAAGAGCGCATGCTTAATCGCCTGTTGCTGGAGCGTGGTGTTGAGCGCATCTGTCTGGATTCCCGCGCATTGTTCAGTTGCGTCTCCAGCGACCCCGCAGTGCTGCATGCGCAGTCGAAGAAACCCAAGGTTCCGGCGAGACCGGCTGCGCTGACTCAGTTCCCGCAAGTGCGCTTCATCGGTCACCCCGTGCTAGAGGCCAACGACCCTTTTCTGGTCCAGTGGGTGGCGAAGGTCGCCAGTTGGATCGAAGAAGGGCGTACACCTTATGTGTTCCTGCACACCCCGGATAACCTTGAAGCGCCGCAACTGGCCCGGCGTTTTCATAGTCAATTGATGGCGCGCTTGCCAGGCTTGCCGCCGTTACCGGAATTGGACCGTACACCACCGGTGCAGCAACTGGGCTTGCTCTGAGGTCGATAACTGTGGCTTCAATAGCCGCATCAACGATCACAGGAGTCGGCAATGGATTCGCAACAGCTTCTTCGCGCACAAACTTTCAAGGCACTGCACGAGCGTGATCATGCTTTTGTGATTCCCAATCCGTGGGACGCAGGTTCGGCCAAACTGTTGGCCTCCATGGGCTTCCCAGCATTGGCCACGACCAGTGCGGGTTTGGCATTCGCTCTGGGCCGCGCAGATGCCGAAGGTGCGCTGAGCTTTGCCGAGTCGCTGGAAAATATCCGTACGATTGTTGCCGCAACCGACCTGCCTGTCGCTGCCGATCTCGAAAATTGTTTTGCCGACAGCCCGGAAGACTGTGCAGCCAACTTGTTGGCTGCGGCGCAGACCGGCATCGTTGGCGGCTCTATCGAAGACGCCACTGGCAAGACCGACCAGCCAGTTTACGATTTCGAGTTATCCGTGGCGCGAGTCCGGGCGGCGGCACTGGCTGCACGCAGCTTGCCATTCCCGTTCATGCTGACCGCCCGTGCGGAGAACCTGCTCAACGACCGGATGGATTTTGCTGACACGTTGAACAGGCTCAAGGCCTACGCTGATGCCGGAGCTGAAGTGCTGTACGCGCCCGGCCTGCGCACTCGCGAAGAGGTTATCGCGGTGGTCCGGGCTGTCGCGCCCAAGCCGGTCAATGTGTTGATGGGGCTGGGCGGAGTCACGCTTACCGTCGCTGAGCTCAGTGAATGCGGGGTCAAACGGATCAGCGTGGGCTCATCCCTCGCGCGTGCGGCGTTCGGTGGCTTGTATCGCGCTGCAGAAGAAATTCGTCAGCACGGGACGTTTGCCTACGCTGAGCAGGCGCTGCCGTTTGCTCAACTCAATGCGCTGTTCAAGGGCTGAAGGTGCGGGGCTCGACGCTGTTTCTGGTTTTCCTGCTGCTCTGTGCTGGCGCCGTCGCTGCGGTATGGCGAGGCTGGGTCGAGGTCCCTGCGCAATGGAATCCCTGGGCGCCATTGGACATTCAGGCTGAACCCAACTTTCTGACCTCTTGGAAGCTGTCGCGCGTCAAGAGTGATCCGCAGCTGTGCGATCAGGTGCTGGGCTCATCAAATCTGCGCTTCAGCCGTCAAGCTGACAGTCCCGCTTCTGCCGATTGCCCGCTCAATGGTGTGCTGCGAGTACAGAGCGGTGAGGTGGCGCTAAGCAGCAGTTTCCTCGCCAGTTGTCCATTGGCGGTGGCCTACGCGCTGTTTGAAGTGCATACGTTGCAGCCAACTGCTCAGGCGGTGTTTGGGCAGCGAGTGACGCGTATCGATCATTTGGGCAGTTTTGCCTGCCGTAACGTTTACGGCCGAAGCAGTGGGCGACTGAGCCAGCATGCGAGTGCAAATGCCCTGGACATCGCTGGCTTCCGTCTGGCCGATGGGCAGCGGATCAATCTGTTGCGGGACTGGAAAAACAAAGGCGACAAGGGCCGGTTCTTGCGTGAGGTCCGCGACGGAGCCTGCAAGAATTTCAACACAGTATTGGGGCCGGATTACAACGCGGCCCATCAGAACCATTTTCATCTGGATATGGGCGCGTGGCGGGTTTGTCGCTGAAAGATATTTGAAGTGTAATCTCTGTGGGAGCTGGGCTTGCCCGCGATGAGGCTGGACCCTATCTAAAATGAATCGCGTCTGGCCTCATCGCGGGCAAGCCGAGCTCCCACATATTGAACGCATTCCAGTCCGCATGTGGATCAAAATCAAGCCGCCATACGCAGGTTTTGCAGAATGATTGGACGGGCCCAGCCCATGTCGAAGTTCAGGGCACGTTGCTGGGCGACCATGGTGTCGTCATCCAGTGGCAGGGCAGGCTTGTCGGCCAGGTCCCATTCGAATTCGGCGATTGGCAAGTGCAGCGGACGAGGCTGAGGGCCCGGACCTGGAATCACGCTGTCATCGTAAGGATTGAGTACGTTTGGACGAACCCACTCGCTGTCGAATTCCAGATTGCGTTGCTGCGCGATCATCTCGGCAATGCTGAATGGTTCGTTCGGAGGAGGCAGCAGGTCGAGTTCGAATTCAGCGATCGGCAGAAAGAGCGGCTCGGCAGGAACGCGCGGCATGTCTTCAACCGGGCAGGCGCGCTGCTCGACGATCTTGCCCAGAGTGCGCGCACCGGCAACAGGCTCGCCAGTGGCAATATCAGTCGCGACGCTGGCTGGATCAACGGGTTCAGCCGTTGTATCGCGCAGTTGTTCAGCCATCACACGGGCAAACGCATCCGACCAGATCTGGGTAACACCGCCCAGAGCCCGGCTGTTACGCAGGGTAAAATCACCTGCGTGCGTTAGATAACCTATGGATGATTGCTGAATGTCTGACATATCGATCGTTACACGTCGTAGGTCTGGCAGAATGCCTGATACTTCTTTATCGGCAGATTTTGCCGATCATTAACACTTTTTGAGCGTGTGGACACAATGAGTGAGCAGCAAGCGGGCAGTCGCATCCGGGTCGAAGCCCTTGGTAGCCCCCCTGGTACCCAGAGTCAGGAGCAGGTTGTGCAATGGGCGCAGCGTCTGAATCTGCCATTGGAGGACGCCAATGCCGATTTCGCCTTGCAAGTGACGGATGACGGTCTGCAATTGCAGCAACTGAGTGATGACGCGCCAGGCCCGGTGCGGGTGGATTTCGTCGAGGGAGCGGTGGCCCATCGACGCTTGTTTGGTGGCGGCAGTGGACAGATGATTGCTAAAGCGGTGGGCATCCAGCCCGGCGTGCGGCCGTCAGTGCTGGATGCGACGGCGGGGCTGGGCAAGGACGCGTTCGTGCTGGCCAGTCTTGGCTGCCAGATGAGCCTGATCGAGCGCCAGCCGATCATTGCTGCGCTGCTCGAGGATGGTCTGAACCGTGGTCGACAGGATCGAGAGGTGGGTTCGATCATCAGCCAGATGCGCTTGCTGACCGGCAACTCCATCGAGTTGATTCGAGGCTGGGAAGGCGAGCCGCCACAGGTGATCTATCTGGACCCGATGTTCCCGCATCGGGAAAAAACGGCATTGGTGAAGAAAGAAATGCGCCTGTTCCGGCCATTGGTCGGCGACGACATGGATGCGCCTGCGCTGCTGGAAGCGGCACTGGCATTGGCCACCCATCGCGTGGTGGTCAAACGCCCGCGCAAAGCGCCCTGTATCGAAGGCCCGAAGCCGAGTTACGCGCTGGATGGCAAATCCAGCCGGTATGACATCTATCCGAAGAAGGCGTTGAAGTCGGTCTGATTAATTGGCTTGCACCGCTCCCACAGAAACCACTGATGACGTGGGACCGGCTTTAGCCGGGAAGAGGCCAGTACATTCAGTACATCTTTATCGTCATGAATGCCGCCTTCCCGGCTAAAGCCGGTCCCATGTCAGATTGCAGGCGAACATAGAATCTTCCACAGAGACTAGTGCATCCATCAGACCCTATACGCCCGCATAAACAACTCCACCACGTCCCGCACATGCGCTTCGGCTGTGGCTTCATCCGGCCGTTCGCCGCAACCTACCAGCAGGCGGAAATTGCACACGCCTTTGATCAGGCTGAGAAAGTGCTCGGCAGCAGTTCGGGGGGATTCAAACTTCAGTTGCCCGCTCTGCTCCAGACGTCTCAGCAGACGCTCGGTCTCCTGAAGAATCCGCTGCGGCCCCGCCGCGAAAAATATCTGCGACAGCTTCGGATCCTGAGTGCCCAGCGTCACCATCAAACGATGCAGCTCAATGGATTCCGGGCTGTTGATCAACACCTGAAAGCCCCTCGCAACACTCAACAACAAGGTCTTTGCCGGTAAGTCGCGGTTCAATTCAACGAACAATTCCGGCAACTGTTCTTCGCAACGCGCCACCACTGCCGCAGTGAACAGCGTCTCCTTGTCGTTGAAGTGGCTGTACACCGTGAGCTTGGAAACCCCGGCTTCCGCGGCGACGGCATCCATGCTGGTGCTGACGTAGCCATTGCGCACGAATAACTCTTTTGCGGCATCGAGAATGGCCTGGCGCTTGGCTTGATCTTTCGGTCGGCCGGGCCCTGGGTTGCTTTGAGAGCTGCTTTGAGAGCTGCTTTGAGAATCGTCAGGCATGTTCGTTTAATAATGTACTGGTGAGTTTGGTAATTTTTAATATACTCGCCAGTACAATTATTCCAAGCTTCTTTTGCGAAGGGCTTCACCATGTCGCGCAAACTTCTGTGCCTCGTCCTGCCTCTAGGGCTGATGTCGTTGCTGTCTGGCTGTGGTCAGGAGGCAACTGCACCGACCACGATTCGTCCCGCAATGGTGATTCAGCCATCGCCATCTGCGCAGTCCATGGACAGCTATCCCGGTGAAGTCCGCGCGCGTTTTGAGCCTGATCTGGCGTTCCGGATCGGCGGCAAGGTCAGCAAGCGTCTTGTGGAAGAGGGGCAACGGGTCAAGGCTAATCAGCCATTGGCCGAACTGGATGCCCAGGACGTGCGCCTGCAACTGGATGCCACACGCGCGCAAGTCGCCGCCGCTGAGGCCAATTTGCAGCTGGTGCGCTCCGAGCGTGACCGTTACAAGACGCTGATGGATCGGCAGATGGTCAGCCGTTCCCAATACGACAACGCCGAAAACCTCTATCGCTCCGGTGAGGCCCGCCTCAAACAGATCAAGGCCGAGCTGACCGTTGCCGACAATCAGACCAGCTACGCCGTGCTGCGCGCGCCTCAGGATGGCGTGGTAGCCAAGCGTCTTGTGGAAGTCGGTCAGGTCGTAGCTGCCGGGCAAACGGTCTTTACCCTCGCAGCTGATGGTGAGCGGGAAGTGCTGATCAGCCTGCCGGAACAGAACTTCGCCCGCTTCAAGACGGGTCAGCCCGTCACCGTCGAGTTATGGACACAGCGTGAACAACGCTTCTCTGGTCGCATTCGAGAGCTGTCCCCAGCGGCTGACCCGCGCTCGCGCACCTTCGCAGCGCGGGTTGCGTTCACCAGCGGCAAGGTGCCTGCCGAGTTGGGCCAGAGTGCGCGGGTGTTCATTGAGACTGAGCACGCCGTGCCACTGGCGGTGCCGCTCTCAGCGGTGACGTCGGAAAATGGACTCAATTACGTCTGGCGAGTCGCGACCGACAGCACCCTCAAGCGCGTCAACGTCAGGCTTGGTCCTTATGGTCAGGAGTCGGTGCCGGTGCTTGAAGGACTGGCCGCCAGTGACTGGATCGTTGCCGCGGGTGTGCATGTGTTGCATGAAGGAGAGCAGGTGCGCCCTGTGGATCGTGAAAACCGTGCGGTCAAACTGGCTGCGAAGGAGTAAGCACGGATGCGATTCAATCTCTCCGAATGGGCGCTGCGCAATCGGCAAATCGTCCTGTACCTGATGATCGTTCTGGCGGTTGTTGGCGCGTTGTCCTACACCAAGCTAGGCCAAAGCGAAGACCCGCCGTTCACCTTCAAGGCTATGGTGATCCGTACGCTGTGGCCCGGCGCCAGTGCAGAGGAAGTGGCGCGGCAAGTCACCGATCGCATCGAAAAAAAACTCATGGAAACCGGCGAGTACGACCGTATCGTCTCGTTCTCGCGGCCGGGAGAGTCTCAGGTCACGTTCATTGCTCGTGACTCGATCTTTTCCTCGTATCTGCCGGAGCTGTTCTACCAGATCCGCAAAAAGGTCGGCGACATCCGTCAGAACCTGCCGCCGGGTGTGCAGGGCCCTTTTTTCAACGACGAGTTCGGCACCACGTTCGGCAATATCTACGCGCTGTCCGGGAAGGGCTTCGACTATGCCGTGCTCAAGGATTACGCCGACCGCATCCAGCTTCAACTGCAACGCATCAATGATGTGGGCAAGGTCGAACTGATCGGCTTGCAGGACGAGAAGATCTGGATCGAGCTGTCCAACGTCAAACTTGCCACCCTGGGGCTGCCGTTACAAGCCGTGCAGCAGGCCCTTGAAGCGCAGAACGCAGTCTCGGCAACCAGCTTCTTTGAAACCCCGAGTGAGCGTATCCAATTGCGCGTCAGCGGTCGCTTCCAGACGGTCGATGAGATCCGCGAATTCCCCATCCGCGTCGGTGATCGCACGCTGCGTATCCGCGATCTGGCTGAGGTGCATCGCGGCTTCAATGATCCGCCTGCGCCGCGCATGCGATTCATGGGTGAAGAAGCGATTGGACTCGCGGTGGCGATGAAACCGGGCGGCGATATCCTGGTGCTGGGCAAAGCGCTTGAGAGCGAGTTTGCCCGCCTGCAAAAAAACCTGCCGGCCGGAATGGAGCTGCGTAAAGTCTCCGATCAACCTGCTGCGGTGAAAACCGGCGTCGGTGAATTCGTCCAGGTATTGGCTGAAGCGCTGGCGATTGTGTTGCTGGTGAGCTTCTTCTCGCTGGGCATGCGCACCGGCATGGTGGTCGCATTAGCGATCCCGCTGGTATTGGCCATGACCTTTGCCTGCATGTACTACCTGGGCATCGGCCTGCACAAGATTTCCCTCGGTGCGCTGGTGCTGGCACTGGGTCTGCTGGTGGACGACGCGATCATCGCCGTAGAAATGATGGCGATCAAAATGGAGCAGGGCTATGACCGGCTGCGTGCCGCCAGCTTCGCCTGGACCAGCACCGCGTTCCCGATGCTCACCGGTACGCTGATCACCGCCGCAGGCTTTTTGCCGATTGCTACGGCGCAGTCGAGCACCGGCGAATACACTCGCTCGATCTTTCAGGTGGTGACCATCGCGCTGCTGGCATCCTGGGTGGCTGCCGTGGTGTTTGTGCCCTATCTGGGCGAGCGGTTGTTGCCCGATCTGGCAAAGATTCACGCTAAAAAACACGGCTCAGGGCCTGATGCAGTCGATCCCCACGGTACGCCGTTCTACCAGCGGGTGCGGGCAATGGTGGGCTGGTGCGTGCGCTGGCGTAAGACAGTGATTTTCGCCACGGTGGCGCTGTTCGTGCTGTCGGTCGTGATGTTCAAGTTTGTCCCGCAGCAGTTCTTCCCGGCGTCTGGTCGGTTGGAACTGATGGTGGATCTGAAGCTGACTGAAGGCGCTTCCCTGAACAGCACGGCCGAGCAAGTCAAACGTCTGGAGCAGATGCTCAAGGATCATCCTGGGGTCGACAATTACGTGTCCTATGTCGGGACCGGTTCACCTCGTTTCTATCTGCCCCTTGATCAACAATTGCCCGCAACCAGCTTTGCCCAGTTTGTGGTGTTGGCGAAAAGTATCGAAGAGCGCGAAGCCTTGCGGACCTGGCTGATCAGCAGCCTCAACGAACAATTCCCGACCTTGCGCTCACGGGTTACACGGCTTGAAAACGGCCCACCCGTAGGTTACCCGGTGCAGTTCCGGGTCAGTGGCGAGCATATTGATGAGGTTCGCGCATTGGCTCGCAAGGTAGCGACCAAGGTGCGGGAAAATCCTCACGTTGCCAACGTCCATCTGGACTGGGAAGAGCCGAGCAAAGTGGTGTTCCTCAATCTGGATCAGGACCGTGCGCGTGCCTTGGGCGTCACGACCGCTGAACTGTCGAGATTCCTTCAGCGTTCGCTGACCGGCTCCAGCGTCAGCCAATACCGCGAGGACGATGAACTGATCGAAATCCTCCTGCGTGGCACGCCTGATGAGCGTCAGCAGCTTGGGGCGCTGGCCAGCTTGGCGGTACCGACTGAAAACGGTACCAGCGTGGCGCTGTCACAGGTGGCAACCCTTGAATACGGTTTCGAAGAGGGCGTGATCTGGCACCGTAATCGACTGCCCAACGTGACGATCCGTGCCGATATTTACGGAAAGGAGCAGCCTGCGACGCTGGTTCAGCAAATCCTCCCGACACTGGCCGATGTGCGTAACGAGTTGCCAGATGGCTATTTGTTGGAAGTTGGCGGCACTGTGGAAGACGCCACTCGCGGGCAGAATTCGGTAAAGGCGGGCGTGCCGCTGTTCATCGTGGTGGTGCTGACCTTACTGATGCTGCAACTGCGCAGCTTCTCCCGGATGTTGATGGTGTTCCTGACCGCACCGTTGGGGTTGATCGGCGTGACCCTATTTCTGCTGGTGTTCAATCAGCCATTCGGGTTCGTTGCCATGTTGGGCACCATCGCCTTGTCGGGGATGATCATGCGCAACTCCGTGATTCTGGTGGACCAGATTGAGCAGGATATTGCCGGAGGGCTTGATCAGTGGTCGGCGATTATCGAAGCGACCGTGCGCCGCTTCCGGCCTATTGTGTTAACCGCACTGGCGGCGGTGCTGGCGATGATTCCGCTGTCACGCAGTGTCTTCTTCGGCCCGATGGCGGTGGCGATCATGGGCGGGCTGATCGTCGCGACAGCGCTGACGCTGCTGTTCCTGCCAGCGCTGTATGCGGCGTGGTTCAGGGTGAAGAAGGTGGAGTGAATTGCTCGCTCTCACAGGAAACACTGATGGCGTGGGACCGGCTTTAGCCGGGAAGGCTGTCTGTCAGATGCTACATATGCAGCGTCTGTCCTGGCTTCTTCCCGGCTAAAGCCGGTCCCACGTCACCATCTCAGTTTACAGGCCAATAGAATTCCCACAGGGATAACATTTCAAATCAAGTATCTGTTTGGCGCGTTACAACGCCCCAAACACCTTCTTCGCCAGACTCGTCGCCGCCGCGGCCGGGTTGGCGCGGATGCTTTCTTCCTGTTTGGCGATCATCTCGAACAAACCATTCAACGCCTGTTCGGTCACGTAACTTTCGATGTTCGAGCTCTTGGCATCAAGCACACCCAACGTTGCCGCCTGACCGGCGAAGGCGTTGTACTTCTGTGCCAGGCCAACCTTGTCGGTGGCTTGTTTGACGATAGGCAGGAACTTGACGCGAATCTGCTCGCGGCTGCTGCTGTTCAGGTATTGAGTCGCGGAATCCTTTCCGCCGCTGAGAATGCCCTTTGCGTCAGCCACGCTCATTTTCTTCACAGCATCCACCAGCAACGCCTGGGCTTGCGGAACGGCGGCTTCGGCGGCCTGGTTCATGCTGGTTTCCAGTTGATCAACCTGAGCGCCCATACCGAACTGCTTCATCTTTTTTGCGACTTTGCCCAGATTGCCTGGTAACTCGATGCGCACCTCCTCGTTGTTGCTGAAACCACCAGGTTTACCCAACTGCTTGACGGCGACCTGCGCGCCTTGGGTAAGGGCGTCTTTCAGGCCGCCGGTGGCATCGGATTGCGAGAGATCACCCAACGAAAGGGCGAACACACTGCTCGACAGCATCAAGCCGGCGCACAGGCTGGCAAACGTAAAGGGGAGACGAAGCATGAGGGCATCCTTTTCTTTGACTTGATTCGGAGACCGCACCGAGCTGAACCTCGACGCGGTATTGCACAGAGCCTATCAGTAAGTCAGTCTGGCTGACTGAGCTGAATTCACTAGGTTAGCGGCTTTCTTCAACCGGCTCCGGGTCGCTGGTTTCTTCACTGCCATGCAAAGCCACCTGACGGATCGACAGGCGGATTTCGGCAGGCAGAACGCGCTTGGCGGCACCTTCCGCCAATTCGCCCAACAGCGGGTGATGGCTGAGCTTGCCGGTAGCGTCCTTGCGCAGTACGCCCAGGTCCAGCAGCGTCTGGATGAAGTGACGGAACAGGCTCTTGTCGAAAAACTCCGGCGCGTTCAGGCCGTGCAGAATCGATAGCCGCTGGGCCATCACCGTACACAGGTCTTCCAGTTCTTCGGCACTGAGGGTCTTCTGTCCACTGTTGAGCAGCAAGGCGATGGCCATGTAGAAGCGCTGCAGGGTTTGAGCAATGGCCCGCGACAACAGAGTCAGCAGAACGAACTCACGAGAGCTTGGCGCCGGGCGCATGTACACATTGTTTTCAAAGCGCAGCAGGCCTTGTTCGACGAACGCTTGCAGCCATTGATCAACCACGTCGTCCAGCTCATTCACCGGCCAGCGTATGAACAACTCCGACTGCAGATACGGATACAGCGCACGGGTGTAGCGCAGGATCTGCTCGCGACTCATGCGTGACGAACTCTGGAAGAAACTGGCCAGCAGTGAGGGCAGGGCGAAGATGTGCAGCACGTTGTTGCGGTAATAGGTCATCAATACTGCGTTCTGTTCGTCCAGATACAGGATTTTGCCCAAGGCATCCTTCTGTTCCGACAGCAGGTTCATGTCTTTCACATGTTCAATCAATGCTCGGCCGTCGCCTTCCGGCAAGGTGGTGTGCGGCGAGTAGGGCACGCGGCGTAACAGGGTCAGGTACAGATCCAGCACCCGCTCCATGGCTTGATCGTCCAGCGCCAGTTTCTGTGTTGAGAGCAGGGCCAGCGCCACCAGATTCACCGGATTGATCGCAGCGGCTTCATTCAGGTGTTGAGCGACTCGCTCGCCCAGGCGATTGGTGGTTTCGTTCAGCCAGGCCGGTTTGAACTGCGGGCCCAGCTCTTGCTCACGCCAGTCCGGTTGTTCGTTGTCGAGGAATTCAGCCAGCTTTATCGGCTCGCCGAAGTTGACCGAGACCTGACCGAAGCGCTGCTTGAGCGCACCGATGACCTTGAAGATATCGAAGATCGATTCTTTCTTTTTCGTCGCCCCGCGCAGCTCGCCCAGGTAAGTGCGACCTTCCAGTACACGCTCGTAACCGATGTACACCGGCACAAATACAATCGGCATCCGTGAATTACGCAGGAAGCTGCGCAGGGTAATCGCCAGCATGCCGGTTTTGGGTTGCAGCATGCGCCCGGTGCGTGAGCGTCCGCCTTCGACGAAATACTCCACCGGGAAACCCTTGGTAAACAAGGTGTGCAAATATTCGTTGAACACCGAGGTGTACAGCGGATTGCCCTTGAACGTGCGGCGCATGAAAAACGCTCCGCCACGACGCAGCAGACCGCCAATTACCGGCATGTTCAGGTTGATGCCCGCTGCAATATGCGGCGGGGTCAGGCCGTTGCGGAACAGCAAATAGGACAGCAGCAGATAATCAATGTGGCTGCGATGGCAGGGGACATAAATGATTTCGTGACCCTGAGCGACGTCTTTCACGCCTTCGATATGACTGACCTTGATACCGTCGTAAATCTTGTTCCAGAACCAGCTCAGAATCACTTCCAGGAAGCGGATTGCTGAATAGGTGTAGTCCGAAGCGATCTCATTGGCATAGCGCAGCGCCTGGTCTCGAGCTTTGGCTTCGGGGATTTTTTCCCTTTCAGCTTCCTCGAGAATGGCCTGTTTGACCAACGGTTCGTCGAGCAGACCATTAACCAGATTGCGTCGGTGCGACACGTCGGGGCCGATGACGGCGGTCTTCAGGTTGCGGAAGTGCGTACGCAGCAGGCGCTGGGCCATACGCAGGGTCAGCTCATAGCCCTTGTTTTCATTGACCAGATCACGCATGTGGATCGGTGCAGAGAACTGTACCCGCGTCTTGCGGCCCAGAATCAGGATGCTGACGAAACGCCGCAGACGACCGGTGACGGCCCAGCTGTCAGCAAACAACAGCTTCCAGGCGCTGGACTCACGATCCGGTGACTGCCCCCAGAACACGCTGACCGGGATGATTTGCGCATCCTCTGTCGCGTTCTGACTGACGGCGCTGACCAGTCGCTCAAGCGTCGGCGGCGCGCCGCGTTTGTCCTGTCGGCCCAACCAGTCTGGCGAAGGCGTGAGGTAGAAGTAGGCAGCCGGTTCAACCAGCTCTCCCACGGATACCGGCAGGATAGGGCGCGGCAGTCCGGCCTTGCGGCATTCGGTATCGATCACTGCCAGATCGCTCATGGACGGCGACTGCAGGGCGTAAAACACCGGGCGGCTGCGATCCAGGTTGAGCGTGAAAGACGACTGATTGATGGTCTCGGAACGAACCCAGAGATACAACAAACGGCGCAAGGTACCGAATACAAGGCGGCGGAACGGAGAACGGGTCATACGGCATCTGCGAAAAGGGGGCGGGGCCCGCGAGAAGGCTAGTGTGCCGTATCTGGTGGGGTTGGGCAAAAGGGGCTGTAACGGGTTATCCACCCTGTGAGCCAACATGCAATTTTATGAGTTGGCCCCAAATCCTGTAGGAGCTCACCGAGGTCACGAGGCCAGCGATCACGGAGTGTCAGACAAACCGCTATCGCTGGCCTCGTAACCTCGGTGAGCTCCTACAGTCCAGTGTTTGCTGCGAGGACACCGAGGATTTCCTAAAGGAGATATGTACGAGCGTTACGCCGTCTTCCAGGTAATCTCTTCCTCGCCATCAGCACTGATACGAATCCAGCGATCAGCCGTTTCGTCGCTTTCTTCTTCAACCCAGGTGCCGGGTGCGCAGCGGACTTCGACGTTAAGGGCAACGAATGCCGCGCGCGCGCAGGCGATGTCGTCTTCCCAAGGCGTGTTGTCGCTGTCCAGATGCAGGCTGTTCCACTTGCCCACTGCTTTTGGCAGCCAAGTCACCGGTACGTTGCCCGCCTTACATTTCCAGGTCTGGCCCTTCTGAACCCAGTCGGTGCATGGGCCCAGTGCAACGTTGAGCCACTCGGCGATAGCCTTGTGATCAACGTCGGTGTCTTTCAGGTAAATCTCGATATCGGGTTGGCGCATGGATGCCTCGTTATTAATTGAAAATCCATTCGCGGATTCAGTCGGATGCTCGCTAACAGGCATCTTCGTTGGTTGTTATTGCAATACGAAATAATCGTAGCGCATGGAAACGGTGACCTCGAAAGGTTCGGCCTGCTCAATGACATCGGCACGACGTTCTGCGCTGGCTCGCCAGCCGTGAGGCGTCATGGCCAGCAGGTTGGCGCGAGCCTGACCGTCAACGAGGCTCAGCTTGAAACGCAGGGTTTCACTGTGAGCCAGCGACATGCCTTCCGGCACCAGAGCCAGATGTTTGTCATCGGCATAGTCGCGTACTTCGTCATAGAGCCGCTCGCGCAGTTCCATCAAATGCTCGCTGGTCGGGCCGACCCGCATCAAACCGCCACCCGGCGTCAGCAGGCGCTTGGCCTCGTTCCAGTCCAGCGGGCTGAACACACTGGCCAGAAACTGGCAGCTGGCGTCCGGCAATGGCACGCGGGCCATGCTGGCGATCAACCAGGTCAGCTTCGGATTACGACGGCAGGCGCGTTTCACCGCTTCTCGGGAGATGTCCAGCGCATAGCCATCAGCATCCGGCAGGGCTTCGGCGATTTGCGCGGTGTAATAACCCTCGCCACAACCGATGTCGAGCCAGCGCGCCGGAGCACGCTCCGCGGCCAGCTCCGCCAGACGCCTGGCCACGGGGGCGTAGTGACCGGCGTTAAGGAAATCCCGGCGCGCCTCGACCATGGCCTGATTGTCACCAGGGTCGCGGCTGTTCTTGTGTTGTACCGGCAACAGGTTCAGATAACCCTGACGGGCGCGGTCGAAGCGGTGGTTGGCCGGGCAGGCCACGCCGTTGTCCACCGCTGTAAGCGGTGCAGAGCAGATCGGGCAGGTCAGCATCAGGCGAGCAACTTGACCAGAGTCTGGTAGTAAATCTCGGTCAGCACGTCTAGGTCGCTGGCCAGAATGCGCTCGTTGACTTGGTGAATCGTCGCGTTGACCGGACCTAGCTCTACAACCTGTGTACCCAAGGTGGCGATGAAACGCCCGTCAGAGGTGCCGCCGCTGGTGGAAGCTTTGGTCTCGCGGCCAGTGACGGCCTTGATGCTCGCCGAGACCGCATCGAGCAAATCGCCCGGCTCGGTGAGGAACGGCAGACCGGACAACGCCCAGTCCACATGCCAGTCCAGGCCATGCTTGTCGAGGATGGCTGATACCCGCTGTTGCAGGCCTTCAACAGTGGATTCGGTAGAGAAGCGGAAGTTGAACACCGCCACCAGATCACCCGGGATCACATTGGTCGCGCCAGTCCCGGAGTTCAGGTTAGAAATCTGGAAGCTGGTCGGAGGGAAGAAATCATTGCCTTCGTCCCAATGCTCGGCGGCCAGTTCTGCCAGCGCCGGAGCGGCCAGATGAATCGGGTTGCGCGCCAGATGTGGATAGGCCACGTGACCCTGTTTGCCGCGTACCGTCAGCGTCGCGCCAAGGGAGCCGCGACGGCCATTCTTGACCACATCGCCCACCAGCGTGGTGCTCGAAGGCTCGCCAACGATGCACCAGTCCAGACGTTCGTTGCGCTCGCGCAAGCGCTCGACCACGGCTTTGGTGCCATGGTGCGCCGGACCTTCTTCGTCGCTGGTGATCAGGAAAGTGACTTTGCCTTTGTGGTTCGGGTGATCGCCGACGAAACGCTCGGCAGCCACCAGCATCGCGGCCAGACTGCCTTTCATGTCGGCTGCGCCCCGCCCGCACAGCATGCCGTCTGCATCGATCAGCGCATCGAACGGATCGTTTTGCCAAGCCTGCACCGGACCGGTCGGCACCACGTCGGTATGACCGGCGAAGCACAGCACCGGACCGTCGTAGTTGCCATGGCTGGCCCAGAAATTATCCACGTCCTCGATACGCATCGGCTCCAGCTTGAAGCCTGCGTCGCCCAGGCGCTGCATCATCACAGCCTGACAATCGGCATCAATGGGCGTGACCGAGGGACGACGGATCAGGTCGCAGGCAAGTTGCAGCGTAGGCGAAAGGTCGGCTGGGGCCGTCATGTACAAAACTCCGGTTGAAAGCGCGGGGACCTGTAGGAGCCGTCTTTGGCAGCTCCTGCATGGATCGTGGTAAGGGCGCGAAAAGGCGCCTATCTTAAAGCAAAACGGGGAGGGGAGGCCGCCGTTTAGTGATGTGCGGACTTAACCTGCCCACCACCCGGTGGATTGGTCTTCGTCGGTCTGATAATCAAGCACCTAGGTCAGAATCAGAAGTGTCCACGATGACTATTCGTTGAAAGTGGCGGGACGAGCCAATCCATCCAGGGTCGCGTTCATTAATCCACGGCTTGCGTCAATCAGATGGGCGAGAGCCTGGTTGATTGAGCGACATGTTTGGATATTGGCATCTACGGTCTCGTTGCAGAGAGTGCTGGCGCTGTCTAGGTTTAGCGCGATTTGCTCAAGTGCCTCTCGAAAAGGGATGCCAGGCTGCACTGAGAAGAGCGGTGTTCCGGACCGGGTGGTTCCGAATTGAGCAGAAGTGGTTACAGCTGCGGTTTTGGTGGTCATTCGAGCGTTTCCTTTAAGAGTGAACGCCACAAATTCGCCGTCAAACGAATAGGGTGGCGGCGGTGCAAGGGTTGACGGACCGGTTAAAAGATAAACCCGGCGCACCCTAGGGTGCCCCTGGCACAGCCGCCATAAAGCTGTAAGTCGAGCACCGACGTGCACGACAACAGCGCCAGCATCTGCGCTCATCTTTTAAGTTCGGAGGCCGTCAAACCTCATCACGAATCGATCGTGACGCGGCGAGAATAGGGGCTGTTTTTCTCGTGGTCAACTACCTGGTGCTCAAATTAAAGGGGTGCGATGTTTCTGATAGTTATTTAGGAAGGTTCTGGCATATTTTATTAATTATGCAGCGCATACTGACCGCCTATCATTTCAACAAAGTAAAAGCTTGTCGCTTTCCTGCAGTCGTTTCCGTTGAGCTTGTCTCTTTGGGAGTGAGTTGGCGTCGGAGAGTGGAGGCGTAGTTGTCAGAGCTTTCTTTGTTGGTGTGTGCACCACTTTTAGTTTGTATTAACTAACTTCATTATCATGTGCGGGTTTTTCCTTGAGTTTATTAATATTGTTTGCGCCAATAAAAATATTGCTCCAGCATTCAGAAGGTGAGTGGGCAAGTGTTTTGGGTCGTGATTTTCTGGTCTACAGCGATGTGGAGGGGAAAGATCTTCTACTGGAGAAGTTTCCTAATCTGTACTCCTCGTTTCGGCTTTACAAAAATTTCAGTGAGTCAGCTATTGTCGAGCTAGAAGCGTTGGCTGCTGCGAAGGAATTTGGAGCCCGGGCCGTTATTGCTTTAGCTGAAGTCGACTTACTAAGAGTAGCTAGGATCAAGGATCGGTTGCACGGCTCGATGACGCGTTACGAAGAGTCAACCTTGCTTTATCGAGACAAGTTTTTAATGAAACAACGATTGGCCCAGCATGGTATCGCAATCAATCCTATGTCAATAGTGTCCTCAGCATGCGATGTACAAGACTTTGTCGAACGATATGGCTATCCCATTGTCGTTAAGCCGCGGGACGGTCGAGGCTCTGGAGGCGTATGTGTGCTACGCAACAACATTGACCTGCACAAGTATCTACAGAGTCATAATGGCACTACATTTCTTAATCTCATGGTTGAAAAGTATATTAATGCGCCCTTGTTGAATGTTGACGGTCTCTATGTCAATGGGCGGCCGATAATAATTTCGCCCGTTCGCTCTACTGTTACCTGTCTCGATTTTATGGCTGGACAGAGTCTCGGTTTTCAAATGTTATCCCTTCACAACCCGCTTCACAAACGCTGTGTGGAGTTGACAAGGCGTATTGTCGAGCATGCGCTTCCACCCCTTGGCACAATGATGTTCCATCTGGAAGTCTTTATTGATGGTGAAGAGTTAGTTGTCTGTGAAATTGCATGTCGTCTTGGTGGGTGTAGTGTCAATCAGGAGTTGACTGAAGCTTTTGGTATCAATCCCCGGTTTACTCTGATTGAAGCTGAGTCTGGAGGTGAATCTTTATTGCTGAAAGAAATTATTCCGCCTCTACGTCTGTTAGGTCAGCTCAACATTCCTCCCTGCAACGGAAAGTTAATAGATTTTCCAGAGCGCGTTGAATTGCCATTCATTCGTTACTGCTCACTAACCGCTATAAAAGGGGCAGACTATACAGGGATGAAGTTTACCAATGGAGAGATTGTATCCGCTATCGTTGAAGGGGATAGCGAGGAACAGGTGACTGCTCATTTGTCTCTGGTAGATAAGTGGGTCAGGGACCAAAGTGTTTGGGAGTAAATTTTTTCCTCGCTCAGGGTGTCAGCACAGCAGATTACGTAGATCTGTAGCGGTCCGGAAGATTTAGTCATGGGGCTGTCTGGCTGAGGGTAGTGGGATTTGCAGTTAGGTAGCACGCTTAAGGTTGGGACGGATAAAAATGGGTGAGGGAAATGGTTAAAGTAGCGGTAGTAGGGATGGGGTATAGCGGTGCGATTGTCGTTGAGCGATTAAAGCATCTTGCGTCAGATATTTCGATTGATATATATGAAAGTTCATCCAGCACTGGAGCTGGGCAAGCCTATCAAAAAGACCTTTTTAGAAATTTGGTTAATCGCCCTGCCGGTTTAATGTATCTGCGCGAGCGCGGCGACTTTCAGCGGTGGTTAGATGAATACGGTGTGAGGAAGTTTGGAGATTATCAACCTAGGTCCCTGTTTGGGAGCTTTGTCGAGGAGGTGCTAACACTGTCTTTACAGGAGTATTCGGTAATTAACTCTTATCGAGAAAGCGTTGTTGATATCATGGAAACTCACGGGAAATACTCTCTCGTCACATGCGGTGGGCGGCGTCATGGTTATGATGCTGTTGTGCTTGCGACGGGTAATCCAGAGCCAGAAGATATTTATAGATTGCAAGGAAAGCCTGGGTATATTAACAATCCATATCCTACGACAAAGCTTGCTGAGGTTCGCTCCCTTGATATAGGTGTGTTGGGGAGTCAGTTGTCAGCTATCGATGCAGCACTTGGTTTGCTGGAAAGAGATCCTCAATGTCGCGTGACTATGCTAACTCGTAACAGTCTAATCCCCAACTATAGCGAGCGTTATTTTCCCCGTCCTCTAAAAGTGCTAAATGAGCGTAATGTCGAGCAACGGCTGAAGTCCACCCGCGCTGGGCTGAAGACTGTACAAGCTATGTTTGATGAGGAGTTTGAGGCGCAAAATATTGACGTGAGTTTTCAGAGCCTAATGCGTGATTGTCGTCAGGTATCAGTTGCGCGAGAGGATATTTACTCTGTGCTTTCCTCCACTAACTTAATTGTTCCCATAATCTGGAACTCATTGTGCGGGCGCGAGAAGCGAATATTTGTTCGTCGCTACAAGAGCGCTTGGCGCCAACTTCGAGTACCCATTCCAGCCGAGAATTGGGAAAAACTACAAAGCCACTTAAGATCTGGACGGCTAGAGTGTCGTGTAGGCTTGAAAAGTATTAGCTTTAAAGATGGGGTCTTTCTTGCTAAGGGGCGAGATTTTGAGAAGGGCTTTTCTGCGATGCTTAATGCTACAGGTGTGGGCAATGCAGTATCGGGATTGCTTTACCAAAATCTCGCCTCGGCAGGTATTTGCGTCAAGCATTCACATGGCGGAATTACCGTAAATTACAGTGACTGTAGATTGATCGGTGAGCACGGGAATTCCAATATTTTTGCTATGGGTGCCCCCACTTCAGGTGTGTTCTATTCAGTCAGTAATATCGATGTTCTTCAGATGCAGGCGGAAAGTATTTGCAACAGTATCCGGGCAATGGCGGGTTAAATAATGAAAACTATGTTGCTGTTATCGACCGCTGCTGTAGCGGGATTGTTATTAGAGTTTTGTGGCTTTCCGCAAGGTATCCTTATTGGTTCACTGCTTGTCTCCGCACTGGCGTTTAGCAACCTTCGCGTCACTCCCTCGCTGCGTTTTGGTCTTGGATATGTACAAATTATACTGGGGATTTCGACTGGCTTGGTGTTCGCTTCGTGGGGAGGGCAAGAGGCGCTTTTTATGCTGCCCAGTTTGTTTTTTCTACTGCTATGCCTGATTTTGCAGGTGGCTGTGTCTGGATGCTGGCTAATCAAAGTTGAACGCTGGACGCTGAAAGACTCTCTTTTAGCAGTGTATCCAGGGGCTCTTGCTGCTGTTTTTGATTTGTTAGAGTCAGAGAAAGCTTCAAGCAAGGTGATGGTCGTGCACGTGATCCGCCTCTTGACGATCACTATGCTGGTCAGTCTTTGTATTCCGGGTGATGTAAGCATCGTAAGGGTTCACAGTCGTCCTCTCGATATGGAGATCGCTCTGATTTTGCTTTCTCTGACTATTTTAAGTCTGTTGTTTGGCCGTTTGCTCATGGGGTTTGGTGTGCCTGCGCCGTTTATGCTTACGGCAATCATTACCACCGGCATATGTATCAAGCTGGGCTATCTCAATGGGTTCAAAATGCCGCAATGGAGTGTGGATTTAGCTGCATTCATTCTAGGGATTTTGATCGGATCGAAATTCAAGGACATTAATTTCGCGGATATTGTTAGCCACGGACGCGCTGCGGTTTTGTCGGTAGCTCTTATGTTGCTAGTTGCAGCAGTATTTGCTGGTTTGGTCAGCTATATTTTGGAAAGTGATCCTTTCTCGTTGTGGCTGGCGTACATGCCCGGCGCTATTGAGACCATAGCAATCGTCGCGTTCAGCAGCGGTCTGAATGTTGTATTTATCCTGTCCCATCATTTGGTGCGCATGGTTCTCCTGCACGTCGCGCCAGCGTTGATCGTTCGGCTACGTCGCTAACGTCGAAAAGTCTAAACGCGGGAATCATCAACCGCCTCCGGTACACTTTCTGACCAATCACCCACCTTCAGGATGCCCTAACTCAGCCAAAGCCCTATAATGCGCGCCGGTTTTTGGGGTATTGGTCATGAGTTCAGAAGATCCGCGTTTTGCAGGTATCGCCCGTTTGTACGGCATCGAAGGTCTGGAGCGGCTGCGGGCTGCCCACGTTGCTGTGGTCGGTATCGGCGGTGTCGGTTCCTGGGCGGCTGAAGCCATGGCGCGTTCTGGTGTGGGCGAGATTTCCCTGTTCGATCTGGACGACGTCTGCGTCAGTAACAGCAACCGTCAGTTGCATGCGCTGGACAATACCGTTGGGCGCCCAAAAGTTGAGGTGATGGCTGAGCGTCTGCGGGCGATTAATCCTGATTGCGTTGTGCACGCCGTGGCTGATTTCGTGACCCGCGACACGATGGCCGAGTACATCACGCCGGATCTGGATTGCGTGCTGGATTGCATTGATGCCGTTAACGCCAAGGCTGCGCTGATTGCCTGGTGCAAGCGTCGCAAGATTCAGATCATCACCACCGGCGGTGCTGGCGGGCAGATTGATCCGACGTTGATTCAGGTCTGCGACTTGAACCGTACCTTCAACGACCCACTGGCCTCAAAAGTGCGCTCAACCCTGCGTCGCGATTACGGATTTTCGCGCACCATGAACCGCCATTACAGCGTGCCGTGCGTGTTCTCTACAGAGCAACTGCGTTATCCGAAGCCGGACGGCAGCATCTGCCTGCAGAAGAGTTTTGTCGGGGATGGAGTCAAGCTGGACTGCGCCGGTGGTTTTGGCGCTGTAATGATGGTGACAGCGACCTTCGGTATGGTCGCGGCCACCAAAGCCGTGGACAAGATTGTTGCGGGTGTACGCCGCCCATCAGAGCGCGCCAAGCCGGTTTCGGTACCGCCGCCTCAGCCTGCGGCTTCCGTCAGCTGACGCATCCTCTGCAGTACGGCACTCAGGCCGTTGCTGCGTGAGGGCGATAGCTGACGGCTCAAGCCGAGCTGGTTGAACCAGTCGGTCAGGTCTACTTGCTGGAGTTCCTGCGCCGACAGGCCATTGACCCGAGCCAGCAACAGCGCCACCAGACCGCGAATCATCCGCGCATCGCTGGCAGCGCGAAATTGCCAGTGGCCATCTGTCATTTCACCCAGCAGCCAGACCTTGCTTTCACAGCCATGGACGAGGTTTTCTTCCGACTTTTCGTCGTCTGCAAGAGCAGGTAATCGCTCGCCCCACTGCATGAGCAATCGCGCGCGTTGCTCCCAGCCTTGAGGTTGAGCGAAAGTGTCCAGTGCGGTTTGTGCGTCGACGGGCAAAGTCATCGCAATAACTCCAGCGCCTGATCCAGCGCGTTGAAGAAGTGCTGCAAGTCACTGGAGTCGTTGTACAGCGCCAGAGAAACCCTAATCGCTCCCGACAGGCCCAGGCTTTTCAGCAACGGCATAGCGCAGTGATGACCTGCCCGCACGGCGATGCCCTGTTCAGTGAGCAAATGCGCGAGGTCAGCGTTGTGTACACCGTCCACTACAAAGCTGACCAGCGCCAGTTGCGGCTCGCCCAGTACCCTAACTCCGTCCCGCTGACGCAAACCCTCAAGCAGCATGGCGTGCAGGCCTGCTTCATGCTCCAGCACTGCCCGGTGATCGAGGCTCTGCAAGTAATCCAGCGTCGCGCCAAGGCCGATTACACCGGCAATCGGTGGCGTCCCCGCCTCGAAGCCCAGCGGCGCCGGGCGGAATTTCGCCTGATCGTAATCAGTCGTCAGGACCATCTCGCCGCCGAACTGCCAGTGTTGCAGGTGCGGCAGCACGTCATTGCGGCCATACAGAATGCCGACGCCTTCGGGGCCGTACAGTTTGTGACTGGAAAAAACGTAGAAGTCGCAACCCAGTGCTTTCACGTCATGTCGACCGTGGACCACACCTTGAGCGCCATCGACAACCGTCAGTGCGCCTTGGGCCTTGGCCAGTGCGAGTAATTCCGGCAGTGGCTGCCAGGCACCCAGCACGTTCGACAATTGGCTGACGGCCAGCAGGCGGGTACGGTCGCTGATCAGTTGCGCAGCGGCGTTCAGGTCGATCAGCCCCTGTTCATTGAGCGGCAGAATGACCAGCTTGAGGTTGCGACGTTGAGCCAATTGCTGCCAGGGCAACAGGTTGGCGTGATGTTCCAGCGCGCTGATGGCGACTTCATCACCCGCCACGAACTCATGCTCAAGGCCATAGGCCAGCAGGTTCAAGGCAGAAGTGGCACCGTGGGTAAAAATGATCTGACCTGTCTCACTGGCATTGAGCCAATGAGCGACCTTGCTGCGGCTGTCCTCGAACGCCTGAGTCGCATGCGCACCCGGCAGATGCTGGGCACGATGCACATTCGCTGCGCCGTTGGCGTAGTAGTGGTTCAGGGCGTCGAGCAGGGCTTGAGGTTTCTGGGTGGTCGCGGCGTTGTCCAGATAAGTCTGGCCTTGCCGTTGCAGGGCGTCGATGGCTGGAAAGTCAGCGCGCCATTGAGAAGAAAGGGGCATGTACTTTGACTCGGTGAGTCAGGCCCGACGCGGAGGTCGGACCTGATGCAGCATCGATCAGTTGTGAGCGTGCAGCGCTTCGTTCAGCTCGATGGCCGACTTGTGGGTTTTGCATTCCACCGCGCCGGTTTCCGAGTTGCGACGGAACAGCAGGTCAGGCTGACCGGCCAGATCACGGGCTTTGACGATTTTGACCAGTTTGTTCTGATCATCGAGCAGCGCAACCTTGGTGCCAGCGGTCACGTACAGACCCGACTCCACGGTGTTGCGGTCGCCCAACGGGATGCCGATACCGGCGTTGGCACCGATCAGGCAGCCTTCGCCGACCTTGATCACGATGTTGCCGCCGCCGGACAGGGTGCCCATGGTGGAGCACCCGCCGCCCAGATCAGAACCCTTGCCGACGAATACGCCTGCAGAAACACGACCTTCGATCATGCCCGGGCCTTCGGTGCCAGCGTTGAAGTTGACGAAACCTTCGTGCATGACGGTGGTGCCTTCGCCGATGTAAGCGCCCAGACGGATACGCGCGCTGTCAGCGATACGCACGCCGGTCGGTACGACGTAGTCGGTCATTTTCGGGAATTTGTCGACGGAGAATACTTCCAGCAGCTCACCTTTGAGGCGTGCTTCCAGTTGGCGCGGGGCCAATTCGGTCAGGTCAATGGCGCCCTGGCTGGTCCACGCGACGTTTGGCAGCAACGGGAAGATCCCGGCCAGGCTCAGGCCATGCGGCTTGACCAGACGGTGGGAGAGCAGGTGCAGCTTGAGGTACGCCTCAGGGGTGGACGTCAGCGCAGCATCTTCGGCGAGCAGTGTCGCGACCAGAGGCTTGTGGCTTTCGGCCAGACGGGTCAGCAAGGCAGCCTGACCAGCATCAACGGACTTGAGGGCTTCGGCCAGCTTCGACGCCTGATCGGTGTTGAAGGTAATGGCCTGGTTGCCACCGGTGTAACCCAGTACAGGCGCAACAGCCGCGATCAGTTCGGCGGACGGGTTGATCAGCGGCTGGGCGTAGAAAACTTCCAGCCATGCGCCTTGACGGTTTTGAGTGCCGACACCGAAGGCCAGGCTGAACAGGGAAGTGGACATGCAAATACCTCTTACTAATTTAAAGGGCTATCTCAGTCAGGCGATAGCCGCTGCATACAGGTCTGGTTTGAAGCCAATCAGGGTTCTGTCGCCAAGATCGAGCACCGGGCGCTTGATCATCGACGGTTGAGCGAGCATCAGTTCGATCGCTTTATCCTGATCGAGGTCGGCTTTCTGCGCCTCGTCCAGTTTGCGAAAGGTGGTGCCGGCACGATTCAGCACTGTTTGCCAGCCGTGCTCGTTGCACCACTGGGTCAGATGTTCGCGATCGATGCCTTGGGTTTTATAGTCGTGAAAGTCGTAGCTCACCGGCTTTTCATCGAGCCAGGTGCGAGCCTTTTTCATTGTGTCGCACGCTTTGATCCCATACAGGTGCAACTTGTTGATTTCATCAGCCACGAGCTTGCCCCCTTTGAGACGGTTGAAAAACGGTGACGGATTATGCCATGGACAGGCGGGCTGGGCGTGCACTGCTGACGTCTTTATATGTGTCAGCGCGATTTTTTGCCGTAGTCATACCCATGGCTGACGGCGGGTCCATAGCTTAAACCACTAATATGGCACTTCGGTGTCGCGTAGCAAGCACTGAACCTGTGAGTGCTCATGCGCTCCTAAAAAGTCTCGTCAATACAGTTCGCCACGGTTTAAGGAAATCTTGCAATGCAAACCGCTTACACGGTGCTTATTCTGCTGACGCTGGTCGGCGTTTCGCGGTTATTGGCCCGTGTCATCCCGTTGCCGTTGCCTCTGGTTCAGATCGCTGCGGGAGCCTTGTTGGCGTGGCCGACGCTGGGGTTGCATGTGGCGCTGGACCCGGAATTGTTTCTCTTCCTGTTCCTGCCGCCGCTGCTGTTCTCCGACGGTTGGCGCATGCCCAAGCGCGACTTGTGGCGTTATCGCGGGCCAATCCTGACCCTGGCCGTGGGGCTGGTGGTATTCACTGTTGTCGGCGCGGGCTACTTCATCCATTGGCTATTGCCCAGTATCCCCTTGCCAGTGGCCTTCGCTCTGGCCGCTGTGCTGTCGCCCACTGACGCCGTCGCCGTCTCGGCCATTGCCCAGGATCGTCTGCCGGCACCGATCATGCGGATGCTGCAAGGCGAGGCACTGATGAACGATGCGTCCGGCCTTGTGACGTTCAAGTTTGCACTGGCGGCGGCGATCACCGGTGTGTTCTCTCTGGCTGATGCGAGCCTGACGTTTGTGCTGGTGGCCTGTGGCGGGCTCGCCGTTGGCGTTGCCTTGAGCTGGCTGGTCGGGCGTTTTCGTAGCTGGATGATCACGCGTGGCTGGGACGATCCTGCGACTCATGTGGTGTTCATGTTGCTGCTGCCATTTGCGGCCTATGTACTGGCTGAGCAATTGGGGGCTTCCGGCATTCTCTCGGCAGTGGCGGCAGGGATGATGCAAAGCTGGGTCGATCTGCTGCCACGCCAGACCAGTACCCGCTTGCTCAATCGCAGTGTCTGGACCTTGCTGGAGTTCGCTTTCAACGGTCTGATCTTCCTGCTGTTGGGGCTGCAACTGCCGGATATTATCGGTGCCGTCACTCACGATGAAATCACCGTCTGGCCTGCTTTGATGTATCGCTGTCTGGACGTGTTGGCGATCTTTCTGGTGTTGGTTGTGCTGCGCTATATCTGGGTGCAAAGCGTCTGGCGTTTGCTGATTCGGATTCGACGCTGGCGAGGGCGCAGCGAAGGCACGCTTGAGTTATCGACCCGCGCCTCGCTGCTTCTGACCGTAGGCGGCGTGCGCGGTGCGGTAACGCTTGCCGGTACCTTGTCGGTGCCGATGCTGATCAGTGCCGGTGTCGCCTTCCCTCAGCGTGATCTGCTGATTTTCATTGCTGCCGGAGTGATTTTGCTATCCCTGGTGGCAGCCTGTATCTGCTTGCCTCTGCTGTTGCGTGGCCTGGTCAGCGAGCCTGACCTGCGCATGAAACATGAAGTGGGGGAGGCATGGAAACGCATTGCTCAGGCGGCAATTCACGCGCTTGAAAATGAAGAGGTCAGTAGTGGGGCCAGTGCTCAGGATGCGGCGCAGGCCGCGTTGGCGACTGAAGTGAAAGCGCGAGTCATGTCTGAGTATCGTCACCGTCTGGACGTCTTCAACGACACGTCCGAGGCTCAGGCCTTGGCGTTCCAGATGGACCTGATCGAGCGGCGCATGCGTGTCAACGCCTTGCGTGCCCAGCGGCTGGAGCTGTATCGCCTGCACCGTCAACATCAGATCGGCGACGATGTGCTGCGCCAGATCCTTGCACAGCTGGACCTGAACGAGGCAAATCTGGGTGTGGTGAAATAGACGAAAAGCAAATCTGGATGGCAGAAGGAAGTATTTTTCTTCGTTGATCAGCACCCCACGGCACATTGCATGCCGTGGGGTATACGCATTACTTGTTGATGAAGTCGCGAATCCGCTCTGCGGCTTCAATGCATTCAGCCAACGGCGCAACCAGTGCCAGGCGCACGCGTCCAGCACCCGGGTTAAAACCGTCCACTTCGCGGGATAGATAAGAGCCCGGCACCACGGTCACATGTTGATCAACGAACAGGTCTCGACAGAATTCTGCGTCGTCGCCGCCGACGCTTGGCCACAGGTAGAAGCCGCCATCGGGACGCTGTACGTCCATCACCGGCGCAAGAATCTCCAGAACTGCATCGAATTTCTCGCGGTAAAGGTCACGGTTGGCGCGCACGTGTTCTTCATCATTCCACGCAGCAATGCTGGCCAGTTGAGTTTGTACTGGCATTGCACAGCCGTGGTAGGTGCGATAAAGCAGGAAAGCTTTGAGGATATCTGCATCGCCCGCCACGAAGCCGGAGCGCAGCCCCGGCAGGTTCGAGCGCTTGGACAGGCTATGGAAGACCACACAACGTTTGAAATCCTGACGGCCCAGTTCAACACATGCGCTGAGCAGGCCGGCAGGTGGTGTTTGTTCGTCGAAGTACAGTTCGCTGTAGCACTCGTCAGCGGCGATCACGAAGTCGTGTTCGTCAGCCAGGGCAATCAGCTTTTTCAGGGTTTCGACCGGGATCAGTGCGCCGGTCGGGTTGCCCGGAGAGCACAGGAACAGAATCTGGCAACGCTTCCAGATATCGGAAGACACCGCGTCAAAGTCCGGGTTGAAACCGTTTTCAGCCAGGCACGGCAAGTAGTGCGGTTTGGCACCGGCCAGAAACGCTGCGCCTTCATAGATTTGATAAAAAGGATTCGGGCTGACCACTAGAGCGTCATCGCCACGGTTGACTACGGTCTGGGTGAAGGCGAACAACGCTTCGCGGGTGCCATTGACCGGTAGCACGTTACGCGCAGGGTCCAGCCAACCGGCCGGTACACCAAAACGACGCTCACACCAGCCGCTGATGGCTTCGCGCAGGGCCGGGATGCCCAGCGTCGTTGGGTAGACGGCCATTTGGTCCAGGTTGTCAGTCATCGCTTTAGCGACGAAGTCCGGCGAGCGATGCTTGGGTTCGCCAATGGACAGCGCAACCGGGCGCTTGTCGGGATTCGGCGTCACGCTGCCGAGCAACGCACGAAGCTTCTCGAAAGGGTAGGGCTGAAGCAATTGCATCGCGTTATTCATGGGGCTGGCTTCCAGAAGCAGGGCGCTCGAGTCGGTGAGCGCCGTAAGTCGATTCAGTGAACAGCGTCGGGTTCGATCAGATGCTGATGCGCAATTCGCCGGGTTCGTGATTAACGTTCAGTTGCTCGACGATGGCGTCCTGCAACTGGCTGCACAACTGTGGATCGGACAACGGCTGGTTGTTCGCATCGGTGATGAAGAATACGTCTTCCACTCGCTCGCCCAGCGTGGCGATCTTGGCGTTTTGCAGTGACAGGTCGAACTCCAGAAAGATCTTGCCGATCCGTGCCAGCAGGCCAGGGCGATCCGGTGCGGACAGCTCCAGGATAGTCACCGGGCGCTGAGCATCGTTGTGGATCGTGACCTGCGGCGGGAACGCAAAATGCTTGAGTTGGCGCGGTACACGACGCTTGATGATTGTCGGGTAGTCGTCTGGATTTCTCAAAGCGTCGGTCAGGCCGTCGCGAATTTCCTTGATGCGCACTGGATTATCGCCAATCGAGCCGCCATCGTTGTCGAGCACGATGTAGGTGTCGAGGGTGAACCTGCTGCTTGAGGTGATGACCCGAGCGTCATGAATGTTCAGGTTCAACTGGTCCATTGCCGCTACGGTTACGGCGAAGAAGTCATGTTGATCAGGGGCGTAAATAAATATCTGCGTGCCGCCTTCAAATTCACGCTGGGTAGTTTCCTTGATCAAAACCAGCGGGCCGCCATCGGTCGGTTGCTGCAGGATCGCATCGCTATGCCAGGCCACGTCCCCGGCGGTATGACGCAGGAAGTAGTCGTCGCCCAGTTGGGACCAGAGTTGTTCCACATCGTCCGGGTCAGTGCCGTTGCGAACGAGTATGTCCAGCGCGGCAATTTGCGTACGTCGTATCTGTTCTTCACGGTCTACCGGGTTTTCCAGACCGCGCTTCAGGGCGCGCTTGGTTTCGGTATAAAGCTGACGCAACAGGCTGGCGCGCCACGAATTCCAGAGTGTCGGGTTCGTTGCGTTGATATCGGCCACTGTCAGCACGTAGAGGTAATCGAGGTGGACTTCGTCGCCGACGAACTGGGCAAAGTCGTGGATTACCTGCGGATCGGATAAGTCCTTGCGCTGAGCCGTCGTGGACATCACCAAGTGATGGCTGACCAGCCAGACGATCAGGCGCGTATCCCAGGCCGGCAATTGATGACGGATACCAAAGGCTTCGGCATCGACCGCGCCGAGCTCCGAGTGGTCGCCGCCACGGCCCTTGCCGATGTCGTGGTAAAGGCCCGCCAGATAAATCAGCTCCGGCTTTGGAAGTCTGCCCATGACCTTGCTGGCCAGCGGGAATTTCTCAGAAACCTGAGTGTATTGAAGCTTGCGCAGGTGCTTGATCAGATTCAGCGTATGCGCATCGACCGTATAGATGTGGAACAGGTCATGCTGCATCTGCCCGACAATATGGCCAAACTCCGGCAAATAGAGGCCCAGAATGCCGTAACGGTTCATGCGGCGCAGATTGCGATGAATGCCTAGCTCACACTTGAACAGCTCGATGAACAGGCTGGTATTGCGGATATCGTTGCGGAAATCATCATTGATCAGATGCCGATGTTCGCGCAGCAGTCGAATGGTGTCGGCGCGTACGCCCTTGATCTCCGGGTGCTGTGCCATCAACACGAAAATCTCGATCATGGCGAACGGCGTGCGTTTGAAGACGTTGGCGTTGGTCGCCTCGATATAACCGTCATGCACCTGGAAGCGCGAATTCAGCGGCTGAGTGATCGCGCCTTCGTCGTCGGTCAGGATGACCTCCTCGAAATGCTGGATGATCAGGTCGCTGAGTTGGGCAATGCTCATGACTACCCGGTAGTACTTCTGCATGAAGCGTTCGATGGCCAGCTTGGCGTCGCTGTCCTGATACCCCAGCAGGTTGGCAATGCTGCTTTGGTGGTCGAACAGTAGGCGATCTTCAGAGCGGCCAGCCAGCATGTGCAAGGCGTAACGCACTTTCCAGAGAAAATCCTGGGAGGAGGCCAGCAGGTTGTTTTCGCTTTCCAGCAAAAAGCCTTCGCCCGCCAGCGCATGCAGGTTCAGCGTGCCGTACTGGCGCCGGGCGACCCAGAGAATGGTCTGGATGTCGCGCAGGCCACCGGGTGAACCTTTGACGTTAGGCTCAAGGTTATATTCGGTGTCGTTGTATTTGTGGTGCCGGGTTTTCTGCTCAGCACGCTTAGCCAGAAAAAACTCTTTGCTGGGCCACATCTGTTTCGGGCTGGTGACTTCCAGCATGCGCTGACGCAGGCGCTCAGGGCCTGCGATAGTGCGGCTTTCCATCAGGTTGGTAATCACGGTCAGGTCGGCGCGGCCTTCCTCGGCGCACTCATCAACTGAACGCACGCTTTGACCCACTTCCAGACCGATATCCCAGAGAAGGGTCAGAAAGCGTTCGATTGGCTCGCGGAAAACCTCGTGATCGGCACTGTCCAGCAGGATCAGCAGATCGATATCCGAATAAGGATGCAGTTCGCCACGGCCGTAGCCGCCGACGGCCAGCAGGGCGATGTCGGCGTCTTCACTCCAGTCGAAATGTTCCCATGCCTGTTGCAGGATGTTGTCCACGAACCAGGCGCGGTCTTCAATCAGCCGACGAATATCACGTCCTGACTTGAAGCGCGCATCAAGCACCTCCCGCGCGTTGCGGATGGCTTTCTTGAACGCGGCAATTGGACTCGCTTTCAATGCCAGTTCGGCCTGGAACTGACCACGGTCGAACAAATCGGGATCCACCTGCGGCATGGAACTGCTTTCCTTTTATCTAGATCGAGCGAGCGTTTTGATCAGGCTGACGTGCGAGCGATGGTGTCGTCGCTGCGCAGGGTGAAAATCTCATAACCGTCAGCAGTGACCAGAATGGTGTGTTCCCACTGCGCCGACAACTTGCGGTCTTTGGTGATCGCAGTCCAGCCATCGCCCAGCAGGCGGGTTTCGGCGCGGCCCTGGTTGATCATCGGCTCGATGGTGAACGTCATGCCTTCTACCAGTGCCATGCCTTCGCCGGCCTTACCGTAATGCACCACTTGCGGTTCCTCATGGAACACCTTGCCGATGCCGTGTCCGCAATATTCACGAACCACCGAGAAGCCGTTCTTTTCTGCGTGTTTCTGAATCACTTCGCCAATATCACCCAGCGTTGCGCCGGGACGGACAATTTCGATGCCTTTATATAGGCATTCCTGAGTGATTTTCGACAGACGCTCAGCCCACTCAGGCACTTTGCCTACATGAAACATCTTGCTCGTGTCGCCGTGGTAGCCGTCCTTGATGACGGTGACGTCGATGTTCAGCACGTCGCCGTTCTTCAACGGCTTCTCATTAGGGATGCCATGGCATACAACGTGGTTGATCGAGGTGCAGATGGACTTTGGGAAGCCCTTGTAATTCAGCGGGGCCGGAATCGCTTTCTGCTCGTTGACGATGTAGTCGTGGCAGATGCGGTCCAGCTCTTCGGTGGTGACGCCAGGCTTGACGTAAGCACCGATCATTTCCAGGACATCGGCAGCCAGGCGACCGGCAATGCGCATTTTTTCGATGTCTTCAGGGGTTTTGATGGTGACGGTCATACGAACTCTCTCGGCGCGCCATGGGCGCGGCTAATACGGAAAACGGCGATTCTAGCAGACCGTTGCAGGTGGGTGATTGTTGCTTCCTTATATAGGGTGCTGGGGCTTTTAGTTTTGTGTGTATATCCGTTCTTGCGTCACGGCTGGTATTGGTTGCGCCCTTACGGCGCCTCACTTTTGATGGATCCGGAAGCCGGCCCAGACAAAAGTAAGCAT
>NZ_LOHF01000034.1:0-1253 GCF_002158995.1 Pseudomonas caspiana | reverse complement strand
GGGCTTGTCCCCCGGCAGCGTACGCCAAGAAGCTGGCTATCCAGTCTTCTGCCTCAAGCTCTTTGCATATTCGTTCGGAGAACGATATCCCAGAGCGGAGTGCAGTCGGCTGCTGTTGTAAAACCCATGCACATAGCTGGCGATTGATAGCTGTGCCTGTTTTTTTGTGGGGTAGACCCCGAAAACCTCCTCTCTTTTTAGCGTAGCGAAAAAGCTCTCGGCCACTGCGTTGTCCCAGCAATTTCCCTTTCGGCTCATGCTCTGTGTGAAGTCTTTTTTGGCCAACGTCAGACGGAACCTACTGCTTGCATACTGACGGCCCTGATCGGAGTGAAATACTGCTCCACTGATACCAGAACAGGCGCTCCAGGCATTCAGAAACGCGCTTTCGACCAGGCCATCTGGCATGCGATCCGACAAGCTGTAGCCCAAGATCTGGCGGGTCTGGATGCTCAACACTACCGCTAGATACAACCAACCCTCTCTGGTTGGGAGATAGGTGATATCACTGACCCAGGTCGGCGTGGGGTTATCGATGGAGAACTGACGCGCCAACACATTGCTCGCCACCGGCAAATAATGGCAGCTGTCAGTGGTGCAGGGCTTGAAACCACCTTTGGACCTGCCCTGTATCCGCTCCTCGCGCATCAACCGCCTGACCCGCTTATGGCCCACTGCATACGATTTCTGGCGCAAGGCGGCCACCAACCGTGGCCGACCGTAGGTGTTTCGACTGGCCGAGTAGGCACTGCGCAACGCAATGCGAATCTGAGCGTCAGGATCAGGACGAGGCTGCCTGAGCGCGTAATCGTAGAAACCTGAAGTCGAGACTTCCATTACTCGACACAACACCCGTACCGGGTATTGAGTCCGTTCAGCAGCGACGAAGGCGTATCTCACCTGGACTCTCTGGCAAAGAATACCGCCGCCTTTTTTAGGATTTCACGCTCCATTTTCAGCTCGGCAACCTCGGCTCGCAGGCGGGCAAGCTCACTGTCTTCCTTTGTTATGGGCTTGCGCTCGGGCGAACTCAACGGTTGGCCCCTGCGCGTGGCGTCCACCCAGTTATCGAGCGTTTTGACGGACATCTCTAGCTGGCGGGCCGCTTCGGTTCTGCCAACGCTTTCAGCTAGCGCGACCGCTTGAGTCTTGAACTCATCGGTGTAGTTACGGCGAGTAGATGGATACATGGCAACCTCCAAGAGAACGATTTAAGTATCGCTTCTTGGCGTCCGTTGTCACGGGACAAGCCC
>NZ_LOHF01000033.1:45506-48723 GCF_002158995.1 Pseudomonas caspiana | reverse complement strand
ATACGGGGCCATAGCTCAGCTGGGAGAGCGCCTGCCTTGCACGCAGGAGGTCAGCGGTTCGATCCCGCTTGGCTCCACCACTTACTGCTTCTGTTTGAAAGCTTAGAAATGAGCACTCCATCGGTTTGATGGTGAGTGTTGATTTCTAGTCTTTGATTAGATCGTTCTTTAAAAATTTGGGTATGTGATAGAAATATAGACTGGGCACCTCTTTCACTGGTGCGTGTCCAGGCTAAGGTAAAGTTTGTGAGAACAAACTTTCGGCGAATGTCGTCTTCACAGTATAACCAGATTGCTTGGGGTTATATGGTCAAGTGAAGAAGCGCATACGGTGGATGCCTTGGCAGTCAGAGGCGATGAAAGACGTGGTAGCCTGCGAAAAGCTTCGGGGAGTCGGCAAACAGACTGTGATCCGGAGATGTCTGAATGGGGGAACCCAGCTGTCATAAGACAGTTACCTTACACTGAATACATAGGTGTATGGAGCGAACCAGGGGAACTGAAACATCTAAGTACCCTGAGGAAAAGAAATCAACCGAGATTCCCTTAGTAGTGGCGAGCGAACGGGGACCAGCCCTTAAGTGGCTTTGAGATTAGCGGAACGCTCTGGAAAGTGCGGCCATAGTGGGTGATAGCCCTGTACGCGAAAATCTCTTTGTCATGAAATCGAGTAGGACGGGGCACGAGAAACCTTGTCTGAACATGGGGGGACCATCCTCCAAGGCTAAATACTACTGACTGACCGATAGTGAACTAGTACCGTGAGGGAAAGGCGAAAAGAACCCCGGAGAGGGGAGTGAAATAGATCCTGAAACCGTATGCGTACAAGCAGTGGGAGCCTACTTTGTTAGGTGACTGCGTACCTTTTGTATAATGGGTCAGCGACTTATTTTCAGTGGCGAGCTTAACCGAATAGGGGAGGCGTAGCGAAAGCGAGTCTTAATAGGGCGTCTAGTCGCTGGGAATAGACCCGAAACCGGGCGATCTATCCATGGGCAGGTTGAAGGTTGGGTAACACTAACTGGAGGACCGAACCGACTACCGTTGAAAAGTTAGCGGATGACCTGTGGATCGGAGTGAAAGGCTAATCAAGCTCGGAGATAGCTGGTTCTCCTCGAAAGCTATTTAGGTAGCGCCTCATGTATCACTGTAGGGGGTAGAGCACTGTTTCGGCTAGGGGGTCATCCCGACTTACCAAACCGATGCAAACTCCGAATACCTACAAGTGCCGAGCATGGGAGACACACGGCGGGTGCTAACGTCCGTCGTGAAAAGGGAAACAACCCAGACCGTCAGCTAAGGTCCCAAAATCCTGGTTAAGTGGGAAACGATGTGGGAAGGCTTAGACAGCTAGGAGGTTGGCTTAGAAGCAGCCACCCTTTAAAGAAAGCGTAATAGCTCACTAGTCGAGTCGGCCTGCGCGGAAGATGTAACGGGGCTCAAACCAGGTACCGAAGCTACGGGTATCATCTTTTGATGATGCGGTAGAGGAGCGTTCTGTAAGCCTGTGAAGGTGAGTTGAGAAGCTTGCTGGAGGTATCAGAAGTGCGAATGCTGACATGAGTAACGACAATGGGTGTGAAAAACACCCACGCCGAAAGACCAAGGTTTCCTGCGCAACGTTAATCGACGCAGGGTTAGTCGGTCCCTAAGGCGAGGCTGAAAAGCGTAGTCGATGGAAAACAGGTTAATATTCCTGTACTTCTGGTTATTGCGATGGAGGGACGGAGAAGGCTAGGCCAGCTTGGCGTTGGTTGTCCAAGTTTAAGGTGGTAGGCTGGAATCTTAGGTAAATCCGGGATTCTAAGGCCGAGAGCTGATGACGAGTGTTCTTTTAGAACACGAAGTGGTTGATGCCATGCTTCCAAGAAAAGCTTCTAAGCTTCAGGTAACCAGGAACCGTACCCCAAACCGACACAGGTGGTTGGGTAGAGAATACCAAGGCGCTTGAGAGAACTCGGGTGAAGGAACTAGGCAAAATGGCACCGTAACTTCGGGAGAAGGTGCGCCGGTGAGGGTGAAGGACTTGCTCCGTAAGCTCATGCCGGTCGAAGATACCAGGCCGCTGCGACTGTTTATTAAAAACACAGCACTCTGCAAACACGAAAGTGGACGTATAGGGTGTGACGCCTGCCCGGTGCCGGAAGGTTAATTGATGGGGTTAGCTAACGCGAAGCTCTTGATCGAAGCCCCGGTAAACGGCGGCCGTAACTATAACGGTCCTAAGGTAGCGAAATTCCTTGTCGGGTAAGTTCCGACCTGCACGAATGGCGTAACGATGGCGGCGCTGTCTCCACCCGAGACTCAGTGAAATTGAAATCGCTGTGAAGATGCAGTGTATCCGCGGCTAGACGGAAAGACCCCGTGAACCTTTACTATAGCTTTGCACTGGACTTTGAATTTGCTTGTGTAGGATAGGTGGGAGGCTTTGAAGCGTGGACGCCAGTCTGCGTGGAGCCATCCTTGAAATACCACCCTGGCAACTTTGAGGTTCTAACTCAGGTCCGTTATCCGGATCGAGGACAGTGTATGGTGGGTAGTTTGACTGGGGCGGTCTCCTCCTAAAGAGTAACGGAGGAGTACGAAGGTGCGCTCAGACCGGTCGGAAATCGGTCGTAGAGTATAAAGGCAAAAGCGCGCTTGACTGCGAGACAGACACGTCGAGCAGGTACGAAAGTAGGTCTTAGTGATCCGGTGGTTCTGTATGGAAGGGCCATCGCTCAACGGATAAAAGGTACTCCGGGGATAACAGGCTGATACCGCCCAAGAGTTCATATCGACGGCGGTGTTTGGCACCTCGATGTCGGCTCATCACATCCTGGGGCTGAAGCCGGTCCCAAGGGTATGGCTGTTCGCCATTTAAAGTGGTACGCGAGCTGGGTTTAGAACGTCGTGAGACAGTTCGGTCCCTATCTGCCGTGGACGTTTGAGATTTGAGAGGGGCTGCTCCTAGTACGAGAGGACCGGAGTGGACGAACCTCTGGTGTTCCGGTTGTCACGCCAGTGGCATTGCCGGGTAGCTATGTTCGGAAAAGATAACCGCTGAAAGCATCTAAGCGGGAAACTTGCCTCAAGATGAGATCTCACTGGAACCTTGAGTTCCCTGAAGGGCCGTCGAAGACTACGACGTTGATAGGTGGGGTGTGTAAGCGCTGTGAGGCGTTGAGCTAACCCATACTAATTGCCCGTGAGGCTTGACCATATAACACCCAAGCAA
>NZ_LOHF01000033.1:0-44744 GCF_002158995.1 Pseudomonas caspiana | reverse complement strand
GGTTCTCCGCGATCCAGTGGGACCGAATTCATTAGGAAGGCAGGTACGACCCCTTAGAAGTAATTCGCTCTTATCAGGCAACGAATAACTATCTGACCTGGAGTGCTTTTCTGTAGGAGCGCACGAGCACCGCGAGGCCGCGATAGCGGTGTTGCAGGCAGGGCGCCTTCGCTGCCTCGCGGAGCTCGTGAGCTCCTACAGGTCAGTGTTTGCCGCAAGACCGAGCGGTGTCAGGGACATAGGGCGATCTTCTACGGGATTAAGCTTGCGGGCATGTCCATCCCATTACAAAATCCTGCCAAGCAATTACCGCCAATGCCCCAGCAAATTCCCTCCTCCACCCCCTCCGTTTTGCTTTAAGGTTCGGCTACAGTTTTTTCGCACCGAATTATCCAGCCAAGGAAGCATCCATGCCCGTTACAACCTCTCTCAGCGCCGGTTTCATGGTGGTTCATGGCAATCGCCTGGATGACCTGCGCAGTCTGGTTGTGTCCTGGATGCGTCGTTATCCGCTCTCACCTCTGGAAAACGAAATCGCCTTGGTGCAGAGCAACGGCATCGCCCAATGGCTGAAGCTGGCCCTGGCTGAAGATGCAGAAGACGACGATCTGGGCGGCTGCGGAATTGCGGCAGCCATCGACGTCCAACTGCCTGGCAGTTTCATGTGGCAGTTGTATCGATTGGTATTGGGTAAGGATGAAATTCCGGCCGCGTCACTATTGGACAAGGCGCCGCTGACCTGGCGCCTGATGCGCCTGCTGCCTGCCTTGATCGACCAGCCACACTTCGAGCCGTTACGGCGCTTCCTGACCAACGATACTGATCTGCGCAAGCGCTATCAGCTGTCTGAACGCCTGGCCGACCTGTTCGACCAGTATCAGGTGTACCGCGCTGACTGGCTGGAAGACTGGGCTGCAGGTCGTCACCAATTACGTAACGTCAGAGGCGAAGCCAAAGCGCTCACCCCGGCAAATTGCTGGCAGGCAGAATTGTGGCGTGCATTGCTCCTGGATGTCGGCACCGAAGGCATGGCCCAAAGCCGAGCGGGTGTGCACCAACGCTTTATAGAACGCATCACCCACATGAGTGAGGCCCCGGCGGATCTACCCGCGCGGGTCATCGTCTTCGGCATTTCTTCTCTGCCCGCTCAGGCACTGGAAGCATTGGCTGGTCTGGCCAGGTTCAGCCAGGTGCTGCTCTGTGTTCACAACCCCTGTCGCCACCACTGGGCCGACATCGTCGCCGACAAGGATTTGCTGCGGCATCAGTACAAACGTCAGGCCCGTAAAACTGGAATGCCTGTCGTACTCGATCCACAGGCTTTGCACCAACACGCTCATCCGCTACTGGCTGCGTGGGGTAAGCAAGGTCGCGATTACATCAATCTGCTCGACAGCCACGATGATCCCGGTAGCTATCGTTCTGCGTTCAAAGATGGGCGCATAGATCTGTTCAGCGAGAGTGATCCGCATACCATTCTCAACCAGCTACAGGACGATATTCTTGAGCTACGGCCGCTTGATGAAACCCGGGAAGTCTGGCCCGCTGTCGACCCGCTGCAAGACCGCTCAATCCGCTTTCACGTCGCCCACAGTGCCCAGCGTGAAGTCGAGATTCTGCACGACCAATTACTTGCACGCTTCAGCAAAGACCCGGATCTACGTCCTCGCGATGTGATCGTCATGGTCCCGGACATCGACAGCTACGCGCCGCACATTCGCGCTGTATTTGGTCAGATTGATCGCGAAGACCGCCGCTTTATCCCATTCACCCTTGCTGACCAGGGGCAGCGCGGTCGCGAGCCTTTGCTGATCGCCGTCGAGCACTTGCTGAAGATTCCGGACAGTCGTTTCCCGGTCAGCGAAATCCTCGATCTGCTGGATGTTCCTGCACTGCGCGCCCGTTTCAAAATCAAGGAACGCGACCTGCCGACCCTGCATCGCTGGATCGAAGGTGCCGGTGTCCGCTGGGGGCTGAATGCCGAGCAGCGGGAAGGGCTCGGCTTGCCCGCAGCATTGGAGCAGAACAGCTGGCATTTCGGATTACGCCGTATGTTGCTCGGCTATGCGGTCGGTGCCGGATCGGCTTGTGACGGCATCGAGCCCTATGACGAAATCGGTGGTCTGGACGCGGCTTTGATCGGTCCGTTAGTGGCGTTGATCGACGCGCTGCAGGTTGCCCACAACGAGCTGTCCTCGCCTGCGGTTGCAACAGAGTGGGGCATCCGCCTGCAAGCGCTGATACAGCTATTCTTTCAGGCTGACAGCGAGCATGACGATTACCTGCTCGCTCAACTGGAGCAACTGCGCGAGACCTGGCTGGAGACGTGTGAGTCGGTTGGTCTGCAAGACGAACTGCCACTGACCGTAGTACGCGAAGCATGGCTGGCCGGACTGGACCAAGGCCGTTTGTCCCAACGTTTTCTCGCTGGCTCGGTCAACTTCTGCACCCTGATGCCCATGCGCGCCATTCCATTCAAGCTGGTTTGTCTGCTCGGCATGAACGACGGCGATTACCCCCGGGCACAGCCACCGTTGGACTTTGACTTGATGGGCAGCGATTACCGCCCAGGTGATCGTTCACGCCGAGAAGACGACCGTTATCTCTTGCTCGAAGCACTGCTTTCGGCACGAGATCAGCTGTACATCAGTTGGGTGGGCCGTAGCATTCGTGACAACAGTGAGCGACCACCTTCCGTATTGATCGGCCAACTGCGTGATCACTTGGCCGCAGGCTGGACGCTCCAAAACGCCGAAGCCCCCATGGACAGCAAAAAGCGCGATCCTGGCCAGCAGCTTCTCCACGCAATGACCCTCGAACATCCACTTCAGCCGTTCAGCGCGCAGTACTTTCACGAGAACACCGGCTTCTTCAGCTTCGCCCGTGAATGGCAGGTCCTGCACGAAACCAATGTCGCCGTGCCGATAGCAACGCCACTCTCTGCTCACGAGCAAGATGAACCCCTGAATCTGGCTCAACTTCAGGACTTCCTCCGAAACCCGGTCAAACACTTCTTCAGCCAGCGCTTGAAGATCTACTTCGAAGTGGCCGAAGCCCCTTTGGCTGACGAGGAGCCGTTTGTGCTCGACGCCCTTGAGCGCTACAGCCTGAGCGACAGCCTGCTTAACGCCGCGCTTACTGGCTCGCAAGACATTGACGAAGCGCTGCAGGCACAAGCGTTAAAACTGCAGGGCAGCGGCCTGTTACCCATGGCGGGTTTCGGCACCAGCTTGCGAGAAGAGCTGATCGAGCCACTGCCGGATTTGCTACAGCGCTATCAGAGCCTGCTGCATAAATGGCCTGAAGCGCTGAGCAGTGCGCTGCCGGTCAGCTACGCCCATCAAGGCGTGCGACTGGAAGGCTGGCTGGGTGGTTTGCATGCCAACGCTCAAGGCGAGTACTTGCTGATCACGGCTATTCCCAACTCCATTGGGTCGAAGAAAAACCGCAAATGGCATCGGTTGATTCGTCCGTGGGTTCTGCATCTGGTGGGCTGCGCTTGTGGGCTGCCGCTCAGCACTGCATTGGTGGCCAGTGATGAAACCTTGTTGCTGGATCCGCTGGACAAAACTCTCGCCGCCAACTCACTGAATGACCTGCTCACCGCTTGGCTAACCGGCATGCAGCGTCCATTGCCGGTGGCCGTTAAAACCGCTTTCGCCTGGCTCGCTCAGAGCGACGAAAGCAAAGCCGAAGCCGCAGCACGCAAAGCCTACGAAGGCGACGGACAAACTACTGATGGCGAGCGACGTGAAAGCACTGCGCTGGCTCGACAGTTTCCGGATTTCGACGCCTTGATCGACAGCGAAGAGTTCGTGGGCTGGTGCGATGCGCTCTACAAACCGATTTTCGACGCGCCTTGGCAAAGTGAAGGAGCCAGCGCATGACTGACGCCCAACAGCACACCGCATCCCTGGCCCTGCGTTTCCCGCTGCGTGGCAGCCAACTGATTGAAGCCAGCGCCGGTACCGGAAAGACCTTCACCATTTCGGCGCTTTATGTGCGTCTGGTTCTCGGCCATGGGGGTGATGTCGCCGGCTTTGGCCGTGAACTGCTGCCGCCGCAAATCCTCGTCGTGACCTTCACCGATGCCGCGACCAAAGAACTGCGCGACCGGATTCGGATCCGGCTGGCCGAAGCGGCACGCTTCTTTCGCGAAGAAATAAGCGCACCTGATGAGCTGATCAACGAGCTGCGCGAGCAATTCACGCCCGAGCAATGGCAAGCCTGCGCCAGTCGTCTGGACATCGCTGCGCAATGGATGGACGAAGCTGCTGTATCCACGATCCACAGTTGGTGCCAGCGCATGCTCCGCGAACATGCTTTCGACAGCGGCAGCCTGTTCACCCAGACCCTGGAAACGGATCACAGCGATTTGCTTGGCGAAGTGCTGCGCGATTACTGGCGCCTGTTCTGCTACCCAATGAGTGGCGACGCCCTGAACTGGGTCCGCGCCAACTGGAGTGGCCCGGCCGCCTTATTGCCTCGGGTGCGCAGCCTGTTTGGCAGCGACCGGGCAATTCCAAACCAAGACCCTGCTGAGTTGATCGCTGCATCCTTGCAACAACGTCGCGAGGCGCTCAAGGCACTTAAATCACCATGGACTAACTGGGCTGCCGAGCTGCATGCCATCTGTATCGACGGCGTGGCGTGTAAGGTTGTCGATGGGCGCAAGATGCAGGAGCGCTATTTCCGGCCATGGTTTGAAAAACTCACCGCTTGGGCGGCTGATGAGGAACTGGAAGAACTTGATCTGGGCACCGGCTTTACCCGGCTGACCCCAGACGGTATCGCCGAAGCATGGAAGAGCAATCCGCCTTCGCATCCCGCTTTCGAGGCAATGGTCGAACTCAAAGTCGCCCTTGATACCTTGCCCACGCCCGATGCGGCAGTGCTCGAACATGCCGCACATTGGGTCGGCATGCGCTTCGAAGCCGAAAAGCGCCGCCGCGCCGAAATGGGCTTTGACGACATGCTGCTCAGGCTCGACGCCGCGCTGCAAAGCTCAGGCGGCGAGCGCTTGGCAACCTTGATTCGCGAACAGTTTCCGGTCGCCTTGATCGATGAGTTCCAGGACACAGACCCGGTGCAGTACCGGATTTTCGAGAGCATTTATCGCCTTGAAGAAAACGACAGCGAAACCGGACTGTTCCTGATCGGCGATCCCAAGCAAGCGATCTACGCGTTCCGTGGCGCCGACATCTACACCTACTTGCGTGCACGTCAGGCCACGTATGGTCGCTGGCATACGCTGGACACCAACTACCGTTCCAGCCACTCCATGGTCGAAGCGGTCAACCATGTGTTCCTGCGCGCCGAGCAGCGTCCAGAAGGGCGTGGTGCCTTCCTGTTCCGCGAAGGTGACAAGAATGACGTACCGTTTGCCGGTGCGCTTTCTCAAGGCCGCAAAGACTCGCTGCAAATCGATGGCACACCGCTGGCTGCTCTGAATGTCTGGCACCTGGCGAGCGAACAGCCTGTCTCCGGCGTCGCCTATCGCCAGCAACTCGCGGCCAGTTGCGCCAGTGAAATCGTTCGACTGCTCAACGCGGGGCAACAGGGTCGCGCCGGTTTTGCGGCTGCGGATAAAGACCTGAAAGGACTATTGCCTGCCGACATCGCGATTCTGGTGCGTGACGGCAAAGAAGCCCAGGCGGTGCGCGGCGAATTGTCGGCCCGTGGCGTGCGCAGTGTTTACCTGTCCGACAAGGACTCAGTGTTCGCCGCCCAGGAAGCTCACGATGTATTGGCCTGGCTCAAGGCCTGCGCCGAGCCCGATTCCGAACGCACCCTGCGCGCTGCGTTGGCGTGCATCACGCTGGCATTGCCGCTGACAGAACTGGAGCGCCTCAATCAGGACGAATTGGCGTGGGAAGCGCGGGTCATGCAGTTCCGCGGTTATCACCTGATCTGGCGCAATCAGGGTGTGCTGCCGATGCTGCGTCGCTTGCTGCACGACTTCCATTTACCGCAGACCCTGATCACCCGCAGTGATGGTGAGCGTGTCCTGACCAACTTGCTGCACCTGTCCGAATTGCTGCAACAAGCCGCTGCCGAACTGGATGGCGAGCAGGCCTTGATCCGCCATCTGGGCGAGCATCTGGCGCTGTCTGGTCAGGCCGGTGAAGAACAGATTTTGCGTCTGGAAAGTGATGAGCAACTGGTCAAGGTCGTGACCATCCACAAGTCCAAAGGCTTGCAGTATCCGCTAGTGTTCCTGCCGTTCATTTGCTCCAGCAAACCGGTGGATGGCACACGCCTGCCCCTGCATTTCCATGATGAAAACGGTCGTGCGCAAGTCAGTCTCAAACCTACCGCTGCGCTGATCGAACAGTCTGATAACGAGCGTCTGGCCGAAGACCTGCGCTTGCTTTATGTAGCCCTGACCCGCGCCGAATATGCCTGCTGGCTGGGTGTCGCTGATCTCAAACGCGGTAATACCAGCAGCTCGATGTTGCACCGCTCGGCATTGGGTTATCTGTTGGGTGGCGGCATGCCGTTGGCCGAGTCGGCTGGCCTGGCCTCATGGCTGCGTGATCTGGGCGAAGGCTGCGACGGGATCAGCGTCGAAGACGTGCCTGCCGTGACTGCAGAAACCTTCAGCCCGCCACGCAACGAAGCCACGTTGCTCAAGCCGCGCATGCCTAAACGCCGCGCTGCCGAAAATTGGTGGATCGCCTCCTACAGCGCATTGCGCATCGGCGACACGATCACCGCGGGGAGCGACAGCGACGAATCACCGGACAGCCCACAAGCGCAAAAGCTGTTCGATGACGAACGTCTCGACCCCGAAGCGCCCCGTGAGGTGCTGGTCAGCGGCGGTGATATCCACCGTTTTCCACGCGGCCCTAATCCCGGCACCTTCCTCCATGGTTTGTTGGAATGGGCGGGCAATGAAAGTTTTGCCAAGGCTGTCAGCGACCCAAAACAGCTCAAGGATGCTGTGGCTCGGCGCTGTAACCGGCGCGGTTGGGAAGGCTGGATCGACACGCTGACCGGCTGGCTGACACAGGTTCTGAATCTACCGTTGTCGCTGGCCGGCGACAGTACGCCGATTTCTCTAGGGGCGATGGACCAGCCCAATCAGTACCGCATCGAAATGGAATTTTGGTTCGCCTGCCACAAGGTCAACGTCGCGCAGATGGACGCTCTGGTGCGTCGCTACACCCACGACAACGCGCCGCGTGCGGCAACTGAAACCGTGTCTCTCAATGGCATGTTCAAGGGTTTTATCGACCTGACGTTCGAACACGAAGGTCGCTATTACGTGGCGGATTACAAATCCAACTGGCTCGGTCCGGACGACGAAAGCTACACCCAGGACGCGATGACCAGCGCAATTCTGGACAACCGATACGACCTGCAATACGTGCTCTATTTGCTGGCTCTGCATCGTCAGCTCAAGGCGCGGCTCGCTGATTACGACTACGACCAGCACATGGGCGGCGCGCTGTATGTGTTCCTGCGCGGTGCTTTTTCGACCAGCCAAGGAGCCTGGTTTACCCGGCCGCCTCGCGAGCTGATTGAAGGGCTGGATCTACTGTTTCAAGGCAAGTCAGTGACTGAAGAGTTCGTCCTGACCGGAGAACCCGCATGAGTCGCTCATTCGCTGAACTGCTGCCCACCCCGCTGGATGCGCAAAGCCTGGCTGACCTCGCGCCGCTGTCCAACGTTCGCGATCTGCTGTTGCTACTTGAACGTTGGGTTGAGCGCGGTTGGTTGCGGGCGCTGGATAAGGCTTTCGTCGCGTTCCTCAGTGAGCTGGATCCGTCCGCCGATTCGCTGGTGCTGCTGGCCGCTGCATTGACCAGCCACCAACTCGGCCACGGCCATGTGTGCCTGGATCTGTACGAAACCCTCAAAGAACCGGACTTTGCCTTGTCATTGCCTCCTGAAGGGGATGTGCAAAGCGGCCCGATGCTGCTGCCGTCGCAGTTACTGGTGGCGCTGGATGGCGACGCATGGTGCCAGGCACTGCTGAACAGCACGCTGGTTGCCCGCGGGGATGACCACAGTGAAAGTGCGAGCAGCAAACCGTTGGTGTTGTCTGATCGGCGTTTGTACTTGCGCCGCTACTGGACGTACGAACGGCGCATCGGCGCGATATTGCGTCAGCGGCTGGCACAGCAGGAGGCCGTTTCCGACGACCTCGCCCAGCGTTTGAACGCGCTGTTCCCGCCGAGCAGTACGCCGGATGCGCTGATCGACTGGCAGAAACTGGCGTGTGCGCTGGCGACTCGTGGTGCATTCAGCATCATTACCGGCGGGCCGGGCACCGGCAAAACCACCACGGTTGTGCGCTTGCTCGCGTTGTTGCAGGCCCCGGCTGTACAGGCCGGTCAGCCGTTGCGGATTCGTCTGGCTGCACCCACCGGTAAAGCGGCGGCGCGTTTGACTGAGTCCATCAGTCAGCAAGTGCAGAGCCTGACGGTCAGTGACGACGTGCGGCAGAAAATCCCTGCTGAAGTGACCACGGTCCATCGCCTGTTGGGCAGCCGTCCGGGCACGCGGCACTTTCGTCATCACGCTGGAAATCTACTGCCACTGGATGTGTTGGTGGTGGACGAAGCGTCGATGATCGACCTGGAAATGATGGCCAATCTTTTGGAAGCCCTGCCGCCGCATGCGCGCATGGTGCTGCTGGGTGACAAGGATCAGTTGGCCTCCGTTGAGGCGGGCGCGGTGCTGGGTGATTTGTGCCGTGATGCTGAAGCCGGCTTGTACAGCCCGCAAACCCAGCGCTGGCTGGAAGCAATCAGCGGCGAAGACTTGAATCGTGCCGGTTTGCAGCAAGGCGATGAGCAACAGCATCCGCTGGCTCAGCAAGTGGCGATGTTGCGTTACTCGCGGCGCTTTGGTGAAGGCAGTGGTATCGGGCAACTGGCGCGGCTAGTCAATCAGCAGCAGTCCACCGAAGCCCGGGCTTTATTGGCCGCTCGCAGCCACGCTGATTTGCACGCATTGGCCCTCAAGAATGAGCAGGACCGTTCACTGGAACGTCTGCTGCTCGAAGGGCTCGGCCAGGGCCCGAAAGGTCCGCAGGGCTATCGGCACTATCTGGGCGTGATGGTTGCGCAGCGTCCGCCACAGGATGCCACGCTGGAAGACGAGCGTTGGGGCCATTGGGCGCGGGCGGTGCTGGATGCATTCGATGCGTTTCAGTTGTTGTGCGCTGTGCGCAAAGGGCCTTGGGGTGTTGAGGGGCTGAACCGGCGTATTACCAGCGCGCTGTACGAAGCCCGGCTGATTGAAAGCGATCAGCATTGGTACGAAGGTCGTCCGGTGTTGATGACCCGCAATGATTACGGGCTTGGCTTGATGAACGGCGACATCGGCATCGCCTTGCGCCTGCCCGAGCGCGACGGTCCGGAAGCGGGCAAACAGGTATTGCGCGTGGCCTTCCCGCGTAACGACGGTAGCGGTGGGGTGCGCTTCGTTTTGCCGAGTCGGCTTAACGACGTGGAAACGGTGTATGCCATGACCGTACACAAATCCCAAGGCTCGGAGTTCGCCCATACTGCGCTGATCCTGCCTGAAGCGTTGAACCCGGTGCTCACCAAAGAGCTGATCTACACCGGCATTACCCGCGCCAAAAACTGGTTCAGTTTGATCGAGCCCCGCAAGGGCGTGTTCGAAGAAGCATTGCGACGCAAGGTGAAGCGTCTGAGTGGGTTGATGCTGGAGCTTTAAAAAACCATAAAAACCTGGCGCAATGATGACGTGAGACCGGCTTCAGCCGGGAATAGATCCTCACAGTCACTAGATATGTGTCGTGAGAAATATCGCTTTCCCGGCTAAAGCCGGTCCCACGTCTGATATCAGTTTGCAGGCAGGGATGTATTACTCATTCAGAGCACCAATAACGCTCAAAAAAGCCAAAATGTTGCACCCAAGCTTTGCGCCTAAAGCAATGAAATGTTCTGAAATGCATAATTGTGGGAAAGGTGCTGCGCCCCTACCATCACGTCAAAGGTCAGCCACCTCGTCAGGGGGACAGACCCATTCTTTGACGAGTTGGAGAACCATGCATGACAACTGCGCACGCAGCGGCCCAGTCCCCCGCGACACCGTCGATGTCCAGGGGCAAGCTTTACAAACTGGTGATTGCTTCGTCGATTGGCAATGCTCTGGAATGGTTCGATCTGGTCGTTTATGGCTTCTTCGCCATCACCATCTCCAAACTGTTTTTCCCCGCCGCTGACGAGACGGTCTCGTTACTGTTGGCGCTCGGCACGTTTGCAATCTCCTACATGATTCGCCCCTTGGGCGCAGCGGTGTTGGGCTCCTACGCAGACCGTGTCGGACGCAAGTCGGCGATGCTCGTGTCGATCTGGCTGATGATGCTCGGTACGCTGCTGATTGCGATCATGCCGACCTACGCGGCTATCGGTATCTGGGCACCCATCGGGATATTCCTGGCGCGCCTGATTCAAGGGTTTTCTGCGGGCGGTGAGTTCGGCAGTGCTACGGCCTTGCTGGTGGAGCATGCCCCGGAGCGCAAAGGGCTGCTTTCCAGCTTCATGTTTGCCAGCCAGGGCATCAGTGGTTTGCTCGCTTCAGGCTTCGGCTTGTTGCTCACTACGACGTTGACGGTGGACCAGCTCGAATCCTGGGGCTGGCGCATTCCATTTCTGTTCGGCTTGATGATCGGTCCGGTCGGCCTGTACATCCGCCGTCACATCGAAGAGGCCGGGGAGTTCAAGGAAAGCGAGCGCAGTCATGCGCCTGTGGGCGAGCTGTTCAAGGCGCACAAGTACCGCATGCTGCTCGCCGTAGGCGCGCTGGTGCTGTCGACGTCGGCCACCTACGTGATCATTTATATGCCGACCTATGCCGTCAAACAGCTGGGCCTGAGCGCATCCATCGGTTTCGCGGGCACGCTGCTCAGCGGGCTGGTGCTGACCATCCTGACACCGTTCATTGGTCATCTGTCCGACGTGTTTGGTCGTACCCGGATCATGCTCGGCGCATCGGTGATCTTCATCCTCAGCATCTATCCGGCGTTTTCCTGGCTGGCAGCCAACCCGACGTTGCTGGTTTTGTTGGCGGTACTGTTCTGGATGAGCATTCTCAAGGCGATCTACTTCGGTGGCCTGCCTGCCTTGATGTCCGAGTTGTTTCCTACCCAGGTCCGCGCCACCGGCATGGCCCTGAGCTACAACATCGGTACCACGGTGTTCGGCAGCTTCACGCCCTTCATCATCGCGTGGCTGATCAGTGCCAGCGGCAACAACCTTGCGCCGAGTTACTACCTGCTCGTCACCGGTGTGCTCAGCCTGGTCACCCTGTTGGCAATCCGTCGACAGCTGAAACTGGCCTGATCACGGCCGCCGAGGGAGCGCACGAGCGCCGCGAGGCCACGATGGCGATGTATCAGGTAAAGCGCCATCGCAGCTTCGTAGTACTCGTGCGCTCTAGGACGACGCTTCACCCCATCTAGAAACATGCCAGACATGTTCGTGCTTTGCCCGATCTGGCGATGAACTGTGCCAGATCCATTTGTTTGACTGCCAGTCACGGCCACGAGGCCAATAACTACAGTTTTACCGGAGCGGGCTATGTTGGATTTGCGAATGAAGTGGGCAGTGGCTGCGACCGTAAGCGTCTGTGCAATCGGTACGGCGCAGGCTGATTTCGTTGATGACAGTCACCTCACGCTGGGGCTGCGCAACTTTTATGTGGATCGCGATTTCAAGCAGGAAAATGCGCCCAAGTCGCGTACTGGCAGTTGGTCACAGGGTTTTGATTTACAGTTCAAGTCTGGCTATACCGATGGCCCGGTGCAGTTCGGGCTGGATGTCGGCAGCCAATTCGCCTATCGCATCGACGGCAGTAAGGACCGTTCGCCGGACGGGGTGTTACCGGTGCAAACCGATGGTAGTCCGGTTCACGATTACAGCCGGGCGAACGCGACGGCGAAAATTCGCTACTCGAACACCGAACTGCGTATTGGCGAGCAACGTCCCAATTTACCGGTGGTTTCCTACGACCCGACGCGGCAACTGGTGACCTCTTATCAGGGGGCGCTGCTGGAGTCCAAAGAGATCAAGGATCTGACCCTCACGGCCGGACATTTCTGGAGCATTGCCGGGCGCGAATCCTCCAACACTGAAGACCTTTACCTATGGGGCGACACGCCGAATCAAAGCAGTGACGGTTTGAACTTCGCCGGTGCCAGCTATGCCTTCACGCCGAATCTGACCGGCACTTATTTCTACGCTCAGCTTGAAGACATCTACCGTCAGCATTATGTGGGCGTCGCTCACAAAATGCCGTTGGGCGACGGTTATGCACTCAAGACGGATGTGCGTTACTACAACAGCAAAGAAGAAGGGCAGGCGCTATCGGGGCGTGTCGATAACCGCACCTATGGCGCGATGTTCAGCCTGCTCAAGGGTGGGCATACCTTTGGCGCGGGTTATCAGCGCATGCTGGGGCTGGATACGTTCCCGACCTTTAACAGCTACGCGCCTGCGCCGTATCTGATCAACTGGTCGGCGCTCGGCTTCGTCAAACCGGATGAGCGTTCCTGGCAAGTGCGCTACGACTACGATTTCGCCGCAATGGGAGTGCCTGGCCTGAAGTGGATGGCGCGCTGGATGGAAGGCAACGGCATCAATCTGGGTCAGCAAAGCCACGAGACTGAGCGCACTTCGATACTCAGCTATGTCGTCCAGGACGGCCCGCTCAAAGGCTTCGGCGCGACCTGGATGAATATCGGCGTAAACGTTCGCGACACGTCGCAATACGAAGAAAACCGGATGATTCTCACGTACACCGTCAGCCTTTGGTAATGGTGCTCGCCGTCACCAACTGTTCTTCCAGAAAGCTCAGAAAGTAACGGACCAACACTGGCAGTTTGCGCCCGGCCATGATCTGCACTTGCAGGCTGCGCTGGCGTAACTGCGGGTCGCTCATAGGCACCAGCACCAGATTGTCACGAGCGGTGGAGCCACTGACGGTGACGGTGCCGCACAGCGCAATCACATCCTGTGAGTAGCGCACCACGCTATAGATCGTGCCCAACGATTGACTGGTGTAGGCGGGCACGATGTTGATGCCCTGCAAGTGACAGGCGATATCGAACAGATAGCGCAGGGTCGAGCCTGTATAGGGCAGGGCCAGTGGACAATCTCGCAGGTCCTTCACTTCAAGGGACTCACGGGCGGCGAGCGGGTGGCTGGCAGGCATGAGAGCGCTGATAGGGGAGTCGCAGCTCAAGGAGATTTCCACGCCTTGGGTCGATGTCAGGCTGAAGGTCAGGGCGATGTCCACCGAACCTTCCTTGACCAGTTGCGATGCGCGGGCTGCGTCTACCACGTGCACATCGAAACTCGCGCCAGGGTGGAAGTTACGAAACTCTGCGGTGACCCTCGGTAAAAATTCCCACGCCATCCCTTCCGGGCAGGCGAGCACAATCCGGTGCTGCTGCAAGGTGTTTACGCCGCGCATTTCGGCGATCACGTTTTTCACTTCCAGCATGTTGCGCGTGGCATAGGCCAGCAGCAGTTCACCCGGCTCGGTCAGTTGCATGCCGCGTGGCTTGCGTTCGAACAACTGCAAACCGAGGGTTTCTTCAAGGTTGCTGATCTGGCGGCTGACCGCAGACACCGCAACGTGAAGTTCTTCGGCCGCTGCCGATAACGAACCGGTCCGGGCCACACTGTGGAAATAACGCAGCGGCAGATCATGCATATCAGCTCCCCATTCCTGCCTCATCGCTGTGCAGATCTGGTTTGTTCTAAAGGCAAGGATAGCTTGCAAACTTGATAATTGTTGCAAGTCAGGCGGCAACGTTACCCTTGATTTCATTGCTGGTCGAGCTGCTTTTAGCGCGACTCAAAGGCCCCGTGAAAGGTAATCCTGATGTCTTCAACCTCCCTGCATACCCGAGAGCACGCCATTGAGCTGGCCGTTCACAACCTGAATTCCGGCGCGTTTACTCAGACCCTGAGCCGCCGCGTCGCGCAACGTACCGAGAGCCAGAACCCTGAGTGCGCGCAACCGCTGCGTGACTATTTACTGGTCGAGCTGCAACCGTTGCTGGTTCGGCTGGGTTTCACCTGCCGCTTTGTCGAAAACCCCCACAGCGGCAAACCACCGTTGATGTTCGCCCAGCGAATCGAGGACCCGGCATTGCTGACCTTGCTGACTTACGGCCATGGCGACGTCACCAGCGGCCAGGATGAGCTCTGGCAGGAAGGCACTGCCCCTTGGCAATTGAGCATCAAGGACGGGCGCATTTATGGTCGCGGTACAGCAGACAACAAGGGCCAGCACAGTATCAACCTGGCCGCGTTCGAAGCGGTGTTGCAGGCGCGCGAAGGCAAACTCGGCTACAACCTGAAAATCATTTTCGAGATGAGTGAAGAGGTCGGTTCGCCGGGTCTTGAACAAGCCTGCCGTGACAACGCAGAAGAGCTGGCCGCCGACCTGTTTCTGGCCTCCGATGGCCCGCGAATCAGGCACGATCTGCCGACGTTGTTCCTCGGCTCTCGTGGCGTCTGCCAGTTCCGCCTGACGCTGGACACCGGCAACGGCAGCCGCCATTCGGGCAATTGGGGCGGGATTATTACTAACCCGGCCATCGTGCTGGGTCATGCCTTGTCATCGCTGGTTTCTGCTCAGGGCGAACTACTCGCGCAATGCCTGCGTCCGGCACCCATGCCGGAATACGTGTCGGCGCTGATTCGTGATCTGCCAGTGGGTGGCGAAAGCTTTGACCCGCAGCTCAATCCGAACTGGGGAGAGCCGGGCCTGACCACGGGCGAAAAACTGTTCGGCTGCAACACGCTGGAAATAGTAGGTTTGTCATCCGGCAGCACGGTCAAGGTGATCGGTGCGATTCCAGGGCGGGCCGAAGCGGTGTGCCAGTTACGCTTTGTCGACGGCACTGACTGGCAATCGCTGGAAAGCAACCTGCGCCAGCATCTGAATCAGCATGGCTTTGAAGACGTGCAGATCAACGTCGAGGGCGGCTATGCCGCGACGCGTCTTGATCCGCGTCATCCGTGGGTTGGCTTTGTGCAGCAGTCGGTGAGTCAGAGTCTGGGTGAACCGGTGAGCATTTTGCCGAACCTGGGCGGGACGATTCCCAACCACTGTTTCGCTGATGTATTGGGCTTGCCGACGGTCTGGCTGCCGCACTCCTATCCATCCTGCAAACAGCACGCGCCGGATGAACATCTGCTCGAGAGTGTTGTGGAGCAAGGCTTGAAAGCCGCGACCGGGTTGTTCTGGGATCTGGGCGAGGCGCCCGCGAAGATGCTGAAGGTCTGACAGACACTCTTTATTTGCACGGGCGCACGAAGCCCTTGTGGGAGCCGGGCTTGCCCGCGATACAGGCGACGCGGTTCTGTTGTGGACCGCGTCGGCCTTATCGCGGGCAAGCCCAGCTCCCACAAGGGGGCGTGTATTAACGATCCAGCCCCATAAACTGCATCACCCGTTCCCCTGCCTGACCGGCGCGAATGGTCTGCGGTCCGGCATCGGCCTGGACCACGCCGTTCTCCATGAAAATCACCCGGTCTGAAATGGACATGGCGAAGTCCATTTCATGGGTAACGATCAGCATGGTCATGCCTTCCTTTGCCAGGTCGCTGATGACCTTCAACACATCCCCCACCAGCTCAGGGTCGAGTGCCGAAGTCGGTTCGTCGAACAGCATGATCTGCGGATCCATTGCCAGGGCGCGGGCGATGGCGACGCGCTGTTGCTGACCGCCGGACAACTGGTGCGGATACTTGTGTGCATGAGCTAGCAGGCCGACCTTGTCCAGCAATGCGTAAGCGCGCTGTTCGCTGATCACCCGGTCCCGGTCGTGATAACGCGGAGCGAGGGTGACGTTGTCGAGGATCGTCCGGTGCGGGAACAGGTTGAAGTTCTGGAACACCATACCGATGCGCTGCACCCCGCGCCGAATCTGCGGATTGTTCGGCTTGTCGCCTGCGTGAATGAAGCTCTCGCCGAACAGAATGATCTCGCCGTCATCAATGCTTTCCAGGCCGTTGACGGTGCGAATCAACGAAGTCTTGCCCGAGCCTGACGGGCCAATGATGGAAATCACCTGACCCACAGCCACGTCCAGATTGATGCCCTTGAGCACTTCATGTTTGCCGTAACTTTTATGAATCGTGTGCAGTTGCAGCGCTGGCGCAAGACCACTTTCAACAGGGGCAGCCGTTTTCGAAACGGCGGCCGGGAGACTGGCGCGCAGTTGTTGCACGCTGGCGTCGTCCAGGGTTTGCGGCTTGCGGTTGTTCAGTTCCAGATGCTGTTCCAGCCAGTGAAAAAGCCAACCGAACACGGTGACGATCATCACGTAATACACGGCCACGGCTGACAGCGTTTCCATGACCAGAAAGTTTTGCGCGTACAGGCGTTGTCCCACGGTCAGCAGTTCGGTCAGGGAAATGACCGAGATGATCGAAGTGAGTTTGACCACGGTAATGTATTCGTTGATCAGCGTTGGCAGCGAGATACGGAATGCCTGCGGAATCACGATCAAACGCTGCATGCCCAGCACACCAATACCCAGCGCGCGCCCGGCTTCCTTCTGACCTTTGGCCACGGAAATCAGCCCGCCGCGATGGATCTCCGCCATGTACGCCGCTTCCGTGACCACCAGCGCAAACAGGCCTGAATAGAACGGGTCGGAGAACAGGTCGCGAGTAAACGGCAGCATCTGCGGCAGGTTGTAGATGAACACCACCAGCACCAACAGCGGGACGCTGCGGAAGAACCAGATATAAATCGACGCCGGAATACGGATCCAGCGCGACGCCGACAGCTTGGCCGAAGCCAGCAGAAATCCCAGCAGCATGCCGATAAACCAGCCCAGAGCACTGAGCTGAATAACGGTGATGCAGGACTTCCAGAAGTCCACCATCGAGAACAGAGAAAAAAAGTAAGCCCATTCGAATTGCATGTACACCGCATCCTGATTAGCGCAGATCGCTGTGGGAGATTCTATGTTTGCCTGCAAGCTGACGTGGGACCGGCTTTAGCCGGGAAAGCGGCATTCCTGACGATGCAGATGTCTTGAATGTACTGGCCTCTCCCGGCTAAAGCCGGTCCCACGTCATCGCTCCCCCAGGGTTATGCTGTGAATTAATTACCCGGCGCTTCCAGGTTGTATTTCTTCAGCAGCGCGTCGTATTCACCGGATTTTTTGGTCTCGTCGAAGGCTTTGAGCAGCGCTTGATACAGCTCCTCGTTACCCTTCTTCACGTAGATGCCCAGGGTCTGCTGATAGATCGAATGCTCAGTGCTGACCACCACGCGGCCTTTGGTGCGTTCGGCGATCATGCCGGCTGCGCCGTCAATTTCCACTTGTGCCTGGACATTGCCCGACAGCAGCGCCTGAGTCACTTCAGGGGCCGACGGGAACTCGCTGACCGAGATCGCGCCTTTGTTGTTCGGCACGCAGTAATCCACTGACAGCTTGTTGAACTGGGCAACCCAGGTCGTGCCTTTTTCCAATCCGACTTTCAGGCCGCAGAGGTCTTCCGGCACCTTAGGTTTAACTTTGCTGTCCTTGAGGACCATGATCGCTGCGCCGGTTTTGGCATAGGCAATGGTTTGTGCCTGAGTCTGACGTTCTGGCGTGATGTACATGCCCGAGATGATCGCGTCGTAGTGACCCGAGTTCAAGCTGAGGATCAGGCTGGAGAACTTGGTGTCGACGAAGTCCGCCTTGAGGTTCATGTGCTTGGCGAGCATGTGCGCCAGCTCTGGATCGGAGCCAACGACGTTTTTCTTCTCGTCATAAGACTCGAACGGTGGATAGGTGATCTCCATCCCCACTTTGAACACGCCCGGTGTCACGGTAGTGGCGGCGTGTGCCAGCGTCGCGCCGAACACGGCGGCGGCAAGCACGGTCAAGCGGACAGCAATGTTCTTTTTATTGCGCATCGTCGAGGACTCCAAAGTAGAGAAAGGTAAGGCACGTCAGGGTTGGGAAAAGGGTATTCGGGCTAGTCAGAGCGGTTCTGACGCCTGGTTTTTCAAATGGCCAAAACTCGAAGGCTTGCGGGCTTTTTCATAAAGCTTCAGTTCGCCGTTCTCCACTTTTTTACGCAGGTACTGATAGGTTTGCAGTGCCTGGCCGAACATATGTTCGCCGATGGTGATCTCCTCGTAATCCTGTGCGCCGGCCTTGGCGAACTGCGGCAACGGTTTGATTTGCGTATGAAAATCGCAGGCGTAGAACAGTGGAAACGAATAGCGTTCTTCGCTGACGGTTCTGACCCGATGGGCCGTTGCAACGAACGTACCAGCGGTCATCACCTCCAGCATGTCGCCGATATTCACCACAAACGCATCATCCACAGGCGGCGCGTCGATCCATTGGCCCAGATCGTTCATTACTTCCAGGCCGGGTTTGTCGGCCAGCAAGATCGTGAAGCACTCATAATCGGTATGCGCACCAATACCGGGCGCGTCTTGTGCAGCGTCGTCGAAGGGGTAGTGAATCAGGCGTAGCTTGGAAGGCGGCCGAGTGACCATCGCGTCGAAGTAACCCTCTTCCAGTCCGAGTGCCAGGGCGAAGCCATCGAACAGCCGCCGACCCAAGGCGAACACGGCAGCGTAATAGGCTTGCACGGCAGGCTTGAAGCCCGGCAGGTCCGGCCATTCGTTGGCGCCGATCAGCGGGGTTTTAGCGATCACCAACGGGTCTTCATCACCCACTTCAAAGCCGATATCGAAGGCTTCTTTATGGTCCGGTTTGCCTTTGGCATAAACCTCTTCGCCTTCCGGCACGAAGCCTTTATGGCTGCGCGACGTGCCGATGTAATGCTGCATCTTGTAATCCAGCGACTGGGCGAAAAGATCCTTGGCCGCCTGACGCAAGCCATCGATCAACTGCTGATCAATGCCGTGATTCTTGATGTACAGAAAACCGACTTCCCGCGCCGCTTTGCCGAGGTCTTCGGCCACCGCCTGACGCTGGGCAATATCGGGACTGAACAGACCAGCGATGTCCACCACCGGAATGCTGTTGAAGTTGGCGATGGCTTGAGAATGTTCCGGCATGACAACAGGCTCCATTAGCGGCGGTTGGATTGGGTGAAGCGCTGGAAGTGTTCGCGTTCGGTCTGGCCCATCCAGGTGTTCAACGACCACAAATCGGCCACCGGGACATTGGTGAAGGGCAGATGATGCAAGTAGCCATCGGCACCGAACTCTGGTGTTAGCGTGGTGACTTGATAGCCGCGCTCCTGCTGCGAGCGCCAGATCGCTTCCCAGTGTTGCTGATGGAAAGCCAGTTCTTTTGCGTATTCCGGTGCGGCGGGATGCGGTACTTGCGGGCCCTGGTCGTAGCCGACCCGGGCCTGAATGTGATGGACGCGCTCAACGAAAGCGCTCAGGTCGTCTTCCGGATCATTGAGCAGACGCTCGCAGGTCACGATCCAGTGGCTGATGTCGCTGGTAAAACGCAGGTCCGGCAACTGCCGAATCAGTTCAAGAGTTACCCACGGATTGAACAGCGAGCGCGAACGATGAGTTTCGAAGGTGCATAACTGGCCGTGCTTGCGCGCCAGTTCCATGGCCTGACCGAAGAACTCCACTTGTTGCGGCAACTGCCAGCGGTCATTACCGGCCAGTACGTTAACGAAGCGCGGCGACAGCTCACTGGCCCAGCCCAGTTTTTTGTCCAGATCCGTAAGGTGTTCGGTGACCGTGGCTGACTGTTCCGGCAGCACGTCGTAAGCGGTAAAGACCGTGCTGATATAACCCACCTGATTGGCCCGCAAGAAGGCCGCGAACTCAGCGCGTTCTGCCGCGCTCAAGGGCAGGCGAGCTTCCATGCCGTCGAACCCGGCTTCAAGCAGTTCTTCCAGAGCCTGGGTTTTGCTCGCGGTATAGCCCCAGAGGGTGCGGAATATTTCCAGCTTCATCGATCGACCTCAAAAGATTGCTCAAGCAAGTGGCGCGGCCTGATCTTAGGTGGGCGTGATGAGCGAGAAGAATAGGAAAGCTCAAATCGATAGTTCAGAGATTTGTGAAGTATCAGCGGCTCCCACAGGAATCACTGACGTGGGCGAGCATAGAATCTCTTACAGGATTCACTGATGACGTGGGACCGGCTTCAGCCGGGAAGAGGCCGGTACATTCAGTACATCTTCATCGTCAGAAATACCGCCTTCCCGGCTAAAGCCGGTCCCACGTCAGCTTGCGAATCGCCCACAAGCGATCACATTCAGGCCGGTTATCTTGAAATGCATGGAATCAGGCACGAACCCCGGAGTTCTAGGCATGTCGTCCTGTGCCAGCACAAGCGTACTATTCGCGCACGACCGTATTGCTGACGATCCTCGTCAAGGTATTGCGCAAATCACGCCGAAGAGCGTCTGCCATACCACCTTCTCTATTTTTTGTTTCTGCCAACCGGATTAATCGCTCCGGGATTGTCATAGGCACGCTACTTTTAAATCACTCGGCAACGTTCCGGGTGATCACAGAAAAAACGTACACAACCGAAACCGCTGTGGACCAGCGTCGCCAACCCGACGCATCAGCGGTTAACCGTGATGAATGCCAGGGGTTTTACGATGCAAACACTACTGATCAATGGCCAGGAGCATGAGCTGGATGTCGCTGAAGACATGCCACTGCTCTGGGTCCTGCGCGATGTGCTGGGCCTGACGGGTACCAAATATGGCTGCGGCATTGCCCAGTGTGGTGTGTGCACCGTGCATCTGGACGGTCAGGCGGTGCGCTCCTGCGTATTGCCGGTCAGCGCTGTGGCCGGTCGCAAAATCACCACCATTGAAGGTGTCGACCAATTGCCGGTCGGTCAGGAAGTACAAAAAGCCTGGCTCGCCCATGAAGTCGTGCAGTGCGGTTACTGCCAGCCGGGGCAGATCATGTCTGCCGTGGCGCTGCTGCAGGCGCATCCGGACGCCAACGAGGAGCAGATTACCGAGGCCATGGCCGGGAATCTGTGCCGTTGCGCGACCTACACTCGGATTCGTGCCGCCATCAAAAGCGTCAGTCAGGCCTGAAGGAAGACACCATGTCAGAAGTAAAAGGATCTGCTGCGACGGTGTCACGTCGCGGGCTGCTCAAGGGTGGCGCGCTTTCGCTGGGAGGGCTGGTCATCGGCACCTGGCTGCCACCGATGGCCACACGCAGCATGGCGGCCGAAGCGGTCAGCGCTGCCCGTCTGGGTGACAAAGCCTCGCCGGGTTTTGGTGCCTTTGTGCGCGTAGCCCTCGACGGTCAAGTCACCTTGATCTCGCCGAAAATCGAAATGGGTCAGGGTGTTCAGACCGGTATCGCGATGATGGTTGCCGAAGAGCTGGAAGTCCCGCTCAGCTCGGTCAGGATCGAAGAGTCGCCGCCCGACGCGGCGCTCTACACCGACAACATTCTGCAATTCCAGGCCACCGGCGGTTCGTCATCGACCCGTTACACCTGGGAGCCTCTGCGCAAAGCTGGCGCGACCGCGCGTGTTTTGCTGATCGAAGCCGCAGCCATTCGCTGGAACGTGGCGCCAAGCCTGTGCCGTGCCGAAAACGGCAAGGTACTGGGCCCGAACGGCAAGACGCTGGCCTATGGCGAACTGGTAGAAGCTGCCGCTGCGCTCCCGGTTCCCAAGGACGTGCCGCTCAAGGCTATCGCCGACTTCAAATTGCTGGGCACCTCGGCGCAGCGTCTGGACACGCCGCACAAGGTCAACGGTTCGGCGCAGTTCACCATCGACGTGAAAATCCCCGACATGCTGATCGCTTCGTCGCTGACTTGCCCGGTCCATGGCGGAAAGCTGCGCAGCGTGAAAGACGACGCTGCGCGCAAAGTCCCCGGTGTTCGCGACGTGATCCGTCTGGAGAATGCCGTCGCCGTCACTGCGACCAATTTCTGGTCTTGCCAGCAAGCGCTCAAGGCGCTGGAAATCGAATGGGACTTCGGTCCGCATGCCTCGATTGACTCTGCGCAACTGGACAAAGACCTGCTGGATGCCAGTTCCAAAGACGGCGTGTTCGCCAAGCAGACCGGTGATATCGGCGCGGCGCTGAAAAACGCTTCAAGTCAGTTCGAAGCCGTGTACCAGCAGCCGTTCCTGTCTCACTCGCCGCTGGAACCCATGACCTGTGTTGCCCATGTTCGCCCTGATATGTGCGAGCTTTGGGTGGGTTGTCAGGCCCCTGGCTTTGCGCAAATGGGCGCGGCCAAGGTCGCCGGTCTGCCTGTGGATAAAGTCGTTATACACAACCAGCTCATCGGCGGCGGCTTCGGTCGTCGTCTGGAGTCGGACTTTATCTTCCAGGCCGTGGACATCGCCCGGCAGCTCAGCTACCCGATCAAGTTGATCTGGAGCCGTGAAGAAGACATGACCCACGACAAGTACCGACCGCATTACGTGGACCGCATGAATGCGGCGCTGGGTAAGGATGGCAAGCCTGTCGGTTGGGAACATCGAATCGCAGGCGCTTCAGTGATGGCTGCCTACGTCGGCAAGTTGCCGGAAAGCGGGGTGGATGCTGACGCCGTCGAAGTGGCCATCGATCCGGTCTACAAACTCGACAGCCTGCAAGTGCGCTATATCCGCCAGGACCCGGACGTGATTCCGGTTTCGTGGTGGCGTGGCGTGGGCCCGTTGCGCAGCACTTACGCCGTTGAAAGCTTCATCGACGAGCTGGCGCACAACGCCAAAATTGATCCGGTTGAATACCGCCTGAGCCTGATGCAGGAGCAACCCCGCGCCCAGGCAGTGCTGAAGAAAGCTGCAGAGATCGCCGACTGGAAAACGCCGTTGCCCGCCGGCCACGGTCGTGGCGTTGCGGTCAGCGCGGTGTTTGGCAGCTTCGTGGCGACCATCGTCGAGCTGGAAGTGCAGGCTAACAAAGGCCTGCGGATCAAGCGTTTGATCACAGTCGTGGATTGCGGCTTTGCCACCAACCCACGGTCTGTCGAATCGCAGATGGAAGGCGGCACATTGTTCGGCCTGTCGGCTGCGCTGTTCAACGAAATCCTCATCGAGAAAGGCCAGGTGGTTCAGACCAACTTCCACGCCTATCGGCAGATCCGCATGAGTGATGCACCGCCTGTGGAGGTGCATGTGACCAAGAGTGAAGAAAGCCCCGGTGGTGTCGGTGAGACCGGCGCAGTGCCTGCTGCTGCAGCGCTGGTCAACGCTGTGTTCGCTGCGTCGAAAGTACGCGAGCGTCGTCTGCCACTGAGCCGCTTTGGCTATTTCACTCTTTGAGGAGCGCTGTTATGAAAACGTTGAATTATGCGCTCGCGGTGTTGGGTACAAGCTTTGCGCTGACGGCTCAGGCTGCTGATCAAAGCCTTATCAGCAAAGGCGAGTACCTGACTCGTGCGGCGGATTGCGTGGCGTGTCACGTCACCCCGGGCGGCAAACCCTATGCGGGCGGTCTGGAATTCAAGCTGCCGTTTGGCACGCTGTATTCGCCGAACATCACCCCCGATAAAGAAACCGGGATTGGTAACTGGACCGACGACGAGTTTGTCAGCGCTTTGCAAAAGGGTGTTGGCAAGGACGGCAAGCATTACTACCCGGCCTTCCCGTACACCTCTTACACGCTGATGCCGCGCGAGGACATTCTGGCGATCAAGGCTTATCTGTTCAGTCTTGAACCGATCAGCCAGAAGCCGAAGGAGAATGACCTCGCATTCCCGTTCAACCAGCGTTGGGGCATGTTCTTCTGGAACGCGATCTTCGCCGGTAACGAACGTTTTGTGCCGGACAGCAAACAGTCTGCCGAATGGAACCGTGGCGCGTATCTGGTGCAAGGCCCGGGGCACTGTGGCGAATGCCATACTCCGCGCAATATCTTCCAAGCCATGAGCAGCGGCAAATCCCTGGCCGGTGGTGAAATTGGCAACTGGCGTGCTTACAACATCAGCTCTGACCCGACACACGGGATCGGTGCCTGGCCGCAGGAAGCCTTGGTCAGCTATCTGTCCAAAGGTTATGCGCCGGGTTACGGCGGTGCTGGCGGGCCGATGGCGGATGCAGTCGAGCACAGCCTGCGCTACCTGACGCCGGAAGACGTCAACGCGATTGCTGTTTACCTCAAGTCCACGCCTGCTCGCAGCCAAGGTGTGCCGCGACCGGCTGTTGCGGTCAACGACAAAGCTGAGAAAGGCTTGGGCAGCAAGGTGTTTACCGATTCATGCGTGGGTTGCCACCGTCTGGACGGTACGGGTAATCAGTCGGCAATCGCGACCTTGATTGGCCTCAAAACAGTCAACGACCCGGCAGGCACTAACCTGATGGCAACGTTGCTGGAAGGCCACACCCAAGGCACGCTCCGCGCCGATCAACGCATGCCGGACTTCGCCCGCGCCTACAACGACACCGAGCTGGCAGCAGTCAGCACCTTCGTACTGCGTCGTTTTGGGCAGAGTAATGGGGAAGTGAAGGCAGAGGATGTAGCGAAATCGAGAGAGGCTTCGTTGCACTGATTGGCGGCGCTTATCGTTTAAATTGAAATGCTCTCCTCTGTGGGAGCTGGGCTTGCCCGCGATAAGGCTGGACGCGATCTAAAGAGAATCGCGCCAGCCTTATCGCGGGCAAGCCCAGCTCCCACAGAAATCTGCGCTTTTCCGTAGGACCGGCGTTAGCCGGGAGGGCGTCGGGACATTCACCAAATACTTTTCACCAGAAATACCGCTCTCCCGGCTAAAGCCGGTCCTACATGTTGAAGGCCGTTGATACGTGCATCAGCCTTCCAACATCCACCGCAACGTCTCTTTCAACGGCGGTGTCTGCCACTCTGGCACTAGCCCGCGCAGGCGTGAGTTATCCCCGCACAACGTCTTCACTTCGTTCTCCCGGACAAACGCCGGGTTCACTTCGGTGATGATTGGATGGCCGGTGATTTCGCTGCACATGTCGATGACTTCGCGAAGCGAGTGAGTGACGCCTGAGCTGACGTTGATGGTCTGCCCGATAGGGCGAGCCTCGAGCAAACCCCGATAAGCACTGACCACCGCGCGTACATCGCTGAAATCTCGCCATACATCAAGATTGCCCAGCTCGATGCGCTCGGCTTTGCGCAGAAAGTGAGAAACGATTTTGGGTAGCAGGAAGTTTTCGTCCTGACCAACGCCTGTGTAGTTGAACGGGCGAGTGATCACAATGGGTAATCGAGATTGCCAAAGATGCGCCATGTGTTCCATGGCCAGCTTGCTGACCGCGTAATCATTGGCGGGGGCGGCGGGGGTCTTTTCGTCCAGTAACCCTTCGGAGGCATTGCCGTAAACATTGGCGCTGCTGGCGATCAGTACGCATTCCGGCGTTTTCCCGCAAGCATCAATGGCTTGCAGCAGGTTGCGAGTGCCGATCAGGTTGACCTGATAAAACGCATCCGCCACGCCATGCCCGACGAATGCCACTGCGGCAAGGTGCACCACAATGTCGGGCTGGATTTCGGTCAGGCGCTTTTGCAGTTCTGTGGTGTTGGCCAGATCAACCTGGAGGTAACCGGCTTCGCTTGAAGGCTGGCGACCTATGCCGACGACTTCGCAGCCCTGGGCCGCCAGTTCGGCCGCCATGAAGCGCCCGGTGAACCCATGGATGCCCGTGATCAAAACGCGCTTGCCGGCAATACTCATCAGAAGCTGATGCCTCTTTCATTACGTAGCAGATCCGCTTCAACCATCATTCGGCATAGCTCCTCAAGCGTGGTTTTGGATTCCCAGCCGAGGATTTTCTTGGCTTTGGCCGGGTCACCGATGAGCAGTTCGACCTCGTTCGGGCGATAAAATTTCGGGTTGACCGTCACCAGCACCTTGCCCGTTGCGGTGTCGACTGCGTGTTCATCTTCGCCCGTTCCTTTCCACTCGATGTTCATGCCCACCGCCTTGAACGTCATGGTGACAAAGTCGCGCACGGTCTCCACGCGGTTGGTGGCGAGAATAAACGTGTCCGGTTCGTCAGCCTGAAGCATGCGCCACATGCCCTCGACGTATTCCTTGGAGTAACCCCAGTCACGCTTGGCGTCCATGTTGCCCAGAGAAAATGCGTCCAGCTGGCCGAGTTTGATCTTGGCCACAGAGTCGGTGATCTTGCGCGTCACAAACTCCAGCCCGCGCAGCGGCGACTCATGGTTGAACAGGATGCCGCTGGTGCCAAAAATACCGTACGACTCACGGTAGTTGATGGTCATCCAGTGCGCATAAAGCTTGGCGACGCCGTACGGGCTGCGCGGGTAAAACGGCGTGCTTTCAATCTGCGGGATTGCCTGCACCTTACCGAACATCTCGGAAGTGGAAGCCTGGTAGAAGCGAATCTTCGGGTTAACGATTCGAATGGCTTCAAGCAGATTGACCACGCCCACGCCGGTAATTTCTGCGGTGGTCAGTGGTTGCTCGAAGGACACCCCGACAAAGCTTTGTGCCGCCAGGTTATAGATCTCCGTGGCTTCGGTTTTCTGCAACAGGCGGATACTGGCCGACAGGTCGGTCAGGTCATATTCGATCAAGTGGAGATTGGGATGATTCTGGATTCCCAGCTCGTTTATGCGCCAGAAATTGACTGAGCTGGTGCGGCGGTAGGTGCCATAGACGGTGTAACCCTTTTCGAGCAACAACTCGCTCAGGTAAGCGCCATCCTGACCTGTGATGCCGGTAACGATTGCTTTCATACGGTGGCTTTCAACTCCGTTCAAGAGGATAGAGCGGTCGCCGGTTGGGATCCTCATGACCGCAACGCTATGGCTGGACCATCCTTGATACTGCGGGGGAGATGTTGCGCGAGACCCTTCACATGCTAGACGACACAACGGTCAAGTAAAGGGCGCGCGCAACATCTTGTAAAAAACACGCACACGAACAGAAAGTCTGCTTTATTCATTCATATGGGAGTAGGTCGCCGGCGTGAAGAGGACCCACTTCATGCATTTGGCGGTGCGTAGCGCAGTGCGTGAAATCTGACCAAGGGTCATTAAGCCCTTTTCACCACTTGCCGATAACCGAAATACTCAACACATCGATCGGTGGCGCAATGTTCAATACTCGCTTGAAAAAGGAATTACAGGCGCAACAAGCCGAGTTGGAAATGTACAGGCAGATGGAAGTCGGCATGAATGCGCAGATGCTTTCCATCACCCTTGATCCCAACTATCGAGTTACCCATATCAACGCCAACTTCCTCAAGTCGCTGGGTTACAGCGTTGAGCAGGTGCGTGGGCGCTCCATGGATGAACTTGTTCCTGCCTACGTTAAACAGCTCGATTGTTACCGCAATCTTAGAGCTGCCGTGGACGCCGGCGAATCGGTCATCGATAACTATCGTTTCCTCAAGGTGGATGGCAGCCTGGCCTGGGTCAGGGCGATCTGGTATCCGATCATGGGCGATGACGGCAAGCTGTCGCAGATCCGCTGTTTTGGTTCCGACATCACCGAAGCGATTGAGCAGGCCACTGAAAACGCCGGGTTTATCCAGGCGCTGCTGCGCTCTACGGCTGTCATCGAGTTTGATCTGGGTGGGCACGTGATTACCGCCAACGATCAGTTTTTGCGGGGCATGGGTTACAGCCTTTCGCAGATCAAGGGCAAGCATCACAGTATGTTTTGCGAGCCTGAGGAAACCTCTTCTTCCAAGTACAAGGAATTCTGGGCGACCTTGAATCGTGGCGAGTTTGTCGCCAGCCGGTTCAAACGGATTGATGCCAGTGGCCGTGTGGTATGGCTGGAAGCGACCTACAACCCGGTGCATGACGCTCAGGGCAAGCTCTACAAAGTGGTCAAGTTTGCCACGGTAATCACTGAGCAGGTTGAGCGCGAGGAGGAAGTCAGCGAGGCGGCGGGTATTGCTTTCGAGATTTCCCAGCGCACCGATTTGAGTGCTCAGCGCGGCGCGACGGTGGTTCAGGACACCGTGGACACCATGCGCAAAATTTCGGAAGAGATGCTGTCGGCGTCTGAGGGGATTGAAGCGCTGGGCAAGCAATCATTGCTGATCAGCTCCATTGTTCAGACCATTGGCGGCATCGCGCAGCAAACCAACCTTCTGGCCCTCAACGCGGCTATTGAGGCGGCACGGGCCGGCGAGCAGGGTCGGGGTTTTGCGGTGGTGGCGGACGAGGTCAGGCAGTTGGCGGGTCGCACCAGCACCGCCACCGAGGAAATCGTCAGCGTGGTGCAACAAAACCAGAACCTGGTGGATGCTGCCGTGCGCGGAATGGCCAACAGCCGGGGTCAGGCGGAGCAGGGGTTGGGGCTGGCGAACGATGCAGGCTCAGTGATCGTCGAAATCCAGGAAGGCGCCCGACAGGTGGTAGGCGCGGTGAGCCGGTTCGCCAATCAGTTGAAGTGAAACCTTCCGGCAATACGTCCCTGTAGGAGCTGCCGAAGGCTGCGATTAGCGGTGTGTCATGTAGGCCGCAATCGGCGCCGTCGTAACCTCCGACAACTCCTACAGGTTTCGCCCGGCTCACGCATTGAGTACCCTTGCGGCCCACACTGCTCCAAGGGAGCCCCGGTGCTCATGAACCTTTCTTTCACGCAATGGCGCAAAGGCCTGTGCTGGGCCGTGCCGTTGGCCATTCTGCTCGCCGGTTGCGATGGCGGAGACAAACAGCCAGCCCCGCCACCAGAACCACCGCCACCGCCGCATACCACTTATAACCAGGCGACCTGGGATGCCCTGCCTGCTGTGTCCGATGCAGACTTGCAAGCCGGTTTCGCCTCGTGGCGCAGCGCTTGTGTGCGACTCAAGGCCGATGCAGTCTGGGGCGCGACCTGTGCCGCGGCGGCTGCAATTCCGGCCAATGCAGCCGCGCCGCAGATTCGCAGCTTCCTGCAGGAAAACCTGCAGGTCTACAGCATGCGCTCGGCTACCGGCAGCGCTGACGGGTTGATCACCGGCTACTACGAACCGGTTTATCCCGGCAGCCTGACCAAGACGGCCAAAGCGTCAGTACCGATCTATGGCGTGCCCGACGACCTGATCATCGTCAACCTGGAAAGCATCTATCCGGAGCTCAAGGGCAAGCGCTTGCGCGGACGTCTCGAAGGCCGTGTGCTCAAGCCCTACGATGATGCTGCGACGATCAACGCCCAAGGCCTGAACGCGCCTGTTGTTGCCTGGCTGACCGACCCGATGGATCTGCAGTTCCTGCAAATCCAGGGTTCTGGCCGGGTTCGGCTGGAGAACGGCAAGCAGTTGCGTATCGCTTACGCCGACCAGAACGGCCGACCTTACCGCGCCATTGGCCGCTGGCTGGTTGAGCAAGGGGCGATCCCGAAGGAGGAGGTCACCATGGGCAGTATTGCTGCATGGGCCAAGGCTAATCCAACGCGTATCCCCGAGTTATTGGGCAGCAACCCCAGTTATGTGTTTTTCACACGTAATCCGGATAGCAATGAAGGGCCTCGTGGCTCGCTGAATGTGCCATTGACGGCCGGTTACAGCGTTGCGATCGACCGCAAAGTGATCCCGCTGGGCAGTTTGCTCTGGCTGTCCACGACCCGGCCGGACGGTACCGCGCTGGTGCGCCCGGTGGCGGCTCAGGACACGGGTGGCGCCATTGCCGGTGAAGTGCGGGCTGATTTGTTCTGGGGCACCGGCGACGATGCGGGGCATCTGGCTGGCGACATGAAACAGAAAGGCAATATCTGGCTGCTATGGCCCAAAGGCATGGCCTTGCCTGAGGGCTGATCACCAATCGCTCGACAGATCATGGCGCTAAAAGCGCCCTGGTCTGCGACTATCTCAAGGCAGCAGATGCGAGGCCTGCAGCGATTTCTACCAGCCGCTGCAATGGTTTGTAACGTTTTTTTATCGCCAAAAAAATGCCATCTTCTGACCGTTCGTCTGCTTATATAAAGCCCCTTTTCAAATTATTGACAGTGTCACTTTGATGGCACATCATGCGCGCCTCGACGGGCTGACTTTTCACCGCCATGGCTGGTTTGTTGGATGAATCAGATCGCGCGGTGGGGATGACTCGCATCATTAAAGTGCTCTGAGCACTCAGGCGACCGCGTATCAACGCGACGTCTTCGAGAGCCTTTCCCCCACAGTTTTGTTGTTGAAAGTTTTGGTAGTTCTGCACTGCTCAGCCGTTCAGGTCTGAGGGTTGCCTATGCATTCGGATTGATGGGGTAGAAAGTTGGGTCATGTCACGTTAGCCATCCGGCAGTTGCAGGATGAGAACATGTTGCTGCGCCAGGGTGGTTTGTATTGGATCGCCCTGGACCTGGCATCAGATGCGGACATGCTGGCTCGGCAGTTCTTGTCCAGCTTGACCGAACAGCACCTCGCCACCCTGGTGAGCACTGTGGGTGATCCTCAAGCCGTCATCGAGCCCATGGAGGCAGACTGCGGACCTTCGGCATTGCGTCTGTTCGCTGTTCCCGGCCAGGCCCTCGGGTACAAATTTCTAACTTCGCTGACGTCCGACCTGCACCGCGTCAACCTGGCTCGCGACAGCTATCTGGTATTGATGTTGTCCGCTGCCAGCCTTGCGCAGTTCACCGATCTGGCGGACCTGCAACGCTGGTGTGAGAGCACCCGTCAATGGCTGGTCAAGCGCAACTGTACGTTGCTGGTGCTGTGCAGTGATCAGGCGCCCCAGTTGCATGAAAAGTTACTGAGCCTCAATGAGCAGATTTCCGGTCTGGCGCAGTTATTCCGTCAGGATGGAGGTGTGCGTTATCAGCTGAATTTCTGGCACAGCGAGCTGGGTGTCTGTGCCGCGCAAGCATTCGACCTGAACGTGGCCGACGGAGCTTTTGCCTTGAGCAAGTCACAGCTGTCCGGCCCGGGGCAAGTGCGCACGGATGACCAGCGTATTTACCTCACGCAGCGTGTGGTCCTTGAGGGGGCTGCACCGTTGTCCGAGCAGTGGCGTCTGTTTGAAAAGCGCAGTGACTTGCTCGAACAGGCCGCTCACGCTCGTGCAGCCAGCGTCATTCTGGCGCTGGAAAGCAACAACGAAGTAGAGCCACTCGCACGCCAGTTGCATCAACTGCGTGAGCATTGCGGTGTGGCTCTCAAAATCATCGTCCGCGAGATGGAGCCTTGCCTGCGCTACCGGGACGAGCGTTTGCTGCTGGCGTGTGGTGCCAACCTGATTGTGCCCGCCAACACGCAACTGGCGAGCTTCATCAGCATGGTGGACAGTGTGCAGGGGCAGCTCTGGCAGTACCGCCAGGCGCCTGACTTTCAGTCGCTGTTCGAACGTCTGCGTCCTCCAGCCCAACGTGGGCTTCTGCCGCCGCGTGAATTCATCGCCTTGCTCGATCAAGTCTACAACGGCGCCTCCGGCGAGCTCGTACACCAGTTGCTGAGCTTGCGACCTCGGGGCGATTTAAAAATCGAGCAATACCTGAACCAGATCAGCTTGCGGCGTTTCGGCGATGTGGCTTGTGTGGTTAACGGAGTTTTCTACTTGTTCCTGTTCGCCTGCCGAGGTGACGGTCTGGAGCCGGCACTGGGGAACATTTGCCGCTTGCCCTGGCGAGACCTGTTCAGTGACTGCAAGACACTTTCAGCGGCAGACATGCTGCCACGTCAGGATTTTATCGACGCATCAGAGCTTCTGGAAACTTCGCGACTGGCGACTGAGCAGGTGACGGCAGACCTGAATCAGGCAATCACCCAGGTTGGCTTTACACCGCAACGCGTCAGACTGACCCTGTCGGAGCACTGCTCATGAACTTTACCGAGCTGCTGCAGGTAATTGCCGTCAGTTGCCTGTTGACCGTGGCGTTCATGCTGGCGCTGCACCGTTTCCAACAGAGCCTCAAGCTGTGGTTCCAGCGCTACTTGCCGCCACGCTATCTGAAGCCTCGTGGCGTACGTCGACGCGTGCCTGCTCCGGCCTCTGCGAGTGACGCTCATGACCCATCCTGAAAGCGTCAACGGCGCATCTGCGCACCCCCGTGATGTCTGGGTCTGGCCTGGGCTGGGTCTGTGGAACCTGTATTTCATCATCAAGCTGGCCTTGCTGTGGGGCGGTTATCTGAACTTGCAGATCCTGCCGAATCTGGTGTTCGCGGCGGTACTGCTGGTGCCGTTGCGTCACCGATATCTGGCGCTGCTGCGCACCTTGATCGCGATACCGCTGGGCGTGGCGTTGTTCTATCAGGATACGTGGCTGCCGCCTTTCAGCCGTTTGCTGGATCAACCGGGTGTCTTGAATTTCACCGGCGATTACCTGCTTGAGCTGGCTGGACGTTTCATTGACTGGAACCTGTGCGGCGCTTTGCTGGTGTTGGTTGTGGGGTATTTCTTTGTACGCCAATGGCTGCGCCTGACCACCCTGACGCTGGCCGGGTTTGCCTGGCTGGGTGGTTCGGGTCTGTTGGCGATGCATGCCCCCGTTCAGCAGCCAGTCAATCAGGTGGCCGGTGTTACGAGTACGACCAGCGCTGGCGAACCGGATAGCTCGACGCTGGATGCTTATCTGCAAAAGTTCTATAGCACCGAGGCAGGGCGTCAGGTTGCTTTTCTGCCCTCAGAGTCGGCAGCTCAACCCTTCGATCTGCTGCTGATCAATATCTGTTCGATGGCCTGGGATGATCTGGACGCCGTCGGCATGCGCGACAACAAATTGTTGCAGCAGATGGACGTGGTGTTCGACAACTTCAACTCGGCTACTTCCTACAGTGGCCCCGCCGCAATTCGACTACTGCGTGCCAGCTGCGGTCAGCAACCGCACAACAAATTGTATGGCGTGGCGCCCGAGCAATGCCTGTTGATGGATGACCTGCGCAAGCTGGGTTTCGACAGTGAAGTCATGCTCAATCACACCGGACAGTTCGAAGGTTTTATCGACGAGGTTCGCGCCCAGGGATCCTTGCCTGGTCCGGCCGTCAGTACCACCGGTTTGCAGCGTTCGCTGGTCGCCTTCGACGGTTCGCCGATCTGGCGTGACCGCGACGTACTGGATAAATGGTGGCAGCACCGTGAAGGGCAAAAAGACGCCCGCGTGGCGCTGTTTTACAACACCACGACACTGCATGACGGCAACCGGGCCCTGACTGCCGATGGCGGGACTAAAAGCGCCGAGTATAAGCCGCGTGCGCAGAACCTGGTCGATGACCTCAGCGCATTCCTCAAAGCGCTGGAAAAGAGCGGGCGGCGTGTTGCTGTCGTGATCGTGCCTGAGCACGGTGCAGCCCTGCACGGCGATCGTATGCAGATCGATGGAATGCGGGAAATCCCGAGCCCGTCGATTACCCATGTACCGGTGGGCATCAAGCTGATCGGTATGGGCAAAAACCCACGCTCGGAGCCGTTGCACATCGCCGAGCCGAGCAGCTATCTGGCGGTCTCGGAAATTATCTCGCGCTTGTATGCCGCCCCGCCTCAAGGGGACGGCCTGGCACCTGACTGGCAGGTCTTGCTGGCCAATTTGCCACAGACCCCAATGGTCTCGGAAAACTCTGGAACCGTGGTTCTCGACTACGCCGGCAAGCCTTACGTTCGGATCAAGGAGAAGGGCGCATGGCTGCCATACCCGCAAAGGTTCAAGTGAGAAATCAGGCGCTGTCGCGCAATGAACGTGCGGATGACATCGCTCGACTCAAAGTCGAGCTGAGTCTGCCGAGCCTTGAGTACATTGATATCTCGGCACAGCTGGAGCTGAGCCGCGCCCTGCAGCGTTGGCCATTGCTGGTTGATCTGGCGGCGGGCAGCGAGCTGTCGCAGGGCTTGCCGGTGAACCAGCCGATGCGCAAAAACAGGTTCGGAGCGCAATCGTGACAACGCTGAGCTTGCGCGGCGTGCGTGGCGGCGTGGGCGTCAGCTCGTTGCTGGCGGCCGTGGGCTACGCGCTGGAAAGTCTCGGCGAGCGGGTATTGATGATCGATATGTGCCCGGAAAACATGCTGCGCCTGCATTTCAATCTGCCTGCCGCAGAGTCCGCTGGCTGGGCTCGGGCCATGCTGGATGGCGAGGATTGGTCCGCGCAGGCCTGGAGCGTGACACCCTCCCTGCAGCTCTTGCCTTACGGGCAACTGACCCAAGACGAAAGCATGCTCATTGAGGCGCAACTGAGCGACGACCCGCTTATCTGGAGTCGACGTCAGGCGAGTCTGTCGGCGCATTACGACTGGCTTCTGTTCGATGTTCCGCAACGCCTGAGTGGGCACGCGACAATTGGCCCGTGCCTGTTCCCGATCCGGGTGGCTCAGGCGGATGCCGCCTGCCATGTACTGCTGCTCCAGCCATCTGCCGATACGACGCCAGTGCTGGTCAATCGCTACGATCCCGGCAGCCAGTTGCAGCGTGATTTGCTGTTGATCTGGCGTAAGCATCACGCGTCGCGTCTATTGCCGCTGACGGTGCATGCCGATGAAGCACTGAGCGAGTCGTTGGCGTGCAAGCAGCCCGTCGGCCAATACGCCCCTGACAGTCTTGCCGCGCAGGACGCGCTGAGCCTGGCGACCTGGTGTCTGACTCGCCGTGGTGAGCTGGAATGATCGCTCGTTACTTCCCCTACATGCGGCTGCGTCGCCAATACGACTGTTATCCCCCGACGGCGATGTTGCTGGCGTCGCTGATCTGTCTGGGCTGGCTTTTTTTGCGTCTGGAATCTCCGGTCTGGCAGCGGCTGCTGGAGCAGCGCCAACGCTGGTATCCGCATCTGGCTGGCCAGCCGCCGCGTGCCGGAGATCCTTTGCGTATTGCCTTGCAAAGCATCTGGCTGCTGGTGTTTCGACCCTGGCCGAGCTATCGCCGCCGAGCGGTGCCGCAATGGCTGCGCACCGGCGTACAGATCAACCGGAGCGTCTGGACACGTCTCGGGATGCTGTTTGATAGCTTGCCTGTCCGGCTGACGCAGAGTCGGTCTGTGCATGACAGTGCCAAATGGTGGCAAACCCTGAGTCCCCGGCAGCAGCGCTATTTGAGTTATATCTGCGCCTCCGTCGCCCTGCTTCTGGTGGTGGTGTGCATCACCGAACCCTTCAGCTACTTCTCGCAGATGTTGTTCGTGATTCTGCTGTGGGCGGTGGCAATGCTGATTCGACGCGTGCCGGGGCGTTTTCCGACCCTGCTGTTGATCATGCTGTCGATCATCGTTTCGTGCCGTTACCTGTGGTGGCGTTATACCGCGACTTTGAACTGGGACAGCCCGCTGGACCTGGCTTGCGGGATCATGTTGCTGATCGCCGAAACTTACTCCTGGCTGGTCCTGTTGCTCGGTTACATTCAGACCTGCTGGCCATTGCAACGACCTCCGGCGCAATTGCCCCGGGACACGCGCCTGTGGCCTACCGTGGATCTATTGATCCCGACCTACAACGAAGATTTGTCCATCGTGCGCGGCACGGTATATGCCGCGCTGGGCATCGACTGGCCGCACGACAAACTGCGCATCTCGATTCTCGATGATGGCAAGCGCGAAGCCTTTCGACTGTTTGCCGAGCAGGCCGGGGTCAACTACATCACCCGCTCCGACAACAAGCACGCCAAGGCCGGTAACCTGAACCATGCGTTGCAGCAACTCGATGGCGAGTTGGTGGCGATTTTCGACTGCGACCACGTGCCGGTGCGCTCATTCCTGCAGTTGACCGTGGGCTGGTTCCTGCGCGATCCGAAGCTGGCGCTGGTGCAGACACCGCATCACTTCCTGTCCCCGGACCCTTTTGAGCGCAACCTCGACACCTTCCGGCAGCGTCCCAACGAAGGCGAGTTGTTCTACGGTCTGGTACAGGACGGTAACGACATGTGGAACGCCGCGTTCTTTTGCGGCTCATGCGCCGTGCTGCGTCGCTCTGCGCTTGATGACATCGGCGGCTTCGCCGTAGAAACCGTGACCGAGGATGCGCACACCGCATTGCGTCTGCATCGTCGTGGCTGGAATTCTGCCTACGTGCGGATCCCCCAGGCCGCGGGGTTGGCCACTGAAAGCCTGTCGGCGCACATCGGGCAACGGATTCGCTGGGCGCGAGGTATGGCGCAGATTTTCCGTACCGATAACCCGCTGCTCGGCAAAGGCCTGACGATCTTTCAACGCATCTGCTACGCCAACGCGATGCTGCACTTTCTGGCTGGCCTGCCGCGTCTGGTGTTTCTCACTGCACCTTTGGCTTTTCTGCTGCTGCACGCCTACATCATCTATGCACCGGCACTGATGATTGTCCTGTACGTGATTCCGCACATGGTTCACGCCAGCCTGACCAACTCCAGAATGCAGGGCGAGCATCGCCTGACGTTCTGGGGCGAGGTCTATGAAACGGTCCTCGCCTGGTACATCGCCCGACCCACCACCGTGGCGTTGTTCAATCCAAAGAAAGGCAAGTTCAACGTCACCGCCAAGGGCGGCCTTATGAGCGAGAACCAGTTCGACTGGGCAATCGCCAGACCCTATCTGGTACTGGCCGCACTCAACGTCCTGGGGTTGGGGTTTGCGGTATGGCGGCTGTTCAGCGGCCCCACCAACGAAATCGGCACCATTCTGGTCAGCATGCTGTGGGTGTCTTACAACCTGCTGATTGTGGGGGCCGCGGTGGCGATTGCTGCCGAGGTTCGTCAGGTGCGTGAAACCCATCGTGTCCAGGCCCGCTTGCCTGCCGCTGTGCGTCTGCCGAACGGGCGTTTCTACCCCGGCATGCTGGTGGACTACTCAGATGGTGGCGCAGGTATCGAACTGGATGCGCACTTGAGTTTGCCAATGGGCGAACGGATCAGCCTGTTGATGCAGCGTGGTGAACGCGAGTTTCTGTTTTCCGGAATTGTCAGCCGTAGCCACAAGAACTTCGTCGGTATCTCGCTGAACGAACTGTCTGCGCAACAGAAAATCGACTACGTGCAATGCACCTTCGCCCGTGCCGATGCCTGGTTGAACTGGAGCGAGGATTTCGTCCCGGATCGCCCACTGCACAGTTTCATTGACGTGCTCGGGCTGGGCTTGCGCGGCTATTACCGCCTTTACCAGTACTTGCCTGCCTGGCTGCGGACCTTGGCTCGGCCCTTTGTACGCGTGTGTGCCTGGCTGCTCGGCTATGTGCCGCGCTTCGCCAAACCTGAACCTTATTCCTCATCCTCCCGATCGGTATGTGCCCCATGAGTCGCTCATTTAACTTAACCCTGGCGAGTCTGCTGTTGGTGGCCATGACCTGTGCTCGCGCCCAGACAGCGGTGGTTGCCGCCCCTGAAGCCACGGTTTCTGGCATTACGCCAAGCTGGAATGTCACCCGTAATTTTTCGCAATTGGGTCGGCCTTCAGACAGTCTGTTACTGGGTACGCACAATACCGATCAGTTTGAGTTCACCATGCGCCGCGACCGCATCGCCAGTGATGCCACGCTGCAACTGGAATACACCCCTTCACCAGCGTTACTGCCGACGCTCTCGCACCTGCGGGTTTACCTCAACGAAGTGTTGATGAGCGTCATCCCGATTGAAAAGGATCAGTTGGGCAAGAAAGTCGTCCGCCCGGTGCAGCTTGATCCTCGTTTGATCAGCGACTTCAACCGGGTACGGCTGGAGTTTGTCGGGCATTACACCGACATCTGCGAAGAGCCATCCAATAGCGCGTTGTGGGTCAATATCGGCCGCACCAGCCAGATTGCGCTGAAAGAGCAGGCGTTGATCATCAAGAACGACCTCGCGTTTTTCCCGATGCCTTTCTTCGATGCTCGCGGTTATGACAAGCCGGTGCTCAACATGGTGTTTGCAGCCTCGCCGACACTGGGCGAGCAGCAGGCCGCCGGGATTCTGGCCTCGTACTTCGGCAGCCTCGCGGCCTGGCGCGCCATGACCTTCCCGGTGCTGTTCGATCAGTTGCCTGCGGCAGCGACCGATCAGGTCACGTCATCCGTTGTCTTTGCCACCAATGCCCATCGCCCGGCGTTCCTGGCGGATATGCAACGCTACCCCGCAGTCGATGCGCCAGTGGTGCAGATCATTGATAACCCTAACGACCGTTTCAGCAAGGTGCTGCTGGTGCTGGGGCGTGATGAGACCGACCTGGTCACTGCCGCTCAGGCCCTGGCATTGGGCGGGGATCTGTTTCGTGGTGACCGAGTCGTCATCGACAAACTGCAGCAGATCCAGCCGCGCAAGCCCTACGATGCGCCGAACTGGATGCGCACTGATCGTCCGGTGCGCTTCGCCGAGCTGATCAAGTACCCGGAGCAGTTGCGTGTCAGCGGTCTGCAGCCACTGCCGATCAGCCTGGACATCAATCTGCCGCCGGACCTGTTTGTCTGGCGCAACCAGGGCATTCCGCTGCAAACCAAATACCGCTACACGCCGCCCGCGTACAACGATGGTTCGCGTCTCAACATCAGCCTCAACAACCAGTTCATTACCAGCCTGCCATTGCAGGTCAACAGTAATGACCGGCTTGAAGAGTTGCGCCTTGCGGTGACGTCCAGCGAGTCAGCTAACGTCAACGAAAACCTGTCGGTCCCGGCGCTGAAAATTGGTGACCGTAACAACCTGCGCTTCAATTTCAGTTTCGCCACGACCAACAGCGGATCACAGCGTGATCGCTGCCAGACGTCATTGCCGGTAGACACGCAAGCAGTGATCGATGACCAATCGAGTATTGATATGTCGGGCTATCACCACTATATGGCCATGCCTGATCTGGCAGCCTTCGCGCGCAGCGGTTTCCCGTACAGCCGCATGGCAGACCTCTCCGAAAGCGTCGTGTTGTTGCCATCTCAAGCCAGTGCCGTGCAACTGAGCACTTACCTTGAGGCCGTCGCGGGCATCTCGGCCCGCTCCGGATTACCGGCGATGAACCTCAAGGTCAGCGATAACTGGGCCGAGGCGTCCAAATACGACGCGGACCTGCTGGTGCTCGGTGCTTTCGCCCCAGGCATGCGCGATAACCGCGACATGAACCTACTCCTGGATCGCTCCCGCAACTGGCTACTCAAAGCCAACCAGCAAGGGCCGGGCTACGCCTCGGTCATCAAGGGTGAAGGCAGCCCGGGGGGTAGCCGTGTCGAGGTTTCGGCCCAAGGCCCGATTGCTGCGATCGTTGGCTTGCAGTCGCCCAACCATGATCAGCGCAGCGTCGTCGCGCTGCTGGCGACCACCGACGCCGACTACGGCTTGCTACGTGAGACGCTCGGCGACAGCGGCAAGATGGATGCGGTCGCCGGTTCGGTCGCGTTGATCCGCAGCAGCGGCGTCAGTAGCCAAGTGGTCGGCGATCATTACTTTGTCGGCGAACTGCCGTGGTGGCTGATGCTCTGGTTCAAGCTTTCCAATCATCCTGTCCTGCTGGCATTCATGGCGGTCGGCGGGGTGTTGCTCAGTGCGTTTCTGATCTGGCGCTTGTTGCAGTGGGCGGCTCGTCGCCGTCTGGCTTATGAAGAGTAAGTCGTCGGTGAACATCCTGGGGTTATCGCTGTTCACCGTTGCCTTGTCGTTTCTGACACAGCAAGCGCAGGGTGCGCCTGCGTGTAACTGGCCTGCATGGGAAAGTTACAAGCAGCATATGGTCAGCCCTGAAGGGCGGGTTATCGACCGCTCCACCCAGCAGCAGATCACCACGTCTGAAGGGCAGAGCTACGGCTTGTTTTTTGCGCTGGTGGCCAACGACCGGGACAGCTTCGATCGCTTACTGAACTGGACCCGCGATAACCTCGCCGGCGGCGACCTCGCGAGTCGCTTGCCTGCCTGGCAATGGGGGCTGGATAAGACTGGCCAGTGGCAGGTGCTCGATCCCAACAATGCCAGTGATGCTGATCTGTGGATCGCCTACAGCCTGCTGGAGGCGGGGCGTCTCTGGCGCAGGCCGGATTACTTGCAGCTGGGTAATCAGTTACTTTGGCGCAGTGCCGCTCAGACCTTGCGCAAACTGCCGGGGCTGGGCCTGATGTTGTTGCCTGGAGACGTAGGGTTCGAGTCCGCTCAGGGCTGGCGTTTGAACCCCAGCTATGTGCCGCCGCAACTGTTTGCCCGCTTTGCTTTGATCGCCCCGATATGGTCCGAAGTGGCGAAAAACTCCCGTCGTCTGTTGATCGATGGTTCTCCCAAAGGCTTCGCCCCGGACTGGCTGATATGGCAGGCCGGGCAGGGCGGGATCATTGAAAGGCAAAACGCCAAAGGCAGCTACGACGCCATTCGCGTCTATCTCTGGTCAGGCATGTTGGCGCCCGATGCGCCAGAGCGAGCCTCGCTGCTGGCGCACCTCAAACCCATGGCCGAAGCAACGGCGAGGCTGGGCTTCGTGCCCGAACAGGTAGCCACCGCAACCGGCGAGCAAACCGGCACCGGCCCCGTGGGGTTCTCGGCGGCGCTCTTGCCGCTGCTGGCCAACGACACCGCTGCGTTGCCTACCCAGCGCGAGCGTCTGCGTCTGAACCCGCCCTTGGCTGATGCTTATTACAATCAGTCACTGCTGATGTTCGGACAGGGCTGGGATGAACAGCGCTATCAATTCGACAAGGATGGGCGCTTGCAACCGAACTGGGCAGCGTCATGCAAAAAGTGAGTCCTCTACCCACTTCGGCTTGCCGGCGCTTACCCAACGCAACACTCAAGGCTTTGGCGCTGTGCAGTGCTTTGTCCCTGTCCGGCTTGAGCGGTGCGGCATTCAGTGCCAACGCGCCGGTTACGCCTCAGGACCAACAACAGTGGCTGCTGCAACAGGCACGCGTGGGCGAGGCGTTGTATCGCGAAGATCTGGTCAGCGATGCCATGGCGCGACTGGAGCTGATTGCGCCCAATCACCCTCAAGTGCTGGTGGGGAAAATCCGCCAGGCGCTGGCCGACAAAAGCGCGCCACTCAACACCGCCTGGATCGAGCAACTCATGGCTCGTCTGCGTCAGCAGGGGCCAGACACTGCGGCATTGCGTCAGGCTACGGCGCTGATCCGGCTTAACAGCCCGGAAGGTCTGCGACAGCTGCAACAGGCGCGTTTACTGGCTGCCGCCGGACGTTTCGATCAGGCGAGCGAGGCCTTCGAGCAGTTGTTTGGCAACGAACCGCCGGACCTGCCTTCAGCGCTGGAATATTGGAGTGCGCGCAGTCGCATCAGCGGTCAACGGCCTGTGGTGATCGAGCATCTGCAGAGCCTTGATCGCGACTATCCGGGCAATGCCAGCGTGCGCCAGATGTTGGTTGGCCTGCTGTTTGCGGAGGGGCGTAATGACCAGGCGCTGGCGGTGCTGCATCAGTTGGCGGCCGATCCGCAGGCGAGCAACAACGCGGCCGAGCGCGAGTTCATCTACCTGAGCACTTTGCCGGTAAGCACTGAAACGGTTGGCAGGTGGCAGACCTTTCTCGGTTATTACCCGTTTTCCACGTTCAAGAAGGATGCTGCCCAGCGGCTGGCTGAACAGCAACGTCTGCTCGCCGATCCTGCGTGGCAGGCGGGTGCTCAGGGCAAGCGTCTGCTCGAGCGCGACAACCCCGCCGACAATCCTCAGGCGGAAGCGCTATTGCGCCGCGCAGTTAAAGCCTATCCGCAGGACTCAAGCTTCTATGGCGCTTTGGGTACCGCTTTGATGCGGCAGGATAAATACCCGGCAGCCCTTGAAGCGTTTTCTGTTGCGCTGACCAAGGAGCAAGACACTTACTACATCAGTAAGTGGCAAGACCTGCAGCAGCTGACCCGCAATTGGTTGATCCTCCAACAGGGCGACGAAGCCTTGCAGCGCAAGGATTACGCCAAGGCGCGCAAGGCGTATCAGCAGGCCCGAACCCTCAATCCAAATGCTGCCGCGCCATTGATCGGTCTATCCGGTGTGGCCCTTGGCGAAGCTGATGACATCGGCGCCGAAGCGCTGCTATTGCAAGCGCGCAAGGTTGAGCCGAACAACACTAGCGTGCTGCGTGCCTTGGTGCGCTTGTACCGCGGGCAGTCCAGTGCCAAGGCCGAAGCCTTTCTTGATAGTTTGCCAGCCAGTAACCAGGCTGAATTTGCAGCCTTGCGTCAGAGCTTCGAGCTGGAGCGTTTGAACCTGCAAGCCGACTTGCTCAGCGAGCGCTCTGACTGGGTGCAACTGGTGCCGCTGCTGAAAAAGATCCGGCAGTTGGACCCGGATAATCCTTGGCTGACGTATCGTCTGGCCGCTGCCGAGATAGCGCTGGGTAAACCTGCGCAAGCCGATGACGCATTTAGCCAACTGTTGGCGCGTCAAGGTAATAATCCCGAAGCGCGTTACGCACATGGCCTGTACCTGGCCAACGTCAATCGTGATCCCGATGTGTTGAGCAGTCTTGGTCAAATTCCGTCCAGCGCATGGACGGACAACATGCGCGAATTGGCAGCACGGATCAAACGCAGGCAATTGCTGGCCCAGGCCCAACAGTTGCGTGATGCCGGGCGTGAACCGCAGGCGATAGCCTTGCTGCGGGCAAATAATCCGACACCGGACGATTTCGCCACGCTGGCCGATTGGGCCATGCAACGGGCTGATTACCCCGAGGCCGAGAACGAGTACCGCAAGGTGCTCAGAGAGGATCCGCAGAACGCCGAAGCTCAGTTGGGTCTGATCGAAGTGCAGATTGCGACAGGACGTATGCCTCAGGCGCATGCGGCACTGAAGAACATGGTCGTGGCGCCTTCCGCTCCGGTGGGCTGGCAGCGACGTCTGGCCAATGCCTGGTCGGCGGTGGGTGAAAAGGACAAGGCCAATGCGATCTTTGCCCAGTTGCTGAAAACCCCGCAGACCGACCCATTGTTGTACCGCGATGCCGCGCGTCTTATGGCCAGGGAACACCCGCAGCAGGCGCTGGATAACTACGCCCTGAGCATGGCCTCGGCCGGGTTGATCTCCAGTGCTCAGGCCAGCCCTCGGGATAACGTCGCCATGACCGAGGCCAGCCGTGCCAAGGACGGCGACGACTGGCTACCGCGTAGCCTGCGCAGCGATGTCGATGAGCTGTACAAAAGCCAGAATCCGACAGTCAATCTGTACCGCGATTTTGCCTGGCGCACGGACAACACCGCGCCGGGGATTTCCGACCTCAACACCCAGACCACTATTTTGCGTATCGACGCGCCGTTTGCCGAGGGGCAGGGGTTTGTGCAGGCCGAACAGGTCGACCTTGACGCGAGTGCCTTCGACACCGACGCCGACGGTCTGCATCGGGAAACATTCGGCACCTGTGCCGTCCAGTTCCGTGACCGAACCACGGGGGCACTGGCTGCCAACGGCTGTCGCAGTACTTCGCAAAGCACTTCCGGGCCTGGCCTGGCCGTGGGCTGGAAAAACGCCCAGTGGGCTGTGGACCTGGGCCATACACCGCAAGGTTTTGAAGTCGGCAACTGGTTGGGCGGTATCGCCTACAGCAGTGACTGGCGATCCATCGGCTGGACGCTGACGGCTTCGCGCCGCCCGGTGAGCAACTCGGTGGTGTCCTATGCGGGCGCTGTTGATCCTGTAACCGGCACCCGTTGGGGCGGCGTGACCAGTAACGGCCTGACGTTGAGTCTGAGTCATGACGAGGGCGGCGTGGATGGCGTATGGGCCAGCTTTGGCAGCCATTGGTTGCGTGGCACAAACGTGGTCGACAATCAGCGGCTCTCTGCCATGACCGGCTATTACTATCGGCTGATGGACCGCGCCAACGAGCGCATGCGTACCGGTCTGACGCTGATGTACTGGGGCTACGACAAGGACCTCAGTGAGTACACGCTGGGGCAAGGCGGTTACTACAGCCCGCAACAGTACTATTCGATTGGCGTACCGTTCAGCTATGCCTGGCGCAACGCTGACTGGTCGGTCCAGCTGGACAGTTCAGTGGGCTGGTCTTTCTCCAAGACCGACAGCAGCGATCTGTATCCTCTGGACGGACCTGCTGGCAAGTTCTTCAGCCAGGCGGCAGCCGCCGGGCTGGATATCGATGGCAGCACCACCCTGACCAAAGACGCGAGCAGCAGCACTGGCGCAAGTGTACGTTTGCAAGCTTCTCTGGAGCGACGCCTGAGCGATCATCTGGTGCTCGGCTCGGGTATCGCCCTGCAACATAGCGAAGGCTACGCGCCGAGTCGCGCGATGCTTTATCTGCGCTACACGTTTGATGAGTGGCAAGGCAATCTGCCGATGCCGATCGAAGCGGTAACGCCTTATGCGGACATGCGTTAAGGCCGAATGGGGAGGGCAGGGCGAGACGGCTGTCCAAGCGGTCAGCTTTTCGCCCGTCGGTCGCTTAAAACCGGGCTTTATACGTGGGTATGATTTCACGATCGCTCTGGGCTGGTTACCGTGCAGGCCATGAGTGCGCAGATCATCGGCACTTTTACTCATTGGTATCGAAGGTAACTGGTTTTGGCTAAATCCCCGGTGATCGCGGTCGTCGACGACGACACAGCAGTCCGCACTGGCATCGACAGTCTTGTTCGCTCTCTGGGGTTCGTCGCCTGCCTGTTCGCTTCGGCCGAGGAGTTCCTGATATCGCCCTTTCTGCAAAAGGCTGATTGCCTCATCACCGACGTGCAAATGCCTGGCATGAGTGGCGTTGAATTGCATGAGCATCTGAGCCGTCAGGGTCTGCAGATCCCGACCATCTTCATTACCGCCTTCCCTGAAGAATCCGTGCGCAAACGCGCAATGACCGGCAGCGCCGTGGGCTTTCTGAGCAAACCCTTCAATGCCCAGGTGCTGATCGATTGCATCGAATCGGCTTTCCCGGTGGTTTGAGTCTCGCTGTAAACGAATTGCAGCAGTGAGACCGTGCAGTCGTACAGCAAACGCGGGTCATGTAGGAGTGAGCTTGCTCGCGATTCGGTCTATTGGTCGACGAATGTATCGCCTGAACCGACACTATCAAGAACTCCGCTTTCGCGACCCCCGTTAGCGCCTATCAAATAAAATGCAATCCCGGATTGAATTCTGTCCT
>NZ_LOHF01000032.1 GCF_002158995.1 Pseudomonas caspiana | reverse complement strand
ACAGAAAGCATTGCATCAGATACTTGTATTTTCTGATGAGCGATAGGGTGTGTCAGAAACACAAGACGATCTTCAATGGAGCAAATACCATGCAGCATCCGCATCCGGCGATTTCCAGCGCGGGTAAAGATGACTATCCGCAGTTGATCCAGGTCTGGGAGAGCGCTGTCCGCGCGAGCCATGATTTTTTGCCAGAAGCTTACATCGTGCAGCTCAGAGAACTGCTGCTGACCCGTTATCTGGATACTGTGAAACTGTTCTGCACCCGGGATTCGCACCTGAACATCACGGGCTTTGCTGGCATCAGCATCGGCAAGCTGGAGATGCTTTTCATTGATGCCGATCATCGCGGCCAAGGGCTGGGCAAACAGCTACTCGCTTACAGCATCAAACACTTCAGGATTCGCGAACTGGACGTCAACGAACAAAACCCGCAAGCACTGGGTTTCTACCTGAAGCAGGGTTTTGAAGTGATCAGCCGCTCGGAAGTGGACGGGCTTGGACAGCCGTATCCGATGTTGCGGATGAGGCTGGAGCAGCGGTTTTGATAATTGCGCCCTAACGTGCTGGAGTTGCCGAAGGCGGCGATTGCGGTGTGTCAGGCGGAATGCAATCGCAGCCTTCGGCAGCTCCTACAAGAGTGCATTCAGCATTTTGGTTGATAGAGGCGGCTTTAGCCGCGAGCACAACGACCGATTACAAGCCATTTGCAATGTTGCCGCGATTAACCGGGCGCGCACGGGTACAATGTCGGCCTTTCTCTCAAGTAACGGCTTTTTTGTCATGTCAGAACCCATCCGCCTCTCCAAACGCCTGATCGAACTGACCGGCTGCTCCCGGCGGGAGGCTGAGCTGTATATCGAAGGCGGCTGGGTCACCGTGGACGGTAAAGTCATTGATGAGCCGCAATACAAGGTCGACGCCGAAACCGTCGTCCTTGATCGCGAAGCCAAGGCCGACGCGCCGGAGCCTGTAACCATCATCTTCCACAAACCAGCCGCTCTCAGCGAAGCCGATGCGCTCGCGTTGATTACGCCTGCGACCCTCTCGGAAGAACACAGCTTTGGCAAACGACCACTCAAGGGTCATTTTCTGCGCCTTGAACCCATCTCGACACTGCAGGCCAATGCCAGCGGCCTGATGGTGTTCAGTCAGGACTGGAAAATCCTGCGCAAGCTCACCGATGACCGCAGCAAAATCGAGCAAGAGTACGTGGTGGAAATCTCCGGCGAGATGGTCGCCCACGGCCTTAACCGTCTCAATCACGGCATGACCTACAAAGGCACCGAACTGCCAAAGGTCAAAGCCAGCTGGCAGAGCGAGAACCGCCTGCGTTTCGCGATGAAAAACCCTCAGCCCGGTGTTATCGCCCAAATGTGTGAAGCCGTGGGGCTGAAGATCGTGTCAGTCCGCCGCATCCGCATCGGCGGCGTATCCATGGGCAAGCTGCCAGAAGGCCAATGGCGCTACATGACTTCCAAAGAGAAGTTCTAATTCAGTTCAATGCTGCATGACCCGATCATGCAGCGTGACCCCAGCCTTATCAGGATTTACGCATCATGATGAACAACGACGTATTGCGCAGCGTGCGCTACATGCTTGATATCAGCGACGGCAAAATTGTCGACATTACAAAGCTCGGCGGACTGGAGATTACCAAGGCCGAGGTCATTACCTTCACCAAGAAGGAAGATGAAGAAGGCTATCTGAACTGCAGCGATGAAATCATGGCGCACTTCCTGGATGGTCTGGTGATCTTCAAGCGCGGCAAGGACGACAGCCGTCCGCCGCAACCTGTCGAGCTGCCCGTCACCAACAACACCGTATTGAAGAAGCTGCGCGTTGCCTTCGAGCTTAAAGAAGAAGACATGCATGCCATCCTGAAGTCGGTGGAATTCCCGGTATCCAAACCTGAATTGAGCGCACTGTTCCGCAAATTCGGCCACAGCAACTACCGCACCTGTGGCGACCAGTTATTGCGCAACTTCCTCAAGGGCCTGACCCTGCGGGTTCGTCCTTGACCCCAGTGACTCTGAATCAATACGCACCCAGTAGAAGCGAACTTGTTCGCGAGGCAGTGTTTTGCGATACCGCGCCTCGCGAACAAGTTCGCTCCTACCGGATGCCTGATTACGCAAATCCATGACTGACTCCTACAACGTCTCCCCCATCGGCTTCGTCCGCTCCTGTTTCAAGGAGAAGTTCGCCATCCCGCGTCAACCACAACTGGCTCCTGCGGCCCGTGGCGTGCTGGAACTGGTCGCGCCGTTCGATCAGGGCGATGCTGTGCAGGGCCTCGAGCAGGTCAGCCATGTCTGGCTGCTGTTCCTCTTTCATCTGGCTCTGGAAGACAAGCCACGCCTGAAAGTGCGGCCACCACGACTAGGCGGCAACCAGTCGATGGGTGTATTCGCGACCCGCGCCACACACCGTCCTAATGGCATTGGCCAATCTGTGGTCAGACTGGACAAGGTCGAAGCCGGGCGTCTGTATTTGTCTGGCATCGACCTGCTGGACGGCACACCAGTGCTGGACATCAAACCTTACGTGCCTTATGCCGACAGCGTGCCGAGCGCCACCAACGCTATTGCGAGCGCCGCACCCGAGCTCATCCCGGTGAACTGGGATGAGTCAGCCTTGAAGCAAGCGCACCAACACGGCTTGCGTCTGGATGAGCCGCTGATTGAGTTGATCGAGCAATGCCTGGCACAGGACCCGCGCCCGGCCTATCAGACACCGCCCCCGGAACGCCGCTACGGAGCGCAGTTCTGGGACCTGGACGTGCGCTGGCACTACCCGGAGCCCGGCGTCATCAAGGTACTCGAAGTCGTGCTGGCGAACGCCTGATCAGGCCACTTATCTGCGCCCACAAAAAAACCGCCCGGTCCGTGACCCCCAGGCGGTTTGTTTGTCACATCAGCGGAATGTGCGAACACACCCCACTCCGTAATTTCAGCGCTTACTTCTCGACGAATGCACGCTCGATCAGATAATCGCCTGGCTCACGCATACGCGGAGAAACCGTCAGACCGAAGCTGTTGAGCACTTCGCTGGTTTCGTCGAGCATGCTCGGGCTACCGCACAACATGGCGCGGTCGTCCTGAGGATTGATCGGTGGCAGACCGATGTCGCTGAACAACTTGCCGCTACGCATCAGGTCAGTCAGACGACCTTCGTTCTCGAATGGCTCGCGAGTAACGGTTGGGTAGTAAATCAGCTTGTCGCGCAGCGCTTCGCCGAAGAATTCGTTCTGTGGAAGGTGCTCGGTGATGAATTCGCGATAAGCGACTTCGTTCACGTAACGCACGCCGTGACACAGGATGACTTTCTCGAAACGCTCGTAGGTTTCAGGATCCTGAATGACGCTCATGAACGGCGCCAGCCCGGTACCTGTGCTGAGCAGGTAAAGATGCTTGCCCGGCTTGAGGTCATCGAGTACCAGCGTGCCCGTAGGCTTTTTGCTGATGATGATCTCATCGCCTTCTTTCAGGTGCTGTAACTGAGAAGTCAGTGGACCATCAGGCACTTTAATGCTGAAAAATTCGAGATGCTCTTCCCAGTTCGGGCTGGCGATCGAATAGGCACGCATGAGCGGGCGCCCGTTTGGCTGCTGCAGACCGATCATGACGAACTGACCGTTCTCGAAACGCAGACCTGGATCGCGGGTGCACTTGAAACTGAAGAGTGTGTCGTTCCAGTGATGGACGCTTAGAACACGCTCGTGGTTCATGTTGCTCATTTACGTGAAAACTCCTGAGATTCGCTTGCGCCGGGTAGGAACGCTATTGCGCAGTATTCTAGTGGGAAGCACAATATCTGTTAAATGAATTATTAAGATATGGGTAATCGGTTATATAGATATGCGATTTACTTTACGTCAACTTCAGGTTTTTGTAGCCGTCGCCCAGCAGGAAAGCGTTTCCCGCGCTGCGATCCTCCTGTCGCTATCGCAATCGGCGGCCAGTACCTCCATCACTGAACTGGAGCGCCAGTCCAGCTGCCAACTGTTCGACCGGGCGGGTAAACGCCTGAGCCTGAATGCCACCGGGCGACAGTTGCTGCCCAAGGCGGTCGCCCTGCTGGACCAGGCCAAAGAGATCGAAGACCTGCTTAATGGCAAGTCCGGCTTCGGCTCGCTGGCGGTAGGCGCGACACTGACCATTGGCAACTATCTGGCGACCCTGCTGATCGGCAGCTTCATGCAGCGCCACCCGGAAAGCCAGGTGAAACTGCATGTGCAGAACACCGCGCATATCGTGCAGCAGGTCGCCCATTACGAAATTGACCTGGGTCTGATCGAAGGCGATTGCACACATCCCGACATTGAGGTGCAGCGCTGGGTCGAGGACGAGCTTGTGGTGTTCTGTTCGCCTCAGCATCCACTGGCCAAGCGCGGGCATGCCAGCCTGGAAGAGTTGACGCAGGAAGCATGGATCCTGCGCGAACAAGGTTCAGGAACCCGCCTGACTTTCGATCAGGCGATGCGTCACCATCGCAATGCGCTAAACGTGCGTCTGGAGCTGGAACACACAGAAGCCATCAAGCGTGCTGTGGAGTCGGGCCTGGGGATTGGCTGTATTTCGCGGCTCGCCCTAAGGGATGCGATTCGACGCGGTAGCCTGGTGGCAGTGGAAACGCCGGAGCTGGACCTGTCTCGAGAGTTCTACTTCATCTGGCACAAGCAGAAGTACCAGACCTCTGCCATGCGCGAGTTTCTCGACCTCTGCCGCTCATTGACGGAAGGCGTGCAACGTAGCGATGAAATTGTGCTGCCAAGCATGTACCCGGTGACTTAACCAAACAAAATCAATAACCAGACCGCAGCGATCATGGTCAGCGAGACCATCTGGGCAGCGCTGCCCATGTCCTTGGCATTCTTCGACAGTGGGTGCAGATCCAGCGAGATGCGGTCGATGGCCGCTTCCACCGCTGAATTAAGCAGCTCAACGATCAATGCCAGCAGGCACACAGCGATCAACAGCGCCCGCTCGCCCTTGCTCACGTCGACTATAAAAGCCAACGGCACGAGGATCACGTTGAGGAGCACTAATTGCCTGAATGCGGCCTCACCCTTGAAAGCCGCAGACAGGCCATCGAACGAATAACCGGCGGCATTCAGGATACGTTTCAGGCCCGTTTGGCCTTTGAAAGGAGACATAGATAAGCTGCTGTGCAAAAAGATGATGGAAGCTAATTCAGGACAGATCAAAAAAATGTGAACGCCTGCAGCGCCCTGGATTATCCGTTCGGAGAAATGGATTCCAGCTGTTGTAAAAGCAACGCGGCCTGGGTCCGGGTGCGAACTCCAAGCTTGCGGAAAATCGCCGTGACATGGGCCTTGATCGTTGCTTCAGAAACGGTCAGCTCATAGGCAATCTGTTTGTTCAGCAACCCTTCACAGACCATGGTCAGTACGCGGAACTGCTGAGGCGTCAGACTGGCCAGACCAGCGCTAGCAGCCTTGGCTTCATCAGAAACGCTGACGATTTCGTTGACCTGCGGCGGCCACCAGACATCTCCCTCAAGAACCGTACGCACGGCCTTTTGAATAGTCTCCAGCGGACTGGACTTGGGAATGAAACCACTGGCTCCAAACTCCCGGGATTTGACGACAATCGCCGCTTCTTCCTGCGCCGACACCATCACCACCGGAATCTGTGGATATTGCCCGCGCAACAGCACCAGACCGGAAAAACCATAGGCACCCGGCATGTTCAAATCCAGCAACACCAGATCCCAGTCAGCTTTCTCACCCAGCCGGGTTTCCAGCTGAGCGATGCTATCGGCTTCCACCAACCTCACATCCGGGCCAAGGCCAAGGCTCAACGCCTGATGCAACGCGCTGCGAAACAGCGGATGGTCATCGGCAATCAGGATTTCGTAAGTCATGGGGTGTTCCTGTACTCATAAGTGAGTGCCGATCCATTCAGCACCCAGCAAGGCATCGGCAGATGCCAGCAAACGCTTGTTGCTACTACACACAGCGCGAACCCGACGTTTCAAAAAACACGTGTCCGGCTCTTTATGCGGCGCCAGCATGCCCAGCGAAACCGGGGTGGTCAAGCATTAACCCGACCGCAAATAGCGGTTATTGTGCGCTTATCTGCGGGTAACTCGCAGCGCGAGATTATCCCTTCAAAGAAAAGCCTTTAGATGAGTGTGCGACACATCGTCCGAATCAATGGCTTTTTGATACTTCGCCCCGAGATAGTGAGCGGTAAATACATCCAGATAGGCATCCAGCACACCACTGGCCTGCGTATCTCCAGCCAGCTCGAGGCACAGCGCAGCCACTTCGGCCGTACAGAAATGATCGTCACGCTTGGAGCGCCGCAAGCGGTAGCGAGACATTTGTTCCGGCTCAAGGCTGAGCACCGGAAAACGTTCCAGGTAAGGACTCTTGCGAAACATCTTTCGCGCTTCGGTCCAGGTTGCGTCCAGCAAAATGAACAACGGGCGCTTGCCCTCCTCCTGGACGACTCGATTGACCACCCGTTCCGGAGCAACAAACTCGCCGGGAAAGACAATGTAAGGCTGCCATTGCGGATCATCCAGCAGCGCCAGCAATTGCTCGTCAACGTCTATACGTGACCAGCCAAAGGCATGGGTATCGTCGATCACATCCGCAATCAACCAGCCGGTGTTCGTTGGCTTCAGCGGCTCGGTGTCATACATCAGCAGGCACATGGCGGAGTTTGCAGCCACATAGGGCTTCCACCCGCACAGACAGTAATCGGGAATGACCCGGCACTGATTGCAACGAGGGGCGCGTGACCCGCGGGCAATAAACGGCTTGGTACTCTGCGCCAGTCGGCGGTCGCGCAGACGAGAAACAGCGTGGCTCATGAAGGCATGCGTCGGTGAAAGGAGAGCGTGAACACTGCGATAACTCGGAGGGCTGAAAAGTCCGCGCAGTTTATCAGAGCTGCGCCCCTCCCCGCCCGCACTGTCGATGGACGAATCGCTTTCACTGCCCGTCATCCTTATACTTCTCCCCCATTCACGCGCATCCAGCTCTGCTGCCTGCTGAACATACGTCCAAGTCACCGGTCCAACGGGCCAGTCACTGAATCAGGAGAAATTAATGCTGCGCCTTACCGTCCCCACCCTCACGCTGCTGCTCGCCGCCCCATTCTTCGCCCAAGCGGCGTCGAAGCAGGATTTCGAACTGAGCAAAATGCTCGAAAAAGTTGCGAAGGAAAGCAGCGTCGGCACGCCACGGGCCATCAATGAGGACATTCTTGATCAGGGCTATACGGTTGAAGGCAACCAGTTGATCAATCATTTGAGTGTTCGTGAAGGCCAGGCCCAGCAAATGCGCGCCAACCCCGATGCGGTCCGCAATCAATTAGGTAACAGTGTTTGCCACAACAACGGCTATCGCCAGTTGATGACCAAAGGTGCGGTACTGAAGTATCAATTCACCGAATACAAGACCAACCGCCCGGTGACCAGCCAGGTCTTCAAGGCCAGCGACTGCTCGGTCAAGAAGTAAGGACATAGCAAGATTTGTCATGTGGGCGCTGCCGCAGGCTGCGAAAGTGTTATTTCTTACACGCAGATATTCGCAGCCTTCGGCAGCTCCTACAGATTTTTAGTCACTGCCCGCCAGTCCTCTGTGTGCCCTCTCTTCCATCCGCCCACGTCCCTCAGTTTGCCCAGCTGAAATTTGATGCCATAAACAAACGTTGCCAGTTCCAGGCAGGCTAGGCACATTATCGAATTGGAATAAGCGTCACGCTTCAGACTACGGTGCGGGCTGGAGCGATGATTTCGCGCACGGAGAAGCCCTTAATGCCTTATGTACCCAATGACCTGTTAAGCAGCCACTTTGAAAAAAACGGCAATGACCTCACCAGCAAGATCGAGGAACAGATCAATCTGGTAGCCCCCAACAGCCCGAACCTTCCGCTCTATCGCGACATGATACTGACCGTGCTGCGCATGGCTCAGGATGACCGCAATCGCTGGAACGCAAAAATCACTCTGCAAGCCTTGCGCGAACTGGACAACGCCTTTCGAGTGCTTGAGCAATTCCGCGGACGTCGCAAGGTGACGGTATTTGGCTCGGCGCGCACGCCGGTTGAGCATCCACTGTATGCGCTGGCCAAAGAGCTTGGCGGACTGCTGGCCAAAGCAGATCTGATGGTCATTACCGGTGCCGGTGGCGGCATTATGGCTGCGGCCCACGAAGGCGCCGGGCTTGATCACAGCCTGGGCTTCAATATCACCCTGCCATTCGAGCAGCACGCCAACGCCACGGTCGAAGGGACCGGAAATTTACTGCCCTTCCACTTCTTCTTTACCCGCAAGCTGTTCTTCGTCAAGGAAGCCGATGCACTGGTGCTTTGCCCTGGTGGTTTCGGCACGCTGGATGAAGCGCTTGAAGTGCTGACGCTGATTCAGACGGGCAAAAGTCCACTAGTGCCTATCGTTCTACTGGATGTGCCGGGCGGAAGCTTTTGGCAGAGCGCACTGGATTTCATCAAAAACCAGTTGGAAGACAATCGCTACATCTTGCCCAACGACATGAAGCTAATGCGTCTGGTCTACAGCGCGGAAGAAGCCGTTGAGGAGATCCATCAGTTTTACAACAATTTCCATTCAAGCCGTTGGCTGAAGAATAAATTCATTATTCGCATGCATCACCCGCTTACCGAGCAGGCCATTGCACATATGCAGGAAGCCTTCGCCGATCTGCGTCTGGCTGAAGATTTCCAGCAACACGCCTATCAGGGTGAAGAGCACGAAGCGGATTTCAGCCATCTGACGCGCCTGGTGTTTACCTTCAGCGGACGCAACCAAGGGCGCTTACGGGAATTGGTAGATTATATAAACCTGCAAGAAAACTGGGTTCAGCCAACAGCAGAGTTGAAGACCCGGCAATCAGAGTCTTCAAAAGAGACCTGAGAATCAGTCATCCTCACCACGGCCGCTTAACAAGCGGCCGATCATATCCATTGGATAACCTCGGTAACTCAGAAACCGCCCTTGCTTGGCGCGCTCCCGCGCATCCACTGGCAACTGCCCGGCAAACTTGCGCTGCCAGGTTTCGTGCATTTTTTCCTGCCAATTGAAGCCGCACTCCCGAATCGCCTGCTCGACTTCCGCCCGTTGCAGCCCTCTCTGGTTCAGCTCCTCACGAATACGCGCAGGACCGTAGCCCGAACGTGCACGGTAAGAGACAAAACTTTCGAGATAGCGGGCTTCGGACAGCAGCCCTTCTTCCACGAGACGGTCGAGGGCAGGTTCGATGAGTTCAGGAGTTGCGCCGCGCTGACGCAGCTTGCGCGTCAGCTCGACACGACCGTGCTCGCGTCGTGCGAGCAGGTCCATTGCGGTGCGCCTTACGGCGACGGGTGTATCAAGTACCGCTGACATGTCTATCAGATATCAACGTCAGCTTCGGCCATGTCATCAGCTGGCGCTGGTGCACGAGAGGCTTCAGACTTGGTATCTACACCTGGGGTCAGCAGCTTCTCGCGAATCATCTTCTCGAGCGTGGCGCCGACTTCCGGGTTATCCGCCAGGAACTTGGCCGAGTTGGCTTTACCCTGACCGATCTTGCTGCCTTGATAGCTATACCAGGCACCGGATTTCTCTACGAAACCATGCAGCACGGCCAGATCAATGATCTCGCCATTGAGGTAGATACCCTTACCGTAAAGAATCTGGAACTCAGCCTGACGGAACGGCGGAGCCACCTTGTTCTTGACGACCTTGACACGGGTTTCGCTACCGACGACTTCGTCGCCCTCTTTCACTGCACCTGTACGACGAATATCCAGACGTACCGAAGCGTAGAACTTCAGTGCGTTACCACCGGTGGTGGTTTCCGGGCTACCGAACATCACACCGATCTTCATACGGATCTGGTTGATGAAGATAACGAGGCAGTTGGCGTTCTTGATGTTGCCGGTGATCTTGCGCAGCGCCTGAGACATCAGACGAGCCTGCAGACCCACGTGCATGTCACCCATTTCGCCTTCGATCTCGGCCTTTGGCACCAGAGCGGCAACGGAGTCGACGACGATCACGTCGATGGCGTTGGAGCGCACCAGCATGTCGGTGATTTCCAGTGCCTGCTCGCCGGTGTCTGGCTGCGAAACCAGCAGGTCGTCAACATTGACGCCCAGCTTGCCTGCGTATTCAGGATCGAGAGCGTGCTCGGCATCGACAAACGCACAAGTTGCACCCATTTTCTGGGCCTGGGCGATAACCGAAAGCGTCAGCGTCGTTTTACCGGAAGATTCCGGACCGTAGATTTCTACGATACGGCCTTTCGGCAAACCGCCAATACCCAGCGCGATGTCCAGGCCGAGCGAACCGGTGGAAATAGAAGGAATCGCCTGGCGGTCATGGTCACCCATGCGCATTACGGCACCTTTACCGAATTGACGCTCGATCTGACCCAAGGCCGCAGCCAAGGCTTTCTTCTTGTTGTCGTCCATTGAAGTCCTCACGTAATCAAATTCAATTAGGGGCCTGACGGCCACAACACCTGTATAAGTAGACAGTATTATTCCACAGGGTTGAGCGCGCGCCTACCCCTGAGTTGGTATTTCTGCATCAGCAAGCAGGATCAGCCCCTCTAGCGCGGCTTTCACCGTTTGTCGGCGCACCTCGTCACGGTCTCCGGCGAACTGCTCGCGCCGGGAAATCAACTTTTCACCTACCCCCCAACACAGCCAGACAGTGCCAACCGGTTTATCGGCCGACCCGCCATCCGGCCCGGCGACACCACTGACCGCCACGGCAAACCGTGCTCCGCTATGACGCTGGGAACCCGACACCATGGCGCGCACCACCTCTTCACTGACCGCCCCGACACGAGCAAAAAACTCAGCCGGGACTTGCAACTGAAGGGTTTTCTGGTGATTGGAGTACGTGACATAGCCGGCCTCAAACCAGGCAGAGCTACCGGGTATGCGGGTGATCGCCTCGGCAATTCCGCCGCCTGTGCAGGATTCGGCGGTAGTCACCTGAGCGTTGATTGATTGCAGTTGCTTGCCAAGGGTCGCGGCAAGCCGGGTGATTTCATCCAAAATGCTTTTCCTTGTAGAAAGGCAGTTAACAAGAAGCCAGACAAACCGTCACCGTACACGACCGCATTGATGCTGCAAGCAGGAGCGGTCGGATTGCGACCGCTCCTTTGATTAATCATTTGGCTGTGGATTTCGGGCAGTGCGGTTTTTTGATGGTTTCGACGGTCGTCTCCCTGGGGCGACGACGAGCCTCTTCGACGGGAATGAACCGCCCGGTTTCCGAATCCCTTCCACGTTTGTTAGCCATATAAAATTCCTTTTTTATAAATGCCTGCTCAGGATTGAGAGGCGACGCAGCAAAGTCTATACGCCGATTTCAAATCTGTGGGCGCATGGAAACGCGCCGTGACGAATAAGCCGTCTCGCAGCGGACCTGCGTCACGAAGCCTCGCGTGTTAATCTTGTGCCCATCGCAAAACGTACGGATTTACCGACCTGTTAGCCCCAAGGGGGTGGCAGGCACGCCTCCGAATTTGCCCCATCTTTCTCACGAACTTGCCTAACTACCTGATGAATAAAGCAATTTCCGATCTCTCTTCACACACTCCGATGATGCAACAGTACTGGCGGCTGAAGAATCAGCATCCTGACCAGTTGATGTTCTATCGCATGGGCGACTTCTACGAAATCTTTTACGAAGACGCGAAGAAAGCCGCCAAATTGCTGGACATCACCCTGACAGCTCGGGGCCAGTCCGCCGGTCAAAGCATTCCCATGTGCGGCATTCCGTATCACGCCGCTGAGGGCTATCTGGCCAAGCTGGTGAAGCTCGGTGAATCCGTTGTCATCTGCGAACAGGTCGGCGATCCGGCGACCAGCAAAGGCCCGGTAGACCGCCAGGTGGTGCGCATCATCACCCCCGGCACCGTCAGCGATGAAGCCTTGCTCGACGAGCGTCGCGACAATCTGATCGCAGCCGTTCTGGGTGACGAACGCCTGTTTGGCCTCGCGGTGATGGACATCACCAGTGGTAATTTCAGCGTGCTGGAAATCAAGGGCTGGGAAAACCTGCTGGCCGAACTTGAGCGCATCAATCCCGTGGAGCTGCTAATCCCGGATGACTGGCCACAGGGCCTTCCTGCGGAAAAACGCCGTGGCGCACGCCGCCGTGCACCGTGGGATTTCGAGCGTGACTCGGCCCTGAAAAGCCTTTGCCAGCAATTCTCCACGCAAGACCTGAAAGGTTTTGGCTGCGAGAACCTGACTCTGGCGATAGGCGCTGCCGGGTGCCTGCTGGGCTATGCCAAGGAAACCCAGCGCACTGCCCTGCCGCACCTGCGCAGCCTGCGACACGAACGTCTTGATGACACAGTCATCCTCGATGGCGCGACGCGACGCAATCTTGAACTGGACACCAATCTTGCCGGTGGCCGCGACAACACCCTGCAATCGGTCGTTGACCGCTGCCAGACCGCCATGGGCACGCGCCTGCTGACTCGCTGGCTGAATCGCCCCCTGCGCGACCTGTCGATTCTCAAGGCCCGCCAATCATCGATAACGTGCCTACTGGAACGTTATCGCTTCGAGAATCTGCAACCGCAACTGAAAGAAATCGGCGACATCGAACGAATTCTTGCCCGCATCGGCCTGCGCAACGCCCGACCACGGGATCTGGCCCGCTTGCGCGACGCATTGAGCGCATTGCCGGAACTGCAAGTGGCAATGACCGAGCTTGAAACGCCACATCTGCAACAGCTGGCGCAGACCACCGGTGTGTATCCCGAACTGGCCGACTTGCTGCAACGAGCTGTTATTGACAACCCGCCAGCGGTGATCCGCGATGGCGGCGTTTTGAAGACCGGTTACGACGCCGAGCTGGACGAACTGCAATCGCTGAGTGAAAACGCCGGGCAGTTCCTGATTGATCTTGAGGCCCGTGAAAAAGCGCGTACCGGATTGGCGCATCTGAAAGTCGGCTACAACCGTATTCACGGTTATTTCATCGAGCTGCCAAGCAAGCAGGCCGAGCAGGCTCCTGCGGATTACATCCGTCGCCAGACGCTGAAAGGCGCCGAGCGCTTTATCACTCCCGAACTGAAGGAATTCGAAGACAAGGCGCTGTCAGCAAAAAGCCGTGCGCTGGCTCGGGAAAAAATGTTGTACGAAGCGTTGCTTGAAGACCTGATTGGTCATCTCGCACCTTTGCAGGACACCGCTTCGGCACTGGCCGAGCTAGACGTATTGAGCAACCTGGCCGAACGCGCCCTGAATCTTGATCTGAATTGCCCCAAGTTCGTCGATGAACCTTGCATGCGTATCGATCAAGGCCGTCACCCGGTGGTGGAACAGGTCCTGACCTCGCCCTTCGTGGCCAACGATCTTGATCTGGATGACAAGACTCGCATGCTGGTCATTACCGGCCCGAACATGGGCGGTAAATCCACCTACATGCGCCAGACCGCGTTGATCGTGTTACTGGCTCATATCGGCAGTTTCGTGCCGGCGGCAAGTTGTGAGTTATCGCTGGTTGACCGGATTTTCACCCGTATCGGTTCCAGCGATGACCTGGCCGGGGGACGTTCGACCTTTATGGTGGAGATGAGCGAAACAGCCAATATCCTGCACAACGCCACCGATCGCAGTCTGGTGTTGATGGATGAGGTCGGACGCGGCACCAGCACTTTCGACGGTCTGTCACTGGCCTGGGCTGCGGCAGAATGTCTCGCCCAACTGCGCGCCTATACGCTGTTCGCTACGCACTATTTCGAGCTGACAGTGCTGCCCGAAAGCGAACCTCTGGTCGCCAACGTGCACCTCAATGCAACGGAGCACAACGAGCGAATCGTGTTCCTGCATCGGGTGCTGCCTGGCCCGGCCAGTCAGAGCTATGGCCTGGCCGTGGCCCAGTTGGCGGGGGTTCCAGCCAACGTCATCGCCCGGGCGAAAGAGCATCTACACCGGCTGGAGACCACCAGCCTGCCCCACGAACAGCCTCGTCCCAAGGCAGGTAAACCGGCTGCGCCCATGCAAAGCGACATGTTCGCCAGCCTGCCGCATCCGGTGCTTGAAGAGCTTTCCAGAGCAAAACTCGACGATGTCACGCCTCGTCAGGCATTAGAGTTGTTATATGCACTGCAAACTCGCATCTAACGAGAACCGTAACAAGCTGTTAGAATCCCGCGCGGTTTGAGACGCTGACAGCTTTTAGCCTGGCTGAGCAGCTGAACCGAGCCGCGTGAGACGTAGCGAACCCAGGGTCGAACGCCGTGCCGCGCAGTCGATCTGCATTCAGCGCCGTTTACCTAATGCATGTGTTTCACACGGCGCGGGGGAATCCCGAACCTGGCAACCCTAAACCGAAGGGCTCTGCTGTCGCCGCCTGAGGAGAGAATTAGAAATGACCTTCGTCGTCACCGACAACTGCATCAAGTGCAAATACACCGACTGTGTAGAAGTCTGTCCGGTGGACTGCTTCTACGAAGGCCCGAACTTCCTGGTGATTCACCCGGATGAGTGCATCGACTGTGCGCTTTGCGAGCCTGAGTGCCCCGCCCAGGCCATTTTCTCGGAAGATGAGATTCCTGCCGGAATGGAAAACTTCATCGAGCTCAACGCCGAGCTCGCGGATGTCTGGCCGAATATCACCGAGAAAAAAGACGCGCTGCCCGACGCAGCCGAGTGGGATGGTAAAACCGGTAAGATCGCAGACTTGGAACGCTAAGAATTCCCGGCTGTTGAAGAAAGCCCCTTCAGGGGGCTTTTTTTGTGCGCGGCATTTGGCGTGGACCGCACTTTTCTTCAGACGAAAAAAAGGGGCGGTATGACCCGCCCACATTTTTCCCTAATCCTTTTAATCCCTTTCATCATCCTGATGAATCGCGTCCTGCGATGTCCTTGACTGTCTTCCTTGACGGCCTGCGCCCATCCGTGGGCACAGTTCTGATAGTAGTGAGTTCTCGGATAAGGGCAAGTAAGCAAAACCTTTCAAGATTTTCCACGCCATAAAAAACAAATAATAAAAGCCTTTAAATTCATAAAGTTAGATCGTTACTACAACTCTTATGGTCAATGTTGTGCAATGTATTTCTCGAAATCTTACACACAGCGTAAGTAATGACTTACGTTGAAAGAATCCGAATAACTCACGTAAATGCCATGAGAATTTAATCGCGCTCCATTTATCCTCACCCATAAAAAACACCCCTGAGCGGAGTGTTTTTTATGAGCGAAGATAAACTCAGTGTTTATCTTTATGTCTATTCACATCATTGAAACAATGACTCGCTAGACAAGCCATTTTTCTCAAGGATTTCCCGCAGACGCTTGAGACCCTCGACCTGAATCTGCCTGACACGCTCACGCGTAAGGCCAATTTCCAGCCCTACGTCCTCCAGCGTGCTGCTCTCATGCCCGCGCAAGCCGAAACGCCGTATCACGACCTCTCTCTGCTTGTCGGTCAGCTCAGAGAGCCATTGGTCGATGCTCTGGGAAAGATCATCGTCCTGCAGCAACTCGCAAGGATCCGTCGGACGGTCATCAGTCAGTGTATCGAGCAAAGTCTTGTCAGAATCCGGACCGAGCGAAACATCGACAGAAGAAACCCGCTCATTCAGGCCCAGCATACGCTTGACCTCACCCACCGGCTTTTCAAGCAAGTTAGCGATTTCTTCAGGAGAGGGCTCGTGATCGAGTTTTTGTGTCAGTTCGCGGGCGGCCCGCAAATAGACATTGAGTTCTTTGACGACATGAATCGGCAACCGAATGGTACGGGTCTGATTCATGATCGCACGCTCGATGGTCTGACGAATCCACCATGTCGCGTAAGTTGAGAAACGGAACCCCCGTTCCGGATCGAATTTTTCGACTGCTCTGATAAGCCCGAGGTTGCCCTCTTCGATCAGGTCCAGCAATGACAACCCACGATTGACATAGCGCCTGGCAATTTTCACTACCAACCGCAAATTGCTTTCAATCATGCGCTTGCGACCAGCCGGATCACCTTTTTGCGAGAGTCTCGCAAAATGGACTTCTTCTTCCGGAGAAAGCAGCGGGGAAAATCCGATTTCATTGAGGTACAACTGGGTCGCATCAAGCGCCCGGGTGTAGTCGATATATTTGTGTTGCTTGAGCGTTGTGGAGTTTTTTGCTCTGGAACGGGGCGCAGTAGTAGCAAGGGTCTGCTTCTCGTCTGCTTCATGCTCCGATTCCAGAACGATGCCGGCTTCCATAAGGAGAACCTCATCGTCGATGTCAAACTCCGGCGCTTCTTTACTGAGAGCCATTGTTATAGTCCTTTGGTGAGTTCGACCTCAAGCTCCAGCGACGCCAATTCCATGGCAACGCTTGAGCCTGTCCCTCTACGCTAGGAACAGGCTGGCAACAATCAACGACGTGGCAGGAATTGCAGTGGATCTACAGGTTTACCTTGGCGGCGAATCTCAAAATGCAGCTTCACCCGGTCAGTTCCCGTTGACCCCATCTCGGCAATCGTCTGCCCTGCCTTGACCTGTTGCCCCTCCCGTACCAACAGCCTACGGTTGTGGCCGTAAGCACTGACGTAGGTATCGCTGTGTTTGATGATGACTAATTCGCCGTAGCCCCGCAACCCACTCCCGGCGTAGACAACTGACCCATCAGACGCAGCTAAAACAGGCTGTCCCAAATCCCCAGCGATATCAATGCCTTTATTCAAACTACCGTTTGAAGAAAATTTCCCGATCAAAACTCCATTAGACGGCCATGTCCAGCCCTTCGGAGAGGGCCCTGCAGGCCCCGTCGAGTCGCTCGCTGGAGGAGGAACAGCCGTGACAGGCTTGGAAATGACCGTGGTTTTGACCGAGCCGGAAGGACTGGTTGTCGTCGACGTCGTGGTAGATGCCACAGGTGGGCGAACCGCACCAGGTGCAGTTACAACAGCTGACGATGTTGAATTTGAACGCCCGTCAAAGCGAATCGTCTGACCCGGACGAATCGTGTAGGGTTCAGGAATCTGATTACGCGCCGCCAGCGCCTTGTAATCCCAGCCGTAACGAAAGGCAATAGAAAAAAGCGTATCGCCGCGACGGACGACATATTGCCCGGTGGTTACAGTCGGGCGTTGAGGCGCGGCATTATTGTTACGGTCGACGACACGCACGCCACCGGAGGGAGAGCTGGAGCACCCGACCAAGAGGACACTGAGTGCAATGCCAATCACCAGCCGCTGAAAACTTGTTGAAAAACTACGCTGCCGAATGACTGTGCGACTCACCCGCCACTCCCTTTACTGGTGACTGAATTAAAGATGCCTATTGTGCCGTAATAACGGCTGGCAGCTACTGCTTAACTGCGCTGAATCCAATTGTGCGGTCAGGTTAGCCACTTCACAGGGTCATTCCCCGTTATTGGCTCTTGATGCCATGAGATAGACAGATGGCTTCAACCAGAATTCAGTGGGTTATTCTCTCAAGCCAGCGGACCATTTAATAATGGTACAAAACGTACGGCACCCAGCACATGACGAGAGAACCCGTTTTCCTCGCGCACGATCAGCATTAACTGCTGCACTTCGCCGGAACCCACCGGGATCACTAAACGCCCCCCAGGTGCGAGCTGATCAAGCAAAGCCTGCGGCACGTCGGTTGCCACTGCGGTCACGATAATCCCGTTATAAGGAGCAAGCGCTGGCCAGCCTTCCCAACCATCGCCCCAGCGAAATACCACGTTGCGCAGATTGAGCTCGACCAGACGTTCCTTGGCGCGATCCTGCAGAACCTTGATGCGCTCTACCGAAAAAACACGCTCAACCAATTGAGCCAGTACCGCGGTCTGGTAACCGGAACCGGTACCGATTTCCAACACCTTGTCCAGCGGGCCTGCCGCCAGCAGCAGCTCGCTCATACGGGCGACCATGTAGGGCTGGGAAATCGTCTGGTTATGACCGATCGGCAGCGCGGTATCTTCATAGGCTCGATGAGCCAGGGCCTCATCGACAAACAGATGCCGCGGTGTCTTGCGAATGACTTCCAGCACTTGGGCGTTGGACAGCCCTTCATCGTAGAGACGTTGAATCAGACGCTCGCGAGTCCGCTGAGAAGTCATCCCGATTCCACGACGTAACAGATCATCTTGCTCGCGCGACATCAAAGAAGGCCCTCCAGCCATTTGTTCAGGCTAGCGAACCCGTCCTGGTAAGTACGATCAAGCTGCAAGGGGGTAACAGAAACATAACCCTGCATCACTGCATGAAAATCCGTGCCTGCACCGCCATCCTCTGCGTCACCGGCAGCTGCAATCCAGTAGCCGGCCCGACCTCGTGGATCCACGACCTTGATCGGCGCTGCAGCTCGTGCCCTATGACCAAGACGGGTCAATTGAATGCCCCGAATATGATCGAGGGGCAGATTGGGAATGTTTACGTTCAAGACGGTGCGCGGCGGCAAATCAAGCTGCTCATGAGCTTCCACCAACAGTCGCGCGTAATGCGCAGCAGTCGCCAGGTTATCCGGCTGACGTGACAGGAATGAGAAGGCAAATGAAGGCCTTTCCAGGAATCGTCCCTCAAGGGCTGCAGCCACAGTCCCGGAATACAGAACATCGTCTCCCAGGTTAGCGCCCAGATTAATACCCGACACGACCATGTCCGGTTGCACTTCCAGCAACCCGTTCAGGCCCAGATGTACACAGTCGGTTGGCGTACCGTTGACGCTGATGAAACCGTTCGCCAGAGCATGGGGATGCAAAGGCCGGTCGAGCGTCAGCGAGCTGCTGGCGCCGCTTTTGTCTTGGTCGGGGGCGATCACCACGCATTCGCTGTAATCGGCCAGCGCCGCATACAACGCAGCGAGACCGGGTGCGGCGACCCCATCATCGTTAGAAATCAGAATACGCATGAGCTGTCCGTCTGCCCAACCGGGGCCAGATCAACAAGTTCGCGCACCAGTACAGTGGCGAAGCATCCGGGCGGAAGGACGAATTCCAGTTGCAGAATGTCAGGCTCGGGATAATGCCACGTCAACCGGCCAATGGGCAGTCGCAGGATGCGTCGTTCGTGCTCCATTCCGGCTCTTGTGAGCCAGTCGCGCAATGCCGACTCGCGATTGGCCACGTCGTTTTCCAGTGTCGCCGTGGCTCCGGAGGCTGGCGATAGGCCTTCTCCCCATTGCGGGCCGGTCGGATGCAGATCGAGAATCGCCAGCCGAGGATCATTGCATTCATCGACGCCCGCCGGAAAAAAACTGCGGCTGTCGGTGAATGCCAGCAAGTCACCGACCTGCGCCACCTGCCAGGAACCATCAGCAACACGCGCCGCCAGGACCTGATTGAAGAGGTAGCTACGGGCCGTCGATAATAGCCGGGAACGCACTGCACGTTGCTCCGGTAATGCCTGACGCGCAGCGTAATCACGCGCCTCACCCAGATTTCCGCCTTGGTAGCCAAAGCGCTGGGCACCGAAGTAATTAGGAATACCGGCCTTGGCAATTGCCTCAAGCCGCGCATTGAGCGCGTCTTTGTCGACGCTCAACTGGGTCAGGCGCAACGTGAAACCATTTGCAGCATGGGCGCCGCGCTGAAGCTTGCGCTTGTGGCGAGAGCTTTGAAGGATTTTCAGGGTTTCGTTTTCAGCCGAACTCAGATCAGGATCGGCCTTGCCAGGCAACTGGATGCTAAACCACTGACGAGTCAGCGCCTGCCGATCCTTCAGGCCCGCGTAGCTGACAGTCCTGAGCTGAACGCCAGCGGCACGCGCCAGACGACGGGCGGCTTCTTCGGTGTTGAGGCCGCGTTTCTCGACCCATAACCATAAATGCTCGCCATCGCCGGAGAGCGGGATATCCAGCACTTCGTCGACCTGAAAATCCTCGGCAGTCGCCTTGAGCACCGCGCTACCCAGCGGCGGGCCATAAGCTTGCGGGCCCAGCAGTTCTGATTCGGTCATGCGGACAGCAACAGCGCAACGGCGTGAACGGCGATGCCTTCTTCACGGCCGGTGAAACCAAGCTTTTCAGTGGTGGTTGCCTTGACGTTCACTTGATCGAGCTCGACTTGAAGATCCTCGGCAATCAATGCGCGCATCGATTCGATATGAGGCGCCATTTTCGGTGCCTGAGCGACAATGGTTGCGTCCACATTGCCGACTTTCCAGCCCTTGCTCTGTACCAGAGTCAGGACGTGGCGCAGCAATGCGCGACTGTCAGCACCTTTGAATTGCGGATCGGTGTCCGGAAAATGTTTACCGATATCACCCAGTGCAGCAGCGCCAAGCAGTGCATCGCTCAAAGCGTGCAGCAACACATCCCCATCGGAGTGGGCGAGCAGGCCGAACCGGTGCGCAATGCGAACGCCACCCAAGGTGATGAAATCGCCTTCAGCGAAACGGTGCACATCGTAGCCATGGCCAATACGCATAAAAAACGCCCTGAAAAAAGTCAGGGCGTGATTCTACCTACTTTGTCGACGCTTAGCTGTTCAACGCGTCGCCATGATGCCGAAGGTGATCTTCTATGAAGCTGGCGATGAAGAAATAGCTGTGGTCGTAACCAGGCTGCATGCGCAGTGTAAGAGGATGACCTGCCGCCTTCGCCGCCTGAACCAGCGCCTCGGGCTTGAGCTGGTTGGCGAGGAAATCATCACGATCCCCCTGATCCACCAGGATCGGCAACTTCTCGCGTGCATCGGCAATCAGCACACTGGCATCCCATTCCCGCCAGCGTGAACGCTCTTCCCCCAGATAACGGGAAAAAGCTTTCTGACCCCAAGGGCAATCCATGGGATTAGTAATCGGCGAAAAAGCCGAAACGGATTTGTAGCGCCCCGGATTGCGCAAAGCGCAGACCAGCGCGCCGTGGCCGCCCATTGAGTGCCCGCTGATGCCACGTGCCTGCGAAGCCGGGAAATGCTCTTCGACCAAGGCAGGAAGCTCGTTGACCACGTAATCGTGCATGCGGTAATGCCTGGCCCAAGGCTCCTGGGTCGCATTGAGATAGAACCCGGCACCGAGGCCAAAATCCCACGCACCGTCGGGATCGCCCGCGACATCAGGGCCACGCGGGCTTGTGTCGGGCGCAACGATAATCAAACCCAACTCTGCCGCAACACGTTGAGCCGCAGCCTTCTGCATGAAGTTTTCATCAGTGCAGGTCAGGCCCGAGAGCCAGTACAACACTGGTAACTTAACGCCCTGCTCTGCCTGTGGCGGCAGGTAAACGGCAAACACCATGTGGCAACCAAGCACTTCGGAATGATGCTTGTAACGTTTGTGCCAGCCGCCAAAGCTTTTCTGGCAGGAAATGTTTTCAAGAGCCATGGGTCGTAGCCTCCCAGCAGCAAGCTACAAGTTACAAGGTACAAGAAAGGCTCTGAACGCCGTCTTGCAGCTTATGGCTTGCAGCTTGAAGCTGCTTCTCAAAAATGAATGACTGTGCGGATGCTTTTGCCTTCGTGCATCAGGTCGAACGCCTTGTTGATGTCTTCAAGACCCATGGTGTGGGTGATGAAGGTATCCAGAGGGATTTCGCCGGTCTGAGACTTCTCGACGTAGCTTGGCAACTCGGTACGACCACGAACGCCGCCAAATGCCGAACCGCGCCAGACGCGACCGGTCACCAACTGGAACGGACGGGTTGCGATTTCCTGACCCGATGGGGCAACACCGATAATCACCGACTCGCCCCAACCTTTGTGGCAGCACTCGAGCGCGGCACGCATCAGGTTGACGTTGCCGATACATTCGAAGCTGTAGTCGACACCACCGTCAGTCAATTCAACGATCACATCCTGAATCGGCTTTTCGTGATCTTTTGGATTGATGAAATCAGTCGCCCCTAGCTCACGGGCCACATCGAACTTCGCAGGGTTGATGTCGATAGCAATGATGCGCGAGGCCTTGGCCATTTTTGCGCCAATGATTGCAGCCAGACCGATACCACCCAGACCGAAGATAGCGACAGTGGCACCCTCCTCGACTTTAGCGGTATTAAGCACAGCACCGATGCCGGTGGTAACGCCACAGCCCAACAGGCAGACCTTTTCCAGCGGGGCTTCTTTAGGGATTTTTGCCAGAGAAATCTCCGGCACCACGGTGTACTCGGAGAACGTCGAGCAGCCCATGTAGTGATAAACCGGCTCGCCGTTGTAGCTGAAACGGGTCGTGCCGTCTGGCATCAAACCCTTGCCCTGCGTGGCACGCACTTTCTGACAGAGGTTGGTTTTGCCCGACAGGCAGAACTTGCACTCGCGGCATTCAGCGGTGTACAGCGGGATCACATGATCGCCCACTGCCAAGGACGTAACGCCTTCGCCAATTGCCTCAACTACACCACCACCTTCGTGACCCAGTATGCATGGGAAAACGCCTTCGGAGTCGGCGCCGGACAAGGTGTAGGCGTCGGTGTGGCAAACGCCGGAGGCGACTGTGCGGATCAATACCTCACCGGCTTTTGGTGCTTCAACGTCGACCTCAACGATTTGCAGCGGTTGGTTGGGGGCAAAGGCAACAGCAGCGCGTGACTTGATCATCAATCTTTCTCCAACGAAGTTAAAACGATGGATGCAGTGTAAAGCAGTGCCGATTGGTTAATAATCCAGTTAAAAGCAAAACATTATTGCTGGGCAGGGATAATCGATGTACACCAATCGCTGGGAAGGCCTGGATGAATTCGTCGCGGTAGCAGAGTGTGGCCAGTTCACAGCGGCAGCCGAACGAATGGGCGTTTCGTCATCGCACATCAGCCGACAAATCGCTCGCCTCGAAGAACGTTTGCAGACACGCCTGCTGTATCGCAGCACCCGGCGAGTAGCCCTGACAGAAGCGGGTCAGACGTTTCTCCACCATTGCCAGCGTTTGCAGGATGGGCGCGAGGAAGCACTGCGTGCCGTCGGTGATTTAACCAGCGAACCCAAAGGCCTCTTGCGTATGACCTGCGCCGTGGCTTACGGCGAGCGGTTTATCACACCGCTGGTGACGCGCTTCATGGATTTGTTTCCGCAGATCCGGGTGGAGATCCAGTTGAACAACGACACGCTGGACATGGTGCATGAGGGGCTGGATCTGGCGATCAGGCTGGGCCGGTTGCAGGATTCCCGTCTGGTCGCTACCCGCCTCGCGCCGCGCCGGATGTACTTATGCGCATCGCCGTCCTATCTGGAGCGATATGGCCGTCCCCACAGCCTGTCGGAGCTGAGCCGACATAATTGTCTGATCGGCAGCAGTGACACCTGGTTACTTCAACAAAACGGACGGGAGTTTTCCCAGCGTGTTCAGGGTAACTGGCGCTGCAACAGCGGGCAGGCGGTGCTGGATGCTGCATTGCATGGCGTGGGGCTCTGTCAGCTGCCGGATTATTACGTGTTAAGCCATCTGAACAGTGGCGCGCTGGTTTCCCTGCTGGAAGCTCATCAACCGCCGAATACAGCAGTCTGGGCGCTATACCCTCAACAACGACACCTTTCGCCAAAGGTGCGCAAGCTGGTGGATTATCTGAAGGAGGGGTTGGCGATGCGGGATGAGTATCGGTAGGTAGCACAGTTAATACCAACCCTGTAGGAGCTCACGAGCACCGCGAGGCAGCGATAGCGGCTTATCAGACAGACCGCTATCGCTGCCTCGCGGTGCTCGTGAGCTCCTACATTTTTCAAAGGTGTCAGCTCAGCGATTGAACTCGCTACGCCGCTGCCGCAACCATTCAAGATCCTCGGGACGAGTGACCTTGATGTTATCCGAGCGTCCTTCGATCAATCTGGGCGACTGCCCTGCCCATTCGATCGCAGAAGCTTCATCCGTAATGGCAACATCGGAAACCAGCCCGTCGGCCAGCGCTCGATGTAACGCCCCCAAGCGAAACATCTGCGGGGTATACGCTTGCCAAATCAGGCTGCGGTCTACCGTTTCGGTGACCCGGCCATCAGGCCCCGCGCGCTTGAGCGTATCGCGAGCAGGAACCGCCAACAGCCCACCGACCGGATCATCGGCCAGTTCACTCAGCAGGTTATCCAGGTCCGAACGCGCCAGATTAGGCCGCGCAGCGTCGTGGACCAGTACCCAGTCTTCATCACCGGCACCCTGCGCATGCAAATGCAGCAACGCATTCAGTACCGAATCTGCACGCTCCTTACCACCCGCAACCCGCGTGATGCGCGAATCCAGCGCACAAGGCAGGGCTGGCCAGTAAGGGTCATCCACAGCAAGACTGATCACCAGTCCCTTTAGACGGGGGTGATCGAGAAAGCAAAGCAGGCTGTGTTCAAGAATTGTCAGGCCGCCCAGTTGCAGATACTGCTTGGGACGATCTGCGGCCATACGGGACCCAACTCCCGCGGCAGGAATAACTGCCCAGAAGGCTGGGAGGATGCTCTTGTTCATAGGGTCAGTTTCATTGCGCCAACTGATAGAGCGTCTCGCCGTCCTTGACCATGCCCAGTTCATGACGGGCACGCTCTTCTACGGTCTCCATACCTTTTTTCAATTCAAGCACTTCAGCATCCATGACCCGATTACGCTCAAGCAGCGCTTCGTTCTCCGCATGCTGATCAGCGATCTGCTGATTAAGGCTCGCCACTTGCGCCAGACTCCCGTTACCAACCCACAGCCGATATTGCAGGCCCGCGAGTAACAGGATCAGGACGAGAAACAACCAGTTAGGACTGCGCATTGAATATCAGGTACCCAGTAAAAAAGACAGCAGAGCCGACAACATGAAGCCAACAATACAACAGGGGACTGAGGGCATAGAGCCTGGCGGGGCCAGGCTCTATAGCGGTGCAACCCGCATCAATGCTGATCAATCATCCGGGAAAGCAGGCGATTGTCACAGCACCGGCTGTCTTTTTACCATCTCGGTGTCAGCCGCGAAACTCGCCGCGACCACGGTATACCGCCTTGGCACCCAGTTGCTCTTCGATACGCAGCAGCTGGTTGTACTTGGAGATACGATCCGAACGGCTCAACGAACCGGTTTTGATCTGACCCGCCGAAGTGCCCACTGCCAGATCGGCAATGGTGGAATCCTCGGTTTCGCCTGAGCGATGCGAGATAACCGCAGTGTAACCGGCGGCCTTGGCCATCTGGATAGCTTCCAGAGTTTCGGTAAGGGTGCCGATCTGATTGAACTTGATCAGGATAGAGTTACCGATTTTCTTCTCGATGCCTTCCTTGAGGATCTTGGTGTTGGTCACGAACAGATCGTCACCGACCAGTTGCACCTTGTCACCGATCTTGTCGGTGAGGATCTTCCAGCCATCCCAGTCGGACTCGTCAAGACCATCTTCGATGGAGATGATCGGGTGCTTGCTGACCAGATCAGCCAGGTAGTCAGCGAAACCGGCGGAGTCATACTCGCCTTCTTCACTCAACACATACTTGCCGTTCTTGTAGAACTCGCTCGCCGCACAGTCCAGTGCCAGGGTCACATCGGTACCCAGCTTGTAGCCTGCATTGGCAACCGCTTCGGCGATGGCGTCCAGTGCGTCGGCATTGGAGTTTAGGTCAGGTGCGAAACCACCTTCGTCACCTACGGCAGTGTTCAGGCCACGCGCCTTCAGCACAGCTTTGAGGTGATGGAAAATCTCGGTGCCCCAGCGCAGGCCTTCGGAGAAGGTCTTGGCGCCGACAGGCTGAATCATGAATTCCTGGATGTCGATGTTGTTATCGGCATGCTCACCACCGTTGATGATGTTCATCATCGGAACCGGCATCGAGTAAACACCCGGCGTACCGTTCAGGTTGGCGATATGCGCATACAACGGCAGGTCCTGATCCTGAGCAGCAGCCTTGGCTGCAGCCAGAGATACAGCGAGGATCGCGTTGGCACCCAGGCTTGCTTTGTTTTCAGTCCCGTCCAGAGCAATCATGGCGCGGTCCAGCGCTTGCTGGTCGACAGGATCCTTGCCTAGCAACAGGTCACGAATCGGACCGTTGATGTTGGCTACAGCCTTGAGAACACCCTTGCCCAGGTAACGGCTCTTGTCGCCATCACGCAGCTCCAGCGCCTCGCGCGAGCCGGTTGAAGCACCGGACGGTGCGCATGCGCTACCGATGATGCCGTTGTCGAGGAGCACATCTGCTTCCACGGTGGGATTGCCACGGGAGTCGAGAACTTCACGACCTTTGATGTCGACGATTTTTGCCATTGTTGTAAACACTCCAAGATTGACGAAAACGACGCAGCTGGGAAATGCTTGCCGCTCCAGGACTCAATACAGGGCAGACCTTAGAGCGACAAACCCCGACCTGAGGTCGGGGGATGAAAACGTGCGGCACTTTACCGGAGGGCAACCCTGCGGAGAAGCAGCTTTAAGCGGTTTCTACTGCCGGGAAGCTTTTGACCAACTCATCCAGAGCCTTGAGTTGAGCCAGGAACGGCTCCAGCTTGTCCAGACGCAAGGCGCAAGGGCCGTCGCATTTGGCATTGTCAGGATCAGGATGAGCCTCAAGGAACAATCCAGCGAGGTTTTGACTCATGCCGGCCTTCGCCAGTTCCAATACCTGCGCACGACGACCGCCAGCAGAATCCGAACGACCGCCTGGCATTTGCAAGGCATGCGTCACATCGAAAAATACCGGGTAGTTGAACTGCTTCATGATGCCGAAGCCGAGCATGTCCACCACCAGGTTGTTGTAGCCAAAGCTGGTGCCGCGCTCGCAGAGGATCAACTGATCGTTACCCGCTTCTTCGCATTTGCTCAGGATGTGTTTCATCTCCTGAGGCGCGAGGAACTGGGCCTTCTTGATGTTGATCACAGCACCGCTACGGGCCATGGCAACCACAAGATCGGTCTGACGCGACAGGAAAGCGGGCAACTGGATGATATCGCAGACTTCAGCGACAACCTTGGCCTGCTCTGGCTCATGCACATCAGTGATCAGCGGTACATTGAAGGTCTTTTTGACTTCTTCAAAGATTCGCATGCCCTCTTCCAGGCCTGGACCACGATAAGAATGCATGGAAGAACGGTTGGCTTTATCAAAGCTGGCCTTGAATACGTAAGGGATACCGAGCTTTTCGGTGACCCGTACGTATTCTTCGCAGATCTGCATGGCCATGTCCCGGGACTCAAGGACGTTCATGCCACCGAAAAGCACCATTGGCTTGTCATTGGCAATTTCGATCGAGCCGACGCGGATAGTTTTCTGAGCCATGTTCTGGGTTTCCCGAATCAAGAATTTTTCTCGTGCTGAGTCAGTGCTGCCTTGACGAAACCACTGAACAGCGGATGGCCATCGCGAGGTGTCGAGGTGAACTCAGGGTGGAATTGGCAAGCAACAAACCATGGATGATCCGGTGCTTCAACAACTTCTACCAACGCGCCATCACCGGAACGACCCGAGACTTTCAGGCCCGCTTCCAGTAACTGCGGCAGCAAGTTGTTGTTAACTTCGTAGCGATGACGATGACGCTCGATGATCACATCGCTGGCGTAACAGTCATGTACCAGCGAACCAGGCTCAAGCTGGCACTCTTGCGCCCCCAGACGCATGGTGCCGCCCAGATCCGAGCTTTCAGTACGGGTTTCAACAGCACCGGTAGCGTCCGCCCACTCGGTGATCAGACCTACAACAGCGTGTGCGCCATTGCGATCGAATTCGGTGGAGTTGGCGTCTTTCCAGCCCAGCACGTTACGAGCGTACTCGATGACCGCCACTTGCATGCCCAGGCAGATCCCCAGGTAAGGAACCTTGTTCTCGCGAGCGAACTGAACAGCGGTGATCTTGCCTTCAACGCCGCGCAGACCGAAACCACCCGGGACCAGAATCGCATCAACGCCTTCCAGCAGCGCCGTGCCTTGATTCTCGATGTCTTCGGAGTCGATGTAGCGCAGGTTGACCTTGGTACGGTTGGTGATGCCAGCGTGACTCATCGCTTCGATCAGCGACTTGTAAGCGTCCAGCAACTCCATGTATTTACCGACCATGGCGATGGTGACTTCATGCTCAGGGTTGAGCTTGGCGTCTACCACAGCGTCCCACTCGGACAGGTCTGCGCTGTTGCATTGCAGACCGAAGCGCTCGACGACGAAATCGTCGAGGCCCTGGGAGTGCAGGATGCCCGGAATCTTGTAGATGGTATCGGCGTCTTCCAGCGCGATAACGGCACGCTCTTCCACGTTGGTGAACTGAGCGATCTTGCGACGCGAGGAGATATCAATCGGGTGATCGGAACGGCATACCAGAACGTCAGGCTGCAGGCCGATGGAACGCAACTCCTTCACCGAATGCTGAGTCGGCTTGGTTTTGGTTTCGCCAGCGGTCGCGATGTAAGGAACCAGTGTCAGGTGCATCAGCATGGCGCGCTTGGCGCCCACTTCGAAGCGCAACTGACGGATCGCTTCCAGGAACGGTTGCGATTCGATGTCACCCACAGTGCCGCCAATCTCGACCAGAGCGACGTCAGCATCGCCTGCGCCCTTGATGATCCGGCGTTTGATTTCGTCGGTGATGTGAGGAATGACCTGAATGGTCGCGCCCAGATAATCACCACGGCGCTCTTTGCGCAGGACGTGTTCGTACACACGGCCAGTGGTGAAGTTGTTGTTCTGGGTCATGGTCGTGCGGATGAACCGCTCGTAGTGGCCAAGGTCCAGGTCGGTTTCGGCGCCGTCATGGGTGACGAACACTTCACCGTGCTGGAACGGGCTCATGGTACCCGGATCGACGTTGATATAGGGGTCAAGCTTGAGCATGGTGACCTTAAGTCCCCGCGCCTCCAGGATGGCCGCCAATGAAGCCGAGGCAATGCCTTTCCCCAATGAAGAAACAACACCGCCCGTGACGAAGATGTAGCGCGTCATGAAAAACCCTAGAAGTCTGCGTTAAAGCGGTCAGAGCCGCCGGGGAAAGCGAAGGAAGGCCGAAGCCCCCGATTACCGACAAAATTCACGGTGAACTCCCGAACTGCTGCGTTGAAACGGACTGACTGAAGAAGCCTGTCAATTGCGCGCCACATGTTAAGAATCATCCAGCAAAGACTGGTTGGTAACCGGCAACTCATGTCGATCCAAAAGGATCCACAGAAGCTGTATCAAGAAGGGAGCGTAGTCTACCGGAATTGGGCTTTCAGCTCAAACTTTGGTCATTCGTCGGCGGCACCCAGTGCAACAACCCGCTTTCGGGGCCGCAAACATTGAGCGCGGGCAGGTTAGCCACCGCCAGAAACTCACCGTTGCGGTACAGCAGCGGCAATCGGCCGCGGACGAATAGCGGTATTTCATTCTCACTGAGCAGACGCTTGAGGTCGCGATGTCCGCGTCCAGGCAGGCTGAGAACTTCTCCTCCCTGGCGATAACGCACCTCCAGCAGTCCAGAAGGAATTTCACCTTCAATGAAAAGCTGACCATTACAGGGCAGTTCCAGCACTCGCCGCGCATCCGCCCAGGGCTGAGCAGACTGCGTCAGCGGCTGCAACCAGTTGTCGGAAAGCCACCAGATGCGCCCCTGATCACGATGCAACTCGCCATCAGCCAAGCGCCATACAGGGCGCCCGCCCTGCCCTGCGTCTCGCAGCGTTTCCCAGCCAACCCAATGATCGCTATCCGGCAGGCGAGTCAGTGCTGCCAGCCAGTGGCGCAGCGCATTGCGTTGCCGCGCGGGCGATAGATCCATCAGTGGAGACAAGGCCAGCGAGGGGAGCTTGAGCCAGTCGAAGACACTTGAGGATTCGGCAGATGCCAGATCAGCCTGCGCCAACTCCTCCAGCAGTTGTTGCGCTTCACTCAGATGAGCAGCGGTGCGTGCCATGCTCGCGGTCGCCTGCGGCCAGCGGGACTTCAAGACGGGCAGCGCCCTATTGCGCAGATAATTGCGCGAATAGTGAGAGTCCCCGTTGCTAGGGTCCTCCACCCAGCGCAAGTGATGCTCGAGGGCGTACGCCTCCAGCTCTTCCCGGGAAATACTCAATAAAGGCCTGACTAAATGCCCTTGCCCCAGGCTGCGGCTTGCCGGCATCCCCGCCAGCCCCCGCACCCCTGCACCTCGCAACAGGCGGAACAGTAAGGTTTCAGCCTGATCGTCCTGATGCTGACCGGTCAGCAGAACCTCATCTTCAGCAAGGCAATCACTGAGCGCGGCATAACGCGCATCACGCGCTGCCTGCTCAAGACTGGCGCCAGGCTCCACCCGCACACTGATCACTTGCAAAGGAACGCCCAGCGCGTTGCAAACCTGCAGGCAATGCAGCGGCCAGGCGTCAGCTAGAGCCTGCAGGCCGTGGTGAACATGGATAGCGTTTAACGGCGGGAGATTTTCGCGTTTTGCGATTTCGGCCACAAGGTGCAGCAAGACAGTGGAATCAAGGCCACCGGAGAAACCGATGTGCCAGGCTGGCGCGTTGCGCCAAGGGGCCAGGACCTTGAGGAGTCTGGCAGGGAGATCATGACCGGAGGATGTAAGTGTGGTCATAGATTTCTGTCGCTCGGAGCATTGATGCAGGAGCTGCCAAAGGCTGCGATGGCGGCATGCCCGGGACTGCGCAATTCGCAACCTTCGGCAGCTCCTACAAGATCAAAGGCTCTGAATCAGAGGCCGTAGCTCATCAAGCGCTCATAACGACGAGCCAGCAGCGCATCGTTGTCGAACTTCTTGAGCATCGCCAACTGGCTGCTCAATTCCTGACGGATTTCCAGCGCAGCGGCGGCCGGGTCGCGATGTGCGCCGCCCAGAGGCTCGGCGATGACCTTATCAACAATACCCAGACCTTTCAGACGATCAGCCGTGATGCCCATGGCTTCAGCAGCATCAGGTGCTTTTTCCGCGGTTTTCCACAGAATCGATGCGCAGCCTTCCGGCGAGATCACCGCGTAGGTGGAGTACTGCAGCATGTTCAACTGATCGCAGACACCGATAGCCAATGCGCCGCCAGAACCGCCTTCACCAATAACAGTGGCGATGATTGGCGTTTTCAGGCGCGCCATGACGCGCAGGTTCCAGGCGATCGCTTCGCTCTGGTTACGCTCTTCAGCGTCGATACCCGGGTATGCGCCCGGCGTGTCGATGAAGGTCAGGATCGGCATTTTGAAACGCTCGGCCATTTCCATCAGACGACAGGCTTTGCGATAGCCTTCAGGACGCGGCATGCCGAAGTTACGACGAACCTTCTCACGCACTTCACGGCCTTTCTGATGACCGATCACCATCACTGGCTGGCCTTCCAGACGTGCAATACCGCCGACGATTGCAGCGTCGTCGGAGAAGTGACGGTCGCCGTGCAGCTCATCGAACTCGGTGAAGATGTGCTGAATGTAGTCCAGGGTGTACGGACGACGCGGGTGACGCGCCATGCGTGCAATCTGCCAACTCGTCAGGTTGCCGAAAATGCTTTCGGTCAGCGTGTTGCTCTTGTCTTGCAGTCGCGAGATTTCGTCGCCGATGTTCAGCGAGTTGTCATTACCCACCAAGCGCAATTCTTCAATCTTGGCTTGCAGGTCAGCGATCGGCTGTTCGAAATCAAGAAAATTCGGGTTCATAGGCATCCGTCTTGGGTCGACGGCCAAGAGGCCGGCCGGTTGATCCGTTAGCGCCTTACCTTACGGGAACAGGCGCATTCAGGTCGAGTTTAAAAATTCTGGGCTGATGCTTTCAGCGATACTGCAGGAAGACGTTCTCACGCCCGAACTGGTCACGCAGAGCTTGAATCAAGCTGTCTGCGGGATCAATTCGCCACGCTTCGCCAAACTGCAGCAATGCCTTGGCATCAAGCCCGGTGTAATCCAGGGTAATCGGACAAGCTCCACGATGGCGCTTGCACAAGTCACCCAGCCAGCGTAGCCGATCGCCTTTGAGCGCTTCGGCACGCACAGTCAGACGCAAGCTTTCGGCCAGATTGGTACGCGCATCTTCGATGCTCATCACCCGTTTGGCGCGCAAGCGCAGACCGCCAGAGAAATCGTCGTTGCTGACCTCGCCTTCGACCACCACCATCGCGTCGGTTTGCAGCAAGGCCTGCGCAGAGTGGAAGGCTTCGGCAAACAGCGAGGCTTCTATTCGTCCAGAGCGGTCATCAAGGGTAATGAACCCCATCTTGTCGCCCTTTTTGTTCTTCATGACCCGCAACGCGATAATCAGACCGGCTACGGTCTGGGTATCACGCGCTGGCTTGAGATCGATAATTCGTTGGCGTGCAAAACGGCGAATCTCGCCTTCATATTCGTCAATCGGGTGGCCGGTCAGATAAAGCCCGAGAGTTTCCTTTTCACCACGCAAACGGTCTTTGAGACTACCTTCCTTGGCCTTGCGGTGGTTGGCATAAACGTCGGTGTCTTCCTCGACGAACAATCCGCCAAACAGGTCGGAGTGTCCGCTGTCATGACTGCGTGCTGTTTGCTCGGCGGCCTGAATGGCTTCGACTAGCGATGCCAGCAACACCGCACGGTTACGGTCGATGTTGGCTTGATACGCTTTGGGTTCTGCTTCGAAGTAAGGCCCGAGACGATCAAGCGCGCCACTGCGAATCAGACCATCGAGGGTTCGCTTGTTGACTCGCTTGAGGTCTACACGCGCACAGAAGTCGAACAAATCCTTGAACGGACCCGCCTCGCGAGCTTCGGTGATCGCCTCAACCGGCCCTTCACCTACCCCCTTGATCGCACCAAGGCCATAAATGATACGTCCGTCTTCGCTCACCGTGAACTTGTACTCGGACGTGTTCACATCCGGCGCGTCCAGGCGCAACTTCATGATTCGCACTTCTTCGATCAAGGTCACGACCTTGTCGGTGTTGTGCATATCCGCCGAAAGTACCGCAGCCATGAACGGTGCCGGGTAATGCGCTTTCAGCCAGGCAGTCTGGTACGACACCAGGCCATAAGCAGCCGAGTGGGATTTATTGAAGCCGTAACCCGCGAACTTTTCTACCAGGTCAAAAATGTTACCGGCAAGGTCCGGGTCGATATTGTTGGTCTTGCAACCTTCAATAAAGCCGCCGCGCTGCTTGGCCATTTCCTCGGGCTTTTTCTTACCCATTGCGCGACGCAGCATGTCCGCCCCGCCGAGGGTATACCCGGCCATGACCTGGGCAATCTGCATGACCTGTTCCTGATACAGGATGATGCCGTAGGTCGGCGCCAGAACCGGCTTGAGTCCGTCGTACTGGTAATCGACGTGCGGGTAGGACAACTCCGCGCGACCGTGCTTACGGTTGATGAAGTCGTCCACCATGCCGGATTGCAGCGGGCCCGGACGGAACAAGGCCACCAGTGCGATCAAGTCTTCCAGGCAGTCAGGCTTGAGCTTTTTGATCAGCTCCTTCATGCCACGCGATTCAAGCTGGAACACCGCGGTGGTTTCAGCCTTTTGCAGCAACTGATAAGTCGGTGCGTCATCCAGCGGGATGAAAGCGATATCCAGCGGCTCTTCGTTGACCTTGGCGCGGTCGCGGTTAATCGTTTTGAGCGCCCAGTCGATGATGGTAAGAGTCCGCAGACCAAGGAAGTCGAACTTCACCAGACCCGCCGCCTCGACGTCATCCTTGTCGAACTGGGTCACCAGACCACTGCCTTCTTCGTCGCAATAAATAGCCGAGAAGTCCGTCAGTTTGGTCGGTGCGATAACCACACCACCGGCGTGTTTGCCGACGTTACGCACAATGCCTTCGAGCTTGCGCGCCATTTCCCAGATTTCGGCAGCCTCTTCATCGACCTTGAGGAAGTCCCTCAGAATTTCCTCTTGTTCGTAGGCCTTCTCGAGGGTCATGCCGACTTCGAACGGGATCATTTTCGACAGACGATCAGCCAGCCCGTAAGACTTGCCCTGTACCCGGGCCACGTCTCGCACCACCGCCTTGGCAGCCATGGAACCGAAGGTGATGATCTGGCTCACCGCATTACGGCCGTATTTCTCGGCCACATAATCGATCACCCGGTCCCGGCCATCCATGCAGAAGTCGACGTCGAAGTCGGGCATGGATACCCGTTCCGGGTTCAGGAACCGTTCGAACAGCAGATCGTATTCGAGCGGATCAAGGTCAGTAATCTTCTGTACATAGGCCACCAGCGACCCGGCACCCGACCCCCGGCCCGGACCTACCGGAACGCCGTTGTTCTTGGCCCACTGGATAAAGTCCATAACGATCAGGAAGTAGCCGGGGAAGCCCATCTGGATAATGATATCCAGCTCGAAATTCAACCGGTCGACATAGACCTGGCGCTTGGCTTCATAGTCCGGCGTCGTCTCTTTAGGCCAAAGTACCGCGAGGCGCTCTTCAAGCCCTTCGAACGAAACCTTGCGGAAATACTCGTCGATGGTCATGCCATCAGGAATCGGGTAGTCAGGCAGGAAGTGAGTACCCAGCTTCACATCGATGTTGCAGCGCTTGGCGATTTCCACCGAGTTTTCCAGCGCTTCGGGCAGGTCGCTGAACAGCTCGGCCATTTCCTCGGCGCTTTTCAGGTACTGCTGATCGCTGTAATTGTGCGAGCGACGCGGGTCATCCAGCGCACGCCCCTCACCAATGCAAACACGGGTTTCGTGCGCTTCGAAATCCTCTTGCTTGATGAAGCGCACATCGTTGGTCGCCACCAGCGGCGCACCGTGGCGCTCGGCCAGGGCTACTGCGGCGTGCAGATGTTCCTCGTCATTGGGGCGATTGGTGCGCTGCACTTCGACATAGAAACGATCAGGAAAAACCGCCATCCATTCGCTCAACAACTGGTCAGCATCGGCCGGGTTATTACCCAGCAATGCCATGCCAATCTCACCTTCTTTTGCCGCCGACAGTGCGATCAGGCCTTCGTTGGCCTCCGCCACCCACTCACGCTCAATGATGATCTGGCCATTACGCTGGCCATCAATGAAGCCGCGGGAAATCAGTTCGGTGAGGTTGCGATAGCCCTTGGCGTTCATGACCAACAGGCTGATGCGACTCAACGCGGCATCTTCATCCTTGTTCGACAGCCACAGGTCTGCGCCACAGATGGGCTTGATCCCCGCGCCCATGGCCGCCTTGTAGAACTTGACCAGCGAGCACAGGTTGTTCTGATCTGTCACCGCCACAGCAGGCATATTCATGGCCGCGAGGGTTTTGACCAGCGGTTTGACCCGAACCAGGCCATCGACCAGCGAATATTCGGTGTGCAGGCGTAGATGAACGAAAGAAGCCGGCATGGAGATCCTATAGCGCTAGAACAAAAACGAAGGCCCGGATTGTACCGGGCCTTTGGCAAAACATCAGCCCACTGTCAGCTCAATGGGAAAATCGACGTCGAAGACATCGTTGACTGGATCATTGCATCCCGCGCTGCATAGGCAGCACGCACCGGCCCGAATGAGCGCCTGTGAATCGGCGTAGGCCCAAGACGCGCAAGGGCTTCGAGATGCACCGGTGTCGGATAGCCCTTGTGTCCGCCGATCCCGTAGCCGGGATATTTCAGCTCCATGGCGGCCATCTCACGGTCACGACTGACCTTGGCCAGAATGGAAGCAGCGGCAATTGCCGGAACCTTGGAATCGCCCTGGACTACCGGCGCGCTAGGAACCGACAACTGCGGGCAACGATTGCCGTCGATCAAGGCCAGTTTCGGCGTGATCATCAGGCCTTCCACTGCACGTTTCATGGCGAGCATGGTGGCATGCAGGATGTTCAACTCATCAATCTCTTCGACTTCCGCCCGGGCAATATGCCAGGACAGCGCTTTCTCGCAAATCTCATCGAAAAGCAGTTCGCGCTTGGCTTCTGTCAGCTTCTTCGAGTCATTGAGGCCCAGAATCGGGCGGCGCGGATCGAGAATCACCGCCGCAGTCACCACAGCACCACAAAGCGGACCACGGCCCACTTCGTCAACACCGGCAACCAGCTCTTCAACGAGATTGAAATCCAGACCTATTTGCATTGAACGTGAACTCACAATGAAGGCGAACGGCCAATCAGGTCTAACACCGCTTCGGCGGCCTGATTGGAGGCATCGCGACGCAAGGTCCGGTGTATTTCGTCAAAACCCTCAGTCTGCACCAGGCCATCATCCAGAAGCGGCAGCAATTGCTGCACCAATGCATCAGCAGTGGCGTCATCCTGCAATAACTCCGGCACCAACAGCCGCTGAGCTAGAAGATTGGGCAACGAGACGTAAGGACTTTTCACCAGACGCTTGAGTATCCAAAAGGTAAGCGGTGCCATGCGATAGGCAACCACCATGGGGCGTTTGTACAGCAGCGCTTCCAGAGTCGCCGTTCCCGATGCAATCAGTACCGCATCACAAGCGGCAAGCGCTACATGAGAGCGACCGTCGAGCAGTAACACCTGCAGATCACGCCCTTGCAACAATTGTTCGATCTGCGCACGACGCTGGGGGCTTGCACAGGGCAAGACGAATCTAACCTCTGGACGCACAGCCTGCAAACGCTCGGCAGCGTCGAAGAACAAGCTGCCCAGACGTCCGACTTCACCACCACGACTGCCCGGCATCAGCGCAACGACCGGCCCCTCACCGATGCCTAGTTCGGCACGAGCAGCAGCACGATCGGCCTGCAACGGGATGGTATCGGCCAAAGGATGCCCGACAAACCTGACCGGCACGCCCTTCTCTTCATAGAAACGAGCTTCAAAGGGCAGCAACGTCAACATCAGGTCGCAGCCTTCACGGATCTTCAGGACGCGCTTCTGACGCCACGCCCAGACCGACGGGCTGACGTAATGAACCGTCTTGATACCGGCACGACGCAATTGAAGTTCGATGTTGAGGGTGAAATCAGGAGCATCAATGCCAATAAAGACATCTGGCTTTTGCTCGATAAGGGTCTGGATGAGTGCTTTACGTTTGGCCAGCAACTCACGCAAACGACCCAACACCTCAACCAGGCCCATGACCGAAAGGCGCTCCATCGGGAACAAGGACGCCATACCTTCGGCTTCCATCAGCGGACCGCCGACTCCAATGAACTCAACCTGAGGGTGACGCGCCTTGATGGCACGCATAAGACCGGATCCGAGAATATCCCCGGACGCTTCGCCCGCGACCAAAGCGACACGCAATACGCTGGGCATGACTAGCGGGTGATGCCGCGGGTCGAGGTCTGGATAGACTCAAGAAACACAGCGACCTCCGGGAACTGGGCAGCAGGCTCAGCCAACTCGGCAATGGCCTGGTCAACCGTCAGCCCTTGGCGATAAACCACCTTGTAGGCACGGCGCAACGCGTGAATGGCTTCTTCGCTGAAGCCACGACGGCGCATGCCCTCGAAGTTCATGCTCCGGGCTTCGGCCGGGTTGCCGAACACGGTAACAAACGCAGGAACATCCTTACCAATCGCGGTACCCATGCCGGAAAAGCTATGAGCGCCGATGTGACAGTACTGATGGACCAAAGTGAAACCGGAAAGGATCGCCCAATCTGCGACGTGCACATGACCCGCCAACGCAGTGTTGTTGACCAGAATGCAGTTATTGCCGATGACGCTGTCATGACCGATGTGTGCATAGGCCATGATCAGGTTGTGGTCACCAATCGTGGTTTCGGCGCGGTCCTGAACGGTGCCGCGATGTATCGTCACGCCTTCACGAATTACATTGTGATCGCCAATGACCAGACGCGTCGCTTCACCTTTGTACTTGAGATCAGGCGTGTCCTCGCCCACCGATGAAAACTGGTAGATACGATTGTGCTTACCGATCCGGGTCGGGCCACGCAAAATCACGTGAGGACCAACCACTGTACCCTCGCCAATTTCCACACCGGCTCCGATGATCGACCACGGGCCGACCTCCACATTGTCAGCCAGAACGGCTGTCGGATCGATGATTGCGCGAGGGTCAATTAAACTCATAGTTTACGTTCCGCACAGATGATTTCCGCGGAGCAAACCGGCTTGCCGTCGACCGAGGCGCTGCACTCAAACTTCCAGATCTGACGCTTGCAGCTCAAGAACTTCGCTTCAAGAATCAGTTGGTCGCCCGGCAGCACTGGCTGGCGGAAACGCAGTTTGTCCGAGCCTACGAAATAATACAGCGTGCCATCAGCAGGCTTTGCGCCCAGCATCTTGAAACCAAGGATACCAGCAGCCTGAGCCATCGCTTCAATGATCAGCACGCCCGGCATGATTGGATGCGCTGGAAAGTGACCGTTGAAAAACGGCTCATTGATGCTGACGTTTTTATAAGCGCGAATGCTTTTGTTCTCGACGTCGAGTTCCACTACGCGGTCTACCAGCAGGAACGGGTAGCGGTGCGGCAGGTATTCGCGAATTTCGTTGATGTCCATCATTTCGAGGGGAAGCCTGTAGTCAAGATTAGGAGTGCGCGGCAGTTGCGCTGCACTCCTCTGCAAATCAAGGAAGCAATTTATCGGCAGTGCACGCTTGATATGAAAAAAGTATCAGCCATCTGATGAAGCATTAACGCCTGAGGTCACTCCCTCAACAATCTTTTCCAGCTTTTGCAGTCGACGTGCCATCTCGTCGAGCTTGCGAATACGTGCCGCGCTCTTGCGCCACTCGCCTGCTGGCTGCATCGCCGTTCCTGAAGAATAGGAACCTGGCTCAGTGATGGAGTGGGTCACCATCGTCATGCCGGTGATAAACACACCGTCACAGATATCGATATGCCCAACCAGTCCTACGCCACCGGCCAGCATGCAATGCTTACCGATTTTGGTACTTCCGGAAATGCCGACACATGCTGCCATGGCCGTGTGATCACCAACCTGTACGTTGTGAGCGATCTGGATCTGGTTATCCAGCTTCACACCGTTACCGATTCGTGTATCAGCCAATGCACCGCGGTCGATGGCTGTGTTTACGCCAATTTCCACGTCATCGCCGATCAATACGCCGCCTATCTGCGCGATTTTCTGCCAGACCCCCTTCTCATTGGCAAAGCCGAAGCCCTCACCACCAAGAACAGCACCCGACTGAATGACCACACGCTTGCCGATGCGCACATCGTGATAGAGCGTGACCCGCGGAGCCAGCCAGCCACCTTCGCCGATTTCGCACCGGGCACCGATGAAGCACTGGGCACCGACGGTAACGCCCGCAGCGATTTTCGCCCCGCTCTCGACAACGGCAAAAGCGCCGATGCTGGCAGCAGGATCAATCTGTGCATCGTCAGCAACGACGGCTGTCGGATGAATTCCGGCAACGGCCTTGGGCTTGGGATCGAACAGATGGGAAATGCGCGCGTAGGCCAGATAGGGATCCGGTACCAGCAACGCGTTGCCAGTATACGAATCCGCATCAGTAGGCTTCAAAAGCACCGCAGAGGCTTGGGTATCAACGAGGAATTTACGGTATTGCGGATTTGCCAGGAAGCTGACCTGACCTGGACCGGCCTCTTGCAAAGTGGCCAGCCCGGTAATTTCTTTATCCTCGGCGCCACGTAGCGTGGCGCCCAGGAACTCGGCCAACTGACCGAGCTTGATAGTAGCGGTCATAGGTTACTTCAGCTGGTTCATGCGCTCGATGACCTGGCGAGTAACGTCATACTGTGGCTTGACGTCAATCACTGCACCGCGCTCGAAGACCAGGTCAAATGCACCCTTCTTGATCACTTCTTCCACTGCCTGATCCAGCTTAGGCTTGAGTTGCTTGAGCATTTCACGGTCAGCAACAGCTTTGGCTTCGTTCAGTTCCTTGGACTGGAACTGGAAGTCACGTGCTTTTTGCTTGAACTCAAGTTCAAGACGTTCGCGTTCAGGCTGGGCCATTTTGTCGCCACCACTAACCAGACGGTCCTGGATACCTTTGGCGCTGCTTTCCAGAGTTTTCAGTTTGGTCAGTTGCGGACCGAACTTCTTCTCGGCATCAACGGCATATTTCTTGGCCGCATCAGATTCAAGCAAGGCCATTTGATAGTTCAAAACGGCAATTTTCATGTCGGCAAAAGCCGGGCCTGCTGCGAGAACGGTTGCCAGCAGTACCAATTGGGTCAACTTACGCACGATGCACTCCTACAAAATTCGCTGTCGTTATCCAAAGTCAGACGCTTAGAAAGTCTGACCAAGGGAAAATTGGAAAACCTGGGTTTCGGTATCGTCATCCGGTTTCTTGATCGGCATCGCCAGGGCGAAGCTCAGAGGACCGAGAGCGGTAATCCAGGTAACACCTACACCAACGGAACTGGCCATGCCGGAAAAGTCGATGTCGTTACATTCAACTTTCTCGCCATTGCGTGTCCGGTTGGAATCGCAGTTGGTGTCAAACACGTTACCCACGTCCCAGAACAGGGAGGTACGCAGGGAACGCTGGTCCTTAATGAATGGCAGAGGGAACATCACCTCTACGCCACCTTGAACGAGAACGTTGCCGCCGAACGGAAGCGGATCCTGATCCGGGTCAACTCGCGTGCCTGGACGAGTACCACTGCTAGGCGTACTGCGCGGACCAAGAGTGCTGTCCTTGAAACCACGAACCGAGTTGAAGCCACCGGCGTAGTAGTTCTCGTAGAACGGCAGACCGGAGGTCGAACCGTAGCCGTCGCCATAACCCAGTTCTGTGTGCAGACGCAGGGTGTAGTTGTCGGTGATCGGGTGGAAGTACTGGGCGCGGTAGTCGAGCTTGTAGAACGACAGGTCGCTACCCGGCAGCGTGGTTTCCAGCGTCAGGCTCTGTGAGTGACCGCGAGTTGCCAGTACACCTTTGTTCAGAGTCGACTCGGACCAGCCGATCGAACCCTTGAAGTTCAGGTACTTGTCGCCTTCCTTGTCGACAAAGTCAAAGATTTCGTCGACGGTATAGGTACCGGTCTTGATTTCGTCCTGCTGCACGGTCAGGCCGTAAGTCAGGCGCGAGGTTTCGTTGATCGGGTAACCCATGCTGATGCCAGCACCGAGACTGTCTACTGCGTAGCTCGCAACATCGACGTCCAGATCGTCATAGTCGGTGGTGCGATAGAACGCGTTGTAGCCCAGGCTCACGCCATCAGCAGTCCAGTACGGATCGACATAGCTGAAGTTGTAACGGCTCTGGTATTCGCTACGAGTCAAACCGATGCTGACCCTGTTACCTGTACCGAGGAAGTTGTTCTGGCTGATCGAACCACCAAGGATCAGACCGGCGCTCTGGGCGAAACCGACGCTGGCGGTAATCGAACCGGATGCCTGCTCTTCTACGGCATAGTTAACGTCGACCTGATCGTCAGTACCCGGTACTGGCGGTGTCTCGACGTTCACTTCCTTAAAGAAGCCCAGACGATCCAGACGAGTCTTGGACTGGTCGATCAGATAGGTCGAAGCCCAGCCGCCTTCCATTTGACGCATTTCACGGCGCAGTACTTCGTCGGCAGACTTGGTGTTGCCGCGGAAGTTGATCCGGTTCACATAAGCACGCTTGCCTGGATCAACCACGAAGGTGATGTCGACAGTGTGATCTTCGTCATTTGGAGTCGGAACGCCGTTCACGTTGGCGAAGGTATAGCCTTCGTTACCCAGACGACGGGTGATCAGCTCGGAGGTAGTGGTCATCACTTTACGCGAGAACACCTGACCTGGCTTGACCAGCAACAGGGACTTGACCTGATCTTCCGGCACCTTGAGGTCGCCGCTCAACTTGACCGACTTGACGCTGTACTTCTGGCCTTCGTTGACGTTGACCGTGATGTAAACGTTTTTCTTGTCAGGCGTGATCGATACCTGAGTCGAGGCGATATCCATATTGATATAGCCGCGATCAAGATAGTAGGAACGCAGACGTTCGAGGTCGCCGGAAAGTTTTTCCCGGGCGTACTTGTCGTCGTTCTTGAAGAAAGAAAGCCAGTTGGTGGTCTTCAATTCGAAAAGGTCGATCAGGTCTTCATCAGGGAAAACGCTGTTACCCACCACATTGATGTGCTGGATCGAGGCGACCGTGCCTTCGTTGATGTTGATCTTCAGGCCAACCCGGTTGCGTGGCTGGGCGACGACTTCCGTCGCGACTTCAGCCGAGTAACGACCCTGAGCAACATACTGGCGCTGCAGTTCGTTACGCACACCTTCAAGTGTTGCCCGCTGGAAGATTTCGCCTTCAGCCAGACCCGACTGTTTCAGACCTTTCATCAGGTCTTCAGTGGAGATGGCCTTGTTACCTTCGATTTCGATACTGGCGACAGATGGACGCTCGACGACGGTGATGACCAGCACATTACCATCACGACCCAACTGGATATCCTGGAAGAATCCGGTTTTAAACAGTGCGCGAGTGGCATCCACCAGACGACCATCATCCGCTTGCTCGCCCACGTTCAGCGGCAACGCACCAAATACACTGCCCGCGGATACCCGCTGCAGGCCATTGACACGGATATCGGAGATAGTGAAGGACTCGGCGTGAACTTCGGCAATCATCAGTACGGCAAGAACCGCAGTTAGCAGCAGACGTTTCATGAAGTCCTTTCTTATTCCAACTGGCAATAAACAAACTGCCGCAAAATGCGGCAGATTCGCAACTCAGCAAAGCTAAGCTTTACAGTCGACCCAGATCGTTGACCAGCGCGAGCAACATAACGCCCACCACCAGACTGATACCAATCTGAACCCCCCAACCTTGAACCCTTTCCGAAAGGGGGCGACCACGTGCCCACTCGATCAGATAGAACAACAAATGCCCCCCGTCCAGCACTGGAATAGGCAGTAAATTCAGGACTCCCAGGCTTATGCTCAGATAAGCGAGGAAATTCAGGAAATCACCTATGCCCGACTGGGCCGAAGCGCCCGCCACTTTAGCAATGGTTATCGGTCCACTCAAGTTTTTTACCGAGAGCTCACCGAACAACATTTTCCTGAGCGAATCGAGGGTCAGTACGCTCATGGTCCATGTGCGGCTGGCGCCCTCGGCCACAGCGGCCAACGGACCATAACTGACTTCGCGCAGCATCTCGGGAGGCCAGTCGATACCTTTGACGCCGGCCCCCAGATAACCACTTGCAGCCTTGCCTTCGCCACGCGCCGCAAGAGTCAGCGGCACATCGAGTCGTGCACCATCGCGCTCTACGCCGAGAGAAATTTTTGCATCGGGACGCTCACGCACCCAGTCAACCACTTGCTGCCATTCGTCTACAGGACGCCCATCCAGAGCCACCAGCTTGTCGCCGGTTTTCAACCCTGCTGCCTGCGCAGGACCTTTAGGGTCCAGCTCGGCCAGCACCGGCGGCAATGCCGGACGCCACGGACGAATGCCCAACGACTTGATCGGATCTGGCTCTTCAGCGCCCTTCAGCCAGTTATCCAGCGCCAGACTGTGAGCAGTATCAACCGTTGCGCCAGGCTCGCGGACCTTCAGTGCGACGTTGCCACTTTCACCCAGGCGACGAACCAACTGCAGATTGACCGCTGACCAGCCCGATGTTGCCTCACCATCGACGGAGACAATTTCCTGCCCGGCACTCAATCCGGCTACTTGCGCAATACTGCCGGGCTCAACCGCGCCAATGACCGGACGCACCTGCTGGCTACCCAGCATGGCCAGGATCCAGAAGAAAAAGATAGCCAGCAGGAAGTTCGCAATAGGACCGGCGCTGACAATGGCAATACGCTGATAGACAGTCTTACGATTGAAAGACTGATCGGCCAGCTCGGGAGGGACGTTACCCTCGCGCTCATCGAGCATTTTTACGTAGCCGCCCAGAGGGATGGCAGCAATCACATACTCGGTACCCTGGCGGTCATGCCAGCGAAAAAGCGGCGTACCAAAGCCAACCGAAAAACGTAAAACCTTGACGCCACAACGCCGCGCCACCCAGAAGTGGCCGTATTCGTGAAAGGTAACCAGCACGCCCAGCGCTACCAGGGTGCCAACAATCATATAGAGCGCGCTCATCAACTTTCTCCAGGTACCGGCTTGGACCAAGCCTTGCGCCAGTACCTTCTAGCGTCTGCGATTATCGCCCGTTGCGGCTGAGCCATTGCTCTGCCAGAACGCGCGCTTTTGAATCCACGTCGAATACAGTTTCCAGATCAGCGACCGGAACAACGGGTTCAAGATTCAAAACATCGTCGATCATACTCGCGATTTCCGGATAGCGGATGCGCCGATCAAGAAATGCAGCCACAGCTACTTCATTTGCCGCATTCAACATGGCTGGCGCACTGTTGCCAGCCTCGGCAGCTTGCCGCGCCAGACGCAGACACGGGAAGCGCTGCTCGTCAGGGGCCTGGAAGTCCAGGCGCGCGATACTGAACAGGTCCAGCGGCGCAACGCCCGAATCGATACGTTGCGGCCAGGCCAGCGCATGAGCGATCGGCGTACGCATATCCGGATTGCCCAACTGAGCGAGTACCGACCCGTCTACGTAGTCGACCATAGAGTGAATAACGCTCTGCGGATGAATAACCACTTCAACCTGTTCAGGTCTGGCATCAAAGAGCCAACACGCCTCAATAAGCTCAAGCCCCTTGTTCATCATGCTGGCTGAGTCGACCGAAATCTTGCGCCCCATCGACCAGTTGGGATGGGCACAGGCTTGTTCAGGAGACACATTGTGCAACTCGCTTAGCGGCGTCTCGCGGAACGGACCACCGGACGCGGTCAACAAAATGCGCCGTACACCAACCGGCCCCAGGCCTCGGGCGTAATCAAGCGGCAAGCACTGGAAAATCGCATTGTGCTCACTATCAATAGGCAGAAGAGCAGAACCACTTTGACGAACGGCTTGCATGAACAAGGTGCCGGACATGACCAGCGCTTCCTTATTCGCCAGCAAGATTTTCTTGCCTGCCTCGACAGCCGCCAACGTAGGCCGCAGGCCGGCAGCACCGACAATCGCCGCCAGCACGGTATCGACCTGAGGGTGAGCGGCAACCTCACAAAGACCGCCCTCCCCCACCAGCACTCGAGTATCGAGACCAGCGGCAGCCAGATCATCCTGCAACTTGCGCGCAGACTCCTGAGTCGGCATCACAGCGAAGCGAGGGGTGTGCCTGATACACAACGCCAGCAACTCGCTCTGGCGAGTAAAGCCAGTCAGAGCAAAAACCTGATAGAGATCAGGATGACGAGCAATGACGTCAAGAGTACTCAGGCCAACCGAGCCGGTAGCGCCTAAAACGGTAACCAGTTGAGGACGACTCACAGCACGCCCCAATCAGCAGCAGCCCAAAGCAAAACGGCAAAAACCGGAATAGCGGCAGTCAGACTATCGATGCGATCAAGGACACCGCCATGACCGGGCAACAGATTACTACTGTCCTTGATGCCGGACTGGCGCTTGAACATGCTTTCAGTCAAATCCCCTATCACGGAGATGAACACAACAATTGCGGTGCCCAACAAGCCGAACAGGAATTGTGACGCGGACCACTCACGAACAATCCCGACCACGACGGTGATCAGAAGGCAGCCCAGCAAACCACCGTACACACCCTCCCAGCTTTTGCCGGGACTGACTTTCGGGGCCAGCTTGCGCTTGCCAAAAGCCTTACCGGAGAAGTACGCACCAATATCTGCGCCCCACACCAGAACCATCACCGAGAGAATCAACCAGTTACCCAGCGGAGCCTGCTTGATCAGCACCAGCCCTTGCCAGGCTGGGAGCAAAATCAACAAACCAATGGCCAGCTTGCAGATTGCGCTGGACCAGTGTCGACTGGACTCTGGGTAAGTCAGCACCAGCCAGGTCGCTACCGCCCACCAGATAACCGCCGCAACCAGAATCCACGGTGCAAGCCCCGGCATCAGGTACAACAGGAACAACAGTGCGGCAACCATCACCGCATAAGCGACACGCGCCGACTGAGCGGGGAACCCGGCAAGACGCGCCCACTCCCAGGCTCCCAGGGTGACTACTACGCCGATGAACAGGGCGAAGCTGGCCCCGGACAGCAGGAAGAAACCGCAAAGTGCGATCGGTAGCAGAATGAGTGCCGTGATGATCCGTTGTTTCAACATTAAACCCGGGCTCCAGCTTCGATCTGCTCACTCGTTTTACCGAAGCGACGCTGACGCGAAGCGAAATCGGCCAGCGCAGCGCGCATGGCATCGTGTTTGAAGTCCGGCCAGAACAGGTCGGAGAAGTACAGCTCGGCATAGGCCAGCTGCCAAAGCAGGAAGTTACTGATGCGGTGCTCGCCACCCGTGCGAATGCACAGATCCGGCAACGGCAGGTCTCCGGTTGCCAGACAGGTCTGCAGTAACTCAGGCGTAATGTCGTCCGGACGCAAATGCCCGGCTTGAACTTCACGCGCGAGTCGCTGGGCAGCCTGCGCGATGTCCCACTGACCGCCGTAGTTGGCAGCAATCTGTAAGACGAAGCGATCATTGCCAGCGGTACGGCTTTCAGCTTCTCGCATGGCGGCCTGAAGCTCCGGATGGAAACGAGAGCGGTCGCCGATAATGCGCAGACTGATCTCGTTCTCGTTCAGGCGCTTGGTTTCACGACGCAGCGCCGTGAAAAAAAGCTCCATCAACGCTCCAACCTCCTCGGCTGGCCGCTGCCAGTTTTCACTGGAAAATGCGAACAGCGTGAGCACCTCGACCTTGGCCTCGGCGCACACTTCGATAACCGCCCGAACTGCATCGACACCCGCTTTATGCCCTGCGACACCAGGCAACAGGCGCTTTTTCGCCCAGCGGTTATTACCATCCATGATGATCGCGACATGACGCGGCACCGATGACGGCGCGGTCGATTTTGTCTTTTCCATGAAAGCGCCCCGAACCTTATACGGCCATCAGGTCTGCTTCTTTTGCCTTGGTGGCCGAATCGATGTCAGCCTCTGCCTTGTCGGTCAGTTTCTGGATATCGGCAGCAGCACGACGCTCTTCGTCTTCGCTGATTTCCTTGTCCTTGACCAGTTTCTTCAAGTCACCCAACGCATCGCGGCGAATGTTGCGCACAGCAACACGAGCATCTTCAGCGGCACTGCGCGCCTGCTTGGTGAAGCCCTTGCGGGTTTCTTCGGTCAAGGCTGGCATGGAGATCAGCAACAGCTCACCGAGGTTGGTCGGATTAAGGTTCAGACCAGCGCTCTGGATCGCCTTGTCGACAGCAGCCAGCATATTGCGCTCGAAAGCTACGACCTGCAGGGTGCGCGAGTCTTTTACCGTAACGTTGGCAACACCACTCAAAGGCGTATCAGCGCCGTAGTAAGGCACCATTACGCTGCCCAGAATGCTCGGGTGAGCCTTGCCAGTACGAATCTGACCAAATGCATGGTTCAGGGATTCGAGTGATTTCTGCATGCGCTCTTGAGCGTCTTTTTTGATTTCGTTGATCATTGTGCGCCTTCCTCGATCAGGGTTCCTTCAGCGCCGCCATGTACGATATTCAGCAGGGCGCCGGGCTTGTTCATATTAAAAACACGGAGTGGCATCTTGTGATCGCGGCACAGACAGATTGCCGTCAGATCCATTACGCCCAGCTTGCGATCCAGAACTTCATCGTAAGTCAGATGATCGAACTTCTCTGCATGCGGGTCTTTGAACGGGTCTGCGGTGTACACACCGTCGACCTTGGTTGCCTTCAGGACAACATCGGCATCAATTTCGATTGCTCGCAAGCAAGCGGCCGAGTCGGTTGTGAAGAATGGATTGCCAGTACCAGCCGCGAAAATCACGACTTCTTTGGAATTCAGGTGACGCATCGCTTTACGGCGATCGTAGTGATCCGTCACACCCACCATGGAAATGGCAGACATAACGATGGCAGAGATGTTGGCACGCTCCAGAGCATCGCGCATTGCCAAGGCGTTCATCACAGTGGCCAGCATGCCCATGTGATCACCCGTGACACGATCCATACCGGCAGCACTCAATGCTGCGCCACGGAACAGGTTGCCACCACCAATCACCAAACCGACCTGGACGCCTATGCCAACCAGTTGGCCGACTTCCAGCGCCATGCGATCCAGCACCTTTGGATCGATTCCGAACTCTTCGGAGCCCATCAAGGCCTCGCCGCTAAGCTTGAGTAGAATGCGTTTATAGCGAGCCTGATAACCACTGCCCTGCTGAGCCATTGCGAATCTCTCCTGCGGCGTTTTCTGAAAAAAAATCTGTGCGGGCACTTTAAGCCTGCGCTTACTCTAGCTTGACGCTGCGACAGCGTCAGAAGAATGCAGCCTTGTAAGCCACTTCTCCAAGGAAAACAATTAGCTTTTCCTTTTTGACAAAGAGGCTGCGCGCGTAAGCGGGCAGCCTCTTGGGTACGACAGTCGGTGAACCGTCTTACTTCTTGCTTGCAGCTACTTGCGCAGCGACTTCTTCAGCGAAGTTGTCGACTGGCTTATCGATGCCTTCGCCCACTTTGAAGTAGGTGAAGGAAACGATTTCAGCACCGGCTTTCTTGGCCAGCTCGCCGACCTTGATTTCCGGGTTCTTGACGAAAGCTTGCTCAACAAGGCTGGCCTCAGCCAGGAACTTGGTGATACGACCGGCAACCATTTTCTCAACGATTTCGGCTGGCTTGCCTTTGATCTTGTCTTCGTTCAGTTGCAGGAAGACGCCCTTCTCACGCTCGATCGCTTCGGCAGAAACTTCCGAAGGCAGCAGGAACTCAGGGTTGCTTGCAGCTACGTGCATAGCGATATCTTTGGCCAGCTCAGCGTCGCCGCCTTTCAGGACAACGACAACACCAATCTTGTTGCCGTGCAGGTAAGCGTTGACCACGTCACCTTCGATGCTCGCCAGACGACGGATGTTCACGTTCTCGCCAACTTTGGCAACCAGAGCAGTACGCTCGACTTCCTGAGCTTCGATCAGCGGAGCTGCGTCGGTCAGTTTGTCTGCGAATGCTTTTTCCAGGCTGCTGGTGACGAAGTTCTTGAAATCGTCTTGCAGGGCCAGGAAGTCAGTCTGAGAGTTGACTTCGATGATGGTAGCGCGCTTGCCATCTTCAGCAACTTTAACAGCGATAGCGCCTTCAGCAGCAACGTTGCCTGCTTTCTTGGCAGCCTTGATGGCGCCCGAAGCACGCATGTCATCAATGGCTTTTTCGATGTCGCCGCCAGCCTTGGTCAAGGCCTTTTTGCAATCCATCATGCCTTCGCCGGTACGCTCGCGCAGTTCTTTAACCAACGCTGCAGTAATCTCTGCCATTTCAAAATCCTCTTGGATAGGTCTTAAACCATTCCACCCGCATTAACGGGCGTTCAAATTCTTGAAAACGCATGGTGACAGCCGTAAATGACAACAACGTCATGACAACGCCAACACATGGTTCTCGAGGTGGCAAAAAGGGGGCCAAGCCCCCTTTTTGCGTACTGAGTAAACGCTAGGCGTTAACTACTCAGCCTTCAACTGCAGCTGCTGGAGCTTCTTCGACGAAAACGTCGGTGCCGCCAGCAACGTTGTTGCGACCACGGATTACAGCGTCAGCCATCGAACCCATGTACAGCTGGATAGCGCGGATTGCGTCATCGTTGCCTGGGATGATGTAGTCAACGCCTTCCGGGCTGCTGTTGGTATCGACTACGCCGATAACCGGGATACCCAGCTTGTTAGCTTCGGTGATCGCGATGCGCTCGTGATCAACGTCGATAACGAACAGTGCGTCTGGCAGACCGCCCATGTCCTTGATACCACCCAGGCTACGATCCAGCTTTTCCAGATCGCGAGTGCGCATCAGCGCCTCTTTCTTGGTCAGCTTGGCGAAAGTACCGTCTTCAGCCTGTACTTCAAGCTCACGCAGACGCTTGATGGACTGACGGATGGTTTTGAAGTTGGTCAGCATGCCGCCCAACCAGCGGTGATCGACGTACGGCGAACCGCAACGTGCTGCTTCTTCAGCAACGATCTTGCCAGCGGAACGCTTGGTGCCGACGAACAGAATCTTGTTTTTGCCCGAAGCCAGTTTTTCAACGAAAGTCAGAGCTTCGTTGAACATAGGCAGGGTTTTTTCAAGGTTGATAATGTGAATCTTGTTACGCGCGCCGAAAATGTATTTACCCATTTTCGGGTTCCAGTAACGGGTCTGGTGGCCGAAGTGCACACCGGCCTTCAGCATATCGCGCATGTTGACTTGGGACATGATAGTTCCTTGATAAGTCGGGTTAGGCCTCCACGTATCCCAATGACCAACCAGCGGCTTCGAGCCGAGGGCACCCAGGTCATCGTGTCGACACGTGTGTGGGTTAGTGCTTGCGGGGCTTACCCCGGAAAGCGGCGCATTTTATACCATAGAAGTCCGAATAACGGAAACCCAATTACGTGCAGGTTGCACGATGCTTTACTGCCCCACTCATTAGCCCTGTGTAAGCACGAATAATGCGGAGGCGATTTTTTGCGTACATATCCATTACCGGGGTAACGGCTGATATTGGTTGCGCCCTTACGGCGCCTCACTTTTGTTCCGGAAGCCGGCCCAGCCAAAAGTAAGCAAAAGGCTCTTGCCCCACCACTGGGTGCCTCGCTGTCGCTCGGCATA
>NZ_LOHF01000031.1:52389-55315 GCF_002158995.1 Pseudomonas caspiana | reverse complement strand
GCCGATACCCGGAATTGCGCAAACCTGGGTGCGCTGCTTGTCAGAAATGGGAGCGCCGCAATGATCGCGTCAGGCTCAAACCAGCCCGTCCTCTGTAGCCGGCACAATCAATATCCCCGCTCGCAGGCCATTTTTGACCTTGGGGTTCGGGAAGATGATCCGCGCGCCCTCTTCTTCCACCACCCAGCGTGAATGAGTCAGGTCGTCAGCCAGGACGTAGCCTTTTTCCAGCGCTGAAAAATTCTCAACATCCAAAGGCAGATGCAGCCTGAAGCTATCGCTGTGCTTGATGATTTCCCGGGCGACGCTGAACAGTTGTAATCCCTCAAGGCTTTCGTCCACTGCTGGCTCTGTGCCTTCGATCATTTGCTCCAGACGCACACGCAGACGAGTCAGATCGACTTCCTGGTTCTGTCCGAACGGCCGCGCCTTGCCCAACTCCAGCGTGAAAGCCTCGGCGCCCAGCTTGTCGTAGGTGTAGGCGCTAAACACGATAGAGGGTTTGTTCTGCAGCAATACCGCTGTCATGCCGGCCGCCTTCAGCCGTGCCAGTTCACGACGAGAGTGCTGACGCCCCTCCTTCCACGGGTAGAGCGCGAACTGTTCGATCTTCGAACCGCGAATCGCCGTATGCAGGTCGTAGTGCAGCCGGTAGCGGTCCGGAATGCTGAAAAACGTCGCCGCCAGCCGCTCCAGTTCGCAGGCGCGTAACGCCTCCGCACCCTCGCTGTGCTCGTGACGGCCATTGAACAGCCGGTTGACGTCCTGTTCGACATAGCGCTCGCCGCGGCGCATCGCATCGGGGTTGCCAAACAGGAAAAGAATACGTGCCCGCGGCTGTAATTCGCTGCGGGCAATACTGCGGATCAATTCGTCCAGCAACTCGATGGGTGCCGTCTCATTGCCATGGATACCGGCGGATAACAGCAAGTCCGTGCCGTTATCCCGATCCTGGGCAGGACGCACTTCCAGAGCGCCCTCGCTCAGCCATCGCAGTCGCACTCCAGAGACTGTCACTTGAGTCTTTTCTGCCGGTTCACGTCCAGCCAAAGTCAGGTCAAGCAGTTTACCGAGGGCGAGCATAGGCGCTGTTCCCGTAATGGGTGAAAGTGGGTCTTAGTGATTGCAGTCAGGGCCGTGCACATGCTCTTCGTCTTCACCGACGTCAGCAGGCTCCATTTCCAGTTGCAGGCTGACCAGGTTGGTCGCCAGAGGACGCAACAACAGGTTGGCGTACTCGGCATCACCTTCTTCAACATCGACGCCAATCAGCAATTGGCCGCGGCCATCGTGCTGAATCCAGATTTCCTTGCCCTGCCAGACGACCGCAACGCGGGTGCAGGAAGTTTCCAGCTGGGTGCCATCGGTGTCTTCAAGGATCAACTGCAGGGTGTCGCTCATAATCGGTGTTCTCTATCGAGAGGAAGGACGGCGGGTCGTGCCAGGCACCACCCGCCAGAATTTCAGGCCAGCTGAAAAGGATAAACCGCGCCCAGTTTAAGGATTTGCGTCAATTCATCCAATGCTGCGCGGCATTCAATCAGTAATTGCGGATCAGCCAGATCATCTTCGCTCATGCGATCACGATAATGCCTGTCGACCCATTGCGTCAGCGTGTCATACAGAGGCGCGGTCATGATAACCCCAGGGTTGACGGCCGCCAGCTCGGTTTCATTGAGCGCGACACGCAGACGCAGACAGGCCGGACCGCCGCCATTCTGCATGCTTTGTTTGAGGTCGAAAACTTTGACCTCCCTGACCGGGCCAGCGCCCGCGATCAGCCCTTGCAGGTAACGCCAGACCCGTTCGTTGCCGCGACACTCTTCGGGCACAATCAGCAACATGGTGCCGTCGGGACGGGACAGCAGCTGGCTGTTGAACAGGTAAGAACGCACTGCATCCTCCACCGAGACTTCGGCGCGAGGCACGCAAATCGCCTTGAGCTGCCCGCCACAACGGGCAAGCTTGTCTTGCAGTTCCGCCAGCATGCGCTCGGATTGGAGGAAGGCGTCCTCGTGATAAAACAACACTTCGCCGTTACCCACAGCGATCACATCGTTGTGAAACACGCCTTGATCAATCACCGCCGGGTTCTGTTGACCGTAAACCACTGCGCTGTCGCTCAAGCCATGCAAACGGGCGACGGCTTGGGAGGCTTCGAGGGTTTGGCGCGCTGGATACTTCTGCGGTTCAGGAAAGCGCGAATCAAAGGCACTACGGCCAAACACGAAAAACTCTACGCCGGCCTCGCCATAGTCACGGCACAAACGTGTGTGGTTGGCGGCACCTTCATCACCAAACTGGGCAACAGAAGGCAACGCAGTGTGATGAGCAAAATGCTGTGAATTGGCAAACATCGCGGCCAGCACGCGGCTGGTGGTCGGGTGCTCGATACTGCGGTGATATTTACAGGCCAGGTTGGCGGCGGTGAAATGCACGCGGCCATCGGCGGTGTCGGCGCTCGGGCTCACGGTTGCAGCGTTGGCGACCCACATGCTCGACGCGGAACAACTGGCTGCCAGCAGAGGTTTGGCCTGTTTGGCAGCCTGCTCGATCACGTGCGCATCCGTGCCGCTAAAACCAAGACGGCGCAGACCGGCAACATCCGGACGCTCTTGTGGCGCGAGAACCCCTTGGGTAAAACCCATGTCCATCAGCGCTTTCATCTTTGCCAGCCCCTGCAACGCAGCTTCGCGCGGGTTGGAGGACTGCTGGCAGTTGCTTTGCGAGGCGACGTTACCGTAGGACAGCCCGCCGTAGTTGTGCGTCGGCCCGACCAGGCCGTCAAAATTGACTTCGTATGATTTCATCGGCTCGGCTCCGTGGATCTTTTCTTATAAGCGTAAGGTTCAATCATCGCTTCGCAGCGTTTTGGGTTAAACCCACTTCTGTAGGAGCTCACCGAGGTTACGAGGCCAGCGATAGC
>NZ_LOHF01000031.1:20066-51936 GCF_002158995.1 Pseudomonas caspiana | reverse complement strand
CCTCGTAACCTCGGTGAGCTCCTACAGGTCCAATGTTCGCATCACGACAACCGCACACCGGGCGTCAGGGTCGCGGGCAAAGTCAGGCTGCTGCTCTCCAGTGATGCCACCGGATACGCGCAATAATCCGCCGCGTAATAGGCGCTCGCCCGATGATTGCCGGATGCACCCACACCCCCAAACGGTGCGCTGCTCGCGGCGCCGGTCAACTGCTTGTTCCAGTTCACGATCCCCGCCCGGCTTTCCAGCCAGAACTGTTTGTAACGCGATTCAGAGTCCGACAGCAGACCGGCAGCCAGGCCGTACTGAGTATCATTGGCCAGCGCGATGGCCTCATCGAAATCGATATAACGCAGCACTTGCAACAGCGGACCGAACAGTTCCTCATCAATGGGATCACTGACCTCGGAAACATCAATGACGCCCGGTGTCAGCAACGCCGCCGTCGCGCGAGGCTGAGTCATCTCCAGCAATGCCGTAGCGCCATTGGCGAGCAGTTGTTCCTGCGCTGCCAGCAAGGCACTGGCGGCGTGCAGTGAAATGACCGAGCCCATGAACGGCGCAGGCTGCTGATCGTAAGCGCCCACTTCGATGTTGCGCGTGACCTCAACCAGACGCTCAAGAAAGGCTTCCCCCCACGGCCCTTGCGGCACCAGCAAACGCCGGGCACACGTACAACGCTGTCCGGCAGAAATGAAAGCGGACTGGATGACCGTGTACACCGCCGCTTCTACATCGGTAACTTCGTCGACGATCAGCGGGTTATTGCCACCCATTTCCAGCGCAAGAATCTTGTCGGGACGACCGGCAAACTGCTGATGCAGAGCATTGCCGGTACGGCTCGAACCGGTGAAAAACAGCCCGTCGATGCCTGAATTGGCGGCCAGAGCGATACCGGTTTCACGACCGCCCTGTAGCAGGTTCAACACCCCGGCAGGCAAACCGGCCTCGATCCAGCACTTGACCGTTAGCTCAGCGACTTTCGGGGTCAGCTCGCTGGGCTTGAATACAACGGCGTTGCCCGCCAGCAAAGCCGGGACGATATGGCCATTGGGCAGATGCCCGGGAAAGTTGTACGGCCCGAACACTGCCACCACGCCATGTGGCTTGTGGCGCAGCACCGCATTTGCGTCGCCCAGCGGACCACTTTTCTCGCCGGTACGCTCCCGGTAGCTCTGCACGGAAATAGCGATTTTGTTGACCATGCTGGTCACTTCAGTCGCGGACTCCCAGAGAGGCTTGCCCGTTTCTTCACCAATGCATTGCGCCAAGGCATCGGCCTGGTTTTTCAGTTTCGCGGCGAAAGCTTCCAGCACCGCGATACGCTCTTCCAGGGTCCGGCTGGCCCAGGCAGGAAAAGCCTGTCGCGCAGCGCCCACTGCAGCCTCTACTTGAGCAGTCGTTGCGCCTTGCCCGGACCACACAACCTGCTGAGTCACTGGATTGAGCGACTCGAATGCCTCTCCCTGCCCGGCCTGCCAGTTACCTGCGATATACAGAGTGCTCATCAGACAGTCTCCCGTGCAGGCGACAGCGGAACCGCCCGGACATTGTCGCCCGCACTCAGGCGCAGACGCTTCGCCGTCGCCGGAGCGACCACTAATGTGCCGGCAGCAAAACGCGCCGCGCCCACGGTAATACGGCAATCTTCGCGCTTGCGGTTGTGAATCAGGAACTGCGTCGCATCGTCGCCCGGAGTGCCGATAGCCAGCACCAACGGGGCGCTGTCACGCACGGCGCGGATCTTCGCGGTTTCACATTCAACCGCCGGACCTGCATCGAAGATGTCCACGTAACCCTGATAACTGAAGCCCTCGGCCTTGAGCATGGTCAGCGCTGGCTCGGTATCGGCGTGCACGCGACCGATCACGTTACGAGCGTCTTCAGAAAGGAAGCAGCTGTACAGCGGAAACTTGGGCATCAGTTCAGCAATGAACGCCTTGTTGCCGACGCCCGTCAGGTAGTCCGCCTGACTGAATTCCATTTTGAAGAAGTGTCGACCCAGACTTTCCCAGAACGGCGAACGACCATTTTCATCGGACATGCCACGCATCTCGGCAATGATCTTGTTGCCGAATAACTGCGGAAACTCAGCAATGAACAACATCCGCGCCTTGGCCAGCAGACGCCCGTTCAACCCGTTACGGTGATCGCTGTGCAGGAACAACGAGCACAGCTCGGAATTACCGGTCAGGTCATTGGCGAGAAACAGGGTCGGGATTTCGCGATAGATGTTCAATTCTTGAGAGGCGCTGACCGTCAGCCCCACTCGATAGTTGTACCAAGGCTCACGCAGGCCAACTGCACCGGCAATGGCGGAAATACCTACCACCCGGCCATCGTCATCTTCCAGCACAAAAAGGTAATCCGCGTCACCGCGCCCGGCTTCGCCGCGAAAGGTCTTTTCCGCCCAACCGACCCGGTGCGCCAAGCGTTCTTCATTGGCGGGCAAGGTCGTCAGGCCAGCGCCTGTGCTGCGCGCCAACTCGATCAGCGCGGGCAGGTCACTGCTGCTTACGGGACGAACGATCATGCTATCTCCTCAATGCCGCTTCCCTCGGGAAACGGCGAAACTCGCTAAACCAGCAATCCACATTCAAATGGCGTATCAGACCGCCACGACCCGCACGCTCGCATCTTCACCGACACCCAGCGCTTCGGCTGCCGCCAGACTCAGGGCCACCGGCTTGCCTGGCGCCCAGTCCAGCTCCAGCAATATCGCCCGATAATCCTGCAGCAGACCATTGGCAACCAGATACAAGCGGCCGCCTGAACCGGTATCAGTGGATCGTTGTGCATCGATTTTAACGGGCACCAGGCGGCTCTGAGCGATAGAGCGAATCCCGGATACCCGCGCATGCAGAGTCGGGCCACCGTCGAAGATGTCGATGTAGTGATCCGTTTCGAAGCCTTCGCGCATCAGGATGTCGAAGGTGATCTGCGCCCGCGGATGTACCTGCCCCATGGCTTCCTGGGCAGCGTCCGGCAGCAGCGGCACGTAGATCGGATAATGCGGCATCAGCTCGGCGAGGAACGTCCGGCTTTTCAGCCCGCACAGGCGCTCGGCGGCGGCGTAGTTCAAATCGAAGAAATTGCGGCCGATGGCGTCCCAGAACGGCGAGTCGCCATTTTCATCGCTGTAACCGACGATCTCGGTCACCACCGAATCCGCGAAACGCTCCGGATGGCTGGCCACGAACAGCAGGCGGCCACGGGAATTAAGCTCCGACCACGCGCTGCCCACCAGTTCAGGCACCACGTAGAAACTGGTCAGCAAACTATTGCCGGTCAAATCGTGGCACTGGGACAGGACGTGAATCTTGTTGTGAATCTTCAGCTCACGAGAGGCGTGAACGAAGGTTTCGTTGCGGAAGCTATAGAAGGGTTCGGAATAACCCGCCGAAGCGACAATCCCCGAACAGCCCACCAAACGCCCGCTTTCACTGTCTTCCAGCACGAAGAAGTAGGTCTCTTCGCCGTTGAAGCTCACTTCGGCCGCGAATGAGGCTTCCGAAGCCGCGATCTTGTCGCCCAGACGACCCGCATCGTCAGGCAGGGACGTGACACCAATCGGGCTGTCGGCAGCGAGGCGTTGAACCTCGGCCAGATCAGCCATTTGCGCGGGGCGCATCACGAGCATGGTGCCACTCCTTACCAGAACACAGACCGGTCATACCCGGCACAGAAAAAAAGCGCCACATGGATCAACGCCACATGGCACAGGAAAATGTCCGACGCTTACCGTGCAGGCAAACGTCGGAAGGTGTTGCGTTGAATCAGCGCGACCTCAAGCCTGAGTCAGCTTGGCCACAGCGCGCTCGAAGCGATCCAGACCTTCGTCGATATCAGCCTCTTCGATCACCAGACTTGGAGCGAAACGCACCACGTCAGGCCCGGCTTGCAGAATCATCACGCCTTCATGCTCGGCGGCATTGAAGAAGTCCTTGGCCTTGCCTTTCCAGGCGTCGGTCAGTACGCAACCGATCAACAGGCCCATGCCGCGAACCTGAGTGAAAACACCGTACTTCTCGCCGATCTGCTCCAGACGCGCTCTGAACTTCGCGTGTTTGGCCGTTACGCCATCGCGGACTTCCTGAGTGTGAACGACGTCCATCACTGCGTTACCCACCGCACACGCCAAAGCGTTGCCGCCATAGGTCGTGCCGTGAACGCCGACAGCGAAGTGCTTGGCCAGCTTTTCGGTGGTCAGCATGGCCGCCATCGGGAAACCGCCACCAATGCTCTTGGCGCTGGAGAGGATGTCCGGCGTGACTCCGTAATTCATGTAGGCAAACAGACGACCGCTGCGGCCCATGCCGCTTTGCACTTCATCGAAAATCAGCAGCGCTTTGTGCTCGTCGCACAATGCGCGGGCACCTTGCAGGTATTCGAGTTCGGCAGGCAGTACGCCGCCTTCACCCTGAATAGGTTCCAGCACCACGGCGCAGGTCTTGTCGGAGATCGCGGCCTTGAGCGCGGCCAGATCGTTGAACGGCACATGGGTGATGCCGGTGATCTTCGGCCCGAAGCCGTCGGAGTACTTGGACTGACCACCTACGGTCACGGTGAACAGCGTGCGACCGTGGAAGCTGTTCAGCGCAGCAATGATTTCGTACTTGTCCGGACCATACAGATCATGGGAAACACGACGCGCCAGCTTGAAAGCGGCTTCGTTGGCTTCAGCACCGGAGTTACAGAAGAACACACGCTCGGCGAACGTGGCATCCACCAGCTTCTTCGCCAGACGCAGGGCCGGCTCGTTGGTGAACACGTTGGAAACATGCCAGAGATTGTTGGCCTGCTCAGTCAAGGCACCCACCAGCGCCGGATGGCAATGGCCCAGTACGTTGACGGCAATCCCGCCGGAGAGATCCACCAGCTCACGGCCCGCCTGGTCCCAGACTCGGGAACCCGCACCGCGCACAGGGATAAACCCGGCTGGAGCGTAATTGGGGACCATTACCTGGTCGAAATCGGCGCGTTGCACCGCAGCTTGCTCAACGGACATCGGAGTCTCCTGAAGAGGAACGCCTGCCTGAAACTGGCGAGCGATGGGAAGATTGTAAGGACTGGTTTCACTCCGGCCTTGCCGCCAGGCGACAACTTGTTACAGCACAAAACCGGGTTTTTCGGTGACTTTCGGCAATGCGACATTAAGCATCGCAAAGGCGCAGTTTAAACGTTGCGGGCGGATTGTTGCAGATGCAGATGATTTGATTTGGCTAGATACATTCACCCCTGTAGGAGTGAGCTTGCTCGCGATAGCGTTTTGTCAGAATCATATGGGTGACTAAAAGAACGCTATCGCGGCCTCGCGGGGCTCGTGCACTCCTACAGGTCCGCTGTTTGCCACGCGGCAGCGCGGTGTCAGCGGCAAATGATCAGCTCAATCGCCAAAACCAGCAGGACTTACCCCCGCTCTGCAGGCACCGACGATAATTCAAACGGGCTGCTACTGCGGCGCTGGTTGCGGTCTTCACGGGGAGTAGCGCCGAAGAAGTTGCGATAGGCGCTGGAGAAGTGTGGCCCGGAGGAGAAGCCGCAAGACAAGCCGATCTGAATAATCGATTTGCTGGTCTGCATCAGCATCTGCCGCGCCTTGTTGAGGCGCAGCTCCAGGTAATACTGGCTTGGCACGCGATTGAGGTATTGCTTGAAAATCCGCTCCAGTTGACGCCGCGAAACACAGACGTGCTGGGCGATTTCGTCAGTGGTCAGCGGTTCTTCGATATTGGCCTCCATCAACAGCACCGCCTGGGTCAGCTTGGGATGGCTGGAGCCGAGACGATTCTGCAACGGAATACGCTGACGCTCGCCGCCTTCACGAATGCGCTCAACCACCAGTTCTTCAGACACGGCCCCCGCCAGTTCAGCACCATGATCACGAGCCAGCACGGCCAGCAAGAGATCCAGCACCGACATTCCGCCACATGCCGTCAAGCGATCACGATCCCAGTCAAACAGATGGCTGGTGGCAATCACCTTGGGGAAACGCTCGGTGAAATCATCCTGCCAGCGCCAGTGCACGGCAGCCCGGTAACCATCCAGCAGTCCCAACTGAGCGAGTGGGTAAACCCCCGCTGACAACCCGCCAATCACGCAACCGGAACGCACCAACTGCTTGAGCGCCGAGGCCAGCGTGGAGTTGACTGCCGCAGGCGGTTCATCAGCCAGCAAAAACAGCTTCTGACAACCTTCCAGCCGCCCCGCCCAAGGTTCGCCGGGCAACTGCCAAGCGCCCTCGGCAGGCGCTTCGGCTTGTAGAAACGACAGTTCGTAAAGCACTTCCGGGTGGACGCGCTGGGCGACACGCAAGGCTTCCTCAGCCAGCGCCAGAGTCAGGGCTTTGGTGCTGGGCCAGATAAGAAAACCAATTCGTTGAGCGGTCATGGCGTGCAATCCGAAACGTATCGCGGTAATTAAAACTGTGTACACAGCTTATGGGGCGGGCATCGCAACGCCCAGACTGAATCTCTAACAATCAGCTCATGCTGCTTGCCGCGCAGCATGAACTGTTACGCCTCGAAAGGCATTGTCAAAACGTAGCTTTTCGTTACTTCAAGCTACCTGACAGGAACTGCTGCAAACGTTCGGACTGCGGGTTGACCAGCACTTTACGGGGATCACCGCGCTCTTCGACCACGCCTTTGTGGAGAAAGATCAACTGATTGGACACTTCACGGGCAAAGCCCATTTCGTGCGTCACCACGACCATGGTCCGACCTTCCTGAGCAAGGGCCTGCATGACTTTGAGCACATCGCCCACCAGCTCAGGGTCCAGCGCGGAAGTTGGCTCATCGAACAGCATGACCTCCGGCTCCATCGCCAAGGCACGGGCAATGGCCACGCGCTGCTGTTCACCACCGGACATATGCCCCGGATAGGCGTCTTTACGATGAGCAACGCCTACTTTGGCCAAGTAATGCTCGGCTTTTTCCAGCGCTTCTTTTTTCGACACGCCCAGAACATGCACTGGCGCTTCAATGATGTTTTCCAGCGCGGTCATGTGCGCCCACAAGTTGAAGTGCTGGAACACCATGGACAGGCGCGAACGCATGCGTTGCAGCTGTTTCGGGTCCGCAGCGCGCATGCTGCCGTCTTTGTTGGCGACCAGCTGAAGCTCTTCGTTATTGAGCAGAATCTTGCCCGCATGGGGCTGTTCAAGAAGATTGATGCAACGCAGGAAGGTACTTTTGCCCGAACCACTGGAGCCGATGATGCTGATCACATCGCCCGCTTTGGCGGTCAGGGAAACACCCTTGAGCACTTCATGGCTGCCGTAGCGTTTGTGCAGATCCTGGACTTCCAGTTTGTTCATGCTTTCAGTTCTCACAAATGGGTCAGTCATTGAGCAAGCGACCCTGACGTCGGGCAGTACGACCTGCCACTTTGGCCAACCAGAAACCCGGCTGGGCGTAACGCAACCGCTCGATGGCAAACAACACCCCGGCGGTATTCGAACAAACGGTGCTGACCCGGTCAGACAGCGGATCAATCACCTCAAACAGCGGATCCCCCACTTCGACCCAGGCTCCCGCTTCGCGCAGAAAACTCACCACACCCGGGTGCGGTGCAAACAACAACTCTGTGCCTTCGAACGGCATGCCTTCGCATTCTTCGTGGGCAGCCTGCGGCCAGTCACCACTGATGAAGCCTTGCTCGGCAAGGAATGCCAGGATGCCCTCGGCATGTGCTTCGGCCTGAGTTTTGCCGGTATCGGCCTGGCCGCCCAACTCAATGGTGGTTGCCAGACACGCCAGAGGGATCTGCGCGTCAGGGAAAATCCGCGACAGACGCAACCACGGCAATGAGCAGGCTTCGTCGAAAGAGCTGCCGCCGGAGTCTTCTGCCAGCAAGGCGACTTGCACATTCAAATGCGCCGTCAGCGAGCGCCATTGCGGCCAGTGCTGCGGCAAGGCGTACAGGTGCAATGCAGCGTCAGCATCGCAATGCAGGTCGAGCACCACATCGGCAACGCACGCGTGACTCAGCAGAATCCGCTGCATGCCGCGCAGCTCACTCTCTGCTGGAGGCAGATTTGCCAGCACCGTGGTCATCGCCTTGCGGATCAACTGCACATTGCTGTGCGGATCATCGCCCAACTGACCCTCAAGCAACTCGGCCACCGGCTCGCTCAGTTCGGAGAAATCGCGATTGAAGTTTTTGCCGCTGCCGAACTCGAAGCGCCCTTGATGCGCGCCTTGCAGCAATTGGCCCAAACCAATCGGGTTAGCGACCGGAACCAGTTCGATAACACCCTTGAGTGCGCCCTGCTCTTCCAGCTCAGCCAAACGTTTCTTCAGCTCCCAGGCGGTGCGCATCCCCGGCAACTCATCAGCGTGGAGGCTGGCCTGGATGTAGGCTTTGCGCTCGCCGCTGCCGAAGCGAAACACGCTCAGTTGGCGCTCGGTGCCGAGGGTACTCCACGGCAATACATGATCGGTTCTTTGCATGTCAGGCCTTCCGGGGTGCGAGGTAGCCCAGCCAGCGGCGTTCAGCCAGCTTGAACAGGCGCACCAGGATGAATGTCAGGCACAGGTAGAACACGCCTGCGGTGATAAACGCCTCGAAGGGCAAAAAGCTTTCGGAGTTGACCGCGCGGGCCGCACCGGTGATGTCGACCAGGGTCACGCTGGAGGCGAGACTGGTAGTCTGCAACATCATGATCACTTCGTTGCTGTACTGCGGCAACGCCCGACGCAAGGCCGAGGGCAGCAGGATACGACGATACATTTTGGCCTTGGACATGCCCATGGCACGCGCCGCTTCAATCTCGCCCGCAGGCGTAGCCTTGAGGCTGCCAGCAATGATTTCGGCGGTGTAAGCGCTGGTATTGATCGCAAACGCCAGACAGGCGCAAAAGGTCGCACTGGATAGCCACGGCCACATGAAGCTCTCGCGCACAACGGCAAATTGCGCGAGCCCGTAGTAGATCAGGTAGAGCTGCACGAGCATCGGCGTGCCACGGATCACATAGGTATAGAGCCAGGCAGGCAGGTTCACCCAAGGCTTTTTCGACACCCGCATCAGGCCCAATGGCAGCGCCGCCAACAGGCCGAACGCCAGGGCGATGCCGAGCAACTCAAGGGTAGTCAGCAGGCCGGAGAAATACAGCGGCAGACTGTCCCAGATGACGTTGTAATCAAAAATCACAGGTCAGCCGCCCTTACTCCAACGGAGTAACGCTTTTCAATAAGACGCAGGGCCAACAGCGAGACGCTGGTAATCAGCAGATAAATCGCGGCCACTGCGAGGAAGAACGTGAAAGGCTGACTGGTAGCGTCGCCTGCCTGCTTGGCCAGAAACATCATGTCCTGCAGACCGACCAGCGAAATCAGCGCCGTCGCCTTGGTCAGTACCAGCCAGTTGTTGGTGAAGCCGGGGATCGCCAGGCGAACCATCTGCGGCACCAGAATTCTGAAAAACACTTTGGAATGGCTCATCCCGTAAGCAAGGCCTGCTTCGGCCTGCCCTTTTGGAATGGCCATGAATGCCCCGCGAAAGGTTTCCGACAGATAAGCACCGAAGATGAAACCCAAGGTGCCAATACCGGCAGCCAACGGGCTCAGGTCGATGTAATCATCATGACCGAGCATTGGCGCAATGGTGTTCAGCGCACCCTGACCGCCATAGAAAATCAGCAGAATCAGGACCAGATCGGGAATCCCGCGAATCACGGTGGAATACACGTCACCCAGCCAGGCCAGCCAGCGCACCGGCGACAAACGCAACGACACACCAATCAGGCCCAGGACGATTGCCAGCGCCATCGACGACAGGGCCAGTTGCAGCGTCAGCCCTGCGCCCTCGAGGATGACAGCCCCGTAGCCATTCAACATGTTATGCGGTCCTCATGGGTGTAAAAAATGGCGCTAGCCGCGAACCCGATAACGGCTTCTGGCTGCGCCATTCAGACGACAGGTTTACTTGCCGTAAACGTCGAAATCGAAGTACTTGTCCTGAATTTTCTTGTATTCGCCGTTAGCGCGAATTGCAGCGATGGCGGCGTTGATACGATCAACGTTGGCCTTGTCGCCTTTGCGAACAGCGATACCGATGCCGTCACCGAAATAGGTCGGATCGGTGAACGCCGGACCGGCAAAAGCATAGCCCTTGCCCGAATCGGTTTTCAGGAAACCATCCTGCAACAGGGTCGCATCCGCAACGGTGCCGTCCAGACGACCGGCCTTGATGTCCAGGTAGATTTCGTTCTGAGAGCTGTAGGACTTGATCTCGGCGCCCTTCGGCTCAAATACTTTTTTGGCGAAAGTATCGTGGATCGTTCCACGTTGCACGCCGATCTTCTTGCCTTTGAGTTCATCCAGGCTGTCGCTGATGGTCGTGCCTTCCTTCATGACCAGACGCGCCTGAGTGCTGTAGTAGCGATCAGTGAAGTCGACAGACTTTTTGCGGTCTTCGGTGATGGACATGGAAGACAGGATTGCGTCGATCTTGCGTACTTTCAGCGCAGGGATCAGGCCATCGAACTCTTGCTCGACCCACGTGCACTTGACCTTCATCTCAGCACACAGCGCGTTGCCGATATCGTAGTCGAAACCAACGATGCTGCCGTCCGGCGCCTTGGAAGCAAACGGAGGGTACGCCGCTTCGATACCGATTTTCAGAGGCTTTTCGTCTGCGAACACTGGCTGCGCCAGAACGGTCAGCGCCATCGCGCCAAGCAGCATGAGCTTTTTCATTGTCAGGACTCCGTCGGTAAAACACGACAAATGGCAGCGTGAGCGAAAGCCCAGGATGCGAAGAGGACTATTGGAGGTAGACGCCTGGCGGCTGGGACCGGTATCCGGACCTGCAAGCCTGCGGCGAGTGAGCGGCATTTTAACGGGACACACGAAGTCGATATTTCTTCAATGCGACAACTAGTTACAGATGCGCCAAAAATCGCGACATGCACATTGACAACCAAAACCGGTTATGCCAAGGCATCGAAAAGAACAACCAGTGATTACAGCAAAATGCGCGCCCATTATTGGCAAAGCCTTGTAATACGGCAAGGGTGGCATTGCCGCATGTTTAACTGCCAGGCATTTGTGTAGTGAATTCCTACAGAAATGAGGCGCAATGCCTCATAAGCGAGAGTGGCGTTACCGGAGCAGTGGGATGGGTAACAGGCCGATATATATCCTGGTTGGATGAAGCTGAGATTTCGTGGAGCCTGAGGTTTTGTGCTACCCCCAATCGCGAGCAACCTCTGCCCCCACAGGAATCACTGATGACGTGGGACCGGCTTTAGCCGGGAAGAGGCCGGGACAGACACTGAATCTTTATCTGCAGAAATACCGTCTTCCCGGCTAAAGCCGGTCCCACGTCATCAATCAGCTTGCGGGGCAACATAGAATCTCCCACATGAGATAGCGTTCTCCTGCGGGAACCGAGCTTGCTCGCGATCGGAACGCTGCGGTCTCGATCGGGAAAACAAAAAAGCCCCACCCGGCTCACACCGGATGGGGCTCTTTCAAGCGCTGACTATCAAGCCACGCTCATGGTCTTGTGCGTGTCGATCAAATGCTGCACAACGCTTGGATCTGCGAGGGTTGAAATATCACCCAGCGAATCGTATTCACCGGTGGCGATCTTGCGCAGGATGCGGCGCATGATTTTCCCGGAGCGGGTCTTGGGCAGACCCGGCGCCCACTGGATGACGTCAGGTGAAGCAATCGGGCCGATCTCTTTACGGACCCAGTTACGCAGCTCGATCCTCAGCGCTTCGTCCGGGACTTCGCCACCATTGAGCGTCACATAGACGTAGATGCCCTGCCCTTTCAAATCATGCGGCACACCGACCACTGCGGCTTCGGCGACTTTCGGGTGAGCGACCATCGCGCTTTCGATTTCAGCCGTACCCATGCGGTGGCCGGAAACGTTAAGCACGTCATCCACGCGACCGGTGATCCAGTAGTAACCATCTTCGTCACGACGCGCACCGTCACCCGTGAAGTACATGCCGCGGAAGGTCTTGAAGTAGGTGTCGACGAACCGGTCGTGGTCGCCGTACAGCGAACGCGATTGCCCAGGCCATGAATCGAGGATCACCAGGTTACCTTCGGCAGCACCCTCGATCAGGTTGCCAAGGTTATCCACCAAGGCCGGGATCACGCCGAAAAACGGACGCGTCGCCGAGCCAGGCTTGAGGGCAGTGGCGCCCGGCAGCGGGCTGATCAGGATGCCCCCTGTCTCGGTCTGCCACCAGGTATCAACAATCGGGCAGTTTTTATTACCGATAGTGTTGTAGTACCAGTTCCAGGCTTCCGGGTTGATCGGCTCGCCCACCGAACCCAGCAGGCGCAGGCTTGAGCCGTCAGCGCCTTCAACCGACTTGGTGCCTTCGGCCATCATTGCGCGAATCGCAGTCGGTGCTGTGTAGAGGATGTTGACCTTGTGTTTGTCGATGATCTTCGACAGGCGAGTGATGTCCGGATAGTTCGGTACGCCTTCGAACAACAGCGTGGTCGCGCCGTTGGCCAGCGGGCCGTAGACGATATAGCTGTGGCCAGTCACCCAACCCACGTCGGCGGTGCACCAGTAGATTTCACCCGGCTTGTAGTCGAACACACGCTCGTGGGTCAGCGCGGCATACAGCAGATAACCGCCTGTGGTGTGCAACACGCCTTTCGGCTTGCCGGTCGAGCCAGAGGTGTAAAGAATGAACAGCGACTCTTCAGCACCCATTTCTTTCGGTGCGCAGGTCTCGGAAGCCACTTCCAGCAGCGAGTGGTACCAGATGTCGCGGTGACGGTTCCATTCGATGTCGCCACCGGTGCGTTTGCAGACGATGACTTTCTGTACGCTGGCGGTTTCCGGGTTGGTCAGTGCCCGGTCAACGTTGGCTTTCATGGCAGTTTTTTTGCCGCCGCGCAGACCTTCGTCAGCGGTGATCACCACTTTGGATTTGCAGTCGATGATGCGGCCAGCCAGCGCTTCGGGAGAGAAACCGCCGAACACCACCGAGTGAATCGCACCGATGCGGGCACAGGCCAGCATGGCGACCACGGCCTCGGGGATCATCGGCATATAGATAGTCACCACGTCGCCACGGTGTACATCCTGACCGCGCAAGGCGTTGGCGAACTTGCAGACTTCGGCATGCAACTCGCGGTAAGTAATATTGCGGCTTTCGGAAGGATCGTCACCTTCCCAGATGATTGCGAGGGTGTCGCCGCGTTCTTCCAGATGGCGATCCAGGCAGTTATAGGCAACGTTCAAAGTGCCATCGGCAAACCATTTGATATCGACACGGTGGTCATCGAAAGAGGTCTGCTTGACCGAGGTAAAAGGTTTGATCCAGTCCAGACGCTGAGCTTGTTCACGCCAGAAGCCATCGGGATTGACCACCGACTGCTGGTACATGGCCTTGTAGGTCGCCTCATCGGTCAGCGTGCTCGCTGCGACTTCTGGGCGGACGGGGTACAGGGAAGCTGCACTCATCTTGGTTACCTCGGTGGATAGTTGTTGTTTTATGCCCCTGTTGTATCCGCCTGTCGGCGCCGGGACCATTCGACGATGGTCTTACCGTTTACCGGTCGCGAGCCGTAGAGGCGATTGAAAATGCACCCATCTTCAAGCCTGCACACGGTCAAAAGGCTCTGGCCCGGACCGCTCAGGGATTGTTGCCAATTCGCTCAATAGTGTTTATCAAAACTGTTTCTATATGAAGTTAGGTGACAAGCATAGAATCGACTTCGCCCAACAAGGCACATGATTAATAACTGACAGCCCCCCACGGCGAGTTAATTATCCTCTGATACAAGCTTCACACATCGCTCTAAAAGGGCGATGTGCCCCCTTTCGAACTCAAGAAGGTAAAGCAGAAATGAAAGTTTCACTGTTGGTTCTGGCACTCTGTGGTTTCAGCACATTTGCAATGGCTGAAGAATCCGGAGCAAAAGTTGCTGCCCAACAAGCTCGCGTCGAGCAATACACCTACGGCAGCCACCCTGACATCGCCAAAGTCATCTCCATCACCGCCATTCCTGATGTCTGCAAGGTAGTGCCAATGCGCATGACCTATGAAGACTCCAAAGGCCAGCAGCATGTGATGGGCTACCAGGTAATGGGTAACGGGTGCAGTAATAGTTGAGTGACATCCGTCAGGCAATTATGGGTAGGAGGCAACTTGTTGGCGAGACGGCGTATCAGGTAAACATTTGCTGATATGCCAATATCTCGCGAACAAGTTCGCTCCTACCGACATTTATCATCCGGCTTGCTGCAACTGCTTAACCCATAGTCCCGCAACTTGTTAGCCACCGTTGTATGGGAAACACCCAAGCGCTTTCCAAGTTGCCGACTGCTGGGATATTCAGAATAAAGGCGCTGCAATATCGCCTTCTCAAAACGTCCGACTATCTCTTCCAACCCACCTTCGATGGAAAATTCCGCCAACGGATCGCGCACGCCGTAATCCGGCAAGCGAATGTGTTCGGCTCTTACCGTCCCGCCCTCGCACAACGAAACAGCCTGGAACAGCACATTCTCCAACTGCCGAACGTTGCCGGGCCATTGGTAATGACTCAGACGCTCCAGAGCGGCAGTTGCAATGTTGGGTAATGGGCAACCGATCTGACGGCTGGCCTGATCCAGAAAATGCTCCACCAGCGGCCCGAGACCATCCAGGCATTCACGCAACGGCGGGATGTGCAGGGTCAGGACGTTGAGGCGATGGTAGAGGTCCTCACGAAACTCACCTTTCGCGCAAAGCTCAGACAAATCTTTCTGGGTTGAACACATGACTCGCACATCGAGAAAAACATCCTCGTCACTGCCAACGCGCCGGAAGCAACCGTCCTGCAGAAACCGCAGCAGCCGGGCCTGCATGCGCAAACTGAGTTCACCCACACTGTCGAGAAACAGCGTGCCGCCAGCTGTCAGCTCCAACAGACCCAGCTTGCCTTCAGCTCGCGCCCCATCGAATGCGCCGGGGCCATAACCGAACAACTCGGTCTCGGCCATGGCATCAGACAGGCCCGAGCAATTCATCGCCATCAACGGCGACTGCCCACGCGGGCTGGCGAGGTGGCAGGCTCGGGCCAACAGTTCCTTGCCGGTGCCCGTCTCACCTTCAATCAATAAGGGTGCGTCCAGCGGCGCCATGCGTCGGGCTTCACGCACCACCGCGGCCATGACTCGGGAGCTTTGGAAAATACTGTCGAAACCGCGCAGCTCTTCTTTGCGCACTTGATAGATCTGCTCACCGACCCGATCGGCACGATGCAGGGTCAATACCGCCCCGGCCATTGCTTCACTGTCGTCATGGAGGGACTGCAAGGGCGCGATGTCCGCAAGAAACGCATCACCACGAATGGTCACTCGCAGGCCATTGATCCGAGACTTGTTACTGCGGATCAGTTCGGGCACATCGAGGTCTTGTGCATAACGCGCCAACGCAATACCCGGCACTTCATCCACGCGCACGCCCAGTAACTGAGCGGCGGACCTGTTAGCCGCAACAATCGAGCCGCCCATGTCGATGGATAACACCGGAAACTCCAGCGCGCCAAGCAATGCGTCCAACTCCATATGCCGCCGCTCACTGGGCATTAGCCCCACGCGCTTGACGCCAAATACGCCCGCAATGGCTTCGAAGCGCGGGCGCAAAGACTGGAATTGCAGATTGATCAGGTTCGGGCAGTGCAGATAGATCGCGTCGCCGTGCTCCCCGCCCACCTCGCCCCTGGCGACGTTGACGCCATAGGACGCCAGCAGTTCGAGAATATCGCGAGTCATACCGATGCGGTTCTGGCAGTGCACTTTGATGCGCATGGCGGATGAATCCTGTGGCTGTTGTTATTTTTGTGATGAACTGAAGTTTCGCGTCAAGAATTCGTGACAGCGCTGAAGCTAAAAACCCCCGGCTGACGACAAGATAATCAGGGTTTCTGCCATCTCGTAAAGATTTCTTTACGAGATGGCAGCTTTATCCATCTACTCGAAGCGAAGCGCTGGCATCCAGAAAGCCTGAAACGCGCTATTCATGACTCTGGGCGTTCGCAACAAACCCAATAAAAAGAACCCCAAGGAGAGCTGCATGAGCCATACGAAATACGTGGCACGCGAACCCGACGCCCATGGGGTCATCGACTACCCCGACGCCGAGCATGAGGTCTGGAACACCTTGATCACCCGGCAGATGAAGGTGATTGAAGGACGTGCCTGTCAGGAATACCTGGACGGCATCGAGCAACTGGCCCTGCCCCATGAGCGCATCCCGCAACTGGCGGACATCAACCGCGTTCTGGGCACGGCCACCGGCTGGCAAGTGGCACGAGTTCCGGCACTGATCCCGTTCCAGACTTTTTTCGAGTTGCTGGCAAGCAAGCAGTTTCCCGTGGCGACGTTTATCCGCAGTCAGGAAGAACTGGACTACCTGCAAGAGCCGGACATCTTTCACGAAATCTTCGGTCACTGCCCGCTGCTGACCAACCCCTGGTTTGCCGAATTCACCCACACCTATGGCAAGCTCGGCCTCAGTGCCAGCAAAGAACAGCGCGTCTATCTGGCCCGCCTCTACTGGATGACCATTGAATTCGGGCTGGTTGATACGCCGCAAGGGCGCAAAATCTATGGCGGAGGGATTCTCTCCTCGCCTAAAGAAGCGGTCTACAGCCTCTCGACGGCGCCGGAGCATCAAGCGTTCAGTCCAGTGGAGGCGATGCGCACGCCTTACCGGATCGATATTCTGCAACCCTTGTATTTTGTGTTGCCCGACTTGAAGCGGCTGTTCGATCTCGCTCAGGAAGACATCATGGGTATGGTCGAGCAAGCCATGCAGCTAGGGCTGCATGCACCGAAATTCCCACCTAAAAATCCATCCGCTACCCAAGCGGCCTGAACAGGAAACCTATTCATGACCCAACTATCCCAAGCCAGCTGCGAGGCCTGCAGCGCCAACGCTCCGCAGGTCAGCGAGGCCGAACTGCCAGAGTTGTTGATGCAGATTCCGGACTGGAACATCGAGGTCCGCGACGGCGTGATGCAGCTGGAAAAAATCTACCTGTTCAAAAATTTCAAATTCGCCCTGGCGTTTACCAATGCCGTGGGTGAAATAGCCGAAGCAGAGGGGCATCACCCAGGCCTGCTGACCGAATGGGGCAAAGTGACCGTGACTTGGTGGAGCCACTCGATCAAAGGCCTGCACCGCAACGACTTCATCATGGCGGCGCGTACTGATGAGGTGGCGAAAAGCGCTGAGGGGCGTAAATAAAATTTCTCAGGCTGACATCAATACCTGTGGGAACTGGGCTGGGTCTGGGCGGCATTCCGACGATAAACAATAACGCGGTATGTCGTCTGCCTGCATCTCATGCATCGCGGGCAAGCTCTGCTCCCACAAGATTGCATTGCAAATCAAGTCGGCGAGTTGATGACCTGTCGGCCTGAAATACTCGCCATGACGCAGGACAATAAAATCCGGTTTTTGTTTCCGCACATGACCAACGGTCGAGATAAAAGTCTGTTTGTCATTATCTCTGCTGTATCCTGCCCAAGCTTTTTAGAAGCACTGGTTCTGCCCAGCAACTAAAAAACTTGTGCAAGGAGCATTGAAATGCATGAAATTCCTAACTTTCCCCCTGGCCAGAAAGAGCCTGAGCAATCGACACTGGCTCAGCTGGAACTCGGTCAACCGGTCGACATGAAAGCCGGTCTACAGGCCGAACAAGGCCAGCAAGCCTCCAGCGAAGACTGAGGGTGATTTTTCAGACGTATCGGAAACCAGCCTTGCTGTGTTTTCATACGTCTGATTGCCGATGACCACAGGCTGCACATGAAAGACTTCAACGAAGCACAAGCCAATACCCTGATCGGCACTGCCGAACTGATGATCAAAATCTGGGCACAGTTGAGCCCGGAAAAGAAGCAGGCCCTGCTCGACCGTTTCGGTAATCAGGAAAACGCTCTCGCCGCGCTGGTAACGACCCAACTGGTTGCACCTGAACAGCCTAAGTAAGCCTCTGCCCCCTCTTGACCGCATACCCTCGCGGTAAATTTTTTTAACCAGGCCTCCAGTCCAGCGTCCGTTCGCCGCTATCATTGAGCACTTGGTTAGCTTGCTAAGGTTCGACTCGACCTGCAGCCCCGTTTGATTCCCCCGCCGTTACAGTGGACCGCTTACCCATGCCTGATACACCACGCAGTGATTCGCAACGCCCAATGGCAGTCACTCTGCAAGTCGTCTCCATCGTCATGTTCACCTTCATCGGTTACCTGAACGTCGGTATTCCGCTGGCGGTATTGCCGGGGTACGTTCACACCGACCTGGGTTTTGGCGCGGTGACTGCGGGGCTGGTGATCAGCGTGCAATACCTGGCAACCCTGCTCAGCCGCCCGTATGCCGGGCGCATCATTGATAACCTCGGGCCCAAGAAAGCAGTGTTGTTCGGCCTGGCCGGTTGCGGACTGAGCGGTGTATTCATGCTGCTGTCGAGCTGGCTGCAGGCGTGGCCCGTGATCAGCCTGGTCAGCCTGTTCTTCGGTCGACTGGTGCTGGGCAGTGCAGAGAGTCTGGTGGGTTCCGGGTCGATAGGCTGGGGCATTGGCCGTGTTGGCTCGCAGAACACCGCCAAAGTGATTTCCTGGAATGGCATCGCCAGCTACGGCGCGCTGGCCATCGGCGCACCGCTGGGGGTGATGCTGGTCAGCACGCTTGGACTATGGAGCATGGGCGTGAGCATCATCCTGCTCGCCCTGCTCGGGTTGAAACTGGCCTGGAATAAAGAAGCCGTGCCGATCGTCCACGGCGAACGCATGCCGTTCATTCATGTGCTCGGTAAAGTCTTCCCGCATGGCATGGGCCTGGCGCTGGGTTCTATCGGTTTCGGCACCATCGCAACGTTTATCACCCTTTATTACAACAGCCATAACTGGCCAAACGCAGTGCTGTGCCTGAGCCTGTTCGGTGCGTCGTTCATCGGGGCGCGGCTGTTGTTCGGCAACATGATCAACCGGATTGGCGGTTTCAAAGTGGCGATTGGCTGCCTGAGCGTCGAAAGTCTCGGCTTGCTGTTGCTGTGGGTGGCGCCGTCCCCAGAGCTGGCCTTGGCAGGCGCAGCGTTGACCGGTTTCGGATTCTCGCTGGTATTCCCGGCGCTGGGCGTCGAAGCGGTGAATCTGGTGCCTGCCTCCAGCCGCGGTGCAGCAGTGGGCGCTTACTCGCTGTTCATCGACTTGTCGCTGGGGATTACCGGTCCGGTGGCCGGTGCGGTCGCGGCAGGCTTCGGCTTTGCCTCGATCTTCCTGTTTGCGGCCCTCGCCTCGCTCAGCGGGCTGGCGCTGAGCGTCTGGCTGTACAAGCAGGCCAAAGCGGCTCGCCTACAGAACGCCTGATCAGAAGTCGACTTTGCCGCGACCTGCCTTGATCGAGCCGCGCTTGGTCTTGGACTCAAGGCGGCGGGTCTTTGAGCCCAACGTCGGCTTGGTCGGGCGACGCTTCTTCTCGACCTTGGCAGCGTTGACGATCAGCTCGGTCAAACGCTCCAGCGCGTCGGCACGGTTCTGCTCCTGAGTGCGATACTGCTGCGCCTTGAGCACGAGCACACCTTCACTGGTAATCCGGCTATCACGCAATGCCAGCAACCGCTCTTTGTAAAAAGGCGGCAGCGATGAAGCGTTGATGTCGAAACGCAGGTGCACCGCACTGGAAACCTTATTGACGTTCTGCCCACCCGCGCCCTGGGCACGGATGGCAGTCAATTCGATTTCTGCATCGGGGAGATGCACGTTATTGGAGATTACCAGCATGGTGTTTTCACATTACCTTGGAGCGATGCATACCTGGTCGCCGACAATTTTCGTGGCCGTGTCACCGTCGTGGGACCGGCTTTAGCCGGGAAGAGGCCTGGACAGCCACAGCATATCTTTCTGCCGAAATACCGTCTTCCCGGCTAAAGCCGGTCCCACGACGTCAAACCAAGCACCGTGTCTACTAAGAACGCATCCCGCGCCCACTCACCAGCAACCGCGCACAACCGACATACAGCACGATGGTCGCAATCACCATGAATGCCAGGGCAATACTGATACGGATATCAGAAACCCCCAGAATGCCGTAACGGAAGGCGTTGACCATGTGCAGAACCGGGTTGGCCAGCGACACGGTTTGCCAGAACGGTGGCAGCAAGCTGATGGAATAGAACACACCGCCCAGGTACGTCAGCGGAGTCAGTACGAAGGTCGGGATGATCGAGATATCGTCGAAGTTACGTGCAAATACTGCGTTGATAAAGCCCAGCAGCGAGAAGATCGTTGCAGTCAGCAACACCACCACAATGGTCACGCCCAAGTGGTGAACCTGCAGATCAGTGAAGAACATCGACAAGATCGTCACGATAACGCCCACCGCCAGACCACGCAGCACACCGCCCAGCACGTAGCCGATCAATATGGTGTGAGGCGAGACCGGGGAAACCATCAGTTCTTCCACCGAACGCTGGAACTTGGCACCAAAGAAACTCGATACCACGTTGCCGTACGAGTTGGTGATCACCGACATCATGATCAGACCCGGCACGATGTATTGCATGTAGGTGAAGCCGCCCATGTCGCCGATCTGCCGACCGATCAGGTTACCGAAGATCACGAAATACAGGACCATGGTAATCGCTGGCGGCAGCAAGGTTTGCGGCCAGATGCGCATGAACCTGCGCACCTCGCGATAGACAATGGTATTCAAGGCAATAAGGTTGGGGCGTAGCTCGGAACTCGTTTCGTGGCTCATACCGCTACCTTCGCCAGATTTTTTTCCACCAGAGACACGAACAACTCCTCAAGGCGATTGGTTTTGTTGCGCAGGCTCAGCACTTCGATATTCTGCGCGGCCAATTGGCTGAACAGCGCGGTGATGCCAACGTTCTTGTCGACCTGGACTTCCAGGGTATGGCTGTCAATCAGCGTATTTGGATAGCCTGTCAACTGCGGCGCAACCTTGTGTTCATGCTTGAGGTCCAGCAAGAAGGTTTCCACCGTCATCTTGTTGAGCAACTGCTTCATGCCCGTGTTTTCCACGATCACACCGTGGTCGATGATGCCGATGTTACGGCACAGCTGCTCGGCCTCTTCCAGGTAGTGCGTAGTCAGAATGATGGTAGTGCCCTGCTCGTTCAGCTCGGTAAGGAACGACCACATCGAACGACGCAGCTCGATATCAACACCCGCTGTCGGCTCGTCGAGGATCAGCAGACGAGGCTGATGGATCAACGCGCGGGCGATCATCAGACGTCGCTTCATACCACCGGACAATGAGCGTGAAGGCACGTCGCGCTTGTCCCACAATCCCAACTGGGTCAGGTACTGCTCGGCGCGTTCTTTGGCGATCTTCGGTGGGATGCCGTAGTAACCCGCCTGGGTCACGACGATGTCGAAGGCCTTTTCGAACTGATTGAAATTGAATTCCTGAGGCACCACGCCAATGCAGCGCTTGAGCGCCGCGGGCTCGCGGTCCAGGTCATGGCCAAAGATATTCACCGTGCCACTGGTCTTGTTGACCAGGGTCGAGATGATGCCAATGGTGGTGGATTTGCCCGCGCCGTTAGGGCCAAGCAAGGCAAAAAAATCACCTTCAGCGACGTCCAGATCGATACCACTCAGGGCCTGGAAACCGTTGCCGTAGGTTTTGGTTAGCTGCCGGATGGATAGAGCAGAACTCATATCGAAAAAATTACCAGTGAAGAAATAGAGAATAGAGATGAGGGCTGACACACCTGATTACAACTCTGGCCAGCACCGCAATGGTGCTTGGCCGAGCCGCTCAAGTACAGCGTGATCTATTGATAGTGCCTATCAACGGCACGCATCAAGTCAGCGCGGTCATGACCGCTGCCTGATACGCCGGCCGTGCCTTCAACCGTGCATACCAGCTTTCGAGGTGTGGCATGGCGGGTCGTTCAATCGGCATTTCGAACCAGGCATAAATAAAGCTGCCCAGCGGGATGTCGCCCATGCCGAACTCGGCTCCGGACAAGTAAGGCTGTTTCTGTAGCGCCTCATCGACAACGATCAACAGCCCCTGCAAGGTTTTGATCGCGCCGTTGATCTGCACCCAATCCTGCTGCTCGGCCGGGGTACGCAGTACGCCCCAGAACACATCGCGAAACGGACCGGCAAAGGTCGACGTGGTCCAGTCCATCCATTTGTCCGCAGTTGCACGTTGCTGCGCATCGGTGGGGTACAACGCTGAGCCAGATGCGTGACGGGCCGCCAGGTAACGCACGATGGCGTTGGATTCCCAGAGCACGAAGTCGCCATCTTCGATCATCGGGATTCGGCCGTTTGGGTTCTTTGCCCGATATTCAGCGCCATCCACCAGCCCAAACGCCCCGCCCGCGTCGAGCGCTTCGTATTGCAGGCCCAGCTCTTCGGCGATCCAGAGTGCCTTGCGCACATTGGAAGAGTTTTTCCGGCCCCAGATTTTAAGCATTGGTTTCTCCTTGAAGATGGGCGACAGGATAGGCCATTTGCAGTCAAACGCGGCCTTCATGTGGAACATTCTATGTCGGCCTGCAAGGGTAATGGTCGAGCGCGCTGCTGCGACAGATCCCACGACCAATAGTGGCCAGATCACGCAGTGAAACTCCCTCCCCCCGCCAGGGTCACTATCCATGCACTCGCTCGGGTCGTTTCTTGACGAAACATGCCCAGGCTCTTGATAGTGGCTGCTCGCTGCTGTCATCACGGAGGATTACTTATGCTGTTGTTGTGGATTGTGGTTCTGATCGTCGGCATCGCCTGGCTGGCGCACCGTCGCGTTGCGCCTATGCCTGCGCTGGGCGTGGTTGCTGTTTATCTGCTGGCGATGGGCGTCATCAGCCATGCGCCAACCTGGTTGATGGTGGTCTTCTGGATCCTGCTGCTGGCCGTGGCATTGCCGCTGGCGCTGCCGGACCTGCGTCGCAAACATTTCACCGCGCCGATGTTCACCTGGTTCAAGAAAGTGTTGCCGCCCATGTCGGAGACCGAGCGCGATGCCATCGACGCCGGGACAGTCTGGTGGGATGGCGAACTGTTCAGTGGCCGTCCTGATTGGGACTTGCTGCTCAGCTATCCGAAAGTCCAACTGACCGAAGAAGAACAAGCCTTCCTCGACGGCCCGACCGAAGAGCTGTGCGCGATGGTCACCGATTGGGAAATCGGTCAGGCCATGGACCTGCCGCCTCGTGCCTGGGAACACATCAAACAGCACGGTTTCTTTGCCCTGATCATCCCCAAAGAGTTCGGCGGTAAAGGCTTCTCGGCCTATGCCCACTCACAAGTCGCGATGAAACTGGCTACCCGTAGCGGCGACCTCGCTTCGACGGTCATGGTCCCCAACTCCCTCGGCCCTGCCGAATTGTTGCTGCATTACGGCACCGACGAACAACGCAATCACTACCTGCCGCGTCTGGCTCGCGGCGATGACATTCCGTGTTTCGCCCTGACCGGTCCGCTGGCGGGTTCCGACGCAGGCGCGATGCCGGACACCGGCATCATCTGCAAAGGCCAATGGCAGGGCGAAGAAGTTATCGGCCTGCGCCTGAACTGGGAAAAGCGCTACATCACCCTAGGCCCCGTCGCGACCCTCCTCGGGCTGGCGTTCAAGGCTTATGACCCGGAGCATTTGCTGGGTGAAGAAGTCGATCTGGGCATCAGCCTGGCTCTGATTCCGACAGATACACCGGGTGTGGAAATTGGCCGCCGCCACTTGCCACTAGGCGCGGCATTCATGAACGGCCCCAACTCCGGCAAAGACGTGTTTATCCCGCTGGAGTACCTGATCGGTGGTCAGGAAATGCTCGGCAAAGGCTGGATGATGCTGATGAACTGCCTGTCGGTAGGTCGCTCCATCTCCCTGCCTGCCGTCGGCACCGGCGCTGCCAAATTCACCAGCCTGGTCACCGGCCAGTATGCTCAGGTGCGTGAGCAGTTCAACGTCCCCCTGTCTGCCTTCGAAGGTATTCAGGAGTCTCTGGCACGGATCGGCGGCAACGCATGGCTGATGGACAGCGCCCGCATGCTCACTGCGAACGCGGTGGACCTTGGCGAAAAACCGTCAGTGCTGTCGGCGATTCTCAAATATCACCTGACCGAACGGGGCCGCGAGTGCATCACCCACGCCATGGATGTGCATGGCGGTAAAGGCATCATCATGGGCCCGAACAATTACTTGGGCCGCAACTGGCAGGGTGCGCCGATCTTCATCACAGTTGAGGGCGCAAACATCCTGTCGCGCAACCTGATGATCTTCGGTCAGGGTGCGATCCGTTGCCATCCATTCGTGCTCAAGGAAATGGCGCTGGCCGGTCGCTCCGATCACGATCAGGCGCTGCTCGAATTCGACAGCTTGCTGCTCAAGCACATCGGTTTTGCGGTGAGTAACGTTGCCAGCACGTTCATTCTCAATCTGGGCTTCGGTCACTTCGAGAAGGCCCCGGGCGACAGCCTGAGTCAAGGGTACTACCGGGCGCTGAATCGCCAGGCCGCAGCTTTTGCAACCCTCGCTGATCTGAGCATGATGTTGCTGGGTGGCGAGTTGAAACGTCGCGAGCGTCTCTCGGCGCGATTGGGCGATGTACTGAGCCACCTGTATCTGGCCTCGGCAGCCCTCAAGCGCTACCACGACCTGAACTACCCCGAGCATCTGCAACCGGTGTTCCGCTGGGCGATGGAAGAAGCGCTCGGCGAATCCGAACGTGCGTTGGATGAACTGCTGAGCAACTTCCCGAATCGGGTATTGGGCGTTCTGTTGCGGGTTGTGGTGTTCCCGTTCGGACGTCGCCACAAAGGCCCGTCCGACAAACTGGATGCGCAGGTTGCAGCAGTACTCGGCCGCGCCAAGGGCGATCCAACCCTGGAAGAGTTACTGGCCGGCTGCTACCGCCCGCAATCGCCCGACGATGCCGTTGGCGCGTTGCAACATGCCAGCGACCTATTGAACGCCGCGCAGCCGCTGCATAAAAAACTGCATGTGGCCTTCAAGGGGGGTCAGTTCAAACCGGTTGCAGGTGAGCATGTGATCGACGCGGCGCTCAATGCCAGTGTGCTGCAACCGGCAGAGGCCGAGACACTCCGAGCGGCCGAAGCGGCACGACGCAAGGTCATCGATGTGGATGACTTCGACAAGGAAGAACTGACCCTGAGCGAAGGCAAGACTCGCTAAAAAGCTGATGTATTGAAGGAACTGGTCGGTCCAACCCCACAGCAGGCGCGCAGAGCTTTATACTCTCGCGCCTGTTTTTTTGTCTTTGAGGATTGCCCCATGGCCGACGCCAATCTCGACCACCAACTGAACCTGCTGGCACACCTGCGCAGCATCCTGGTCGCACTGGGCGAGGCCGAGCAGGTTCCCGAAGAAAGCCATGCCCTGTTCATGGAGCGCTTCGACGAACTGCTAACCCTGCTGCCGCAAGACCCTATCGAAAGCCAGTATCTGGGCCAGGACATCCTGTGCCAGGTGATCCAGCGCTACCCGCAAATCGCCCATATGGTGCCTCGCGACCTGCTCTGGTTCTTCGCCGGGGACTGCCTGCACTTCATGCCTGACGAAGAAATCGAGCTGTATCAGTCGCTGGAAGAGCGTCGCTACGAAGCCGAACAGAACGACGAACCGTTTGACTGGAACATGGAAAAGCAACTACTGGCGATGCCGTCTCAGGGCAGCAAGCACTGATCCAAGCGGCGCACTCAGCCGAGCTGACGCCTGAACCGGTCTGACTGGTACTGGGCGTATTGCTGACTGCCGCTGCGTTGCGTCAGTACAGGCGTGCCTCGTCGTTGCTGACGGTCAAGCAACTGGAAGTAAAGCGCCTCGTGATCGGGTTTGAAAATGCTGGAACTGCGCAGCCTTTCCAGCGTGCTGTGCCCGGGATTTGCGGGTCCCTTGATCAGATCGATAGCGTCCATTGGCGGGAGTCTGTCGAGTATTTTATTGAACGCGGCGGTTACGTGCGGATCGCCAGCAAGGACAACCCGAGAGGCTGCAAGCGCATCTTCCTGCTCCGGTGCAAGCACCTTGCGTAAAGACGCCGGGCTGAGGTTCAGTGCTGCAATACCTTCGAAGTAGCCTGCCAGCATGGTTTTGCTGGCCGCGAAGGATGTCGCGGTCCAGCCAGTACTTGGGGGCGCGCAAATATCCGGGATGATATTGGGCTGATCCTGCTCAGGGTTTCCGAGCAGTTTGACCACTTCACGCGAGCGCAAGCCACTGCTTGCTAGCGCATTGAGGTAGGCATTGATGCAGGCAGAGTCTTCATACGCAGCCGCACGCTGCATGCAAGTGTCACCGTCGGAGTCCTTGCCTTGCAGCAGCCGGTATCTTTCCTGCGTATCGAGCAAGTCGCATTGACTGACGCGCTCGATGAAGACCGAGATCATGTCGGGATGGCTGAAAGATGCCGCATCCGCCATTGAGGTCTGGCCACTTGCGGTGGTAGCACCAAGCAGTCTCGCCAGCCTTCCTTTACCAAGCTCCAGGGTTTCCAGTCGATCAAACAGAAGATGGAAGTCGCCTGCTTTTTGATGCTCCAAAGCAACGGCCAGATTATTGTCGTTAGGGTCGCCACGGATAACATCGAACAAATCGGCGTCGTTCAGACGCACAGTGTCTAACAACGCAAGGTAGTCAGCGACGAAGCCAGGGTTCTGGGACGGCAGATGCAGGCAATATCCTAAAGGTTTGCGATTTTTTTCAATGCTGGGCGCCAGCAATTTTTTGGCAGTTGAACTGGGCACCTTCAGCTTCGCAACGCCGGTTACAAATACCCGCAAACGCAGGCGCTGGTTTTCATGGTTCAAGCCTTTCGGATCGACACCCTGCGCGAAATCTCTGAGCCTGCTTGCAGGCGCGCTTAGATAAGGAGCGGCCTTGCTACCGACCAGCCCCTTGCGCTTCATGTAGTCGCACAGCCCCAGAAACGCTCGCAGGGAACTGACTCCCCAAACCGTCTTGAGCAGTGATTTGTCAACTTCCATGGGCAATCTGGAACCCTTACGGAAGTACTTCATATCGTCTGCAGGATGCCCCACATCCTTGCTGACGGCTTGAATGAACGGATAACGGCCTTTTTCAAAGTAACCACTGTTGTCGGGGAAAGCTTTATCAAAAGTGATATCCGAGACGCTTTGATCCGGATAACGCTCCAGGCGGCGGTGGACATTAGTATCGTTGGGGTCGTAAAAAGCCAGGGTAATGCGATCCCCTTTGTTTTGAATGTGTATCGGCAAATCATGGTTATAGGTGCGCAGCATGATTCGCGCTTCAGGAAGTTGTTGGTCGACCACCTGACTAAACATGTCGTCCAGCCAGCGTCCAAATTTGTCGGGAATCAGGAGTGGATTGTTATGCCCGGTAATCAGCTCCAGTTGGTCCGTTCCGGCGTCAGCGCGGGAATGAGGGTTACTGGGGTGATCATAGAACGCCTGCAGGTGTGCCTTGGATTTGGCCGCCCGGTCCAGGAAGTCCTTACCACCGCCCATGTCGGCAGGCTCGTCACCAAACAGGTAGTTGAAAGCGAGATGACGGCACTCCGCCAATGGCTGGGTGACTTCCATATTCAAATCAACAATGGGGCCACGTTTACTGGAGAGATAGATCTCATCCTTGCCCGGCTTGATCGGGTCTGGCCTGTTGCGAGGCTGAGGCCTTGATTCGCTGGCCTTCGGACGACGCGTCCTTGAGGAGGTGGCCTCAGGGTGACGTGTATGACTATTACTCTCAGGGCGCGGCCTTACGGCGGGAAGAAGGGGTAGTCTAAAAAAGTTATTTGAAGGCATGGGGATGAAATCCTCTGAAAGGCATTCTCCCTCTGTGGTGATTCCAGCCTGCCCGGTTCCTTGCCCAGGGATGCACTGCTTCAGCTTCGTAGGCGGGAACCGGATGAGCATGCAAACCACTCAGGTAGATACCGTTCTCCTGAGCACACCCTCATGATCAATATTTCTCATCCGTCACTGACATCAGTCGCCCTGAAAGCCGGTAAACCTGACAAGCCTTCGGTGTCAGCCAATCTTCACGTAGCCGATAACATTTCCATGGGCGCGAAGATGCACTTTCCCGGCCCATGGCTGGATAAAAAACGGGCATCGCTTAGCCCTTCGCAACAAAAGATGTTCGACGTGGCCCTAAAGGTTTTGAACGGCGAAGAACGCCCAAAGTCCGTCCGCGCCTCTGAAACCGGTCGCGAGATAGAGCTGGACCGGCCAGCTCATGGGGCAACCACGCTCAGTATCGGGTTGGAAAAACCGATGTCCGAGGTTCTGGACTTTCTCGGCATGAGTGACGGCAAGGGCAGGGCTCTGCTGACTTTAGGCACGAAGATGGCAAATGCCGTGTCCCCTCCCCCTCAGCAGCCAGAAGGCCCCGCAAAGTTCACGCACCAGGACTTCCTGTCGACCGGAAACCTGGCCGCTACGATTCTAGGAAATCGGCTCGGCAAGACGCCTGTTAATGGTCGACAACACGCTGGCGTTGATGGCAGCACAGATCAGTCACAACATGCTTCTGGCACAGTGCGGCCGCTGCCACCTCGTGCGTCCGGTGAAGATGCCAATGCCAATATCAGGCCGGACCTGGATACCAAGCGTGCGCGAGCTGAAGCGCTACAGCTTTCTGCAACCAAAGGGACTGGCGCGAGCCGTGAAAAGCTTTCGACAGAGCAGCCCAAAACCAGCTCGACTCAAAAGCTCGAATAACTCTCGGGAGTTCAAATGCTTGTGAGATACCTGCTGCTGCATAAGGGTCTGGATTTCGCTTGAGGTCACAATCTGTGGCCCAAAAAGCCTTGTGGAATACCGCTTAAAAATTGCGCTCTGTGGAACCGTTTCAACTGCTCCGCCACACAGTGGTATCAACGGTTGTCACAAAGAAGGCAATGAACATGAATATGCGCGTCCTCCCTGATATGTCCAGCCAGCTCCCTCTCAACGGTCAGGAGGGAACGCATTCAAACGACGTTCCAGGCCAGGGAGTCAAAGGCGCCACAGTGCCGATGAAAAACTTCGTGCCCGGTGGTGGTGGCGGCATATCCTTCGGTCAAGGCAACACCACACAGGCACCCCGCCAGCCAACCGCTCAGTTCGCAGCTGGCAAGACTCAAGACGCGCCCTCGGCCCTCATCTCGTTATTCAAGGAAGTACTGGAACGCCTCAGTACAACAGGCGGCGATCAAACCGAGGAAACCGCATTCGGCAAACCTGTCCAGCCGCAAAGCTCAGGTGCGCAGCGCACCGGTAGACCAGACGGCGCCGACAGAACCTCTGGCGTGACAGCGCCGAAGGCCACTCATGCCGCCGGGGACGCAGATCCCACGGCCATAAAAGGCCAGGATGCGGCGTTTCTGGATAACTCCAAATACTCCAAACCAGAAGATCTGGAGAAATTCGCACCGATGGTGGCCAACTTGCCGCCCGCGCAGCGTGAACAGGCTGCGAAAGAACTCAACCGCCCTATCGCGGCAGCGAAGATGGCAGCCGCAGGCGGGGAAGACGCAAAAGTAGCCAAAGCATTCATTGAGGCCAATCCGGTGCTTAAAACCGCCGCTGATGTGGGCAAGCATGGTGGCAAGGCTGACGGAAAAACCACTGATGGCGATTACAAGTCGCTGGCGAAAAATCTCGAGAAAGCCCGGGACGCTGGAGCCAAATCCGTCAATGAGTACATGAAAGCCAATCCCAAAGCTGATCCGCAGTCACTGCAAATGGTGACCAACGCGGCGTTGCTGCGGGCCAACGAACCCATTACCAAATGCGCTGATCCGAAAAAAGCCGTAGGAGGTGAAGAGAAAGTCGGCAAGTACACCACGGTCGACGACCTCAAGGCGTTGTCTTCAGGCAATCCCGGCTTGTCCAGCCTGCTGACAACCTCAGCGAAAACGTTTGCCCAGCCGGGCTTCTCTGACTTGCTCGACCAAGGCGGCCTGGAAGGCAAGGCTCTGGCAAAGAAAAGCGCAGACGGCGATATCAGTACCCGAAACATAGAAGACTGGATCAAGAAGCAGGCCCCCACAAACGGCGGCGAATTTGCGGCCATGATGAGCAGCGCCGCTACGCTCAACGCCACAGCAGGCGTCGATATCAGCGCGCTGAACGAAGACGTGTTTGCCAACCCGGACAAATACAGCGGCGACCAGAAAGCGGCAGTCATGGTCAAACTGCAGAAAACGCTGGAGAGCGTGGAAGCCGGACACAGTCTGCGCAAGACCGAGAAGACCGAAACGGCTTTGAGAGAAAAAATCGCACAGCTTCAAGGCGATAAAGATGTGCAGGCCTTTCTCGATAAATCGATTCCGGAACAGCAGAGGAAATTGATCAGTAACGACCCTGCCCTGAAACAAGCGGTCAATGAGCGCTACCAGAGCCTGACTTCGGGCAACTCGCTGGAAACCGATATGCGGGGCGATATCGATGCGGTGACCAAAGACAAAGACGGCAAGCCGGTCAAGGATCCAGCATCCCCTGACTACAGTGCTTCGGTCGGCAACCTGAGCGCCGAGCTGCAAATGCAGAAAGATCTGCGTGGCGCTAACGCGGATGTTCCCACCGCCAGTGACGTGGTTGCCGGTCGTCCGGATTTGAGTGCCGAACTGCAACGCTCTTACAAAGAGAATTTTGCCCAGGGCGGCAAAATGAACGAGCAAATGAAATCGAAAGACGCCAAGCCTGAAAAAGCATTGGCCGACGTCGATGGACAAAAAGCCGCCTACGACGCCGTGCTACCGCCGGAAATTACTGCCGCCAGCCAGGACGCCTATACCGAGGCCACGCTAGCAGCCTTGAAGACCACCAAGGCTGGGGTCGACATGATTACCAACTTCAAGGACGCCACTGCCGGGCTGGGCAATAAAGATCCACAGAGCATCAGCGCTCAGGACTTGAAAGCCGAAGCCGAAAAGCGTGCGAAGACTGCACTTGACGGTAAGGGTCTGGCTGGTGGTGCGATGGGCGCGGCAGGTGGTGTGTACGCCATGACGTCCGTTTCCGGATTACTGGCTCAGGGTAAGGATGCCGAAGCCGGTAAGGCAATCTACGACAGTATCCGTGGCGCGGGCACTGCTGCGCGGGTTGGTTATGACCTGGCAACCAAATCCAGCACTGCCGGTGGCGAGATCGCCGGTAAAGTCGCGGGCCGTGCCGTTGGCGCGATTGCCGGCCGTGTTGCGGGTATGGCGGCTGCCAGCGCTGTCGCGAGCGCTGTGCCCGTCGTTGGCTGGATCGCCGATGCTGCCATGGCGATTGGCTTCGGTATCAAAGCCATTATTGATGCCGTGCATAAAAAACAGGACCAGAAAGCTTTCGATCACAATGTTGATCCAACGCTGGACCAGTTTGGTATTCCCAAGGCGCATTGATATTCTGAGGCGGTGAAGGCGTAGGCATCCGTACATATCCGTTACCGCGTTTATGGCTGATATTGGTTGCGCTTTTACAGCGCGTCACTTTCGAAAAGCGCGAAAGTAACCAAAGCGCTCTTGCCCCACCACTTGGCACCTCGCTGTCGCTCGGTGTACCCGTAATCCGACATTGCTGCGTGGGGCCGCCGCCACCGGCCATCCATGGCCTGAGGCGACTAAACCGGCATCCCTGCCGGTTCACCCCACACAGCAATATCGAATTCCGGCCGGCGTGATTTAACGGGGCGCTTAAAATCAAAAGCACGGCGGCCTGACAGCCGGACCTGATGTGTGAATTTACCGCTGTTTTGTAGGAGCTGCCGAAGGCTGCAAAGCGGTGTGTCAGACGATGTATGCGTTGGCTGTGGTGACGTCTCGCAAACAAGTTCGCTCCTACCGGTCCGAGACGACCCCGCTGTTTTCGCTCTGCTTTTGATCTGCTTTTGATCTTAGGCGCCCCGTTAAACCACGCTGGCCGCTCGCAGATTTGAAACCGTGGG
>NZ_LOHF01000031.1:0-19783 GCF_002158995.1 Pseudomonas caspiana | reverse complement strand
TTTCAGATCTGCGGGCGGGCATTCCGAGCCTAGGCGAGGGACCGAGTGGTGGGGCAAGAGCGTTTTGCTTACTTTTGCGCTCCATCAAAAGTGAGGCGCCGTAAGGGCGCAACCAATAGAAGCCATTAACGCGGTAAAGGATATGCACAAAAACATCCCTACCCATGAAAGTTGTGCAGATACGCCCATGCGTTCAGCGATCAGCGATCAGCAACCATGCGCTTCAGTCGTTCCTGAATCTTGCTTTTATAAAGCCGCGCCGGTTCGCCACCCGCCGGGCGGTGGTACATGCCAGCCGCGCTGACCCAGTCCCCGGTTTGCTGGTAATACTGGCGCAGCAACAAGGCAGCGCTTTGCAGGTTATTCATCGGATGAAGGGCGTCGCAGGGCTCGCGAAACCGGGCGCGACCGATGTAACCCCAGTTCTGCTGGGTCAGACCGATATCCACCGCATACACACCCTGCTCAGAGATTGCCTTGAGCACCGCCTGACAGGCCTCCTCGCGAGTTTCGAAACGCAGCGGCTTGCCCTTGACATTCAGGGTCCAGGGCCATGGGTAATACCCGATGCGCAATTGCGTATTGCTTTCGGTCTGCGCCACCGCATAAAGCAACTGCGCCGGTACACCGGCGGCCTCGGCCACCTGCCGGTACGCGGTGGGCGGGCCTGCCCAGGCGGGATCAGCCGCTAGCACCCCAAAAAACGCCAGCAGCGCACTTAGCTGCCCTCTCCTCCCTCGCCGCGCCCGCGTCATGCCAACATCTGCCGGTTGCCCCGCGAATCGACAGCAACCTCATCGTTATTCAATGCGAAACCGGAAAGTCGAATACTAAGGCTGATATTCATAAAGCTTCCTTGACGGTAGATAGACAAACATCGGGCATCAGTAACGGATGTCCGGCATGTTGCGCTGGTTGAGATGCTGTTGCTGAATTCGCTGACGCAGGCGCTGTTGCTCAACGATGCGACGTTGGGCATTGCGCTGCTCATTGATTTGGTCTTGCTGTCGGCGCTGCTGAAGGTAGCGCTGCTGGTTGAGTTGTTCTTGCTGCTGGCGCTCCTGGAGGTAGCGCTGCTGGGTCCGGCGGTTATCCTGCGCTTGCTGCGCTGCCCGGCATTGCGCAACGATGGTTGCTAGCTGTCCACGCCATTTAGCTGCACCGACGTTGTCCTGATCTGCAATCGCCTGAGCCAGACGCTGGCTTGCAGCCCTGTGAGCCTGATAGCAGGCGCTGGGGGAAGGCCATGCCGCTTGCGCCAGACAAGGCATCAACACCATGACCAGGCACAGCATGATTTTCATGATCACATCTCCACTTGCGTCACCCACATCATCCTGTGTGGTCACAGCACGCGAAAACGTTGCATGTCATCGATCAGTCGATCAGGTCACGCCAGCCCGGGTCGATATCGAGCGCCAGGCCTGCATTGTGCAGGGTGTCCAGCAATTGATAGAGGTCGCTACGATTGGCGATCGGACACTGCGCGGGATAGTCGCCAACTGGATGTGGCAGGAACAGCATCGCAGGGAAGTCTTCCACCGCCAGGCCGCCCGGACGAGGCCTGATGTCTTGCTCAAGCGGCGCGATCCCGGCAGCATCGTCATCCAGCGCGGCGAGGATCATTTCAATGCGACCGGCCAGCTCGGCGCACGCAGGGTCATCGGGCTCGGGGCTGTCACCCAGGCTGCGCCTGTAGGCAGCGTTCCAGAGCTGGGTTTCCGCATAGCTGGGGCCACCGCAATCGAGCAGCGGTGCCAGCAGTAATAGCTCGTAATCACCCGCGGCACCGATCGGCTCAGCCCGTCTGGCACCCAGTGTCAAAGGCGTGCTGCCTTGCCAAAGGCTCCACTGGTCCGGGGTTTCGCGCCGTGCCAGGAGCGAAAGAATGTGATTACCGATACCCAGGGTCTGCAAACTCTGTATCCCGTTGCGTTCCCCGCCCATGGCCAATACCTCACCCTCGTTAAGCATCTGGCGCATGCGAGTGTCGCTGAGCAGGGCAGCACTGACTACAAGGCTTGGGCTCTGGGGCAAGGCATTGGGCAATGGCGAGAGGTCTGGCTGACTGAAGCCCGTCGAGCTGTCGAGCTCCCACACGGGCTGTCCGTCAACCAACAATTGGATCGATCCCGATGCTCTGGCCCGTACACCGAACACAACACGCCGACGCTCGGAAAATCGCTGGAACGCGTGTGCATGGGCGCTTGGCATGCCAGACCACGCAGCATTGCCGGCTCTCTGCAAGCACTGGTCAAGGTGATCTTGAGCCGCCCGTAATGGCACAGGCCCTACGCCGGGCTGTATTGGCCGCGGACCTCCAATCTTGAAGTTCGACATGCTCACCTCTCACGCGCGAAAACCTTCTGGCAGATTATCACGCAGCTGCGTACGGGCTCTGGACAGTCGGGAGCGGATTGTACCGATCGGCACACCCAAGACATCGGCAGCATCCTGGTAGCTACCCTCTGTCTCGACAGTAACTTCCAGCGTGTGACGCATGACGGCTGGCAGCACGGCGATGGCTTGAACGGTGCGTTCCAGGTCTCGATAACTCTCTATGTGACCGCAAATATCCAGACTTGGCTCAGCATGCGCGAGTTGCTCTTCAAATTCGATATGCATGGGCCGACGGTAGAGCTTGCGAAAATGATTACGGATCAGGTTCAGAGCGATACCACATAGCCAGGTCTCGGGTTTGCATTGCTGCAAAAAGCGGCTTTCGGCATTCAATGCTTCAACGAACGTTTGCTGAAGAATGTCTTCAGCGTCCTCCTGATTAATGACGCGCTTATGTATGAAGTTTTGCAGTTTCTGGAGTTGTTGTTGGGTCAACTGGGCGAAGCAGGAGGTGCCGGTCCGCGTGGGCAGTAAGCTCTGGTTCATCGCGTTCATACAGAATTATTCCCTTAGATCCTCGTCGTGAGCGCTTCACGGCGATACTAAGACTCCTATAGCGAAACCTGTGCCAGCCTTTAAAAACAACTCAACCTATTGTTTTTAAATACATTTATCGGAATCACGGAATGTTTTGTACGCAAGCTTTTGCAAGTACTCAGGAAAACCTTCGCAACATCTTGCAAATCTTCTAGATCACACGCTGACCTGTTCATCGCGTGGAACCGGATAGCGCCTGCGACCACACAGAGAAGTGTTCTCCAGACGCGTATACGGCTCATGTCCCTCGACCGCATCACTACCCAGCCGCACGCCACTGTGCATACCGCGACGCCGCAACCCGTTGCTTCTCCTGTCGCGAAAGCAGGCGCGGCGAGCGTCCATCAACACAGCGAGTCTGTGCGCCTGATGCAGCAGATGAGCGCTGCACTCGCCTCTATGAGCAAGCCTTTGAGCCAGCGCGAAGTGGTTTGCGGGCAGCACGCCAGCAGTCAGCCGATGAGCCTGCAACAGTTGCTTCAGGGAATGAGCAACCATGCGCCGACGCAGTTGAACGCCCGGTTGAACAAAATGCGCCAGCAGCTACGGCAGCAGAAATCGGTCAAGGAAATGGTCAAGGAGCAAGGCGACAATCCGCTTCGCACGCACCTGTTGCTCAGCGAAGTCGCTCACCAGGCCAAGGAACAGGGCAACGATGCAGAGGCCGAACAGGCCCAGGCGCAACTGGACGCGCTGGATGCCGAGCACGGCGAGGAGATAAAAACCGGGTTGAGTGTCACCCCGGCGCTGACCCACGCGGTGAAAGACCCGGATCTGCGCGACAACTTGCGCACCATCTACTACCAGCACCTGATCAAGAACCCATCTTTGGGCAACTTCCTGGAAGCGGTACTGCATTTGTGTGGCGAGAAACACTTCATCAAGGGGCTGCGGGCCCTGCAGCAAGCCCTCGCCGACGATATCGCCAACCTCGCGCAATTGCCTCAGGAGGGCAAATTGCGCTCGTTGATGGAAAGCCTCGGGCGCACCACTCAGCTCAACAATCTGGTACATGGCTGCTCGGACCTGGCCAGCCGCATGGCGGCCAAAAATCCGGCCATGACCTTGAGCGGCCTGCTGTTGATGCGTCAGCTGATGCAACTGGCCAACCAGTCAATGAACGTACGCGACACCCAGCAACTCTCGGAAAAAGTCGGCGGCCCGTCGCCGACGCTGCAACTGACCTTTCTCAATGGCCTGCGTCATTTGCTTGCCGACCTGCCCAACAGTCTATGGCGCGACGACAAGAGTCGGCAGACCTCGCTGCGCAACGTCTTGCTGATCATGGACGAACTCGGGCAAAGCGAGCGCAAGGCCCTGCCAGACCGGAGTAGCCGTTTATGAATGCCGTACTCAATGGCTTGACCCGGGTGGCCATCGCCGCCTCCAAACGTTCGGAAGTTGCCGGGGCGATCATCGTCATCGGTATCGTTTTCATGTTCATTACGCCCTTGCCTACCGGGCTGGTGGACGTGCTGATCGCGGTGAACATCTGCGTGTCCTGCATACTCATCATGCTGGCAATGCAGTTACCCAGGCCGCTGGCGTTTTCGACCTTCCCCGCAGTGCTTCTACTGACAACGATGTTCCGTCTGGCGTTGTCGATCGCCACTACCCGGCTGATCCTGCTTGAACAGGATGCCGGGCACATCGTCGAAGCCTTCGGCAACTTCGTCGTCGGCGGCAACCTCGCGGTGGGCATGGTGATCTTCCTGATCCTGACCGTCGTGAACTTCCTGGTCATCACCAAGGGCTCCGAGCGCGTTGCAGAAGTGGGTGCGCGTTTCACTCTCGACGCGATGCCTGGCAAGCAGATGTCCATCGACAGCGACCTGCGCGCCGGACTCATCAGCGTCGATCAGGCCCGTCAGCGTCGAGCGGATCTGGGCAAGGAGAGCCAGCTGTTCGGGGCCATGGATGGCGCGATGAAGTTCGTCAACGGCGACGCCATCGCCGGCCTGATCATCGTCGCGATCAACCTTATTGGCGGCATCTCGATTGGCGTGGTCCAGCACGGCATGAGTGCTGGCGACGCCATGCACCTTTACTCGGTTCTGACCATTGGCGACGGCCTGATCGCGCAAATTCCGGCGCTGCTGATCTCGGTCACCGCGGGCATGATCATCACCCGCGTACCCAATGAGGAAAGCGACGAAAGCTCCAACATCGGCGGCGACATTGCCAAACAGTTGGGCGCGCAGCCGAAATCACTGGTCATTGCGGCAGTGGCCATGCTCGGTTTCGCGGCACTGCCGGGCATGCCGACCATGGTGTTCGTGATCATTTCCATCCTTATCGGCACGCTGGGCGTGTGCCTGATGCGCAGCCGCAGCCCCAAGACCCAAGCCGTCGCTGCCTACGTGCCACCAGAACAGAATGGTGACCGGGACATTCGCGAGTTCTTCCCGTGCCGCACTTTCCTGCTGCAGTTCAATCCAGGCCAGAACCAGCCGGAAATCATGGCATTGATCAGCCAGGTACGTCAGCGCCGCAACCAACTTGTGGCGCAGTTCGGCATCACCCTGCCCTCTTTCGACATCGAGTACGCCGGCCATTTGCCTGCAGACGAATTCCGCTTCCTGGTTTACGAGGTGCCCGTGATCCAGGCCACGTTCACTCAGGATTTCCTGGCCGTAGAGCGACAGCTTCTGGCTGCGGAACCGATCAACGCTCATCCTGGCAATGTCGCACGCGAAGAGGCCGACCTGCTGTGGATACCGGCCGATGATCCCACGCTGCAAGAGCCAGGATTGCACCCCAGTAACTCAACCCAACTGATCGTTGAGCGCATGTTCCGCGCCATGCAAGCCTGTGGCCCGCAATTCATCGGGCTGCAGGAAAGCAAGGCGATCCTCAGTTGGCTGGAGCGCGATCAGCCGGAACTCGCTCAAGAGATGCAGCGGGTCCTTCCTCTCGCACGCTTTTCGGCAGTGCTACAACGCCTTGCCAGCGAATGCGTGCCGCTGCGCGCGATCCGCCTGATTGCTGAAGCACTGATTGAGCACGGCCAGCACGAGCGTGAAATCGGCGCCCTGACCGACTACGTGCGCATCGCACTCAAGTCGCTGATCTTCCACCAGTACTGCGGCCCGGAAGGCTTGCAGGTCTGGCTGCTGTCGCCGGAAAGCGAGCATTTGATGCGTGACAGCCAGCGCCAGACTCAGAACGAAACTTTTTTCGCCCTGCCCGCCGAAGCCAGCCAGCAGTTGGTCGATCAATTGCGCCAGGCCTTCCCGCGTCGCTCGAAGGCAATGGCGGTGTTACTGGTCGCACAGGACCTGCGCAGCCCGTTGCGCACCTTATTGCAGGATGAATTCCATGAAATTCCCGTGCTGTCTTTCGCTGAGCTCAACAGCACGGCGCAGGTCAAGGTGCTCGGTCGCCTGGACCTGGACGATCAACTGCAAACCATCGCCGACGAAAACGCGGCATGAGTCTGCCTACCCGTTCAAGGAGTGAGTGATGTACGAACTGCGCGTATTGAACGGCTTGCACCGCGGTGCGGCCTTGCCACTGATTGGCGACCACTGGCTGGTCGGGAGTGATGAACAACACGACCTGCTGCTGCAAGACCCCGGCATTGCCCGACGCCACTGCCGTTTAACGTGCGACGGTGAAACCTGGCGCCTGGAGGCCGAAGACGGCTCGCTGTTCGACGAGCAGGGCCAGCCCTGTGACAGCCTGAACGCGCTGGCCGCCGAACAGACATTCCGGTTGGGCACTGTGCAATTGAGCATCATGCCCAGTTCAGCGCAGTGGCCAGCGGTGGTCGAACCACCGCCAGCCGGTGAGCACGCCCGGACTGACTTCCGCGACTCGACTGTCGAGCCGCAAGAAACGATAGAGCCTTCACGGCCGACCAAACGCCCGGCGCTGCACAAGCGCCTGGCCATTGCCGGGATCGTGGTTACCCTGGCGGGCAGCGCCTGGGCATTGACCACACCGGGGCCCGTTAGCCCTTCGCTTCCGGCCACGCAGCCCCGCGAGCCTGCAGCCCTGAGCGCGAAAGACACTGCCGACAAGCTGCAGATCATGCTGCGCGAGCGAGAACTGCGCGATACGGTCAGCGTGAGCACCAGCGCCGAGGGCATCGTGCTCAAAGGGTCGTTAACGCCTGAGCAGATGGCGCTTTACAAACGCATGCTGGAACGCTTCGGCCAGCAGCAGAAAAGCGAAGTGGCAGTGCTCGATCAGGTCAAGCCGTTCGGTCGCAAACTGCCCTTCGAGATTGTTCAGATCGCCAGTGGCAAACGCGCCCACGTGGTGCTGGCTGACAACCGCCGGTTGTTTCTGGGCGACGAAGTGGACGGCCTGCGCCTGACCAAAATCGACAGGGACCACGTCGAGTTCGATGGCGACGAGCACTATGAGGTGAAATGGTGAGCGCAGCGCTGGCCGAAACCGTCCAACTGGCAGAGTGGGCCGACGCTTATAGAGCACGCCTCAACACGCTCTCGCCAGTGGTGATCAGCGGACGGGTCAGCGCGGTCAACGGCATCCTGCTCGAATGCCAGATCCCGGCGGTACGCATAGGCGACCTGTGCCGCGTTTACAAAACCGGTGGCGAAGCGATGTTGGCGGAGATCGTCGGCTTCACCGAAGACTGCACGCTGCTCAGTGCCCTCGGTACACCAGAAGGCATCGAGCAAGGCGCGCGGATCGAGCCGCTGGGCGTCGTCCATTCGGTGAGTGTCGATGACAGCCTGCTTGGCAGCGTGCTGGACGGTTTTGGACGACGTCTGGACGGTCAGGGCGACGGTGCGTTCGCCCTGCCCGGAGACCATCGCCCGACCCAGCCGGTAATTTGTGACGCCATTCCCCCCACACAGCGGCCCCGTATCGTCGATGCCATGCCCACCGGGCTGAGGGCCATCGACGCGGCCATTACGCTCGGTGAAGGTCAGCGCGTCGGGCTGTTCGCCGGTGCTGGCTGCGGCAAGACCACACTGCTCGCAGAGCTGGCGCGCAACATGCCGTGCGACGTAATCGTATTTGGTCTGATCGGCGAGCGCGGTCGCGAGCTGCGCGAGTTTCTCGATCACGAACTGGACGAAGAACTGCGTGCCCGTTCGGTTCTGGTCTGTGCCACCTCGGACCGTTCGAGCATGGAACGCGCCCGCGCAGCCTTCACCACCACCGCCATTGCCGAGGCCTACCGGCAACAGGGCAAGCGCGTGCTGCTGCTCATCGACTCGCTGACCCGCTTTGCCCGGGCCCAACGCGAGATCGGCATTGCTGCGGGCGAACCCTTGGGACGCGGCGGCCTGCCGCCCTCGGTCTATACCCTGCTGCCGCGTCTGGTGGAGCGCGCCGGGCGTAGCGAGCAAGGCTCAATCACCGCGATCTATACCGTCCTGATCGAGCAGGACTCGATGAACGATCCGGTGGCGGATGAAGTCCGTTCGCTGATCGACGGGCACATCGTGATGTCGCGCAAGCTTGCCGAGCGCGGCCATTATCCGGCCATTGACGTGCAGGCCAGCCTCAGCCGTATCACCAGCAGCGTGACCGACAAGCAACATCAGCGCGGCAATATCACCCTGCGCCGTTTACTGGCGGCCTATCAACAAGTGGAAATGCTCCTGCGTCTGGGCGAATACACCCCCGGCAACGACGCAATGACGGACTGCGCCGTGCAACTGCACGAGCAGATCAACGAGTTTTTGCAGCAGGACCTGCGCGAACCGCTGAACCTGCAAGACACCCTTGAACAACTCTATGCGTTGACAGCCCATGCGCCGTAGACCGGCTGTAGAGGAAGCCGCACCGGATGCCGATCCGCAGCGCGATGCGCTGGTCGAGGTGGTGACCTTGATCACGCCGCTGCGTGAGTTACGCAAGCACAGCCTGGAGCGTCGTGTCCGTGAAGCCCGGCAACAGGCCGAGCAAATGCAGGCGGCGATTGAACAGGCCGATCAAGACTGCGCCGAAGACCTGCGCCAGCAAAAGCAGGCGCGCAAGGCACTGGCGTTGCAGTGTGAGGGGCAAGTCATGAGCCTCAACGCTATCCAGCAGTGGCACCAGCAAGAGCAACAACTCATGGATCGACAAACCGAACTGCGCGTTTACGCCCAACGCCTGAATCTGGAACTTGACGCCCAGCACGTGCGTGTCAGCGAGGCCCAGGCTCAATTGCGCGCCAGCCAGCGCGCCCTGGAAAAACTGGCCTGCCTGCGCGAAACCCTGGCTCTGCCACAGGAGAGGACATGAATCTCAGCAGCCCTGCACACGCCCTTTTCGATCATCACACGCCTGCCAAGCCGGAACGGCACGAGCCCCAGCGCGATACACCTCGCGACAGACCGCAAACACAAGGTGCCGCTGCGCGCACGCAAGGCCGTAGCCCCAACGAACTTGATCGGCCTCGAGAAGCGCCGGGCCGAGACAGCGGCAAAACCCGGCACGGCGAATCAGAACGCATGGCCGACGGGCTGTTTTTCCAGCAACTGCTGGCGCCTTTGGGCGGCATGGGCGGCCAGGGGCAAGGCGGCTCACGCGGCCAGTCGTCTGCTGGCCAGGCTGATGGTATGGGTAGCGCAGGTTTCGCCGCGTGGAACCAGTTGGTTGATGACCTGACCATGCGTCTTCCCGCTGGCACCGGTCAGGCACTGCAAGCCACCCTGTTCATGCCTAACCTGGGCCGCATCGGACTGAATGCGCGTAACCGCCCACCACGCGGTTGGGACATTGATCTGGACTGCGCCGAAGCGCATGCCGCCGAGCATTTACGCCAGAACCACCCGCGCTGCCAGGACGATCTGAGCCGCGCGCTGTGTCAGCCCGTCAACCTCAGCGTGCGTCACCGGGGGTGCGCATGAATGCCCAGGCGCTGCCGCTGCGGCGCGTCAGCCATATTCAGGCTCGCCTGTCCCGACAGCTGGCCGGCGAGCCGTGGATGGCATTCAACGTGGAGGGCCAAGCAGGCCGACTGACGCTCAAGGCCAGCCGCCGTGCACCTGAAACCGCTGCACTGCATTACTTCGACAGCGCGTTAGGACCGCTTGGGCTCGTTGATGCCCAGCCGGTGCTCACTGCATGGTCGAGCTGCCCTGTTTTTTTGAGTGCCGACGCCGACGACGGCTGGCTATGGCCGTTATACAACGCCGGGCTGTCGGCAGAACTGGCCGCTGTCTTGGGTACCCTGAAACCACTGCCAGCCTCTGAACCAGCACAAGCCGATTGGGTGTACTGCGAGATGACCCTGCAATTGAGTCAGGGCCGCGTCGACAGTGTGCTCGCGGTCTCTGCACCTGCGCTTGCTGATTGGCTCGACCAGCCCACATGGAACGTAAATCCACCACGAGACCACTCAGGTTTAACGCTGGCTTTCGCGCTGCGTCTGGGCAGTCTGAATCTGCCCCGGCAAACGCTCGAAACCTTGCGACCCGGTGACGTGCTGTGCCCCACCGAGGCCGACTTCGACATCGCAGGCTTGGGTGTGTTGACCCTTGGGCAGCGCCGTCTCCAGGTCCGTGTTTGTGAACAGCCTGAACGGTTGCAACTGGAAGTTTTGGAAATCGAGGAGACGACGGTGGCAGACCGTGATGAGCTGGACGAACCGATTGCCGAGTACACCGACCCTTGGGCGGACGAAGACAGTTATGCCGATGAGGTCGATGCCGAAAGCGCCTTCGCTGAAGAGGCTCATCCTGATGCGGATCAGTACTACACCGAACCTGCCGGGCAGATTGACGGTGAAAACGATTACGCCGATCAGCCCCTTCAGTCGCCAGAAAACCCTACCGAAGCCTTCGCTGACCTGGCGATGCCGCTGACGCTGCGTTGCGGCCAGATACGTCTGACCCTGGGCGATCTCGCCGCCCTGGCACCCGGCGCGATCCTTGAAGTTCCCGGCGTAACGCCGGGGCTGGCCGGTCTCTATTACGGCGAGCGAAGACTGGCCCAAGGCGAACTGGTGGATGTCGAAGGCCGCCTCGGTTTGCAGATCACCCAGCTGGATGAGCGCGGATGACGCTCAATGACACTAACCCGATCATGCTGGCGCTGTTTCTCGGCGCGCTGTCCCTGCTGCCCTTCCTGTTAGTGGTGTGCACTTCATTTTTAAAAATCGCTTCGGTGCTGCTCATTACCCGCAATGCCATTGGCGTGCAGCAAGTGCCGCCGAACATGGCGCTGTATGGCATCGCGCTCGCTGCCACGCTGTTTGTCATGGCGCCGGTGTTTTCCGAAATGACCACCATTGCTCAAGAGCATCCGCTGCAACTGAATGACACCAAAGGCCTGGGTAAGAGCGCACAGGCGCTGCTCGCCCCGCTTCAGGCGTTCATGAGCCACAACGTAGAGCCCGACGTGCTGACTCACCTGCATGAAAACGCCCTGCGCATGTGGCCCAAGGCGATGGCCGATGCCGCCAGCCGCGAAGATCTGCTGCTGTTGATCCCGGCTTTCGTACTCTCAGAGCTGCAAGCGGCGTTCGAGATCGGCTTTCTTATTTACATCCCGTTCATCGTCATTGACCTGATCGTCTCCAACCTGCTGCTGGCACTGGGCATGCAAATGGTTTCGCCGATGACCATTTCCTTGCCTCTGAAAATTCTGCTCTTCGTGCTGGTCAGCGGCTGGACGCGCTTGCTCGACAGCCTCTTCTACTCCTACATGTGAGGTCGCGATGGAAGCCTTGAACCTGTTCAAACAGGGCATGATCCTGGTGGTGCTGTTGACCGCACCGCCGCTGATCGTGGCGGTCGCGGTAGGTGTGCTGACCTCGCTGGTGCAGGCACTGATGCAAGTCCAGGATCAAACCCTGCCGTTCGGCCTCAAGTTGCTCGCGGTAGGTGTGACCCTGGCGATGACCGGCCGCTGGATCGGCGTCGAGCTGATTCAACTGACAAACCTGGCGTTCAACATGATTGCCCAGACCGGTAAGGGCTGAGCATGTTCGACGCCCAGTTCGCCTACGAGCTGCTCAACGGCATCGCCTTGTCCATGGCGCGCCTTTACCCTTGCATGTTTCTGGTCCCCGCGTTTCTGTTCAAACACCTCAAAGGTCTGCCGCGCTATGCCGTACTGACGGCGCTCGCGCTGATCCCCGCCCCGGGCATCGGCCAGGAGTTGAGTCAGTTGGGCAAATCATGGTCGGACATCTTCTTTCTGATCTTCAAGGAAATGCTGCTCGGCACCTTGATGGGTTTGGTGCTGTACCTGCCGTTCTTTTTATTCAGTGCGGTAGGTGTATTGCTCGACAACCAGCGTGGCGCGCTGACAGGCGGCCAGCTCAACCCGGCACTGGGTGCCGACGTAACGCCGTTATCCCAGCTGTTCGAAGAAACCATGATCATGCTGTTGATGATCATTGGCGGGTTGCCGCTGCTGATGCAGGTGATCTGGGACAGCTATCAGATCTGGCCTGCAACGAGTTGGTGGCCAGCGTTGCAAGCTCAAGGCTTCGATGTCTATCTGGGAATCCTGCAGGATACCTTCACCCATTTACTGCTGTATTCGGCACCGTTTATTGCCTTGTTGCTGATGGTCGAAGCAGCGATGGCATTGATCGGTATCTACAGCCCCCAACTGAACGTATTTATCCTCGCGATGCCGGCCAAGTGTGTGATCGGCCTCGCGTTCCTGGTGATTTACTTGCCGACCCTGATGGACCTGGGCACCGAGCGCCTTGAACTGCTCAAGGACGTGCGGCACACGCTGCTGCTAATGGTCCCTGGCCCTCGCGAACCGGCGCCATGAGCGAGAAGAATCAGGACGCCACGCCCAAGCAGATTCGCGATGCACGCAAGCGCGGGCAAGTGGCGCAGAGTCAGGATCTGCCCAAGCTGCTGATCCTGGTGGTGGTCAGCGAAATCACCTTGGGCATGGCCGACGTCAGCATGGAAAAGCTGCAGGCGCTGATCAACCTGTCCATGACGCGCATGAATCAGCCCTTCCTGCGCACCGTGGGTGAAGTGGTCACTCAGGGCGTCTGGCTGGTGGCCGCTTTTGCGGCGTTGAGTGTGGGCGTGGCGATGCTTATGCGCCTGGTCGGAAGCTGGATGCAATTCGGCTTCCTGTTCGCCCCCGAAGCGCTCAAGCCCACCATGGAAAAGCTCAACCCGTTCAGCCACCTCAAGCAAATGTTCACCATGCGTAGCCTGGTCACGTCGTTGTCCGGCGTGGTCAAGGCCGCGATTATTGCAACCGTCATGTGGTTTATCGTCGAGCCCGCCCTGGGCACGCTGGTCAGTCTGGTGCACACCGATCTGGTGACCTTCTGGCACGCCCTGTCGACATTGTTCCATCGAATTTTGCGGGTGACTTGCGGGCTGTTGCTGGTACTCGCCGTGGCGGACTTTGCCATTCAAAAGTATTTCCACGCCAAGCAACTGCGCATGAGCATGGAAGACATCAAGCAGGAATACAAAAACTCCGAGGGCAACCCGGAGGTCAAGGGTCACCGCCGCCAACTCGCTCACGAACTGCTCAATCAAACCCCCAAAGCACCGCCCAAACCGGTCAAGGATGCCGACGTATTAATCGTCAACCCGACCCATTACGCGGTCGCCCTGTATTACAAACCTGGCGAAACGGCGCTGCCCCGGATCCACTGCAAACATCTGGATGCCGGCGCTCTGGCGCTGATCGACGAAGCAAAGCGTGAACGCATTCCGGTGGTCCAGTGCGTGTGGCTCGCCCGTGTTCTGTACCGCGTGCCCGAAGGTCGCTTCATCCCGCGCGACACGCTGCAGGCGGTGGCGCAGATATACGGCGTGATCAAACAACTGGACGACGAAGCCAAGCGTGAAGTCATTCAGGCGAACGATATCGACATGCTCTGACCCCAAATGCCGTCACCAGTGTTTGGGAACCGTTTCAGCGCTATGGACCACACACCAGTAACAGCCCTGAGACGAGCATTCACGGAATGATTAACTCATTACTATCGCGCCTGCATGGCCAATCCCAGAACGTCCAGCAGCCCCCTGCCGCGCCACCGCTGCACAGTCAGGGCAAGGCCCCGAAACTCAATCAGCTTCGTGATCGCCCCTCCCACGTTGGCGTCGCGAACTCTCTGATCAAGGCGGGCAGCAAAGTCACCGGGATGTTTCGTGCCCGCCAGCGAGACGTCGGCAAGCATGAGCAACGCGAGTGGCACGACAACCTGATGCGCGTGCCGCGCGACGGCCAGACCTCCGGTCTGCAGATGGTCAACTCCAGTTCCGCGCACGCAATCACGCAAAAGCTCAACGCCGAAGGCAGCTACAAAAACATTCGCGCGCTTAATCAGCATGAGACTGGCATCGGCGTGAAGGGCTACCAGATGCAGGATCAGGACGGTCACTATCATCAGTTGCAACAAACCGATGCAGTGATCAGTGCATTGAAGTCGTCGATGCCCCAGGGAGTCAGTACGCTGGTTGCGGCGGGCAAAGGCCACCAGGCAGAAAGCAGCGGCATTTTCACCGACAAGCACAATGTCCAGCACACCTTGCACAATCGCACCCTGTACAGCTTTGACCGAACAGCACAGCGCTGGGCCCGGGCGCAGCCCTTGCAGGACAACATCTCGCGGCTGTCGCTGGATCAGCGCGGCGAGATGATCAAGTATCGCCACAAGGACGACATACGCGACCACAGCGCGATCAAGAGCCATGAGGTCCAGTTAAAGCGCAACGGCAAGATTCACCTCACCGAAGGTTCTGATCGTAAGAAAGGTGTCGAGCTCAGCCTGCTCAAGCACGATGGCACCCCCATCGATGTCCAGCGCGTCGGGTTGCTCAAGCCCAGTCACACCCATGGCAGCCCGACGCTGTTTGTGCTGGATAAGGAAGGTGGGCTGCATCACAAGCTGCTCAACGATGACTGGAAGTCAAAACCCACCATGGCGATGCAGGCGGTGAGACCTAACCTGAATCAGGCGATCGGCGACGTGGCTGCCGACAAGGCGGCGATCGAGGGCTTCATCGCGGACGCGGGTACGCTCAAGGCGGTGATACGTGACGGCGTAGGCTTGCGCCACAGTGCGCCGCTCATTCAGCCGATGACTATCCCGAATAAAGATGAGCCCACCCAATGCAGAATGGGCCCCGGCTGGCGGCTGAGCGAGCAACTGCATCTGGTCAACCAGAACGGCCTCCCGGAACGAATCGGCGTCGACGACACACAAGTACGCCTGCACGGCGGTGCTGCGTTGGGCCTGAATAAAACCGGAGATCTGTGTGGCTGGAACGAAACCACTCAGAGCTGGGACAAGCTCCATGTCCACGGTGTCAGTCAACTGGTGCGCGGCCTCGACGAAAAGCCATATGTGATTCAGGACGGCAAACCCAAAGCCGTGGAAGCCAGCTTCGCGCAACCCAAGCTGAAGCTGGGCAACGGTGACCCGGTGGCCTTGGGACGCTCGACCGCGGCGGAGGTAGGACGAACATTGAGCGAAGACAAGGTCAGCCATTGCGCGGTGCTCGACGACAAGAATTTCGCCCTGCTCACTCAACCCGCCTCAGGTGCGCCAGCAAAGCTCAAAGCCAGCATCGACGGATTGGATATCGACATTCCCTTCCCCCGTGACGTGGAAGGTACCGAGTTGCCTGTCACCAGCGTGGCACTCGATCAGGCCCGTCACTTGTATGTGACGGCGGGCGACAATCTATACCGGCTGCCCCACGATCAGTGGACCCAGAGCCACCATGGCGAGACCGCCGCATGGAAGCCCGCCGGGCTGCAAACCCAGCCCGCAGAAACGCCTGCCGCCCAAGGTGCGGCGGCCGCAGCGGTGCCTGGGTTGCAAAGCATTGCCGAAGAGCCTAATGAAGACGGCGTCGACATGCTCAAGGATCAGGTCAAAGCCGCCGTTATGCAACTGCCCGGAGTATCCCTGAGCGAGACTCAGTTGCCCGGCATCCGGGTGGCCATTGGCAAGGTCGAGATGGGGCCGAACAAGCGCCCGGTGATCGAAGCCACGCTGTCACATCCGCGCACCACAGATGCCAACGGTCAGACGGTTCAACCCGAGCCGACCACCCACTCGCTGGAGCTGTCCTATGATCGCCTTGGCGCAATGGTACTGCGCCCGGCCAAGGCACAGGCCAATCCTGCGGCCAACAGCCAGATGGAAAGCATGCAGGCGCGTAATCACAAGACCGCCAAAATCGGCAACGCCAACGGCTCGGCGACCACCACCATGTTTGGCTCAACCACCGACAATGTGCGTACCGGTGGCGCGAAGAATATCTTCAAGACCGCCGCCGAAGGGCTTCGCAAGATGGGCGATTCCTATCAACACCATTTCCATCCTCTGGAAACCCCCAAGGCGAACGCCAAAGAACTCAAGCAAGCATTCAATTCAGGCGAGAACATCAAGCAGAAGCTGCAGGCCGCGGGCAACCATGCCTTGACCTCTGGCGCGCGCGACCGTGCGGGCATGAACCCGATCTATCAAGAGTCGCTGCGGCTGTATAAAAGTTTCAGCAAAGCCAGACCCGGCGGCCCGGTACTGGAGACAGGGATAGCACGGCTGAAAAGCGATGCTGTGCCACAAACCCGAGCCGCTCAGGAACAGGCGCAACTGCATAAAAACCTCAAGGCCCTGCACGAGGACATCGAGGACAGCAGCTACCAGGCCATCGTCCGTCTGGGCCAGATTCATGGTCTGCTCGATGAGCGCGGTAACGCCTTGAAACCGCCGGTGCCCAATGCCCGAGCCAGCGGCGCAGTCAGCGTCATGGGCGATGCCCTGCGCACCAGCGGACTTGGTCCCACCAGCAAGGCGCGGACCAAACTCGATGAGTTGACGAACCTGGGCCTGACGCTGCCAACCCGCCAACAAGGACCGAATCTGGACAACACGGGCCGCAACAAGAGTCCGAGCAGCCTGCTGGAAGATCGCGTGCTGCTGGATGCACAGACATTGCATCAAATGGGCGACTTGCTGGGACGACTGGGACCGGTGCCAAAGGACGGCATCATCACCAGCGCCAAGGCAAACGCCAGGCCCGGCAGCAGCACGACTCTGGATCAGTTGCAGGGCCTGCGCATGGCCTATGAAAACAGCGATATCAAACTGTTCAGCGACAACGGCATCGTCAGCCATCGCGAACTGGAAAAACTGCATCAGGCCCGCGATACCGTCGCCCGTGAGCTCACCGGCCGGCACGGCCTGAATTACAACACCACACGCTCGTTCTCTGACGATTTGCGCGCCATCGGTGATCATTTCGGCAACCTGCAGGTTGGCGATGCGACCTCATTGCTGCGCAGCAAGGGCGCGACCCTGACAACACCTGCGATGTTCGTCCCGTTGACCCCGGATGGCGGTGGTATCTATTTCAACTTTGGCGCGGGGCGTGAACACGGGATCAGCCTGGAAACCGAGGGCGGTGAAAGTGCAACAACGCTGGGCCTGAAAAACAGCCACAGCACCAATCAGTTCCTGAACGTCGGTTACTACCACGCCCCCTCGGCGGTTAGCGCACGCTTGTTCGGCTCCGATCCCAAGGGCAACCCGAGCAGTGGCAGCGAACTGTACAGTGCCGACGCCAGTTTCAAACTGACTCAAAGCCACGCGATAGCGGGCTGGTTAAGTGCCAGCAACGCCAGCATGGCCAACATCATGGAAAACCTGCTCGACCCGAGCGCTTCCCTGGCCGACCTGTATCGTCTAGGCCAGGACAAGGGGGGCTCGGTAGAAGCCAGCAAGGTCAATCAGCAGACGCTGGGCGCCGGTATTGGCGTCGACCTCGGACGGCTGAATCTGGGCGGTACGCTGCTGCGCAACGAAAGCGGCGGCGTGTGGAACGCCTTTCTGCGCGCCACGGCCGGGATCAATGCTGAAGCCACACTGCTGAGCAACTCCAAGACCACCGTCACCACCCACAAGGGCGAAGGCGCAGATGCTGTGGCGAAGAAACGCGCCTTTGATGTGCTGCCCGCCGCCAGCGCAGGGGCCTATGCCCGGGTCGGGCTGGCCACCAACGGCGTCGTGCGGCCTGACCCGACCGCTAACAACATGGGCGTCAACAATAACGTCGCACTCGGTCAGACCGTGTTGCCTGACGCCCTCAGCGTCAGCTTCGCGCTGGACCGGGCCAAGAACGACAAATTCACCCTCAACTTCAAGCCCGGCAAGGCTGTGACCACGCCTCAGTTGCACGACGTGGAAAAGTCCTTGGGCAAGGTGCTCAAAGACAAAGAGATTGCCAAGGCACTGACCGACCGGCAAGCCCTGCTGACCGATCTGGAGCGTTGTTCACCCGCCCAGGCGCCGGCCACTCTCAAAGCCAATCCGCTAGGCGGCTTCGCGCCCCCGCCAGCAGGGTCATCGCGGTCAGCGCAAGAGCGCGTGACAGACTTGCGCGCGCTGTTGCCGCGCCTGAAGAGCAACCTGCCCAAACAGGCTAATCAGGTCGAAGCGTTGCAAAAGGCTGTCGCCAGCTTGCCTGCCGCACCCACAACAGCGCAGTGCAACAAAGTACTGACCGACGCTCAAACCCTGGCTGTCGCAATGAAAGCCAATACCAAGGCGGCTGATAATTCTGCCCTGCTGGAAAAAGCCACCAAAGCCATTGATGCAGGTCAGAAAGTGACGGATCTGGACGGCCATCTGGCGGCATTGCAGGGCGTGGTCAGCCAGCTTGATCACCTGCCTCACGACAACGAGACGCTGCAAGAGCTGCGTTACAGCGTCCAGCAACTGGTCAAGAACAACAATCTGTCCAAGACCGGCGGACGCTTGCTGGCCTCTGGCGAGCATAAGTACACCAGCACAGGATTACAGCTGAACAAGGGTGGCCTGGTCGGTGACTCCGCGCCTTGGCGTGACAGAACTTCCACCCAGAATGGCAACGCGATTGCTGCCTTCATCAACAAGAGCCCGGTGCTTCAGGAAATGGCCCGCCGTGCAGAACACACAGGGCCTACGTCCATGGAGGTGACTCTGGAACTCAAGCCCAAGGTACTGGAGCGCCTGGAAAACAGCCTGAACGCGCAGGACCCGGACATTCAGAAAAAACTCGAAGACGCTTTGAGCAATGACGACAACGTGCGGATCAAGCGCTTCACCTTACTGCGCAGCGCGACTCAGACCGACGCCAAGGCGACGCCTAGCCTGCTGTTCGCCGCCAAAAGCAGTGCATCGGTCACCGACTCGGTGGTACTGGCCTCGCTGGACCTCAAGTACAGCCAGGAAGAAGAACACAGGCCAATCAGCATGACGCCAGGCGGTCTCTTGGTGCGACCGCTGGTGGACAAGCAGGTGCGTGATGACATGAGTGCCAAGGGCTATGCCATCAAAGGCTCACGCAACAAGAAGGATCTGCACAGCGAAGAAGACGCTGGCCGGGCCAAGCCAGGTGAAACCACCGTGGAGCGCGCCAGCAACAGTGCCAATACCGGCAGCGGGCCACGCAGTACAGGTGCTCTGTGATGCTTACAGGCGCCACGCAGGAAGTTATCCCTCGTTTCACCTCAACCCTGTTTTACCAACCCTGAAAGGAAAGCATCATGATCCCAGCAGTCATCGCCACCGCAGCACGCGCAGCCGTTCCAATGGCTAAAGATCTCGGTAAAGACCTGGGGGCAAATCTTGCCCAGGGCGCTGGTCAGCAACTGGCCAGCAGTGGTCTCGAAGCCGCAAAAAACCTGATCACCGGCGGGCCCAGCGGCGAACCGGTGTCCTACGCCAGCGCTAACGAGAACAAACCAGCGACTTACTAAGCCTCTCCCCTCCAGGCCGAACGTTGCTGCGGTATGCGGCGTTCGGCGCTGCTCTGATCCCCCCTATCTGTGCGCTTATCCATTGCTGCGATAACGGCTGCTTTGGGGTTGCACTTTTACAGCGCGTCACTTTTGATAGATCCGGAAGCCGGCCCAGACAAAAGTAACCAAAACGCTCTTGCCCCAT
>NZ_LOHF01000030.1:23965-58490 GCF_002158995.1 Pseudomonas caspiana | reverse complement strand
TCGCGGCCTCGCGGTGCTCGTGCGCTCCTACAGATCCAATGTCAGCTTCGCGACTGGGCAGCTTCTACAGAATTCATTCCAATTCAGATGGATAGGGTGCAGGTAAGAGGACAACATGAATCTGGAAAGCAAATGGCTGGAAGACTTTAGCGCGCTGGCCTCCACGCGCAGTTTTTCCCAAGCGGCAGAGAAGCGTTTTGTGACACAACCAGCCTTCAGTCGACGCATTCGCAGCCTTGAAGCGGCGTTGGGGCTGACGCTGGTCAATCGCTCGCGTACGCCCATCGAACTGACGGCAGCTGGCCAGCTGTTTCTGGTCACCGCGCGTACCGTTGTTGATCAACTGGGCGAAGTGTTGCGCCACTTGCATCACCTGGAAGGCGGGCAGGGTGAAGTCATGCAGGTTGCCGCCGCTCACTCTTTGGCGCTGGGCTTCTTCCCACGCTGGATTGCTCAGTTGCGCAACGAAGGTCTGAACATCGCGACCCGGCTGGTCGCCACCAATGTCGGTGACGCGGTGCATGCTTTGCGCGAAGGCGGCTGTGACTTGATGCTGGCGTTCTACGACCCGGACGCCGCCCTGCAAATGGACCCGGAAATTTTCCCTTCACTGCACTTGGCACACACTGAGATGCTGCCGGTATGCGCCGCGGATGAAAGTGGCGAACCGTTGTTCAGTCTGGAGGATGGCAGCAGCGTGCCGCTTCTGGCTTATAGCGCAGGTGCTTTTTTGGGCCGTTCGGTGAACCTGTTGTTGCGTCAGCGAAACCTGCGCTTCACCACAATTTACGAAACAGCCATGGCTGACAGCCTGAAAAGCATGGCGCTGGAAGGTCTGGGCATTGCGTGGGTACCCCGGCTCAGTGTGCGTGCCGAGTTGGCCCGCGGTGAGCTGGTTGAGTGCGGTGGCCCGCAATGGCACATTCCGCTGGAGATTCGCTTGTACCGCTGCGCCTTGGTGCGCAAGGCCAACGTGCGTTTGTTGTGGCGCAAGCTCGAGAGCTCCGCGACACCCGATGGCGCTTGACCCGCAGGTCAGTAAATACGTGGTTTACAGGTCAGAAGCACCTCACAAGACAGATGGTCGCGGGGGGTGCTTCAAACGCAACTCTTTGGGGTATACTGCGCGGCCTTTGGCCGGCTCGACCGGTCATTTTTCGTACAGCAAGCCACGCCGGTCCTCCCGCGTGGCTTGTTTGTTTTTTGATGCGCCTGCGGGCGCCCGATGAGAGGCACGACGATGAGCGCACTGGTTGGCGTGATCATGGGCTCCAAGTCCGATTGGTCCACCCTTAGCCACACCGCCGATATGCTGGAAAAGCTCGGCATTCCGTACGAAGTGAAAGTGGTGTCTGCGCACCGCACTCCGGATTTGCTGTTCCAGTATGCCGAACAGGCTGAAGCACGCGGCATTGAAGTGATCATCGCCGGTGCTGGCGGTGCTGCTCACTTGCCGGGCATGTGTGCAGCCAAGACTCACCTGCCGGTACTGGGCGTTCCAGTCCAGTCCTCCATGCTCTCAGGCGTCGACTCGCTGCTGTCCATCGTGCAGATGCCAGCCGGCATTCCGGTTGCGACCCTGGCCATCGGCAAAGCCGGTGCGATCAACGCAGCACTGCTCTCGGCCAGCATCCTGGGCGCCAAGCACCCACAATTCCACGCAGTGTTGAAGAAATTCCGCACTGAGCAGACAGACAGCGTTCTGGACAATCCAGATCCGCGCGACGCCTGAGGTTTTGCAATGAAGATCGGTGTAATCGGTGGCGGCCAACTGGGCCGCATGTTGGCCCTGGCAGGAACCCCGCTGGGGATGAACTTCGCCTTTCTGGACCCCGCGCCAGACGCTTGCGCAGCGGCATTGGGCGAACATCTGCGTGCCGATTACGGCGATCAGGATCATCTGCGTCAGCTGGCTGACGAAGTGGATCTGGTGACCTTCGAATTCGAAAGCGTGCCTGCTGAAACCGTGGCGTTCCTGTCGCAGTTCGTGCCGGTTTATCCGAGTGCCGAAGCGCTGCGCATCGCCCGCGATCGCTGGTTCGAGAAGAGCATGTTCAAAGACCTGGGCATTCCAACGCCTGAGTTCGCCGACATTCAGTCCCAGGCAGATCTGGACGCTGCAGTCGCCGCTATCGGTCTGCCTGCGGTGCTCAAGACCCGCACGTTGGGTTACGACGGCAAGGGCCAGAAAGTGCTGCGTACCGCAGCTGACGTCGAAGGTACTTTCGCGGAGCTGGGTAGCGTTGCCTGTCTACTGGAAGGCTTCGTGCCGTTTACCGGTGAAGTGTCGTTGATCGCCGTGCGTGCTCGTGACGGGGAAACCCGTTTCTACCCGTTGGTGCACAACACCCACGACAACGGCATCCTGCGTATTTCCATCGCCAGCACCGATCATCCGCTGCAGGCCCTGGCTGAAGACTACGCCGGTCGCGTCCTCAAGCAACTCGATTACGTTGGCGTACTGGCCTTCGAGTTCTTTGAAGTCGATGGCGGTCTCAAAGCCAACGAAATCGCGCCTCGCGTACACAACTCCGGGCACTGGACCACTGAAGGCGCCGAATGCAGCCAGTTTGAAAACCACCTGCGGGCGGTTGCTGGCTTGCCGCTGGGCTCTACCGCCAAGGTGGGGGAGAGCGCGATGCTCAACTTCATCGGTGAAGTGCCTGCTGTGGATAAAGTGACTGCCATTGATGACTGTCACCTGCATCACTACGGCAAAGCGTTCAAGGCTGGCCGTAAAGTGGGCCACGCCACCGTGCGCAGCGCAGATCGCGCAACGCTGGATCGCCAGGTGAAGCTGGTTGAGGCGCTGATCAAAAACTGATCAGCACGCATTATGAAATGCGGTATCAATTGAAATAGTTTCTGTAGGAGCTCACGAGCACCGCGAGGCAGCGATGGCGGCTTATCTGAGACACCGCCATCGCTGCCTCGCGGTGCTCGTGAGCTCCTACAGATTTTGCGTCAGCCTTTCGCATTGAACCATTCCAACTGCGCACCTCTCTGATAGCGTGATGCCGATGGCTGACCAAGCTTCGGCATATCACTTATTTGAGAGGGAAAACGGCATGGGTATTATCGGAACCATCTTCATCGGCTTGATCGTTGGCCTGCTGGCGCGTTTCCTCAAGCCAGGCGACGACAGCATGGGTTGGATCATGACCATTCTGTTGGGCATCGGCGGTTCGCTGGCGGCCACTTATGGCGGTCAGGCGCTGGGCATCTATCAAGCGGGCGAAGGTGCTGGCTTCCTGGGTGCGCTGGTTGGCGCAATCGTACTGTTGGTGATCTTCGGCCTGATCAAAAAGAAAAGCTGATGTTCAATGGCCCTCTGCGTTCCGGCACGCAGAGGGCTAGAATGCCGGGCAGTTATTCAACTCCCCACTCTTGCCGAGTCTGTCGATGCGTCGTCTTTTAGTAATCCCCCTGCTGTTGATCTGCGGCCTCGCCCGCGCTGAGATCCCTGAAACCGACTGGCTGGATCTGATGCCCAAGTCGGATCAGAAAGCCCTCGAAGCCATGCCTGAAATCGATCATAACTCCCCGGAAGCCCAAGGGACGTTTGATAGCAAAGGTGGCCTGAAACAGAGCAAGGGTTTGCCCGCTGTCATGTACTCAGCCAAGACCGTGCCGGCCATGAACGGCAAGGAAGTGCGTCTTGGAGGTTATCCCGTGCCGCTCGAAACGGATGCCAAGGGCCACAGCACGCTGTTTTTCCTTGTGCCGTATCCGGGCGCTTGTATCCACGTACCGCCACCACCGCCCAACCAATTGGTGCTGGTGCGTTACCCCAAAGGTTTGAAGATCGAAGACATCTACACGCCGCTGTGGGTGGTCGGCAAACTGAAAGTTGAGAAGGTCAGCAATGACCTGGCTGATGCGGCTTATGCAATGGATGCAGAGAAAGCGCGGGTTGTGGTTGAGGCGGATTTGTAGCGTTCAAACAGTTAGCGTTCTTTACTTGTAGGAGCTCACGAGCATCGCGAGGCAGCGATGGCTGTGTCTCAGATAAACCGCTATCGCTGCCTCGCGGTGCTCGTGAGCTACTACAGATTTCAGGTGTCAGTTAGATCGCTTCAGCCCAGATACTCACATCCAGAACATGCATCTGATCCGGCTCCAGCGTCACGATATCGTCCAGTACGTTGGCGGTTTCGACGCAGACCATGCCCTGCCAGCCGTCAGCGGCCATGTCTTTAAAGCTTTTGGTTTTTTCGGTCCACGGATTCCACACGATGGCTGATTTCGAGCCATTGGTGCAGATGTGGATTTTGCGCTGCCATGTCGGGTCGACAATGCTCAGCATGTCCGGGGTGTTGAGGTAGATGCGGTCGGTCTCGCCTGCGAATTTCAGATCGCCGGACTGCTTGCGCTCTTCCCAGTTTTCCAGGGTTTCAATGTAACGCAGGCCGTCGAGGCCTTTGATGCTGATCTCGCGTACATCGCTGACGGCGAAGTAGGTGTGCAGTGCCTGGCTAAAGCTCACGGTTTCAGTGCCGGAGTTATAACTGACGAGGCTAACGTTCAGTGCTTCGTCCAGACGAATGCTCAGTTTCAGGCCCACGTTATGCGGCCAGCCTGGCAGCTTGCCTTCCGTCTTGGGCTGGATGAAATCGACGATCAACGCGTCGTCATCTTCGGCCATGCCCATCAATTCCCAGTCGATGGCACGAACTTCGCCGTGAGCCTTGGCAGGCTCGTCGCTTACGCGCATGGCCTGCACGCTTTCCGGGTTGCGCTGAAGATTGCCGAACCAAGGCCAGCAGACAGGCATACCACCGCGAATCGGGGTGCCTTTCTTGAAAACCGCCTGATCATTGGACCAGATCAGCGGCTGCTGCCCGGCAAGCTTGTAACTGACGATATGCGCACCTTGCTGGGCGACAACGAGTTCGGCTTCACCGTGGCTGATTCTCCAGCAGTTCAGCTCATCGATGGTGACGGATTCGACCTGGGGCGTTGGCATATAAAGAACTCTCAAACAAAGACTAAGACAAAATGGACCGTGTCCAGGTCGATGAGTTTACCTTGATCCTTGCCGCAGCGCGGTTTCTGTGGGAGCCGAGCTTGCTCGCGATAAGGGCGGCACGGGTATCAGGTCAATCGCGTCCAGCCGTATCGTCGGAATGCCGCCCAGATCAAGCCACGCTCCCGTAGTTACCTGCGAGCAGGCACCGAACGCGTCCGCCCGCTGCCATCAATGGCCACGAACACAAACACGGCTTCAGTCACTTTGCGCCACTCACTGGACAGCGGGTCATCGCTCCAGACTTCAACCATCATCTGGATGGAGCTGCGGCCGATTTCCAGCGCCTGGGTATAGAAGGACAACTGCGCGCCCACCGCCACTGGAACCAGAAACGCCATACGATCAATGGCGACGGTGGCAACGCGCCCGCCAGCGATCTTGCTGGCCATTGCCGTACCGGCCAGGTCCATCTGGGAAACCAGCCAGCCGCCGAAGATATCGCCGAAGCCATTGGTTTCGCGGGGTAGAGCGGTGATTTGCAACGCGAGATCGCCTTGCGGGATTGGATCTTCTTGTTCGAACTCGATCATGCCTAGGGTGCCTCTGACCCATGACTCTTAGTATTGTTGCCGCGGTTGGCAGGCGCCATTCAAAACCATTTGCATGAACATAAAACGTTCAGCGCAGGCGGAACACCTGAAGGGGAAACTCTGCGAAAGCGGCTGAATAGCAGCTGATTTCGCACAGCACCCCCGACTGACTGAGGCTTGTGCGCTACATTCCGACACACACCCGACAGTAACCCGACGGTCTGCGAGTATATCGGGCGACGCGTCATGAAACGACCATCGAGTACTGATTTCGACGATATACGCATCAGGCTGTGTGCTTTTTGAAACAATTTGCTATCGTGCCGGACCCGACAAGGCGGCATGACTGCCTGTGTCACGCAATTTTGGTGCCTATCCGCACAGTTGCTCCGGACAATCGCAGTTGCAGGCCACCCCGCCGTAACCTGCTTTACTGTCGCTAACCCTATTCAAGAGAAGCCTTCTTAGAGAAGTATTGTTCATGTCAACTGTGCCTTCGAGTACCGCGCAGCCTTCGCGCCCGCTGACCCGCAACGACTACAAGACCTTGTCGCTGTCCGCGTTGGGCGGCGCGCTTGAGTTCTACGACTTCATCATTTTCGTGTTCTTCGCGGCGGTGGTCGGCAAGCTGTTCTTCCCGGCAGACATGCCGGAGTGGCTGCGCATGATGCAGACCTTCGGTATTTTCGCTGCGGGTTATCTGGCGCGCCCTCTGGGCGGCATCATCATGGCGCACTTCGGCGACCTGTTGGGGCGCAAGAAAATGTTCACCCTGAGCATTTTCATGATGGCGGTGCCGACGCTGATCATGGGTCTGCTGCCGACGTATGCCCAGATCGGCATGTTGGCGCCGATTCTGCTTCTGCTGATGCGCGTCATTCAGGGCGCAGCGATCGGCGGTGAAGTGCCGGGCGCCTGGGTTTTCGTGTCCGAGCACGTTCCTGCGCGTTATATCGGCTATGCCTGTGGCACGCTGACCTGTGGTCTGACGGCCGGCATTCTGCTGGGCTCGCTGATGGCGACCCTTATCAACAGCATCTACACCCCAATTGAAGTGTCGGATTACGCATGGCGTATCCCGTTCCTGGTCGGTGGTGTGTTCGGCCTGTTGTCCGTGTATCTGCGTCGTTGGTTGCACGAAACGCCAGTGTTCGCCGAACTGCAATTGCGCAAAGCGCTGGCCGATGAAGTGCCGCTCAAGTCGGTGCTGCGTGACCACCGTGGTGCCGTTGCAATCTCGATGCTGCTGACCTGGTTGCTGTCGGCGGGGATCATCGTGGTTATTCTGATGACCCCGACCATTCTGCAGGGCGCGACCTTCGGCTTCCCGGCTGCTGTGGCCCTGAAGGCCAATAGCCTGGCGATCGTTTTCCTGAGTCTGGGCTGCATCGGTTCGGGCGCACTGGCTGACCGCATTGGTGCTGGCCGTGTGTTCCTGTTTGGCAGCCTGGGTTTGTTGATCTGCTCATGGACCATGTACCACACGCTGGCGGCCAATCCTGACTGGTTGTTCCCGCTGTATGCAGTGACCGGCCTGTTCGTTGGCGTCATTGGCGCAGTGCCGTACGTGATGGTCAAGGCATTCCCGGCTGTAGTGCGTTTCTCGGGGTTGTCGTTCTCGTACAACCTGGCTTACGCGATTTTTGGCGGCCTGACGCCGATGGTCGTGACGCTCATGCTCAAATCCAGCCCTATGGCACCCGCTTGGTACGTGGCGATTCTATGTGTGCTGGGCATGCTGATTGGCTGCTACCTGATCGCCAAAAAGCGCTGATCGTTGGAGTCTGAAGACTTCCGTTTCATGCCGCGCGCTACTCGAGACCGCCATTCCTGAAAAGGGTGGCGGTCTTTCATTTAATTGTCACAATTAAGTCATAGAGTCGTCACGCGTCCGGCCAATACTCGGGCCAACGGACCTATTTCTTCACCTCGCTCGGAGCAAGGTATGACTTTCAAGCGTTTGATCACTGCACTGACCTTCGTTGCCGCTGGCGTCGCTGCTGCCAATGCGGTTGCTGCTGTTGATCCGGCGATCAAACCGTACGTGAAAACGTCGGGTGTCTCGGGCAACCTGTCGAGTGTGGGCTCCGATACGCTGGCGAACCTCATGACACTGTGGGCTGAGGCTTACAAGAAAGAATATCCGAGTGTGAACATCCAGATTCAGGCGGCTGGCTCGTCCACTGCACCACCGGCGCTGACTGAAGGCACTGCGAACCTCGGTCCGATGAGTCGCAAGATGAAAGACGGCGAGCTGTCGGCGTTTGAACAGAAGTACGGCTACAAACCCACAGCTATCCCGGTTGCTGTCGATGCCCTGGCGGTTTTCGTGCACAAGGACAACCCGATCAAGGGTCTGACCATGGCGCAAGTGGATGCCATCTTCTCGGTCACTCGCCTGTGCGGCGCCAAAGCGGATGCCAAAACCTGGGGTGATGTGGGCGTCACCGGTGATCTGGCGAACAAACCGATCCAGTTGTTTGGTCGCAACTCGGTGTCCGGTACGTACGGCTACTTCAAGGAAGAAGCCCTGTGCAAAGGCGATTTCAAAGCTAACGTCAACGAACAGCCGGGTTCTGCTTCGGTCGTAAGCTCGATCAGCAGTTCGCTCAACGGCATTGGTTACTCGGGTATTGGTTATAAAACGTCCAGCGTTCGCACCGTGCCATTGGCCAAGAAGGATGGCGGCGAGTTCGTTGAAGACAACGAAGCCAACGCGTTGAACGGCACTTATCCGCTGTCGCGTTTCCTCTATGTCTACGTCAATAAGGCCCCGAATAAACCGCTGGCCCCGCTGGAAGCTGAGTTCATCAAGCTGGTGCTGTCGAAGCAGGGTCAGGAAGTGGTCATGAAAGACGGCTACATCCCACTGCCGCCAAGAGTGGTAACCAAGGCGCTGACCGATCTGGGTCTGCAGGAAGCTGCTGCAAAATAATCCGGGTTGCGGTGGGATCTGTTCTAATCAGGTCCCACCGTTAACTGAACAGTTCGCTGCCATGATCGTAGGTGGCGGGCTTTTTTGCGTCACCCCGCTGTAATGTTTTTGTCATACAGGGCGGCTAGGGTGTGCGCATGAATGATCTGGCCAATTCATCGATGAATCAGAATTCACCTGCCAAGCGCATTGATTTCAATACGCCTGAGCTGCAACGCAGGCGCCGCATACGCGCTTTCAAGGACCGCCTGACCCGTTGGTACGTCGCCATTGGCGGCCTCGCCGTGCTCGCGGCGATCACCTTGATCTTCTTCTATCTGGCCTATGTCGTTGCACCATTGTTTCAAGGCGCAAGCCTGAACAAGGAAGACGCTCTCAAGCCTGCCTGGCTGAACGATGCGGGCAAGTCGCTGATGCTGACTGTCGAAGAACAGAACCAGGTCGGGATGCGCATTTCCGACAAAGGCGAAGCCGTGTTTTTCGGCATCGCAGACGGCGCAGAAATCAAACGAGTCAGCCTGCCGCTACCTGCGGGCGTGAGCGTGGCTTCTATCGGGCAGGATCAACCCGGTACGCCGCTGATTGCATTGGGCCTGTCCAATGGTCAGGTGTTGGCATTCAGACACAGCTACCTGATCACTTACCCCAATAATCATAAGACCATCACGCCGACGATCACCTGGCCTTACGGCGAAGCGCCGCTGGTGCTGGATGAAGAGGCGCGGGCGGTTGAGCATGTCAGCATCAACGCTAACGGCGAGAAGCTGTTGATTGCGGGCACCACTGGCACCAAGCTGCACGTGCTGTCGCTGGCGCGCGAAGAAAACATGATGACAGGCGAAGTGACCAGCGAGCAAAGCCGCATCGACTTGCCGCAGATGTCTGAGGCAGTCAAAGCCATTTACATCGATCCACGTCAGCAATGGCTGTATGTGATCAACGGCCGCGCTCAGGCCGACGTGTTCAGCCTGCGTGATCGCACGCTCAATGGCCGTTACAAACTGCTTGAAGACGGCAATGCCGAGATCACCGCCAGCACCCAATTGGTTGGCGGCATTTCATTGATTATCGGTAACTCCAAAGGCGGGATGGCCCAGTGGTTCATGGCGCGCGACGTCGATGGCGACCAGCGCTTCATGCACATTCGCGACTTCAAGATGGCCAGTGCGCCGATTACCCAGATCACTGCCGAGCAACGGCGTAAAGGCTTCATCGCGCTGGATGCATCGGGTCAGCTCGGCGTTTTCCATAGCACCGCGCATCGCACTTTGTTGGTCGAGAAGGTCGCTGATGGTTCTGGTATTTTTGCCCTGTCACCGCGTGCGGACCAGATCCTGGTGGAGCAGGGCGGTGCGTTGCGGCCGATGAGCTTGAAGAATCCGCACCCGGAAGTCTCCTGGAGCGCATTGTGGGGCAAGGTCTGGTACGAGAATTACGATGCCCCTCAATACGTTTGGCAGTCGACCGCGTCCAACAGCGATTTCGAGCCCAAGCTGAGCCTGGCACCGTTGACGTACGGCACGCTCAAAGCCGCCTTCTACGCCATGCTGCTGGCTGCGCCTCTGGCGGTTGCCGCCGCGATTTACACCGCCTACTTCATGGCCCCGAGCCTGCGCCGCAAGGTCAAACCGGTGATCGAACTGATGGAAGCCATGCCGACAGTGATTCTCGGCTTCTTCGCCGGTCTGTTTTTGGCACCGTATCTGGAAGGTCATTTGCCGGGTGTGTTCAGCCTGATGTTGCTGACGCCGATCGGCATTCTGCTCGCCGGATTTGCCTGGAGCCGCTTGCCTGACTCGATTCGTTTGCGGGTTCCCGATGGCTGGGAAAGTGCAATCCTGCTGCCGGTGGTGCTGCTGGTGGGCTGGTTCTCGCTGAGCATGAGCCCGCATCTGGAGAACTGGTTCTTCGGCGGTGACATGCGCATGTGGATCTCCCACGACCTGGGCATCACCTATGACCAGCGCAACGCACTGGTCGTCGGCATTGCCATGGGCTTTGCGGTTATCCCGAATATCTACTCGATTGCCGAAGATGCGGTGTTCAGCGTGCCTCGCGGCCTTACGCTGGGTTCGCTGGCACTGGGTGCCACGCCGTGGCAGACCCTGACCCGTGTGGTAATCCTCACTGCAAGCCCGGGGATTTTCTCGGCGCTGATGATCGGCATGGGCCGTGCGGTGGGCGAAACGATGATCGTGCTCATGGCCACTGGCAACACGCCGATTATGGACATGAATCTGTTTGAGGGGATGCGCACTCTGGCGGCCAACGTGGCCGTGGAGATGCCTGAGTCGGAAGTGGGTGGCAGTCATTACCGAGTGTTGTTCCTCGCAGCGCTGGTGCTGCTGATGTTCACCTTCGTGATGAACACCCTCGCAGAGCTGATCCGTCAGCGCCTGCGCAAAAAATACTCGTCTCTCTAAGGAAGGTAGAAGTTCGTGAAACAGAACTCCCTCAAGAGCTGGTTTAAAACAGGCGCCCCGGGCGTCTGGATGAGTGCGGGCGCGGTATCCATTGCGGTCATCATGACGCTGGGTTTGTTGTCGGTAATTGCCGTGCGTGGTCTGGGGCACTTTTGGCCGGCCGATCTGATGTACGCGCAATACGATGTGCCCAATCAGGAAAAACACGTCCTGATTGGCGAAGTCGTCGAGCAAGAGCAAGTCCCTCGCGCCCGCCTCAAGGGTGCGGGTTTGCCTGTGCCGGAAGATGGCCCGGAGTTCATGACACGTGAGCTGGTCAAGGTCGGCAATCGTGACGTCAATCCCAGCGATTTCACCTGGGTCGTTGGCGAATGGATATCCAACCAAAGCCTGCCGCCTGAGCTGATGACCCTTGAGCGTCGCGAGTGGGGTAACTTCTACGGCTATCTGGTCAACGTCAAAGAGGGCGGCAAGGTCGTCGCTGAGGGCGAAGCGGCCTGGCCGACACTGCAAGAGCGCATCAAGCGCGTTGAAGGCCTGGCCCGCGAGCTTTATCAGCTGGAAAAGAAAGACGTTGGCGCGATCAACCACGGCATCGAGCGCCTTCGTCTGCAGGCCCGCAAGCTGGAGCTGGACGGCAAGCTTGATGCGCAGGCCCAGGCCGACATGGCCAGCGAGCGAGCCGAGCTCGACAGTCGCTATAAGGTTATCGAAGAGCGTTTGACCTCACTGCACGAGGCGTTTGATCGCGACAGCCTCACGGCCCGTGATGCCAACGGCAAAGAAGTCGAAATCAGCCTGGGCAAAGTCGTGCATGCCTACCAGCCCAACGCCATGGGCACGATGACCAAGCTGGGTTTTTACTTCAAGAAACTCTGGGAATTCCTCAGCGAAGATCCGCGGGAAGCCAACACCGAGGGCGGGATTTTCCCGGCGATCTTCGGCACGGTGATGATGACCCTGATCATGGCAGTGATCGTCACGCCGTTTGGGGTGCTGGCGGCGGTTTACTTGCGTGAGTACGCCCGGCAAGGCCCGGTGACCCGCTTGATTCGCATTGCCGTGAACAACCTCGCGGGCGTTCCGGCCATTGTTTATGGCGTGTTCGGGTTGGGCTTCTTTGTGTATGTGCTGGGCGGATCTCTGGATCGGCTGTTCTTCCCCGAAGCCTTGCCCGCGCCGACTTTTGGTACGCCGGGCCTGCTCTGGGCGTCGCTGACGCTGGCATTGCTGGCCGTGCCAGTGGTGATCGTGGCGACTGAAGAGGGTCTGGCGCGCATCCCGCGCACTATTCGTGAAGGCTCGCTGGCGCTAGGGGCGACCAAAGCCGAGACGCTGTGGAAGATTGTTCTGCCCATGGCCAGCCCGGCGATGATGACCGGTCTGATTCTGGCCGTGGCCCGTGCCGCCGGTGAAGTGGCGCCGTTGATGCTGGTGGGCGTGGTCAAACTGGCCCCGTCGCTGCCGGTAGACGGCAACTACCCTTACCTGCATCTGGATCAGAAGATCATGCACCTGGGGTTCCATATTTACGACGTGGGCTTCCAGAGTCCCAATGTCGAGGCCGCACGACCGTTGGTATACGCCACGGCGCTGTTGCTGGTGTTAGTGATTGCCTTGCTCAACCTGTCGGCGGTGGCTATTCGTAACCACCTGCGCGAGAAGTACAAGGCGTTCGACAGTTGATTGAAATGAAGAGGTCGCCCAACCACTGGGCTGTAGGAGCTCACGAGCAGCGCGAGGCAGCGATAGCGGCTGGTCTGACACACCGCTTCGCGGCCGTCGTCACCTGCGACTGCTCCTACAGGCCCGATTAGTCAGACAGTCATATTTGTTTGAGAAGGGCGATTCAACAGAATGGTTAGCGTAGGGAGCAATTCCATGCAGCATGAAAACCCGGCACGAGGCATCAACATGTCGGCCCTGGGGCGCAATAAGTCCGGCTTGCATCTGGCTGACGAGACCGTGGCTATCGAAGTGCCGGGTTTGAACCTGTTCTACGGTGACAAGCAGGCATTGTTCGATGTCAGCCTGAATATTCCGAAGCAGCGTGTGACGGCCTTCATTGGTCCGTCCGGCTGCGGCAAGTCGACTTTGTTGCGCACGTTCAACCGCATGAACGATCTGGTCGATGGTTGCAGCGTAAAAGGCGCAATCAATCTGTACGGTCACGATATCTACACCAAAGGTGAAGATGTCGCCGAATTGCGCCGTCGTGTCGGCATGGTGTTTCAGAAGCCCAACCCATTCCCCAAGACCATCTACGAAAACGTGGTGTATGGCTTGCGGATCCAGGGCATCAACAAAAAGCGCGTGCTCGATGAAGCTGTCGAGTGGGCACTCAAGGCCGCAGCGTTGTGGGACGAGGTCAAAGACCGTCTGCATGAATCAGCGCTGGGTCTATCCGGCGGTCAGCAGCAACGTCTGGTGATTGCCCGGACCATCGCCGTGGAGCCGGAAGTCCTGCTGCTCGACGAACCCTGTTCAGCGCTCGATCCGATTTCGACGTTGAAAGTTGAAGAGCTGATCTACGAACTGAAATCCAAATACACCATTGTGATCGTTACCCACAACATGCAGCAGGCGGCACGGGTTTCGGATTACACCGCGTTTATGTACATGGGCAAACTGGTCGAGTTCGGTGACACGGACACGATGTTCACCAACCCGGCTAAAAAACAGACTGAAGATTACATCACCGGTCGTTACGGCTAGGTCCTGCTCAAACCCCTGAAGCACCGCTGCGTTTTCGCACTTAACCGGACGTTCCAAGGACACCAAGCATGATTCATAAAGACAGCCTCACGCATCACATCTCGCAACAGTTCAACGCTGAGCTTGAAGAAGTACGCAGCCATCTGCTCGAAATGGGCGGTCTGGTCGAGAAGCAGGTCAACGATGCCGTGACTGCCTTGATCGAAGCGGACTCCGGTCTGGCCCAGCGCGTTCGTGAAGTCGACGACCGCATCAACCAGATGGAGCGCAACATCGATGAAGAATGCCTGCGCATTCTGGCGCGTCGTCAGCCAGCGGCTTCGGACCTGCGTTTGATCATCAGCATTTCCAAGTCGGTGATCGACCTGGAGCGCATCGGTGATGAATCAACCAAGATCGCCCGTCGCGCCATTCAGCTATGCGAAGAAGGCGAATCACCGCGTGGTTACGTCGAAGTTCGCCATATTGGCGATCAGGTGCGCAACATGGTTCGCGATGCCCTGGATTCGTTTGCTCGCTTCGACGCCGAGCTTGCGCTTTCCGTGGCCCAGTACGACAAAGTCATCGACCGCGAGTACAAGACCGCCTTGCGCGAGCTGGCGACTTACATGATGGAGGATCCGCGCTCGATCTCCCGCGTACTCAACGTGATCTGGGTGCTGCGTTCGCTGGAGCGTATCGGCGACCACGCCCGTAACATTTCCGAGCTGGTCATCTACCTCGTACGTGGAACCGACGTGCGGCACATGGGCCTCAAGCGCATGAAAGAAGAGGTGCAGGGGATCACTAGCGAAAGCGCTAATGTTCCGGACAAATCTGACGATAAGTAAGATTGCCTGCGAAAAAACGCCCAGCTCGCAGCTGGGCGTTTTTGTTCTCGGGCGTGAGAAATTCCAGCCGCCCGCGAATTAAATGTCCTGGCGCCGTCAAACAGGTTGGCCTTTGGCCATCAGCCAGCGCTATGCTTGCCGAAATATAGGGTGTGTTCAGCATCAACGCGGTTCGCCAGCAATGGCGACACACCCGCAGGAGCGTCGATGAGTAAGATCAGTGTTTTGATTGTGGATGACGCGACTTTCATCCGCGATTTGGTTAAGAAAGGTCTGCGCAATTATTTTCCCGGTATTCACACCGAGGACGCCGTCAACGGTCGCAAGGCTCAGGTCACCCTGAACCGCGAAGAGTTTGACCTGATCCTGTGCGACTGGGAAATGCCGGAGATGTCCGGCCTTGAACTGCTGACCTGGTGCCGTGAACAGGACAACTACCTGAAAACCGTTCCCTTCATCATGGTGACCAGCCGTGGCGACAAGGAGAACGTGGTGCAGGCGATTCAGGCTGGCGTGACTGACTTTGTCGGCAAGCCATTCACCAACGAACAGCTGCTGACCAAGGTCAAGAAAGCCTTGGCCAAAGTCGGCAAACTCGACGCCGTGATGTCCACCGCGCCGTCGCGCATGAACTCGCCGCTCAATGACTCGCTGAGTGCACTGACTGGCGGCAAGGCTGAAGTGGTACGTCCTGCCGCAGGCCCTGCTGTGACGGCCGCGCCCGGATTTGGTGGTATTGCCAAAGCTCCGCCAGTCCCGCCGAAAGCCGCTGCGAAAGAACCTGCAGGACGTGGTCAGGGCCAATTGCGCCTGCCGAGCGGCAATCAGAGTTGCGTGATCAAGGCGCTGACCCTGAAAGAAGCATTGCTGGTGGTACGCCGCAGTGAATCCCTGCCGCAGATCCTTGAGCAGGCTGTGCTCGACCTGGAACAGGGCGAGAGCAATGAAGTAGCGCGCCTCAACGGCTACCTCCACGCGATCGTGGCGTTCGAACAGAAGCCGGACAGCGAGTGGCTGCAAGTGACCTTCCGCTTTACCGATCAAGACGCGCAGAAGCTGGACTACATCTCCCGCCTGATCGCCCGCGGCACGGTACAGAAGCACTTCTCGCCGGGAGCTTGATTGCGGCACTCGCAGGACCGGCTTTATCCGGGATGGCAATACTGCCGAATGATGCAGTGAGAGCCCTCTCTCAGTTGAAGCCGGTTCCTCAGGTTGAACGCGTATCCTGGCGCGATTTCCTTGACGGCTACTCTATTGCCGATTGAGACAGCTGAGTCCTCATTCGCAGGAATCACTGTTAGGCTTGCCTCATCTTCTTTACAGCCCAGACCCATCCCATGCTTGAGCGCTTACTGATCCTGTGTGCTCTGTTGCTGGCTGCTCAAACGGCCGGAGCGGTGACGATCTACAAATTCACCGATGCCAACGGCGTGGTCTCGTTTACCGACCGGCCGACGCCGGGGGCTGCCGTGGTGGTGTTCAAGGATCGGATGGTTGAGCACATCGAGCGTCAGGTGCATTTGAGCACCAAGCGCGACAAAGGCGTGGACAGCCTTTATGTCCGCAACGACCTGTATGCGCCGGTAGAAATCGAACTGAAAATCTCTGGCGGGAAGAACGTCCTGGGCGTCGCCGACCAGACCATTCGTCGCACGATACCGGCACGGGGCAATGAGCGCGTCACGGTCCTGAGCCCCAAAGTCGTTGGCAAGGCCATGAGCTACAAAACCAGCCTGCGCTCCATCGTCGGTGATCCGCAGCGCACAAGCCTGGCTTATCGTTATCCGTTGCCGTGGGTCGGCGGTCCGTTTCGTTTGAGTCAGGGGCCTAACGGCAAGTACAGCCACTTCGGCCCCAAAGGCCGTTATGCCATGGACATCGCCATGCCGGAGGGCACGCCGATCATCGCCGCGCGCGGTGGCGTGGTCGTCAAAATTGAAAACGACCAGACCGGCAAAGGTTCGAACCCATCAGGCAATTTCGTGCGCATCCTGCACGACGACGGCACCATGGGCGTGTACCTGCACTTGATGCGCGGCTCGGTCAGCGTCAAGGAAGGTCAGCACGTCGTGGTAGGCAGCGCCCTGGCCCGCTCCGGCAACACCGGCAACAGCAGCGGCCCGCACCTGCACTTCGTCGTCCAGCGCAACGTGGGCCTGGCGCTGGAGTCCATCCCGTACGAGTTTGCACAGCCGGTGCAAAGCCTGCCGAATTTTGCGGTGGGTGGGAATTGAGAGTACTGCACCCCGTAGGACCGGTTTTAGCCGGGAGGGGCCTTCACATTCACCGCATATCTACGTCGCGAATAATGCTCTCCCGGCTTAAGCCGCTCCTACGGGAGTCTCGGTTCATCAACCAATCTTGACTATCTCGGGCAACAAGATTTTCGGGCCTCAGTTCCTCAGAACGAGTCAGCGTAGGCTTTTTCCGATTTTCCAGACGGTCGAGACAGCTTCCAGCGAAAAGGTCTAAACTTCGAGCAGCCCAAAAACGGAGGTCCTCATGAGCGCGCTACTTTCTCCAATTGTGTCAGAGTTCGAAACTCAAGAGCAGGCTGACAGCTATGATCGCTGGTTCCGTGAAAAGGTACAGCGGTCGCTGGATAACCCAGGGTCCGTTGTGCCTCATGATGAGGTGATGGCAAAAATGGACGCTATCATTGAAGCCGCTGAGCGCAAGCGGAGATTGGGTAACTAATGCTGCCAGTTGTTTGGCTGAGTCACGCTATTTCGGATCTTACCGAAATAATCACCTACATATCAGTCGAAGATCCAGACGCAGCGCGCCGTTTAAAAGCTCGGCTTGAGACAGCACCTCTTCCGCTCTCGGAGCACCCCTACCTGTACCCGAATGGCCGAGTTGCTGGTACCCGTGAACTCGTGGCGCATCCGAATTATATTTTGGTCTATCGCATCGCATCCGATCAGATAGAGATTGTGAGCGTGCTGCATTCAAGGCAGGCATACCCGTAACATGCGTAATAGGACGTCAGACTTTTAGGCGCTGCCGGGCTGGCTTCCTCCCGTTCTATTGGTGGACAAGTAATCAATCAGTTTTGTCCACCTCGGACATCAAACTTTCGGGCTTTCCATCTTCCCACGAAGGCAGGCGCCATATGATCCTGCTCTCGCCGTGAAAGCCCGAGGCTTTAGCGATATTCTCTAGTAGCTGACACCGCTAACAGCTTCGTCACCGTCAAGCTGACAGATTTGTTGAGCTTCCGGTAAGCCCCCAGTCGGCGTATACCCCGATCACCGCGGTCATTGTGTATTAGCCCTTATCCGAGTCTGTATCAAGGCTGCCAGTGAATCACTACTGATTGAGCCGCCTTCGCTTTGATCTACAGCTGGATATTCCGTAGGCCTTTCAGCGGTTCGATCTTCGGGAGGTAAGTTTTTTGCTGATGAAGACGCTGGCTCGCTCTTTTTGTGGCGAGGCCTTTTTTCTTCGCTACAAGTAGATTTGCATCTTGCAGGTGTCGCCCGAGTAGGTCCTCGGCAGCGAGTTTGTTTAGGTCGTTTTCTAGTCCAAGGACCTGCATCACTGCTAATAGGTGCCGATTGTACTGCCGGAAGATCCGCGCTCAAGCGCTCGTAGAGTCATTTGAGAGACATTCCGGTACGTTTTGCAGCCTGTCTGGCAGCAATTTTACGTCGTAAGCGGGCGAGCTTCAGGCGCTCGCCAAGATCAGCTAACTGTCTTTCCGTTGCAGGGAGCAACGGTGCTATTTTCATTGCCATGTAAGTATTCCTTCACTCCAAAGCAGAAAGTGAAAAAATACTTGCACTTTGAGCGACGTAACTCAATCGGCGTATCAATCAATCTTGACCACCTTGGCCAACACGATCTTCGGGCCCTTCATCTTTTTGATGATGATCCGCAGCCCTTCGAACTCCATGACTTCCTCGACTTCCGGCACCCGTTTGAGGGTTTCGTAGATCAGGCCTGCCAGGGTTTCGGCTTCCACGTGGTCCAGATCGATGCCCAGCAGGCGTTCGACCTTGAACAGTGGGGTATCGCCGCGCACCAGCAGTTTGCCGGGCTGATAGGCGAGGATGCCGCGCTCTACCTTGCGGTGTTCGTCCTGAATGTCGCCGACCAGCACTTCCAGCACGTCCTCCATGGTCAGGTAACCGATGATCTTGCCGTCGGCTTCCTCCACCAGCGCAAAGTGCGCGCCGCCCTGACGGAACTGCTCAAGCAAGCGCGAGAGCGGCATGTGCTTGGACACCCGCTCAAGCGGACGCGTCAGTTCGGCCAGGTTGAAGGATTCCGGGATGTGGTCCAGTGCCGCCAATTCCAGCAGCAGGTCCTTGATGTGCAGCAGGCCGACAAATTCGCCGCGGTCGGCGTCGTAGACCGGATAACGGCTGAACTTGTGGCGGCGGAACAGGGCGAGGATTTCTTTGAGTGGCGCGTTGAAGTCCAGCGTCACGAGGTCTTCCCGGGAGTTGGCCCAGTCGACCACTTCCAGTTCGCCCATTTCCACGGCGGAAGCCAGTACTCGCATACCCTGATCGCTCGGATCCTGGCCACGGCTGGAGTGCAGAATCAGTTTCAGCTCTTCGCGACTGTAGCTGTGTTCATGATGCGGACCAGGCTCGCCCTGGCCAGCAATACGCAGAATCGCGTTGGCGCTGGCATTGAGCAGGTAAATGGCCGGGTACATCGCCCAGTAGAACAGGTACAGCGGCACCGCCGTCCAGAGCGACAACAGCTCCGGTTTGCGGATCGCCCAGGATTTGGGGGCCAGTTCGCCGATCACGATGTGCAGGTAGGAGATGATGAAAAACGCGGTGAAGAACGACACGCCCTTGATCACTTCCGGAGTGTCTACGCCCAAAGCCGCCAGCAGCGGCTCCAGCAGGTGGGCGAACGCCGGCTCGCCGACCCAGCCCAGACCCAGCGAAGCCAGGGTGATACCCAACTGGCAAGCCGAGAGATAAGCGTCAAGCTGGCTGTGAACGGTGCGCAGGATGTGTCCGCGCCAGCCGTTTTTTTCTGCAATGGCTTCAACCTTGGTCGAGCGCAGTTTGACCATGGCGAACTCTGCCGCAACGAAAAAGCCGTTGAGCAGGACCAGAACCATTGCGAAGAGAATCATGCCGAAGTCGGCGAACAGTGAAGCGAGGTTAAAACCAGGGGAAGGGTCCATGATGGAGTTTTACGGGTTCCGTTTTAGCGAGATAGGTTATTGCCGCACCGAAATCCGGGGGCATAAGTGCCGCAATGTAGCGGCTGAATGCCTGCTTGCCTAGTGGCGGAGGTGTCGCAGCCTAGGCTTGAGCCAGTTGGATGGGTGGGAAATGGCAGGTAAACACGCTGCCTTTGCCTGGAACGCTGTTGATTTCCAGTGTTCCACGGTGGCGCAAGAGCACGTGTTTTACGATCGCCAGACCCAGACCTGTACCGCCAGTATTGGAGGCGCGGCTGGAGTCTACGCGGTAGAAACGCTCGGTCAGACGCGGCAAATGCTTGGTTTCGATGCCGATCCCCGAATCCTGCACGCTCAGGTGCGCGCCTCGCTCGTCGGCCCACCAGCGAATCTGGATTTTGCCTTCGGCGGGGGTGTATTTCACGGCGTTGAAAATCAGGTTGGAAAACGCGCTGCGCAGTTCGGTATCGCTGCCCTTGAGCTGAACATCGGTTTCGATATTCAGGTTGATCTGCTGATTTTTGTTGCCGGACAACGCCTGCGCATCACTGGTGATGGTCTTGAGCAATGTGCTGATGACAATCGGATGGTTATCCGACGGATAGTCCGTCGCTTCGAGCTTGGCCAACAGCAACAGGTCATTGAGCAACGTCTGCATCCGCCCACCTTGCTGATGCATTTGCTGCAAGGCCCGCACCCAGCGCGGGTTCACTTCTTCGACGTTATCCAGCAAGGTTTCCAGATAACCAAAAATTACGGTCAAAGGCGTGCGCAGTTCGTGGGACACGTTGGCGACGAAATCCTTGCGCATCTGTTCCAGTTGATGAATCCGCGTGACGTCGCGCACCAGCATTAAATGTTCGTTGTTGCCGTAACGGGTAATCAGCATCTGAATGCGCACCCGGTCATTGGTCGGCGAAGGAATTTCCAGAGGCTCGGAAAAGCTGCCCTGCTCGAAATACTCCTTAAAGCGCGGGTGACGAACGAGGTTAGTGACCTGCTGACCGCTGTCCTGCGGGGTTTTGAGACCCATCAGGGTTTCTGCGGCGCGGTTCCACCATTCCAGGTTGCCTTCGCTGTCGAGCATGATCACCGCGTCCTTGAGGGCGGCGGTGGATTCCTGCACACGGTCGATTACAGCCTGCAGGCGACCACGTACCCGCTGATCACGGCGTTGCAGGTGGTAGATGCTATCGAAGACCTCACCCCACAGACCGTAGCCATCCGGCGGCGGTTCGTCGGTCTGGTGGTTGCTGAGCCATTCGTGCAGGCGCAAGAGTTGTTTGAGGGTCCAGGCCAGATACAGCCCCAGACCGATGGCCAGGCTCCAGCCATATTCGCCGCTGATCAACCCGACCACGAGGCAGGCCGTCACCAGCAACAGCATGTGGCGGATCAGGGTGCCATGCCAATTTTGATTCAATTAAACGTACATCCATGTCGAGCGCATACCGGGCGGTTGCGCTGCCTGTTTGCGGCTATCTGTTCAAACTGTCTGTTTACGGGCAGATCATCAGCTTTTTGTAGAAAAGCGATAGCCTGTGCCGCGCACGGTTTGTACCAGATTTTCATAAGCATCGCCGAGGGCTTTGCGCAGTCGACGGATGTGCACGTCAACGGTACGTTCTTCGACATAAACATTGCCTCCCCAGACTTGATCCAGCAATTGGCCGCGGGTGTAGGCGCGCTCCTGGTGGGTCATGAAGAACTGCAGCAAACGGTATTCAGTAGGCCCCATCTCGGCAGGTTTACCGTCAATGGTCACACGGTGGCTGATCGGGTCGAGCAGCAGACCGCCAACCTCGATAGGCGCTTCACCATCGGTAGGGCCTGCACGGCGCAGCACAGCCTTGAGGCGTGCGACCAGTTCGCGAGGGGAAAACGGCTTGGTGATGTAATCGTCGGCGCCCACTTCCAGCCCCTGGATCTTGTTGTCCTCTTCACCCTTGGCGGTCAGCATGATGATCGGGATGTCCCCGGTCAGCTCATCGCGTTTGAGGCGTCGGGCCAGTTCGATACCGGAAGTGCCAGGCAGCATCCAGTCGAGCAGGATCAAGTCCGGTTTGCGGTCTACGATGATTGCATGGGCTTGCTGAGAGTTCTCTGCTTCCATGCAGTCATAGCCGGCCATTTCCAATGCAACGGCGATCATTTCGCGAATAGGCGCTTCGTCGTCAACGATCAGAATGCTCCTGCCAACCATGCTTGAACCTCTTGTCATTTAACTGTCTTGGGGCGCATTAGATAACGGAATTATTGCAGTCGTGTGACAGTCAGGGTAGGGGCTAGCATGCCACGTTCTTTAAGGACTAATGTGCAGTCTCATCCGACAACGGTTTCCACATAAGAAGAGGATCTACCGATGTTCAAGATTTCATCGACATTCATGGGCTTGATAGCTGCTGCGGCAATGGCGTCTTCCAGTCTGGTCATGGCTGCTGAACCCGGCATGACAGGGGACAACGGCTACCTCACAGACCACAGCGGTAAAACGCTCTACACCTTCGACAAGGACTCGGTAGGCAAATCCGCTTGTAACGACAAATGCGCAATCAACTGGCCGCCACTTGTGGCTGAAGCCAATACCAAAGCGTCAGGCAAATGGACCCAGATCAAACGCGACGACAAAACCCTGCAATGGGCTTACGACGGCAAGCCGTTGTACTTCTACAAGGATGACAAGAAAGTCGGTGACGTCACTGGCGATGGCAAAGGCGGCGTCTGGCACATCGTCAAACCTAAATAGCACAACACTTCCGTAGGAATTTTCGGAGGTTACGACGGCGCCGATTGCGATGTAACTGACACACCGCCATCGAGACCGTCGTGACCTCCGATTGCTGCTACGTTTCCAGAGTCATTCAACGCAACCCATAATCCGCAACAATCCCGACAAAGATCGCCAACCCAGCCCAATGGTTGTGCAGAAATGCCTTGAAGCAGGCATCGCGGTCGCGATTGCGGGTTGACCAGAATTCCCAGACGAAACATCCCGCCGCCACCAACAGACCCAGGTAGAAATACACCCCCAGCTCAAAACGCGCACCGGCCAGCATCAGGCAACCAAGGGCCAACCCTTGCAGTGTCAGAATGATGATCCGGTCAGCATCGCCAAACAGCACAGCAGTGGATTTCACTCCAATCTTCAGATCGTCTTCACGATCGACCATCGCGTAATAGGTGTCGTACGCCACCGTCCATAACAGGTTAGCGATGTAAAGCAGCCACGCGGCGGCAGGCAGGTTGCCGGTTTCGGCGGTGAACGCCATCGGCATCCCCCATGAAAACGCCGCACCCAGTACCACTTGTGGGTAATAGGTGTAGCGCTTCATGAATGGATAACAGGCTGCTAGCGCCAGGCCGCCGAAGGATAACCAGATGGTTGTCGCGTTAGTCAGCAGTACCAGCAGAAAACTCACCAGCACCAATACCGCAAACAGAACCAGCGCCTCTTTAGAGCTGACTTTGCCACTCACCAGCGGCCGCTGCTCAGTGCGTTTGACGTGACCATCGACCTTGCGGTCGGCGAAGTCATTGATCACACAGCCTGCCGCTCGCATCAGAAACACGCCGACCACAAAAATCACGATATTAAGCAGCGATGGCGAACCTTCACCCGCGATCCACAGCGCCCAGAGCGTCGGCCACAGCAAGAGATAAATGCCAATCGGCTTATCGACACGCATCAACTGGATGAAGTCCCAGATGCGAGGATTCAGGCGATTAAGCGATTTCAGAAGTGTCAGGTACATCAACCATGCTCCGTGGTGCGAATCGCCTGCCAGAGCGTAGGCAGGAAGACCTCGGCAACCAGTATTTTCAATGGGCCCCGGCTAAAGCACGAGCGGCGTCCCCATAAACCTTCGGTGGCGTCTGCTGCCGGTAGCCAGACCGCAGGATAACGACAGACCTGCAACGCGCCGCGATCAAACGCCGGGTCGCAGAACAACAACTCGCCGAGCGAGCGTGTGCCCAATTCATCCATCTGCAAGCCGCTTTCCTGCAGCGCGCTGCGAGCCGCGACACTTCGAGCGAAGACCCACTTTTCGCCATACCCGCGTAAATAAACTTCCCGCGCCCAACCAACGCTCTGTTCAGGCAGACCCAATGCCTGGCACTCATCGTCGCGCAGCGCTTGCCAGCCTTCGAACAGAGGCGTGACACTGAAGTTGTCAGCAGAAAGGGCTGTCAGGCGGCGAGTCAGAGAGTCCTGATGAAACAGCCACTCCAGAACCAAGGGTTCGACGGCGTCTCCAAGCAGCTCGCGTCCAAGCCAGTCAACAGGTACGGAAGAGGATTTTTGCTCAGTCACGGTAAGCATTTATTGAGGCTGATCGGGGCCGCGAGCTTAGCATGATTGCCCCCTTCAGCCGACGACCGGCAAAAGGCTGTAGTGATCTTCGGGGTTGCATGTCGGCGTCGCGGTCAGTACAAAACGCCCTGAGTTCGGCGCAAGCGTGGCACTGACGACCACGTACACCCGAAATAGCCTGAAAATATGAGAGATATACGATGAAAAAGTGGCAATGCATTGTCTGTGGCCTGATTTACAACGAAGCGGACGGCTGGCCGGATGACGGTATCGCGCCGGGCACGCTTTGGCAGGATGTTCCCGAAGATTGGCTATGCCCGGATTGCGGCGTGGGCAAAATGGATTTCGAAATGATCGAAATCGGCTGATCCGGTTTTTTACTCTCTGGTTTGGAAGTACGTATGAACGCACCTGTTGTGATTGTTGGCACTGGCCTGGCGGGCTACAACCTCGCCCGGGAATTTCGCAAGCTCGATGGCGAAACGCCGCTGCTGCTGATCACCGCCGATGACGGGCGTTCCTACTCTAAACCGATGCTCTCCACCGGCTTTGGCAAAAACAAGGAAGCCGATGGCCTGAGCATGGCTGAACCCGGCGCGATGGCCGACCAGCTCAAGGCTGAGGTGCGCACTCACACGCGCATCAGCGGCATTGATCCGGGGCACAAACGCCTATGGATCGGTGAAGAGGCCGTGTATTACCGTGATCTGATCCTCGCCTGGGGTGCAGAAACCATCCGCGTACCGGTTGAAGGCGATGCTAGCGACGCCGTCTTCCCGATTAATGATCTTGAGGATTACGCGCGCTTTCGAGCCGCCGCAGCAGGCAAGCGCCGGGTGTTGATTCTTGGCGTCGGCCTGATTGGCTGCGAGTTCGCCAATGACTTGATTCTGGGGGGCTACGAAATCGATCTGGTCGCGCCTTGTGAGCAAGTAATGCCGACTTTGTTGCCGCCTGCTGCCGCAACTGCCGTGCGTGCCGGCCTGGAAAGCCTCGGTGCGCGCTTCCACCTCGGCCCATTGATGACGCGCTTGCAGCGCACAGCCGATGGCCTTGAAGCACACCTGTCCGATGGGCAGGTCATTGAGTGCGATGTTGTGGTTTCCGCCATCGGCCTGCGCCCACGAGTCGATCTGGCTGCGGCCGCAGGCTTGCAGATCGGTCGTGGCATCATCGTGGACCGAGAGCTGAAAACCTCCCACGCCAATATCTATGCATTGGGCGACTGTGCTGAAGTCGACGGTTTGAACCTGCTGTATGTGATGCCGCTGATGAGCTGCGCTCGCGCCTTGGCGCAAACCCTCGCGGGTACTCCGACAGCGGTCAAATACGGGCCTATGCCGATTACGGTAAAAACCCCGGTTTGCCCACTCGTCGTGTCTCCGCCTCCGCGTGGCAGCGAGGGCGTCTGGAGTGTTGAAGGGCAGGGCGCTGATATCAAAGCTCTGTGTCACGACCCGGCCGGCAACCTCTTGGGTTACGCCCTGACGGGAGCCGCCGTGATGGAAAAACTCGCCCTCAATAAGACGCTTCCAGCGCTATTGGCATAAATACTGGCCGTTCTGTCGGATAAGCCACATTTTTGGCCGCATAAAGGTCGTTGGTCTACTGGCGTCGGCCAGAACAGCATGCCATCCTCATTCCCGTCTGCCGCAACGTAGAGCTGTTGCGGCACCTGACGCCGTTCTGCATGAGCGGTCCGGGACATAAAAACAAAAAACCGTAGAAGAGGCTTCATATGCGTAAACCAGAACTAGCGGCCGCTATTGCTGAAAAAGCGGACCTGACCAAAGAGCAAGCCAATCGCGTTCTCAATGCCGTCCTCGAAGAAATCACTGGTGCTTTGCATCGCAAAGACAGCGTTACCCTGGTCGGCTTCGGCACTTTCCTTCAACGCCATCGCGGCGCACGCACTGGCAAAAACCCACAAACCGGCGAGCCAGTGAAGATCAAGGCCAGCAACACCGTCGCCTTCAAACCGGGTAAATCCCTGAAAGACAGCGTCAACCCCTAGTTACCAGCTGGACGCCTCGGCGGGAGGCGAGCAGTGAAAAAACGGGCACACCAACTCAGGTTGGGTGCCCGTTTTTTGTTGTGTCGCCATTGATGCTTCGCCTTGGTGTGTGATCTCAGAACTTGTAGCCAAGCCCCACCATGTAAACGAACGGATCCACGTCGACATCGACTTTGGCCCTGACGCCAAGATTGGTGTTGCTGACGTAAGCGTCGGTTTCAATGTCGATGTAACGTATCTGCGCGTTAATCATCAGACGGTCAGTGAGCATGTAGTCCGCGCCCACTTGAGCGGCCCAGCCCCAGGAATTGCTAGCGTGAAAGTTATCGAACCCTGCGGCGCTGGCGCTGCTGCCGACACTTTCATCGTAGATCCAGGTGTAGTTAATGCCCGCCCCCACGTAGGGCTGGAAGGCTGACTTATTGTTCAGCGGGTAGTAAATCAGGCTTAACGTCGGCGGCAGATGTTTCAGCGAGCCAAGCTTGCCGTCCGCAATACCACCGGAAGTGCCGCTTATGTTTACGTCGTGCTCAAACGGCGTAGCCGCCAACAACTCAATGCCCAAATGATCAGTGACCATGTAAGCGAAGTTCAGACCCAATTGGGTATCGCTGTTCATGCCTGCCTTGCCACCCAGATCCGTGCCCGCCAGACCTCCGCGATCAACCCGTACGCTGGAACTGCTTTCCCGTGGGTCGACAGTTACTGCACCGGCCCGAACAATAATATCCCCGGCCTCATAGGCCTGGGCCGTCGACACCGCCAGGGTGAACATCAGCACCGGGGTGCCAAGAAGGGTCAGTCTGCGCATATCTCACTCCGCTATTCGAACAACGACCAGCCGCATCGGGCTGTGTCGGGGGGAGGTCCGAGTATCGAGAAGTGACCCTGTATGAACGTCTGCCGGATGGCATAGCATCCTCTCGGATACACACGAAAAACGTTACGAGGTTTGTCCCCCGAAGCGTCTAGGCTGAGAACTTTCGGCAAAAAAACGGGTCGTAGCGTTGTGCCATATCGGCACTTCATATGGAAAACCTAGTGATGACTAGTAAGTCCGCTTTCCTGAGCTCCAAAATCCGATTCGCAGCATTTTTGATGGGTAGCCTTGCCCTGTCACAGGCCCAAGCCGCAGTCGATTTAAGCTCCTACGACGCCACTTCCCAAGACAGCATTGTTGCCAGCCACTACGAGCCAACAGGCGTTTACTCAATACGTAAAACCGACGTCACTCTGGGCGGCTTGCAGCAATTGCAGAAAGAGTCCCGCCAGAACGCCAGCGAGCTGGCCGCCCTCAAGGAAACCGTCAAAGCCCAGACCCGTTTGATCGAAGAACTCAAACGTAACAACGGCACCACCACCCAATCCAGCAACGCTGACGTGTCCGGCCTCAAAAGCAAGATGGACGAGCAAAGCCGCACCATCAGCAAACTGGAAAGCCAGCTCAACGACCTCAAGCGCAGCGCTGGCTCAAGCTCAAGCAGCAACTCAAGCTCCAGTGACGTATCGAGCTTGAAGAGCAAAATCGAAGACCAAAATCGCAGCATTAGCAAACTGGAAAGCAAGCTGAGTGATATCCAGCGCAGTTCGGGTTCGAGCAGCAACTCAAGCTCCGGCGACATCAGCAGCCTTAAACAGGACATCAGCAACCTGCGCAGTAGCGTGGGCAGGCTGGAGAGTCAGGTGAGTAGTTTGAGTAGTAAGGTTAAGTAGTTGTGGTGTGGCAGACGGGGCTTAGGCCCCGTTTGCTTTAGGTATTCGTAGTCATTCAGCCAGTCTTCCCCCCCCCAAGCCGCATCTCTACGACGGCGCCGCAGCGCTCGATAGTTTTAGCCCCCCTTATTTGTCCTCAATGGCCTAGGCCTTGCGATGTGCATGTTTATTAAAATATTCGAATGAAATGTTTTCATAAATTAAAAATGGGGTTGGCTTGTAGGAACTTTCGCTATTTTTGAGGGAATATTCCGAGGCTAACTTTGGTGGGTAGAGTTGTCGGTTTGTATGGATTATCCTCAAGCTCTACGCACATCAACCTATCTGATAACTGACTTCTCGCAGAGGATGGCCGCAACCGCTGCCATTGTCTCCGGCGTGGCGGTGAGAATTAATTTCAGATCTGTTCATTAATTCATGACGATTTTTCTGCGCGGGTCCGGAGGACTTATGGCTTCAAACAGCTTTCAAAATGAAGTGCCCAAAGCACGAGTGAATATTAAGCTCGATTTGCATACCGGTGGCGCGCAGAAGAAGGTGGAATTACCGCTAAAACTTATGATGATGGGGGATTACAGCAATGGTAAAGAGCAGCGTCCTCTATCTGAAAGAAGTAAGGTAAATATCAATAAAAACAACTTTGATAGCGTGCTTGCCGAGTATTCTCCAGCCTTGACACTAGCGGTTGAAAATACCCTTGCAGGTGATAAAACCGATACCTCTGTCGAGTTGAATTTCCAAAGCATGAAGGACTTCGAGCCGGAGCAGGTTGCCCGCCAGATTCCTCAGTTGCGTGCCTTGCTGGCGATGAGAAATTTGCTTCGCGATCTCAAGTCAAATCTGCTCGATAACGCGACTTTCCGACATGAGCTAGAGCTCATTCTCAAGGATGAAGCACTGAGTAACGAGCTCAGAGCGGAGCTGGCCGCACTGGCCTCTGCATAAGATCGTTAGTCTATCTCGGTACGTTAATAGGAAGTTGTAATATGCCTGCAAAACAGTCTTCCGCTCAGTCGAGCGGCGAAGTGGTAGTGTCTGAAGAAAGTCAAAGCGTTTACAGCGCTCTCTTCGCGAAATAAATTTAAATCCTGTATCCGCATTGGGTAATATTGAGTCTTTTCAGACGACGGAATCTCTTGCTGACGCATCCGCCGATATGCGGGTAACTGCTGCCGTCAATGTGTTTTTGAGTTTACTCAAAGATTCATCGCGGAAAGTTGAGCGTCTGGATAAAACTTTGCTGGATGAACACATTGCATCACTTGACGCGCAGATCAGTCGTCAACTGGATGCCGTGATGCACCATGAAGATTTTCAGCGCGTTGAATCAACCTGGCGCGGCGTTAAATCCCTGATAGATCAAACCGATTTCCGGCAAAACGTACGTATTGAGTTGCTGGATATCAGCAAGGACCATCTCGTACAAGATTTTGAAGATGCACCTGAAATTGCCCAAAGCGGCTTGTATGCACATACCTATACCCAGGAATACGACACCCCTGGCGGTGAGCCCATCGCCTCAGCGATCTCCAATTATGAGTTTGATCGCAGCCCTCAGGACATCGCCCTGCTGCGCAATATTTCGAAAGTGGCAGCGGCAGCGCACATGCCTTTTGTGGGGGCAGTAGGTCCAGCCTTCTTTGGGAAAAAATCCATGGAAGAGGTCGCGGCCATCAAGGACATTGCCAACTACTTCGATCGTGCCGAGTACATCAAGTGGAAGGCTTTCCGTGACAGTGATGATTCTCGCTACATCGGTCTGACCATGCCGCGTGTGTTGGGTCGACTGCCTTATGGTCCTGACACCGTCCCTGTGCGGAGCTTCAACTACGTCGAAAGCGTCAAGGGGCCGGATCATGACAAGTATCTCTGGACCAACGCCTCGTTCGCATTCGCTGCAAACATGGTTAAAAGCTTCATCGCAAATGGCTGGTGTGTCCAGATTCGCGGCCCGCAGTCGGGCGGTGCGGTCACCGACCTACCAATCCATTTGTACGATCTGGGCACCGGCAGTCAGGTAAAAATTCCATCTGAAGTGATGATTCCGGAGACGCGCGAATTCGAGTTCGCCAATCTCGGTTTTATTCCACTTTCGTACTACAAGAACCGCGATTACGCGTGCTTCTTCTCAGCCAACTCGACGCAAAAACCTGCGCTGTATGACACGCCTGATGCAACAGCCAACAGCCGCATCAACGCACGCTTGCCATACATCTTCCTGCTATCGCGCATTGCTCATTATCTGAAGCTCATCCAGCGCGAAAACATCGGCACTACCAAGGATCGCCGCGTACTTGAGCTCGAACTGAACAAGTGGGTCGGTGGACTGGTGACCGAAATGAACGATCCCGGTGATGACCTTCAGGCTTCACATCCGCTGCGCGATGCCAAGGTGATAGTAGAGGACATCGACGACAACCCCGGCTTTTTCCGGGTCAAGTTGTACGCCGTGCCGCATTTCCAGGTTGAAGGCATGGACGTCAATTTGTCGCTGGTTTCGCAGATGCCAAAGGCAAAAGCCTGAGTCACTTCGTAGGGAAACGACGTTATGAAAATCGACCGCCCCCTCTGGTTCGCGGGATCACTATTGTCCCCGCAACAGTTCCAGCAACAGGCACGCTGGGAAGCCTGGGCCAATGAATCAATCGCGCATTTGTCGCTGGCACACCCATGGGGTGTTCAGGCTGTGGCCTTCGATCTGGAAGCCCTTCGGCTAGGTAAGCTCAAGGCCACTCAAGTCCGTTTGCGAATGCCGGATGGCACCTTGATCGATACCACCAATGTGGATCGTCTGCCGCCCGCGCTTGAGCTGGCCCGACTGCTCTCTGATGACGACAAGCACGCTATCTTGCTACTGGCATTGCCTTTGGAGCAGGCCAACGGCAACAACTGCTTATTGGAGGGGGGCAGGGCGGATCGGCCTATGCGCTATCGCCAGAGTTGGCGGGACGTCCAGGACTTATACGCTGATGAAGTGCAGTCGGTTGCCATCATGGAGCAGGCGCTAAGCCTGCGCCTTGATAGCGACGAAAATGCTGATTATCTGACTTGTCCGATTGCGCGTCTGGTGCGTGACGGGCAGGGCGCCTGGAGTCTCGACTCGGCTTACGTGCCGCCGTTGCTGAGCTTCTCCGCTCACTTGGGATTGCTGACCCAGCTGGATAATCTGCTGACCCAGCTATCAGCCAAGCGCCTGCGGCTGATGAGCATGCGCCGTGAGAGCAATCAGCGAATGGCCGATTTCGCCGTGGCAGATGTGTCGTTGTTCTGGTTGCTTAATGCTTTGAATACCTACCAGCCCGTATTGGCTGATCTCAAGGCTCACCCGGCTCGACATCCAGAGCAGGTGTATCTGGAGCTGGTCAAATTGGCCGGTGGTCTGCTTACCTTTTCGCTGGATCACGACCTCGACAAGATACCGGCCTATCGGCATGAACAACTGGAGACAGTTTTTCCGCCGTTGCTGAGCATCATTTCCACCTTGCTGGAAGCCAGCTTGCCGTCGCGAGTCATCGCGCTGGAACTGGAAGAGATCGGCGCGAATCGCTGGAAGGTCACGCTCAATGACCCTCGTCTTCGTGAACCTGAGGGCGCCGAGTTTTATTTATCGGTCCGTTGCCGTCTCCCTGCCGCCCAATTGCAAAGTCAGTTCCCTCGCCTGTGCAAGGCCGGTACTCCAGATGACGTTGATCGTCTTATCAATGTCGCTCTCGACGGTATTCCTTTGCTATCCCTCAGCCACGTTCCCGCTGCCATACCTCTGCGGCTGGAGAACCAGTATTTCGCGCTTGATCTGGCCCATCCAAAGGGGCAGGCCATGCTGGCCGAGGGCGTTTGTTCCTTCTACGTTCCGAGCACGCTTGCTGATGTGAAGCTCGAACTTTTTGCGGTGCTGCGCACATGAGCCGGATTACTCCTAAAACACAAACCCTCATCGCGATAGATAGCGATTCGCTGCTACACGACAGCTACTTGCTGGTGGCAGAACTTCGCCAAGGCGGCTCAGTGCAGGGCAGCACGAACTTGGCAGAGCTGTGTACAAAGCAGATCGAAACCGTAAGGGATCGGCTGAAAAGTGCAGGTTACAGTCAGCGCAATATTGACTACATCAGCCATGCACAGTGCGCTTTGCTGGATGAAGCCATCCTCACTTGCGCGAAAGATGAAACACATGCCGACTGGGCTGGCGAGCCTTTGCAGGCCAAGTTCTTCAGTCGCCATCAGGCGGGTGAGTCCCTTTATGAAGACATGCGCGAAGTACTTCGCGAGCCAGCCCCTGACCTAAGTGTGCTGACTGTTTTCCAGCGCGTATTGATGCTTGGCTTTCAGGGTTGCTATGCAGATGCGAATAATCCTGAGCGCATGCAGTTGTTGGCAGCGCTAAATGCCCTTGTCGAACCATTGAAACCCAGCCAGACGCTGCCTACGAAAAGAAACGTTGGTTCTGGTTTACACCTACGAGCTTGGCCTCAATCGCTTATGGGCCATGTATTCGCGTTCTGCGTGCTGCTTGCCGGAGTTTGGTGGGGGCTGGATTACCTGCTGAGTGATCTGATTGCATCGCTCCCGTCTGGTCAGGCGTGAGGGCAGACAGATGACGCTTAAACTGACGCGCGGCCTTTGGCTGTGGGCAAGTGTGCTTGCTCTGGCACTACTCGCCATCATCCCGATGACCACCGGGCTACGGGCATGGGGTGTGTTCGCAATTGCATGCTGCATGATTGTCGCATGGGTCCGTGCCGGACGGCGGGCTGCACGTCAGAGTGATTCACAGGTTCTGGTCGACGCAATGTCTTTGCCTCCAGCAGCCTATCGTCAGCCTGTAATTCTGGTGTGTGGCGATGGCCTTCAGGGCCTTTTTGGTGCCGTTGCTGCTGAGCAATCCGCGCTGCGTGTCACGCGACAGGGCTGTTACATTCGGGTGCCTGATCTCCAGCTGTTATCGGCAGTTGCTAGCAGCGTAATGAGTCTGCGTCCGGGCTGGGGCGGTCAGCTCAGCGTCATGTTTATCGTCAATCCGGGCGAGCATGCCGACAGTCCAGCAATGGCTGGCCGGGTGCGGACTTTCTGTTTCCAGGCAACCTTGGTTCGTAAGCGCGGCATCGCATTGCCGTTGCTCCTTGTCAGTTATGTGCAGGCATCGCAAGGAAGTGGTCCTTGGTTTAGTTGGGAAGCTGGCCAAACCAACCCCAGCGCTCGCGAGCCTGATGCTTGTGTCAGCTTGTGCGGATGGCAGCAGCAAAGCGCTGATTGCGCGACTTACTCCGAGCGCTTACAGACTAGTGTGCAACTCAACAGTATTGCGGGCTGGCTGAGTGCCGAGGTACTGCCACACCTTGTGCCTACTGACGTGCGTAACGCTCTCGGTCTGCCTTTCTCCTGCGCTATTACGTTGGTGTCGCGATTGCCTGAGGCAGCGCCGGGTAGTCTTTGGCATCAATGGCTATGTGACAAGGTGGGACTCACTGACACAAGACCGAATTCGGCTGAAGCGGACACTTCATTGCCGTTTCCTGATCCGTTGCTTCATGCGCTACCCACACATTTCAAGAACACTGCGGTACGTCGCGCGAGTGTTATCGCCGTGTGGCTTTTCGCACTGTTTTGCCTTATCGCCATGGCCAACTCTGCTTGGCAGAACAATCTGTTGCTACGCCAAGTCAGTGATGACCTGCGTCGCTATACGGCTATACCCCAGCCAAGCCGTCAGGATCAGCCCGAGTTTGTAGTGCGTGAAGAGGCTATGGCCGTCCTGCATCAGGACGCCAAACGGTTAAACGATTACTACCGAAACGGCGAGCCCTTGGCGTTAGGTTTTGGACTCTATCGCGGCGAACGCCTTCGGGCGCCAGTGCTCTCGGCCATTGCCAACCATCGCAAGCCGCCAGCGGCTACCCCACCCATTGCGACTGCAAAGCCGGTTCGCCTCGACAGCCTCTCGCTGTTCAGTACCGGCAGTGCCCATCTCAAAGCTGATTCAACCAAGGTATTGATCAATGCACTGGTCGACATCAAGGCACAGCCAGGCTGGTTAATCGTTATCGCCGGGCATACCGATGCCACTGGCAATCCAGAGCACAACTTGCAGTTGTCCCGCGCTCGGGCTGGTGCGGTACGTGACTGGATGCAACGCATGGGCGACATCCCCGACAGCTGCTTTGCGGTTCAGGGCTTTGGCGCTAACCAGCCCATCGCCAGCAATGACACCGAGACGGGGCGCACTTCAAACCGCCGTGTCGATATCCGTTTGGTGCCGGAAGTGGGAGCGTGCATGCCTCTCACTTTGGGGCCAGACAGAAAACCCCTGTCGCAACTCGCGACATTCAATGACTGAGAAAAAGGAGCTTCACATGGCAACTCCCATTTACCTGTGGCTGAAAGATGATGGCGGCGCGGACATCAAAGGTTGTGTGAACGTGCAGAAGCGTGAGGGCAGTATCGAAATCATTGCGCAGAACCACAGCGTGTACATCCCGACCGACAACAACACTGGCAAGTTGACCGGGACGCGTATCCACACTCCGTACAAAATCACCAAGGAAATCGATGCCAGCAGCACGTACTTCCACAAGGCTGTGAGCACTGGCCAGACGCTTAAAAGCGCTGAGTTCAAGTTCTATCGCATCGACGACGCCGGCCAGGAGGTGGAGTACTACAACGTCCTGCTGGACAACGTAAAGGTGGTAGGCGTCGCACCCAAGCTGCATGACATCAAGAATGCAGACATGGAGAAGTACGGTCACCTCGAAGAGATCGAGCTGCGTTACGAAAAGATCACCTGGACCTTTAAAGACGGCAACCTCATCCATTCCGACTCTTGGAACGAACGCCCTAGCGCCTGATGCGAATGAATCGGCAGGCGGGCG
>NZ_LOHF01000030.1:0-23156 GCF_002158995.1 Pseudomonas caspiana | reverse complement strand
CGGGCGCCCGCCTGCCGATTTCCTGTGTGCTGGGCTGAACTTCCGTTCGCGGGCGGTCAGCCCAGCACATCGAGTTTCAAGCTCTCCGAATACGGATCGAGATCCAGAAGAAGGACACCGCCTGCATGGCACAGAATTCCACTCGTTTGCTACGTCGCCTCAACCCCTACTGCGCACAAGCGTTGAGTGCGGCGGCTTCGCTGTGCCAAAGCCGCGCTCATTCCAATATCAGCATCGAGCATTGGCTGCTCAAACTGCTGGAACAGGGCGAGAGCGACCTGACGCTTATTGCGCGTCGCTACGAATGGGATATGGATGCTATCTGGCGGGGTTTGCTTGACCACCTCGACACCTTGCCGCGCAGCGTGCAGAGCAAACCCCAGCTATGTGAAAAACTTCAGCAGTTGATCAAGAGCGCTTGGCTGCGCGCATCGTTGGATGATCACGCGGAAAACTTACGTTCGGCGCATTTGCTGGGGGCGTTGATGGAAGCCCCACACCTGCTTGCGTGCGAAGCCGCCTGGCCTTTGCTCAGCCTCAGCGATACGCAATTACGACACCTGTTGCCGTTGCTGGATCAGCACTCGGAAGAGCGCCCCCAACTGCAACAAGAGGCAGCTTTAAATACGACGGAAACTCCATCGGGTTTATTCGGCGACTCATCAGCGAGTAGCGCCTCAGCCAATAGCGTCGCGCACGATGCCTTAATGGCCGTGTTGGAAAAATTTACTCAGGACATCACCGCTAAAGCCAAGGCCGGACAGATCGATCCCGTGTTAGGCCGTGATGATGAAATCCGTCAGGTCATCGACATCCTCAGCCGCCGTCGCAAGAACAACCCGATCCTGGTCGGTGAGCCCGGAGTTGGTAAGACCGCACTGGTCGAAGGCCTGGCGCTGCGGATTGCTGAAGGTAATGTTCCAGACAGCCTCAAGTCGGTCAGTTTGCGAACCCTTGATCTGGGTTTGCTGCAGGCGGGTGCAGGCGTCAAGGGTGAATTTGAACAACGCCTGAAGAACGTTATTGATGCCGTCCAGACGTCGGCAAACCCGGTGCTGCTGTTTATCGACGAAGCTCATACTCTGATCGGTGCGGGTAACCAGGCTGGTGGTGCAGATGCAGCCAACTTGCTCAAACCGGCTTTGGCTCGGGGAGAATTACGCACCATCGCCGCCACGACGTGGAGCGAATATAAACAGTATTTCGAGCGTGATGCGGCACTGGAGCGCCGCTTTCAGATGGTCAAGGTAGACGAGCCGGACGACGCGAACGCTTGCCTGATGTTGCGGGGTCTCAAGGCCCGTTATGCCAGCCACCATGGCGTCCATATTCAGGATGCAGCGGTTCAGGCTGCGGTCAGTCTTTCAAGGCGTTACCTGACAGGTCGGCAATTGCCGGACAAAGCCGTCGACCTTCTCGACACCGCCAGTGCGCGGGTCCGCATGGGGCTGGATTGCGAGCCGCAGTCATTAGTCCAAATCAAAGCCCGACAGGCTGCTCTGGAATTGGAGCGTCAGGCATTGGAAGAAGACGCGCAGCTTAGCGGCTGCCGCGCTGAAGAACGTTTGGCGACAATTGCAGCGCAAGGCGTCGAACTGCATTACCAGCAAATAATGCTGGAAGATCAATACCGGCTTGAGCTCGACCTGACGAAACAACTGCTCGATGCGCGTCAGGTTGAACCGACAGACATGAACACCTGCGCTCAGCTCCAAGAGCGTTTGAGTGAAGTGCAAGGTAGTCAGCCATTGCTCTCACTTGATGTGGAAAGCCGCAGCGTCGCGGAAGTCATCGCCGACTGGACGGGCGTGCCGCTGGGTAGCCTACTCAAGGATGAACAATCCAGCCTGTTGGCGCTGGAGCAGCAACTGGGTGAGCGAGTCATAGGTCAGGATCAACCCCTCAGTGCTTTGGCTCAACGACTGCGCGCTGCCAAGACGGGTTTGACTGAAGAGAATGCCCCGTTGGGTGTTTTCCTTTTGGTAGGCACCAGCGGCGTTGGCAAGACCGAAACTGCACTGGCGTTGGCAGACAGTCTGTTCGGTGGTGAGAAGTCACTCATCACGATCAACCTTTCCGAGTATCAGGAAGCCCACACCGTCAGCCAACTCAAAGGCTCGCCTCCGGGCTACGTCGGCTACGGCCAAGGCGGCGTGCTGACTGAAGCAGTTCGCCAGCGTCCATACAGCGTCGTCCTGCTCGATGAGGTGGAAAAAGCCCATCGCGATGTTCTCAATATTTTTTATCAGGTATTTGATCGCGGCTTCATGCGCGACGGCGAAGGGCGAGAAATCGACTTTCGAAATACCGTCATTGTCATGACCTCCAACCTTGGCAGCGACGAATTGCAAGCCTGCTTGCAAGAGCTACCCGATGCGTCGGAAAGCACGCTGCACGAACTCATGCGGCCAATCCTCCGTGAGCATTTCCAGCCTGCATTGTTGGCGCGCTTTCAGACTTTGATCTATCGCCCGCTACAAGTCGACGCACTCAAAAGCATCGTCGCTTTGAAACTTGCAAAGGTCGCCAAGCGGCTGCATCGCCACTATGGGCTGGACTGCCAGATTGATGAGCAACTTCACGATGCCCTGGTTGCCGCATGCCTGCTCCCCGACTCGGGTGCACGCAACATCGACAGCCTATTGAGCCAGCAAATTCTGCCAGTGCTCAGCCAGCAATTGCTGCAACGCCAGGCAGCTCAACAGGAAACCCGAAGCGTGACCCTGGGCTTCAGCGACGAGGAAGGCATCACCTTGCATTTCATTGACGAACATCACGCCAAGGAGGCCTGAATATGCTCAATACACTCACCACCTTCTTCGATCACAGCCGCCATAAACTCAGCGTTGCAGAACTGGCTGCCTCCCTCGACGTCCTGACCTTCGTAGGCGAAGAAAGCCTCAGCCAGCCGTTCAAATACACGGTGGAATTCACATGCGTCGAACAGGACATCGCCGCCGAACAAATACTTGGCCGATACGCGACGTTCAGTCTGCACGCCGCACCTTACAAGGCGCCGCTCAAGAACACGTACTCGTCAGAGGAGGCCGCAAAGGAAAAGCTAAAGCGTACCCAGCGTACGCACTATGGCGTGATCACCAGCTTCAAACGCCTGTCCGGTTCTAATGACGAAGCTCGTTACGAAGTCACTTTGCAGCCGCGCCTTGCGTTGCTCGACAAAGGCAGGCAGTACCGGATCTACCAGCACCAGTCCGTTCCCGAGATCGTCGAAAGCATTTTCCGCACTCGCCATGGTTTTTTGGGTGAAGACTTCTACTTCAAGCTGGCCCGCGAATACCCCAAGCGTCTACAGGTTATGCAGTATGGTGAAAGCGACTTGGCGTTTGTCTCACGTCTGTTGGCCGAAGTCGGCATCTGGTATCACATCAGTAGCGATGAAAGGCTGAAGATTGATGTCGTCGAGCTGCGTGATGACCAACGTCATTACCAGTTTGATGTAAAGCTCCCGCTGCGTGGCCAATCGGGTTTTAACAGCAACGGCGAAGACAGTGTTTGGCAACTGCAAACCAGTCATGCCGTCGTGGAAAAAAACATCAACTTCCGCGCCTATTACCATCGCGATGCCAACGCCTGGCTCAACGGCGAAGTCGATCAAACCCGAGGGGACAAAACCACCTACGGCGAGGCGTACCACTACGCCGAACCCTATACCGTATTGGGCGACAGCCTTGCCCATGACGAAGACCTGCAAAGTGAAAGCGGCTTCTTCTACGCCCGCTTGCGGCACGAGCGCTACCTCAACGGCCAGACCCAGCTCACAGGCGTGAGTAGCAGCGCGGTTCTGGGCCTCGGCCAGGTACTCAACATCAGCGGCGGCGCACCGCAAGCCTTCAAACCGGGGGCCGTGCTCACCAAGCTGATCACCCGCGCCGCCCGTGACAGCAGCCTCGAAACCCTATTCGAGGCCATCCCCTATTCGGAAACTGTCTGCTTCCGGCCGCCGCTGCCCGCCAAGCCGCAAATCGCCGGTACAGTCCCGGCGCGTGTCACCAACCCGCACGCTGGCGACCTTTACGCCGAAGTCGATATCGAAGGCCGCTACCGGGTTAACTTCCTGTTCGACCGCGACGAGTGGAAACCCGGTCAGGAAAGCATGTGGTTGCGTCTCGCCCGTCCGTATTCAGGTGACACTCATGGCCTGCACTTACCGCTGATTGCCGGTACCGAAGTGGCCATCGCTTTCGAACAAGGCGACCCGGACCGTCCCTACATCGCCCACGCGCTGCACGACAACCGCCGCCCCGACCACGTCACCCTCGACAAGCGCGACTACACCCGCAACGTGCTGCGTACGCCGTCCAACAACAAACTGCGCATGGAAGATTTGCGCGGTTCGGAGCACATCAAACTCAGCACCGAACACAGCGGCAAAAGCCAGCTCAACCTCGGGCATCTGGTGGATGCCAAGAAGCAAAAGCGTGGGGAAGGGTTTGAGCTGAGGACGGATGGCTGGGGAGTTATTCGGGGTGGCAAGGGGTTGTTCATTAGTGCGGACAAACAGCCGCAGGCATATGGCGACGCTCTGGATATGAATACGGCGTTGGCGCAGCTTGATGAGGCCATGCAACTTGTGAAGAGCCTTGCGCGAAGCGTTTCCACATCGGGCGCGCTGCCTGCTGACGAACAAACGCAGCAGGGTTTGCAAAGTGCGCTTGATGGTCTTCGGGAGGCAGGTTTGATTGCCTCGGCACCTGCAGGTATCGCGCTGACGACACCTGCGAATATCCAGCTCTCGGCGGGACGGACTCTTACCGTGACTGCGGGCGACAGCGCCGACATTAGCGTATTCAAACGCTTCAGCGTGGCGGCCGGGGAGGCCGTCAGCCTGTTCGCCCAGAAACTGGGAATCAAGCTCTTCGCTGCCCGCGGTCCGGTGGAGATTCAAGCGCAAAGCGATGCCATGAAATTGCAAGCAGACAAGGCGCTGACCCTGAACAGCATCAATGGCGAAATTACATTGAACGCTGAACAGGGCATCACGTTGGTCAGTCGCGGTGCGTACATCAAAATCAAGGACGGCTCCATTGAGATCGGAGCCCCAGGTGATGTGCGTATCAAGAACGACAACATCGCTTGGGGCGGAGCTGCCTCACTGGAACGGGCCATGAAGCCAATGGTTTTGGAAGACCCTGTTTATAAATATCCGATGTCGGGTGGGTTTCAGCTTACCGACAAGAAAAGCCAAACGCCTAAAGCTCGTGTGCCTTATCGAATTGAATCTGCTGATGGGCGTGTGATGCGAGGTGTGACGGATGAAAACGGCTTTACGCAACGTCAACACAGCCTCGACTCAACCCCTTTCAAGTTGACGTTCGAATAACCGCAGGGATAGCAGCATGAGTGAAGAAAAAATGTTCGCGGCCGAAAATCGGCCCAGTAAAGAATGCCCCATCGTCGTGGTGCCTCATGAGTCAACGCAATGTTACTTCCGCCCTGAAACCGAGGAGTTTGTTTTTATCAGCGCCTGCGAAGCAGCATCTTTTGAAAATCACTGGCGTGATATGAGTACCAGCATGGACGATTTTCATAAAGCCAAGGATTACTACGACCATGTGTTAGCAAAATATGCGGATACAGCCATATCTGACGCCCTGGCAGCTGTTTCCCAACTTCCAAATATAGATGCAGCGGAAATTGAGCTGGCGAAAAAAAGAAAGGAAATACAAGAAAAGCTTGCCGATCTTTCGCACAAAGGCCTAGGCTATAAAGATGTCGTAGAGCTTATCCCCGTCGCTGGAAAAGGTGTAAGCAAGCCGGGTGGGGGTAAAGCGACTGGCCTTGTCTATGTCAACAAAGGCTATTTCAGTAAAACCAAGGACGGCCTAAAGCTGCACTCGATATCTTTGAATGGCAAGGATAAAAAAGACGCGACCCAAAGCATCTACAGCAAGGACCAAAACGGTAATACGCGGATTGATACCGATAAGCTCAAAAAACAACTTACAACGTTAAAGACTGCAAAGATCAAACTCGAGTTGAAAGACGTCCTCAAGTGGGCTGGCGCGGAGAAAGCCCTGGACGACTTGAAAGAGGACTACGTTCTTTATGACTGGGCTAAAAGCTGGAATGACAGCCTGCACGGGCAAAAAGAGTTTGGGGCGAACGTCGATATTTCAGGCGCTGCGCAGTTTATGCGGTTTACTTCCAATGCCGGGGCAAAGGCCGAATTTGACGTAGAGAAAAAGCAGCTTTCTATTACGGGAGAATACAAGCGCACTCTGACAGTAGCTTCAGGTTTCGGCAACTTGAGCTTCTTCGCCCCCGACCGAACTGGCTGGGGTCTGAAAATGGAAATGGAGGACGGGCGTAAGGCTGACCTAGGGCTGGTCCGACTTTGCGTTGATGCCCAAATCAGCGGTTTCGTCGGCAGTTCTTTACAGCTTGAGGCGCAGTTGCAAGTGGTGCAGTTGGGGGACCAACAAATAGTCGCAGGGCAGCCGGGCGGCAATCTGCCGCGTTTTAGAGAGCGCAAAAACGACAAAACTTTCTACCAGAAAATGGGGAAAGAAGATGAAGGGCTGCAGGTGTCGGCCGAGTTTTTTCGCGGCGGCCGTGCGGAGTTCGCGCTCAAAGGATCCTTGCAATGGATGAAGCCCACCCCGCCCCCGGGCGATCCTGCTGCGCCCACTGGGATATTGAAATCTAGCGGTAAGTTCACTGACTTTTGCAGCATTGGCGGAAGTATTGCCGGATTGGCGGGGATAGGTATTGGCGGGAGATTTCACTGCACCTTTATCAATGGCAAGTTCTGTTTCCATGTTGCAGCAAGCCTGTGCTGGGGGAGAGGCGCCAAGGGTGGGCTCATGGCTGAGGTGGACGCGGCTAATATTATCGAATTTGGGGCGTGGTTGATTTATCAGTTGTATAGTCTGGACTACGGTTTTTTCAAGGTTATTAATGAAGATGCCTTTGAAGCATATAGCAAATATTGCGTTATGCAGATGGATGAGATCAGTGTGCAGGTCTATCAGGGCTTCCATAATGTGCTCGAAAATGCTGATGATCTTGCTGTTAAATTCCAAGAGTTTATGACCGCTATTCAAGAGAGAAATAAAAAAGGTCTAGTTGCCTCGGAGCGTCGAAATCAACTGGCGAAAAACATTATAAATTTTAAACGTGACTTGTTGCGGCATACTCCCGAGGCGAAAGGAATTCTTCTTTATCTTCTGACACGGCACGGAACAATGGATCATCTCGATGCAGATAACATTACTTTACTGGGTGATATCTATGCAGATCGAAAAGAGGCAGTTATCTGCGTGCTGACAAGTATTCAGACTATCTCTGAGTGGAGCAAGGTTATGTGCCGTATCACTGAGGATGGGTCAAGCTTACGTGGAGGGAGTAGCGAGGCTGAGGTGGCGAAAGCGCAAGCCCAGAATCTAGTTCGTTTCCTTCAGCAAGGTCACAATCGCGCCAAAGACTTGATTAACATTTTAAATAGACTAAAAAAGGAAATTGCCTTGGGCTATGCGCTGGATATGAATGATACGGCGTTTTATAAACTAAATACTATGTCAAATACTAGTTTTCCGAGGTTTTGCGATTTCGGTCCATATGATTCTGAATTGGTCAGCTAGCTTGATTTAGGAAAAATCGATGAATACTATAAAATTCATGTCCGGGTTAGCAGTTGTTATTGGCATTCAAGCCTGTGAACAATCAACAACGCCAGTAGGGGGCATGCCAATCACTTTGACCGACGCGGAGCTTCAGCAGTTTGTTGAGGGTATTAAAGCTGAGCTGGTGTTCGTTGAAGGTGGTGAGTTTCTAATGGGTGATTTTGGTCCTCAATATGCGCCGGAACGAGCGCCTTATGATCGTGATCAGGACAGCAAGCCACTGCATAAAGTTGAGCTAAGTAGTTATCTCATAAGTAGATTTAAAGTGACAAATGCGCAATTCCAGTTCTATATCCGATACAACGGTCTAAAGCTAAGGGAGAATGGCTCTATAGTTAAGTCGGAATGGGATGATATGACTTCCGTACCAAGCACGCCTGCCAATATCGACTGGTATGAGGCCGAACAATACTGTAATTGGCTAGCCTCAGTCACTGAGTTACCTTTTGCGCTACCTACAGAGGCTCAATGGGAATATGCCGCGCGCAGCCGTGGTCAGTTTCTGATGGTCGCTACCGATGACGGTACCTACAGGGCCGAGCCTTACAATCTGGTAACAGAATCATACGATCCGAAGGGTATTAATATTTCCAGTCGAGGTAACCGGGTGGCCTTTGCAAAGCAAATGGGCTGGAAGACAAAAAGTTTCACACCGTTGCCCGTAGATATGTTTTCGCCGAACCCATTGGGGCTTTATTCAATGTCTGATAATGGATATGAGTGGGTCAAAGATTGGTACGATCCAAACTATTATAGTTACTCAGCAGTGAAAGATCCTCAAGGCCCAAATGGTCCTGTATTTAAGGACACGTTTGGTCATTTCACAAAGGTAATGCGTGGGCAGAGCTATGCTGACCCTTATTGGGGCGGCGGGGTTAACGTACACAGAACTGAAAAGGACCCATTGGGCAGGTTTTCTGAGAAAGGAACCATTGTTTTAAACAGCAAAACCATGCGCTGCGTAGTTAACAGTTCTGCGCCAGTCGCTACACCTTAGTCCAAGGCGGAGGCGTCGGTATACGAGATGTCTAATAAAATAGCTCAAAGCTCATGCTGTGCTTACCTGTGTATCGCCTGTCTGTTCATTTAGATAGACAGCTGGAGATGGCGGACACGCTGGCCTTTGCGGACCATATTTTAAAATCTATCCCCACAATACCATCCCCAAAAGTGGTGTGCGTCATGCTGCCCAACATAGGGAATCAAAAATGAAAATCATTTCCAAAATTAAATATATATTCCTAGCCATCGGCCTGCCTATGCTCATAGGTGCCGTTCTAAGCTACTACGGCACGTCTTCCTTTCTAGAGGATGCGCTGTCTGCCGAGGGTACGATTACGGACTTTGAGGAGCGTTATAGCGATGGCTCTACCACTTACCGCCCAGTCGTGCAGTTCGTTGACAATAACGGCCAGACGATCGAATTCATTTCCTCCATAGGGGGGAGTCGTAGCGCTTATTCCCTGGGTGAAAAAGTAGGAGTTGTTTATTCGCCTCTAAACTCTCAAATAGCATCGCTGGATAGCTTTTTCTCTCTCTGGGGGGGGACGTTGATCACCACAATTTTAGGGGGCTCATTTTCTTCTGTGGGTGTTTTTATCTTTTTGATTGGAAAGTTGCGAAACAGGAAGAACGGATATTTGCAGCGTGATGGTGTAGCCGTTAATGCGAGGTTCCAAGGGGTAAGGCTTAACCATACGCTCTCCGTCAATGGTCGTAACCCTTACGTGATTGATTGCCACTGGACGAATCCAGAGACTTACCGAGTTCATGTGTTTGAAAGTGACAATATCTGGTTCGACCCTTCCAGCTATATAAACATCGAAGAGATCAGGGTGTTTATGGACAAAAAGAACACCCGTAAATATTACGTTGACACCTCTTTTCTCCCTCAACTGGCCAAATAAAAACCTTTAATTTCACATGGAGATTTTCATGCGTGGCGTTATTCGCGAAGGCGACAAACTTTCATCTGGCGGCGTGGTATTGAGTGGAGTCAGTGGTATGGAGTTTATGGGCAAACTTGTCGCGCGTGTGGGCGATAAGGTTTCTTGCCCCGTTCCGTTGCACGGCATAAACGAGATTGCTGAAGGTGATGAGGGCTCGACCTATAAAGGTCGCCCAATTGCACTAGATGGGCATCGCTGTGCGTGCGGCTGCATATTGATCACATCGCTGCCCTCGGCGGGGAGGGCGTAGCGTGTCGGTCAATATCAGGGCTTTACCCGAGAAATTGTCGTTGCCAGTGCCGCCGCGTAATAAGCGGTGGTGTCTGGTGGTTTTGCTTTGCTCGATGATTGTCGCGGGCTTTGTGTTTCTGCTATGGCCGGATAACCGCTGGCGCATGACGCCTTGGTTCTGGTGCTGTGTATTGGTACTGCCCTTGATGGTAGGGGTAACCCTTTACGCGTTACGTCTACTGACCTTTGAACGACGCAGTGAGTTTGTTGAGAGCTGGAACCAAAACCGTACGGAGCAGGAGCAGGCGCTCATCAAGCATGGCCAACGTCCTGTTGCCCTGTTGGGTACATCTTACTGCTCTGGAGCAGGTAACAACTTGCTTGCTCAGGCTTTACGCAATGGCAGTAAACCGCTTTACCCGACCTTTCTGAAATCGCAGGGCCGAGCCGTGCGCCTGAGTCAGTTGAGCCCTCCGGCTCAGCTTCACGACAAGGCTGAATACGCACAGCGCTTAGCGGCTTATTTCGATCAGGTGATGAAGGGGCTTGAGCTGCCGTTATACGCAAGCGATGCGCCTTTACGCGCTCGCATCAGGCACAACCAGGTGCTTTGCGATGACGAAGTCTTGGCACTGTGGCGCTCTTCTATTGGCGAAGGTTGCGCAGTTGAACAGGTGGTCTTCGCAAATCAGGACGATGGTCTTCTCTGGATTGATGCATTGCTGGATGAGCCTGAGATCAGCGGGCTTTTGTTATCGCTGGAGGTAAATCTTTTTCTTGAACCGATCGCTGAGCAGGCCGAGTCGGTATCAGCGTTATTGCTTGCGGCTCCTGACTGGTGTGCCAGGAAAGGCTTTGCTCCCTCGGCGTTTATTCATCGTCCGGTACAAATAATCGATCAGGCCGATGTCTTGAAAGACGCGCTTCTATGGGGGCAGATCCAGAAGGGCGCCACCCAATACTTTGCATGGTATTCGCAAATGCCTTCCGATCTTTTGTGCGACACAACTATCGCCCTGAATGCAGAGGGTTATCCACCTGACATAGAGGCGCGTCTGACGCTTGACGACAGCTTTGGCCGGCCGGGGTGCGCTGTCGGCAACATCGCTCTGATTGTCGCCAGTGAGGGGGCCAAGGCGGACCGCCGGGCTCAAATGATCATGTTGCAGGATGCCTCACCGCAAGTTTGCGTTGTTCAGCCGGCTTGATGAGAGATAAGGATTAATCGTGAAAAATATGCGCATCGGTATCTGGATTGTGGTCCTGTGCTTGCTCGTTATTGGAGGCCTGTTGATTTGGGTCGACAACCCGATAATTGAGCTGAGGGACGGGCTTCAGAGGATCGAGTTTTCAGCATGGCTACTGTTCGCGTGCTTGATAGTTCTTTTACTCGAAGGGGTTTTTGGCCTGTTCGAAAGGACTTTGGCAGCGCTGGAGTTCGTTTCCCGCAGGAGGGAGACGTCCGGCCTTCAATTACCTCGCCCAACTCTAAACCAGCCTGAGCAGAATGTTGCAGAGCGCTGTAAAGCCCACCTCCGACAAAACTACAACCTCCTCTGGCGCCGCAAAGTCCGCCTGCTGCTGGTCATCGGCGAACCCGACCAAATCGAAGCCATCGCCCCCGGTCTGGCTGAAAAACGCTGGCTGGAAGGTCATGACACGGTGCTGTTGTGGGGAGGCAGCGCCACGACCCAACCCGAAGAATTATTCAAGCCATGGCGCGGCCTGAGTCGCTGGCGCGCCCTGGACGGCGTGGTCTGGGCGCTGACTAAAGAGCAGAGCACGGATGTCGCAGCTATGTATGCCGGGACTCGCAATCTGCAGGCGTTGTCGCGTGATCTGGGTTGGCAGTTGCCGTTGCACCTGTGGCAGGTCTGTGCCAGTGGCTGGTCGCAGGCGGATCGTCCCAACCAGCCGGTGGGTTGCGTGTTGTCATCTCGAATCACGCCCGAGCAACTGGAGTCGGGGCTGGCTTCGCTGGAAGACCCATTGCGCCAGCAAGGCATTGCGCAGATGCAGGAGCAGATGGGTCATGATTTCCTGTTCCGCCTTTCCTATGATTTGAAAACCGAGGGCATTGCACGTTGGCGTAAAGCCTTGGCCCCTTTGCTGGGCGTATCGGGCGTGCCGTTGCGCGGACTGTGGTTCAGCCTGCCGCTGCAACGGGCCGACAGTGTCGAGCGCCACATCTGGCCGCGGGAGCCGAGCTGGCTGGGTCTGATTGAAGACAAGACCAGCAAGTCCCGTCGTTTGGGTGGGCACCCGGTGCTTATCGCTCAGGTGTTGTTGCTGACGCTGGTCGCGTTATGGGGCGCTGGCATGCTGTTGTCGTTTGTCAGCAACCGCGCGCAGATTAATCAAGTGCAAACCGCACTGGCCGCCGTGCAGAACCCGGCCGGCGCGGATGAACAATTGCTGGCCCTCAATGAACTGATGCGCGAGCTGGCCCGGCTGGATTATCGCGCCGAACACGGCGTTCCGTTTTATCAGCGTTTTGGCCTCAACCAGAATCAGGCGCTGCTCGATGCGTTATGGCCGCGTTATATCGCTGCCAATCAGCAACTGATTCGAGATCCTGCCGCCGCCAATCTGCACCGACAGCTCAGTGCCTGGGTCAAGCTGGCGCCGGACGATCCTGAGCGCGCCAACCAAGCGCCGGTTGCCTACGAGCAACTCAAGGCCTACCTGATGATGGCGAGGCCGGACAAAGTCGACGCGGCTTTTTTAGCCAAAGCATTAGGTCATGCCGAACCGGTGCGGGAGGGGGTTGAAGCGCCGGGGCTCTGGAAAGCGCTGTCACCGGGTTTGTGGGCGTTTTACACCGAGCAACTTCCCACCCATCCAGAGTGGCGCATCAAAGCCGACCCGACGCTGATCGCTCAAGTGCGTCGTGTGCTGCTGGGCCAGTTGGGTCAGCGCAACGCCGAAGCCACTTTGTACAAGCAAGTGCTCGACGCGGCCGCCAATCAGGCTCCCGCGCTGAACCTGCATGACATGGTGGACGACACCGACGCCTTGTCGCTGCTGTCCTCGACCGGCGAAGTGCCGGGCGTCTTTACCCGTCAGGCTTGGGAAGTCCACGTAAGGGAGGCCATCGAAGAGATCGCCGAAGCGCGACGCGAGCAAATCGACTGGGTACTCAGCGACAGCAAAACCGACATCGCCGCTGAACTCACTCCGGACGTGCTCAAACAACGTCTTACCGAGCGTTACTTTGAGGATTACAGCGGCGCCTGGCTGTCCTTCCTCAACGGCCTGCGCTGGCAGCAGCCATACAACCTGGCCGACGTCATCGACCAGTTGACCTTGATGAGCGATGTTCGCCAGTCTCCGGTAATAGCACTGATGAACACCCTGGCTTTCCAAGGGCAGGCGGGCACCCGCAATCAGGCCTTGGCGGACTCGCTGATCCAGTCTGCGCAGCAACTGATCAAAAAAGACGTCACACCGATCACCAACCAACTGACGCACAACCCGAGCGGGCCGCTCGAAGCCACGTTTGGTCCCCTGCTGGCCTTGATGGGCAAAGCCCCGGAAGACGCGCGCGGCGATGACAATCTAAGCCTGCAAGCGTTTCTCACCCGAGTGACCCGCGTGCGCTTGAAGCTGCAACAGATCAGCAACGCCCCCGACCCGCAGGAAATGACGCAAGCCTTGGCGCAAACCGTGTTTCAGGGGCAAAGCGTCGACCTGACCGACACTCAGGCTTATGGGCGGTTGATCGCCGCCAGCCTTGGTGCCGAGTGGGGCACGGTGGGTAATACCCTTTTCGTGCAACCGCTGGATCAGGCGTGGCAAAAGGTTCTGCAACCCTCGGCGGCGAGCCTCAACAAGCAGTGGCAGCGCTCAATCGTCACGCATTGGGACAGCGCGTTTACCGGGCGTTATCCCTTTGCCGCTACCAGCAGCGATGTTTCGCTGCCGATACTGGGTCAGATGATTCGTGCGGACTCCGGGCGCATTGAGCAGTTTCTGCAGCAGCAACTTGGTGGCGTGGTGCGTAAGGAAGGCAGCCAGTGGGTGGCCGACACAAGGCACAGTCAGGGGTTGCGCGTTAACCCGAAATTCCTCACGGCCATCAACCAGCTCAGCCATCTGGCTGACGTGCTCTACACCGACGGCGGCATGGGTTTGAGTTTTGAGCTGAGTGGTAAAGCAGCGCGCGACGTGGTGCAAACCACCTTCATCCTCAACGGCGAAAAACACGAGTACTTCAATCAGCGGGAAAAATGGCAGCGCTTTAACTGGCCAGGTCGTGGCGATTACCCCGGTGCCAGCTTGAGCTGGATCAGCGTAAAAACCGGTGAGCGCCTGTATGGCAATTACCAAGGCACGTGGGGCCTGATCAGACTATTGGAACAAGCCCAAATGACCTTGCTGGACGACGGCGAAAGCCGCTACCGGATGATCATCAAAGCCCCGGATGACCTGAGCCTGACCTGGAACCTGCGCACCGAAATGGGCGCGGGGCCGCTGGAGCTGCTCAAGTTGCGCGGGTTTAGGTTGCCTAAGGAGATTTTCCTCAATGGGGGCAAGGCGACTGACCCCTACGCCCAGAATGGGAGTGTCCCATGAGCCTTGATGCTTTGGTCACCCACTGTCTGGGGGAGCGCGACGCGGTGTCGCTTGGTCGCAAACAGGTGACGCAGTGGGCAGCATGGTTAATGCCGATCAGTGCGGACTCATCGGTAGGTGAAGACGCTGGTTATGAGGAGGACTTCCAGCGTATCCGTGAGGAGGTCAACAAGCTGTCCGGGGCTGATGCCGATCTGGTTATCCAGTTGGCAGAGAAGTTGTTGATCCACACCAGCAAGGATTTGCGTGTAGCCACTTATTACTTGTGGGCGCGCTTGCATAAAGAGGGCGAGGTTGGTCTGGCAGGCGGGCTCAGTTTGTTGGCCGCATTGATAGAGCATTTCCCTGATGTGCGGCCCGTAAGGGGCAACGGTCGCAAGATGGCTTTGGAGTGGCTGACCAGCAGCAAAGTACTGGACAGCCTGTCGCTATACCCAGAGGTGGTGAAAGCCGAAGCCGAGCGCACTGTTGCTGCGTTAGCTTGGGTGGCAGAAGCGCTTGTGGCATGGCCGGAAAGTCAACGTCCAGCGCTGGGCACTTTGTATGCTGCGCTGTCTACGCGGCTGACGCGGTCTGGTGGCGTAGAGGCGGTCGTGCCGCAGAACGGCACCCGTAATGACTCCAATGCCCCGGCATCTGCTACGCCGATGACGTCGCCGAAGTCTGGCCGCGACTTGTTGGACGGAGGCCGGGCGTTAGCGGGTTATCTCCGTGAGCAGCCTCAGGGCTGGCTTGCGGCTCACCGCTTAATGAAAAGCTTACGGTGGGACACCATTCACCAAGCGCCCCCTCAGGATGCCAACGGCACAACCCGTTTGGTCGCACCGCGTGGGGAATATAGGGCTCAACTCAAGCGTTTGTACCTGCAACAGAGCTGGACGGCATTGCTTGATCAGGTCGAGCGAATGTACGCCGAAGGCGTGAACCATTTCTGGCTCGATCTTCAGTGGTACCTGTGCCAGGCATTGAGTAAACAACCGGCGCCTGAAGACAGCTGGGCCGATATCGTGAAGCGTGATCTGGGCATGTTCCTTGATCGGCTGCCTGGCGTTGAGGAGCTGCACTGGAGCGACGGCACAGCGTTCGCTGATGAGACCACTCGGGCGTGGATCACTCAGCACGTTAGCGGAAACCGTACTCAGCAGTGGTTACCGGCTACTACGGTTGCACCAGCCACGACAGCTACCGACATTCTTTCACTGGAAAGTGAAGCGCTGGCGCAAGCCGACAGCGACGGCATTGATGCAGCGCTGGCCTGGCTGGCTGCACGTCCCGAGGTGGAGACCGGGCGGCAACGCTGGCTGCTGCGTTTGCTGATGGCGCGTGTCGCCGAGCAGTACGGCAAAAGCGAATTGGCTATCCACTTGCTGGGCGAGTTGGAAGCCACCGCACAACGCCAAGCTTTGGCAGATTGGGAGCCCGAACTGAACTTCGAGGTCAAGGCTCGCCTGCTCAAGCTATTGCGTGTGAAAGCCCAGCGTGGCGACGCGGACAAACCGTCCTTGGCTCGCCGTATGGAGACACTGCTGGCCGCGCTGGTCGCGATTGACCCCGTGCGCGCCGCAGTGCTCTGCGCTTAATCATCACTTATCAGGACTCTCTCTTTGAGCATGGAAAATCTGACCCTGCACTACTTCGACGCCGAGATGCGTTATCTGCGCGAGGCCGGCAAGGAGTTCGCAGAAGCTTTCCCGGACCGTGCCGCACAGCTGAATCTGGATAAGCCGGGCGCACATGACCCTTACGTGGAGCGACTGTTTGAGGGCTTTGCCTTTTTGATGGGGCGACTGCGCGAGAAGCTGGACGATGACCTGCCTGAGCTGACTGAGGGCTTGGTCAGTCTGCTGTGGCCGCATTACTTGCGGACGATCCCTTCGTTATCGATTGTTGAACTGATGCCGGACCTCAAGCTACTCAAGAGTAGCGAGCCGATAGCAAGTGGTTTCGAAGTGTTGTCGCAGCCCATCGGGCCGCAACGAACTCGCTGTCGTTATACGACCACTCAAGAACTGATGTTGCAACCGCTGGCCATTGAGTCGTTTAGGCATGACTACGAGCCTGACGGCCGTTCGGTGCTGCGACTGCGTTTTGCCTGCGGTGCATCGACCGAATGGAGCGAGGTCGATCTGAGTCGCCTTCCGTTATATCTGAATGCCGCCGCTCCTTTGGCCAGTGCGCTGCATCAAGCGCTGACCCTGAATACTCAGAAGCTGTATGTACGCTTGCCCGAGTCTGACCGTATTCCATTGGAAGGGCGTTTCGCGTCAAAGGGCTTTGGTGATGCAGATCGCCTGTGGCCCAAAGGTGACAGTGCATTCAGCGGTTATCAGTTGTTACTGGAGTATTTCACCTTCCGCGAGAAATTCATGTTTGTGACCCTCTGTGGTTTGGAGCAGCTTGTTCTGCCTCCTGGCACAACGTGGTTCGAGCTTGAAGTGGTTCTCAGTGACGCGTGGCCTCCGGGGTTCAATTTGAACGCCGAGCACATCCGTATGCATGCGGTACCGGTTATTAATTTGTTTTCGCTTGAGGCTGATCCGCTGACGGTTGAGCCTTTGAAAACTGACTATCTGTTGCGGCCTATGCGCCTGCAGGACGGGCACACTGAAATTTATTCGGTGGACCAGGTCACTGCGTCTAAGAATGCTGAACGGCTGGACTATGTGCCTTTTTCCAGCTTCCGCCACAAAGGCGGGATGATGCGCGATGAGGCCCCCGAACGTTACTTCCACACGCGCTTGAAACGCGGCCCCAATGGGCTGCACGACACATGGCTAATTCTGGGAGGCGAAGGCTTCGACAGCGATTCGATGTCAGAAAGCCAAAGGCTGTCGTTACGGCTGACCGGCACTCACGGCCAGCTACCGCGCAAGGCATTGCAAAGCACCTTGCTCGACACCGTTGTGCAATCCAACCAAGTGGGCCTGCGTGTGCGCAATCTCTGTGCCCCGACCTTGCCTTGCTACCCGCCGAACCGGGATCGTTTTCATTGGCGGGTGCTCAGCCACTTGGGTTCTAACTTCCTGCCGATGCTCGATAACGCCGAAGTACTGCGAGGCACATTAGCGCTCTATGACTGGACGGGCAGTGAACTGAACCGCAGACGTTTGGCGGCGATTGTCGAGGTCACCCACCACCTGATTCAGCGCTTCGAAAAAGGCTTTTTGCTACGCGGAGTGGATATCGAAATTACGCTGGATGCCAACGGCTTTTCCGGCGAAGGCGACATCAGCCTGTTCGGCGAGATGCTCAATCGCTTCTTTGCTCTCTATGCCGACATCCACCTCTACAACCAGCTCACGCTGATTCTGCAACCTACCGGAAAGTGCCTGCGATGGAACGAGAACCACAGTCAGCGTATTCCCGGCTAAAGGCCGCTGGTTTGCTGGAGTTAATGAAGGGGCGGGTGGCTGAGGCCAATCTGTATCGCTTCTGTCAGTTGCTGGAACAAGCGTTACCGGATCATCCGCCGCTGGGGAGTACCACCAACCCATCGGATGATCCAGTGCGTTTTCGGCCAGATCCCGGCATGGGCTTTCCGGCCAGCGAATTGAAAGCAATCGAAACCGATGATGCTCATCCGCAGCGCCCGGCTACGGTACGCACTCGTTTGCTTGGTTTGTACGGGGTCGATTCGCCTATGCCGACTACCTATCTGGATGACATCGCCCAGCGCCGCGAAGGGCATGAAGCGCTGGAGTCTTTTCTCGACATTTTTAACCATCGGATTTTCACCCAGTTCTATCGCATATGGCGCAAATACTCGTACCCGGCGACGTTCGAAGCTTGCGGCACTGATGCGACTTCACAGTGCTTGTTGGGGCTGATCGGTCTTGGCATTCCTGGTACTGCCAAGCAGATTGCGACACCCGTGTCGCGTTTTCTGGCTCTGCTCAGCGTAATGCGTCTGCCTACACGCAATGCCGAAGGCATCATCGCGCTGGTGAAATTGCTGGCACCCAATACTCACGCGAAAGTGACTCCGCACTGGCCGCAAAAAGTTCTTCTGGATCAGCCCGCCAGCCTGTCTGTTGGCCGCGGGGTTAGCCTCGCCCAAGGCACGCCGCTGGGCAGCGTGGGCCACGATGCCAACAGCCAATTACATCTGGCGCTTTTCACCGAAGACCTCAAAGAAGCCAATGGCTGGTTGCCGGGCGGCCAACTGCATAACGATTTGTTAGTGCTGCTGCGTGTGTACCTCGGTTGGCGCTGTACGGCGAAGTTGCAGCTGTCGCTGCCGGTGCGCAGTTTGCCAAAGCCAGTGCTGGGGCGCGCACCGGTGCTGCTTGGCATGACCGGTGTACTCGGCTTGAGCAATGACGCATCGAAGGTGGCGGAGCACGACACCATCACTATAAATCTGGGCCGATACCAAGGCCTTTCGCATAACCCCGAGATAAGGGAGGTACAGCATGTCGCGTACCCTTTGTAATTCATTGATGTTGGCTGCGTTCGGCGCATTCCTTGGCGGCTGTGGGCTAACCCAAAGCGTCAGCGATACCACCTCATCCACCGCGAGTGCCATTTTCTACAAGCAGATCAAAACCCTGCATCTGGACTTCAGTGCCCGAGCGTCGCTCAACACTGAGGACGCTCAGATGAATGCTTTATCAGTTCCAACAATGGTTCGTGTCTATCAACTACGCAGTGAAAAGGCAGTGGAACGGGCGGATTACGACAAGTTGATCAGTAACGACGAAAGCGCCTTGATCGGTGATCTGCTGGATAAACAATCGGTGGTTTTGAACCCGGAACAGGGCGCGAAACTGAGTGTACCCCTCGACCCAGACGCCAAGTTTGTCGCGGTGGTGGGGCTGTTCCGTAATCCCGATATTCAAATGAATACGTGGCGTCTCACGCTGACTCGCGATGATCTGGACCCGGACGCAGCACGGGTGATCGAGTTGGGAGATAACCAGCTCAAGCTAAGACCGCTGGTGAAGGAATGAGCATGACCGAGCTGAATCCTTCGCTCTACGAAATGCTTCTGCAGAATTTCGATGGCGAACTGGACTTGTATCGCGTTAGTGAGGAAGACCAACACACGTTATCGGTGCTGGATAACGTGCAGCGAATCCTTAACAGCCGAGCCGGAGCGCTGAGTCATTTGCCGCACTACGGCTTGCCGGATATGGGTCAGATTCTTCAGGGCCTACCGGCTACCGCCCATGCACTGATGACAATCATCACTGCCACGTTGCTCAAGTACGAGCCAAGGCTGGCGGCAGTCAACATCGGCATGCTTGAACAGGTGCTTCCGGGGCATTTGGAGTACTCCCTCGACGTGCAATTGAAAGAGGGTCAGTGGCTGACATTCGGTACGACGCTGGGGCCGGAAGGCAAAGTGTTGGTGCGGCATTTGAAGCGGCAGGAATATCTGCCCAAGCCGTAAAGCTGTGACGTAAGGAAGAATGGATGACTGCGTTGTTTGAAATGCGAATTCGGGTTGGCGGCGATCCACGGGGATTCCACGAGTTTATAGCGCTGCGCACCGAGCTTGCCAAACTCAGCCACCCCGCATGCCCGGACGTGGACTGGGCCAAAGTCGAACAGTTATGCCTGGCGTTATTTGAAGTCAATGGAGCGGAACTGCAAACCGTGGCTGCTTTTATCCTGGCGCGCAGTCAACTCCATGGTCTGGATGGCATGGCAGAAGGTATGGCGCTAATGGAGGCAATGGGTCGGGAATGGGCGAGCGTATGGCCGACGGCGGCGTTAGCGCGCGCCGATATCCTTACGTGGTTGTTCGCGCAACTTCAGCACCTGCTTCGCCGTCTCGATACGCGCGTTGGAAGTGTGCAAATGCTTGGGCATCTTGAGTCCAGGCTGGCAGGACTCTATGGATTGTTGCAGCGTCAGGACCAAGTCTCAGTGACCTCGTTATCAGGTCTGCGCCAACAGATCTCTAGCCGGATGCTCCGATTGGAGCAAGACTTTGTTGTAAGCCGACCTACACAGCGAATGCCAACGGCGCCCGAACCCGCGTTCGTGATGCCTGTAGTAATCCTGACCACACCCCGTGCCTCTGACGCACCAATTTCAACCCTGAAAACCACGACGCGACGTACCCGCTTATGGCTATTGGGATTAGCAGCGACGGTTGCTCTCGGTATTGGATTGGTCTGGAAGGTTTGGTTGGCCAATCCAGATACTGATTTGAGTTCACGGGTTGTAAATATTTTCTATACGGCCCGCGTCATTCCTGATGCCGTTCGCCTGGACAGTCTTTCGCTGTTCGATGCCGGTAGCAGTGTGCTTAAGCCGGACTCGACCAAAATCTTGATCAACGCTCTAGTGAGTATCAAGGCTCAGCCGGGTTGGCTGATTGTTATCGCCGGTCATACCGACTCCACGGGAGACGTCGAGCAGAACATTCAGATATCTCATGCCCGTGCATCAGCTGTGCGTGATTGGATGCAGCGAATGGGCGGCATATCGGCAAACTGTTTCGCGGTACAAGGTTTTGGGGCTCGCGAGCCGATAGCCACTAATGAAACCGACGCCGGGCGCGCGACCAACCGTCGTGTAGATATCCGGTTGGTACCGCAAGCAGGGGCGTGTAAATAACCCTTCCAGTCAGCGTCTGAAATTTCCCTCACAACCAATCCATAAGCCTACATAACCTACGGATTTTTCTGACATTTTTATCCATTTATTTCCCTTAAAGTGCGGCCGCTGTTTACAACTCCTAAACATTTGACCGGGAAATAGTTAATGAAAAAGCTATGGATGTCTGCTGCTGTTGCGACCTTGATTGCAACCACCAGCGGCTGCGTGAGCTACAACATGAGCCAGCCAAGCGCGCCACTGGAAGGCGTTGTTAAAAGCGACCTGAAAGCAGACGTTAAAGTCGGCGATACCATCAGCGGTGAATCCTCCACCAACATCCTTTTCAACTTCCTGAGCTTCGGCGGTGATACGCAGTTCGCGGACGGCGTTGTTTACGGCGGTGGCGGTGGCGGTGCTCTGGCCGGTCTGCCGATCCCTGATCCGATCTCCCAGGCTAAAGCTGCAGCGGCATACAAAGCAGTCAAATCTTCCGGTGCCGACCTGATCGTAGCGCCACGCTATGAAGTGAATGTTCAGGACTACTTCATTTTCAAGAAAGTCGACGTGAAAGTGACAGGCAACAAAGGCAGCATCACCAGCATTCGCTGATATCTGTTCTCAGAATGCCCCCCATGAAAACGCCGCCTTTCAAGGCGGCGTTTTTATGTGCCATTCAACGTCATTTCGTTTTACGCACTTGCTGTTGTCGGCTCAGACATTGTCACCCGATTCTGCACGCTAGGACGTTCTTGCACCTTCGCGTACCAAGCTCGAAGCGCTTTGTGTTCCGCTGGGATTTCCAGCTCCACCAGCCCCGCAAAGATCAGGCCGCCGATGACGGTGATGTCGGCCATCGAGAAGCTTTCGCCGGCGACGTAAGATTGTGTTTGCAGTATCGAATCGAAGTACTGCATGCCACGAAGCGCTTTGTCCCGTTGGCGAAAACCCCATTCAGCGTTCTGATACAGCTCCACGTCTGGGCCGAGGCCCGGTGTGGCGTGGTGGAAATAAACGCTGACGGCGTCGAGCAGTTCCAGTTCGGCGCGTTTGCTCATCATGTGGATCACACCCTTTTCCTTTGGCGTATTACCGGTGAGGGTGGGGCTGCCGTCCAGGTTATCTAGGTACTCAGTAATAGCGGTGCATTCGGCGATGAGCGTACCGTCGTTTAGCTCCAGCACGGGCAGGGTGCCGGAGTAGTTCTTGGCGAGGAAGTCGGGCTTTTTGTGTTCGCCTTTCCAGAGATCAATGGATTCAAACTGAACGCGTGACTGCAGGTTCTTTTCCGCAAGGGCGATGCGTACACGTGCTGGATACGGGCCTGTGTGCCAGTCGTAGATTTTCATCATGGGCAGGGTGCTTGGGTCGAATGTTGAGGCGTTAGCGGTCATAGAAATACCTATCTACCTATCAGTTGGTAGGTAGAATCTAGAGGTTAATTTTTTCTCGGTCAAGGCCTTTAGTCGCTTAAGATGCCCAGCCAACGAACAGCGAGGCAGTGACGTGAGCTCAAACCATCGGGAAGCGATTCTGGCCGCTGCCAAACAGGCCGCGCAGGCGCATGGTTACAGCGGCTTGAATTTCCGTGATCTGGCGCAGGTCGTGGGTATCAAGAGTGCGAGTATTTACTACCACTTCCCGAGCAAGGCTGATCTGGGCGCCGCTGTTGCCCGGCGTTACTGGGAAGATACGGCCGCTACTCTGGAGACCATGCTGGTCGAGGCGTCGGATGCGGCAGATTCGCTGCGTCACTATCCCGATATCTTTCGTCAGTCCCTCGCGAACGATAACCGCCTGTGCCTGTGCAGTTTTATGGCCGCTGAATACGACGATTTGCCGGAAGGGGTAAAGACCGAGGTTCAGACTTATGGCGATGTGAATGTGGCTTGGCTGAGCAAGGCTTTGACGGCTACTAGTTTGGTCAGCGCCGATCAAGTCGAAGGGCGGGCGCGGGCCATTTATGCAGCTGTATCGGGCGCGCAACTGTTAGCGCGTAGTCGCTCGGATATCTCACTGTTCGATGCGCTTATCGAAAGCTACCGGTCAGCCGGGCTACTGCCCGTGTAAGCAATTCCTCCAAGGGCGGTCATCCACTGGATCCTTAAGCACACACCACTGTCTCCTTTGAGTTGACAGTAAAACGCTTTTCAGCCGATTTATCCTTTATTCGAAGACCTTTAATCTGGCCTCAAGTTGAACGACGCCACTG
>NZ_LOHF01000029.1:43309-61808 GCF_002158995.1 Pseudomonas caspiana | reverse complement strand
AGTTCAATGGGGAAGAGCGATTGCCGCAATCCTGTAGGAGCGAATTTATTCGCGAAGAGGCCGATACCGGCGCTGCCTGTCTATCGCCTACGTTCTAGGCGAAACATACTGAAACACACACCTTCATATTCCCGTATGGCGGCCGATAGCTTGCTAACTTCATTCTGTGAGTTCAGCCCGCATGACACTGCGTAATCTCGGAATTGCCCTTCGCGCCGCTCTCTGTTTCTCCCTTATGGCCTTATTCGTCTTGTTCCTCGGTGTTATGAGTCTGGATAAAATGTCCGGGCTCAATAAAAACACGACGGATCTTGGCGGAGGCTGGCTGAAGTCCACTCGGCTGCTGGGAGAGTTGGCTGATACCACCTCGCGCTTCCGCACCATGTCTTACCTCATCATGGTCAATCGCACTCAGGCGGATATCGACAAAGCAGAAGCCCGTCTTGAAGTCCTGACCAAGAAGGCCAACACGATTGTCGCTGCATACGCTCCTTTGGTTCGCAGCGCAGAAGAAGGCACGAAGTTTCAGCAGTTCAAAGAAGCGCTGAGCAACTACCTGATCGCTCAGGACAAACTGCGCCAGGCCTCTCTCGCCAAGCGTGACGCCGAGATCCCAGGTCTGATCAGCGGTGAACTCAAGAAATATTCGGATCAGATGGCTCCTTTAGTGGAGAGCCTGCTGGAACTCAACACCAAGGGCGCAGATGCCGCCGTGGCTGACTCCGCCAGCGAATACACCAGCGCACGTAATATCATCATTGCAGTGCTGGTGTTGACTGCTGCACTGACCGTCCTGCTGGCAATAATCCTGACTCGCAGCATCGTTCGCCCTCTCAGTGAGGCGGTACGTGCCGCTGAAGACGTAGCGCGTGGGGATTTGACGACGACAGCTCAGGTGAGCGGTCGTGATGAAGTCACGCGTCTCCAGCAAGCGCTGCAAACCATGCAGATTAACCTGCGCGACACCCTGCAGCGGATCTCCGGCTCGGCCACTCAGGTCGCTTCAGCGGCCGAAGAGCTCAATGCGGTGACGGAGGAAGGTTCGCGATCCCTGCAGCAACAAAACAATGAAATCGAACAAGCCGCGACAGCCGTCAACGAGATGACCGCAGCTGTCGAGGAAGTTGCCAGCAACGCAGTCAACACCTCTACCGCATCGCAGCAGTCCAGCACTTCAGCCATGCAAGGTCGCCAGCGAGTGCAGGAAACGGTTAATGCGATCCAGCAAATGACTACGGATGTCGAAATCACTTCCGAGCAGATCCGCAGTCTGGCTGATCAGACTCAAGATATCGGTAAGGTTCTGGACGTCATCCGCGCTATCGCAGAGCAGACTAACCTGTTGGCCCTCAACGCCGCCATTGAAGCTGCTCGCGCTGGGGAAGCCGGACGCGGTTTTGCCGTTGTAGCTGACGAAGTCCGGGCGCTCGCCCATCGTACTCAGCAGTCCACGCAAGAAATTGAAGTCATGGTCAGCGGCATTCAGCAAGGTAGCAGCAAGGCTGTGGCTTCTATGCAGAACAGCAGCAACCGCGCTCAAAGTACTCTGGATGTGGCTCGCAGTGCCGGTGATGCTCTTGAAGAAATCACCCGCAGCGTGGGTGAAATTTCGGACCGTAACCTGGTGATCGCCAGTGCGGCAGAAGAGCAGGCGCAAGTGTCCCGCGAAGTGGATCGCAACCTGGTCAACATCCGAGATCTGTCGCTACAGTCTGCCGACGGTGCTCACCAGACCAACGCAGCCAGCCAGGAGTTGTCGCGCCTGGCTGTCGAGTTGAATCAGATGGTGGGCAAGTTCAAGATTTAACGAACGCCGAACCTCGAAAAAACGCCCACAAAAAAGGCCGCATTCCCATGCGGCCTTTTTGTTCATGCGGACTCAGCTTATTCAGCCGCTTCCTCTGCGACTTCAGAAACAGTCGCCTTCACCTCATCACGTCGACGGATGTACTTCCAGTCCGCCTCATCAATGTAGATGCCGTTAGGCCCACTGCCGCCTTCCAGGTCGATGGCCACATGAGCCGAGACTTGCGGCTTTACACTCGCCAGAATCGGTACGAAGCCCAGTTGCAAACTGGTCTCCAGTAGCGCTGCCTGGTTCTTCTCGTCGATGTCTGCTGCTTCGTCCAGGTAGTAAGGCAAGCGCACGCGACCGGCTTGATCGCGATCCATCAAGTGCAGCAACAGGTACATGTTGGTCAGCGCCTTGATGGTCATCGTGGTGCCGTTTGATGCCGCGCCGTCGATGTCGGTATGGATCACTGGCTGGCCGTTGACCTTGGTGATCTCGAAAGCCAGTTCGAACAGGTCTTTCAAGCCCAACTGGTTGTGGTTTGCCGCTACCAGACGAGCGAGATACTCCTTGGCTTCTTCGTTCTTGTTGTCCTGCTCGGCACTCTGGCTCAGGTCGAACACTGACAGTGTTTCACCTTCTTCGTACTGGCCTGCGCTGTGGATGATCTGGTCGATGTGCTTGAGCGCTTCCTTGTTGGGAGCGAGCACGATGCGGAAGCTGGCCAGGTTGGAAACCTGACGCTTGTTGATCTCACGGTTGAACAGGGCCAACTGGTGCTCAAGGCTGTCGTAGTCGCTGCGAATGTTGCGCAATGTACGCGCAATGTCGGTAACGGCTGCGCGGCGGGCCTTGCCCAAGGTCAGGGCTTCGTCCGTGCGGTGTGCGTAGGCATTGATCAGCAACTGCAGGCGACGCTCGACATCTTCTTCGCTGTCGAACTTGGCCACACCTTTCAGGCGTACCTGAGCATACAAGGCTTCGATCTGACCATCGCTGCGCAACAAACCTTGCCAGCTGTCCTGATAATCGTTGAGCAGCGGCAACAGGTTATCCAGCGAGTCATCCACCGGGTCCATGTAAGGCGTACCAAACGGCAAGTCAGCAGGCAGCAACTGACGACGACGCAAGGCGTCATCCAGCGTGCATTGTTTGGATTCCAGATCGCCAATCTGACGGGCGACCAGTTGCAGCTTGGCGGACAGTTGCTGGACGCGCTCGGTGAACGCATCGCTGGAGCGCTTTAGTTCATCCTGCGCAGCTTCCATCTGTGCGAGCTGCTCGTGCTTCTCGGGTTCTTCAGCGCTCAAGGTCTGGCAGCGACGGAAATCTTCCAGCGCTTTCTGAGCATCCAGCACTTGTTGATACAGGGCTTCAGTTTGCGTTTTGCTTGCTGCACGGTCGGAGGCGACCGCTTGCTGAGTCTTGAGCTGTTTCAGTTCTTTCTCGAGGCGTTCTTTCTGATCGCGCAACGCGGCACGGTCGGCCAGCGCTTGCAGGGCAGGCGGTTCGATATTGGTCAGGTTGATCGACAGACCCGGCACCTGGAACTGGTCACCTTTAAAGCTATCAAGGATCGCCTCAAGGGATTTGACCCACGCGTCGCCATCATCCAGTGCAATGCCTTGCTCACCCAGAGGCAAGCTGAACAGGGCGCTGTTGAACAGGCGCATCAGGCGCTCTACGTCAGGCTGCGAGAACTCTTCGCGCAGGCGTGCATAGCTGTTGTTGTCCGCATGATCGAGTTGCTGCTTCACTGACTTCAGGCGTTTTTCCAGATCGCGCAGACGTTCGTCCAGATCCTCGGCGCTGAACTGACGGGATTGCGCCAAGGCACCGGCCAGTTCGTCGTGAGCATCCTTGGCGGCCAGCAACTGTTGTTCCAGCACCTTGGGGTCGTCGATCAGCGCGAAGCGGTTCTTGAGGACGGCCAGCTCGCCGATCCAGCGCTGAATGCTGCTGATTTCCCGCTCCAGACGCATCAGTTCCTGAGTGCCACCGCGTTGATCGTTCTGCAGTTCATCCTGCTGGCTGCGGTAATGCTCGGCCTGAATAACCAGCTCTTCCTTGCGCGCGGTGGAGTAGTCCATCCAGGTGCCGAGCAACGAATCCAGAAGTGGCGACAGGCGATGCAGCTTGCCGCGCAACAGATCACGCTGAGCGACACCTGCCGCCAGGGCTTCGACCAATGGGCCCGCTTTGACCAGCGAGTTGTAGTCCTGCTCCATGCGTCGCACGTCGCGGAAGGCTTCTTCGCACGCGGCAATGTAATCGACGCTGCCGGAACGCAGGCTGTGTTCGAACGCATCGAGGAACAGTTGCTTGAGCTTGGCAGCAGTGATTTCGCGCATGTGCAGCAAGTTGATGAACAGCGCCCGGAACGTTTTCAGGCTCTGTTCACTGGTTGAGCGCAGCGGGATTAACGTCAAGTCCAGAGGGATGGACGTATGACCGCCCACCAGCAAGCGACGCAATTCGTCAGGCTTGAGTTCGTAAGCTTTCAGCCCCTGGCTTTCCAGATTGCTGAACAGCTCTTTCTGGCGCAGGCACGTATCGTTCTTCTGGTAATGGCCCAGATCCAGTTTGCCCGCATAGGCAAAGAACTGGTGACCGAAACCGCCACCCGGGCCGCGTCCGACCACGCCGATAACATGCGGGCCATGAGGCAGGGCAACTTCCACCAGAATGTAACTGGTGTCGGACGCAAAGTAGAACTTGCGCGACTGCTCCAGGCTGTACTTGCCGAAGCTCATGTCCGACATGCGCGCCAGAATCGGGAATTGCAGTGCGTTGATCGAGGCGCTTTTGCCGAGGTTGTTGGCACCGTACACCGACAGCGGGTGTTCCAGCGGGAACAGCCCAAGGCTGTAACCGGCGGTATTCAGCAGGGCAAAGCGGCGGATGCCGTAGCGTTCCTGGCTCATGCATCCATCTCCTGTTGCTCGTCAGCGATAGCGCGGGCCAGGGCCTGCTCTTCGGTCTCTTCCACGTCTTCGAATTCGGCGAGGTCCAGTGGGTCATCGGTTTGCAGCAGCTTTTCATCGCTGTCTTCGTCGATCAGCACCGGCACTGGCAACGGCAGCACACTGTGCAGGCTGGCGGCCAGATCGCGGTCCTGTTGTACCGAGAGGCACACGTCGAGGAAGCGATGCATTGGCGGCAGGAAGCGGTAGATACCGGTTTCCTCGGCGGCGAAACCCAACTGGGTCATGCGGCGCATGATTTTCTCTTCCAGCTCGTCCTGGGTCTGCACTTCGGCTTGCAAGAACAGGTCGCGATACTTCTCCAGCATCGACGGCAGTTCATCACGCCCCAGGCTGCCGCCGTCCAGCACGGCTACCGGGTCACGACCCTGGTCGGCAAGGTGCTCAACCAGAATGAACGTGAACAGCGCCAGACGTTGCGCGGTCTTGTTGACCTGCGCAGCGGCCTGATCCGGCACGAAGTAATAGAAACCGCGGGTATCGCAAACCAGTTCAAACCCCAGCGCCTTGAACAGCGTCCGGTATTGATCCTGTGCGTTGGACAGTTGCGCGTACAACTCCGGATCGCGGCGGCTGATGTGGAAACCTTTGAACAGCTCGCGGAAGATCGGCGCGAGCTGGGACATTTCGGAAAGATCAAGATGCATTGGCTGGGTTCCCCGTTTGCTCATCACTGCTGGAGAGCAGGGCGAAGGAGCGCAGGCTGACCTGATGCTCCTGGGTGAAGTAGTCACGACGCTCGAGGCGTTCGCGGGTAAAGCGTTTCTCGCGGGACAGGCGCGAGAACCAGTAGAGCAATTCGTCGGTGGCGCCGTTCGGCTCCTGCTCAAGTAGCCAGACCATCAGGTCCGGCATCGGCAGCGCATCTTCGCAACGCTCCAGCATTTCCTTGACGGTACGTGGCGCATGCGGTGAATCACCTTTGCGCTTGCCGCCGCCCGCCTTGGGAAACTTCGCCGGTTTCGGCTCGAACCGAGCCAGCGCGTAAACGTACGCCTCGACCTGGTTTGCACTGCCCAGGAACGTACTTTGCGGACGGGTGAACATCGGCATGGCCGCTTGCGGCACAGCATCAATGCCCTTGCGACGTATCGCCGACAAGGCCAGCGCCGCGCCACGCGTCACTGCGTTGTGGCGGCGGGCTTCTTCGCGCAGCGGCAGCAACAGTTCGCGGGCATGACGCAACGTCAACTGAGCGCTGGTCTGCATTTCAAGGATGCGCGCATGGGTGCGCAGCAGCATGTCATCGTCGACCAGTTGGCCCAGGCGTTGCTGTTCAGTCAGCAAGCGCAACAGCACGTTCTCGACCTTGCGCACGCCTTGTTCGAAAGCGCCGTCAGCGTTCACCAACTGAATCATTGGCTCGACGTATTCGTCCCAGGTCGCCAGCACTTCGGCGTAACGCTGGCGCAGCGGAATCTGTCGATCACTGGTCTTGGCGCGATCGGCAACCCCCACCAACGCCTGCTCGTCATTGGCGAGTTTTTTCAGGACGTCGCGCACACGCATGTCCAGCAAGCGCAGTTGCCGGGCGAGGTCATTGGCGTCGCGGATATCAAAGGCGTCCTGGATATAACCTGCCAGACGCTCCAGATGGCGCAAATAGGCTTCGATTTCCAGGCACAGGCCCAGACGGTGCTCGCGGCGCAAGTACGACAGGAAGTCGTGAATCTGCGCGTTGAGTTCAAAACGGTTAGGGCTTTTCGCCACTGGCACCAGAATATCCAGGCGAATCCACACATCCAGCAGGTTGGTGATGTCCTGTGGGGTGCTGTCCAGTTGCTGTGCGGCCAGCTGCAAGCGCAGTTCGCTCAGGCTCAGAGTGCCCTGGTCGAAGTGTTCGCACAGCGGCTCAAGAAGCGCCCAGTGTTCGGCAAGGGCGCGCAAGACGCGCTTAGGTTCGATCATTGGAAGGCCGACTGTTGGCAAATAAAAGCGGCGATTGTACTGCATCCGGGGCTTCGGATTTCACCTCCTGACGATCAACTGCGGCGGGAAAGTGCGAAGAGTTGTAGAATCGCCGTCCTAACTTATCCACAGGTGGCTGACCTTTGCTCAACGAGTCCCGCCGCCGCGCTTATTTGACCGCCATGCAGGTGGTCAATTGGCTGCCGCGCACCGAACTGCCTTTTGCGGCTCCGTCACGTCCGGAGCTGCTTGCTCCGCTTGCGCCACAGGTTGAACCGGTGGCGGATATCGCGGTGCCAGAGGCTGCGGTCAATCAAGTGGCGAGTGCCGCTGCGGTGAGTCCTGCGCCTGTAGTACGGCCCAAGATCGAGGTGCCGAGACCTGCGGCCACCAATACCCGCAAGCCTGCGGTCGCCGAAGATGAGGCCACTCCCGCGCCGGTCAAGGCTGCCGTTGTGCCGCCGCCGCGTTTCTCACTGCAATTGCTGCGCGCCGGTCGTTGCATGGTGCTGGTGGAGTTACCCACAGGTCAGGCGTTTCAGAGTCGTGATCCGGCTTATTTGCTGCTAAAAGACATGCTGCGCGCTGCCGGTTTGCCGGACAGTCCGCAGATTATCGGTGAACCAGTGCGCTGGCCTTTGCTGAGCCGCGGCCAGATTGATCAAGGCCCTGAAGCGGCTCGTGATTTTGTTCAGGGCTTTGTTTCGGCTCGTCTGGAAGAGTTACCTTGTGCCTGCCTTTGGCTGGTAGGTCTGCCATCGGTGCGCTTCGCTGGTGAGGCCAATGCCGAGGCTTATAACAGTGAACTCGAGGTTGAAGGCCTGGGTTCTGCCTGGGCGTTGCCGGGTCTTGAATTACTGATGGACGAGCCGCAACGCAAGGCCGATGTCTGGAAAGCCATGCGTCGGCTGATGGCGCGCTGGAAACCGATCGATGAGTGACGCAATAACCTTCCGCCCGATGACTGAGGCGGATCTGGACGCTGTACTGAAGATTGAATACGCAGCGTTCACCCATCCCTGGACTCGCGGCATTTTTCTGGATGGCCTCAAGTCCTACGAAATCTGGCTGATGTTCGAAGGCTCCCAGCAAGTCGGTCATGGCGTGGTTCAGGTCATCATCGACGAAGCGCATTTGCTCAACATCACCGTTAAACCGGAGAGCCAGGGCCGTGGTCTGGGTTTGCGTCTGCTTGAACACTTGATGTCGCGTGCCTACCAGTTGAATGCCAGGGAATGCTTCCTCGAACTGCGCGACAGCAACCGCGCTGCGTATCGCCTTTATGAGCGCTTCGGCTTCAACGAAATCGGCCGCCGCCGGGACTACTACCCGGTTGCGGGCGGCCGCGAAGATGCGCTGGTCATGGCGTGTACGTTGTTTGAGTAAGTTCACCTAACCCCGGTAGGAGCGAACTTGTTCGCGAGAGATGTCTCCTGACACACCGCCTCGCCAACAAGTTGGCCCTTACAAAAGATCAAATCTTCTCAGGCTTGCCATCCAGCGGATCCAGTCGGCCCAGCTCGGCTTCATCCAGACCATCGCCACCACCAATGTCATCTTCATCGACTACGGTCAGATCGAAGTCGGCAGGGTTGTCTTCACCTTCTTCTTCGGCCGAGCGGGCACCGTCTTCGCGGATGAGAATCTCGGGATCCAGATCGTCGTCAGTCGGATGATGATCCGGAGTCGACGCGCCGGTTAAACCTGCTTCGCGTACACGCTGCTCTGGAATCTCGTGGGCGAGCTCATCTTCAGGGATCAAGTCGCCGATGCGTGCATCGTCGCCTTTGTCGTCGAAGTCCAGCTCACGCATGGAGCCCATACGGTCTTCGTTATCGTCAATCGGTTCAGGTTGGGTTGCACCGTAAGGACGGCGGGAATCATTCATGGCGAATCCTCATTATTCAGGGGCGTGAAGGGTGGACCGGCACCTATCCTGAAGATTCCTTTTGCTTGCACGAGTGGAGGCGAAAATGAGTAGTGACCCGGACCGTCGAGCCCCTGTCATAAGCTGGCACATCTTCGAGGCATGACACATGAACGAGCTACAAGACCTGATCGACAACAACGAACGTTGGGCAGACGCGATCACCAAGGAAGATCCTGAGTTTTTTGCCAAGCTGGCACGCCAGCAGACCCCGGAATTCCTGTGGATAGGTTGCTCGGACGCCCGCGTACCCGCGAACGAGATCGTCGGCATGCTGCCGGGCGATCTGTTTGTGCATCGCAACGTAGCGAACGTGGTGCTGCACACCGACCTCAACTGCTTGTCAGTGATTCAGTACGCCGTCGACGTGCTGAAGGTCAAACACATCTTGGTCACCGGCCACTATGGCTGTGGCGGTGTCCGGGCTTCGATGCAGGATCGCCAGTTGGGTCTGATCGATGGCTGGCTGCGCACCATTCGCGATCTTTACTATGAGCACCGCGACACCCTGGCAAAGCTGCCCACCGAGGAAGAGCGCGTTGACCGTATGTGCGAGCTCAACGTCATCCAGCAAGTGGCCAACGTCGGTCATACCAGCATTGTGCAAAACGCCTGGCATCGCGGGCAGAGCCTCTCGATCCACGGTTGCATCTACGGCATCAAGGACGGCCGCTGGAAAAGCCTGAACGCGACCATCAGCGGCTTTGAGCAACTGCCGCCGCAGTATCGTTTGCGCCCGTTGGGGGAGTAAGCAGTTGTGGGACCGGCTTTAGCCGGGAAGAGGCCCGGACAGACGCTGAATGTGTGGCGTCTGACAGGCAGCTTTCCCGGCTAAAGCCGGTCCCACGTCGTGATTCCTGTGGGCGTTACATATACGGATGAGCCGCCGGCACCGTCAGTGGCTTCTGCAACTGTTTCAACGAGCGAGATACATCGCCAGTCGCACACTTGGCTTCAGCTTGCGCCTGGTTCAACTTGCGCACGTCGGTGTAAAACAACACACAGGTTTTGGCCTTGTTGGTCACCTGCCAGTTCTGCGTACAGCTGCTCAAGGTAGCTTTCGGGTCCGCGCCTGGTTTTTGCCCCATACCCGCCTGCCAGCAGGCCGCACTCAGATCCTGCCCCATGACCGCCAGCCCGGCGGCATCTGCCTTGGCTTCATCGCCGCCATAGTTGGACTTGTCGGCGGCGTACCAGATATAGCTCGGATGGTTCGATCCCAGCACCGGCACATTCTGCCCAGGGTTCGGGCTAATCGTTGCCAGGCCCAGCACCGGCACGCTGGCTGAGTATTGTTGCTTGATCCAGTTACGCACCGGCGCCCCAAACGCAACCATCGGCAGCGACGCACCCGCAGCGTTCTGGCTCAGTTGCTTTACCATCGTGGTCTGATAATCCTGGAAGTAACTGTAAACACCTTCCAGTGAACTGCCCGCCGAGGCTGGCGCGGCAATGGGCGCGATATCGATGATGGTCTGATAACCCGGCGTCTGCGCGGTCGGGATGCCGTTGTAGGTCAGCAGCTGTGCCCAGCGGTCGGTGGTGTTGGACTTCAGATAATCCTGAGCCTGGGTCAGCGAATAGTCTGGCGGAAAGTGCAGCAGTTCAACGCTTTTGCGGTTCTCCAGCGCCATGCCCAGCGGCAGGAACAAGTACCAGTTGTACTGCCACTTGTCAGGCCCGGAGGCGAGGAGTTTTTGCGCGCCGCTGTAAGCCAGGTCACCCGCGTCCAGCAGTTGGGTCAAAGGTTTGTCATAACCGTCCGGCACACCGCTGATCTGCGCGTAGATCACATCGTTGTCATTAGTGACGGTGACTTTGCCGGTGTAGCCATCACGCTGCACGCTTTGCGTCAGATAGTGCTCGACGGTCTGTTCCAGCGTCCAGTTGCGATAACAGATGACGTTGCAGTTGTTGGGGAAGGCGAAGAGTTGGGTGACACGCTCCCGGCTACCCAGCTTGACGTTGACGTCAGCCTGAGCCATGGCACCAAACGTCAGAGTGGCGAGTGTTGCAGTCCATACAGCGGCTTTCAGCATGCTTATATCCTTTTTGGCAATCTGCCCCGAGGTTTGGGGTTGCTTTAATATTGAAGCAATGTGCCATTACGAATAAATGGGGGCGCGGTAAATATTTATTACCTGCCACTCTAAGCGTGCTGTATTGATTTGTTCAAAGCACGAAACGCTGAACCATGATGTTCAAATCCGTCGCCAGCACTGACAGTGCATTACTGGCAGCAGTGGTTTGATGCGCGCCAGATGCACTTTGAGCCGACAGATCGCGAATGCTGCTGAGGTTGCGATCCACTTCACCGGCCACTTGCGCCTGTTGTTCGGCTGCGCTGGCGATCAGCAGGTTGCGGTCGTTAATGGTCGACGTTGAGCTGATGATCACGGTCAGCGCTTCTCCGGTCGCCGCTGCCTGCTCAAGCGTCACGTTGGCTTGATTGGCGGTGAGCCGCAGTGCTTCAGCCGTCTCTTGAGTGCTTTGCTGAACACTGTTGATCAGCCCTTCGATTTCCGTGGTCGAGGCACTCGTGCGTTGCGCCAGGGAGCGAACCTCATCGGCTACCACGGCAAACCCGCGTCCGGCCTCACCCGCACGGGCGGCTTCAATGGCAGCGTTGAGTGCCAGCAGGTTGGTCTGATTAGCGATAGCGCGAATCACGTCGAGGATCTTGCTGATGCTCAGTGTGCGTTCAGCAAGGCCTTCGGCCTGATGTGAAGTGTCCAGCACATTGCCGGTCAGTTCCTTGATCGAGCCGATGGTGTCGGCGAGGCGCGCTTTACCGTTGGCCGCTGCTGCGTTCGATGCAAGAGACTCGGTCGCCGTGTTGCTGGCATTGCTGGCGACTTCCATGGCCGCCTGGCTCATTTGATTGACCGCCACAGCCGCTTGCTCTATTTCGCTGTTCTGTAGCTTCAGGTTTTCCGCGCCGGATTCAGCGATGCTGCTCATCTCCTGTACCGACTGCGAAAGCTGGTTGGCGGCTGCGTAGATTTGTTCGATGGTGGTGTGCAGATTGCCGCGCATCCGGCCGAGCATGGTCAACAGCTGAGCGGTTTCGTCTTTGCCATCGGGAATCGTCTGCGGGCTCAGGTCGCCATCAGCAATGGTGCTGGCGATCGTTAAAGCCTGACGGACCGGGCGAATGATACTGACGCTCAAGCGCCAGGCCAGCAGCAAGGTCAGGGCCAGCACAAGACCAATTGCGCTCAGGGCGATGATGCGTGTCTGGGCATAACTGGCACTGGCTTTGTCGACCGCCGTCGCTGCGCTTTGCTTGTTGAGTTCGCGAAGTAGCTGCACTTGCATGTCCATCAGGTCGCCCTGCAAGGACAGCATGGTATTGGCCAGCATGCGGGCGTCTTCAATCTTGCGCTGCTCGATCAGCGCGATCTCGTCATAAAGGCCGGGGATGAACGCTTTGTAAGCATCCTGCAAGGCAACGAGGGAGTCTCGTTCGGTGCTGTCTTTAACGTGGGCCAGATAATCGGCGAAGCCTTTTTCTGCGTCATTCTTGAGGGTTTCGACGTTGATTTTGCTGGTGACGACCGCGCCGGGGTTGTCCGCATTGGCAATCAGGCGGATGCTCTCGCTGCGCATTTTGACCAGTGTGATCGCCAGCGCATCGGCCATGGCGATGCTGGGCAGTGAGCCACTTTCCACTGCTTCGCCTTGCTTGCGGATCTCTTGCATCTGGAGCAGGCAGAACGCCCCTAGTGCCACGGTGAGCAACGAGGTGATGCTGAAACACAGCACCAGACGCTGAGTGATCTTCAAGCGCCGCAGGACTGAAGTCCCGGAACGTCGACGCAAAATGCCAGGCAATAATTTTTTCACAGAGAGGTAAACCCAATCGATAGAAACATCGGAGACTGGGTTATAGGGCAGTTCTGTGATGTCTTTGTGACATCGCCAATGTTGGCGTCAAATTTCCGATGAGTCGTTTGGCCTGAGCTGTCGCGGCGTGTCCACTTCCTGCATCAGCTCGTTCAGAAAGCGTTTCATGCGTTCATGCCTGACCTGTGCCAGCCGAGTACCTGTGATGGTCTGAAAGCCATCGGCCAGATGGAAGAGCTTGGTGTGGAAGTGATCCACAGCAAAACGCTTATCGTCGTAGTCGCGGTTAGACGCGTGCGGGTCTTGCGGATCGTACAACTCACCGCCCATTCGCCCTGAAACGTAAAACATCCGCGCCACGCCAATCATCCCCAATGCGTCGAGACGGTCAGCGTCCTGAAGGATTTTTGCTTCGAGTGTTTCAGGTGTGATCGCCGCCGAGAAGCTGTGCGCCTCTACCGCATGGGCGACTGCATCGATGCGTTCCTCACCCCAGCCCATCTCAGTCAGCAGATCCCTGGCCTTGGCCGCCGCCAGCCGCGAAGCGCTGGACCTGAACGGCGAGTTCTTCTCCACTGACACGCAGTCATGCAGCAAAGTCGCCGCGATCAGAATCTCAGGGTCGCCGCCTTCTTCATCGCGAATCGCGCAAACGTTATTCCACACCCTCAGTAAGTGCGAAGTGTCGTGAGACCCATCGACTTTTTCGGCCACGGTGTGCGGCAGTAAAAAGGTGGCGAGGTCCTGGTAAGGGGCGAATGGGTCAGTCATCTGCGGTACCGGTAGGCATGAGCGTTAAAGACAGCATTGCAGAGAAACTGGCAGGGGCAAACGACCATCTTTATTCGAAGCTTCAAACGTATTGCCAATGGATTTACAAGCCTGCATCATTTGTTAATGATTTTCATTGGCAATCGAGATGTCCTACGCTCTGCAACGTCGTAATGACGCGCTTGTTCATCTGTTTGGCGAGCATCACGGCTGGCTGGTTGATCGCCTGCGCGCGCGAATCGGCTGTCGCCATGACGCAGCGGACATGGCCGCCGAAACTTTTGTCCACGTGCTGGCATTGCCCGACACGCAAGCAATCCGTGAGCCTAGAGCGCTGCTGACGACCATTGCCAAAAGGTTGATATTCGCCAGTTGGCGTCGGCGTGATCTGGAGCGTGCTTATCTCGAGTCGTTGGCGGCCGAGCCTGAACTGTTCGAGCCTTCTCCCGAAGCACGTTATCTGGTGATGGAAGCCTTGCTGGAGGTTGACCAACTGCTTCACAGCCTTTCTTCCAAAGCCAGGGCTGCCTTTCTTTACAGCCAACTGGACGGTTGGACCTATGCCCGGATCGGTGCTGAACTGAACGTTTCCGCGCCGCGGGTGCATCAATACGTTGTGCAAGGTCTCAAAGCCATTTGTGCGGTTGAGCGATGAACGAGCTACCCGCGGCCCTCGAACAGGCCATCGAATGGCACGCCCGCAAGGCCTCAGGACAATTCACTGAGGGGGAGCATCGTGCGTTTGAACGCTGGCTTGCAGCCGATCAATCTCATGCAGCGGCATGGAATGTTTTGCGCTCACGGCTCGATCAGACCTTTTCGAATTTATCCGGCAGCCGCGCCCGTCAGGTCTTGAGTGCCGGGACCAGTCGTCGCCATTTGCTGCGCGGTGCATTGGCTGTTGGCGGCTGCGCGCTGGCCGCCCGGCTGGTCACCTGGCCCGGCATGCCGCTGGACAGGCTGACCGCAGATATCACCACTGCCAACGCTCAGCGCCAGACGTTTGTTCTGGCTGATGGCTCAAGCCTGACCTTGAACGCAGAAAGCGCTATCGACGTGAATTTCACCGCGAGCATGCGCACCGTGCGCTTGTTGCGTGGCAGCCTCATGGCGCATATCGAATCCCAGGATCGCCCCTTCCTGTTGGTATGCAATGACGGCAGCGCGCAGTTGGTCTCTGGTCAGTGTTTGCTGAGCCAGTATCAAGACCACGCGCAGTTCTGGTTGAAAGCCGGAACCGCACAGCTCCGGTCGCAGCGTCAGACGCTAGCGCTGACTACCGGGCAGGGCGCGCGGCTGGATGCGCTGGGCGTGCACGCATTGCCGGTCAGTCAAACCGACCCGGGTGCATGGGTGCGCGGTTTACTGGAGGTCAGTGATCAATCGCTCGGGCAGGTGATCGACTCGTTGCGTCCCTATCAGCGCGGGGTGCTGCAGGTTTCCGATGCCGCGGCGTCTCTGCGTATCTCTGGTGTCTTCAGTCTGGATAACAGCGATCAGGCACTGGCAGCCTTGAAAGACATTCTGCCGCTGCGCATCGACCGCTACTGGGGGGTATGGACCCGGATTGATCGGGCCTGAATTCACCGCTGAAAATAAAATCACAAGAGCCCTTAACAAATCGCCACCTCACTCTACAGAACAGGTAAAGGCGCCAGATTGTGCGCTCCGTTTTGCCAGCGAGGTTGAGCATTGTTCATGCGTCCATCATTTTTTACTCCGCTTCTCATGAGCCTGTCAGTCGCCGTTTCGGTGAGCGTTCAGGCTGCTGAAACTCTGTATGACTTCTCTGTGCCTGCCGGGCCATTGACCGGTGCGCTGATTCAGATCGGCCAGCAGAGCTCGCGGCAGATTCTGTTCATACCAACAGATGTTGCCCAGCTTGTTTCCAGGCCTGTGAACGGTCGGATGAGTGCTGCGGCTGCGGTCGAGCGGGCGTTGCAGGGTAGCGGTCTGCATCTGCAGATTACCGCCAGTGGTGCGTTGAGCGTGCAGCCTGCGCCGAGTCAGGGTATGACGCTCGAGGCGATCAGTATCAATGCGGCTACAGCGGCAGGTGGCAGCAACGGTGAGCAAGCGGGCTACGTTGCGCAACGTAGCAGTGTGGGGACCAAGACCGACGCATCGCTGCTGGAAACCCCACAATCAGTATCGGTGGTAACACGGGCCGAAATGGATCAGCGCAAAAGCGACAATCTCTCTGACGCGCTCAAATACACCCCCGGTTTTACCAGTCAGCCGAGCGGCTTCAGTCGCACTGCCGATGATTACACGCTGCGCGGTTTCAACGTCGGCGCGGGTACTGGCGGCATTCTTCGCGACGGTATGAAGTTACAGTCCAACCCTTACGACGGTAGCGTCGAGGCCTACGGCCTTGAGCGCGTGGAAGTGCTCAAAGGCGCCTCGTCAGTGCTTTACGGTCAGCTGTCGCCGGGTGGCATGATCAATACCGTTAGCAAGCGCCCCACGGATACACCCTTGCATGAAATAGGCGTTGAGTTCGGCAACCATGATCGGCGTCAGTACACCTTCGATCTCGGTGGGCCGCTGGACGATCAGGGGCAGTTCAGTTATCGCCTGACCGGCTTGTGGCGTGACAGTGATACCCAGGTCGACCACGTTGATGATGATCGGCGTTACATTGCTCCAGCCATCACCTGGCGTCCCGATGACGACACTTCTCTGACCGTGCTGGCCAGCCATCAGGAAACCTATACCGGTTTCGCCCCGCCCACCAGCTATCGGATGACGACTTACAGCTCAACGCCTGGGTACAAGATTGGCCGTGATCAATTCACCGGTGAGCCAGGCTACGACCATTTCAACAACCGTATGGACACCCTGGGTTACCTGTTCAGCCACGACTTCAATGAGAACCTGAAGGTCAATCACAGCCTGCGTTACTTTCAGGCGAACACCGACTGGAATTATCTGATTCCGTTCTCCATCGTCGGCTCTAATCTGCTTCGACGTTACAGCGAGCGAGACGAACGTTCGACCGGATGGACGACGGACAATAATGTTCAGTACACCTTCGAGAGCGGCAACTGGAAACACACGCTGCTCGCTGGCGTTGATTACTACCACAAGACCTACGATTCGCATCGTTACATCAGCGGCACGCTGGCGCAGTTCGCGCCACCATTGAATCTGGCCAACCCGGTTTATACCGGTGTCGGGGCCAATACTGCCGCAGACAGTGGATCAGATCTGCACAGCGCCCAGTCAGGCGTTTACCTGCAAGACCAGATTACCTTTGACGAAAAGTGGGTGCTGTTACTGGGCGGGCGACAGGACTGGGCTGAGAGCAGAACCACAAGCCATGCCGATGACAGCCGTCAAACGCGCAATGATAAAAAGGCGACCGGCCGTATCGGCCTGGTCTATCTTGCCGAAAACGGCCTGGCGCCTTATGTGAGCTACAGCCAGTCCTTCCAGCCTGCGAGTGTCAGCAACCCGGCTTTTGGTAACGCGTTTGCGCCGCTTGAAGGTGAGCAATACGAGTTGGGTCTGCGCTATCAGCCGCCCGGCACCGATACGATGCTCAGTGCGGCGGTGTATCAGCTTACTCAGGACAACGCCCTCAGCTACGACGCTGCCAGCGCGACCTACGTCCAGTACGGTAAAACCCGCTCAAAGGGGCTGGAGCTGGAAGCCAAGACAGAGGCCACTGACAACCTGACGCTGACAGCAGGCTACGCTTATACCGACTCGCATGTGATCGAAGACAGCGCCGCGAGTAACGTCGGCAAGCGTATTGAAGGCGTTCCGTATCACAGCGCCAGTGTCTGGGCGAGCTATCGTCTGGGGGCATTTGGTATTCCGCAAATGCGCGTGGCGGCAGGCGCCCGTTACATCGGTACGACTCGCACTACACCGACAGACTATGAAGGCAAGATCGGCGCTTACACCTTGGTCGATGCGCTGGTCAGTTATGAAATCGGCAAGCACTGGGAGGTGGCTGCCAAGGCGCAAAACCTCGCGGATCGCAAATACCTGTACTGCAACACAACCTGCCGGTATGGCGATGAGCGAAGTGTGATCGGCTCAGTGAGTTATCGCTGGTAGCCAGAGTCCGGGTAAACGCCGGAAGTTGCAGGTGCTGCCGAAGGCTGCGAATGGCGGTGTGTCAGGTGTATCGCTTTCGCAGCCTGCGGCCGCTCTCATCAAACAACATGCAAGCTAATGGATTGAAATGCATTTTCTGTAGGAGCTGCCGAAGGCTGCGAAGCATTTATCCTGACACGCCGCCATTCGCAGCCTGCGGCAGCTCCTAGAAGTCATGAATCAGAAAACCAACTTGTACCCAATAAACGCCAACATGATCGCCAGGCACGGGCGCAGAATGTCATCCGACACCCGGCCCGCAAGGTGGCTGCCCAGATAAATTCCCGGCAACGAACCCAGCAGCAGGAAGCCCAGAATCCCCCAGTCCATATTGCCCATCCCGGCATGACCCAGGCCTGCCACCAGCGTCAGCGGCACGGCGTGGGCGATTTCGGTGCCGACCAGACGGCGGGTGGCAAGGAAGGGGTAGAGGATGAACAACGCCACGGTGCCCAGTGCGCCAGCGCCAATCGAGGTCAGGGCAACCATGGTGCCGAGAATCAGGCCGGTGACAACTGTCAGCGCGTTCAGACTCTTGCCGCTGGGGTTATAGCTGCCGCCTGCGCGGTTGTGGGCGAACGCGAGCAGACGTTTCTTGAAGAACACCGCCGCTGCGGTCAGCAACAGAACGACGCCCAAGGCCTGCTTGATCACCGCGTTCATGGCATCGGGCGCGGCGTGCAGGGTGCTGAGAAACCACAGCGTCAGCAGCACCGCCGGAACGCTGCCCATGGTCAGCCAGCCAGTGATTTTCCAGTCGATGTTGTCGTTTCTTTTATGAACCCACACACCGCCGGATTTGGTGATGGCTGCATACAGCAGGTCAGTGCCAACGGCCGTCGCCGGGTTAACCCCGAACCACAACAGGATCGGCGTCATCAGCGAACCGCCGCCCACGCCCGTCATGCCGACGATGAAACCCACGATAAGACCCGCAACCACCAAACCCAAACCACCAAAATCCATTACTGCATCCCACAACAAAAAAGGGCGACTGCCAGAAAAAAACAGGCGGCAGCATAACGACGTTTTTAATAACGCCTTATATCGATACGGTCTATCGATATATCTTTATTAGTGTTTGGTGAGAGCAACGGTTTTTCTGGCTTATCGTGCAGCAGACTTCGGACCCTGTAGGAGCGCACGAGCCCCGCGAGGCCGCGA
>NZ_LOHF01000029.1:0-42822 GCF_002158995.1 Pseudomonas caspiana | reverse complement strand
TGCCTCGCGGGGCTCGTAAGCTCCTACAGAAAAGCATTGAAATCAGTAACTTGCTTTTTTGATGGGAGGTGGGCCTGGTTAACGGCCGAAATGCGCAAACCGACCGGTAAAGCTTTTGGCCAGCGGAAAGGCCAGATCCCCATGCTTGCTGGTGGCTAACCCCAGTTCGCCAAGCGCCTCGGCGAGTTTCACAGCCGCAGCGACACCATCAACCACCGGCAAACCCATCAATTCACTGACCAACCCCGGCAAGTCCGCCATGCCACCGCAACCGAGAATAATCGCCCCCGCACCTTCGTTATCCCGGGCCTGCATTGCCTGTTCGGCGATGCGTTCTGCCAAGGCTTGCTCACCCATGCTTTCCAGCTCAAGCACCGGCACATCGACGCAACGCACAGACGTGCAATGCTCGGTCATGCCGTAGTTGCGCAACAGATGCTCGGCGATGATTCGGGTGCGGGTCAGCGTGGTGACCACAGCAAAGCGTGTGCAGATCAGGCTGGCGACATGGAAGGCCGCTTCGGCAATGCCGATCACCGGACCGCGCGCCAATTCCCGTGCCGCCAACAGGCCTGGGTCGCCGAAGCAGGCGATGATGTGCGCGTCGTATCCCGCAGCAACGCCTTTGCGGACTTCTTCGAGCACACCGACGGCCGCGATGGCCTCGTCGAAATGGCCCTCGATGGATTCCGGGCCGGCATCCGGGCAGCAGGGGATGATTTCTGTGTCGGGACGTGCCACTGCGCGAGCGGCGCGGCCGATGCTCGCCGTCATGCTCTGGCTGGTGTTGGGATTGATGACCTGGATTTTCATGTAAGGCTCGACTCGCGGATCAACGCTTGAAAATGGTTTTGAAGTCCGGCTCAACCGGCGTCACCTGATCGACCTGCAAGCTGGCGCGGATACTTGCCAGATGCTTGCCCATCCACTGCGCAGCCGAAGCGCCTTTGCCTTCTTCGAGCAGCCCAAGCAGTTCTTCATGGTCGCCACAGTCGCAGCCAACACTGTGCCGCGAACCGTAAACCGCGATGATCAGCGACGAGCGGGTGGTCAACTGGGCAACCTGTTCGGTCAGCACCTGATTGTCGGCAAGCGCGATCAACTGCACGTGAAAGCGCGCAGACAACTGAATAGCTTTGCTGTGCAAGCCTTCGCGCTGGGCCTCGTGCTCCTCATTGACCAGAGTACGCAGCGTCTTCAGTTGCGCGGCATCAATCTGCTCGGCCACGGCAGGCATCAGCGCAGGCTCGATCAACTGGCGCGCGGCGAATACATCCTGGGCTTCTTTAGCGGTCGGTTGAGCGACTTCTGCCCCACGGTTGGTGCGCAACGTCACCAGTCGCTCCAGTGCCAGCCGCTGCAGGACTTTGCGAATACCCGTGCGGCTGATGGCGAACACTTCAGCCAAGGCATCTTCCGGCAAGCGTGTGCCCGGCAACAACCGGTGCTCGACGATGGCTTCAAGAATGTCCTGATAGATCTGTTCATCGCGACTCAGCGTTGAATCGCTCGTGGCAGGGCTGGCGAGGAAGAGAGGATTCATAAGGCCGCTTTAACCGGTAAGTGTGAAGCTGATCGTATACAAACTCTGTGCGGTTTGCCATCACTCACTTGGCGTGCCGAAACCATGATTGTATGCACTGTCAGTGCGCATTTATGCACTTTAATCGAGCATTTGCTGGGGCGTCTGAGATTTTTTCTATCCTGCTGAACGCCTCTAACACCGGCGCTATAAGCCGATTCCAGCAGTTTGGCATGCATCATGCCTTTCAGATCGTATACAAATAACGCCAGCCTCCGTATGCAGTCTCCGGAGCGGCATCGATCAAGGGAGAGTGCGTGCGATGAATCCAGAAATTCCAAAGGGCTACAGCCCTCGCTTGTACAACGAAGATCTTGGCCCGGTTAAGCAAAAGTGGACCTGGTACAACATCTTCGCGTTCTGGATGAGCGACGTGCACAGCGTCGGCGGTTACGTCTTTGCCGCCAGCCTGTTCGCGCTGGGCCTGGCCAGTTGGCAGGTGTTGATCGCGCTGCTCGTCGGGATCTGCATCATTCAGGTCATCGCCAACCTGCTCGCCAAGCCGAGTCAGCAGGCTGCGGTGCCTTATCCGGTGATTTGCCGTCTGGCATTCGGTGTATTCGGCGCAAACATTCCAGCGGTGATTCGCGGCTTGATCGCAGTCGCCTGGTACGGGGTGCAAACCTATCTGGCGTCCAGCGCGCTGGTCATCGTGGTGCTGCGCTTCTTCCCGTCGATGGAAAGTCTCGCTCAGGTGCAATTTGCCGGTCTGTCGTATCTCGGCTGGATGGGCTTTTTGACCTTGTGGGTGCTGCAAGCCATCGTGTTCTGGCGCGGCATGGATTCGATTCGCCGCTTTATCGACTGGGCGGGGCCGGTGGTCTACGCGGTCATGTTCCTGCTGGCGGGCTGGATTGTCTGGAAAGCGGGTTGGAGCAACATCAGCTTTACCCTGTCGGAAAAGTCCCTGAGTGGCTGGGAAGCATTCGGCCAGGTGGTCATGGCAACGGCGTTGGTGGTGTCGTACTTCTCCGGGCCTACCTTGAACTTCGGTGATTTCAGCCGTTATTGCCGGAGCATGGCTGACGTCAAACGCGGAAACTTCTGGGGCTTGCCGGTGAATTTCCTGGCGTTCTCGCTGGTGACGGTCGTGATCGTCTCCGGCACTTTGCCGGTGTTTGGTGAAATGATCCACGATCCAATCGCTACCGTGGCCCGTATCGATAACACCGTTGCCGTTTTGCTGGGTGCGTTTGCCTTCGTGACGGCGACCATCGGCATCAACATCGTGGCCAACTTCGTGTCCCCGGCTTTCGACTTTGCCAACTGCGCTCCGAGCAAAATCAGCTGGCGTGCGGGCGGTATGATCGCGGCAGTGGCCTCGATCTTCATCACCCCGTGGAACCTCTTCAACAACCCTGAAGTGATCCACTACACCCTGGACGTGTTGGCCGCCTTTATTGGCCCGCTGTTCGGCATCTTGCTGGTGGATTTCTACCTGATCAAAAAACAACACATCGATGTGGACGCACTGTTCGACGACACCCCGACTGGCCGCTACTGGTACACCAACGGCTTCAACCCCGTCGCCATCAAAGCATTGCTGGCCGCGACGCTGATCGGTCTGCTGTTCACCTTCGTGCCGTGGTTCAAGCCTATCGTCAATTTTGCCTGGTTTACCGGTTGCTTCCTGGGCGGCGTGTTCTACCTGGTGCTGGCGCGTCGGGATGTGAGAATGGCTGCGCCTGCGTTGGCGTGAGAAGCCGACTTTGTAGGAGCTGCCGAAGGCTGCGAAAGCGATTTATCTGACATACCGCGATTCGCAGCCTTCGGCAGCTCCTACGGGGATCGGAGTCCGGGGATCGGCGTCGATGGCAAAAAAAGCCCGGCACAGGGGGAGTGTCCGGGCTAAAGGTTTGTCTGGTAACTCTGCTTAGATCAGAACCGCGGCTTGACCGCCTTCCATTCCGGCTTGTAGCGTTGCATCTGTTTCACGTCATCGCGCTGGCGGATGCCGCAGGTCAAATACTGGTCATGCAGCTTGCCCAGTTGATCCCGATCCAGCTCCAGCCCAAGTCCGGGTGCGCGGGTGATTTTCACGCAGCCATCGACGATTGGCAGCTTGCCGCCCTTGATCACTTCCTCGTCCGGTTCCTGCCACGGGTAGTGGGTATCGCAGGCGTAATCCAGATTCGGTACTGACGCCGCCACATGCGCCATCGCCATCAGGCTGATGCCCAGGTGCGAGTTGGAGTGCATCGAAACCCCAAGTCCGAAGGTGTCACACATTTTCGCCAGCGCTTGCGTGTCACGCAGGCCGCCCCAGTAATGGTGGTCGGCGAGCACAATCTGCACACTGTTGAGCGCAACGCTGCGGCGGAACTCATCAAAGTCCGTTACCACCATGTTGGTCGCCAGCGGCAAGCCGGTGCGTTTGTGCAGCTCGGACATGCCCTCAAGACCCGGCGTCGGGTCTTCGTAATACTGCAGATCGTCGCCCAGCAACTCGGCCATGCGAATCGACGTTTCCAGCGACCAGTTACCGTTAGGGTCGATACGCAGCGGGTAGCCGGGGAAGGCTTTCTTCAGCGCCTTGATACAGGACACTTCATGCTCCGGCGGCAGGGTGCCAGCCTTGAGTTTGATGCTCTTGAAACCGTACTCCTCGATCATCCGCCGGGCCTGAGCAACGATCTGCTCCTCGTTCAGGGCTTCGCCCCAATTGTCCGGCTTGTAGGGCGAATCCACATGCTGCGCGTACTTGAAGAACAGATAGGCGCTGAACGGAATTTCGTCACGGATCGCGCCGCCCAACAGATCTACCAGTGGCACGTTCAGGTAATGCGCCTGCAAATCCAGAAACGCGACTTCAAAGGCCGAATAAGCATTACTTACCGCTTTGCTGGCGTGGGAGCCGGGGGCCAGTTCGGCACCGGCAATGCTCGCCGGTTTATTGGCCGCCACCGTCGCCTGCACAATGGTGCGCAACTGGTTGAGGTTGAAAGGATCAAGGCCGATCAACTGGTTCTGCAGTTGTTGCTGAATCGCCAGCGCCGGAGCATCGCCGTAGCTTTCGCCCAAACCGATGTAGCCGTTGTCGCTTTCAATTTCGATGATTGAGCGCAGCGCAAAGGGTTCGTGAATGCCGCTGGCGTTGAGCAGGGGCGGATCGCGAAAGGCAATTGGGGTGACGGTTACGCGTTTGATTTTCAAGAGGCTGCTCCCGATGTCAGGGCTTGAGGCTTATTCATGTTTTTTTTCGCGTCGGTGTCGTCAGGCTTGCCGCCGCCGAGCACGCTTGGCGCATCGCCGCGAGGCTTGGTGCGGGCGAAAAAGATCACCACTGCGGCGACGAGTGAAGTAATCGCCAGGCCATACAAACCGCCTTCGATGGAGCCGGTGGTTTGCTCAAGGAAGCCAAACGCGGTGGGCGCGACGAAGCCGCCGAGGTTGCCGATGGAATTGATCAGGGCGATCACTGCCGCAGCAATTCGTGCATCCAGATAACCTTGCGGGATTGGCCAGAACAATGCCGAAGCCGCTTTGAAACCAATCGCGGCAAAGCAGATGGCGACGAACGCGAAGACCGGACCGCCTGTGGTGGACATGAACATGCCGAACGAAGCGATCACCAAGGTCACCGCGACCCACGCCTGCTGGTATTTCCATTTGCTGGCCATGGCCGCAAAGCCATACATGGCGATGATCGAAATGATCCACGGGATCGAGTTGAACAGGCCGACCTGGAAGTCGCCCAGGTTGCCCATCTTCTTGATCATGCTTGGCAGCCAGAAGGTGGCGCCATAAATAGTCAGGGCGATGGAGAAGTAGATGAAGCAGAACAGCGCGATCTGTTTGTCAGCCAGTAGCTTGAACATCGACGGCTTGATGGTCTGCGAGGCTTCGCGTTCACGCTGCTCCTCGGCAATGGCGCCAATCAGCGCATCTTTTTCTTCAGTGGTCAGCCACTTCGCTTCGCTGGGGTGTGATTGCAGCCAGAACCAGACAAAGGCGCAGAGCACTACAGAAGCGAAGCCTTCGATCAGGAACATCCACTGCCAGCCGTGCATGCCCATGCCGCTGATGTGCAGCAGAGCGCCCGAAACCGGTCCGGAGATGACTGACGCGATGGCCGAGCCACTGAGGAAGATCGCCATGGCCTTGCCGCGATCAGCACCTGGCAGCCACTGCGTGAAGTAATAAATGATGCCGGGGAAGAAGCCCGCTTCAGCCGCGCCAAGGATAAAGCGCAGTACGTAGAAGCTGGTTTCGCCTTGCACGAAAGCCATGGCCATTGCTGCCACGCCCCAGGTGAACATGATCCGCGTCAGCCAGGCGCGAGCGCCGTAACGTTGCAGCAGCATGTTGGAAGGCACTTCGAAAATCGCGTAACCAACGAAGAATAGCCCGGCACCCAGACCATAAGCGGCTGCGCCTATGCCCAGATCGGTTTCCAGATGGCTACGGACGAAGCCGATGTTCACCCGGTCAATGTAATTGACGATGAACATGATGACGAACAGGGGCAGGACGTGGCGCTTGACCTTGGCGGCTGCCCGGGCAAGCGCTGAGGCGTCCGTTGGACTATGGACTGTGTTCACTGAGGCGACTCCCGATCATTATTTTTTTGGGGACGAGTCGATCATGGACGCAGTCTTTGTTCCGGTCTAATCTAGATTGGCACTTGATTGATACCTGGAATGAATCAATGTTTGAGCTTGCCCAACTGCGCTGTTTCACCACCGTCGCCACCGAACTCAACTTTCGCCGCGCCGCTGAGCGTCTGAATATGACCCAGCCGCCCTTGAGTCGGCAGATTCAACTGCTGGAACATCATCTGGGCGTGGCGCTGTTTACCCGCAGCACTCGCAGTGTGGCGCTGACGGCGGCGGGGCGGGCGTTTTTCGTGGAAGCGCAGAACCTGTTGGAGCGGGCTCAGCAAGCTGCGGCGTCAGCCAAGCGATTTGCTGAAGGTGATATCGGTTCGGTGACCATCAGCTTTGTCGGCAGTGCGGTGTATGAGTTTCTGCCCAAGGTGATTGCCGAAGCCCGGCTCAAGCAGCCGCAGGTGAAAATCTCGCTGGAAGAAATGAACACCTACCAGCAGCACGAAGCCATGCGGGCGCGACGCATTGATCTGGGGATTGTTCGTTCACCGTTGCTGCAGCCGGGGTTCGCTACCGAGTGCTTGGTGCGCGAGCCGTTTGTGTTGGCGGTGCCCAGCACTCATCGGCTGGCTAGCGCTGAAACGGTGTCAGTGTCGGACCTGGATGCTGAGCCATTCCTGATGTATTCCCACGCGGCTTATCCACCGTTCAACGAGTTGCTGACCGGCATGTTCCGCTCGGCACGGGTGGCGCCGCAGTATGTGCAGTGGCTGGGATCGTCGCTGACCATTCTGGCGCTGGTCAACGCCGGTATGGGCCTGGCACTGGTGCCGCGCTGCGCGGCGAGCGTGGTGTTCAAAGGCGTGACATTTCGCGACATCGATCTGGGTGAGGGCGTGCAAAGCGAACTGCACCTGATCTGGAGGTCGGATAACGATAATCCAGCGTTTGCGATGTTGCTGGATGCGATACGTGGGGCGGTGGCTGATGCCTCGGAGATCTAATGTAGGAGCTGAGCTTGCTCGTGATAAGGCTGGACGCGGTTCACTTTTAGATCACGTCCAGCCTTATCGCGAGCTAGCTCAGCTCCCACAGAAATCCAACACCTCAATTCGCCGCAACCTGTCCCGAAACGACCAGCGCCTTCAGCGACGCATCGAACTGTTTCAGCGCATTCACTTGCAGCACACGTTGCTGATCAATCTGCGCAGCGATTTCTGCGGCAGCCTTGTCATGCACCCACACTGAAGTCATTTCCTTGCCGCCATAACCTTCGGCCTTGCCAATGTACTGCAGGTTGGCGTCATAGAACTTGGCGACAAACCGCGCTTCAACCTGAGTATTACGCTGGGTCACCAGACGGTTGTAGGTGTCGAGCATCACCACCACATCGGGTCTGGCCTGCATCACCGCATCAAGGTTGTCGTACACAGTCACCGAGGCGAATTCTTTTTGCAGCGAACCTTTCAGCCAGTCGATGGCCAGTTTCGGATCGGAACTGTTGACGAACGCCTCACGGATGCGGGGATCAAGGCCGTTATTTTTCGCCCCGTTCAATGCGACCGAATGGTACTGCTCAAGATATTGCAGGGTGCTGACCGTGTTTTCGCTGTACAGCACCCCCACAGATTGAGAGTGTTGCAAGCCGGAATTGCTATCGGCAACCGGCTGGAAATGGCAAGTCGCTTGCTCGGCGGCGAAGGCAGGGGCAAAGGCACCGCCAGTCAATACGGCGACAAGAGTCAGCAGGGTAGAAAATCTCATCGCGTATTCCTCGCAAGCGGTTTCGGTATGTGGCCATCCTCCTCCTTTGCCGAAAAAAGCAGAACTTGCGAATTTTGATGGTGACTATCGATTGAACGAATGATGAGATCCTTGGGTTGAAATGCGTCCTATGTGGGAGCGGGCAAGCCTCGCTCCCACAGGGATAGCATTCCAATTCAAGCTAGTGTGATTGCTTGATCGGCCTGATCTTCCCCGCCAGCAAAACCACTATCGCCAGCCCTTGAATCACTGCCGCCAGGGTAAATATCAACAACCCGCTATTCGCCTCACCACTCAACGACTTCACCACCCCGAAAATCGCCGGAGCAAATGCATAACAGCCTTGCGCCGTCGCAACGATCAGCGCCACCACGCGTTGGGTGTGCTGACGCGGGAACTCCGCTTGAGCAATCAGTGGCGGCAGCGAAGTCGCGTTGCCGATGCCCGCGCCAAACAGGATCACACCCAGCCAGACCAGCCCTGGAGCCTGGCTAACGCCGAGCATTACGATGCAACCCAGCAGTTGAATGCCATAACTCAGGCACGCCACATTGCGTCGGTTTGCATAGGCAGGCATCAGCCAGCCCACTAGCGTTCGTCCAACGATTGCGCTGGCCGTGGCCAACCCCATCGCCAGTCCCGCCTCTTGCTCAGTCAGATGCTGCACGAGCACCAGAAACAAATGCGTAATCAGTCCGATTTGCGCAAACAAGCCCAGCGACATGCCCGCTGCCAGGGTCAAAAATTGCCGATTGCGCCACAGCGAGGTTGAAGGGGCCATCGACGGGCTGATTGCCTCGGCGGGCGGCTGCTCAGCACCGTCGGGATGTTGCCCCACATGTTCCGGGCGCATGGCGAAGACCTTGAACGACAGCAGGGCAATAACGCTGATCGAAAAGCCACCGACCCACAGCGCGGCCTGACCAAAGCCCAACTGGCTGATCAGGTAAACCCACGCCGATGAAAAAATCACCCCGCCGATACTTGCGCCGTTGTAAGCCATGGCCAACGCGGCGGGGCGCTTGCTGACAAACCACGGAGCGATAGCGGCATTTACCGCCGCCGCGCCCATGGTCACCCAGCCCAAACCACTGAGCAGCGCCGCGATGAATAGTTGATAAGGCTGAGCTGCCACCGCCCAGCCGTATACGCCAATCGCCAGGACGGTTGCGCCCGATACGGTGACGCGTGCCAGGCCAAAACGCTTATAGAGACGCGGCAGGTTGACGATCACCAGCGTGCCCGCCAGAAAGTGCAACGTCACTGCCGCCGAGCACAGTGACACCGACCAGTCGGTGCGTTGCAACACGGCATAGAGAAAAATCGGTGGTCCGTAGAAACCAATACCCCAGCCAAACACAGCCATTACAAACGTGGCAGCGACGACTTTGCTGCCAAAGAAACCCGGTTGCATCATGACTCAATCCCTAAATGTGCTGTGAACCTCAGTATGATGAGCGGTCAAAACGATGCTTCAGGGATGGCTGAACTATGGATGTCGAATGCGCAGAGGTTTCGCTCGCTGAAGTGGCGGGCGCCATTGCTGACCCGGCTCGCTCGCGCATGCTGTGCAGCTTGCTCGATGGCCGGGCGCGCACCGCCACCGAATTGGCCGCGGTTGCCGACGTGACCGCCTCCATGGCCAGCAATCATTTTTCGCGCCTGCGTGAGCACGGGTTGGTCGAGCAACTGGTGCAGGGTCGCCATCGCTATTACCGCTTGGCCAATAGCCGGGTGGCGCGAGCCCTGGAGTCGTTGCTGTCGATCACTGGCCAACCTGCAACACCGTTCCAGCCCAGCACGCCCGCAGCTCTCAGACATGCCCGAACCTGTTACGACCACTGCGCAGGCGAGGTCGCAGTCAAGCTTCACGATGTTCTGCTGCAAGCCGACTGGATTGAGGCGCAGGGCCGGGATTACACCCTGACTGAAAAAGGCGTTGAGCGACTGGTGAAACTGGGCGTCGATGTTGATGCGATGCGTGGTCAGCGCAGACGGCTGGCTTATCCGTGCATGGATTGGAGTGAGCGCTCGCCGCACATCGGCGGCGCACTGGGTGCCGCCATTCTGGAGCTAATGCTCAAGCGCGGTTGGGTGACTCGCCAGCTCGATTCCAGGGCCTTGAACGTCACGAGCAAAGGTCGTGACGCCCTGAACAAAGCCTTCGACGGCTAAGCGTTAGCGTCTGGCTCGATAAACCGTGTCGGCTCACGACCGTTGGCGTTGAGCTGATAAATCTCGGTTGGCCGGCCCTCGTCATCGAAGAAAACCTGCCCCACGCCCGCCGAATTCCACAGCCGCTCCCCGGCTTTGCTGTGCTCCGGGATACGCGGGACTACGCGCATCAGGCGTCGTTTGGTAAACCAGTTCAGTGGTGAGCGAGGCGAATACAGCCAACGGTTCAGACGGTCAAACCAGTCCAGCAGGCTTTGCGGGAATTCATTCTTCAAGCCGCTGCTGGTGACCTGCCAGATATGCGGATTAGCGGTGCGATGGCGAATCAGGATTTTGTAAACGAACGAGTAATGCACGTCCCCCGACAGGATCACGTAATTGCCCGGCGTTCGCGAGTGACGAAAGATATTCAGAATGACCTGCGCGGCGCCCCGATGCGCCATCCAGTTCTCGGCGTCGACCAGCAGCGGGTGCCCACACCAACTGAAAATCTTCTGCACAGTTTCAATCAGCTTCACGCCGAACACTGGCGCGGGTGACACGATGATCGCCGAAGGGTGATCGAGCAAATCCTGTTGCAGCTCGCTCAGCGCTTCCCAATCCAGCAGACCGGAAGGCTGATGCAGGTTGAATTCGCTGCGCCAGCGCCGGGTGCGGGTGTCGAGCACTACCAATGCAGGGGAGGTGGGCAGCACGTAATGCCATTGCTGAAACTTCAGTAACCGGGTGATCAGCGTATCCAGGGCTTCGCTTTGCAGATAACCGTTTGCATCAGGTGCTTGGTTGACCAGTTGCTGTGTCTGCTCCAGCAAACCAGGGAAGGCATCCGGATTGTTGCCCCAGCCCTGACACAACAAATAGGCCAGCAACGCGTTGCCGATGATGCGCTTGGAAAACGGGTGGCCGTAGGCGGTTTCTTCCCACTTGGCCGAGAGGTTCCAGTCGTCCGTTACGTCGTGATCGTCGAAAATCATCAGGCAGGATAGATGCGCGAAAACCCGTGAAACGCCACCCAAACCGTCGACAAAAGCGTCGATACGCTGCTGTTCCTGTTCATAGCGAGGTTGTTCACCGGCTTCGAAAACAGGAGGTGTCGGGTCGATCAGCGTCCACGGCACCGGTGACCAGACCAGCAGGTACATGGCAATCACTTCAGAGAACGTCACCAGATGGTTATCGGCGGTGCTGCTGGTGAAAATCGGCTTGCGCGCGCCACCGAAGAACCGTTCGCGCAGGGTATCGTTGCTCTTCAATGCCGGTAACAGGTCGGCGCGGTTGTAGTAGCTGGCCGGATGGTTGTAGAGCTCGGCGCTGTCGCTGATCACGGCTCCGTCCAGGTGCTCATGGAACAGACCCAGGCGTTCAATCAATGCATGAATAGCGCGCAGCATCGGCCCGGCCACATCGTCGGCGTAAACCTGATCGCCGCTCATCATCAACAGCGCCGGGCGATGCTCGGCATCCGGATTGGCAGCGATTAGCCGGTCGGCGCACAGCAGGCCTTCATCTGAAGCGTGATGGGGTTTGCGGCAAGAGCCGTGGAGCAATTGTTCGATGGTGCTGCGCAGCACGAAGTCCGGCAGGGATCGGTCGGCATACAGCAAATGCGGCGCCCATTCGGCGATGCCTTGCTGGCCGTCGATCAACAAGTCGTAGGCAATGGCGACATCGCAGGGCAGGGCATCATCCAGCGGCAAGTCGATCAGGTGAATGAAGGCATTGCGACCTACTGCAACGACCTGGCATTGCTGTTCATTCAGCGGGTAGTCATGGCCCGGAAGGCGAAGGGTCAACGTCAACGGTCGCGAACCCACCAGCCACATCACCAGACGCTGAGGCTCAAGGCGACGCAACAGAGGGCCAGCAAGAACGGCGGGAAGGGAATCAGTTGAAGACATCCGGCAAATGCACCCAGGCAACAAAGAGCCGTCGATAGTACCTCAGTTGATCAGGATCTGAGACGCGGCAATGAACTGACGTGGGACCGGCTTTAGCCGGGAAGAGGCCAGTACAGCCGATACATTTGTGTTGTCAGGAATGCCGCCTTCACGGCTAAAGCCGGTCCCACGTCGCTGCTGGTTCTACCCCAACCCATTCCAGAACGCCTCGGCGAAATCACTCAGCGGCGTACGGGCGCGGAACAGGCGGATTTCCACCGGGATGTCCCAGGTTTCTTCCAGCGCTCGCACCAGGCGGTTCTGGCCCATTTCAGACTCCGCTAATGTGCGCGGCAGCCAGGCCATGCCTTTGCCTTCCTGCACCATCGACAGCAGCACCGCCGCCAGGTGGGAACTGAACAGGGTTTGCAGTGGTTGCTCGGGTTGCGAGCGATTGAGCCGCCAATTGATGATTCTGCCCAGCCCGGAATCTGCGGTGTAACCCAGATAGTCCAGCGGGTCGTTGGACTCCACGCTGCGCTGCCCCGGCGCGCACAACGGCAGCAACACATCGAGGCCCACCGCTTTACCCAGAAACTGCTCGCTGGCAAATCGTGGCGGCACGTCCGGGTGATGGTGACAAAGCAGGAATTGCACCTCGCCGTTCAGCAGCATTTGTTCGCAAGAACGCATGTTGTCCGAATGCAGGCGCACGCCTTCGATCGGTGCTTCGCGTTCGATGCTCCTGATCCAGCCGGGAAAAAACGTGAACGACAGCGAATGAGTCGCCGCGAAGTACAGCGTCCGCAATTGTTTGCCCGCCAGCTCGCGAGCGTCCAGACGCATCTGATGCAGGCGTCGCGTCATGTCCTGCGCGTTGCCGAGCATCTGTCGGCCGACATCGGTGAGCGTCGCGCCATGGGTGGTGCGTTCAAACAACTCAACGCCCATCCAGTTTTCCAGCGACTTGATCCGGCGGCTGAACGCCGGTTGGGTGACATGGCGTGAGTCGGCCGCACGAGAGAAGTTTTCCAGTTCCGCCAGTGCGACGAAGTCTTCCAGCCAAGCGAGTTCCATGGGCAATGCCACCTGTGCATGAGGTGCTCGATTATAAGCATTGGCTGCGCCTGGGCCGCTAGCCCTAGAGTTCTCTGGCAGCCAGCTGATAGCAGCGGCCACCTAATAATCAGAGAGGACTTTCCATGCGCATCGTGGACATTCGCGAGAAAACCGTTTCTATCGCATCGCCTATTGCCAACGCCTATATCGACTTTTCGAAAATGACCTGCTCGGTCGTCGCCGTGATTACTGACGTGATTCGCGATGGCAAGCCAGTGATCGGTTATGGCTTCAACTCCAACGGGCGTTATGGCCAGGGCGCGCTGATGCGGGACCGGTTTCTGGCGCGTATCACCGAAGCGGACCCAGACAGCCTGATCGACCACGAGCGCAATAACCTCGACCCGTTCGCCATCTGGAAAACCCTGATGACCAACGAAAAACCAGGCGGCCACGGCGAGCGTTCAGTGGCAGTCGGCACCATCGACATGGCGGTGTGGGACGCCGTTGCGAAGATTGAAGGCAAGCCGCTGTATCGTGTGTTGGCTGATCGTTATCGCAACGGCGTCGCCGATGACAAAGTCTGGGTCTACGCGGCAGGCGGTTACTACTATCCCGGCAAGGACCAGACCAAGCTCAAGGCCGAAATGCAGAGCTATCTGGACCGCGGCTACGACGTAGTGAAGATGAAAATCGGTGCTGTACCGCTGGATGAAGATATCCGCCGTATCGAGGCCGTGCTGGAAGTGGTGGGCGATGGCCGTCGTTTGGCTGTGGACGCCAACGGCCGCTTCGATCTGAAAACCTCGATTGCCTACGCCGAGGCCATCAAACCGTACAACCTGTTCTGGTACGAAGAGGCGGGCGATCCGCTGGACTACGCGCTTCAGGCTGAACTGGCCAATCACTATGACCTGCCCATGGCGACCGGTGAAAACCTGTTCTCCCACCAGGACGCCCGCAACCTGCTGCGCCACGGAGGCATGCGCCCTGATCGCGACTTCGTACAGTTCGACTGCGCGCTGTCCTACGGTCTGGTGGAATACCTGCGCACTCTGGACGTGATGAAAGAGCTGGGCTGGTCATCGCGCCGCGTTGTCCCGCATGGCGGCCACCAGATGTCGCTGAACCTCGCGGCAGGCCTGCATCTGGGCGGTAACGAGTCCTATCCCGACGTGTTCCAGCCATTCGGTGGTTTCGCCGATGGCATCAAAGTCGAGAACAGCTACGTCGGTTTGCCGGACATTCCGGGCGTCGGTTTCGAAGCCAAGTCTGCGCTGTATGCCGTGATGCGTGAGCTGGGTGAGGGGGCCTGATACAGCAAGTTGATCTGAGTCTCTGTGCCGACGTGGGACCGGCTTTAGCCGGGAAGACTTCTGTACATCCGATGCATTTTTTGCGTCAGGAAAGCAGTCTTCCCGGCTAAAGCCGGTCCCACGAAAGCAGCGCAATGGCGCGTCAAATTCCTCATACAACAACAAGATCGAGGTTCTCATGAGCGACACACCTACACGCTGGTACGGCCAGCTGTATGTCCAGGTACTGATAGGCATCGTCATTGGCGGTGCCATCGGTTTCTTCCTTCCTGACATCGGTGCAAAGCTGCAACCCCTCGCCGATGGCTTTATCAAACTGATCAAAATGCTGCTGGCGCCGATCATCTTCGGCACCGTTGTAGTCGGCATTGCCAAAATGGGCAGCATCAAGGAAGTCGGTCGTATTGGCGGCAAGGCGCTGATCTACTTCGAAGTGTTATCGACGCTGGCGCTGGTCATCGGCCTTGTCGTGGTCAACGTGCTCAAGCCTGGCGTTGGCATGAACATCGACGTCAACACCCTTAACGCCAGCGCGGTCAATGGTTACACCCAGGCGGCGGCAGCACAGGGCGGAGTGATCGAGTTCTTCCTCGGCATCATTCCCACGACGCTGTTCGACGCCTTCGCCAAAGGCGCAATGTTGCAGGTGATTCTGGTCTCGGTATTGATGGGCGTTGCGCTAGTGCAGTTGGGTGAAACCGGCAAGCCACTGGTCAACGTCATCGACCTGTTGCTGCAGACGCTGTTTCGCATCGTCGCGATGGTCATGAAGCTCGCCCCGATCGGCGCGGGTGCTGGTATGGCGTTTACCATCGGCAAGTACGGCATCGGTACATTGATGTCGTTGGGGCAGTTGATCATCGCGCTGTATGTCACGACCCTGTTCTTCATTGTGGTGGTGCTGGGCAGCGTGGCGCGCTGGTCGGGCTTGCCGCTGCTGCAATTCCTTCGCTACTTCAAGGACGAAATTCTCGTCACCCTCGGGACCTGCTCCACCGAAGCGGTTTTGCCACGGATGATGGTCAAGCTGGAGAAACTGGGCTGCAAAAAATCGGTGGTGGGCATGGTCTTGCCGACCGGCTACACCTTCAACTCCGACGGCACCTGCATTTACCTGACCATGGCCGCGATCTTTGTGGCGCAGGCGACCAATACGCCGCTGACCCTGATGGATCAACTGGTGGTACTGGGCGTATTGCTGCTGACCTCGAAAGGTTCGGCGGGTGTTGCAGGCGCGGGGTTTGTCACCCTGGCAGCAACGCTGTCGGTGATCGGTGATATTCCGCTGGTGGGCCTGGTCTTGCTGCTGGGTGTCGACCGTTTCCTTAACGAAGCGCGGGCCGTAACCAACCTGATCGGAAACGGCATCGGCACCATCGCGATTGCCAAATGGGACGGCTCATTCGACCAGGCACAGGCCGCCCGTGAAATCGCCGCGATGAAGGAACAGAGTTCGCTCAGGAAGGGGGCTGGTAAAGCGGCGGGGGAGCCGTTGGACAAGCTGGTTTGATCATGAGTTGAAATGCATTTTCTGTAGGAGCGCGCTTGCCCGCGATCACGTCAGAACAGGCGATGTATTCATCGGCTGACAGACCGAATCGCGGGCAAGCGCGTTTCTACAGGCCCCTGTTTGCTGCGCGACAGCGCAGCGTCTGGACGACAGGGACGGTTTGCAGTCTCTAATCAGAAATCCTGCGTCGTAGGGCGCAGCACGATTTCGTTAATGTCCACGTCTGCCGGTTGCTCAATGGCGAAGGCAATGGCGCGGGCTACCGAGCTGGCAGGGATGGCTTGTTTGTAGAACTCGCCTACTGCTTCAGAACTGGCCTGGTGCGAGCTGCCCAGTTTCAATTCCGAGTCCACTGCACCTGGCTCGATGGTGGTGGTGCGAATGCTGCCGCCGACTTCATGACGAAGCCCTTCGGAAATGGCTCGTACAGCAAACTTGGTGCCGCTGTACACGGTGCCGCCCGGGCTGAAGACTTTGATGCCCGCCACCGAAGCGATGTTGATGAAGTGACCACTGTTTTGCTGCTGGAAGACCGGCAAAGTGGCGGCGATGCCATAGAGCAGGCCTTTGATGTTGATGTCGATCATGCGATCCCATTCATCGGTCTTGCCTTCCGACATTGGCGCAATGGCCATGGCACCGGCGTTGTTGATCAGCACGTCGATACGGCCAAAGGTGTCCAGCGCGCCTTTGATCAACGCATCCACTTCTTCTTTACGGGTTACGTCAGTCTGATAGGCAACCGCGTTGCCGCCTGCTGCGGTGATTTCGTTGACCAGAGTGTCCAGGTTCGCTTTGCGACGAGCACCCAGTACAACCTTCGCCCCCAAGCCGCCGAGATGACGGGCAGTGGCTTCACCCAGGCCGCTGCTGGCACCGGTGATGACGACCACTTTACCTTCGATGTTATTGCTCATGATCTGAATACCCTTAAGTTGGTTTCGAGATGGATAACTGCTTTCGAACTCAATTGTGGTCGTGTTCTTCCTATCGATAAATGGAAGAGATAGGATTTAGGAATTCCAGAAAATGGAATAAATAGGTAGCTGGCACAGGGACTGCGCGCTCCCTCGCTCCCACAGGATATTCGTTTGCTGTTCTATTTCTGGATGTCAAACAAGGAGTAATCACCCCATGCTCAACCGCGTCGAAATGCTGAGAATTTTCTGTGCTGCAGCCGAATCGGACACCTTCCGCGAAGCCGCAAGCCGTCTGGGCACTTCGCCGCAGAGCGTGACGCGGGCCATCAAAGAACTGGAAAATACCCTCGGCGAAATGCTTTTTCACCGCAGTACCCGGCAGATCCATATCACGGCGTTCGGCGAGGACCTGGCACGACAGGCCCGGGAAACCCTGAGCGGCTTCGACCAGTTGTTCACCCGCCACACCGACATTGAGGAAAACGGCCTGGCCGGACGCGTGGGCATCACCGCTCCTTATGCCATCGGCCGATTGTTCCTGCTGGAATTCCTGAAACCCTTGATGAGCCAGCACCCTGAGTTGCGCATCGATTTGCGCTTTGATGATGAGATAACCGATGCGGTAGAGGCTCAAGTCGATATTGGTATTCGGGTCGGCTACATCCGGGACCGGCGTTACATTGCCCGGGCTGCGGGCACTGTTCCCTTTCATGTAGTGGCTGCGCCGCAACTGGTGGCGGAAACCGGGCTGCCATCGACGCTGGACGAACTCCAGCAGCGCCCGCTATCCGTGCTGATTGATCGCAAGAGCGGAAGGCCGTGGCCCTGGGTATTCGCCGATGGCCAGACGTTCATGCCGCAGTCGGCGGCTTTTTCCTGCGACGATCCCGAAGCCGAGCTGGAAATCGTTCTGGCCGGGCTGACTTACGCCCAAATTCCCCGCTATCTGGCGGAGCCTCATTTGCGAGAGGGCAAGCTGGTTGAGGTGGTGCCGCAGATCGCACCACCGCCATGGGAGCTTTTCATCTATCGCCCACAGCGCGGACCCGTAGCCCCGCGCGTTCGTCTGATTTACGACCATCTGCTGGCAAGTTTCTCCGACCCGCTGCGTTTTCCTCAGGGTGCGGGCTAAGGCGATTCTGCGCATGGCTCTTGGGAGCGAGGCTTGCCCGCGAATCATGCGCCGCGGAGTATCAGGTAAACCTCGTCTGGGCTCTTTGCGGGCAAGTCGGAATGCCGCTTACTCGCTCCAACAGGTTGTTTTCTTCCGCGCAACCGCGTGTTTCTCTGAGCCTGAATAGGCAATCCCCCACAAAAAAGCTCATACCTTCAAGTTTTGTCTATCGATTGACAGAGTATGTCTATCGACACACAAGACTTAGCTTATTAGCTCTCTGCTCAAACGCCGTCTAGGCTTGTTCTGGCGCTGGCGAGCCGCTGGCCGTTTCTTTAGAGTTTCCGCGTGGCAACAGCTATCTGCAGATCCAGAGCTGGCCATGCATGTTGTGCCGTGATGAACCACATCGCTGCTCGAGGTCTGGACCCGGCCCGGCAGCGCATGAACTCGACCAAAGGTAAATAAAACATGTCGACTGAATCGAAATGCCCCTTTAATCACGCAGCTGCGGGTGGCGGTACTACCAACCGCGACTGGTGGCCGAACCAACTCAATCTGAAGATCCTGCATCAGCATTCGTCCTTGTCCGACCCGATGGGCGAAAACTTTGACTACGCCGCTGCCTTCAAAAGCCTCGATCTGGAAGCTGTAAAGCAGGACCTGCGCGCGCTGATGACTGACTCGCAGGACTGGTGGCCAGCCGACTTTGGTCACTATGGTCCGCTGTTCATCCGCATGGCCTGGCACAGCGCCGGGACCTATCGCACCGCTGACGGTCGTGGTGGCGCGGGTGCCGGTCAACAACGTTTTGCGCCGCTCAACAGCTGGCCAGATAACGTCAGCCTCGACAAAGCGCGTCGTCTGATCTGGCCGATCAAGCAGAAGTACGGCCGCAAGATTTCCTGGGCCGACTTGATCATCCTCACCGGCAACGTCGCCCTGGAAACCATGGGTTTCAAACCGTTTGGGTTCTCCGGCGGGCGGGCTGATGTCTGGGAGCCGGAAGAAGCCGTTTATTGGGGTTCCGAGAAAACCTGGCTGGGTGGCGATACGCGCTACGGTAAGGAAGCGCAGCCCGAAGGCGAGGGCGTGCTGGTGGCCGATGCAGGCAAGCACGGCACCGAAGAAAGCCGTAATGACGCGCCGGGTCGCGATCTGGAAAATCCATTGGCCGCCGTGCAAATGGGGCTGATCTACGTGAACCCTGAAGGCCCTGAAGGCAACCCGGACCCAGTAGCTTCGGCGAAAGACATCCGCGAAACCTTCGGCCGCATGGCCATGAACGACGAAGAAACCGTGGCCCTGATTGCTGGCGGTCATGCTTTCGGTAAAACCCACGGTGCTGGCCCGGCGGACAACGTTGGCGCAGAACCCGAAGCGGCAGATATCGAGCAACAAGGTCTGGGCTGGAAAAGCACTTTCGGCACCGGTAAAGGTGGCGACACCATCACCAGCGGCCTGGAAGTGACGTGGACCACCACGCCGACTCAGTGGAGCAACAACTACCTGGAAAACCTGTTCGGTTTCGAGTGGGAACTGTTCAAAAGCCCGGCGGGTGCTCACCAGTGGCGTCCAAAAGACGGCGCAGGCGCCGGTCTGATTCCCGACGCTCACGATCCGTCCAAACGCCACACGCCGACCATGTTGACCTCCGACCTGGCCCTGCGCTTTGACCCGGCTTACGAAGTGATTTCCCGTCGCTTCCTCGCCAATCCGGACCAGTTGACCGACGCGTTCGCCCGCGCCTGGTTCAAGCTGACTCACCGCGACATGGGCCCGCTGTCCCGTTATCTCGGCCCGGAAACGCCAGCCGAAGAATTGCTGTGGCAAGACCCGATTCCAGACGTTGATCACGCCTTGGTCGATGAGAACGACGTGGCTGCATTGAAGGCAAAAGTCCTGGCATCGGGTCTGTCGGTTTCGCAACTGGTCTCTACTGCGTGGGCGGCAGCTTCCAGCTTCCGGGGCTCCGACAAACGCGGCGGTGCCAACGGCGGGCGTCTGCGTCTCGCTCCACAGAAATTCTGGCAAGCCAACCAGCCGGAGCAACTGGCGCATGTGCTGGCGAAACTGGAAAGTATCCAGAGCGAGTTCAACAGCGCACAAACAGGCGGCAAGAAAATCTCCCTCGCTGACCTGATCGTGCTGGCCGGTTCTGCTGGCGTTGAGCAAGCGGCGAAAAACGCCGGTCATGCGATCACCGTGCCGTTCGCGCCGGGCCGTACCGACGCCTCGCAAGAGCAGACGGATGTCGAGTCGTTCGGGTTCCTGGAGCCGGTCGCTGATGGTTTCCGTAACTTCCAGAAGGGCCGTTTTGGCTCCTCGGCTGAAGCGCTGCTGGTCGACAAGGCACAACTGCTGAACCTGACCGCGCCGGAAATGACCGTGCTGGTGGGCGGCCTGCGGGTGTTGAACACCAACGTCGGTCAAACCCGACATGGCGTGTTCACTCAGCGTCCGGAAACCCTGACCAACGACTTCTTCGTCAACCTGCTGGACATGAGCACCGAGTGGCGCGCCGTATCGGAGGCCAAAGACGAGTTCGAAGGTCGCGATCGCAAGACCGGTGCCGTCAAATGGACTGGTACTCGCGTCGATCTGGTCTTCGGCTCCCACGCCCAGTTGCGTGCGCTGGCCGAGGTGTATGCCGCGGGTGATGCGCAGGAGAAGTTCGTCAGCGATTTCGTCGCGGCCTGGACCAAAGTGATGAACCTTGATCGCTTCGACCTTGCCTGATGTAAACGCTTGAACCAAAAAGCCCCGGTCTGAGCCATCAGATCGGGGCTTTTTTATTGCCGGAGGTATTTGATGAGCAGCGACCTGCGTGACGTCTACCGAGGTTACATCGCCTGTCTGAATCAGCAGGACTGGGCTGCGCTGGGGCAGTTTGTTGATGAGGATGTGCGTTACAACGACACGCGCGTAGGCCTGAGTGGCTACCGCGAAATGCTCGAACGAGACTACCGGCAGATTCCGGACCTGCAGTTCCACATTCGCTTTTTGATCGCCGACCCCGAACACATCGCCGCCCGGCTCGATTTCAACTGCACCCCGATTGGGGAGTTCATGGGCCTGCCGGTCAATGGCCGGAAAGTGCAGTTCAGCGAGAACGTGTTCTACCGGTTTCGCGAGGGGAGGATTATGGAGGTGTGGTCAGTTATTGATAAGGCAGCAGTTGAAGCGCAGCTTTGACTGCAAGCGCGCTCCAACAGAAGAGGCATTTATCGGTAGGAGCGAACTTGTTCGCGAGAAGTTGTGCCTGACACACTGTCTCGCCAACAAGTTGCCTCCTACCGGAATGTGTTGCCTGTCTGAATCAGAGGGTCCACTTCAACGAGAACATCACGTTACGTGGGTCGCCATAGACGCCGCTGCCCGAGCCGGTAGGAATACCCTGCCAGTATTTGGTATCAAATATGTTGTTGAAGTTGACGCGGCCATCCCAGTGTTCGTCGAACTTGTAGCCTGCCATCAGGCCTACGACCGAGTAAGCATCCTGAGTGGCGTGGCCGTTACCGACACGGTTGAACGTATCGCTTTGGGCAAGAATGTCTGCACCGACACGCCACTTGTTGAGGTCACCCTCCAGGTTATAGCTGGTGGCGGCTTTGAACAGTTGCTTGGGCTGATCGGCACCAAACCGCTTGCCCTCGTTGCTTGCATCTTTGACGTACTGGCTTAGCAGGTAGGTGTAGGCTGCGGAGAGTTGCCAGTTAGGAGTGATCGCGCCGCTGATCTCGGTGTCGATACCGCGGCTACGAACTTCGCCCGCTGTGTCGTAGCAACTGGATGCCGGGAAGGACGGGCAGTTCGCGAGACTCTGGTTTGGAATCAGATAGGCGCGGTTTTCCTGAGTCATGTCGAACAACGCCACCGATGCGTTCAGTGCACCATCGAAGTATTCGCCTTTCAGACCAATTTCATAGCTTTCACCTGTCATCGGTTTCAATGCGGAGCCAGAAGCATTCTGTTCACTTTGCGGCTTGAAGATTTCGGTATAGCTGGCGTACACCGAGTAGGTATCGTTCAGGTCGTAGATAACACCCGCGTACGGTGTAACTTCCTGAGTGACCTTATAGTCGCCAGTGCCGCTCTGATTGTCGTAGTCATACCAGCTCAACCGGCTACCGATGATCACGTGCAGCGGATCAATCGGGTTGAAGCGAGCGACGGCATAAGCTGCGTTCTCGGTGGCTACGTTTTTGCTTGCATACGGGGTTCGGGTATCAGCTGAGGGTTTAGGTACAGTGCCCGGGGTGATGGCGAATGGATCAACTGCATAGTTGGCCCAGAAGCCGCCACGCTGATCGAATTTTTCCTGGCGATGGCTGACGCCAAAGCTCAGATCATGCTCGCGCCCAAATAACTGGAACGGGCCAGAAAGAGACGCGTCCAGATTGTTTTGCGTGTCTTTGGTGTCGTATTGGCCAGCGCCCTGTTCATAACCGACGCCCGGGTCCGGGAAAGGGAACGCGATGTAGTTGGAGAAGGTATCGGATTTGGCCCAGATCTTGGACGCTGCCAGTTTGCCGTTCCAGCCGTTGTCAAAGCGATGCGTCAGGTCAGTGAACACACTGACGTTGTCGCGATTCCAGTAGGCCCAGTCGCCACTCAGGAACGTCGAGCGCGAAAACCCAAGATTTTCGCCGTTACGGCCGGATGGCAGGCTGCCCCAATCTGAAGTTGCGTCGTCTTTTTGTTTGGAGGCTCCGATGGTCCATGTAGTCGACTCGTTCAAGTCGGCTTCAAGGATGCCGTAGAAAGTCTGGCGCTGTTTGTTGCGCTCGTCGACGAAGCTCTTGTCGTCTTGATAGGCAGCCACTACTCGTCCACGGACAGTGCCGGATTCGTTGAGCTTGTTGGAGGCGTCAACTTCTGTGCGATAGCGGTCCCAACTGCCGGCGCTGGTTGTAATACTCACTTGCGGCGTCGCTGTTGGGCGTTTGCGTACCAGATTCAGGGTTGCCGACGGGCTACCAGAACCCGTCATCAGACCGGTCGCGCCGCGCACTACTTCCACTCGGTCGTACAGGGCCAGATCCGCTTCTGCCAGTGTGTCCTGAGTGAAGGTACTGAGGATGGTTGGCAACCCGTCGTACATCAGGTTATCAATCGTAAAACCACGAGCCAGAAACTGCTGACGGTCCTGACCAAATTTGCGCAGCGTCACACCCGGTGCATATTTAACGACGTCGTTCACATCGTTCATGCCCTGGTCGTCCATGCGCTGGCGCGTCACAACGCTGACCGACTGCGGCGTTTCACGAATCGACAACGGCAACTTGGTCGCGGTGTTCATCGAGCCGGTGGTGTAAGAGTTAGTCCCTTCAGTCGTTGCTACGCCTGCAAGGCCGTAATCAGCATTGATGTTCACGCCGTCCAGAGCAACCACGCCTTGAGTCGGCTGGGTCACTCGTGCCGAATTGCCTTGCACACTCGCTGTCAGTCCGCTGCCTTCCAGCAGGCGTTGCAGCGCCTGAGCGGGTTCCAGGTCGCCGCGCACTGTGGGGGCCTGCTTGCCAGCCACCTGTTGCGGATCGAATGTCACCGTCATGCCGCTAGCTTGACCCAATTGGGTCAGCGAAGCCGCCAATGGTTGAGCTGGAAGGTCCAGGCGGACCGGGGCAGCGAAAGCAGTGGCGGACATGCCAAGCGCCAGGGCGATGGTCAAGGCTGATAGGGCGGGACGGGACATTCTGTGATCCTGACATTGGGCCAAATAATTAAGCGCACGAGACCGCCTGGCAGGATGTTTTGACACAAATGTTCAAGACACTGCCGGACTACGTAAAACGCAAGGTGACGCGATCCTAGCAAGGTGTGAATACGACAGCAAATACAAATCGTTATCAGTCGTGAACTTTTTTGTGAAGATGTGCTCATACGCCATGGCGAATTTGCAGGCCGACTATCTTGAAGGGCCGGCTTTCGCCGGGAGGACGTCGGCACGTCGATGCATTTCGTCGTCAGGCATTGCGCGCCCCCGACTAAAGTCGGTCCTTCGAGCCTGCATTGACCCGCGTCCTGTCTTACCCCCGGCTGAAATGCTAAATTAGCCGCCATGAATTTCTTCCGAACCCATCGCTCGCCCATTGCCTGGATGCTGTACGCCTTCATCCTGTTCAATGGACTCGCGTGCGCCATGAGTCATGGCCAGATGATGGGGGCGTTTTCCGGGGAGCCCGCAGCGGCGCCTTCCCACCATGAGCATCACGGCACCGCGTCCATGAGTGACGCGCACCACGAGATGTCGATGGACATGTCGATGCCGATGGACGGCGCCAGCAAAACCATGGCGACGCCGGGCAGCATGCAATCGTTGTTTGGCGATTGTTCCTTTGCCGGGACGCTGACCCTGGCGATGATTTTTTTCGTCGCCCTGAGCTGGCTGATTCGTACTCGCAGCCCTCGTTTTATCTTCCCTTCGCTCTGGCCGGGCCGTACCTCTCGCCAGTGTTTCCCCGGGCTCAACCCGCAGGCTCCCTGACGGCACCCACTCGCCGTTAAAAACCAATATCGATTTTTTGCCTCGCCGGGATTTTTCCCGGCCGGGCGCGTTTAGCCGTTGGTGAGCCCTATGTCTGCTTTACCTGCACAGTCGTCGTCCAGCGCGTTTGTCGCTCTGACGAAACGGCTGCACTTTTACATCGGCCTGTTTATCGGGCCTTTCATTCTGGTCGCGGCACTTAGCGGGGTTGTTTATGCCCTGACGCCGCAGATCGAAAAATACCTCTACGCCCATGCGCTGCATACCGAAACCCACGGCCCGGTCTTGAGTCTCGAAGCCCAGGTGCGTCGTGCTCAGGAGGCCGCCGGACCGGGGCCGACGGTCGCGGCAGTTCGTCCTGCGCCCAATCAGGGCGACACCACCCGCGTGATGTTCAACGTTCCGGGGTTGGGCGAGTCGGAGCATCGCGCGCTGTTCGTCGATCCGGTCAGTGGGGAGATTCGCGGCGACATGAAGGTCTACGGCACCAGCGGGATATTGCCGTTGCGCACCTGGATCGATCAGTTCCACCGCAGTTTGCTGCTCGGTGACGTCGGCCGCATCTACAGCGAACTGGCCGCTTCCTGGCTGTGGGTCGCGGCGGCGGGCGGCATTGTTTTGTGGGCGGTGCGGCGCAAACGTGCCCGGACGCTGCGCGGCAGTTTGCGTAGCTGGCATGCCAGCGCTGGGCTGTGGTTAATGCTGGGCTTGCTGTTTTTCTCGGCGACCGGTCTGACCTGGTCGCAATACGCGGGCGACAACATTGGTGTGCTGCGCGCCTATTACGGCTGGTCCACGCCGAGCGTTGCGACGACCCTGGCGAAACCGGCGGACCCGGCAATGAACATGAATATGCCGATGGACGAGCACGCCGAGCATCACATGCACATGGCGCCAGCCGTTTCTAACAGCACGCTGAATCCCGCGCTGTTCGACAGCGTTCTGGCCGCGGCACGTAACGCCAATATCGAAGCGGCCAAGGTGGAAATCCGCCCGTCGAGCAAACCCGAGAAAGCCTGGGTGGTCGCCGAGATTGATCGCAGTTGGCCGACTCAAGTCGATGCCGTCTCCATCAATCCCAATACCCTGGCGGTAGTTGATCAGGTCGAGTTCTCCCAATACACGTTGCCTGCCAAACTCACCCGCTGGGGCATAGACGCGCACATGGGCGTGCTGTTCGGGCTGGCCAATCAGTTGATATTGGTGTTTTTTGCCAGCGGACTGGTGGTGATGGTGATCATTGGTTACCTGATGTGGTGGCGGCGCAGGCCGACTCTCGTAAGACAGCCAACGGTCGTGGATGCGTGGCGACAGTCTGGTGCCGTCGCCAGGACAGTGTGGTTGATGGTGGCAGTGGGTCTCGGCATATGCTTGCCGGTATTGGGCTGGAGCCTGTTGGCGCTGGTTCTCTGCGATCTTATCGTCACGTATCGCGCGCCGTCTGTCGCCTTTGTGCGCAGTCAGGGCTGATCAAGACTGGATGGAAAACGCCGTGAAGCATTTTCTGACATTACTACAGCGACTGTAGGAAATGTCACAGGTAACCTACGCGGCTTTAGCAGCACAGAGAATTTGAGCAACGGAGCCGTTTAGTGCCTCCGTTGTTCTTCATGAGGCCACACATGAACACATTACTGACCCGCCGCCAGCTTCTCGGCGGCATGAGCGTGCTGAGTCTGGGCGCGCTTGCCGGTTGCGGTGATTCCAACAAATTGTCGTTCAAATACGGCAAGGACTTGAGCGACAAGATTCTCGGGCGGACCTTCAAACTGAAGGACCCGCAGGGCAACGTGAAAACCCTTTCGAGCTTTCGCGGCACGATGCCGATGGTGTTTTTCGGCTTCACCCAATGCCCGGCGGTTTGCCCGACAGCGTTGGCGCGTGCAGCGCAGATCAAGAAGTTGATGGGGCCGGATGGCGATACGCTGCAGGTGATCTTCATCACCATCGACCCGGAACGCGATAAGCCGCAAATGCTCGACGCCTACGTCAAAGCGTTCGATCCGAGCTTTGTCGCGTTGTACGGCACCCTCGAAGAAACCGCCGCCACGGCGAAAGAGTACGGCGTGTTTTACGAGAAAATCCCGACTGGCGACACATACACCATGTCCCACACCGCCACCAGTTACGTCTACGACACGCGTGGCGTGCTGCGTCTTGGCCTGTCCCATTCTCTTTCTGCCCAACAGTGCACAGAAGATCTGCTGACTGTCATGGAGGTCTGCTGATGAACCTTGAACGACCGAAAACTTTCCTAAAGCAAGCGCTATTGGGACTCTCACTACTGGGCCTTGCCGCTCAGGCGTCAGCGCAAACCGTTGTTGACGATGCGTGGGTACGCGCAACGGTGCCGGGGCAGGCGTCCACGGGTGCATTCCTGACGTTGACGGCCAGTGCTGACAGCAAGCTGCTGGAGGCGCAGTCGCCGGTGGCAAAAATCGTGCAGATTCATCAATCGAGCATGAAAGACGATGTGATGAGCATGCAGGAAGTGACCTCGATTGCTTTGCCTGCGGGTAAGCCAGTGGTGCTGGACCCAAGCAGCTATCACATCATGCTGATCAATCTGACGGCTCAGGTGAAAGAGGGCGATAAAGTCCCGCTGACGCTGATTGTCGAGGATGACAAAGGTGTAAAACAGTCGATTGCGGTCGAAGCCACCGCTCGTGCCTTGAACGCGCCGGATCATGGCTCGATGCACGATCACAGCAAAATGCACTGACGCTCTAAGTGTTGTCGGCAGGCCGCCATCCAGGCCTGCCGCGACATCAACGCCGGTTCGCCAGAAACACCAGACTGGGCGCTTGCCCCGGCACATCGTTCAGTACATCAACACGTTCCATTCCGATTTTTTCCAGCACTCTGATCGAGGCCTGATGCGTGGGCCGAACCAGTCCGTATACCTTTGGTAGCCTCTGTTCGTTGAACGCATAGTCCAGCGCCGCATGGCCCAGCTCCGTCGCATAACCCTTGCCCCACGCCGGTACACCGAAGCGATACCCGAGGTTGACCCGTTCGACGTCGAGATACTTCATCAACGCCACACCGCCAAAACCGATGATTTGATCCGGCGCTTCCCGAGTCGCCACCGCCCACCAGCCATAACCCTGTTCATGCCAGTGATGCATCCAGCCATTCAGAAATATCTGCGCCTGCGCCAGCTCTTTTATCGGGCCGTTGGGATTGAACACGTTGGTGGCGGGATCGCTGTAGATGGCGAACATTGCGGCCAGGTCATATGGGCGAGGTGGTCTGAGTAGCAGTCGTTCGGTGGTTCGTTGCATGGGTGGATCTCATCAAATAACACGCAATATATGATCGGACGTTGCTCCCTGCGGTAACTCGGGATCAAAGCAGCACAGGCAACTCCTGCTCCAGCTCCGCAAACTTCCCTTTCAACAATGAATGCAATTGCTGAATCGCCGGTGAAAACTGTTTGCGGTGCGGGCATACCAGATTCAGCGGCACCGGCTCTCCGGGATAATCCGGTAGCAGAATTTCCAGCCGTCCGGCTTTGATGTCCTGACTGACGTCCAGCCACGATTTATAGGTAATGCCTTCCCCCGATACCGCCCAGCGCCGCGCCACGTCCGCGTCATCACAGAATAGCGGCCCCGACACCGATATCACCCGTGCGCCGACTCGCCATTTGTCATAGACCCGTCCGCCCAAGGTGTAGAGCAAGCAGTCATGCCGCGCCAGATCGTCCGGCGTCTGTGGCCGTCCATGGCGTTGCAGATAGTCGGGCGAAGCCACCAGCACCCGTCGATTCCAGGTTGCCAGCGGCAGGGCGATGTAATTGGCGTCTTCAAGCATGCCGTAGCGAATCGCAACGTCCACCGGGTCGCGGAACATGTCCGCCACCTGATCGGATAAAAACAGTCGCATCGACAGCCCGGGATGCTCGCGCCGAAACCCGGATAACCATGGCAGCAGCACGTTACGCCCCAGGTCCGAAGGTGCGGCGACTTGCAGCACACCCCGCAACTCGGCGCTCTCGCGTCGAAGTTTCTCGCGACCGTCTTTCAGGGTATCGAGCACGGTTTGCGCGTTGGGCAAGTACTGCTCGCCCTCAACGGTCAGGCGCAGGCTGCGGGTGGAGCGCGCGAACAGGCGCACATCCAGCTCGCGTTCCAGGCGTTTGATCGCCGCCGCTACTTGTCCCGGCAGCAGATCCACCTCCCGCGCAGCGTTGGAAAAGCTGCCTAATGCGGCTGTACGCACGAACAAGGCAAGGTCATCGAGACGAATCATCTTCACTCCAGCTGTGAAAGTGTTGACGCATTCTAGGGGTTTTTCTTTGCGGCAGAGAAGGTGACTATGGCTCCACGTTTTAGAACTCTCTTCAGAGGATTTGCCATGAAAGCTATCGCCTTTACCCAACACGGTCTGCCGATTGAAGATCCAAGTGCACTGCTCGACATGGACCTGCCGAAACCCGTGCCCGGCCCTCGGGACTTGCTGGTGGAAGTTCACGCGATTTCGGTCAACCCGGTAGACACCAAGATTCGCGCCGGTTCAGGGGCGACCGAGCCAAAGGTTGTCGGTTGGGACGCCGTTGGTACGGTCCGCGAAGTGGGCAGTGACGTGACCCTGTTTCAGCCTGGCGATGAAGTATTTTATGCCGGCTCGATCGTGCGCCCCGGCAGCTACAGCGAATTCCATCTGGTAGACGAGCGCATCGTCGGCCACAAGCCAAAATCCATTGATAACGCCCACGCGGCCGCTTTACCGCTGACGTCCATCACCGCTTGGGAACTGCTCTTTGATCGCCTCGGTGTGGAAGAGGGCGGTGGCGAAGGCGAAAGTCTGTTGATCATCGGCGCAGCGGGTGGGGTTGGCTCGATCCTCGTTCAGTTGGCCCGCCAACTGACCAGGATGACCGTGATCGGCACCGCTTCCCGTCCTGAAACTCAAGCGTGGATCAAGCAGCTCGGTGCGCATCACGTCATCGACCACAGCCAGCCATTGATGGCGCAACTGGAGCAGATTGGCGTTGGCCAGGTGACCCATGTCGCCAGCCTGACCCACACCGACAGCCACTTCACGCAACTGATCGAAGCGCTGCGCCCGCAAGGCAAACTGGCCCTGATCGACGACCCGAAAACTCTCGACGTGGTACCGATGAAGCGCAAGGCGCTGTCGTTGCACTGGGAGCTGATGTTCACCCGTTCCCTGTTCGAAACGCCAGACATGATCAAGCAGCACGAGCTGTTGAATCGCGTCGCCGACCTGATTGATCAAGGTGTGCTCAAGACCACCCTTGGCGAACATTTCGGCACGATTAACGCCGCTAATCTGCGCCGTGCCCACGCCGTTGTAGAAAGCGGCAAGGCCAAAGGCAAAATCGTCCTCGAAGGCTTCTGATTTTCATCGATCCGTCAGTGGCTGCCTGTGTCCAGCAGGCAGTCAGGAGAATGCTCATGTTCAAGAAGTCCTTTTTCGCGGTTTCCGCTTTGGCGCTGGGTGTGGCCTTGACGGCTCAAACAGCGTTGGCGGCAGAGGCTGCCGATTTTTCAGCAAGCGCGCCGGCCGATACGGCCATTGGCCAATTGCAGCAAGTCTTTGCGTTTCATGACGCCATGCCCACTGGCGTGACGGTGAGTGAAACCGGCCGGATTTTCGTCAACTTCCCGCGTTGGGGCGATGACGTGCCCTTTACCGTGGCTGAAGTCCGGGACGGCAACGTGCAGGCGTGGCCGAACGCGCAAATCAACAAGGAAGATCCCCAAGACCCGGCCAAGGGCCTGATCAGCGTGCAAAGCGTGGTTGCAGACGGGCAGGGTCGCGTCTGGTTGCTGGACACTGCGGCCCCCGGTTTTGCTGCACCCAAGGCTGGAGGCGCGAAACTGGTAGCGGTCGATCTGGCGAGTAACAAGGTGGTGAAAACGCTGGTCTTCCCGGCCAACGTCATCCTGCCGAGCACTTACGTCAACGACATGCGTTTTGATTTCCGCACTGGCAAGGAAGGCACGGTCTATGTCACCGACTCTTCCGTGAGTGGGCCGGGAGCAATCATTGTCATGGACATCGCTACCGGCAAGGCAACGCGCCGTTTGAGCGGTGCGAAGTCGACATCGGTTGATCCGTCGTTCATCCCGGTCGTTGAAGGGCAGGCCGTCATGACCAAGGGTGCTGATGGCAAGAAGAAAGCGCTGGGTGTTGCCTCCGATGGCATCGCACTGTCGCCAGATGGCCAGACGTTGTATTTCAGCCCGCTGTCGAGCCGTCATCTGTATTCCGTACCGACCAGGCTCTTGCGTGATTCAAGCGTCAGCGAGAAAGCGCTGGACGCAGCTGTTCAGGATCTGGGTGAAAAAGGTGCTTCCGATGGTCTCGAAGCAGACGCGAACGGCGCGGTGTATGCCAGTGATTACGAACACAACGGTATTCGCAAACGACTCGCGGATGGCACTTGGCAAACCATCGTTCACGATCCTCGAGTGCTATGGCCCGACACCTTGTCCATAGGTCCGGATGGCTATCTGTATTTCACCGCCAACCAGTTGCATCGTCAGGCCGGTTTCCACGACGGTAAAGACCTTCGCCAGAAGCCCTACAGCCTGTTGCGGGTAAAAATCAACGCAGCGCCAGCACCGACTCGCTAAGCATTTTTGACCGGAGAACATCATGGAACTCACCAGCCTCGCCAAGAGCCGTTACACCACCAAAGCTTACGACGCGACCCGTAAAATTCCTCAGGCGAGCATTGATGCACTGCTCGACCAACTGCGCCACAGCCCTTCGTCGGTGAACTCGCAGCCCTGGCATTTCATCGTTGCCGCTGACCAACAGGGCAAGGCACGTATTGCCAAAGGTGCGCAGGATGGTTTTGCCTATAACGAGGCAAAGATCCTCAACGCGTCTCACGTGATCGTGCTCTGCACCCGCACCGAGATGACCGAGGCTCACCTGCACGCTGTGCTGGATCAGGAGGATCTGGACGGTCGTTTTCAGAATGCCGAGGCCAAGGCTGGCCAGGACAAAATCCGTCGCGGCTATGTCGATATGCACCGCTACGACCAGAAAGACGTGCAGCACTGGATGGAAAAACAAACCTATCTGGCACTGGGCACATTGTTGTTGGGCGCGGCTTCTTTGGGGCTGGATGCCACGCCGATGGAAGGTTTTGACTTCAAGAAGCTGGATGAAGAGCTCGGCCTGCGCGAACAAGGTTTTACCAGTCTGGTCATCGTAAGCCTGGGCTATCGCAGCGAAACCGACTTCAACGCCAAACTGCCGAAGTCGCGGCTGGCTGCGGAATCGGTGTTCACCTTCCTTTGAGTCATGCAGTGAACGGCAGGTCCCTGGCTGGATACGCCAGGGGCCTGGGCGTTTGCGACCTCTCTAGTCCGCGGCTTATTACGAGCCGAGCAGAAATTCCCCCGCCAAACAGGCACTAAGCTGGCCAAGTGCTGTCAATCACTTGCGGATTGCCGGGACATTGACGCTCCGGCATGGCTGGCCTTGTAACCTAGTTACTGGCAGCGGGAAATCTTGCACCAAATGATTGATCTGTAGGAGCTCACGAGCACCGCGAGGCCGCGATAGCGGAGTCTCAGACAGGCCGCCATCGCTGCCTCGCGGTGCTCGTGAGCTCCTACAGAAAAGAACCAAATCAGATAGTTGCAGTTTCACCTTCAGCTCAACCCCCGACGCATGGATTGCGGCAAACACTGACACTTCTTTACCGGTCGACACACTATGCGTTTCTCGCTTGATCCGCGTCATGACATTGATGCCGCCTTGCTCTGCTATCGCCGGGTGTTCTGGTCGTTGGCGCTGTTCAGTGGGGTGATCAACCTCCTGGTGCTGGTGCCGTCGTTGTACATGATGCAGGTCTATGACCGGGTGCTCACCAGCCGTAATGAAACCACATTGGTCATGCTGACCTTGATCGCGCTGGGCTTGTTCTTTTTCAGTGGGCTGATCGAGTGGGTGCGCAGCCAAGTGATGATTCGCATGAGTGCGGGGCTCGATGAGGCGCTGGGCGAGCGGGTGTTCGATGCTGCATTCGCCCGTAGCCTGCAAGAGCACAACGCCAATCCGGCACAGGTTCTCAGCGATCTGGCCACGCTCCGGCAGTTGATCACCGGGCAGGGTTTGATTGCCTTGCTGGATGCACCATGGCTGCCGATATTCCTGTTGGTGGCATTCATTATTCATCCTTGGTTTGGCCTGCTGACACTGGTCCTCGCCATCGTGTTGATTGGTCTGGCACTGTGGGGCGAACTGGCGACGCGGGTTCGTCTTGGCGAAGCCAATCGCCTGAGCGTGAGTTCGGCGGCTTACGTCAACAGCACCTTGCAAAATGCCGAGGTGATCAGAGCGTTGGGCATGCTCGGGCCCTTGCGCCAACGCTGGAGTCTGCTGCAGCAACGAATCATTGCCGCTCAGGCGCATGCCAGTGACCGCAGTGCGCGGATCACTTCGGCCACGCGTTTCGTGCGTATATCCGGGCAATCGCTGGCGCTGGGCCTGGGCGCATTGCTGGTACTCGAAGGCGAGCTGTCGGCCGGCATGATGATCGCGATGTCGCTGTTGCTCGGTCGCGCGCTGGCCCCGGTTGAAATCGCTATTGGTTCCTGGAAGCAGTTCAATTCCGGGCGCCAGAGTTATCAGCGCTTGAGCCAGTTACTGACCACGCATCCTCGCGAGCGATTGCGCATGCCGTTGCCACCACCGACGGGCGCGGTGCGACTGGAGCAACTTTATGTAGGCCCGCCGGGCGCATCGCAACCGATCCTGCGTGGCATCAATTTCGCCCTTGCTAAAGGCGACGTGCTGGCGGTGATCGGCGCCAGCGCCAGCGGCAAATCCACTCTGGCCAGAGCGCTGGTCGGCGTCTGGCCTGCGATAGGCGGTTCGGTAAGGCTGGACAGCGCCGAAATCAGTCAGTGGACGCATGATGCATTAGGCCCCCACCTGGGTTACTTGCCTCAGGATATCGAGCTGTTTGACGGCACCGTCGCCGACAATATTGCCCGCTTTGGTGAGCAGGATGCCGACAAGATCATCACGGCGAGTCGCCATGCGGGTATTCACGAAATGATCCTGCACTTTCCCAAAGGTTACGACACGCCGCTGGGGCCTGGCGGGCTCGGATTGTCCGGCGGCCAGAAGCAGCGTCTTGGCCTGGCTCGTGCGCTGTATGGCAACCCGGCATTGATCGTGCTCGATGAACCCAACTCCAATCTGGACGAGGCGGGCGAGTTGGCGCTGATTCAGGCGGTCAAAGCCCTCAAGGCGGCGGGCAGTACGGTGGTGCTGATTACCCACCGGCCGGGCATATTGGCCGTAGTCGATCACATTCTGTTGCTCAAGGACGGTGGACAGCAGGCGTTCGGTCCACGGGATCGGGTGCTCAAGGCGTTGATGCCAGCGGAAAAAACCGCTCCAGTCATGGTGGCCAGTAAAGATGCGTGATCTTGAGCCGGGCGCCAACGTGCGCAGCGAAAATCCTGTCAGTGTGCGTCATTCAGGCATGGCATCCGAAGCCAGTACTGATGCGGGCGGCGCTGCGCGTTACGGGGTTATTTTTCTCTGCGTCGCACTGGGCAGTTTTCTCCTGTGGGCGTGTCTTGCGCCGCTTGATCAGGGAGTGGTCGGCAGCGGCACTGTGGTAGTTGCCGGCGAGCGCAAGGCTGTACAAACGCTGGTCGGCGGTGTGGTTGAGAAGTTGTTGGTCAGTGATGGCGATCACGTCAGCCAAGGCCAATTGCTGGTGCAGCTCAACACGTTGCGAGCGCAGTCGCAGCTGGATGTCACCCAAGGCAAGTTGCTCAATGATCGCGCCGTTGAGGCGCGCTTGATCGCTGAGCGTCTGGGGAGCGCCGCTATCGAGTGGCCGCCTGAGTTACTTGAGCGTGCCCAGGAGCCAAGAATCAAAGCGGCGATGGGGTTGCAGACTCAGTTGTTCGAGACCCGCCGCGCCGAGCTGGCCAGCCGTTTGAAAATAATCGAACACGAAATCGAATCGTTGCAGCAACAGTTGCGCGGCTATGAGGGCGTGAAGCGCAATTACGATGCGCAGATGCAATTCCAGCAGCAGGAGCTTGAAGGCCTGCGTGATCTGGCGCGAGAAGGTTATATACCGCGCAACAAACTTTTCGAGGCAGAACGCAACGCGGCGCAACTGGCCGGGCAAATTGCATCCGGTGTGGGTGATGTGGGCAAAACGCGCCAGGCCATCAATGAAAGCCGGCTCAAGGCGCTTCAGACCCAGCAGGAATTCCGTCGCGACGCCGAGACTCAGCTCAGCGAGGTTTCCGCCGAGGCAGCAGGTTTTGCTGATCAGATTAGTGCGCTGCAGTTCGAGGTCGAAAGCGGCGCCATTCGTGCCCCGGTTTCCGGGCAAATCATGGATGTGACGATTCACACCGTGGGCGGCGTCGCGCAGGCCGGGCAAAACCTGATGCAAGTAGTGCCTCTGGACGCGCCGATGGCAATCACTGCGCGTTTCGAGCCGCTGATGGCGAACAAATTACGCCCGGGTTTACCCGTGCATGTGCATTTCACTGCGCTGCAACGGGTTGATACGCCGACCGTGACGGGGGTTGTGAGCACGGTCTCGGCAGACCAGTTGCTTGATGAGCAGACCCGCCGGCCGTACTTCTCCGCCAAGGTCCAGATCCCTGCCGAGACGGTGGTCGCGCTGCAAAACGCTGGACTGTTGGTGCGTCCCGGCATGCTTGCCGATGTCACGGTAGTGACTGGGGAGCGCACGCTGATGAATTACCTGATGAAGCCCCTGCGCGAACGCATGCTCGCTGCATTCAAAGAGGAATGAGCATGATCCAGCGCTCTCGCCGTTGCCGTTTGCTGGTAGGTCTTTGGGCCGGCTGGGTGGTGTTCAGTCCTGCGTGGGCCGCTGAGGCCGGGCTGAGCCTGATCGAAGCCTACGACGCTTCACGCCTCAATGACCCGACACTGAAGTCCGCCGGTCATGCTTACGATGCGTCCCGGCAAGAGGAGGCCATTGGTCGTGGCGGCCTTTATCCGCAAGTTTCTTTGACCTCGCGCTACGGCAATGGCGGCCGCACCGATGGCGGCAGCGATAACGGCTATGTGAACAGCAATGATTACCAGGCCAACAACGTCACGCTGGCCGCGCAACAACCGCTGTATGACAAAGGCCGCTGGGCGGCGTATCAAGAGGGTAAGGCACGTGGGGTTTTGGGCACGCAGCAATTCGACGTCGCCAATCAGAGCCTTTATGACCGAGTGGCCAAAGCTTACTTCGATGTGGCTCGGGCCGAAAACGAGATCAAACTGATCGCCCAGCAGAAGGCCGCTATCAGCGGTCTGGTGACGCAAAGCCAAAAGCTGTTCAAGTCCGGCCAGGGCGCTATCACCGACATCGATGAAGCTCAGGCGCGTCTGGACCTTGTTGAGGCGCAGGAGGCAGAAGCCGTGGCCCGTCGGGTCGCGGCATTGCGCGCATTGTCCGGGCGAGCGAATGTGTCGATTGCTGATATCCGGCCAATGCGCGAAGAGCTTGCGGCCAATAGCCCGATCCCGCCGGAACAGGATTTGTCTTACTGGACGGCTATTGCCAAGGACGCCAGCCCGGAATTGGCGGCGCGTCTGGCGGCCATGAGAGTGGCCGAGGCACAGGCGGACACGCAGCGCGCCGGACATTATCCGACGCTGTCGTTAACCACTCAGTTGACGCGTCGGGAGACCCGTCAGTATCAGGACCTCGATCCCCGTCAGGACACCTATTACGTAGGGGTGCAGCTGGATATTCCGCTGTATCGTGGCGGCTCGGTTCGGGCCTCGGTGGCCAAGGCTGAAGCTCAATTGGCGGGTGCGCAGTCGGATTACGACGTGCAACGCCAACAATTGTCGGAAGACATCGAGACGGATTATCTGGGCGTGGTTGCAGGGTTTTCCAAAACCAAGGCTATGCAGCGTGCGGTGGAGTCCAACCAAAAGGCGCTGACCTCTACGGAGAAAGGCTTTCAAGGCGGTGTGCGCTCGACGGTTGACATCCTCGATGCGCAACAGCGTGTGTTTCAGGCTCGTCGTGATTTACTCAATACCAAGCTCGACATGCTGCAGAGCTACGTCAGCTTGCACACCCACACCGGCCAAATGAACCGCGGCGTCCTGGAACAGGTGCAGCGGTTGTTTTGAGGGGGCCGCCATATTCCAGCTCGCACAGATCCAGATGGTAGACCCAGGTTTTCGCGCAGGTTGATGTGACGACGTGGGACTGGCTTTAGCCGGGAAAGCTGCATATATGACTACATAGATGCAGCGACTGTACGGCTAAAGCCGGTCCCACGACATCGCGCCAATATTGGGATCGCATCATCCCTGTGGGAGCCGGGCTTGCCCGCGATAAAGGCGTCGCGATCTGGCAGACAGATCACCGAAACCTTATCGCGGGCAAGCCCGGCTCCTACAGACCAGTGTGTAGAAATCCGATGCAGCCTCTGATATCAGAAGCCGCACCGGATTCCTCTGACTGATCAGGCCGTGAAGTCGCTGGCGTGCAGCTCCTTGACGCCGACCAGCTGGATTTCGAACTCCGGCGTCGCATCAGCATTCAGGCTGCCGTACAGGATGCCGTCGGCGAAACGAAGCTGGCCGGTGGCGTCTGCGGTGTCGAAGGCGTTGTTGCCGATGAACTTGAAGGCGTCCATCCCGGTAGTCAGCGGGTTGGCATCCAGGCCGGTGAAGTCCAGTTGATCGCCCTCGGCGGTTTTAAAGCCGCTGATGACGTCTCGTAATGCACCCGTTCCCATTTCCGAGAGCGAACCAAAGACGTAAGTGTCAGCGCCTGTTCCGCCCGTTAGAGTGTCGGTGCCTTCACCGCCAATCAACCTGTCGTTACCTGCGCCGCCCACCAGCGTGTCATTGCCCGCACCGCCATTGAGCACGTTGGCGCCGCTGTTGCCCGAGAGGGTGTCGGCATAAGCACTACCTATCAGGTTTTCGATGCCCTTGAGGGTATCGAGCCCCGAGCCGACAGTGTTCTGTTGCGCTGAGGTCGACAAGGTTGCAGTGATGCCCGCCAGTGCGCGCTCGAACGAAACCGTATCGTTGCCGTCACGGCCTTCCAGCACGTTATCCCCAGCACCCGCGAACAGGATGTTGTCCAGCGCGTTGCCGATGCCGTTGGCCGCTGCGTTGCTGTCGATGTACAGGTTTTCAACGTTCGCCGTGAGCGTGTAGGTCGCCAGATTGCTGTGCACGCTGTCGATCCCGCCCGATACCTTGTCACTGTTGGTCTCGATCACGTTGTCGCCGGAGTCGTCCACGTAATACGTGTCACTGCCGTTGCCGCCACTCATGCTGTCCGCGCCAGCCCCACCGTTGATCACGTTATTGGCCGAGTTACCGGTAATGAAGTTGCGCACCGCGTTGCCTGTCCCGTCGATTGCCGAGACGCCGGTCAACACCAGATTTTCCAGGTTGTCGCCCAGGGTCCAGCTGACCGAGGCCTGCACGGTGTCGATCTGTGCAGGAGAGGTGTTGGTTTCCACCACGCTGTCGAAGGCGTTGTCGACCACATAAATGTCGTTGCCGTCGCCGCCGGTCATGGTGTCAGCGCCAAGGTCGCCGTCCAGTGTGTCGTTACCCGAAGTGCCAACCAGCGTGTCGGCCTGATCGGTGCCGAAGATCATGCCGCCTTCGTTATGAGCGTTATCGAAGATGTCCTGCACGCTGTTGTTGTCGTCAGGGTTGCCCTGGAAGCCAAGGTCATCGGCGATGTAGTCAGCCAGACGCTGGCCGACGATTTCTGCAGACTCTTCGTGCAAGTGCCAGACGTCATCGGGATACACCAGCGGATCGACTTCGTGACGCAACGGCAAGTCGGTGTAGTCGACAGCCAGTTTGACGTCGGTGCGCTCGGCAGCGATGGCTTCCTGAGTCGAGCGGACATAGTCCACACCTTCCACGATCTGGGCGATCTTCTCTTCGGAATAACCCCGTGCACGGGCGGCGTCCTGGTCGTAGTGACCGGTCTCCATCATGTACACGTCGAAGCTGCCGAGCTGCGCGTGCAGGTAGTCGAACACCGCCAGCGTTGCGGTTTTGTAGTCAGCCGCTGCTGCCTGTTTGTCAGTTGCCCGGCCAATTTCCTGCGCCGCTTCTTCGCCCTGACCCCAGATGATGCCCATCTTGACGTTATCGATGGCCTTGAGCTCGGTGAGCTGGTTCTGCAGCAGTGCAACGGCACGCAACAGCGCCGGGCCCGGCTCGTTCGTGTCGGTCAGCCACCAGCACAATTTCAGCTCTTCAGCGCCCAGCGTGGACATCCCGTTGACGGTGCTGCCACCCACTGCGATGTCGATGCCATTGCCGTCGGCATCGTTGAACTGGCTGCGAACATCGTAGGTGGTGTACTTGCTCAGGTCGTTGACCAGCATGGAGGTGCCGGACTGATCATCGTCTTCGGTCATCCGCAGCAGACGCGCATTGGATTGGCCGAGCGTCGGCAGGTAAAGGATGTCCTGCTGAGCACGTTCGCCGAAAACGAAATCGTCGGCGGTCAGGGTGTTGAGGTAATTACCACTGAGAGCGATTTCAAAGCGATTGCCATCGGCGTCGGGGACGCTGGATTTGACGTAAGTCTTGTCGCCCGCTTCATTGAGGGTCATGTACAGCGTGCCGTTGCTGCCGTCGCCTAACCCGAGGAAGCCCAAAGCTGAGACATCGATCTTGTCCACACCCTGGGTGAAGTCATAGATCGTGTCCGTGGCCGTGACACCTCCAGCGTCATAGTCGCGATAGCTGTCGAGCACGTTGCTGTAGCGGAACGTGTCGGCACCTTCGCCGCCATAGAGCGAGTCACGTCCAGCGCCGCCGTCGATGATGTCTGCCCCGGCACCGGCGCGAATCGTATCGTTGCCACCCAGACCGAGGATCAGGTCAGCGCCTGCCGTGCCGGTCAGGGTTTCAGCGTTGTCGGTGCCCGCGAGGGTATTGGCGGGTGCATCCGCCACCACCAAGGCAAAGTTGTCACTGACCGACGCGCCCGCGGGATCGGTGGCTTTGATCAGCACGTCGTAATTGCCTGCCGCGGTGCTGGTCGGCGTGCCGCTGAAGGTCAGGTTGACGGCGTCAAAGCTCAACCAGGAAGGCAGCGCTGTGCCGTCTGCAAGGGTAGCGCTGTAGCTCAACGCATCTTTGTTGCCATCGGCAAAGCTGTTGCTGGTGACGGTGTACGAGAAAGCGGTGTTTTCAGTGGCGTTCTGGTCCAGCAACGGGATGACCACCACCGGCGCGATGTTGCTCGGCGTGTTCTGGTCGGCGAACACGAAATGGCTGGTCGTGAGGCTGTTGACCAGATTGCCTGCCATTGAAATCTCGAAGCGGTTGCCGTTGGCGTCGACCGTGTTGTCTTTGAGATAAGTGCGGTTGTTCGATGCGTTGTAAGTCACCTGCAGTGTGCCGTTCAGGCCGTTGCCCAGGCCGGTATAACCCAGCGTCGAGACGTCGATCTTGTCGGCGGCCACATCGAAATCAAGGATCTGATCACTGGCGCTGGTCGTGCTGGTGCGGTAGCTGTCCATCTTCGAGGTGAAGCGGAAGACGTCAGCCCCGTCGCCGCCAGTAAGTTTGTCCGCACCTGCGCCACCGACAAGAATATCGTTGCCCGCGCCACCGTTGAGCGTGTCGTTACCGGCGCCGCCCAGCAACTGTTCGTTGGCCGCAGTGCCCGTCAGTGTGTCGTTGTTTGGCGTGCCATTGATGATGATCGGCGCACCAGGAACGTCTTGCACCGCAAGCGTGAAACTGTCGCTGACCGTGGCGTTGCTGCCGTCAGTCGCAGTGATTTTCACTGAGTAGTTGCCCGAAGCGGTGCTGTCCGGCGTGCCGCTCAGCGTGCGAGTGGCTGCGTCGAAGGTCAGCCAGCCGGGCAGGGCGCTGCCGTCGGCGAGGGAGGCTGTGTAGCTGAGGCTGTCGTTATCCGGGTCAGTGAAACTAGTGGCAGGAACGACATAGCTGAAGGCGGTGTTTTCCGTCGCGTTCTGATCCAGCAATGGCGTTGCAACCACCGGAGCCTGATTGGTGGTGGGCGCGGTGGCGAAGACGAAGTTGGCGTTGGTCAGCTTGTCGAGGTAATTGCCATCCAGCGCGATCTCGAAGCGGTTGCCATTGGCGTCAGCTTCGAGCGACTTGATGTAGGTCTTGGTTCCGGCGTCGTTGAGAACCAGATACAGCGTGTTGTTCTTGCCGTCGCCCAGACCGGTAAAGCCCAGCGCCGAGACGTCGATCTTGTCGGCGGTGCGATCAAAGTCGGTGATCAGATCACCCAGGTTAGCGCCGCCCGCGTTGTAGTTGCGGTAGCTGTCCGTGCGTTCGGAGAACACAAAGGTGTCCGCTCCCGCTCCGCCGCTGAGGGTGTCCATGCCCGCGCCGCCATTGAGCGTGTCATCACCCGCGCCGCCAGCCAGGCTGTCGTTACCGGCCAGCCCGAGCAGGGTGTCTGCCGAGTCCGTGCCCTGCAACGAGTCGTTGCCGCTGGTACCGGTGACCGTCCGGTTGAAGATGAAGTTGTCGGCGGTCAGCGTGCTGGTGAGATTGCCGCTCAGAATCAGCTCGAAGCGATTGCCGTTGGCGTCCGCGTCGTAGTCTTTGATGTAGGTGCGATCGGTGCTGGCGTTGTAGCTGACCTGCAAGGTGCCGCCGCGACCGGTGCCCAGACCGGTGAAGCCCAGGTCTGCGAGGTCGATCTTGTCTTGAGTGACGTCGAAATCGGTAATGGTGTCGACAAAGCTGTTAGTCGCGGTGCGATAGCTGTCGGACTGGCTGGCGAAGCGAAAAGTGTCCGCGCCCGTACCGCCGGTGAGCTTATCGATGCCCGCGCCGCCGACCAGAATGTCATCTCCGGCACCGGCATTGATCACGTCGTTACCGGCTGCGCCGTAAAGGATTTCATTGGCGTTGCTGCCGATCAGCGTGTCGTTGCCCTCGGTGCCCTGAACAGTGACCACCGGCACGGTGGCGCTGACGTAACTGCCATCGCCATACACCAGTGTTTCGCCTTTGGTGGTATGGCCAATGGTGTTGCCGATGATCGCGTTGCGGTCAGTGCCGTCTTCGTTGCGTTCTGCCACGCCGTAGGTCGACAGGTTGCTGCCGGTGATGGTGTTGCCCTGAATCGTGTTGTCGCTGCCGTTGAAATACTTGCCGGAGACGCCAAGGGTGTCGTCGTAGGACTGGATGATGATTTCCGGTACGCCGCCTTTCAGGGCGTTATTGCTGAGGGTGTTGTCGGTGACGTCAACGTTGTTGCTGCCGTAGATCCGCACGCCGGCGCTGCCGTTGTCGTGGATATTCACGCCGCTGAGGGTGACGTCGCTGGACAACTTGATGAGCACGCCTTCGGCGCCATTGCCGTAAACCTCGCCGCCAGTGATGACGATATTGCTCGGCGAAGGAATATTTTCGCTGCCGCGCTGCACCACAATCCCGCCGCCGCCATTGTTATAGGCGACGTTATTGGTGAGGGTGAAGTCGTGGGTGCTGGTGACTACGTTGAAGCCGTGACGATCGTTGTCGTAGGCGACGTTGTTCTCGAACGTGCTATTGCTGAGAAAGTCCGCGACGAAGCCGTCCAGGCCATTGCCGTGGGACACGCTGTTCTTGATGACCATGTTGACGGTCTGTTCGTGCGGGTCGAAGCCGTAGCCGGAGCAGTCCTTGATTTCTACGCCGTCCAGAGTGACGTTGGAGTCGTAACCTTCCTGGCCGGGAATGTAACCGTTGAACCAGCCGTCGATCTTGCCGGTGGTGTTATCCCGGTTGCCATCGAGGGTCAGGTTGCTGAGCCCGAAGTCGTGGGTTTCTTCGCCATAGGCCGAGCGGATGATGCCGGTGATTTTCGTGTCCGAGCCGTCGGCCACTTTGATGTTCGAAACGCCCATCCCGTCGCCAAACATGTACACGTTGCTTTTCAGCATCAGGCAGCCGTCGGACGGTTCTTCGCCTCCGCTGACAATGAAGGTGCCAGGCGGAATGTAAACCTGCCCACCGCCAGCAGCGGCGGCTGCATCAATAGCTTTCTGGATGGCAGCGGTATCATCCGTGACACCATCTCCTTTGGCGCCAAAATTTTGGACGTTATAAATCATGGACTTATCTCCGGGCTCGGGCTTAGTTTGCTTGGCTGCCAAGATCCAATCGGCCAGCACTCAGATATGACCCGGAGAAGCGTAAAAGTTGTGACCGTGTGTCGGGAAACCGTCGCCCGTTCGGCGGCTGAAAAAAGTGATGTGTAACAAATGCGATAATTTGACGGTTTGTTGACGTCATTACTTTGTAATTAATCCATCGCACCCCGTAGGAACCGAGTTTGCTAGCGATAAAAGGACCATGCGATATGCCTTTGAGATCAGGTCGCCTGTATCGCGGGCAAGCCCGGCTCCCACAAATACAGAGTTCGCTTTATGTTCGGCGTTTACTCATGTCGGGTATGCCATGTTATCTCGGCAGGAATGCATCCCTTGC
>NZ_LOHF01000028.1 GCF_002158995.1 Pseudomonas caspiana | reverse complement strand
CATGCCGAGCGACAGCGAGGGACCAAGTGGTGGGGCAAGAGCGCTTTGGTTACTTTTGTCTGGGCCGGCTTCCGGATCTATCGAAAGTGACGCGCTGTAAAAGCGCAACCAATATCCGCCATCACCGCAGTAACGGATATGCACACAAGCCGCGACAGCTACGCAAAAACGCTCAAGGCTTGGCTCCGCTACTCTCCCAACCCCCACCCAACGCCAGAAACAGATCAATCTGTCCCATTGCAACCTGCGTATTGGCCGTCGCCAACTGCGCCCGCACATCGGTATAAGTCCGGGTCGCCTGCAAATCAGCCAGAAACGAAGCCCGTCCGGCCTGGAAAAAACGATGCGTCTGATCCGCCGCCTGCTCCGCTGATTGCGCCGCATCGGTGAGCGCATCACGGCGTTGCAGCAGCGCCGTATATTGCGCCAGACCCGTCTGGGTTTCCCGTATGGCATTCAGTACCACACCATCAAAACGCGCCAATGCCGCCTGGCTCGAAGCCTCAGCCTCATGAATCCGCGCACGAGCGCCGTTCGACGGCACGGTCCAGTTAATCAACGGACCAAAACCCCAACGGTTAGCCACCGGCTTGCCCAGATTTTCCAGCAGGCCCACGGTACCGACGGTCGCGCCGATGCTGATGTCCGGGTACAACTCACCCGTCGCCACACCGATTTCAGCGGTCGATGCCGCCAGACGCCGTTCCGCCTGACGTACATCCGGGCGGCGTTTGAGCAACGCAGCGCCATCACCCACCGGCATCACCTGAGCGATGTGCGGCAACTCATTACAGGAGCTCACGCCTGCGGGCAGTTGATCCAGCGGCTTGGCCAGCAGCATCGACAACCGATACAGACCGGTCTGGCGCAAGGCCTCGTAACGCGGCAATTCCGCGCTCAAGGATTTGAACTGGGTTTCCGAGCGCGTTACTTGAGTTTCATCACCACGCCCGGCGTCACGCAGGCGCTGGGTCAGGCTGACGCTCTGCTTCTGCAGGCTCAGCGACTCCATGGCGATGTCGTGCTCTTCGTTGGCGGCGCAGACCTGGGTGTAAGCGCGAACCACATCCGCCACCAAGGTGATGCGTGCAGTGTCGGCAGCCGCCTGAGCAGCATCCACGTTGGCGTTGGCGGCTTCGATACCGCGTTGCAGGGTGCCGAACAAATCGAACTGATACGAAGTGGTAATCCCCACATCACCAACGTTGCCCACCGGGACTTTTTCACTCAGCAAAAACGCTTCGCCGGACTCTTGAAGGCGCTGCGCACCGGCTTTGGCGCTGGTTGTAAAACCGCCTGCCGCTTCGGCCTCGGAGCTCTGGTAGCGAGCGCGTTGCAGGTTGGCGGCGGCGATGCGCAGGTCGGTGTTGGAGGCCATGGCCTGTTGCACCAACTGATCCAGTCGCGGGTCCTGATACAGACGCCACCAATCAGCTGGGACCGGTGCGGAAACGGTATTGACCGATTCCCCGGCCAACTCGCCTTGCAGGTCCGGACGGTTGATCGCGGCGTCCTTGGGCAGTTGGTAGTCGGGGCCAACCATCTGACACGCCGACAGCAGCAAGCCAAGCCCGACCGTTGCCGTCAGGCGCGTGAGGTGTGTCATTTGCCGGACTCCTCTGTGTGAATCGCCTGACCGTCTTCGATGATCGACACCGTGGCGGTGCGTCCGGCGATCATGCGGAAGTTGTCCGGCACCTCGTCGAAGGCGATGCGCACTGGAATGCGCTGGGCGAGGCGCACCCAGCTGAACGCCGGATTGACGTTGGGCAGAAGGTTGGAGCCGCTGGTACGGTCGCGGTCTTCGATACCGGCGACGATGCTCACCACATGGCCGCGCAGGCGGGCATTGTCGCCGATCACGCGGATGTCCACGCTTTGCCCGATATGAATGCCGTCGAGCTTGGTTTCTTCGAAGTAGCCATCGATATGGAATGAAGCGCCATCGACCACTGACAACACGGGGCGGCCCGCAGTGACGAACTCGTGGGAGCGGGGCGCGCGGTCGTTGAGGTAGCCGTCCACCGGGCTGCGGATCACCGAGCGATCCAGGTTCAGTTGCGCAGCGTCCACTGCCACTTGAGACTCCTGCAAGGCGGATAGGGCGCGGGCCTCCCGGGACTGGCTTTCTTCAAGTTGCTCGCGGGCCACCAGATTGCCGAGGCCACGGTTACGCTTATTCTCGCGGCGGGCCTGTTCCCAGGTTTCCTGACGTTCGGCGACCGTTGCCTTGGCCTGGCGCAAGGCCAGACGGAAGCGGTCCTGGTCGATGGTGAACAGCACCTGGCCTTTGCTGACCAGCTGGTTGTCACCGACTTCGACTTTTTCGATTAGCCCGGAGACGTCCGGCGCGATCTGCACGATGTCGGCGCGGATGTGCCCGTCGCGGGTCCAGGGGGCGTACATGTAATACATGACCATGCGCCACACGACGATGGCCGCGAAGGTCACAACCAGCAGAGTCAGGACCACACGGCCCAAAGTAAGCAGAGGTTTTTTCATTTCATCAGGTATCGACTGAGAGTATCCACGGCGCCGAGCAACAAAGCGTATAGACCTACGTTGAACAATGCCCGGTGCCAGACCAGACGGTAAAAATGGGTGCGCGATAACACCGCGTGGACCCCGAGAAACAGTAAATAGGTGATGCCCATCAGCGCGAGAAACGTGGGTACGAAGACCCCGCTGATGTCCAGATCGCCAATCATAGGGACGCTCCGTCAAGGCCATGGGGCGGTAGTGCTTCGGTTTCGGCCGCCGCATTGACGACTTCCACGCCGGGCAAAAGCGCCAGACGCAGACCGCTCAACGCGTGCAGCAGATGCAGGCGGGCCGGTTCTTCGCCCAGCAGTTCAACGTTCAGGGCGCGGCGTGCGCGATCCATGGTCATCAACATACCTTTGGGCGCTGGCAGACGTTCACCGGCTTTCAGGCAGGCCTGGAAGTGGCTGCCGACTTCTTCGACCACCTGACGCAACAACAACTGCTGCCCCGCGTGCGCTCTTGGCAACCAGGCCAGCGTATCGAGCAGATTCAGCGCCACACGCAGGTCGCGAAGGGCGATACCGGTGTCTTGTGCGGTGATGGTCAGTCGCGGCAGTTGTTGCATCAATCGGTCAAGCATCTGTGCGCCCATGGCCCGATGCTCAGCCAGTGTCGCGGGTTCGGTCAGGGCAACAATGTCGCGCCAGCTGAATCGGGTCAGGCGCTTGACTGCCAGCTCGACGCCGAACGGCCGCATGATCAGCGTCCAGATAAAGGCGAACAGCAAGCCCACCGGTCCGGCCAGGTTGGAGTTGATGAAGTTCAGGAAATCCGCGTCGTAGGCGCTCTGAATGCTGACAAAGGACGAGGTGTTGACGATGGTCAGCAAGGTGCCCAGGTAGAAGCGTGGCTGCACGGTGAGGGTGCCGACACAAATAAACGGCACCGCGAAGGCCAGCACCAGCATCGGGAAGTCATGCAGGTTGGGCAGCACCACGAACAGGTACAGGCTGGCGAAGACGACTGACAGCATGGTCCAGAAGAAGAACCGGTAAATCTGCGGAGCCGGGTCGTCCATGGCCGCAAAGAAGCTGCACGATACGGCGGCCAATGCCACGGCGGCAGCGCCATCGGTCCAGCCGAGCAGGATCCACAGCACCGAAGCAATGATGATCGCCAGCACCGAGGTCATCACCGAATACAGCATCAGCCCGCGATCCAGAAATGGCGTAATGCGCGCCAGCCGCCAGTGCCGGTACACGGCGCGCCACGGCGTCTGGTCGTCAGTCTTGATGGCGTGCTGCAAGGTGCGGCAGTCCTGCCACAGATCAATGAACTCGCCCAGGCGATAAAGCGCGTTGGACAACAGCAGTTGATGGCGATCATCGAGCTGCGCCTCACTCGGTTGCAGGCGTTCAAGCTCGCGATGCAGGGCTTGCCATTGCTCGGTCTGCAGGCTGCTGGCGGTATTTTCCAGCCAGGCGCGGGTCTCGATCAGCAGCGGGGCAAAGTTGGCGACCAATTCCGGGGTCCGGCGCTCCAGTGCCCATAAGGCGTCATCCAGCGCGTCGATTACCGGCAAGAGGTGGATCATCCGGCCGCGCAGTTCCTTGGCGTTGCGCACCGTTTGCTTGCGGGCACCTTCGTGGGGCAACTGGCCGATCATCAGTTCGAGGGTGTTAAAGGTGCCCACCATCGAACTGCGCAGGGTGCCGACTTCTTCAGCGTTGGCACTGCGTGAAAGAAAGCGATCACTGTAGGCCGAGGCATCGCTAAACCATTTATCTGCCGCGCCTTGCATGACCGGCGCCAGGCGGCGCGGCCAGAAAATGCTGCCGACGACGGCGGCACAGACGATGCCGAGGAAAATTTCTTCCGTCCGGGATACGGCGATCTCGAACACCGCTTGCGGGTTGTCCACCACCGGGAAGGAAATCAGCGGCATGGTGTAACCGGCCAGCATCAACGCGTAGCTGTTGGCGGTGCGCAGATGCAGCGACAGAAACAGCAGCGTGCCAGTCCATAAGGCGATGACTACGGCTAGCAGAAACGGGGTTTGCACGAACATCGGCACGATGAACACCGAAGCCGCTGCGCCGGTCAGCGTACCGATTGCGCGATACAGCGCCTTGGAACTGGTCGGCCCCACGAACGGGCTGGAGACGATATAGACAGTTGCCATTGCCCAGTACGGACGCGGCATTTCCATGAGCAGCGCGATGTACAACGCCAGCATTGAAGCGCCGAACGTGCGTACGCCATAGAACCAGTCGCGCGCGGGTGGCACGCCTGCGAAGAAATCTTTCAAAGCGACCCCGCGCTGTCTTGGTTGGCCGCATCACTGAACGCTTTGAACACTCGCAAAGTCGCTTCGAGGTCTTCCTTGGCCACGCCTTTAAGTACTTCGCGGCGCAAACGCAGCAACTCGTCTTCGATGGCCAGCGCCACCACCCGGCCATTTTCGGTAAGGCTCAGGGATTTGGCCCGGCGATCCGACGGGTCTTCGGTGCGGCAGACGATGTCGGCATTGCACAGTTGGTCGAGCAGGCGGACCAAAGTCGGGCTCTCCATACCCGCAGCGTGGGCCACCGTGACCTGATTCACGCCATCGCCCAGACGCAGAATCATCAGCAGCGGCGCAGCGCAGGCTTCGGAAACGCCATAGCGCACCAGCGTGTTGTGGCAGATCCGCCGCCATTGTCGGGACGAAGCGACCATGCCGCTGCTGATGCTCATCTGCAGGGAGTCGAGAGACATAAACGAACCGGAAAATTAGTTAGCGAGGATATTGTTCGTGACAACATAATTAGCTTGCTAACTATAATCCTGTAACAAAGTCTTACAGTCAACCCCGAATTGCTGAGTGGTCTGCTGTCCTGATGGTCTGAGAATCAGGGAAAAGTGAGCATGCGGGACAGGGTTAAATCGAAAAAGTGCCCGCCGGATTGATTATTTTTATACCGTTCGTCGGCATTTATTTTGATTTTTCCCCCGTTAGCAGAGCCTTTCAGGCACGTACGTCCAAAAAACTGACGTGGTTCACATTTGGCAGTTTCCATATTTGATGATGCTTGCAGCTCAGGGGAGGTGATGGGCTCCTACTGATTTCGTGATATCGAAATAGTAGCCTTTGAGGTTTTGTGTTGTTTTATTGACGCCAATTCAGTGTCGCGACCTGCTCACAAAAAAATCGATTCAGCCGATACGCCAGACGAAGCCATCCGGGAGCTCAAGCGCCCGGTCTAGAGACCTTTGTCGGTGCGCTGGCCGCACCTTGTGAGCATGCGATGATCGACCTCGCCACTTGGAACCTTTCCATTCCTGTAGGCACTCCATCCGTGATTATTGATACCCCTAAGCTGGTTCAGGGTTATCAGGATGGTTACTTTCGTTCTGGCAATACATTGTTCTTCTGGGCACCAGTGACGGGCTCGAAAACGGAGAACGCTAAATTTCCAAGGACGGAACTGCGGGAGACGACAGCGGACGGCAAGGTGTACAACTGGACTTACTCCCAGGCAGACAACTTTCTGCGCGCTGCGCTCACGGTCAATCAGGTGCCTTCCACCGGCAAGATCGTCATCGGTCAGATACACGCCTTTCAAAGCACCGAGCCGCTGCTCAAAGTCGAGTATCAATTCAAGGAAAAACTGCAGACTGGCAACATCGTCGCTAAATTTCGCCGCAGCCCAGACGCTGAAATCGAGGTGATCAACATCGCATCAGGTGTGCCCTTGAACGAACGCTTCAGCTACAGCATTCATCTGACTCCGGCAGGCAATCTGTCAGTCAATGCGGCTGATTATGTGTGGAGTGCCAAACTCGATGCTGGCTGGAAAGACAAGCTGCTGTACTTCAAGGCGGGGGTGTATACCCAGGACAACACCGGGTATGCCACCGAAGGCGGGGCTGCAACGTTTTACAAGCTGATCATCAATCACGACAAGAAGGCGTGAGGCCATAAGAGCCTCAGCTCCTACAGGGTTGTGTGGTTCCTGTAGGAGCTGCCGCAGGCTGCGAATAGGCCAGTCAGGCTTTAAAGAGCTTACCGAGTGCTCTATTAATCAATTCAACCCCAACTTCCCACGCAAGGTCGACAGATCTTCAGCCAGGGTGTTAACCGGGCCGACCAGCGCTTTGCGGTCGTTTTCTTTCACTTTGTCGTAAGTCTCGAAGCCGCCATCCTTGGTTTTGTACTTGGCCAGGATCTTGTCCACGGTGGCGAAGTTCTTGTCGACCTTGGCAGCGAACACCTTGTCGGACTTCTCGATTTGCGGGCGGAACAGGTCGACGATTTTCTTCGCGCCGTCAATGTTGCCCTGGAAGTCATACAGGTCAGTGTGGCTGTAGCGGTCTTCCTCGCCGGAGATCTTCGTTGCCGCGACTTCTTCCAGCAACGCAGCAGCGCCACCCACCACTTTTTCAGGCGGGAAGGTCAGACCGGCGACGCGGCTTTCCAGATCTTTCACGTCAGCCATCAGCTTGTCAGCAATCGGGCCTTGGTCCTTGGTGCTGTTCTGCGAGAACAGTGCGTATTCCAGGCGGTGGAAACCAGTGAAGTCTTCAGCATTCACGCCAGCTTCGTGGTCATCAACGCGGGAGTCGATGGACGCGTCCAGGTCGCTGAACAGCTCAGCCATTGGTTCGATTTCTTCGTAAAACACGCGAGTCGGCGCGTACAGTTTTTTAGCCGTGGCCAGGTCGCCTTTTTTCACCGCGTCGGTGAATTTCTGAGTGTGGCTGACCAGCTCGCCGATCTGTTCGGTGACGTAGATTTTGTAGTCCGAAACCGGCCCTACCAGGTCCAGTGGCGCAGTGGCGGCGAAGACCGGGGTCTGCAGCAGACCTGCGGTGAGCAGCAAAGCAAAAGGCAACTTCTTCATGGGACTCTTCCTGTTGAGGTGGCTTTAAGGGTTAGCGGTTACGCAGTTTTGGTATCGGATCTGGCCGAAGCCTGAAGCAGTGAGCGACCAATGAAGTCCTGGTCGTTGATCACGCCGGGGAGGGTAAAGAAGTACCCACCGCCTACCGGTTTGAGGTATTCCTCCAGTGGCTCGCCATTGAGGCGGGTCTGCACGGTGATGAAGCCTTTTTCGAGGTCGGACTGGTAGCAGATGAACAGCAGGCCCATGTCGAGTTGACCGTTCTTGTTGACGCCGTTGGAGTAGTTGAACGGGCGGCGCAGGATCAGGTTGCGCTGGCTTTCAGCCGTGCGCGGGTTGGCCAGCCGGATATGGGAATCCAGTCTGGTTTTCTTGCCGTGAGGATCGGCGGCGTAGTCCGGCACATCGGTTTCTACCTTGCCATCCATGGGCGCCCCGGTGGTTTTGACCCGGCCGAAAATCGCTTCCTGCTCTTGCAGTGGCGTGCGGTCCCAGCGCTCGACGAAATTGCGGATGATCCGCACCGCCTGATAGCTGCCATTAGCCGCCCAGTCTGGTTCGTCACTGCCCGGTTGCACCCAGACCAGTTCGTTCATGGTCTTCTGATTGTTGGAATCCGGGTTCGCCGAGCCGTCGCGGAAACCGAGGAAGTTACGCGCGCTTTCCGGTGGCTGCCCGGGTTTCTTCGGCGCTTGCGGCGGCACGCTGCCTTCCTGCTTCCAGCGCACCAGCAGCAGGTCCGGCAGGTTTTTCACGATGTCGCGCAGGGCGTGGATGTTGCTGTCGGCGCTGTTGGCACAGAACTGGATGCTCAGGTCGCCATGGCAACTGTCCGCTTCCAGCGCGTCATTGGGGAAACCGACCATGCGGCTCAGACGCTTGGGTTTGACGCTTTCCAGACCGAAGCGCTCGTCGAACAGCGAGTCACCCACAGAAACGGTGATGGTCAGGTTATCCGGCGTGACGACCGGGCCGAGGATGCCGGAGTCTACAGGCGGCAACTTGGGATCGACCTGTGGCACGGTTCCGCCGGTCATCAGGAACGTGATGCGCTCGTTCAGTGTACGAAACAGACGTTCCAGATCATCCCGGTCGGCGGCCAGCACATCGAACGCGACCAGCATGCCCGACGCCGGACGCGGGTTGACGATCCCGGTCTGGTGGATGCCGTGGAATTCGTTGTGGTCAGCGGTCTTTTCGCTGTTCGGCGCTTCGGTGACCTGTGCCGGAGCGGCTGCCAATACGTTGCCGCTCAGGCTGCTGCCTGCCAAAGCCGCACCCGCCGCACCGAGGCCGAGCAGCACTCGACGGCGTTGAACTGATTGCGGGGCGTTGCTGTTGTCTGAGTCGTTCATGGCTAATCGTCTTTCTCGAAATCAGTTGTTTGACACCACGCTTTCGCGCGGTAAACACCAATCCTGTAGGAGCTCACGAGTATCGCGAGGTAGCGATAGCGATTCATCTGACACACCGCAATCGCTGCCTCGCGGTGCTCGTGAGCTCCTACAGGGGGATGCATTCCAGTTCAGGCAATCAAAGACCCGAAAGCCCCAGCGCCTGGTCTACCCCGTCCAGCGCGTCCGCCAACGCCTTGGCCTTGTCGGCAATCAACTTGCGTTGCGGGGCGTCCACCTGGTCGTAGGGGCGCATGCCGCTGTCAGTGCTCAGGCCGTTCAATTCGGTGTCCAGCGCAGCGGCGGCCGCATCGATCTGCTCCAGCAGCGGCTTGGCGCTTTTCGCCAGCATCGGGCGCAGCAGGTCGATGACTTTGCGAGTGCCTTCAAGGTTGGCAACGAAACCGTTCAGATCGCTGTGGCTGTAGCGTTCCTCTTCGCCGTTGCTGCGGATGTCGGCGAGGCTGCGCATATTGCGGGCGATGACGCTGGCCAGTTGCTCAGGAGCCATGTTCTGCGCCAACAACTGCTGCTTGAGCGTGGTGACGTCGGTTTGCAGGCGCTGAGCTACCGGGAGCAGGCCTTCAACGCTGTGCTGGTCGAAGAGTCCATATTCAAGGCGATGGAAGCCGCTGAAGCCTGAGTCCTGCTCACGTTTCTCGTAATAGTCGGCGCGGGCGTTGATCGCGTTATCCAGCTCAGCCAGACGCTGCGCGGCCGGTGCAATACGTTGATAAGCCGCGCGCGCTGGAAGGTAGGCCGCCTGGGCTGCGCTCAGATCACCCGCCGCAATGGCGTCCTGCAAGGCATTCACCGCCTTGATCAGCGCCGAACCCTGCATGCTCAGGTAAACCCGGTACTCCGACAGTGGGCCGATGAAGGCGACCATCGAAGGGCGCGCCTTGGCATTGGCTTCCGACTCGGCGGTCGGCGTCACGTGCAGGGTGCCACGCGGATTGCTCAACAGTCCGCAGGTAATCGCGTAGTCGCCCGGTTGCAGGTTGGCGTTGATCACCTGACTCAGGCCCGGGGCAATGTTTTCCCGTTCTTCAATCACCAGGACGCCATCGAGAATTTCCCATTCAACGGCCCGTTCGGAGCGGTTGACGATACGGAAGGCGTTCTTGCCTGCAGGCACGGTGAGTGCGTTCGGCTCGCACGCACGGGCATGAATAGTGACCACGGTCTCGGCGCTGTTGTTGGCGGCGCGCTTTTTGGTAGCGCTTTGCGAGGCGTAATAAAACAGGCCACCGGCGGCGATCATGAGCACCACTGAACCCGCGACAGCCAATTTCAAGGCGCGAGGCGGCTTGGCTTTCTCTGAAAGCCCTGTAGGACGATTCGACATGAGTTGCCTTATTCGTTTGTAGCGGAAGAGGGATGCGGGTGCGCCGGTCGGGTAGGCAGACTCACTACCCGAGCGTGCGGCATGAAGAACAACGCCAGAGCGAAGACCAGATAAATCAAGTAAGCGCTGAGGGTGCTGATGGTCGGCGCATCCTGATAACCGAACATGCCCGCCAGTACCGAGCCGGTTGGGCCATCCATCGGCAACGTTGCGCTGAGGTCGAAGACCACGGTTTGCAGATGGTTCCAGAGTCCGGCTTCATGCAGCGCCTGCACCGAATTGGCGAGAATCCCGGCGGCCACCACGAGGATGAACAGTCCGGTCCAGCGGAAGAACAGGCTCAGGTTCAAACGCATGCTGCCGCTGTAAATGGCGAACCCGACGGCGACGGCAAGGATCAGGCCGAGCAGGGCGCCCAGTGGTGCGCCGGCCCCCTCACTTTGTTGGAACACCGCGAGCAGAAAGAACACGGTTTCCAGCCCTTCGCGGGCCACGGCAAAGAACACCATGGCAATCAACGCGTAGGTCTGGTTTTTCGAACCGGCGAGGGCGGCGTCGAGAGATTCATGCAAAGCGTGTTTGATCGAACGCGCCACTTTGCGCATCCAGAACACCATCGAACTGAGGATCACCACAGCCACGAGACCGACGACGCCTTCGAACAATTCCTGCTGCTTTTGCGGGAATTCAGCGCTGACCAGTTCCAGACCGCCGCCAACGAACAGTGCAACAGCGACGGCCAGAAACACGCCGATCCACACGGCGGGCATCCACTCACCACGGCCGGTCTGCTTCAGGTAACTGGCGATGATGCCAACAATAAGCGCGGCTTCAATCCCTTCGCGCAGCATGATCAAAAAAGGAACGAGCATGTTTCACCAGGGTTAATGCGTTAGGCTGACCTGCTTCAGAGCGGTAAAAAACACACGCCTGAAACAATGCGTAACATAATGATACTCATTATTGAATGCGTATAGTTGTTTTTTTGTGCTGGTTCGTATTTGGATTTTTTGTTCAGGTGGGGTTCAGGCGGTGCAGACGGGGAGGGACGACCGTAGGAGCTGCCGAGGCTGCGAATCGGTGTGTCAGTTGAAATCAATCGCAGCCTTCGGCAGCTCCTACAGGCATCGAGTGGTTAATTCAGTCCCTGCAAAATCTCATACGCCAACTTCACCCGCGCTTCATTCGGGTAGTTTTTATTCGCCAGGATCACTACGCCAATCCTCTTCTCCGGAACGAACGCCACATAACCACCAAAACCATTGGTGGAGCCGGTCTTGTTGATCCAGACGCTTTGTTGCGACTGCAAGGGCGGGCTGATCGAGCTGGCAGGCTGAGTCTCGTAGGCCATTTTGTTCGAGTTACCTTCCTGCAGCGTTTCGAGACTGGCCGGGTAGGGGTACTGCTCCCAGATCAGGTCCTGAGTCATTTCTCCCACGTTGAAATAACCCACATGGGTATCAGTAATTGCCTTGGCTAGCGTACTTTCTGCTTTGCCAGCGTTGATGTTCAGCTCAACGAAACGCAGTAAATCCTTGCTGCTGGATTTCATCCCATAGGCTTCATTACCAAGAACACCGCCCTGCAAACGGACCGGCGCGTCCTGCTTGTTATAGCCTTGCGCGTAAGACTTCATCTTGTCGGCAGGCACATTCAAATAGCTGTTGGTCAGCCCGAGTTTTGGAAACAGTTGCTGCTCCATTGCCCGCTCGAACGGGGTGTTCATCGCCTTGGCAGTGATCATCCCCAGCATGCCGATGCTCGGGTTGGCGTAGGTGCGTTTGCTGCCCGCCGGGTATTGCGGCTGCCAAGCCTGCAAATACGCCATCAGTTGCTCGTTGTTCTGCACCTCGTCGGGCACCTGCAGGGGAAAGCCGCCCGCTGTATGAGTGGCCAGATTGATCAGGCTCACGTTGTCAAAAGCACTGCCTTTGAGTTGCGGCAGGTATTTGCCCGGATGATCGCCAAGGGATAACTGGCCGTTGGCCTGGGCGTACGTCGCCAGAGTCGCCGTGAACGTTTTACTGATCGAGCCGAGCTCGAACAGCGTGTCACTGCTGACAGCTTGGGCTGTTTCTCTTGAAGCAACGCCGTAGTTGTAGAAATGCTGTTGCCCATTGAACGTTACGGCGATGCTCAGGCCGGGAATGTTGTATTGCTGCATGACCTGCCTGGCAGCGTCGCGCACTTTGGCATCAAATTCCGGCTCAGCCTGGGCAGCCCCGGCCAGGTGAGTGAACGAGAGGCTGAGGGCGAGCGCCAGCGAAGTGGAGAATACACGCATTAGAGTTTCCTTGGATTCCATTCAGAAGCGGGCAATGAACAGTTGGAGAATCGGCCTCCAATAAACGCTCTGTCGCAAGGTATTTCCCAATAGCTCGACTATGCGCCCCGGTTGCTCTTATAGATGCATCGTCAGGCTCTGGTCCGGTGTAGCCTCACCCATGCTGCACATCAGTCCGCTTGAGCAACTGCTTACACCGATTCGACAGATGCACCACCCGCAGGTGCTTGCCCGCCTTGGTGTAGCGCTCGCGCAACGTCTGCAACGCCGAAACCGCCGAGTAGTCGACAAAGCTCAGGTGGCGGCAATCCAGGGTCACTTGAGCAGGGTCTTCAGCCGGATTGAACTGGTTGAGAAAGCGCGTCGTGGAGGCAAAAAACAGCGTGCCGTGCAGGGTGTAGACCTTGCTGCCGTCAGCCTCCAGATGCGTATCCGCGTACAACTCCCGCGCCTGCTGCCAGGCGAAGTTCAGCGCCGCGATGACGATGCCGAACATCACCGCCGTGGCCAGATCGGTCAATACCGTCACCACGGTCACGGCGATGATCGCCAGCACGTCGTTGACCGGAACCTTGTGCAGCACGCGCAACGACGCCCAGGCAAAAGTTTGTTGAGCCACCACGAACATCACACCCACCAGCGCGGCCAGCGGGATTTCTTCGATCAGCGGCGACAGAAACAGCACGAACATCAGGATCATCAGCCCCGCGACCACGCCGGACAGACGACCACGACCACCGGAGCTGAGGTTGATCACAGTCTGGCCGATCATCGCGCAACCGCCCATGCCTCCGCACACGCCCGAGGCCATGTTGGCCACGCCCAGCGCCACGCATTCACGGTCAGGAAAACCTCGGCTTTCGGTGATTTCATCGGTCAGGTTGAGGGTCAGCAGGGTTTCCAGCAGACCCACCAGCGCCATTAGAATCGCGTAAGGCGCGATGATGCGCAGGGTTTCCAGATCCCACGGCACTTCCGGCAAGGCCAGGCTCGGCAAACCACCGGCAATGTGCGCCATATCGCCCAGGGTATGGGTCGGAAGATCAAGCAGGTAGACCAGCAGACCAACGGCCAGAATCGCGATCAGCGCAGGCGGTATCGCTTTGGTCAGGCGTGGCAGCAGGTAGACAATCGCCATGGTCAGCGCCACCAGGCCAATCATCAGGTACAACGGTTTTCCAGTCAGCCAGGCGTCACCGACCTTGAAGTGTTCGAGCTGAGCCATGGCGATCACAATCGCCAGGCCGTTGACGAAGCCGAGCATCACCGAATACGGCACCATCCGTACCAGCTTGCCCAGCCGCAGCACGCCAAACAGGATCATGATCAATCCGCCCAGCAGCACCGTCGCCAGCAAATACTGCACGCCGTGCTGCACCACCAGCGCGACAATCACAACCGCCATCGAACCTGCCGCGCCGGAAATCATCCCCGGCCGACCGCCGAACAGTGCGGTCAGCGTACAGATGATGAATGCGCCATAAAGACCCATCAGCGGATTGAGGTGAGCGACCAAGGCAAAGGCGATGCACTCGGGCACCAGAGCGAAGGATGTGGTGAGTCCGGCCAGGACATCGGCGCGTATACGGGCTGGTTTCATGAGTTACCTGAAGGGGAAATGCCGGGAAAGCAAAAAGGGGGGATGTTACTGAATGTGGCTGGTGGGTGCTACACGTAGGACCGGCTTTGCATAGATTCTGTGGGAGCAGAGCTTGCTCGCGATAAGGCTGTATGCGATCTAAAGTGAACCGCGTCCAGCCTTATCGCGAGCAAGCTCTGCTCCCACAAGATTTCATGTCAGCCAACAGATCGCAATCAGTTCACTTGCTCATATATGCTTGCACCCCCTCACTCAACCGAGCGATGCACTGCCCATGAATGTCGTGTCCCCTTTGCAGGCCTATGAACGGGCCGTCGAGCAGTTGGGTTTCCAGCCGGACGCTGCGCAATTGCACGCAGTTCAGCAGTTGCAGGCCTGTTTTCAGGCACTGAACGACAATCCGAAATCGGCTCAGGGCGTGTACCTCTGGGGGCCGGTGGGGCGGGGCAAAACCTGGTTGATGGATCGGTTTTTCGAGAGTCTTGACGTTCCGGCACGGCGTCAGCATTTCCATCACTTCATGCGTTGGATCCACAAGCGCATGTTCGAGCTGATCGGCACCTCCAACCCGCTCAAGGTCGTAGCCCAGGAGCTGGGGCGCGATGTGCGGGTGATGTGTTTCGATGAATTGTTTGTCACTGACATCGGCGACGCGGTAATCCTCGGCGGTTTGCTGCAAGCGATGTTCGAAGCAGGCGTGGTGCTGGTCTGCACTTCCAACCAGCCACCCGAACAGTTGTACAGCCATGGTCACAACCGCGAGCGATTCCTGCCCGCTATCGCAGCGATTCAGCGTTACATGCAAGTCGTCACGGTCGATGGCGGCGAAGATCACCGCTTGCATCCGGGCCTGCTGCATCAGCGGTATTTCGTTACCACGCCGGGGCAGAGCTGTGCGCTGGCACTTGTATTCGAGACGCTCAAGGGTAATGAAACCGTGTCCGGTGGCGCAGTGCCCGTGGGCCATCGCAGTATCACCAGCGTCAAACACAGCGAGTCCGTGTTGTGGTGCCGCTACGTCGATTTGTGCGAACAGCCGCTGGCGGCCATGGACTTCATCGAGCTTTGCGACCGTTTCTCGACGATATTGCTCAGCGAAGTTCCGGCCCTCAGTGCGCCACAGCGCGAAGCGAAAATTGCCCGTGGCACTGAGGACGCAGTCGAGCAAGTGGTGGCCGGGGATCGGGAACTGCCGCAGCTGTCGCCCCACGATGACGGGGTTCGACGTTTCATCGCGTTGGTGGACGAATGCTACGACCGTCGCGTGCCTTTATATGTCGAGGCGGCGGTGCCCATGCACGAGCTCTACACCCAGGGCTATCTGTCGTTCGCGTTCCGTCGCACCCTGAGCCGTTTGCAGGAAATGCAACTGGAGCGCTTCATCCAGTAATCAGGTCTGACGCTGCGCGATTACGTGTTTGCAGCCTTCGAAAATCAGCACCAACACCGCCAGCCAGATCGGAATGTAGGTCATCCATTCGTCGCGGCCGATGCTCTCGCCCAACAGTAATGCAACGCCGACCAGCAGTACCGGCTCGACATAACTGAGCAGCCCGAACAGGCTGAATGGCAACAGGCGGCTGGCGACAATATAGCTGACCAGTGCCGAGGCGCTGATCAGACCGAGCACTGGGATGAGCAGATACAGCAACGGGAATTGCTCAACCACCGAGGCATCGCCGTTGACGATGAACCAGACGCTGATGGGCAGCATGAAGGCCATGTCGAACCACAAACCGCCGAGGTTATCGGTGGCCAGTTTGCGGCGCAGCACGAAGTACAGTGGATAGCCGACTGCTACCAGCAAGGTTTCCCAGGCGAAACTGCCATGATTGAGCAACTCGTTGGCGACACCGACCATGGCGCAGAAGGCGGCGATTTTCTGTAGCCGGGACAGGCGCTCGCCATAGACGATGCGCCCGGTGACGACCATTGTCAGCGGCAGCAGGAAATAACCCATGGACACCTGCAGGCTGCGGCCATGCAGCGGCGCCCACATGAACACCAGCAGCTGCGCGCCCAACAACAGTGAGCACAAAGCGATGCCGACCAGCAGTGCCGGTTGCTGGCGGATACGTCCGGCAATCTTTTTGACCAGATGCCAGTCGCCGCTGAACAGCAGAAAGACCGTCACACACGGCACCGTCAGCAGCATCCGCCAGCCGAAGATCTCTTCCCCGCCAAGCGGTTTGAGCAGCGACGTGTAGAAATACATCACCCCAAACAGCACCGAAGCCAGGACCGACAGCACCACACCTTTATACACAGCAGCCTCTTCACGTCGTGGGCAGTTGCAGGGCGGCCCGGTTCAAAATGGTGCGTAGTTTAGCTGCTTTGCGAATTTATGAGTTGCCCCAAATTCTGTAGGCGCTCACCGAGGTCACGAGGCCAGCAATAGCGATCTGTCTGAAACACCGCTATCGCGGCCTCGCGGTGCTCGTGCGCTCCTACAGGTCCCATGTTCGCTGTGCGATCTCCTGCAAAAAACCTGACAGCATCTGCTAGGCTGCGCCGGTTACCGGACCTTTTGGTCCGCCGTTTTCAAGGAGCCTGCATGACTTCCATCAGCACCCCGGCGCCAGTTGTGCCGGGTCGACTGGAGCAATTTTCCACCCGTGTGGCCTTTTTCATTGCCGGTTTTGCCATTGCTGCCTGGGCACCGTTGGTGCCGTACGCCAAGGCCCGGGTCGGGCTGGATGAGGGCACATTAGGCTTGTTACTGCTGTGTCTGGGTGTTGGTTCGATAGTTGCGATGCCCCTGGCTGGTGCGCTGGCTGCGCGAATTGGTTGCCGACGGGTGTTACTGATTTCTTCGGCGATCATTTGCCTTTGCTTGCCGCTGTTGGCCACCGTTTCGCATCTGCCCTCATTGGTTGCCGTGCTGTTTATCTTCGGCGCCGCCATGGGGGCGCTGGATTGTGCGGTGAATATCCAGGCGATCATCGTCGAGCGTGCCAGTGGCAAAACCATGATGTCCGGTTTTCACGGCCTGTTCAGTCTGGGTGGTATCGCCGGGGCAGCGGGAGTCGCCGGTTTGTTGAGCGTGGGCGCGTCGCCTCTGGTATCGATGTTTGCCGTTGTCGCCGTTTTACTGATCGCGTTGCTCAAGGCCGCACCACATTTTCTGCCTTACGGCAGCGAAACCGATGGCCCGCCATTCGCTATCCCACGGGGCGTGGTGCTGTTTCTCGGTCTGCTGTGTTTCACGGTGTTCCTGTCCGAAGGCGCGATGCTGGACTGGAGCGCGGTGTTCCTCAGCGAGTTGCGCGGTGTTGAAACGTCCTATGCCGGGCTTGGGTACGCGGTATTTGCTTTCACCATGACCCTGGGCCGATTGTTCGGCGATGCTGTGGTGCGGCGTGTCGGACCACGACATATCGTCATTCTGGGTGGCCTGTGTGCGGCGGCGGGGCTGGCGTTGGCGACCCTCGTACCGTCATGGCAAGCCGCACTGCTCGGTTACGCGTTGGTGGGCGCTGGCTGTTCGAACATCGTGCCGGTTTGCTACAGCGCGCTGGGCCGACAAAAGAGCATGCCCGAGAATGTCGCAGTCCCGGCGTTGACTACCCTGGGTTATGCCGGGATTCTCATCGGCCCGGCCGCCATTGGCTTCATCGCCCACGCCAGCAGCCTGGAAGTGGCGTTCATGGTCGTTGCCGTGATGCTGGTGGGCGTGGCCATTGGCGGTTCACGGCTCAAGGTCTGACTTACAGCTTGCGAGCCATGCCGGACACCCGGATCGAACTGCCTTTCTGGTCAGGGCTGCTTTGTTCCGGGATCTGCGCGCGAATTCGCGAGCGACTGCCCATGTCCTCGCCCTGCACGATGTCGATATGCCCGCCGTGAGGCCATTCAAGATCGCGCAAATAACCGCCGAACGCTGCCGTTGCAGCGCCAGTGGCGGGGTCTTCATAAACGCCGCCCCAGGCAAACGCATTGCGGGTGTGGAACAGCTGCAGGTTCTCTGCATAGGCCAATAACACCGTGACCCATCCGGCACGAGTCATCAGCTCGTGACCGGCTTGCTGGTCATAGGTCATGGCCCGTAGTTTTTCCCGACTGTTCAACACCAGTACCAAATGTTGCGCGCCGCCGTTGATCACTGCCGGAGGGATGCGCGCATCGAGATCGTGTTGCGCATAGCCGAACAACGCCAGTGCTTCTTGCAGCAAGGCATCATCAACAGGGCCGCTGTGAGTCGGTGGTGATTGCAGAGCGGCTGAAATCAAATCGCCCTGGGCGTGACCTTCGACGCTGATCTGCGCCTGATTCAGCGTCAGGTTAAACACCCCATCGCCATGCTGCCCGGCCAGCGCCGCACCGAGGGCAATCGTCGCGTGACCGCAAAAAGGCACCTCGGCTTCAGGTGAGAAATACCGTACCCGGAAACCCTCGGCGATGGGCGCAGCAAACGCGGTCTCGGAAAACCCCACCTCGGCAGCAATGCGCTGCATCGTCGCCTCATCCGGCAAAAAATCCCCAAGCCACACACCGGCGGGATTGCCGCCTTGGTCGCCGTCGCTGAAGGCAGCCAGTTTTAGAACGTTGTTGGTCATGTTGGTAAGAGCCTGTAATTAGAGTGCCGGCGAGTTTCCTCATAGCCGGGGCTGTACTCCAACCAATAGTACTTATGTGAGGCATCTGCAAATTTGATCGATAGATGAACAGCGCACAATTCCTGCAGAAGCCGAAGGCAATCTCGGTTTGCTGTGGGAGCCGGGCTTGCCCGTGATAAGGGCGATTCGATTTCACTGATACTGCGAGGTGTCTGCATCGCGGGCAAGCCCGGCTCCCACAGAGAAGCAGCATTCCACTTGAAGATTTTTGAGCGTTACGCTGGCACCATCGCAAACCCGACGCCAAAGCGGTTCCAGGCGTTGATCGTCGCAATCGCGAGGGTGAGGTTGACCACTTCGCTGTCGCTGAAGTGTTCCTGCAATGCCAGGTACTGTTCTTGCGAGGCTTGCTGATTGGGCAACAGGGTCATGGCTTCGACCCACGCCAGCGCCGCTTTTTCCCGAGGCGTGAAGAACGCGGTTTCGCGCCAGACGCTGACGGTTTGCAGGCGGGATTCTTTTTCACCGGCGCGGCGGGCGTCGTTGGCGTGCTTGTTGATGCAGAAGGCACAGCCGTTGATTTGCGAGGCGCGCAATCGGACCAGTTCCAGCAGCGAGCTTTCCAGTCCGGATTTGACGACGGCCCCTTCAAGGGCCGCCATGGCGCGGTAGGCTTCGGGGGCGACGGTGGCCCATTGGATGCGTTCGTTCATGTTGGCGTTCTCTCGTAGGTTGAAATGCCCAATCGGGCGATGGCGCCAACCTTAACGTCGGGGGTGGACGGTGTGGATAGCCAATCCCCGGCGTTTCGAAGAGACCAATTACCTCAGTAGGCTTCACCCACCGCCAGAATGGTCGCCACCAATGCCTGGGCGCGAGGCACGAGGGTGTCCAGTTCCAGGTATTCGCGGTCGGTGTGCACCTTGCCGCCCACCGGACCAAGGCCGCAGAGAGTCGGAATGCCGAGGCTGGCGGTGAAGCCGGAATCAGCACAACCGCCGGTGAATTCGCCTTCGACACTGAAGCCCAATGTCTGCGCCTGCTGCTGGTACAGCGCTAGCAAGCGAGTGCTGTGTTGCGCCTCCATGGGCAGGAAGGTCGTGGCTTCTTTGAGCACAGCGCTGGTGCCGGGCAATTCTTCTTCGGCGACGATCCTCTGAATCGCTTCGAATATTTGATCCCAGTGCTTGAGCTCGATGAAGCGCACGTCCAGCTTGGCCGTGGCGCTGGGCGCGACAGTGTTGCTGGAGGTACCGCCGGACATCAGCCCGACGTTGGTGGTGATGCCCGCCGGGTAATCGGTCAGGGCATGCAGTTTGACGATCTTGCGCGCCAGGGCTTCGATGGCGCTGGCGCCATCGGCATGGTTGACCCCTGAATGCGCGGCGCGGCCGGTGACTTCGATGATCAAGGTCGCACCGCCTTTGCGGGCGCTGACCACGTTGCCGCTGGCTCTGCCGGGTTCAGTGTTGAGCACGGCGCGGGCCGCACGTGCCGCGGTTTCGATATGGCTGCGAGCACTGCCGGAGCCGATTTCTTCATCGCCGGTGTACAGCACCTGAACCGGGTAGGGCAGTTGACCGGCGCGCTTCAGCGCTTTGAGGGCAAAGCAGTTGAGGACCAGACCGCCTTTCATGTCCGCCACGCCCGGGCCGTAAGCGAGGGTGGCGTCTCGGCTGTAGCCCCGAGTCGTGGTGGTGCCTTTGGGGAAAACCGTGTCGCGATGGCCCAGCAGCAATACCGGCTTGCCCGCAGCGCCGGAAACTTCCGCGAGCATGACATCGCCAAAGCCTTCGACGGGCATGCGTTCGAGCAGGATGCCGTCGGCTTGCAGTTCCGCCGCCAGCAGCGCACCCACCGCATCGACGCCGGCTTTGTCGTAGCTGTTGGAATCGGTGTCGACGATACGTTGCAGCAGGGACTCCATCGCCTCGCCCTGGCTCGCGAGCCAGTCCAGCGCCTGTTGTCGAGGGTCGCTCATTTGGCTAGCTCCCGCTGTTGATGTTCTTGCGTCAATCGAGCTGCATCGTCACCCAGGTCCCAGAACAACCCGGCCATGATTTGCAGGCTTTCCTTCACCACGGGGGCGAGCAAATGTTCATTGGGCGCATGTTGTGAGCAGGCCGGGTACGAATGTGGCACCCAAAGCGTTGGCAAGCCGAGCACATCAGCGAAGACGTCGTTAGGCAGCGAGCCGCCGAGATTGGGCAGCAGGGCCGGTTTTTTGCCGGTAGTTTCGGCGAGGGAGTTCAACGCCCAGCCGACCCACGGGCTTGTCGGGTCAAGACGGGTGGCGTTCATCATGTCGATGCGCCCCTGTTTGACTTCTACCTGAGTGAAACCGTGGGCATCCAGGTGGGCGCGCACCGCCGGGATGAAAGTGTTGTAGTCGCTGTCCACTACAAAGCGGATGTGGCAGTGGGCGTTGGCCTTGCCGGGGATCGCATGCACTGGCGCGTCGGGGTTGCCGGTCTTGAAGGCGATGACATCGAGGGTGTTCCAGCCGAAGACTTTCTCGCTCAGGGTCAGCTCGGGATTGCCCCAGTTCGGGTCGATTTCCGGGTCGCCGGGGCCGCCACCGACTTCAATATCCGCCAGCGCCAGCCGCACGGCTTCGGGGACTTCCTTGGGCATCAACGCGGGGATTTTTACCCGGCCCTGTTGATCGACCATGCTGGCAATGGCGTTGGCCAGAATGATCCCCGGGTTGGACAGCAGCCCGCCCCAGTTGCCGGAATGGTGCGCGCCTTCACGCAGGTTGACGCTGAGTTCAAAGTTGAACACGCCTCGCGAACCGAGAAAGATCGTCGGGCGCGAAGCGGCCAGGCGCGGGCCGTCGGAAGCGATGAACACGTCAGCCTTGAGTTCTTCAGGATGCGCTTCGCAGAACGCACGCAAACCCGGCGAGCCATCTTCTTCGCCCATTTCCAGCAACAGTTTGACGTTGAAACCCAGCTTGCCATCGCGAGCCTTGAGGGTTTGTTCAAGTGCCGTCAGGTTGATCAGGTGCTGGCCCTTGTTGTCCGCGGTACCGCGACCGTACCAGCGCTCGCCATCGACTTTCACTTCCCAGGGTGACAAACCCTCACGCCATTGCGCGTCGTAGCCGTTGACCACATCGCCATGGCCGTAACTGAGCACCGTTGGCAATGCCGGGTCTTCAATACGTGTGGCGATCAACAGCGGGCCGCGCTTGGGCAGCGGGTTGTCGTAGACCTGCACGCTAAAGCCCAGCGCTTCGACGTGGGGCGTTATGAATTCCTTGAGGTAGCGGTAGAGCTCCGGCAGTTGGTCCGGAATCTGGCTTTCGGTGTGCAGGGCGACGCTGCGTTCGAGCAGGGACAGAAAGGCGCCGTTGTCGAACTGCTCGGTAGTGTTGTGGATGGCCTGTGAGCGACTCATGAGTGGACGAGCTCCAAAGTTTGGGCAGGACTGTCGTGGAGGTGGCAACGCACGTTGCCGCCGATAATCGGGTCATTGGCCGGGTAGGCCGTCTTGCAGGGCGCGAAACAGCTGGGGCAGCGCGGGTGAAACGCGCAACCGGATGGCGGCGACATCGGGTTTGGAAACGTGCCATGCAGGCCGATATCGGGAATGCCCAGGCGCGGATCGGGGGTAAGCACCGAATCCAGCAGGGCGCGGGTATACGGGTGGCCGGGCGCGGCGAACAAGGATTCGCGGGTGCGCTCTTCAACGATCCGCCCCAGATACATCACCGCCACCCGGTCAGCCAGATGTTCGATGACTGCCAGGTTGTGGCTGATCAGCAGGTAAGTCAGGCCGAATTCACGTTTGAGGTCCTGGAGCAGGTTGAGGATCTGTGCCTGCACCGAAACGTCCAGCGCCGACGTCGGCTCGTCGCAGATCAGCACGTCCGGGCGCATGATCAAGGCGCGGGCAATGGCCACGCGCTGGCGTTGGCCTCCGGACAATTGGCTCGGATAGCTGTCGATCACTCGCTTGGGCAGACCGACCACATCGAGCATTTCTTCGGTCTTCTTGCGGCGCTCGGCAGTGGTGCCGATGTCGTGGACGATCAGCGGCAGGGTGACGATTTCCCGCAGCGTCTTGCGCGGGTTCAGCGACGAATACGGGTCCTGAAAAATCGGCTGGATGCGCCGGGACATTTCCTTGCGATCGGTGGCCGCCAGGTGTTTGCCATTGACCAGCACATCGCCGCTGGTGGGCGGTAGCAGGCCGAGCAGCATTTTCGCCAGTGTGCTTTTGCCGCAACCGGATTCGCCCACCAGCCCGAGGGTTTCGCCGCGCATCAGGCGCAGCGACACGCCGTCCACAGCCTTGAGGGTGGCGGGGGCTTTGAAGAAGCCTTTGTTCATGCGGAACTCGCGACGGATGTCGCACAGTTCCAGAGCAATGTCCTTTTTCATGCGCGGGCACTCCCTTGCTGGAGCTGAGCCTGTTGGCGGGTCGGTTCCGGACCCGGTGCGGCAAACAGGCAGCGAGCCATGTGGCCGTCTCGCATTATTTCGGGAATGTTCTGCGCGCAGGCATCAACGGCCTGACCGCAACGGTTGCGGAATGCGCAGCCTTGTTGCTCACCGACCAAGCTGGGCACCAAACCAGGGATCGAACCCAGCGCTTCGCCGGGTTTAGTTTTGCCAGGAATCGGGATACTTGCCAGCAAGCCCTTGGTGTAAGGGTGCTGCGGGTTTTCGAAGAGTTGCAGGGCGGGGGCGGTTTCGACGATTTCCCCCGCGTACATCACCGCGACACGGTCGGCGATACGCGCCACCAGACCCAGGTCATGGGTGATGAAAATCACCGCCAGACCGAATTCTTTCTGAATGTCGCGAATGAGCCGCAGGATCTGCGCCTGAATCGTCACGTCCAGAGCCGTCGTGGGTTCGTCGGCGATGATCAGGTCCGGCTCGCACATCAAGGCCATGGCGATGATCACCCGCTGGCGCAAACCACCGGACAGCTGATGCGGGTACTGGCCAAGCCGTTCAGTAGCGTTGCTGATCCCGACTTTCTCCAGCATCTGCGCGGCGCGGGCCATGGCGTCTTTTCGAGAGACCTTGCGATGCTGGGTCAGCACTTCGCTCAACTGATCACCGATGCTGTAAGCCGGGTTCAGCGAAGTCATGGGCTCCTGAAAGATCATTGCCAGACGGTTGCCGCGCAGGTCGCACATGCGTCGTTCACTCTGAGTGAGCATGTCGATGCCGTCCAGTGTGAGACGGGTTGCGGTGCGTTTGGCCTTGCGTGGCAACAGGTCCATCAGCGCCAGCGAGGTTAGGGATTTGCCGCAGCCGGACTCGCCGACAATGCACAGCATTTCGCCGCGCTCGACTTCAAAGTCCAGGCCGCGTACGGCGTGCAGCATGTCATCCGGCGTCGGGCTGTTACCCATGGGGATGTCGACGCGCAGGTTTTCAACGTGGAGTAGTGCCATGTTCGTGGCTCCTCTATCAGTTGCGGCCGTCGGGCAGGATCAGGTCGCGCAGACCGTCGCCGACCAGGTTGATGCCCAGCACCAGAATCATCAGGGCAACGCCGGGAATGGCGATGACCCACGGGGAAAAGAACATGTAGGGTTTGCCTTCGGCGATCATCAGGCCCCAGGACGGAGTTGGCGGCTGTACGCCCACGCCGAGGAATGACAGCGCTGACTCCAGCAAAATCGCGTGGGCCATTTCCAGGGTGGCGACGACGATCAGCGCGCCGACCAGATTGGGCAGGATTTCACTGGCGAGAATGCGCAGGGTCGAGCAGCCCAGGGCTTGGGCCGAGGCGACGTATTCGGCATCGCGAATCTGCTGCACCGACGCCCGAACCACCACCGCAAAGCGATCCCACAACAGGCAGCCGAGCAGCACGATCACGACTTTCAGCGAACCGCCCATCAACGAGGCCGAAGCCAGCGCAACCATTACCACCGGCATCGCCAGGCGAGTCGTAATCAGGTAACTGATGAAGGCATCGACCTTGCCGCCGAAGTAACCGGCGAGCAGGCCCATGACTGTGCCGATAAAGCCGGAGATCAGCGCGGCGGCGACACCGATGAACAGCGAGATACGTGCGCCGTAGAGCAACCGCGACAGGTAATCACGGCCCAGTTTGTCGGTGCCCAGCGGGTATTCCCAAGTGCCGTTGGCCATCCACACCGGCGGTTTCATGCGCAGCATCACGTCTTGGGCGTAAGGGTCGTAAGGCGCGAGCCACGGCGCGAACAGCGCACCGATGAAGATGATCATCAGCAGCACCATGCCAATGGCAAAACCGCGATGGCGAAAGCTTTTGCCCAACACCCGGCTGAGGCTGCTGGGCGGTGGCAGGTAATCGTTGATGGCGAGAGGGGCGGCGGGTGTGCTCATGGGAGCCTCCGGTCAGCGCGGAAAAGCATTTGAATTCGAGATTTTCTGTAGGAGTGAGCTTGCTCGCGATGCGATGTGTCAGTTGAACAGTCATTGGCTGACCTGACGCTATCGCGAGCAAGCTCACTCCTACAGATCCAGTTGCGCTTGATGGAGCTGCGAGAATTCATCGACACGGCGGACTCCTCAGCGCACACGAATGCGCGGGTCGAGCAGTGCGTTGAGCACGTCTGCCAGCAAGGTGAGGATGATGTAGATCACGGCGATCAGCAGGACTACGGCTTGCACCACGGGGAAGTCGTCGCGGGCGATGGCGTCCCAGGCGAGCTGCCCGACGCCTTGCAGGGAGAACACGGTTTCAATCACCACCGAACCGCCGAGCATGAAGCCGAACTCCACCGCGGCCAGCGCCACTACCGGGATCAACGCATTGCGCAATGCGTGTTTGAACAGCACCCGCGCCGGACGTAAACCCTTGGCCCGCGCGGTGCGGATGTAATCGGAATTGAGCACATCAAGCATGCCTGCGCGGGTCAGGCGCATGATCGCCGGGGTCGCGTAATAACCCAACGCGATTGCGGGCATCACGAAGTGCAGGAACGTCGAGTTACCCGATACCGGCAGCCATTTCAGAGTGACGGCGAACACCACGATCAGCATCAGCGCAAACCAGAAACTCGGCATGGCCTGACCCAGTACGGCGATGCTCAATGCCAGGCGGTCGATCCAGGTGTCACGTTTCACGGCGGCCAATACACCCAGCGGGATGGCCACCATGAGTGCGATGCCCAGCGCCATTGCGCCCAGACTCAAAGTGATCGGCAGGCGGCTGGCGATCAGGTTATAGACCGATTCCTGAAAGAAAAAAGAGTCGCCCAGATCGAGTCGCAGCAAGTCGCCCAGCCAATTGAAGTATTGAGTTGGCAAAGGTTTGTCCAGACCGTACTGCACACGGATCTGTTCGATTTGTTCGCTGCTGGCTTCCGGCCCGCCAATGGCTGTGGCCAGGTCTCCGGACAGGTGTAAAAGAGAAAAGCTGATGATCGACACGGTAATCGCAACGCACACAGCGATACCCAGACGACGCAGAAGGAACCCAAGCATGGCAAGTTTCCTCGTATCCATTGGCTGAAAAAAGTGGGGGTATGCCGTGGCGCGATTACGCAGCACCACGGCAGCGGTGGTTGTGGCTTATTTCCAGCTGGAAAGTACGAAGCGCGGCAACTCATCCGGGTAAGGCGTGAACTCAAGTTCCGAGGTGTAGGCGTAGTTCATCGAGTAGTTGAACAGCGGCGCCCAGTAGGCCTGCTCGCTGATGCGCTGCAAGGCCTTGCGGTAGTTGTCCTTGCGCACTTGCGGGTCGAGGGCGTTGTCGGCGGTTTGCAGCCAGCCCTGGACTTGCGGGTCCTTGATGTTGTCGTCCGGGTTGCCCTTGAACCAGGTGCCCGCCGAAGCCGAGGTGTCGAGGATCGAGAACGAGCCCCAGGCCTGGAACGACATCGGTACTTTGCCGCCACGTTGCTGATCGCGCAGGGCAGCGTATTTCAGGTAGCGCAGTTTGGCGTTGATGCCCACTGCGCGCAGGTTGCCGATGATCGCTTCAACGTAATCACGATCGCGGTAGGCGAAGATTTCCGTCTCGAAACCGTTCGGGTAACCGGCTTCAGCGAGCAGCGCTTTGGCCTTGGCCGGGTCATAGTTGTAGACCGTGGCGGCGGTGGTGTCGCAACCGAATTGCCCCGGATAGCAAGCGACCTGCAATGGCTTGGCTTCACCGCCCACCAGTTGCGAGGCCAAGCCGTCACGGTTGATGGCGTGGTTGATCGCCTGACGCACCTTGAGGTTTTTCATCGGCGAGTTTTCAGTAGAGGTGCCGCGAGCATCGAGAATCAGGAAGCCGATACGCATGGTCTCGCCGCTGGTCACGGTCAGGTTCGGCATGCCTTTGAGGTTCTCCGACTGATCCGGTGCAACGCGCCATACCCAGTCGACACCGCCGGTCATCAATTCGGCGAGGCGGGTCTCGGCGTCGGGGATGACGCGGAATTTGATGTGGCCAATGTGTGGCAGACCTTGCGGGCTGTCTTTGAAGTAGTCCTTGTTAATGTCCATGGTCACACCTTCACCCGCCACCACCGACACGGCCTTGTAAGGGCCGGTGCCAATCGGTTTGCGACTGAATTCAGCCATGCCGACTTTCTCGAAATAGTTTTTCGGGAACATCGGCACGGCGTTGGACAGGTATTCGAGGGCGGGCGGGAAAGGTTTTTTCAGGTGGAGGCGGACACTGTAATCGCCGGTTTTTTCGGCGCTTTTGATCCAGTCGACGTTTTGCACAGTAACGACTTTGGCTTCGGGCGACACGACGTAGTTGAGGGTGAACACCACGTCGTCCGCGGTGAACGCGTCACCGTTGTGAAATTTGACGCCTTTGCGCAGTTCGAAATCGATAGTGGTGTCGTCGACCTGTTTCCAGCTGGTGGCCAGCATGGGTTTGTATTCGCCGCTTTTGGGATCGCGGTACACCAGGTTGTCCCAGATCAGCCGGCCGAGAATCACGCCTTCGCGCAGGTCATTGTGATAAGGGCTGATGTTTTCGGGTTCGCTGTCGGAAGCGTAAACCAGTGTGTCGTTGGCTTTACCGGCGTAGGCCGGGAAGCTGCTGATGGAGCCCAGCAGCGCAATACTGAAAGCGAAACCTTTGATGCCCATGCCGTCGTCTCCGTTGGCGAGAGTGTTTGAATCAAAGGGCAGCTGTTCGCAAATGCGAGAGAGGGAAGTACTGGTCAGGTGTTTTTTTTGGTCTGGACAAGAATGTAGGCGATGGTTTACCAATGCCACAAGCACAATCTTTCGATACTAGCTTTGCCGAAAAGGCAATCCTCAGAGGTTCAGATGCAGTTATACGGCGTGCAGTCCACGGCCCTTCGCTATTTCCTTGAAGTGGCGCGTTGCGGTTCCATCAGCGAGGCGTCCATGCGCCTGAATGTCGCAGCCTCTGCGGTGAGTCGGCAAATCACCAAACTGGAACTGGCACTGGACGCCACGCTGTTCGAACGCCGTGCACGAGGCATGGTGCTTAGTGAAGCCGGCACGCGGCTGGCAGCCTATGCCCGCAAGTCACAGCTGGAAGCCGAGCAGGTAGTGCTGGAGATTACCGAGTTGCACGGCCTGCAACGCGGCCATGTACACATCGCCTGCTCGGAAGGCTTTGCGCTGGATTACATGCCTCATAGCATCGCCGCATTCCGTCGGGAGTATCAGGGGATTCACTTCACGCTGGAGGTGTGCGCGCCCGCCGAAGCCACGGAGAAAGTCCGCTCCGGCGAGGCCGATCTGGCGCTGACCTTCAGCCTGACGCCGCAAAAGGAAATCTGCGTCGAGCACGTCATGAGCGGGGCGATCTTTGCTGTGGTTGCCAATTCCCATCCGTTGGCCGGACGCGACGCGGTCAGCCTTGCCGAATTGCAGCCGTACCCGATCGCACTGCCAAAGCCTGAAACGACGTTGCGCCAACTGTTCGATATCTGCTGCGGTGTGCAGGGCCTGATGTTCGAGCCGGTGCTGACCAGTAATTACATCGGTGCGCTGTACAGCTTTGTGCGTGAGGAGGGCGGCATCAGCCTCTCGAGTGAAATGACCCTGCACAAACAGGTCGTCGGCAAAGAACTGCGCTGTCTGCCGATTCTCGACGAAGGCATGCAGGCTCGACGCATCGAGATGCAAAGCATGGCCGGTCGAAATCTACCGGCCGCCGTGTCTGCATTCAGGGATTTTCTGATCGCGGAGCTGGCGAAAACCCGTGGCGATTAGCCAGGCGGCGCTGGATTACCCGTTCCCGGACAGCGTCGTATGCCCAGTTGAAGACCAGGGTATATGGCAGGAACAGCAACAGCAGGCCGATATCCAGCAGAAACGCTTCCAGCAGGCTGATCGACAGCCACCACGCTGCCAATGGCACGATCACCAGAATCAGTCCGCTCTCGAAACCCAATGCATGCAGTACCCGTGTACCCAGTGATAGCCGGAAGTCCCATTTGCGCCGCAGGCCATCGAACATTGCGTTGAACAACATGTTCCAGAGCATGGCTACAGTGGAAATCATGACGGTCATCGCGCCCATTTTGGCTAGCGAATGACCCATGGCCCAGGCGAGCAACGGTGCAAACAGCAGTACGCCGATGATTTCGAAAAGAAACGCGTGGAAGGCACGTTCCTTGATGGATTTGGTTGGCATGAGTTGACCTTTGGAATGCATTCCTGTGGGAGCAGAGCTTGCTCGCGATAAGGCTGGACGCGGTAGGCCCGATACCTGCGGCAGCCTTATCGCGAGCAAGCTCTGCTCCCACAGGGGATAGGCGTTTGCTTCGATGACGTGCATTGTCATCGGCCCCTGCGTTAAAGTGAAAATCGTTTCCATCGGTAAAACCGATACGAGGTTCACATGAGTTATTCCCCGGAAGCCCTCGAAGCGTTTGCCCAGACCGTTGCGCTTGGATCGTTCAGCGCGGCGGCGCGGCGTTTGGGAAAGAGTCAGTCGACCATCAGCGAAGCGATTGCTCGTCTGGAAATCGATCTGGGTCTTGAGCTGTTTGATCGTTCCTCAAAGCACCCGGTCCTGACCGAAGCGGGCAGGGCCATGCTCGGGCGTATCGAGGACGTGTTGGCCGCCTCGGACAAGCTGCGCCGTGCAGCCGGGCGGCTGGCTGAAGGGGTGGAGCCACGTCTGACTCTGGTGCTGTCTGACGCCAACCAGTTCGCTGATTTTGAAATCCGCATGGCTGAACTCGACCAGCGTTTCCCCGAGCTGGAACTGGAATGCGTGTTTGCCGAGCATGGCGACGCCATCAACCTGATTCAATCCGGTCGTGCGTCACTTGGGCTGCTTTCAGCGCAGGCCAGTTATCCACCCGAAGTTGGTTATTCCACCATTGCCGAACGTGCCGATTTCGGCCTGTTCGTGGCGCACAAACATCCGCTGGCTCAGCAGGAAAAGGTCGATTACCAGCATCTCGCGCAGCACCGTGCGCTGCGTTTGAACACCCTGGTGGACCAAAGCGTACCCACTGATGATTTGCCCATCAGTGGTCATCGCCCGTGGTCGGCTCCCAACTATTTGTTGCTGATGGACATGGCTGCGTTTGGTTTTGGCTGGGCTGCGTTACCGCGCTGGCTGGTGTCGGGCTATGCCAGTGGCAAGCTCAAGGAACTCGACGTACCGGGCTGGCCGCGCAGCTCGGCGGTGGACGTGATCTGGTCACGGCAGCGCAGCCTCGGTCCGGCAGGTGCGTGGCTACTGGAAACCTTCACTCGGCATCGCGGTGAATAATCGGATCGTGAAGGTGCCGACCATTTTGTTGTGAGCCTTAACGGGGCGCTTCTATATAGAAGTGCGCGGTTCAGGGGCGGTTTTCACGGCTGGATGAATCTGCCTGTGTCGTCGGTACCTGGGCCATAAAGCTCTTGGGTAACTCCGCATCAAATTCCGCCACCACGTCCCGGGTCAGGCTGACGATGTCTTCCACCAGCTCCATACCCGCGCCGGTGCGCCAACTGGCGACGATGTCCATTATCGACGGCAGCGGTATGCCGTTGACCAGTGTGAGTACGCCTTGGGCCAGCTCGCCGCGTACTAGCGCTGCGGGCATGGCACCAATGCCGAAACCGTCGCGCACCAGACGGGTGATGGCTGACGCAGAGTTCACGCAGTTGATTCTTGGCGAGACGATATTGGCGCTGTGCAGCATGTTGAGGATGTCCTGATGCGGTCGTGAGTTGCGCGAAAACGTCACGATTCGCTCCTGGGATAAATCCTCCAGGCAAGCATATGGCCGGTCATAAACCGAGCCGACCGGCACCACCCAATGCATCGGATAGCGGGTCAGAATGGCATTGCGCACGCTGTCGAAGCGCAACTCGTCGGTCTGGAAAATGATGTCCTGATAACCCTTTTCCAGTTGCGCGCAGAGGTTGCTCGCGGTGTCGGCAGTCAGCTCGATTTCCAGGTTCGGGTAACACTTCATCAGCCGTGTTACCAATGGGCTGAGCCAGGTGTGTATGACCGTATCCATTGCGCCGATGCGAATCCGGCCGCGCACCTGCCGTGGGTCCTTGATCGCAGCCTTCATGCTTTGCATGGTGTCCATGATGTGTTCGGCGTATTCGAGCACACGCAAACCTTCGGATGTCAGTGACACTCCTTTGGAGTCTCGAACGAACAGGCGAACCCCCATTTCGTCCTCCAGCGCCGCGATACGGCTGGAGATAGAGGCCTGGGTGCTGAACAGCTTTTCGGCGGTGAGCCGGAAGCTTTTCAGGCGAGCTACCCAGACGAAGGTTTCCAGAAATTTGAGGTTCACCGGGTTGATTCCTTGAAGCGCGTAAGGACTGACAGGTGCTGCACGGTTGCTGAAAGCGATGTGCAGGGCGTCACGAAAGTCCCCTGAAAGTGCAGGTTATATGCCAGCGACGATAAAGAAATTCTTATGGGGCATAGCGGTTTTTTCCCGTTGGACGTGGGCGGTCGGGCTACCGAAAGATTGCCGCGGAACGAGAAAGGTCACCAGCGTGGTTCTCATCACCAGGCTGTGTCAAACCTTCATTGCAGTGGACTCCGGCCACTGCAACCCACCAATAACTGCGCTCTGCCAACAGTCGGTCAAATACCACTGCGCGCTCATGGAGATTGTTTTCAATGAGCTACAACAACCAAAAATATGTATGCGCACTCTTGTTAGGCAGCACGACCCTGGGTTTCGGGGCCGGGGCTAACGCTGATTTTTTTGCTGACAGCAAAGGGGAGCTGGAGGCACGTAACTTCTACTTCAATCGCGATTTCCGTCAGGCAAACGCCAGGGACAAGGCAGAAGAGTGGGCGCAGGGTTTCATTGTGCGTTTGCAGTCGGGCTACACCGCGGGCACCGTGGGCTTCGGCCTGGATGCGCTGGGCATGGTCGGCTACAAACTGGATTCCGGTGACGGCACGGCGGGCAGTGGTTTGCTGCCTGCGGATCAGTCATCAGGTGGTTCTCAGGATGAATATGCCAAGCTGGGCCTGACCGCCAAGGCGAAAATCTCCAGGACTGAACTGAAGGCTGGCACGCTGTTTTTCCGCAGCCCCATGGTGTCCTCCAACGACAGCCGTTTGCTGCCGCAGACCTTCCGGGGCGCGATGGTGACGTCGCAGGACTTGGATAACTTCAAGTTCACCGGCGGCCACCTCGACCGCATCAAGGCCAACAACTCTACAGACTTCACTGAAATGACTGCCAACCGTATCGGCGGGGTCAGCAATGATTTCAACTTTGGTGGCGGCGAGTATCAAGTCACGCCGCAATTAGCGATCAGTGCGCACTACGGTCAGCTTGAAAACATCTACAAGCAGTATTACGGCGGCCTGGTGCATGTCTTGCCGTTAGGCGAGGGGCAGAGCTTCAAGACTGACCTGCGCTACTCAAAAAGCAGCGAAGACGGTAGCTTTCGCGACATCGACAACCGCGCGCTGGGCTCGATGTTCACCTACAAACTCAAAGCTCACGCGTTCGGTATCGGCTACCAGCGCATGAGTGGCGACGATCCGTTTCCCTACATCTCTGGCAGCGACCCGTTTCTGGTCAACTTCATTCAGGTCGGCGATTTTGCCAACATCGATGAACGTTCGTGGCAGGCCCGCTATGACTTCGACTTCGCAAGCGTCGGCTTCCCTGGCCTGACGTTCATGACGCGTTACGTGTCGGGTGACAACGTCGAGCGTGCGGCAGGTGGCGAGGGAAAGGAGTGGGAGCGCAACACCGACGTGGGTTACGTGTTCCAGAGTGGTACCTTGAAAAATCTGGGCGTCAAATGGCGTAACGCAACCGTTCGTTCCAACTTCGGTAATGACCTGGATGAGAACCGTCTGATCGTCAGCTATACCCTGCCGCTTTGGTAGGGCTGAAGTTGGCTTGATTGCTGCGTTGAGAAGCAGCCTGAACAAATGGATGAACCCATTTCTGAAGGAGCTCGCGAGGTTACGAGGCCAGCGATGGCAGTTTGTCTGACACTTCGCTATCGCTGGCCTCGTAACCTCGGTGAGCTCCTACAGGTCCAATGTTGCCGCGAGACAGCGCGGTGCCATGGACGCCGGGCAGTTCAGAGTTGCCGCGTTCAACGTAACAAGTCCTTTTTACATCATCACAATAACGAGACTTCAATCATGCAAACCGCTATCAATCTCTGGCCGCTATTGGGCGTGCTGGTCATCATCATTGGCTTTGTGCTGCGCTTCAATCCGATGCTGGTTGTCGCCCTGGCGGCTATCGCTACCGGTTTTGCCGCCAGCATGTCGCTGGAAACCATTCTGGCAACCATCGGTACCGGGTTCATCAAGACCCGTACTTTGCCGCTGATCATTCTGCTGCCATTGGCGGTGATTGGTCTGCTGGAGCGTCATGGCTTGCGTCTGCACTCGCAGAACTTCATCGCGCGCTTCAAGAGCGCCACGGTGGGTCGGCTGTTGATTGGCTATCTGTTCATTCGTGAAACCGCTGCGGCGGTTGGCTTGACCAGCCTTGGCGGGCACCCGCAAATGGTCCGTCCGCTGCTGGCCCCGATGGCTGAAGGCGCCGCAGAGGTACGCTTCGGCAAGCTGCCTGAGCCGTTGCGGACCAAGCTGCTGGCGCTGTGCGCGGCGACCGACAACGTCGGTTTGTTTTTCGGTGAGGATATCTTTGTGGCCTTCGGTGCCATCGCCCTCATGCACACGTTCCTGCTCGGTTCCGGGGTCGATGTGGAACCCATCCATATCGCGTTGTGGGGCATTCCCACGGCGATTTGTGCGTTCATCATTCACTCGATCCACTTGAGCCGTTTTGATCGTCGTCTGAATCGTGAGTTGCAACCTGTGGCGCAGTCCACCCCGGCTGCTACGGCCCAGGAGAGCGTGTAATGATCATTTCCATTCAATACCTGTATTGGCTGGCCGGGATCATCCTGGCGGTGACCTCGGTACTGACCCTGACCGATCGCACCAACCCCAAGCGCTGGAGCACGGGGCTGTTCTGGGGGCTGTTCGCCATCGCATTTCTGGTGGGTGAGCGCCTGCCGCCGGTGCTGGTCGGTATCGGCGTGCTGGTCATGGCGGCTATCGCCGGTTTTGGCGGTGTGGGTTTCGGCAAGCACGGCGAATTGCCGGACAAGGAGCGTCGTGCCAGTGCCGGGCGTCTGGGCAGCAAGCTGTTTATTCCTGCGCTGGCGATTCCGCTGGTGACGGTGATTGGCGCGCTATTCCTCAAAAATATCAAGATTGGCGGCGTGCCTCTGCTTGATCCGGCCAACAGCACCTTCGTGTCCCTCGGGCTAGGCTGCCTGATCGCTCTGGCACTGGCGTGCTGGCTGACGCGTGACACGCCGGTGCAGGCCATGCGCGAATCCCGACGGCTGACCGAGGCTCTCGGCTGGGCACTGGTGCTGCCGCAAATGCTGGCCATGCTGGGGCTGCTGTTCAACGACGCGGGCGTCGGCAAGGCGGTGGCGCATCTGGCAACCAACTACATCAACCTCGACTTCAAGCTGGTCGCCGTCTCGGTTTACGTATTGGGCATGGCCTTGTTCACCATCGTCATGGGCAACGGTTTCGCGGCGTTCCCGGTGATGACTGGTGGCATCGGTGTTCCGGTGTTGATCGGCATGTACGGCGGTAACCCGGCTGTCATCGCCGCCATCGGCATGTTTTCTGGTTATTGCGGGACCTTAATGACGCCCATGGCGGCAAACTTCAATATCGTTCCGGCAGCATTGCTTGAGTTGCCGGACAAGTACGCAGTGATCAAAGCGCAGATTCCAACGGCCTTGCCGTTGCTGGTGGTCAACATCCTGTTGCTGTACTTCTTGATGTGATCAGAGCATTGAGGTAATTCGAGATTGGCTTGCAGGAGCTGCCGAAGGCTGCGATAGCGTCCCGTCAGGGTAAATGCTTCGCAGCCTTCGGCCGCTCCCACAGGATTTGGGTCAACTCAGAAAGCTGCATTGTGTTTGCGGGCTGCATTAGGATGGTTGTCTATTCGGTGACCGAGCGCTGTAAATGCCTGCTGTAGACATTGTTTCTGTACAACCTGAAGACGTTCCCTTTGTAATCGATTTCGTTCTGCGTGCCCGGGCGGAAATTTTCCCGATGCTTGACCCTACCGTAATGCCCGCGGACCTTGCGCAGTTTGCCAGGGTGTACAGCGAGGAGGGCGGCGGCCGTTTTCTGATCGCTCGTCGCGACGGGGAAATCGTTGCCGCGATCGGCTACTTACCTTACGACGGACGATTTGCTCAGCTGGACTACGGGCAAAGCAAGGTCGTGGAAATCGTGCGTCTGTTCGTCCTTTCCGAATTTCGTCGGTCGGGGTTGGCGAGCCAGATTTATCTGGCTCTTGAGGCGTGTGCCCGGGAGCAGGGCATCGACGTGCTTTACCTGCACACCCATCCGTTTCTACCGGGAGCGATTGGCTTCTGGGAGCGGCAGGGTTTCCGGATTGTCGACGTGGAAAGCGATCCCGTGTGGCAGACCACGCATATGGAGCGCAGGGTTCAGTAGGACACGGGTGATCTGTGTGCTCAGGATCTGAAACGCAAAATCCGTGTCCCGTCGTACGGGTCCGTCAGGTAGTGCGCTTCGACGCCAAAGGTTTCGCGCAACAGTTCGCAGGTCAGCACGTCGGACGGTTCACCAATGGCGATCAACGCGCCTTTATCCATCACTGCCAGCCGGTCGCAAGCCAGTGCTTGATTAAGATCGTGCAAGGCGATCAGGGTGGTTACCGATAACGATCTCACCAGCCCCAGAATACTTAGCTGATGCTGAATATCCAGGTGGTTGGTGGGCTCATCCAGCAACAGGATCTGCGGGCGCTGAGCCAGCGCACGGGCGATGTGCACGCGTTGGCGTTCGCCCCCCGACAAACTGTGCCAGGCGCGTTTGGGTTTATCTGCCATGTCCACGTCGGACAATGCTTGCTGAACGATCCTGTCGTCTGCGGCTGACCAAGGCTCCAAGGCGGAAAGCCACGGTGTGCGTCCCAGCTCTACGGCATCCAGGACGGTGATTGCATCAGAAGTTTCAGCCTGCTGCTCGACGACCGCAATCATCTGCGCCACATCACGGCGTTTCATGTCGGCGAGGGCAGCCCCATTCAGGTGAATCTCGCCACTGGCCGGAGTTCGAATGCCTGAAAGCAGCTTCAGCAGGCTGGACTTGCCCGAACCGTTGGGGCCGATCAAACCCAGGGTTTCACCGCGTCGTAGCTGCAGCGCGACATCCCGGACAATGGGTACGCCTTTGATCGACCAGTTCAGGCCAGAGCACGACAACACATCGCGGTCGATATCGGTCGCTGGCTGTTTCAGAGTGCTCATCGACCCCCCTTGGCTTTGATCAGGATCACGGCGAATACCGGTGCGCCGATCAGTGCGGTAATCACCCCCACTGGCAAGACCTGGCCCTTGATCGCGGTGCGAGACAGTACGTCAGCGGCAATCAGGAATACGGCTCCGGCCAATGCGCTGACGGGAATCAATCGACCGTGACGCACGCCGACCAGCAAGCGCGCCGCGTGGGGTACAACCAGACCGACAAAACCGATAGAGCCCACCAGCGAGACCATCACTGCCGTGACCAGCGCCACGGTGGCGATCAATACCACCTGAACCCGACGCACCGGAATACCCAGGGCAGCGGCAGAATCACTGCCAAACATAAACGCATCCAGCGAGCGCCGATGCCACAGGCACACCGCCAGACCGATCACAACCACCGGCACCGCCAGCGTGACTGATTGCCAGCGCACGCCGCTGAGGTTGCCGAGCAGCCAGAACATAATGCCGCGCGCTTGTTCGGAATTTGCCGACTTGGTAATCAGAAAGGAGGTCAGGGCGTTGAACAGTTGTGAACCGGCGATGCCCGCGAGAATGATCTGCCCGCTGCCACTGACTGCGCCGGTACTGCGAGCGAGCAGAGCGACCAACACAAAAGCGGCCATGGCCCCGGCAAAGGCTCCGGCTGACAACGAGATGGCACCCGCGCCAACGCCGATGATCGCCACCAGCACCGCGCCGGTCGAGGCCCCGGCGGAAATGCCCAGCAGGTAAGGATCGGCCAGCGGGTTGCGCAACAGCGATTGCAGGACCACGCCTGAAATGGCCAGACCCGCACCGCAGGCAGCCGCGACCAGGGCGCGAGTCAGGCGGTAATTCCAGACGATGCCTTCATCAATAGGGTCCAGTACGAAACCGGCGCCCCAGAGCTTGTTGGCCAGCACCTGAAACACCAGTGACAGGCTTATGGGCGTTTCACCAATCGCAATGCCCGCGACAATCGCCACCAGCAACACGGCCAGCACCCAGGCCCCGTGCAGGCAAATCTTGCGCAACAAGCGACCGGCGAACTGCGCTGTCATGGGTGCAAGTCGAACTTGTCGATGGCGCCAGCCAGTTCGTCAATGCCATCGAAGGTGCGAATCGTCGCCTCCATGGCCTGAGCATCAAGGATCACGATGCGGTTGTGTTTCACTGCATCCATGTTTTTGGTCACCGGGTCGGTCTTGAGGAATTCCAGTTTTTTCTGGAAGTCATCGGCCGGAAAGCGGCGACGGTCCATCCGTGCGAGTACCAGAATCGTCGGGTTGGCCTTGGCGATGGTTTCCCAGCCCACGGTGGGCCACTCTTCATCGGACTCTACGATATTGCGGATGCCCAGGGTGTCCATCATGAACGCCGGGATGCCTTTGCGTCCGGCTACATAAGGGTCGACATTGAGGTCTGCGCTGGAAAACCAGAACACTGCCGAAGCGTCCTTCAAGTGTTTGTCTTTGACGCTGGCCTGAGCCTTGGCAAGGCGCGCTTGCAGGTCTGCGTTCAACTCATTGCCACGGGCCTGGACGTCGAAGATCTGCGCCAGTTGATCGACGGTTTTGTACAGGCTGTCGATGGAGAAGGGCCGCAGGCGCGTACCGTCTGCCCCCACCAGATTGTCTTTGCCTTCGCAGTCAGATGGCATGAGGTAGGTGGGGATTTTCATTTCGCTGAACTGCTGACGGGTGCCGACCACGCCTTGCGGGCCAACCATCCATTCGAATTGCACCGCCACCAGTTCAGGGCGCTTGTTGATCACCGCTTCGAAGCTCGGATCGTTATCGGCCAGACGCGGGATTTTGTCGTTGAGGTCCTTGAACTGCGGCAACACGTTGTTGAACCACAGTGAAGTCCCGGCCACTTTGTCGGCCAGCCCAAGGGAATAGAGGATTTCAGTCGCTGACTGGCCAATGGTCACGGCTTTGCCGGGGGCCTTGGCGAAGGTCAGCGGTACCCCGCAGTTATCGAGGGTCAGCGGGTACTTTGTTGCAAGGGCAGGGGTCGGACTGGCAGCCAGCGTCAGTGCGCAGAAACCCAGGCCAGCGAGCAATACAGCAAAACGAGGCAAAGACATGAAAAACGATCTCCATTCGAACGGTTATCCGTACGATGGTGTTCTGGCTGGATACACATCACGACTGCTGCTGGCGAAGGCTCGGCAGGGTCAATCAATCACGGCTGCGCCGCCGTGCTGACGGATGTACTCCCCGGACACCCCGCCGGTGGGTCAATTGCCAGAAAGCATGCGACCGCTTCACGGGGTTGCGCCCGCAGCGATGGTGTAGCTTCCTGATGTCGGCAGGTCTCCTGACTGACGCATCATCGCCATGCTCGGGCCTTCCCGGTTTTATCCAGTGGCATCTATGGAGCAGGGCTCAGCGCCTACAGTTGCGGGGGCAGTTCCGGTTGACGACCCTTGGGCCATCACGGATTCCCTATTAATCCCGTTTGGAAACCGACGGGCGGCATGGTAATGGATAAGCTCAAAAGAGTGGTGATTTTTCCTGTTTTAGCCGGCACCCGTTATTTTTTTATCGTGCGTTTCGCTCGCTCGGCGCATGATGCAAGCCGTAACTGGACGGGTGTTAACCGCTCCCGGTGGTGAACCTTCTCGACCGATGGCCGGTCGATAGTGCATCCAACCAGGCTTACACTGGTCCGCTTCACCTTTTGGAGACATTTTCCTGTGATATCGACTCAACGAGTGGCCTGGCTGAAAGCCTGGGGTGCCCACGGTTTTACCGCCACCGGCGTGGTCATTGCATTCCTGGCGACCATTGCCCTGTTCGATGACCAGGCCAAGGCGTGCCTGCTGTGGCTGGGCCTGGCGCTGGCGGTGGATGGCGTTGATGGATCGCTGGCGCGCAAATTCAATGTGCAGTCGGTATTGCCGGGCTTTGACGGTTCGGTTCTGGATCTGGTGATTGATTACCTGACCTATGTGTTTATTCCGGCGTTGTTCATTTATAGCTACATCCCTCTGCCGCCTTATACGTTGTTGCTGAGCACGGCGATCATTCTGGTGTCGTCGCTGTTTTGTTTCTGCAATCTGGAAATGAAGAGCAAGGATAATTATTTCCAGGGCTTCCCCGCAGCCTGGAACGTGGTGGCACTGTGTCTGTACATCATTCAGCCGTCGCCTTGGGTGACGTTCCTGACGATTATTGGCCTGGCATTGCTGACGTTGACCCGGATGAAGTTTCTCCATCCGTTCCGGGTACGCCGTTTCATGCCGCTCAATATTGTGGTGACGACCATCTGGTTGATCAGCAGCGCCTTGCTGATCATTAACCATCCGCATAACGGTTCAGTAGTCATGGGCGTGTGGTTCACCATGTCGGCGTACTTTATCGGTATCTGCCTGTGGCGTACTTCGCTGGAGTATTGGGGTAAGTGGCGGGCTTGAGTACTGCTTGAAGGATCTGTAGGTGCTCGTGCGCTCCTACAGGTCCAATGTTTGCCGCACGACAGCGATTGCATTCTGACAATTTCCCTCCCAGCAATACCGACTATCAAGAGCAGTGATTTCTGCGTAAACGGCCCCGGGCGTAACCTTTGTTCATTCCCGAAATGAACCCGATCCGGAGGCTCTCATGAACCGCATTTACGCTTTTGCCCTGTTGTTGACCGTTGCTGTTGTCTCTGGTTGCTCCACCCACCACGCCGTTGAACTGCGCCCTTACACTGCTCAGGAAACTCACCAGTTGGCGATGGAAGATCTGAATCGCCGTGGGCTGTCTTTTGATGAGTATCAAATCGCCAAGGCCAAACTGCTGGCTGAGCCGCAGATGCAAGCGGTTCGCGAATTCGACAGCCGTGGCGAGATCAGCGCTGATAACGCTGAGGTCGGCCAGGATCTTCAGGGTTAATCCGCTAGATACAGTTCTGAATAAAACGGTATCTACCCGGAACTGTACCGGCTGAATCTTCACCTGACTGTTCGTGTGTTTTTGGTTGTCGGTTCGATAGAGTGAAGGCCTGCCCTTTTGAAGTCTGGACCGCTCCATGTCGCTTTCCCTCGATCTACTGCTTGCCTTCGCCCTGTTTGCATTCGTCACGTCGGTGACGCCCGGACCCAACAATATGATGCTGCTGGCCTCGGGTGTGAACTTCGGGTTCAACCGGACGGTGCCGCACATGCTGGGTATTTGTTGCGGGTTTTTCAGTCTGGTGCTGGCAGTGGGACTGGGCTTGGGTGCCGCCTTTCAGGCGTATCCTCTGCTGTACACCGTCCTGCGCTATGTCGGCGCGGCCTATTTGCTGTATCTGGCGTGGAAAATCGCCACGTCTGGTCCGGCGTCTGACGCCACGGGCCAGGAGGGCAAGCCGCAGACATTTATCCAGGCCGCACTGTTTCAGTGGGTCAACCCCAAGGCTTGGGTAATGGCCGTCGGTGCGATCAGCACTTACACGCCGCTGCAGGGGTACTTCACCAATGTGGTGATCATCTCGGCGGTGTTTGCGTTGATCAACCTGCCAACGGTCAGTATCTGGACGGCTTTCGGTAGTCTGCTGCGCAACGCACTGCGCGATCCGTTCTGGCTGCGGGTGTTTAACTGGGGGATGGCGGTGCTGTTGGTGGTTTCGCTGTATCCGATGTTGAAGGGGTGATGGCCTGAAGTCTGCTATTCGATTGTGGGAGCCGAGCTTGCTCGCGATACAGGCGCTGCAATTTCGGCGTTGAACCGCAGCGCTCTTATCGCGAGCAAGCTCGGCTCCCACAAGACACCTTGATGAAGTGGGATTGGCAGGCAAGCATGGAATCTCCCACAGGTTTACCCGTTCACAACGCCAATCGCAAATGCCCTCCGGCCTGTTTCTGCCGCGCTTGAACGCGATGCTGCAGACCCAGGTAGAAATGCTCCAGGCCTTCCTGCAAACGCTCCTGAAGAATGTCGTCCAGATCGCCGCCTTGTTCGTTATCGGCGTAGCTGATCTGGCTGTCGATCGCGAAAATTCCGTGCAGGACTTCCTGGCATTTAAGCGCCGATAACACTGGCTTCAGCGCGTAATCCACCGCCAACATATGTGCGATGCTGCCACCGGTGGCCAATGGCAAAACCACCTTGCCGTGCAGAGACCGCTCAGGAAGCAGGTCCAGCAGGGTTTTCAGTGCACCTGAAAAAGAGGCCTTGTACACCGGCGTACCAATCAGCAACCCGTCGGCCTGTTTGACGGCTTCGATGAAGTCCAGCACTTGCGGGCTGTCGAAGTGGGCGAAGATCAGATCTTCAGCGTTGAAATCGCGGATTCGCAGGGTAGTGACGTCTACACCTTTGGCGCGCAGCCAACGGCCCGCGTGTTCCAGTACCACGCCTGAGCGGGATTTAAGGGCGGGGCTACCTGACAGTGAAACTACTAACATGCTGAATTCCTTGAAAAAGCGTAGGCAAGTCAAAGCAGCATGCATGCCAGCGCGGATTAATTATTCAAGTTATTGAAATTAAACATAAATATCTGTGCATCCCGGTCATGACAACATCGCGGGATGCTCAATGCCACCCTCAACTGTTGATTCGCTGTTGCTGTGGCAACACTTGCTGCCAAATCGCAGGCAAAAAAAATCCCCGCAATCGGCAGATGCGGGGACGTTTTTGTGACGGATGTCAGTTTCTGAAAGCAGCGCCTGTCTGGATGACGTTGGCTGAGCCGAGCAGTTGGCTGACGAAGCGGCTCCAGCGGGTGATGTCCGCCGGGCCGACAAATATGACGTCCTGGGCCTGGAGTTCAAACTCCTTGGCCAGCAGGTAGGCAGTCGGTTTTTTTGCCAGGAGGTGATAGACCGTTGAACGGGCGTTGGTCTGGTTTTCGGCACCGCGGATCACATACACCGCGTCACCGTCAGCGCTGTCCGGGCTCAGGCCGCCGGAGTTACCCAGTGCTTCGAGCAGTGTCACGCTGGTGGTCCCGAAGGAGATGACCTGCGGCCGCTGGACTTCGCCCAGCACGTAGATCTTGTTCTTGGAGTTACTGTTCAAGTGCAGATAGTCGCCATTTTTCAGGAAGACCTTACTCAGTTGCGAATCCTTGCGGTTCAGCGAGTCGACGTCGATCACGTAATCCTTGCCATCGCGGCGCAGGGTCAGCCCTGCGAGGTTGGCGTCAGTCAGATCGAGGCCTGCGGTGCTGATTGCCTGCACCAGACTCAATGGAATATTGGTGATCGGCTGCGGACCGGGACTTTTGAACGAACCCGAAAGCAGGATGCGCTGGCTGTTGTAGCGCAGTACTTTGACGTCAACCTTGACCTCAGTGTATTGCGGCGACAAGCCCATGCGCAGTTGTTCGCGGATTTGCCCGACGGTCTTGCCACCGGCCTGGATTCTGCCCACATAAGGGAAATAGAGCGTGCCGTCGCTCAATACTTCCCTGCTGTTGGCGTCGAGTTGGTCCTGTGAGCCAGGCGCGGTCAACTCAGGGTGCTCGAAGACAATCACCAGCAAGGTGTCACCGGGACCGACGACATATTCAGGGGTTTTGTAATTGAGCAGTTCGGCTGGCAGCGGTTTAGCGCTGGCGGCCGCTTGTTGCTTTTGCTGTTTAAGGGTTTGTGGGGTGATCTGTATCAGCTGAACATCCGGACCGTCCGGATCTTTTGCTTGAATGTCTCCTGGGGTCATGTGCTGCCCGGGTGCAAATGCACAGCCTTGCAAAATCAGACTGGAGAGCAGCACAACAGCTAGGGTTAGCTTCATATATTGTTCCTTCCTAAAGGTGCGTTGGCACCACAGTGATTTCATTGCTTCCCTTACCAACACCGAGTCTTTCGTGGTCTTTTTTGATGCCTGCACGCACCTCCTCCAGTGCCGGTCGGCCTGGGGTTTCATGGTTGAAGAGGGGTTTCTGAAGGGGATGGCTTAAAAGGCGTTCTTGTGCAGAAAGCCTTTGAACAGGGTCAGGAGAATGATTTTCAGGTCCAGCCACAGTGACCAGTGTTCGATGTATTCCAGGTCGTATTCGACGCGCTTTTGCATTTTGTCCAGGGTGTCCGTTTCGCCACGCCAGCCATTGATCTGCGCCCAGCCGGTAATGCCCGGCTTGACCTTGTGACGCAACATGTAGCCGCTGACCTGTTTGCGGTATTGCTCGTTGTGCGCCACGGCATGAGGGCGCGGGCCGACGATGGACATATCGCCACGCAGGACATTGAAGAACTGCGGCAGTTCGTCGAGCGAAGTGCGCCGCAGGAATGCACCTAACGGAGTGACGCGAGCGTCGTTGCGGGTGGCCTGGTTCACCACCTCACCGTTTTCCTGAACGCTCATGCTGCGAAATTTCCAGACCATGATCGGTCGACCGTCCAGGCCATAACGACGCTGGCGGAACAGGACCGGCCCAGGAGAGGTGAGCTTGATCGCGACCGCAATCAGTAGCAGGGGCAGGGCGATCATGCTCAGGATCACGCTGGACAACACAATGTCCTCGACACGTTTCACCAGGCTCCAGGCGCCATCCATGGGGGAGTCGAAAATACTGATGCTGGCCAGCCCATTGATGCTCTCGCTACGCGCATGCAGCAGCTCGAACATGAATACATCCGGGATCAGGTACACCGAGGCGGTGGTGTCGCTGAGTCCTTTGACCAGCTCCTGAACATGGGGCTGAGCGGTAAGCGCCAGGGTGATGTAAACCTTATCGATGCGGCCTTCCCTGGCGTCGTCGATCAACTGTTCAAGATCACCAAGTATTGCGATACCGGAAGCCGGGTGAGGGTTTTCCATCAGCGGTTTTGGCAGGTCGTAAAAGCCCAGTACCCGCAGGCCCATCCAGGGTGCACTAGAGATGGACTGGGCAAGTCGCACGCCGACCTGTCCGGTACCGACAATGGCGACCCGTCGAGTATTGAAGCCTCGCCGACGCAGGCCGTGCAGCGCGCTGCGGATCAACAGACGATAGCCGCAGAGCACCGCCAATACCGATGCAAACCAGGTCATCTGGGCGTTGTCCGGCATGTTGGCGTGGTTGAGCAGCAGGTAATCAACGGACAACAGCACGACGAAGGTCAGCGCCCAGTAATTGAATACCTTGACCAGTTCACGCAGGATTCGCTCGCCGCGCCATGAGCCGTACATCTGGTGGTATTCGCTGAGCCAGTGAAACACCAGCACTGCCAACAGGATCTGAATCCAGGCTTCGGCGCTGGATACACCTGGGGCCAACTGGATCTGCCAGTAGCCGCCCAGCACGATGACCATCAGGTCGAGCAGGCGGTGGGCAACTGACAGCAAGGATTGATGCGCATGAAGAATGCCGCGAACGGGAGTACGCATGGACGATGCTCGCTCAGACGGATTTGATCGGAATGACCCGGGCGGTCTGTTCGTTGCTGACCAGAATGGGCAGTGCCTGAGGCATTTTGTATTGAGCTGGCTGACGCGCCAGGCGTGCTGCCGCGAGGCGACTCTCGACGAAGTTTCTCATCTCGTCCTCGAAGCGTTGTGCGCCAAACCGTTCAGCGTTGGCACGACAGGCCTGGGCGGTAAACCGGGCTTGAGCGGCCTCGAACTCGCCAACGGCAGCCACCAGTGCTGACACTGTCTGGTGCTCATAGAACACCCCGGTCGGTTGTGGATGATCCAGGCCGCAGACGGTCTCCAGCACGCCACCCTTGCCGAAGGCAATAACCGGCGTTCCGCAGGCCTGGGCCTCCACAGGGCTGATACCGAAATCTTCCTCGGCAGCAAATACAAAGGCTTTGGCATTGCGCATGTGTTCGAGTAAAACCGCGAACGGTTGAAAACCCAGCAAGGTGACATTGGGCGCATGGATCAATTTCGCCTTGGCCATTTCCGGGCCGTCGCCGATCACGATCAGGCGTTTGTCAGGCATCGCGGCAAAGGCTTCGATAATCATCGGCATGCGTTTGTAAGGCACCATGCGTGATGCGGTGAAGTAGTAATCCTGTTTGCTGTCTTGCGGGGTGAAGTTGACCGTGTCCACCGGGGGATAGATAACGGTGGATTCGCGACGGTAAGCTTTTGCGATGCGCCCACCAATGAAGTGCGAGTTGGCAATGAAGTCGTCGACGCCGGACGAGGTGCGCTGATCCCACATGCGGATGTAATGCAGAATCATCCGCGCGACTTTGCTCTTGAGTCCGGTGCTCATGCCTGACTCGTGCAAATACTGGTGTTGCAGGTCCCAGGCGTAACGAATCGGCGAGTGCACATAACTGACGTGCAACTGGTCCGGGCCGCTGAGCACACCTTTGGCCACCGCGTGGCTGCTGCTGATAATCAGGTCGTAACCCGACAGGTCAAGCTGCTCGATGGCCAGGGGCATCAGCGGCAGATAGCGCTGGTAGTGGGTTTTGGCTTTGGGTAAACGCTGGATGAAAGTCGTCTTGGCCACTTTACCCTGCAAGTGGGCGCGATCCTGCTCGCTGAGAAAGTCGATCACCGAAAACAGATCGGCCTGTGGCCAGATGTTGATCAGTGACGCCAATACTCGTTCAGCACCGGCGTACGTCACCAGCCAGTCGTGGACTATTGCAATTCTCATTGAGGTTCCCTTCTGTATGCACAGGCTCTACATCAGGCGCGGGCTGTCTGCGTCTTGGCGTGGCGATTATTGAGGCGTTTGCCCCACTGGATGAATGGCGTTTCGATGTAGCGGAAGGACAAGTCAGCGATGCCCAGAGTCAGTGCGGTCGCCAATACGGCGGCGTAGAGGGCAGGCAATTGCAGGCCACGCAACAGGTACTCGGCCAATAGCAGCATTGAGGGGTGCAGCAGGTACAACGAGTAACTGACGCTTCCGAGCCAGACCAGCATCGGGTGATCAAGACGGACACTACGGGTCAGTAACAGGAAGCTGACAATCGCCGCGGCGTAGGTAAACAGGTAACGCCCGCCAGCTTCCCCTTCGATCAGGTTTTCGCCATAAGCCAGCAGCAAGATGGGAGGCAACAACAGTGCATAGGCGCCCAGCACCAGCACCAGACTGCGGGTCAATTGACGGCTGCGCTCGGCCAGCAGCCATTGGCGCCAGATTGAGCCAAAGAACATCAATGACAGGCCCAGAGGCAAAGCCACCGGCACTTTGCGTTCGGTCAGTTCCCGGATGACCGCCAGCAGTAATCCCAGCGCAAGCATGCCAAGGGCGCAGCGGGTCCGCACCGCAAGGTCATACAGCTTGCCGCGGATAAACAGCAACAGGCACAGGCCGTAGAACACCAGTTCGATGAATAACGTCCAGTACAGACCAACCACGTCATCGAAGCCCAGTAGCGCCTGGATCATGCTGACGTTGGCGATGATTTGCGGCCAGGGCGGAAACAGTCCGCCAGACAACTGCAACATCGTCAGGTAAACCAGCAAAGACAGCCAGTAAGCAGGGTACAGCCGCATGAACCGTGAAATCACAAAGCGTCGAGCGCCATCGGGGCCGGGACGCAGACTGAACGGGATGACCACGCCGCTGATCATGAAGAACCAGAGCACGCCGAGCTTGCCGACATCCAGCAGTTCGCGAAGCACCCAGACATCGCCGAGCAGCGGGGCATAGAGGTGAGTGAATACCACCAGCAAAGCCGCTATACCGCGTAGGGCGTCAATGTAGGCCAGGCGCTTCATATCAGAGTTTGCCCGAGGTCGATTCTGCAGTTTGCGTTTGCGGGTCCGTGGGTGCATTGCTTTGAACCAGTGCGTCGATGCGCTGGGAAACGCGACGAGCAGAGTCTTCCCAGGAGAACCGCGCGACATTGCTCAGGCCCCGGCGACGTAGCGCCTGACGCAGGGGCAGGTCGGTCAGAATCCGTTCCATGGCCGAGGCCATATGCGACACGTCCAGCGGGTCGAAATACAGTGCACTGGCCTGCAACACTTCCGGAATGGAGGCCGCGTTGGCGGCCAGCACCGGGCAACCGCAGGCTTGTGCTTCCAGTGGCGGTATTCCGAAGCCTTCATAGAGCGATGGAAAGACAAACGCCGTCGCGCCCTGATATTGCTTGATCAACTCGGCATCGCTGAGCCGTCCGAGAAAACGGATGCGTGGGTCACGGCACGCCAGACGTTGCAGTTCCGGTGCGGCGAAAATTTCGCTGGCGGCACCCACGATGTGCAATTGCAGATCGTCATGGCCGCGCAGCGTCATGAACGCCTGAATCATGCGGTTGAAGTTTTTGTGCGCACTGGGTGAGGACACGGCCAGTAGATAGCGCGCGTTGTCTGTTAGCGCAACGCCTGGCCGGAACGCATCGCTGGTCGCGTTGGGAACGATGAAGATGCGTTTTTCGGGGTAGCCATAAAACCGGGCAATCTCACCTCGCGAAAAATTGCTGACGGTGATCAGGGATTTAAGGCGCCATAACAATATCGGTGTCACCGTGCGGTAAACCGTGCGGAACATCCGCGAGTAACTTTGCGGGTAGCGCACGTAATTGATGTCGTGGTGCGTGGCGATCTGATTGCGATAAAACATGGGTGCCGTGCTGGACAGCGACACCAGCAACGGCTGCCCGTTGCGCATCAGGTACAGCGGTAAGTCCAGTTGCTCCCAGAGGTGGCCGCTGTTATAGCCAATGCACTGCACATCCAGAGCTTTGGCGCTCTCGCTCATCTTGATCCCGTGAGGTGCGACGAAAATCAGGTCGTTACGCAGTTGTTTGAGCGCCAGACAGGTCTGCTCGGCAAACCGCTGGACCCCACGCAGTTCCTGGGTAAGAAAACGGGCATTGATCACAATCATGGGCGAAGGTCCCTGCGCAGGATGGGAGAGGAAGTTAGGTTCGCGGCACGCACTTGACACGTAGGACTGGCTTTAGCCGGGAGGGCGGTTTTTCTGGCGAAGGACATTTAGCGAATGTCCCGACGCCCTCCCGGCTAAAACCGGTCCTGCAAGGTCAAGGGCAGCTTGCAGGCCGACAGAGATTTCCCACGGGTATTGCACTTCAATTCAGATCTATCACTGAGCAAACAACGGCGGTTTGCTGCCCAGGCGGAAGATTTTCGGGAACTCGTAGATGGGCACCTGTGCTGAGCAACGACTGTCGTTGCAGTTCCAGGGAATGCCGGTATCCAGCTGGCCTTGTTCGGGCTGGCCACTGTCGATGATCAGGACATTGCCGGCCTGGACGCTGCTGGCGTCGACAGTTATCGCGCGTGACTGTCCGGTGGTCCACGCCACCAGAATCTGCTCCGAGCCCTTGGCGAAGCGCAGCAGGTAAGCGTTATCCAGTTCTCGACTTTTTTCTGCGTCGTAGCGGTAATCATGCAGAAACGGGCTGATGGCTTTCAGCGTCAGGTACGCCGGTTTGACTGTCAGGTCCGGATTGAGCAAGCCGAAATTCTGTTCCGGGTCGCTGGCATCCTGGCCATCGTCAAGCAAGTCGTACCACCACAGGCCCTTGATATCTGGCAGGGTCTGAGCCAGGAAGAAACTGCGCGCCAGATAGGCTGCCTGGGTCTGTTCGCTTACCCCGCATTTTCCGGTGTTGCTGGGCCAGCCCATCTCTGTCAGGTAAAGCGGCACGGGGCGGGCGACCAATGCCCTGAGATCAGCATCAAGCCAGCGCAGCCAGGCAATCCAGCGTTCAGGGGTATGCCGTTCTTCATGGCGGCAATGCACATAAGGATGTAATGACAGGCCATCCACATGATTGAGCAACCCGGCTGAGACCAGGCGGTCGGCGAACCCCAGATCCATGCCTTGACTGGTCACCGCGCCTGCCAGGATCGTCACTGGGTTTTTCTGGCGCCGCAGTTTGCTGGCGGTGTCTTCGATCAGGTTGCTGTAGTCCCGGGCGAACGCCTCATCAACCGGGTTTTCCTTGTCCCACTCGTTCCAGATTTCATAAAAATCTACGCTGTCCGCCAGTTCGCGGCCGACAAAGTTCACATAGTTGCCGAAGCCTTCCTTGATCGGTGGGTAGCGAGGCTTGGCATAGTTGCCGTAGTTCGGGTTGCCATAGCCCAGTACCAGCAAGGGCCTGAGTTTGTGTTCCCGTGCCTTGCTCAGATAGGCCTGCCAGGCAGGATCAATATGCAGCTGTCCGCGATGGGGTTCGGCTATAGACCAGTAAGCATCATCGCGGACCGAGTCGACTCCGGCGGCTTCAAGCATCTGTAGCGCCTTGGCCGAAGGGCCGTTCTTGTTCATTAAATGAGTCGCGACACCGATGATGAATCGTTCGTCTGCGGTTGCTGTGCAGCTTAATAACAGGCTCAAGAGAAACAACGTCATAGGCCGTCTTGACGGGGCGCGGGCTTGCTTGGACATGTTTTGTCTCAATGAAGAGGCACGGTCCGGAGCGCCAGAAGCTGGCTCGGTTAGTCACGGGCCGATGGATAACACTGCAGAGGTAAGCGCAATTTTAGGCCTGTCAGGCCGGGCGTGAGAGGCACGGCTGAGGGCGGCGAGCGGTGCCGTCCAGCAAGGTTTGGGCAAGGATGCTTTCATAGCTGTCGAGCATCAGTTCCAGATCCGTTAATGACGCGACACTGATGCGAGCCTGGGCGCTCAGCCGCGCCAGCAGTTCAGGTTGTTGGTGCAGCTTGAGCATCGCCATACCCAGTGAATCGGGATCGTCGGGGTTGCAGAGCAGTCCGTTGAGCTGATCCTGGATAATCTCTGGCAACCCGCCCATGCGACTGGCGATTACCGGTATGGACCAGGCACAGGCTTCGACGGCAACCATGCCGAACGGCTCATTCCAGATCGAGGGCACGATGGCGACATCTATCTGCTTGTAGAAATCTTCGGGGGACTGGTAGCCGACGAAGCTGATTCTGGGCGACTGTGCCAGCGCCTTGAAGCATTCCTCATCGTTAAGTTGACCGCGGCCGGCAATCTGTAAGGTGGCGTCGATGGGCAATTGCTGAAACTGCTCGATCAGCCAGCGCAACCCTTTGGGTTCCGACAGGGTGCCCATGTAGCCGAAGCGCAGCGGTGCATGTTTCGCGACTGGCTCCGCGCTTTTAAGCCTAATCGGCTGGGTGGGTTGAGGGCTGGCGTTATGCACAACATAGCCACGCGCATTTTTGAAATAACCCTGAGCCTGCAAAGTGTCGAGCATGAAGCGGCTGACGCCGACGACAGTGTTGACTTGCGCCGAACGAACATCGTGACCTTTGCGAAAGCGTTCGCAACGACCACATTGGCTCTGGCAGCTATGACCTTTGCTGAACATGGTGCTGCCGGGGCATAGCAGATACAGATCATGCAGCACTTGAACAATCGGCAAGCCGGCAGCAGTGATCTCGTCCCAGGCTGAAACCGACCAGCCGGTGAGGTTATGACAGACCACCACATCCGGTTTTTCCAGCGCGATTACCTGCTTCACATAGTCGCGCATGCCAGTGTTATACCGGTCACGCAGGTGCCAGCCCAGGCGCGCCAGTTTGCCGGGACGCTGGGCGCTGAAATGCCAGTAGAAGTTGCGCAGCCCGGCGCGGTAGACCTTCACCAGGTTGATGGTTTCTTCGGTAAGTCCCGCCTGAGGGCCAGTAGCGAGTACCGCGACTTCATGGCCGCGTCGCTGCAAGCCTTCGACGGTGCGCTGCAGGATGATTTCTGCGCCGCCACCAATGTCCGGGGCATACAGGCTGTTAATGAACAAGGCCTTCATAGCGGATACGACTTATGCAGGCCCAATACACCCGACTCACCGTCGGCGATGGCTTTTTCGATCAGGCTCAAGCGCTGTTCGGCACCTCGTCGTTTGGCAATCAGACGCAGCAGGCGGAAGAACACCCAGCGATTGAAGGCGTAAAGCAGCGCCGATGAGGCCCAGACATTTTTGTCGAACCATGCCTGATTGCGGGCCCCGTAATAAGCGCGAAGGTCCGAGCCACCGAGCAAAAAACTCTCATAGATATTGCTGGTACGCGCCTTGATGTTCCAGGAATCCTCCAGGTCATCGAGTAATGCTTCCGGGACCAGAAAAATACGTCCGCCTGTGGCGGTGATGCGCCAGGTGTATTCGCTGTCGTCGGCATAGAGCATCAGGGCATCCAGTGGCAGCCCGATGCGCTGATAAAGGCTGCGATGAGCGAGCAACCCGCCGTAAGTGGCAAACGGTAGCTGCACGGTTTCAATTTTTTTGTACTTGCCTTGCGGCTGGCCCCAAGGCAAACGCCGCCAGATTTTGTAAGGCAGTTGCGCGATATGAAAGCCGAAGAAACTTGAGCGCCGTTGAATGGCGAAGCGGCGCGGAACACCCGCTGCGATGTCAGCCTGATGGGTCGGACGAAAACCCAGTACGGCGGCTTTGTCATGACCATCGATGGCCTGACGCTGACGCAGACTCTGGTGCAAGGTCGCGATAGCATTGATCGTCGGCGCGTTGTCGTCATCCATTAGCCAGATGTATTCAGCCCCGGCATCCAGCGCGGCTTGAATGCCCACCGAATAGCCTTTGGCCGAACCCGTGTTGCTCTGCAGATAGATCACTTCGACCTGACCTGGCCAGGTGGTGCGCAGGTTTTCCAGCGGAGCGACCGAGGCGTTGCTGACGATGATCACCCGGTCAATCAGCGGGCTTTCCAGCGAACGGCTGACCAGCGTATGCAGGTAGTTGAAACGGTCACCATAGGTGAGCGTCACCAGCGTTGTAAGTTGAGTCATGGTGAGGTTCCGGTTTGTGAGTCGCGAGTTTTCAGCGCTGGTCAAACCCGCGCTTCCATCCGCAGCAAGCTGCTGATCGGCAACACTACTTTCTGCTCGCGTTGCAGCAGGTTGAGCAGGATCACGGCGCGCTCGGTGCCATCGCAAGCGAGGAAAATCGCTTCGATGTCGCACATCTCGCCCGCTTTGATCAGCACATGTTCGCCCCGCTTGAACTCGGCCTTGGGGGGCGGGCTGCTCAGGCGCTGGCGGATCTGTCCGATCAGTTCATCCTGAACCGGTACCGGATGCCCCCCGAACGTCACGATTCTGGCAACGCCCCGCGTCGAGCGGATCGGGTACCAGTTGTCGTTGATTTGATCCATGCGGATGAACAGATAGCCGGGGAACAGCTCTTCTTCGCTCGTCTGGCGAGCACCGCGCTTCTTTGCATCGCCTGGCTTGAGCGGGCGATAGCACTCGAAATGCTGACGTTGCAGGTGTTCCTCGGCGCGGGCTTCCTGGCGCGGTTTGGTCTGAATCAAATACCAGCGGGCGGGGTTATCCATAAGCATGGCAGTCACTCCGCAGCAACGTGGGCAGGCAGGTGGGCGCTGATATCGACCTGGCGGGTCAATTCGGCCAACAGCTGTGTTTCGGGAATCGGTAAACCCTCGCAGACGCTGTAGCAGGCGAGCATCGCCTGGATCTGCTCAACGCAGTTGAACATCAGCACATCGATGATCGAAAGGCTGGGTACGAATGGCTGGTTCAGTTGCCGATAGACGATGGGGTCCATTTTGAAAAAGCGCACTAACAGACCCTGCCGTGCGAAGTGATCGCGGTCGTACAGTTCGACGCCACCAATGGGGTTGAGAAAGGTGGTGGCAGCGAAGGTGCGGGAGATATTGATCACGCGGTCTTGCTTGTCCAGGCAAGACACCAGCTTGAGGTCTGAACCGCGCAGGATGGGCGTGACGATATGCAGGTAAGCGCACAGTTCGCGAATCGCATGCTCGGTATAGAGCGCGAGGTTTTGTTGCGGGAAGCGAATCAAACGCTCCAGCAATGGCATGACCTGAGCAAAATAGGGGGCTTTACGGTAGCTCTGGGTAATGAGGTTGATGAGCCGATCGGCTTCTTCGCCAAAGTTATCGCACAGCTGGCGCTTCATGATCGGCAGTTCAAAGTTGTCCCGCTTCAGCGGGAAGGTGATGAGCTTCGCCTCACCGTTCTGCAGGATACGGTTTCGATTGACCCACCCCGAGCGAATGTATTGCAGATCGTCGCCCAGGACGAACACGTCTGCTGCCGCAATCAGTTGAAAGTATCCCAGATAAGGGAAGAGATAAGGCTGCATCATTGCAATGGTCCGGGCCATACGTAACTCCTTTACGGTGGTGGTGGGGAATCGTCTGGTTACTTTCGTGCGGGGCTGTAGTTGTAGCCGTAGGCGGCGCAGTCATAGTCAGCGGTGGACGCCTTGCGCAGCACGCCATTGAAGATCGCGCCTTTGATGAGCACACCGTTTTGGCCAAGCCTGCGCTTGCAAGCTTCAATCTCTTTAACGGTGGTCAGGCCGAAACGGGTGACCAAAAGACAGGTGCCCGCCTGACGCCCGACCAGGGTGGCGTCAGTGACGGCAAGGATGGGCGGCGTGTCGACCAGAATCAGGTCATAGAGCGGGGAGAGCTCTGCCAGCATCTTGTTGAAGTTGTCATGCATCAACAGTTCTGACGGGTTTGGCGCCAAGAAGCCGCAGGACATCAGGTCCAGGTTGCGCACTTCAGTGTGGTTGATGACTTCCGTACTTTTAACCCGCGCAGCCAGGGTGTCGGATAACCCGTGCTTGGGGTTCAGGCCGAAGATCTTGTGCTGATAGCCCTTGCGCATGTCGGCATCGATCAACAGCACGCGCCTGCCAGCCTGGGCAATGATCACTGCCAGGTTACTGGAAACGAAAGACTTGCCTGCGCCGGGTGACGGGCTGGAAATCATCAGTACATTGTTGCGGGCTTCGAGCATCGCGAAGTGCAGGCTGGTACGCAGGCTGCGCAAGGACTCGATGGCCAGCTCGGTCGGTGCCGAAACGCTCAGCAGCTTCGACTCCTTGCTGCGTCCCTGACTGTTCTTTTCCAGCCGATCCTGCTGGCGGGAGTAGGGCAGCGATGCGTACACCGGCATGCCAATGTTTTCGATGATTTCAGGGTTTTCCACGCCGCGATAGAACGCCTGACGTACGAACACGGCGCCCACCGCCACTACAGTCCCGAGCAATGCCGCCAGTAGCACGATGAGTTTTTTCATCGGTTTGACCGGCTGTTCGACGTTGGCGTCGGCGTTATCGATAATTCTTACGTTACCGATGCTGCCTGCACGCAGAATGTCCTGTTCCTGACTCTTGTTCAGCATCAGGGTGTAGGTCTGGCTGGTGACCTGCATGTCGCGGGTCAGGCGCAGCAGCTCCTGTTGCGTCACGGGCAAGGCTTCGATTTTCTTCAGCAAGCCTTGTTTCTGAGCTTCCAGCTGGCCCATCTGGTTCATCAGGCCGCGATAGGTCGGGTGTTCGCGGGTGTACAGACGTTCAATCTCGACGCGTTTGAGCTTGAGCTCGGAGAGCATCGAATCCAGCTTGACCACCTGATCGAGTACGCCCTTGGTTTCGATGCTCAGGTCCACGGACTTGGCGCTGGTCTGAAAGTCGTTCAGGGCCATTTCCGAGTCTTCCAGTTGCTTGCGCACGGCAGGCAGTTGCGAGCGCAGGAACTCCAGACGTTGCGCGGCTTCGGCCGAGCTGCGCTCAACGTTCTGGCGCACATACAGGCGGCTGACTTCGTTGAGAATGTGGTTGGCTTTGTCCGGGTCAGGGTCCTGAATAGACAGGTAGATGATGCCCGAGTCTTTGCCAGCCTCGGTGATCTTCAGGCGATCCTGATAAATCAGCGCGGCGGTCAGGGTGCGCAGTTTGGCAACAATGAACTCTGTACCTGGTCGGGCGGAGAGCGCAGCGACCTGAATTTTTGCGCCCTTGCCTTCGACGGTCTGGTTGATGGCACCGCTGAGGATCAGCTTGCGATCTTCGTCATACAGGGAGAAGAAACCCGGTTTGCCCGCGACCAGAATCAGGTTTTCACCCAACAGAGCTTCCGGCACGTCGAGCTGGAATACATCGATTTTTTCTCCACCCCACGCATAGGCTGCCTGGCCAAACAGCGGCTCGGCCAATGCACTGCCGGTGTCCGGTGTGAAGGTACGATTGAGGTAGGGGCCAATCACCGGAAACAGCTTCGGGCGTTGCACGATATTGAGCTTGAGGTCTTCCACTACTTTGCCCAGAACCGCACGGGACTTGATCAGTTCGATTTCTGTGGTGGCCTGGGACACTGACATGGGTTTACCGGATACCTCGGGGGTGCCCTCGATGCCGATTTTTTTCGGTTCGATCTGGATCATCGCGTTGGCCTGGTAGATGGGCGTTGAGAGCAACGCATAGGCCACACCCGCGAGACTGAAGAGGGCGACGATCAGGATGATCAGGCCCTTATGGTCAAATAGTGTGCGCAAGATAGTTGCCAAATCGATCCGGGAGTCCTGGTAGTAATCCAGGGAAGAGCGGTTCATAGCGGTCATTTATCTTGTTTCTCCTGACTGAAGAAAAGGTAGCCAGTCGTCGACGCATCTCGAGAGCTGCTCGTAGGTCTGTTCAAAGGCTAATTTGGGTTGCCGATAGGGGTCGGCGATTTCCAGCTGTTGTTGCCATTTGCCAATCAGAAACGTTTTGCCGCGCACTTCCGGGGCCAGCCTCAACACGCTGCTTTGCTGAGAGGTTTCCATCAGCAGAATCAGGTCGGCCTTGTGCAACATTCCCCTGTCTATCTGGCGGGCCTGATGCCGGGGTACTGAAACCTGATGCATCTGCAAGACCGCTTCGGCGAGGGGATCCATGGGCGAACCGAGCATGGCGTGAGTCCCGGCCGAGGCCACTTGCAGGTGCGGCGCGACGCGTTGCAACAGCAGTGCCTGAGCCATGGGGCTGCGACAGATGTTGCCGACGCATATCACCAGAACGTTACTGAACATGGCCTTTGCTGACCGAGGGCACCAACCTCTTGCCGAGGTTGATGCTCATGTTGCGAACAGCCATCAGCAGCGCGCGCAGCTTGTGCATAGGGCCAAGTGCCGACAGGGAAAGGCAGAAGACCTGCATCAGGAAGTATTCGTACAACTCCTGATTGCCGCAGCGCTGGTAATAGTTGGCCAGACTGCTGCTGGTCTGCAGGCTCATGTGCAGTTTGCGTTTGTTGCTGCGCATGGAAAAAATCCCGCCCGGATGCACCCGATAGGCTGCCGGTTTGATCTCGGCGAGGAATTTACCTTTGCCGAATGCGCCCAGTAGCGACCACCAGCACATGTCATTGAGCGGTGCGACGGGCATCAGCAGTTCGGGAGGCATATGGCTGAGCATGTTGCGAAAGCACACGGTCAGGGTCGATATTGGTCGCGCTTTTTGCAGCTCCAGAGCACTGGCATCAGCGCGCAGCCTGCCTTGTAGCTGAATGCCGCGCAGACCGTTTTCATCGAAGGCCATGGCATCGTGATAGGTCATCACGTAGTCCGGGTTCGCCTCCAGAAAATCCACCTGGATCTGCAGTTTGCGCGGGTCGGTCCAGTAATCGTCGGCTTCGCAGTAGGCAATGTAGCGACCGCGTGCTTTGGCAAACAGACCGGGCACGCAAGGTCGACCATGCTGGTACTGGTTCACCTGCTCATAGAACGGTCGAATAATGTGCGGATAACGTTGGGTGTACTCGGCGATGATCCGTGCGGTGCCATCAGTCGAGGCATCATCGTTGATCAGGATTTCGAAGTTGAAGGTCGTCTGTTGTGCCAGAAAGCTGTCCAGTGTCTGAGCGATGAAAGCTTCCTGGTTATACGCCGGGCACACAATACTCAGTAACGGTGGCGCGCTCGGTGCGGCTTTTGTTAGGTCATCCATGGCTCACGTACTCGGTTTGCTGAACAAGATGAAAATTTTCGCTGCCAGGGGTTTGTAGCTGGCGGCCACGACAAACAGGGTGATCAGGCCGCTGACCGCCAGGCCCAGAAAAATACTGAGGCGATCTTCGCCAGCGATCATTCGCAACAGCGGTTCGCTGAGTGCCAATCCGACGGCGGTCATCACGCTGATGCGCAGAATGTCGCGCAGCCACTGGCCATGGATGCCCGGCGCTAACCGGTGGTGGACGATCATCGGCCAGATCGCAAACGACACGGCTCGCAGAAGGAACCAGGCTATTGCTGCGCCATACGCGCCCTGATAACGAATGGCGTAAAACATCACCGGCAGAGTGACGATGGCTGAAATCACGCTGTACCAGATGTGCAGGCGAAGTTGCCCATAGGCGTATTGCAGATAGAACTGGAAGGCGCTGATGGCCATGATCGCGCTGCCCAGTGAGTACCAGCAGAGAATCTGCTGGCTCCATTGCGCCGCAACCCAGTCGCCGGTCCAGGCGTAGATCAGGTAGTTGCCGTGCAGGCCGATCAACGCCGCCAGTGGAAACAAAAAAGTGCAGGCGAATCGGTTGGCGGCCAGAAGCAGGGCGTGCATTTCGTTTTGCCGCCCCTCGGCCACCAAAACGGTCATGCGCGGCAACAAGGCCTGCACCAGTGGGTTGGTGAGCATCATGATGCCGGTGGTGATCAGTGCCACCAGTGAGAAGTAACCGTATTGATCCAGTGGCAGCAGATCGGACAGCAACACCTTGTCCATCTGGGTCAGCACAATCCACAGCACCGAGGTCAGGGTCATGCTTGCGGCAAACGGAATGATCGGTTTGACCAAAGCCCGGTTGAAGCCGGTAAGCAGATGCGGAGTCGGCATCTGCTGGTATGCCCTTGCGGCAAAAATCAGAGTTTCGATCAGGCCGACCGCGGCCTGAAATTCAAAGAAGTCCTCGGGATCCTGAGAGTAGGTACTAACCAGCAGCAGGCCGCCGAAATAGCGCAATGTCGCGATGATGATGTTGGCGATATTCAGCCAGGCATGTTGCTCCAGGCCCTGAATACCACTTTTGTACAGGGTCGCGTAAAGGCGAAGCGCGACTACTAGTCCCATCAGGCTGATGCAGTGAATCAGCGTTTCGGGCTGCAGCTCTTTTGCGTTGAGCCACTGCAGGGCAATCCACGGGCTGCTCAGGTAAATCCCGATGCAACAAAGCAGCGCCATGGGCAGAAAAATGATTTCGAACGAGCGCAGCAACTGCCCGGAGCTACGGTCACGGGCAAGCGTACCCTGCTGATGGGCGACGGCACGCACCAGGGCCGGTGACAAACCCGCATCGAGCAGCAGCAACCAGGCCTGCATCACGGCGAAAAAACCGATCAAACCATACGCCTCGGCACCCAGATGACCGAGGTAGAACGGCATGATCAAGATCCCCACCAGCAGAACGTAGGCCTGACCGGCATAGTTCAACGCGGTGTTACGGATGACCGAGCGACTCTTCGCCATGGCGCTTATATAGCCTGAGCGATGAGTGAACTGCGGTAGTGCACGTTGCTGACACTGCACTCTTCGATCAAGGTATTGATGACTTTTTCCTGATCACTTTTTTGCAGGCCGGGATAAATCGGCAGGCACAGCACGCGCTCGCTCAACGCACGGGATTCGTGCTGAGGAACCTGTGGTTGCAGGTATTCAAGTGTGTCCAGCGACGGGTAGAAGTAGCGGCGCGGATTGATGTCGCGATGATTAAGGGCGGTGCGCACGCGCAGCAGTTGTTGTTCATCGCGAAACGCCACCGGGTAGTAGCTGTTATTGAGCTGGCTATCGGCCTGGACTTGTTGCAGATCCAGATAGTTTTCCAGCCGGGCGGTGTATCGGTGAGCAATCTCGGCGCGTTCTTCGAGAATGTTCTCGATGTCATCAAGGATGCACAGACCCATGGCCGCAGAAAATTCGTTGAGCTTGGCGTTGATGCCAATACCATCGATCTTGTCGACGTCTGCAATACCGAAGTTGCAAAGCAGGTAGGCGCGTTTCGCAACCTCGTCATCGTTAGTGATGATCGCGCCGCCTTCAATAGTGTGGAACAGCTTGGTGGCGTGGAAACTCAAGGTGCTGACGTCGCCCCAGTTAAGTACCGACTGACCCGCATGGCGTACGGCAAAAGCATGGGCACCGTCGTAGACCACTTTGAGCTTGTGTTTGAGGGCGATTTGTTCGATCTGCTCGACGGCACAAGGATTGCCGAATACGTGCGTGCCGACGATTGCCGTTGTATCGGACTGAATGCGGCTTTCGATGTGAGCCGGGGAGATGTTCCAGGTACCGGGATCAATGTCGGCAAATAGCGGGCTTATACCCTCCCATTGCAGGGAGCTGCTGGTAGCGACAAAACTGAACGGTGTAGTAACCGCGCTGCCACTCAGGTTAAGTGCCCGATAGGCAACTTGTAATGCGAGCGTGCCGTTGTTGGTCAGGATGATATGTTTGACGCCCAGATAATCCTTCAGACGTTCTTCCAGCTCGCTCACCAGAGGCCCGTGGTTAGTCAGCCAGCCTCGAGCATAAATCCCTTCGACATAGCTTTTGAACTTGTCGATATCGCCCAGATAAGTTTTCGTTACGTTGATCATCGAAGCCTCCATGTTTGACGTTTAACGCAGGTGTCAGAGCGATTTGCCAGGTGTAACTTCTGATGAGCCAGTGCCAGCTTTGCGGCTGGCGCGCCGGGCACGACGTTGATTGATTTGCAGGATCAGCCGGGTGGTCAGACTGCCCGCATGCGGGTCGCCAAAATGGAAGATGGCTGTCGCTCTGGTGACCTCCGGGCCGCAAGGCTTGTTGGCATGCAGCGACCTGTAGCCCCAGAACACATAGATATCGCCAGGCTTGAGCGTCAGCGTTTCAGGTTTCACCCAACCTCGCTCAATAGCCATTACCAGCAACTTGCGGCTAAAGGCGTTCTGGATCAGTGCCTTTTCGATGGCGTTGAATACGGCGTTGCGCCGTATTTTGCGCAAATTGGGGAACAGCATCAGATCACCGCGCTCATCCCCTTCAGTCGGGATGAATACGGGTACCAGCACCGTGACCAGGCTGGCGTCAAAGTGGAAGCTGTTGGATTCGCGGCGTCCCTGGTTACCCTGGACACAACGCAGCACCGGGAAAATCTGCGAGCTGGCAGCGTCTACGCCAGTGGCGCAGCGATAAAGATTGGCGAGCATTTGCTGGAAGTCCGCAGACTCCCATAGCGAAGACAGCGGGCTTTGTGAAAGCAGCTTTTCACCGTGATGAGCAAAGTATTCACCCCGGTGTAATTTCGCCTGGGCCTCGGTGTAGGCACGCAGCAGTTGCAGCTCGTTGGCATCAAGCGCACCGCTGATCTGGCTGAAACCCTGGGCATTGATTTGCTCGCTGACTTGCTTGATCCGTAACGGATCCATAGCGAATGAAGATCGCATCAATTCCAATCCCTGAAGTTGAAGATGAACCCGTTAAGTCAGACGTTTTGTCTGGCACTTTTTGATTTATTTGCACGCTCGCCCACGCTACCGCCCGAATCGCTTGATCCAGTGCGCAGGAAACTTCAACTTGGTACTGCGAATACCTTAATTAGCTGCCTGACCCCGCCACACAAACTGCGGGCCAAGCTACCGCCCCCTCGACTACATTCTGCAGTTGAGCGATTTTCCGTTAATCAAAGGACGGCCACCGGCGCTAAAAACGCGCCGTGCAGATAACTAACATGAGGCAAATCAAGAAGTGTGTTGGCTGAACATTTCCTGCGCGTTGCTCTTTGGCAACGCTGCACGGGCTAGGAAATGTCTGACACGCATATATATCGTTGTCCTCAAGCTTTCTGTCAAATTATTTCGTCAACATTCTGTTAAATTTTTGATAAGTGGTTTGTAATATTACTTAAGTTGTTGAATTTAAAGGAGTCAAAAAAACATCGCTCGCACTGCTTCGGTGCAATGACGGTTTTTGGGCACTCAGCACGTCGTTGTTCATAGGCGTTGTGTAAACGCAGTAGTCGTTTTTTTAGCGCCAGAAGTTAGTCGTTAGTGATACTTGATAAATAAGTGGCCCAGATACCTGTCTTGTTATCAATGGGTGTTGTTACTCACCATTCAAACGAGTTAAACGTTTCCGCAAGAACTCTTATTGTCAGGAGCATGGCGCGATAGGTGAACGAAAGCCTGGTGTGCTGCCCATCAGCGTGTGAAGCCTGTTTTGGGCATGGATCGTGCGTGGGTCTCTGAGGACCCAATTGGGCATATATTCTTTTATGGAATATATAAATAATAATTAATAATTTTTTGATCTATGAAGATTCGTGCATGATGTTCTACAAGATCCGCTTTCGAATGTCGCAGGAATCGCGACTCGTATTACGCAAACAGTCCGGCCTTCCGGGCTGTGCATTTCAAGGTGATTTTCATGAAAAATCTTGCGCTGTATTTTGACTACGCTGCTACCACACCCGTTGATGAGCGTGTCATTGAGGTCATGGTGCAATGCCTGGGTCGGTCCGGGACTTTTGGCAATCCGGCGTCCAGCTCACATGCTTATGGACGTGACGCACGATCAGCCGTAGATGTCGCACGCCAACAGGTGGCTGATCTGGTAGGCGCGCGCCCGGAGCAGATCATCTGGACTTCAGGCGCAACCGAGTCGAACAATCTGGCGTTGAAGGGCGTTGCCCAAAGCTACGCCGAGCGCAGTGGCCGCACGGCGGGGCACATTATTACCAGTCAGATCGAACACAAGGCGATCCTCGACACTGCGCAACAGTTGCAGCTGGCAGGCGTTGAGGTGACCTATCTGGCACCGGATGCCAATGGTTTGATCTCTGCGCAAGCGGTAGTCGAGGCTTTGCGCGAGGACACTTTTCTGGTGTCGTTGATGCTGGTCAACAACGAGCTGGGCACGCTTAACGATATCGCCCAAATCGGTAAGCATGTGCGCGAGCATGGCGCCTTGTTTCATGTCGATGCCGCTCAGGGCGCAGGCAAGGTCAGGATTGATCTGTCCGAACTGGCGGTTGATCTGATGTCCTTCTCGGCCCACAAGATCTATGGCCCCAAAGGTATCGGTGCCCTGTATGTCGGGCCGCGGGCCGAACAGCGCGTACAGGCGCAGATCCACGGTGGCGGACACGAAAGCGGTTTGCGTTCAGGCACGCTGGCCACCCATCAGATTGCAGGCATGGGGGCGGCGTTTGCGCTGGCCCAGACGTTGTTCGACGAGGAGGCGGCTCACATCCAGCAGTTGAATCAGCTTTTATGTACACGGCTGGCCGATGTTTCCGGTTTGCGTATCAACGGGGATTCGGTACAGCGAATTGCTCATACGTTGAGTCTGACTTTTGGCAACAACGATCTGGACATTGCCGCTCTGGGGAATGGATTGGCTTTTTCCTCGACCTCCGCCTGCAACTCGGCAAAAAACACGCCCTCGCATGTGCTGCTGGCGCTCGGTCATGACGCCAAGGCCGCCAGTCAGACTATTCGCTTGAGCCTCGGGCGCTTCACCAGCGCAGAGGAAATCGAGCAGGCAGCCTCGCTGATCAAGTCCTCACGACTGCAACCTGCGTTCTGGGCGGTTGCTCACTCCTGACAGGTGCTCCATTATCTGCCCGCAAGAGATTAATTTTTTCGGGTCAGCAGGAGAATCAATGAGTACGCAATCGAAACCCGGCGCAGCCGTCGTACAACGCTTGGCGCAGACACGGGCCTTGATGAGCCGCGAGCGTATTGATGCTTATCTGGTGCCTTCAGCCGACCCGCATCTTTCCGAATACCTGCCGGGCTACTGGCAGGGGCGCCAATGGTTGTCGGGTTTCCATGGTTCTGTGGGAACGCTGATTGTGACTCAGGACTTTGCCGGGCTTTGGGCGGATAGTCGCTATTGGGAGCAGGCAGCTAAAGAATTGGCGGGCAGTGGCATCGAACTGGTCAAGCTGCAGCCAGGGCAACAGGGGCCTCTGGAGTGGCTGGCCGATCAGGCCAAGGCTGAAACTGTCGTGGCGGTTGATGGGGCAGTATTGGCGGTTGCGTCCTCACGAACTCTCGCGAGCAAGCTCTACGAGCGAGGCGCGAGGCTACGTACAGATCTGGATTTGCTCACCGAGCTGTGGGCCGATCGGCCAGCGTTGCCGGTCAGTCCGGTTTTTGAGCACTTGCCGCCTCAGGCATCGGTAAGGCGTGTCGAAAAGCTGGCCCGTCTGCGTCAGGTCATCGCTGAGCGTGGGGCAGATTGGCACTTCATTGCCACCCTGGATGACATTGCCTGGTTGTTCAATCTGCGTGGCTCTGATGTGTCTTACAACCCGGTGTTCATTTCCTTCGCTTTGATTGGGCCGAATGGCGTCAGTCTTTTCGTCGACTCAAGCAAGTTGAGCGCGGGGGTGCGTCTCAGTCTTGAGCAGGACGGCATCACGTTGCTCGAGTACACCCAGATTGGTGCAGCCCTGCGCGAAGTGCCTAAAGACGCGCGTCTGTTGATTGACCCGGCCAGGGTCACGTGCGGCTTGCTGGACTACTTGGATGCTGAAGTTACGCTGGTCGAGGGTCTGAACCCGACGACGTTGTTCAAATCACAAAAAAGCGAAGCCGATACCGCGCATATTCGTCAGGCCATGGAGCAGGACGGGGCGGCGCTGTGCGAGTTCTTTTGCTGGCTGGATTCGGCGTTGGGCCATGATGCTGTCAGCGAATTGACCATCGACGAAAAGCTTGGGCAGGCTCGTCAACGTCGTCCAGGCTACATTTCACCCAGCTTCGCGACCATCGCGGGTTTCAATGGCAATGGGGCTATGCCGCATTACCGTGCGACGCCAGATGAGTACGCGCAGATCGAGGGAGACGGTTTGCTGCTGATCGACTCCGGGGGGCAGTATCTGGGGGGGACTACCGACATCACGCGTATGGTGCCTGTCGGTAATCCGAGTGCAGAGCAGAAGCGCGACTGCACGAGGGTCTTGAAAGGCTTGATCGCTCTATCTCGCACTCATTTCCCCAAAGGCATTTTGTCGCCGCTTCTGGATGCGATCGCTCGGGCACCAATCTGGTCTGAGGGAGTGAATTACGGGCACGGTACCGGACACGGTGTCGGGTATTTCCTGAATGTTCACGAGGGGCCACAGGTTATCGCCTATCAAGCACCGGCTACGCCGCAAACCGCGATGCTTCCGGGCATGATTACCTCTATTGAGCCGGGTACTTATCGTCCGGGACGCTGGGGAGTACGGATAGAGAATCTGGTGATCAACCGCGAGGCGCAGACGACCGAGTTTGGCGAGTTCCTGCGGTTCGAAACCCTGACGTTGTGTCCGATCGACACCCGTTGTCTGGAGGTGGAGTTGCTGAGCCTTGAGGAGAGGACATGGTTGAATGATTACCACGCCCAGGTGTGTCAGCGCTTGAGCCCCCTGTTGCAGGGCGCTGCGCTTGAATGGCTACGTCTGCGTACGGTGGCGGTTTGATGGAAGCGGTGTAGTGTCAGGTAAGTGGCGGGCGGTAACACAACCGCCACTTTTCCTCATTCGGTCTTCGCGGGCTTCTTGCAGATGATGATCATGCTGCGACTGGTATAGCCCGCCGGATTCAGGCCGAAAGGGTAGTCGCCGGGGTCTTCTACACCGTCGCCGGATTTGGCGATGACTCTGTAGTTTTTCGAAACGCAGGAGTCGGCTGCCATGGCGTAACACTTCTGCCAGGAAGACGACAGACCTGAGCAGTTGATGTGAATCCCTCGCTTTGTCTGTTTTACAGGGGCTGAGGTGGCGGCGCAGCCTGTGATTATTAGTGTTGTCAGCGCTATAAAAATGTACTTCATTGCCTTCCTTACTCTGGCTTTCATTGAAGGCCAGTGCCCAGCCTGAATACGATTACTCGGTAAGATGATCTGGCTTCTGCCAATAGCCTGAGCGGTCAGGGCGTAGCCATGTCCTAAACATGGCTCAACAGCGTTACAAATGCTAGTGACATCTCATCTTTGGGGGAAAGATATCTTCAGTCTGCCGGGACTAATTGTGCTGTTTCGCGCCGTGCTGTAAGGGTGGCGCCTGCTGAGGCCATGATAATCGCACCAATGGCCAGCCATTGCGTAATGGTCAGGTGTTCGTGAAGGAAGAGCATCCCCGACAAGGCACCGAATGCTGGCTCCATACTGGCCAGGGTTCCAAATGTTCGGGCGGGCATCCGGGTCAGTGCGACCATCTCCAGGCTATAGGGGAGGGCAGTGGACAGGATTGCGACACCAATGGCGGTAGGAATCAATCCAATGTCAAATATTGCCCAGCCTGCATGCACCGCTCCGATCGGGGCGATGAATATGGCCGCAATCAGAACGCCCAGCGCTGCTGTTTGAATGCCGTTATCTTCGCCGGCTTTTTGCCCGAACAGGATGTAGCCGGCCCAGCAGACTCCTGCACCTAAAGCGTAAGCCACGCCGGTTATGTCAAGGCTCGCGCTTTCTTCTCCTGTCGGGATCAGCAACAGCAGGCCTGTTACGGCGAGTGCGATCCATACGAAGTCGAGCGCTTTGCGCGAGGCAAACAGAGCAACCGCCAGCGGCCCCGTGAATTCGAGCGCCACGGCTATTCCCAAAGGGACGCTACGCAGCGACATATAGAAGAGGAAATTCATCCCTCCCAGAGCGATTCCATAGAACACGACCGTGCGCAACGACCTTGCAGTAAGTCTGGCGCGCCAGGGTCTTAGAACCAGAAGCAGAATAATGCTGGCAAAGATCAGCCTTAACGAAGTCGTGCCCTGCGCGCCGACTACGGGGAATAACGTCTTGGCCATTGAGGCCCCGGTCTGGATAGAGGCCATGGCAATCAACAATAAGCCAATAGGGAACAGTGTCTGTGAAAGAGGACGAAGATGGGTGCTCATCGGGAAGGGTGTTCCAGTTAGAGGGCAGTGGCGCAAAGGCTATATGATGCTTAAGAAGCTGGATTTGCGCAATATAATGCTCAGCCTGGATTGTTCTTCTTATATAGGTAATCCATTTGCAGCATTTTTGATAAAAGTCTGAATTAAGGGTTGAC
>NZ_LOHF01000027.1:15184-83431 GCF_002158995.1 Pseudomonas caspiana | reverse complement strand
AGTCCGCCTCACGGGCAATCCCTGCTCCCACAAGTAAAGCAAGCAGCGCTGGCCCGTAACATCCACTCTGTAGCCAAAGGCTAAAAAAGACTCAAGCCACCACCTCAAACAACTTCGGCGCCGCTACTTCACCCGTCACCAGACTATGCCGTACCCGCTCGGCATGCAGCGCCGCAGCTTTCATGGCGCGTTCCTTGATGTGACCGTAGCCGCGAATCTTCTCTGGCAAGCGCGCCAGCTCCAGTGCAGTGTGACGATTCATGGCATTGAGATTGAGCAGGATCAATTCAACATCGCTGATGTAAGCATCGATCAACTCACGCTCCTGCTGACGTTCCAGACTACGCCCGAATGGATCAAAAGCTGTACCCCGCAAGAACCTCAGTTTCGCCAGCCCACCAAACGCCTTGAGCATCCAAGGCCCGAAACTGCGTTTACGAGGCTCTCCCGTCTGCTTGTCACGCTTGGCCAGCCAGGACGGCGCCAGATGAAACTCCAGCCGGTAATCACCTTCAAATTGCGCCCGCAACTGTCGAGTGAAATCACCGTTGCTGTAAAGCCGCGCTACTTCGTACTCGTCCTTGTACGCCAACACCTTGAACAGATTGAACGCCACTGCCTCAGTCAGCACCGACGATTGGCCGGGAAACAAGCGCGCCTCGGTTTGCCGAACGTTTTCCACCAGGCGCGTATAGCGTTCAGCGTAAGCAGCGTTCTGGTAATCGGTCAGCGCGGCAATATTGGCTTTGATGCGTTGCGCCATATCATCAGGTTGTGGCGTTTCAACGACTTGCTCCTGAGGATGAGCAATCGCTTGCACCGCGCCCAGATCATGCGCGGCACGCCGTCCCCACAGGAACGCCTGTTGATTGAGCTCTACCGCTACACCATTAAGTGCAATGGCTTTCTCGATCGCTGCCGAACTGAGCGGGATGAAGCCCAACTGGAAGGCATAACCCAGCATGAACAGGTTGCTGGCAATGGTATCGCCGAGCAAGCGAATCGCCAGATCCGTCGCTTCGATGAAGTGAGTCTTTTCCGCGCCAACCGCATCACGGATCGTCTGCTTCATCGCTTCACCGGGGAAAACTGCATCCGGGTTACGGGTGAATTCCGCTGTCGGCGTTTGCTGGCTGTTGACCACGGCATGAGAAAAGGTCGAGTTGAGTTTGGCGATCGCATCCGGCCCTGCTGCCACCAACAAGTCGCAGCCCAGCAGCAGATTGGCTTCGCCCGCCGGGATACGCACCGCAAACAGATCCTGCTGACGCGCAGCGATGCGGATGTGACTGACCACCGGACCAAACTTCTGCGCCAGACCGGCCTGATCCAGCACGCTGCAGCCCTTGCCTTCGATATTGGCCGCATAGCCCAGCATGGCACCCACAGTCGTTACGCCTGTACCGCCCACACCGGACAGCAAAATATTGAACGGCTTATCCAGACTCTGCGGGTGTGGTTCAGGCAAAGTCACGAAACTCTGTACCTGAGCAGGTAACGCTGGTTTGCGCAGTTTGCCGCCATGCACGGTGACGAAGCTCGGGCAGAAGCCCTCGATGCAACTGAAATCCTTGTTACAGGCGTTCTGGTCGATTTCGCGTTTACGGCCTTGGGCCGTCTCTTTGGGCAGTACGGAAAGACAGCCGGATTTGACGCCGCAATCGCCACAGCCTTCGCAGACAGCGGTGTTGATCAACGCACGTTTCTCCAGGTCTTTCATAGTGCCGCGTTTGCGCCGCCGACGTTTTTCCGTAGCGCAGGTCTGTTCATAGATAATCACCGAAACGCCCTGAAACTCACGTAACTCGCGCTGCACGCTATCCAGATCACGGCGGTGGTGAAAACTGGTGATCGGTGCGAACCCTTCACGGCTCGGGTATTTGTCAGGCTCATCGGACACCAGCGCAATACGCTGCACACCTTCGTTGAATACCTGACGACTTAACTGATCGACACGCAGCACGCCATCAATCGGCTGCCCGCCGGTCATGGCAACTGCGTCGTTGTAGAGGATTTTGTAAGTGATGTTGACGCCAGAGGCTACCGCCGCGCGCAGCGCCAGATGACCGGAATGGAAATAGGTCCCGTCGCCGAGGTTCTGGAACACATGGGGCGTGTTGGTAAACGGTGCCTGACCAATCCAGGTCACGCCCTCGCCGCCCATTTGCGTAAAGGTCTCGGTGGCCCGATCCATCCAGATGGTCATGTAATGGCAGCCGATCCCGGCCAGTGCGCGACTGCCTTCCGGAACACGGGTCGAGGTATTGTGCGGGCAACCCGAGCAGAAATGCGGGGTACGCTGGGTGTTGAACAACGGCGCTTGCAGGGCTTTCTCTTTGTCTGCCAGAAACTGCAGACGCGCGTCGATTCTCGCGCTGCTGTAAAACGGCGCAAGACGCTTGGCAATTACCCGAGCGATCATCGCAGGTGTCAGTTCACTGAGGTTCGGCAACAGTGAACGGCCCTCTTCGTCAAACTCGCCAACCACCACCGGACGGCGATCTACCGGCCAGTTATACAGCTGGCCAGTAAGCTGATCCTCGATCACGCTGCGCTTTTCTTCGACGACCAGAATCTCGTCCAGACCCTCGGCGAAGCCGTGGACCGATACCGGCTCCAGCGGCCAACTCATGCCGACCTTGAGCACCCGGATGCCGACCTGGGCACACAGCGATTCATCGATGCCCAGTTCCTCCAGCGCCTGGCGCACGTCCAGATAGGATTTACCGGTGGTGACGATGCCCAGCCTCGGCTGCGGCGAATCAATCACGACCTTGTTGAGCTGATTGGCACGGGCAAAGGCACGAGCTGCATAGATTTTGTAGGTGTTAAGCCGCGCTTCCTGAGCCAGTGGCGGATCCGGCCAACGAATGTGCAGGCCACCTTCAGGAATTTCGAAGTCTTCCGGAATTTGGGTAGTAATGCGCAGCGGATCAACTTCAACCACCGCGGATGAGTCGACGTTTTCGGCGATGGTTTTCATCGCCACCCAGCAACCGCTGTAGCGCGACAGTTCCCAGCCGATGATCCCGTAATCAAGAATTTCCTGAACGTTGCTCGGGTTGAGCACCGGAATCATCGATGCGATGAACGCATGTTCGCTCTGGTGAGCAATGGTCGACGACTTGCAGCCGTGGTCGTCCCCTGCCAACACCAATACACCGCCATTGGCTGCTACGCCCGCCGAGTTGGCGTGCTTGAACACGTCGCCGCAGCGGTCGACACCGGGGCCTTTGCCGTACCACAAGGCAAAAACACCGTCGTACTTGCCTTCGGGAAACAGATTGACCTGCTGGCTGCCCCACACCGCCGTCGCTGCCAACTCTTCGTTGACGCCCGGCTGGAAGTGGATTGCGTTCTGCTTCAGGTAATCCTTGGCATCCCACAGGCTCTTGTCGAGGTTGCCCAGAGGTGAGCCGCGATAGCCGGAAATGAAACCGGCAGTGTTCAACCCCCGCGCCTCATCGCGCTGCTTTTGCAGCATCGGCAGGCGTGTCAGGGCCTGGGTGCCGGTCAGGTACAAATTGCCGGTCGCGAGCCGGTACTTATCGTCAAGACGAATATCAGCCAAAGACATTCAGGCGCTCCTTTTATTTTTATGAGCTGTGTTATGGCGGCTAATTCGCTGGGCAGGTTCAACCCAGGCGATCACAAGCAAAATACTGCCTGTAGCAATGAGGCTTTTTCTTTCTAATTTGCCGTTTATCTGCTGAACTTCTGCATGTTCGTTTCTATAAAAATAAAAAAAGAGGTCAATTCATGCAGAACAAATTAAGCCCGATCGACCGCCGGATCCTGCGCCTGCTGCAACACAACGCCGATCTCTCGGCAGCCGAAATCGCCGAGCGCGTGGAGCTGTCGCAATCTCCTTGCTGGCGGCGCATCAACCGTCTTCAGGAAGAAGGCTATATCGAGCGCAAAGTCGCCCTGCTCAACCCGCAAAAACTCGGCCTGACCATGACAGTGTTTGTCGATGTGAAATTATCGGGGCACGGTCGGCGCTTTCTCGCCGAATTCGAAGAAGCGATCACCGGCTACCCCGAGGTGCTGGAGTGCTACACGATGGCGGGCGATATGGACTTCATGCTCAAGGTGGTGGCGCAGGACATCGCCAGTTATGAGCGCTTCCTGCGGGATCATCTGCTGCAGCAGCCTCACGTGCAGGAAGCCCACTCGAACATTGCCATGAGCGAAGTGAAACGCACGACAGAACTGCCGCTGGACTGACGGGCGTCAGGCGGGATCTGAATCATTTTTCTATGGGGACGATAAAAAGGTTTGACTTGCAAATGATAATGATTATTATTGCAAGCAACTGGCCGCAAGGTCAGTTGGATAACTCAGAAGTCTTAGGTCGGCTTCTGGATTATCTCCTCATCAGGCTAATCACGGTTTTTGACCCGGATTTTTTCCGGGTCTTTTTTTTAGTTTTGCGGTTCGTTTCTATTTTTTTGGTGTCACTGGTGATGCAAGGTTCGGGTGCTGCGTTCTTCAGGCTAATGAAGAGGGTGTCGTTTCTACGATGGCGCGGATCATAGCAAAAAGATCAGGGAGCGGGCCTGAGAGTTTCGCTTTCAAAGGCGCCCGGCAGAAGATAATCGGTAATTGAGCCGGCTTATCACTTGAGAATGGATCTCAAAATACAGTCATGTGGGACGGCAAGCACTGGACCTGTAGGAGCGCACGAGCACCGCGAGGCCGCGATGCCGCGATGGCGGTGTATCAGACAGCACGCCATCGCAGCCTTGCGGCGCTCGTGCGCTACTACAGAAAGCATTTAAAAAGCAGCACCTTGGCAAAGAAGTATTCATCAACATCAAGCGAGGCATTCGATCATGAGTATTCAACTCTCGTCCTTCCCCGCTGCACCTGCCCGGCAGCCAGATGTTCCGCTGAGCCAGCACGGTGAGAACCTGCGGCGCGGTCTGGTGAAGCTTTCCCGACGTACACAGCAGGTTTTTCTGCTCAGCCGACTCGACGGCCTGTCGTACACCGATATCGCCAGCCTGCTGGACATTGATGTTACTTGCGTCGAACAAGCCATGGCGCGCGTCCTGCAAACCAGCCGTCAGCAGATTGCTGTGGACGAGGCCATCGCTGCCGAGCCCGCGTGCCAACAAGCCAGTCGCTGGTATGTGCATCTGCAAAGTCCGCAGGCTACCGCCAGCCAACGTATCGAATTCCGTCACTGGCTGGACGCCGACCTGGCGCACCTTGCTGCGTTCGAAGGCACCGAGCGTTTGTGGCGACAACTGCAAGCCCCGGCTGCGTTGATGGGTGCAAGCGGCTGGCATCGCCGCAAACGCCGTAGCTATCTGTTCTGGTGCCTGGCGACTGCTTTTCTGTGCAGCTTGCTGGTTACGGCGGAGGCATTTGCATCGTTCGGTCACTTTTGAATCAAGAGTGACCGATTCTCACACCTTCACGTCGCAGCGACGCGCATTGCTCCGCGCCGGTTCCGTGTAAAGTAGCGCCACAACTGGCACTAACGTACACAGGATCAGACCGTGACCTCTCTCAAAATCAGCGCAGATTTCGATAGCGGCAATATCGAAGTGATAGACGCGAGCAACCCTGCACAGATTCAGCTGGCCATCCGCCCGGATACCCGCAGCCCGCACTTTCAGTGGTTTCACTTCAAGGTCGACGGCCTGCAGACGGGCCAGGTCCACCGGTTCAGCCTGACCAATGCCAGCCAATCCAGCTACAACAATGCCTGGACCGGCTACAACGCCGTGGCTTCCTACGATCACCAGACCTGGTTTCGCGTGCCCTCCACGTTCGACGGCAGCGCCCTGAATTTCAGCCTCACGCCCACTGGCGAGCATGTCTGGTTCGCCTATTTCGAACCCTACAGCCGCGAGCGCCATGACTGGCTCATAGGGCAGGCGCTGGAAAAGGCCGGCACCGAATTGCTCGCCACTGGCAAGAGCGTCGAAGGCCGTGATATTCCCCTGCTACGTCGCGGCAACGGAGCCGAGGGCAAGCGCAATATCTGGATCATTGCTCAGCAACATCCCGGCGAGCATATGGCCGAATGGTTCATGGAAGGCGTGATCGAGCGCTTGCAACAGCAGGATGACCCGGTGCTGAATGCCCTGCTGGAAGTCGCCGATCTGTACCTCGTACCGCACATGAATCCCGACGGTTCTTTTCACGGTCACTTGCGCACCAATGCCAATGGCAAAGACCTCAACCGTGCATGGCAGGACTCCACTCAGGAAACCAGCCCGGAGGTGTTCTTCGTCAAGGAGCAGATGGAAAAGTACGGCGTGGACATGTTCCTAGACGTGCATGGCGACGAAGAGATCCCTTATGTGTTCACCGCCGCCTGCGAAGGCAATCCGGGATACACGCCCAAACAGCAGCAACTGGAGGAGCATTTCCGCAGCCGTTTGAGTGAAATCACCCAGGATTTCCAGACCCGCTACGGCTATCAGCGTTCGCAGCCGGGCAAAGCCAACATGAACCTGGCATGCAACAGCGTCGGCGAGAAGTACAAATGCCTGTCGCTGACACTGGAAATGCCTTTCAAGGACAACGACGACGCCCCGAACCTGACCACCGGTTGGGACGGCAAGCGGTCCAAGCAGCTGGCCAAGGATGTCTTGACCACCCTGTCTGAAATGGCAACGGTACTACGCTGAAAACCCCCTGTAGGAGCGCACGAGCACCGCGATGGCGATTTTTCTGGAACACCGCTATCGCGGCCTCGCGGTGCTCGTGCGCTCCTACAGGTTTCACTTTATGCCGCGAGGCAGCACGGTGGCATAGACATCGGTGCCTCTGGTACATGAATGCAATGTTGCGACGCAGTTACCCTCGCCCCCGCAACATGCTCCCCAACACCTCATCACGCCGTACCCACGCATGAAACAGCGCCGCAGCGATGTGCATCAGCACGGTCAGGAACAGCGTGTATGCCAGCCATGTATGGGCCTGACGTAACAGCGCGAAGGTTCCTGCGTCAGCAGCGACAATCGACGGCAAACGCAGCGAGCTGCCGAGCATCACCGGATCTCCGGCGGCGGAAATCATCGCCCAGCCAATCAGTGGCATTGTCAGCATCAAAGCGTACAACACGTAATGGGACAGTTTTGCCGCCAGCACCTGCCAGCTCGGCAAGTCAGCCGGCAACGGCGGGGTCTGGCTGGACAGGCGCACGATGATGCGCAGAATCACCAGCACCAGAATCGCGATACCCAATGGTTTGTGCAGGTTGAGCAACCATTCATGACGCGCCGACACCGACGCCACCATGCCCGCGCCGATAAACAGCATGGCGATGATCATCAACGCCATCGACCAATGCAGCAGGCGCGCCATCAGGGAGAAGTGCTTGTTGGGAGCGGTCATGATTTTTTCTCCGGGACGGGCGCGGTTTTGGGGAGTTGCTCGACTTCAGCGGTACGCCGTTTGTAAGAAGTGGCGTAAGCAGCCGAACGCGCTGCCAACAGCGGATCGTCCGATCCACTGATGCCGGATGGCAGTACCAACGGGTCGTAGTTGATGTCGCGGCATGCGCCGCTCAACTGCGGCTGTTCGCTTTCCAGTACCAGAGTGCCTGCGTTCACCGTGCGACGATCAGCAGGCCACTGTTTGCTGGCGTCGTTGACCGGGTCATCAGCATTGGCCAGGGTCAGGATCAAATTGAAACGTAGCGGTCCTGCAGCCAGACGCGAGCCCAGATCTGGTTCGAGGTAGTCCTTGGTATCCGGCGCAGGCGCAGCTGATTCAGCCGCGTCGACAGGCACCATGTTCCAGCGCACAGCCTGACGTTTACCCTCGGCATTGATCAGATAGAACGCGTTGACGCTGTTGTAAGTGACCGTTGCGTAGCTGGCCGAAGGCTTGGCGGTTTTAACCCACGCCAGGAATGGCGCTGTTTCCGGATGACTGCCGAAGAACGCAGGTGGTTTTGCCGGGTCAGGCTTACCGGTTTTGGGGTCCGGTGCCGTGGCTTGCAGTAATTCATAGAACGCCTGTGGCGTACCCACAGGGAACACCGGCATGGCGTTCATCCCGGTGCGCCACTGCTGGCCATCTTTTTGGGTGAAACGCACGGCCAGACTGCGAATCGGGGCGGCACTGTCTGGCGAGTAGGGATTACCGGTTGGCAAGGCAAACCGGCCTTCCACCGGCGTGCGAGTCGCGGAAAAAACTTCAGCACGGGAAAGCCCGGCTGCCGCGCCGTTACTGTCGAAGTAACCTGCAACGCACACTCCTTTGGGGTGGTTGCGGCGATATCCGGGGAAGGTGCCGTTGTTGTGCTCCAGCGTATTGACCAGCTTGTCCGGGGTCAGGCGCTGTGGGTCGAGGTAACCACCGACGTAGGCAAAAGCGGTGGCGGCAACGAGTACCACCACGCCAATTCCGGCCAGGCGCAGGCCTGTTGCGGTGAGACTCAAGGGAGGTCTTTGCCTCTCAGGTAAAGGATCACGGTCGGTCATATGAAACTCCAGGTCATCGGCTATCACGATTTATGGGCCGTAGGACGAAGCCTGGAAGTGTTTATTCCATCCGCCGGAAAAAATTGCATAAATGGTGGAATATATCGCCGGGAGCATCGTCTGGCTGATCTCACGATTGCGAAGATCACCGTTGCTGACCAGAGAAAGCAGCCCATGAACGAACTCGATGGACCATTAAGGGAACTGATTCCACGAATGCGCCGGTTTGCCCTGTCGCTCACCCGCAATGCCAGCAGTGCTGACGACCTGGTTCAGGCCAGCCTGGAGAAAGCCCTGTCGGCCTGGAAAGGCAAGCGCCCGGAAGGCGATTTGCGCGCCTGGTTGTTCTCGATACTCTATCGCCAATTTCTGGACGCCCATCGGCGCTCGCGACGTTACAGCCGTATGCTGGAGCTTTTCACCGGCGGCGGCGAGGAAGATTACCAGCCTAGCGTAGAGCGCACCGTGGTTGCCCAATCAACCCTTGGTGCTTTTGAACGCCTGAACACCGAGCAGCGTGCCCTGCTGCTATGGATCTCAGTGGAAGGCTTGAGTTACAAGGAAGTCGCTACGATTCTCGACGTGCCCATTGGCACGGTAATGTCCCGTTTGTCCCGCGCTCGTCAGGCCCTTCGTCAGTTCAGCGATGGCGAAATCACGACCCCTTCTCTGCGGATATTGAAATGATCACCCTGCCCCCCAGCGAACTCGACCTGCACGCTTACGTGGATCATCAACTGAGCGAGGCCGACCGCCTGCGCCTGGAAACCTGGCTGGCGGCCCATCCGCAGGTCGCGCTGCAAGTCAAGGCCTGGCAAGAGGACGCAAAACGCTTGCGTGCGGCGCTAAGCGGCGATTTGCAGCGTGAGCCGAACCCCGAACTGGACCCCGCGTTTATCCGCCAGCGCCAGCGCCGTAATCGATATCGTCATCTGGCGACGGCAGCCATGTTAATGCTCGCCGTAGGTGTTGGCGGGTTCAGCGGCTGGCAAGCACGAGAGTTGACCCTTGCCAGCAGCATGCCGCCCATGGCTGATGCCTTGCAGGCCTACCGGATGTTCGCCGTGAACGACAACATGGCCAGCGACTGGAGCGCTGAAAAGACCAGCGACGCACAGAGCTGGCTAGACCGTCACTTCGCCCAGGCAAACCGCCTGCCCAATCTTGAGGCTGCGGGCTTCAAACCGGTCAGCGGACGCATGACAACCACCGAGCAAGGCGCTGCGGCGTTGGTGGTGTACAAGGACCCGGAAGGCCGCACCCTGAGTTTCTATATCCGCCCGCCTGGAGCAAAGAACCACATGCTGCCGCGCGGAACCCGACTGGACGGTGATCTGCAGGCCGACTACTGGTCTGGTTCCGGATACAACTATGCCATGGTCACCCCGACCAAAGACCCGGCCGCGCAACTGGCCCGCAAGGCGCTGCCCGGGGCTATCTGACTAATAGCTTCGGATTGAAAGGAAATTGCCGTTGGAGCGAGGCTTGCCCGCGAATCAGTCAATGCGGTGGGGCAATAAAACTGCGCCATCGTTCTTCGCAGGCAAACCTCCCTCCAACGGGTTATGCGATCGACCAGTGTCAGGTCCTGATCAGCGTCAAACAGAGCTCACCGCGGCCTTTCCCGCCACATGCTTGACGATTAACCCGGACAGCGCCAGTAGCGCCAGCACAATCACCACTCCACCGTAGGCATTGGTCGTCGCGATCAGCCCGAAGCTGTGGGCGCTCAGACCAGCAATCAACGCCGGGATGCAGAACGCCAGATAGCTGAGCACATAGAAAGCGGACATCAGACCCGCGCGCTCATGGGCGTGAGCCAACGGCAGCAACAACCGTAATGCGCCTAAAAAGCCCGAACCGAAGCCAACACCCGCGATGACCGAGCCGACGAAGAACAGCCACAGCCAGCCGGCATTGACCGCCGTAAGAATCACCGCAACACCGACTGGCAAGCAACTGGCACCGACCCAAAGCCCTTGCACCGCAGGCCGCGACCTTAAGGTGAAAATCCCCAGCGCGCCGCTGATAGTCAATGTGGCGACAGCCAGCCCGCCATTGATCGCAGAAGTGGTCCCCGTGGCAGCGGCCAGCAGCGACGGCGAAAGCGACAGAAAGAAACCGCCCAAAGACCAGGCGGCGATATCCACCGGCAACACCAGCCATAACGTGCGCCTGGCCTGAACAGGGACATGCAAAGAAGGCTTAAGAGAGCTCCAGGCGCCCGGCTGGGTGCTGACCGTTTCCGGAATGAACCAGACATAGATCGCTTGCCCGACAAACGCTGTCAGCAACAGGCAGTACGTCAGCAACATCGGCAGCGGCGCAAGCTCTACCAAAAGTCCAGTGCCCAGCGCGCCAAGGGCCATGCCGAACATGGGAGCGACACTGTTGATCAAAGGCCCCTTTGCTTCGTCGTTGTCCAGCAAGGCCGCGCCCAAGACACTGCCCGCCATGCCGGTTGCCAGTCCTTGAATCATCCTTGCCGCCAGTAACCAACCGACATCAACGGCAAAAATGAACAGCAGCATGGAGACACTCTCCAACAGCAACGCCGCAAAGATCACAGGACGTCTGCCCAGATAATCGGACAGCGATCCAACCATCAGTAACGCTACCAGCAACGTAAACGCATACACCGCAAAAATCAGCGTCAGCATCGCTGCAGAAAAACCCCAGCCCTGCTGATACAAATGGTAGAGCGGCGTCGGCGCACTGGACGCTGCGAAAAAACACAGCGTCGTCAATGCCAGGAACCCCAAGGCGCTGTTTCCCCGGTCAGGGTTCTGCAATAGACGGGACATGGGTACACTCTCCGATCAGGCACATCATTAAAGCTAAGGTTTAGCGTTTCCGGATTGTGCGAGCTGACGCAGCTTAAAGCAAATACTTTGTGTTAAGGTCCGCCTCATGGCTATAAAAGAAGGAATACGCACCGGCGGTCGCAGCGCCCGCGTGCAAGAATCAATTCACAGCGCGGTTCGTGACTTGCTCGGCGAACACGATCGTGCCGCCTTGAGCGTCCCGATGATCGCAGCACGTGCGGGCGTCACACCATCCACGATCTATCGCCGTTGGGGCGACCTGACCACATTATTGGCTGATGCTGCCGTGGAGCGCCTGCGCCCGGACGAACCCATTGATTGCGGCAACCTGCGTGACGATCTGCGCACGTGGACCGAGATGTATCTCGATGAAATGAATTCCGCGCCAGGCCGGGAGATGATGCGCGATGTCGTGGCCAGCAGTGCGGCGACGTGTTCGGGCAAATGTGCAGGCATCACCCGTGATCAGTTGCAGATCATCATCGACCGGGCTCTTGCCCGTGGCGAGGCCGCCCCCGATGCCAATGAGCTCATCGATATGGTGGTTGCCCCCATGATCTATCGCATCTTGTACGCAGAAGCGCCCCCCAGCCTTGAGCGCGTTCATGTGTGGGTCGAGCGTTGCCTCAGCCTCCCTGCTGACACTACGGGTCTTCGCTAATCCATGCATACACTCGCGGACCTGCGCAGTGGCAAACTGGCCGGTATCAAACGTTTGGACCTGTCTTGCGGGCTGAGCGAGTTTCCAGTGGAAATCTTCGACCTGGCTGATTCGCTGGAAGTCCTCAATCTAAGTGGTAACGCTCTGACCAGCTTGCCCGATGACCTGTATCGGTTATCACGCTTGAAGGTGCTGTTCTGTTCCGACAACCCTTTTACTGAGCTGCCTGCCGCGATAGGTCGTTGTGAGAGTTTGCAGATCGTCGGGTTCAAGGCTAACCAGATCTCGCACGTCGCGGCTGCTGCACTGCCGCCTCGGCTGCGCTGGCTGATCCTGACCGATAACCAGATAGAGCAATTGCCGCAAGCGCTGGGCGAGTGCCGGTCGCTGCAAAAATTGATGCTGGCCGGTAATCGCCTGACCAGCCTCCCCGCGAGTCTTGCCCAGTGTCATCAGCTTGAGCTTCTGCGCATCGCGGCCAACCAGCTGACCGAACTGCCGGACTGGCTGCTGCAACTCCCCTCGCTGGCTTGGCTGGCCTTTGCCGGTAATCCGCTCTGCGCCGCGCTTGAGTCAAAGCCTGTCCGGCAAATCCCGTGGGCAGAACTGAGTATTCAACAGCAACTGGGCGAAGGCGCTTCCGGGGTGATCCAGCAAGCCGTGTGGCAACCGCCACAGCAGGCGGCCAGAACTGTCGCCGTCAAACTATACAAAGGCACTGTGACCAGCGACGGCTCGCCGCTCAACGAAATGGCCGCATGCATCGCTGCGGGGACTCACCAGAATCTCATCAAGGTTGAAGGCCAGATATTCGATCATCCTCAATCATCCGCGGGATTGGTCATGCAACTGATTGAACCGAACTTCGTTAATCTGGCAGGTCCACCGAGTCTGGATTCCTGCTCCAGAGACGTTTACCCAACGGGTTTGCATCTGACCAGAGACACTACATGGCGACTGGCGAACGGCATCGCGTCAGTCACTGCGCACCTGCATCGAAACGGTATGACTCACGGCGACCTGTACGGCCATAACATTCTCTGGCACGACGACGGCGATTGCTTACTGGGAGATTTCGGCGCGGCGTCGTTTTATTCCACGCCGGCACAGAGCCATGCCCTGCAACGCATCGAAGCGCGGGCGTTCGGGATTTTGCTGGGTGAGTTGCTGGAACGCTGTTCCGAGCCTGTAGAGGATGCCTTGTGGGCACTGCAGACTAGCTGTGTTCAGCCAACGGTCAGTCAGCGACCGACGTTGCAGGAGATAGAGCAGAGACTGGGTCAAGCCTTGCAATAAGTGCTCGCTCTGCAGGGGATCACGAGCCCCCACAGAGAAAGCGTTTACGCGAGTTTGCTTATCCCGCCAGACCTACATAAACGTTCTGCACGTCGTCGTTGTTATCGATGGCAGCCAGGAACGCTTCAACTTCGGCCATTTGCTCATCGTTGAGGCCATTAACGGTGCTTTTCGGGCGGTAGCCCAACTGAGCTGACTGCACGGTAAAACCGAACTCCGGAAGCTTTTTGCAGACTGCATCCATGTCGGTAGGCTCGGTCAGAAACAGGGTTGCGCCCTCTTCGCCCGGCTCACAATCCTGAGCGCCTGCCTCGATAGCCGCTTCGTCAGGATCAGCATCCGGGTTGATCGGCATCGCTTCGATCATGCCCTGATAGTTGAAGTCCCAGGACACCGAACCTGCTGCGCCCAACTGGCCCTTGCGGAACAACACGCGGATTTCAGAGACCGTGCGGTTGATATTGTCGGTCAGGCACTCAACGATCACCGGCACACGATGTGGCGCAAAGCCCTCGTAGGTAAGGCGTTCGAAGGTAACGTTTTCGCCCAGCAGGCCTGCACCTTTCTTGATTGCGCGTTCCAGGGTTTCCCGCGGCATGGAGGCTTTCTTTGCCTGCTCTACCACCAATCGCAGGCGCGGATTCATGTCCGGGTCTGCTCCGGCGCGCGCTGCAATCATGATTTCCTTGGACAGCTTGCCGAAGATACGTCCCTTGGCATTGGATGCTGCTTCTTTATGCTTGACCTTCCACTGTGCGCCCATGCTTGCTCTCTTGATCCGATTGCGTCTTGCCCGATGCGCCAGTACCGGTAAACGGAATGACTGCAAACCACGGCAAAACGTTGAAAATGAGGTAACCGATACGTCGCGATCGATGCTCGACGCCGCGCATTTTATACCCGATGACGCCAGATGAAACCCCTGCTGTCGCCCGATTGCACATCGAGGTCATCTCTCACCGGGGTTAGTGCACTGCAAAGCAACTAGCGACATTCCTCTTTAACCTGTAGTCCCTTTCTGAAAAATGCTGAAGCGATGCCTATGGCCCGTGGCATTTCGTACCCTCTGCCCCCTCAAATCAAGGTGGGAGCGATGTGGATGTCCGAAGGCCAACGTATGCCGATCACTCTGGCGATTGGCGATCACAAGACCAATCTTCCCGTTATCACCGTCAGCGGGCGGGAAGCTTTGAATGCTCCCTATCGTTTCGTTATTGATGTGCTCAGTACCGATCCGAATCTGCAATTGAAGGCGCTTGAGCAAACAGCAGCCTATCTGGCACTTGGCCCGGATCAAGGGGTGCACGGCAAGATAAGCAGCGCTGTCCAGTTGCATGCGGGGATCAAGACGAGCCTGTACCGCGTCACGCTTGGCCCTGCTTTGCTTGATCTGGAACAGCGTCGTCAGCGCAGGGTGTTCCGGGAACTGAGCGTGCCACACATCATTACCCGGCTTCTTGAGGAGCACCGCATTGACAAGGCCACTTGGCGCTTTGAGCAACTGGTGGGAATCTATCCGCCGCGAGAAGTGTGCGTACAGCACGATGAGACCGATCTGGAGCTGCTTTTACGGTTGTGTGAAGAGGAAGGCATTCATTTGCGTTTTGAACATCAGCATTTCTGTCATCTGCTGATCTTCGCCGACGACCCTGCCTGCTTCCCTCATCGATCATCTGCGGCCCAATTCAAACCTCCCGTATTGCAAGCAGTACATGCTCCTGCCATCTCGTACCTTGCCGAACAATGGGCGCTGCAGCCAGTCACCGCTGACCATAACGTCTTCTCACACCATCACCGGGCTCTGCCCACCCCGAAACTCGCCCGCGTTAATGAGCGGGATGCGAGCAATCAGCGCCTCGAGGCCAGCGTGCTTTCGCGTCTGCCCACCGAGCGCCAGGCCCATGAGCGGCAAATTGGCGCCCGCGTCCTGGAGCGTCAACGTTGCGAGCGGCGCACAATCCTCGGCCTGAGCACCGACTTGCCGATGACGCCAGGTCAGATAATCCAGGTACAGGCCCATCCCGAAGCGCGGTTCAACGACCAATGGCTGTTGGTTGAGGTCACTCATTTCGCCAGTCAACCTCAACTCTTGCCAAGCCGCGCGACAGAAGATGCTGCGCAGATTATCGAGGTTATCAAGTCCCTGGCGGCACGCTCGGAACCGGAGCTGAAGGACTTCAACGCAGAGTCTCATCGCGATGGCTATAGCAACAGCTTCCGCGTGCTGCCTTGGGAGATGCCTTTCCGGCCAGCGTTGAAGCATCGTAAACCTGCAGCCGGTGTTCAAACCGCAACCTTGCTGAGCCAGTGCAAGCAGACAAAAGATCAGCGACTGGACGGACGGCTACCCATTGGCTTCGACCCCGACTCTGCCGAGGCCAGCGCTGAGTTGTACGCGCATGCTTGTATTTCTTTGCCGCAGCTAAAGGCGCTGCGCATTGGCGCGACGTTAAGTGTGGGGCACTTTGAGAGCGACCCGCAGCGACCGATTATTCTTGGCGTGCCTGACGAGCATGGCGCATCTTTGCCCAGTCAATCTATGGACAGCTTGCCGAGCGCTGAACAGGTTCATCTGGACCTGCCGCAAACCCTGCACCTGAGTGCCGGGCGGGAACTGCAACTCGCCACGGTAGATGCCAGATTCAGACTGACTGCCACACGCATCAGCATGACGGGCGCACCGCCTTTACTGGTCGCCAAAGACCGTTCTATGACAATGGACGCTCACAGGCAACATGCTGCGCTGACTTTTCTTGATGCCGATTTGCGCCTGACCGAACAGCCAGGCCTGCGCGGTGCGCCATTGGCCCATTGCTTGTGGTACATCGTGCGGATGCGCGACGCGGGACTGCAATTCCTCGCCAGGCTGCAACCCGAGCATTTCCTGTTCGAAGGCAAGACCGACAAACACGGTTATTGCGGACTCGGCCCTCAACAGTTACGTGAGCTGGCAGATGCTTACCGCAAGAGCCCGGATGACCTTTGCCTGGTCCACCCGGGGCAATGCATCAAGCTGCAGACCTGGTTTGAGCAGAACTGGCCGAAACGGTTGCATCAAGCATTCCGTCAGCATCGCTGACGGATTTATCGCCCCTTGAAACGGGGCTCGCGCTTCTCAATGAAGGCAGCCATGCCTTCTTTTTGGTCTTCGGTCGCGAAAGCAGCATGAAACACCCGGCGTTCGAAGCGGATACCTTCGGCGAGACTGACCTCGAACGCCCGATTGACGCTTTCTTTGACCATCATCGCCACGGGCAGCGATTTTTCCGCAATGGACGCGGCGACTTTCAACGCCTCACCCAGCAACTCGTCGAGCGGCAATACGCGCGCCACCAGCCCGGCGCGCTCGGCTTCCTGAGCGTCAATCAAGCGGCCGGTCAGGCACATTTCCATGGCCTTGGCCTTGCCTACCGCGTGAGTCAAACGCTGGGTGCCGCCCATACCCGGCAAGACACCGAGCTTGATTTCAGGCTGGCCGAACCGGGCATTATCCGCCGCCAGAATGAAGTCGCACATCAAAGCCAGTTCGCAGCCGCCACCCAACGCAAATCCGGCAACGGCAGCGATCACTGGCGTACGTCGGGAAGCAACGCGATCACTGTCGCTAAACAGGTCGTCCAGATAAATTTGCGGATACTTCAGTTCAGCCATTTCCTTGATATCTGCGCCTGCGGCAAAGGCTTTGCTGGAACCGGTCAGCACAATACAACCGATATCACGATTAGCGTCCAGATCGTCCAGAGCGTGGTTCAGCTCGCTGATCAATTGCGCGTTGAGCGCATTCAAGGCCTGCGGACGGTTAAGCGTAACAAGCCCCACCCTTCCTCGAATCTCTATCAGGATACATTCGTAACTCATTGATTGTTCGCCCCTTTATCCAATTATCTATTCTAGAATCTACATTAACTTTGAATCATGACTTATTGCTTTTAATCGACTAGTTCCAATGCCATAGCGGTTGCTTCGCCGCCACCAATGCAAATGGCGGCAACGCCTCGCCGCAGCCCTTGTCGGCGCAAGGCACCCAGCAACGTCACAAGAATGCGGGCACCCGAAGCGCCAATGGGATGCCCGAGGGCACAGGCGCCGCCATGCACATTGACCTTGTGATGCGGCAGATTCAGTTGGCTCATGGCCGCCAGCGTTACGACGGCGAAGGCCTCATTGATTTCGAACAGGTCAACCTGCTCCAGCGTCCATCCAGTGCGCTGCATGAGGTTGGTGATCGCCCCGATGGGCGCCACGGGAAACAGTCCCGGCTCATCAGCAAAAGCGCTATGGCCGTGGATCACTGCCAAGGGCTTGAGGCCGTGCAGTGCAGCTGCAGAACGACGCATCAAGAGCAACGCGGCGGCCCCGTCGGAAATGGAGCTGGAATTGGCCGCGGTCACAGTTCCGCCCTCGCTAAAGGCAGGTTTAAGTGTCGGGATCTTATCCGGCCGGGCCTTTGGCGGCTGCTCATCGTGACTGACCAGCCGCCGTTCCTTACCCACGGTGACGTTCAGCGGGATTATTTCATCCGCGAACCAGCCATTGTTGATCGCATCCTGTGCTCGGCTGAGTGATGCCTGCGCAAATGCATCCTGTATTTCCCGGGTAAAACCGTGGCTCTGTGCGCATTGTTCGGCGTAAGTCCCCATCAGCCGACCTGGCTCGTAAGCATCCTCAAGGCCGTCGAGAAACATATGATCGAGCACTCTGCCGTGCCCCATGCGGTAGCCGCTGCGTGCCCGGTCCAATAAATACGGCGCGTTGGACATGCTTTCCATCCCGCCCGCCACCACCACTCGGGCGGTACCGGCCAGCAACTGGTCATGGGCCAGCATCACCGCTTGCATGCCTGACCCACACATCTTGTTCAGCGTTGTGCATAGCGTCGATTTGGACAGCCCTGCACCCAATGCCGCTTGCCTCGCGGGGGCCTGGCCCAACCCGGCGGGCAACACGCAACCAAACAACACCTGTTCGACCTCCTCGGGCGATATACCTGCACGGGCCACGGCAGCGCGAATCGCTGCGGCACCCAGCTGAGGCGCCGTCAGGCTCTGCAACTCGCCCTGAAAACCGCCCATGGGCGTGCGCATGGCACTGACGATCACTATAGGGTCGTCGTTCAATGATGAGCGTTCTGAAGTCATGATTAATTACCTTTCAAAAGACGCCTAACCAATTGATTTATTAATGATAAGTATGGATTACGGGCAGTCGCAGCCGTCGACAGCCCTACAGACAGCTGCGTCGCCTATCGCGCCGCCATACGCAAGGCACCATCCAGACGAATCACTTCACCATTGAGCATAGGATTTTCGATGATGTGCCGGACCAGCGCGGCGTACTCGTCCGGTTTACCCAGCCGTTGCGGGAACGGCACGCCTGCGGCCAGGGACTCGCGCACCTGAGGTGTCATGCCCGCCATCATCGGTGTTTCGAAAATACCGGGGGCGATGGTCATGACACGGATCCCGAAACGCGCCAGCTCTCGGGCTGCGGGCAGGGTCATGCTGACTATTGCGCCTTTGGAGGCGGCGTAAGCGGCCTGGCCGATCTGGCCGTCGTAAGCCGCTACGGAGGCGGTGTTGATGATTACGCCACGTTCGCCGACCTCATCTGCGGTATCGCGAGACATGGCTTCACTCGCTAGTCGCAAGAGGTTGAAAGTGCCTATGAGGTTGACGTCGATCACCCGACGAAAACCGGATAGATCGTGGGGGCCTTCTTTGCCAAGGATTTTCTGCGCACCCACAATACCGGCGCAATTGACCAGCCCATGCAGTGCACCGAATGCCTCGATACAGGCTTGCACGGCAGCCTGCGCGGACGCCTCCTGGCTGACATCGGTGACAACGGCCCGAACATTTGCGCCCATCTTGTCCGCCTGAGTGGCCAAGGCCTCGGCATTGAGGTCGGCTAGCACCACCCTGGCCCCGGCATTGACCAGCATCTGTGCAGTGGCGGCGCCCAGCCCGGATGCACCACCACTGACCAGGAACACTTTGTCGCAAATATCCATGAGTGACCTCTATTCGGCATTTTGTTTTTGTTACCGAAATAGTCGCGCTGCACTTCCCTTCAGGCAATGGCCAAAGTGCTCAGTGTGGATGACCGGTTTTGACTCGTGCTGCCCAAAACGACGTCCCGGTAATGGCCAGGATTACTCCCCGACCATTTGCGAAAGGCTTTCTGGAATGAACTGGCGTCAGCGAAGCCCAGGCGACTGGCAATAGTGGCGAAATCCAGCTGTTCGTCGGTCAACCAGCCAATGGCCAGATCCTTGCGCACCGAATCCTTGAGTGCCTGATAGCTCTGCGCCTCTTCAGCCAACCGACGGCGTAAGGTCGAGTTCGACATGAACAAGCTGGCAGCCAGCTCGGCACTGGTCGGCCATTGCTCGGCGGGAAGGCTGCGCAAGTGCTGACGGACTCGGCTGGCCAGACTCTGCGGGTCACGGTACTTGACCAGTAGATTGCCGGGGAGCGCTGCGAGAAATGCTTGAAGTTCGTCGACGCTGCGCCGGATAGGTAAATCAAGGCAATCCGCCGCAAAGATCATTCTTGAGCGCGGCCGCTGAAAACGCAGGTTTTCGGAGAACATCACTTTGTAGTCATCAATGTAGTCCGGCTGCGCGCAACGCAGTTCAATGCCCAGAATGGGCACCCGTCGCCCGCACAGCCAGCAGGCGACACCGTGCACAATCATCCAGAACGTGAAGTCTGCGAATGCCCGGGATACCGGATCGCCCTCCTGACCAATGACGATCTCGGCCACGCTTTGCTGACGAATTAGCTTCGAATCGAAATGCTTGAGCATCAATCCGAGAAAATCCAGCGCTGACTCAAGCCCCGCGGTCAGGGTCGGTTGAGCGATGGCCGAACGGCAAAGAAACGCAAGGCTGCCCTGGCGCAGCGGGCGTGGATCCATGCCAAAGAACAAGTCGTCGCTGCCCTGCTCCAGCGTCCGCCACAAAGCCGCGTAGGCGCTGACCGACACTCGGGCATCGCAGTCAGCGAGCACATCAGGAGCAATGCCGGCCTGGGTCAAAAGCACTTGTCGGTTGCGCACGGACAGGCCGCTTTGCAGCAATGCTTCGCGCACCATTTCGACGGAGATGGTGTGCTTTGCAGTCAAAGCTGCAACCGGTGGCGCTGTTTTTTGGTAGTTGGGCATCTGCGACTCGTCGACATGCAGGTCCCGCAGCATAAGCCAGCGCCAGCTGAAAACGAATCTCTGCGCATGCGTGGGGTCTGACACGGATAGTGCAGGTCCTGTCACGAATGCAAGGAAAACACCGATGCCCCTACGCCCGACTCGTATGTTGTTGGTCAGCTTGTTGCTGTTGACCCTGAGTGCCTGTGCACTGCTGCCCAACCGCGATCCGCTGAACATTAACGTCGTCGGTATTGAGCCTTTGCCAGGCCAGGGGCTGGAGGTGCGATTGGCGGTCAAGTTGCGACTGCAGAACCCTAACGAGACCGCCATCGAGTACAACGGCGTTGCCCTGGACCTGGATGTAAACGGCAAGCTGTTGGCGTCGGGCGTAAGTGATCAGCAAGGTTCCATCGGACGGTTTTCCGAAACGGTGCTGGTGGTGCCGGTCAGCGTTTCAGCCTTCGCCGCCCTGCGCCAGGCCGTTGGCCTGACGCAAACCCAGAGCCTCGACAACCTGCCGTACACACTGCGCGGCAAACTGGCCGGTGGGTTATTCGGCACCATGCGCTTCAAAGACAGCGGAGTATTGAACCTGCCGCAGCCCGTCGATGGGAGCTGGTAAGTCCCAGCAGTAAACGGGAATAAGAAGACGTGCTTACTTGTTGGCTGCCATGAGCCGATTGACTTCACTGCGGACCATGTTGGCGTACTCAGGCGGGCTCATGGCATCAAGCTCGGAGCGGACCCATTCGGACCATTTGCCCTTGCGCTTGGCGCGTTCCCCGAATAACCGGGCAGCGTCGCCTTTGGCCTTGCCCAGATTGCTCTGCCATAGATCAAAGAGGCGGGATTTCTCGTCTTCGAGCGCAGCACGCTCCGGGAGCGGCCGATTGGCCAGATTGAAACTCATAACGGTCACCTGTGACTAAAAACCGGAAGCATCTTACACCCGTATGGGTATATTTCCGGCAAATTCCACAAGCAAAATGACGTGCGTCGCACAGACTTCTGCAACTTTTCGTCAGCCGCAAGACTCCATTGCTCACTGCCATCATCAACGAAAGGAAAACATCATGGCTCGTAAAACTGCCGCTCAAAACACTGCAGAACAGATCAAGGACCAGGCTTTCAGCGAACTGCAGGCCCTGATTGAAGAGTCCGACAAGCTGCTCAAGGACAGTGCCGCACTGGTCGGCGAAGACGCCGAAACCCTGCGCGCGCAACTGAGCCTGAAGCTAAAACAGGCGGCCGAATCCGTAGCCAGCGTACGCGAGCGTACCAAGCCAGTGGTTGAAGCGACTGAAACCTATATCGGTGGCCACCCATGGCAGACCGTAGCCATTTCCGCAGGCTTTGGTCTGGTGGTGGGTTTGTTGCTGGGTCGTCGCGACTAAGCCTGGACCACTAACGGTCAAGCCTTGAAATGTGTTGAACCTGTCGCTGGCAAGTACCGCTCCCCCGCAAGATTGCATTCATGGGGGGGAGCAGCTTTGCCAGCGACGCTGGTTTTAGACTGGACTCCCCGGCACCAACGCTTGTAACTGCCTGGCAAAATGATCTGCCGTAAATGGCACCGCCTCGGACTCTTTCACGCCGATGCGCTTCTTCTCCATCCACTGCACACCTTGTGTAGCGTCGACACAACTCAGTGACACCTGTTCCTGAGCATGCAGGCTAAGGCCTGTCGCCGAAATCGACACCGATCCTTTAGGGCCCATCGCATCGGGAATCAAGGCAACCTGCCGCCCCGCAATGGTCAGCGTCATACGTTGAGTGCGAAAGGGAGAGTTTTCGTCCGGATAACCCTTGCTCTGCGCAAGATGCGGCTCGTACTCCACTGCAATCTGACCACTAGCCGTTAATGGCTTGAGCCAGATTTCGATCTGTTCGTAGAGTTTGAGAATGCTTGCCTGCCATTGCCCAAGGCCGGTGTGGAATTGCTGGTGTTTATGTTCTTCATGGCGTTGATTGGCGGTGAGTAACTCGCCCAATCTTTGAATTTCGTCCATAACAGCGCTTCCCGGTTCACGCCTCGAATGATTCGAAGCGCGTGAACCGAGGGTGTCACAGCGATGATCAAGTGTCTTGCTGCATTCTCGACAAAGGCCGGCTAACAGCTATCAAGGCGCCCGCTGAATGACGACCGGCGCTGCTTTACGGTGGGATTTTGCGATTTTGGCCAGCAGTTCAGTGCGAATCTTTTCTGCCTGCTCCTGGCTCGTGTACGGCCCGATCAATAATTGCTGCTTACCGTCAATCGTCACCAGATAAGGCGGGTAGCTACGCTCAAGCAGCCAGGCACTGATATCGCTGAGTGCCTCATTGGCATTGATCTGAATTTCCCATTGCGGGGCAGCCTGCGGAGCCTGCACAGCGGTTGCCGCCTGCACCTTGGGGGCTGGCGGAGTCGACTTGTCGACATCACATCCAGCCAGTGCCAGCACCGCCATCATCATTGCCAAATTGCGCACGTCTGCTTGCTCCTTTCAAAAGTGGGCGCAAGTTTAGCACTGCTGTCATCGACAGCGGTCCATTCGGGCTGGCGACACTTCGTCGCTCTCAGACATTAAACAATTGACCAGATCACGCCCAACGGCCGCACCCGCGTGGCGCGCCTCATCGACTGACTGATAGCCCCAGTTACAAATTCTAACGATTGGAACAACTGTACGGCCCGGCATTGTCACTTTTACATGCGCCACAAACTCAACCAGTTCTCCGATGCCCGGCGCACGTATCACCTGGATTTCTATCACCTGTTCACGATAGATGTCCGAAAACGTTCTCTGCGACCTATTCATTTGGATATCGTCCAGTGAATGGGTGAACTGTTTGGACAGCTCCGCACGCCAGACGTTGTTAAAAGATATCCGGGTGAATGGTAGGAATGTCATTGGCAGCTATGCTGCCTAAAACCTGTACAGCCTGAAACCAGACCTTGACGGTTCAGCAACAATGCCCAGGGAGATTCGCGTATGTGCCATCGAAACCCGCTGCATTGCATCATTCCCCCTTACATTCTTGAGCATCTCGCTCAATCGCCTCACGCCCGGGTCAGAGCATTGGCCATCACCAACCTGGCCAGCGGCTCGGCGTTTGTTGCATTTCGCACTTCAGCACAGGCGATGCCGACCCTGCTGGCAAGCAAGTCACCCAACGGCAAAAAAAACCGGCTGACGTACGACGCCAAAGGTACCAACAGCCTGCCCGGCAGTCTGGCCCGCGCTGAAGGCCAGCCGGATACCACTGACGCTGCTGTGGATGAAGCCTTCAATGGCTCGGGCGATGTCTACGACTTCTACGAACAACTGTTTGGTCGCAATTCGCTGGACGACAACGGCATGACATTGATTTCCAGCGTCCACGTCGCGGAAGTGGATTTTCAGGGCGGCTTTGTGCCTATGAACAACGCGTTCTGGAATGGCCAGCAGATGGCCTATGGTGATGGCGACGGTGAAGTGTTCGAACGTTTTACCGGCAGTCTGGAAGTCATCGGCCATGAGTTGACCCATGGCGTACAGTCTTTCACCAGCAACCTCAGCTACCAAGGACAATCCGGCGCGCTTAACGAGCACTTTGCCGACGTGTTCGGGATTCTGGTTCGCCAGTGGAAAGAAGGCACTAGCGCCGCTGAATCAAGCTGGGTGATTGGCAAAGAGCTGTTGGTCCCGGCCCCGACCCGCCGCGGTATTCGCGACATGGAAAACCCCGGCACGGCTTATGTGAACGACCCGGACCTGGGCGACGACCCTCAACCCGCCACCATGGCCGACCTGTACACCGGCCCCAAGGATAACGGTGGCGTACACATCAATTCTGGTATCGCCAATCGGGCTTTCGTGTTGAGCGCCAAAGCGCTGGGCGGTAATGCCTGGGACGTAGCGGGCAGGATCTGGTACGAAACGCTTCTGCAACTACACAGCACAAGCCAGTTCATCGATTGCGCCAGAATCAGCGTACAAGTGGCAAGCGGCAAGCAATACGGCAGCGCTGCAAGAAAAGCCGTCAAAGCTGCCTGGAAGAAGGTCGGTATCACCGTTTGAGTCTAGTGAGGAGCGTCATCATGAGAGTGTGTTACGTGCAATCCGGCGGATTTATCGGGGCGATTAAAAGCTGCGAAGTGAATACGGCTGACCTGGAGCCACCTGAAGCAGACCAGGTAAAGCGCCTGGTGCGCGACAGCGGATTTATCCAGTCCGGTAACTTCCTTTCCGAACAGACTCGGGACCATAAGCAGTACGAGATCACCATTGAAGATGACACCAATGCGATCTGCGTGTCTTTTGATGAGCACAATATCCCTCCAGAAGCGCAAACGTTATTGAGCTACCTGCAAAAGCACGCAAAACCGGGGAAGCTTTGATTAGAAAATGCAACGAGCTGAATTAAGATACCGCTACTGCAGGAGATGGCCCGCCGTCCATGGCAAAGCACTTGGTGCAGCAGACGCGGGAGATGCAGGAGTGAGCTTGCTCGCGATAGGGTCAGTACAGGCAATACATTCAACGACTCACAGACCGAATCGCAAGCAAAGTGGAGCGCCACGTTTACAACACCAGGATCAAGGCAACCCAAATAGTGGCTATATGATGCTATAGTATTGCCCGGATCCCATCCAGCAGCCCTTCCCGACCTTGCTGTTGCTGGTGCGCCGATCCCATTTAGAGGACGAAATGATCGCACCCATCCTGGCTCTGTATTTCATCTCCACGGGAATATTGGTCATGGGCGCGTTCAATGCCGCCTTGCTGGCCCGCAACAGCGGATACACGCGGGCCTGCTGGATGTTTTCGGCCATCTGCCTGGTGTTCACCCTGTTCCAGATATCCAATGCCCTGCAGTACTCGGCGCAGACCGTTCAAGCGGCGCTGTTCGCTCATAAATGGGTGAACTTTTTTTCGCTGCTTTTAGTTCCGCTCAGCAGTTACCTGATAGCGGCATTGGAAAACCGGCCCAAGGCGTATAAAGCCTCTTACCTGGTCGCTGGCGTAGCGCTCTTTGCGATCATCTTCAACGCTGCGACACCGTTGGGCTATCGCTTCAACAGCTTGCACTCCGATAGCCCGAGCGCGTTTGCCTGGGGAGAACAGCTCTACATCCTTTCCGGCGAGCCAACCTTTATTTATCAGATCATGCGCGTGCTGAACTTCACGCTGCTGGGCTGGGTCACGCTGTTTTCGCTGAGAATCCGCAAACAGGCCGGATTACTCTCGAATATTGTGATCTGGACCTCCGTTGTCCTGTTACTGACGGCCACCGTCCTGACCACTCTGGCCGACGCAGGCGTGATCAAAGTGCCCTATCTGGGTGGCTTTGGCTTCCTGTTCCTGGCTGTCTGGTTTTCGGTCATGGTCAAGGCAAGGATATCCAGAAGCAGGCGGGAAAAAGCACGTATTGATCAGGCGCTTGAGCAAGAGATCAACAGTCACAGAATCGCCAGCGAGCGCTTCGAACATGCACTTCACAACGATCCACTGACTGAACTACCCAATCGTTCCGGAGCATTGGTCCGGCTGCAAAGCCTGATAGCGACCAATAAAAAGAATCAAACCAGGCTGGTGGTGTTTCTGCTGGAGCTTGACCAACTTGCGATCGTCAACGGCACACGCGGCCACAAAGCGGGCGACCAGTTGCTGATCAAAACCGCACAACGCCTTCAGCTCACGACGCGCGACAGTGATCTCATTGCGCGGGTTGGCACCGGCCAATTGTTGGTGGGCGCAAGCGGCGTCAAGAACGACCAGGGTATTACCCGACTACAAGAGAAGCTGTCCAAAGCGCTGGCGTCGTCCTTCGATGTCGCGGGCAGCCCATTGAAAATCACCTCCAGCGCCGGTGTCGCGGTGTTCCCCGAAGATGCCAGCCAGCCAGAGGACATCCTTGGCGCGGCGGAACTTGCGCTGCATGAGGCCAAGAGTTTCGGCCCTGGCAATCTGCGGGTCTATCATCCAGCGCTCAAAGAAAATATTCAGGAACGGGTCGACTTCGAGGCAGCGCTTGGTCTGGCCCTGGAAAAAGGACAGTTTTTCCTCTGCTACCAACCGCAAGTGCTCGCGTCAGACGGCCGCACGGTATGCCTCGAAGCACTTATCCGCTGGCAGCATCCTGAATATGGTCTGGTCATGCCGGATCGCTTTATTCAAATTGCAGAGTCAATGGGCATCATCGCCGACATGGGCGCCTGGGTGATCGATACCGCCTGTGAGCAACTGGCCCGCTGGCATGCCATGGGGTTTGCCGACCTCAAAGTGGCGGTCAACCTGTCAGTACAGCAGTTGTTGGTCACAGACCTCGAAGCAACGGTCACCAACGCCCTGCAGCGGAGCAATCTTCAAGGTCATCATCTGGAACTCGAAATCACCGAGTCGGTACTCATGCAGGACCCCGAGCGCTCTATCGAGCGGCTTCGTGATCTGCGCCGACTGGGGGTGAGGTTGTCGATCGATGACTTTGGTACCGGCTATTCCTCACTGGGCTACCTGCGAGTCTTGCCGGTGCACGCTTTCAAGCTTGATCGCAGCTTTGTCCGCGATATAGGCAACGGCGGCAAGGATCTGGAGATTTGCGCCACCGCCATTGGCCTGGCAATAAACCTTGGCCTGGAAATCGTCGCCGAAGGCGTTGAAACCTTAGAGCAAATCGAGCAACTGCGAGCGTTAGGCTGCCATTTTCTGCAGGGATACTTTTTTGCCAGGCCACTGAGCGCGCAAGCGGCCAGCGACTTTCTTGTAACGGAGTTCCAGCGTCTGGAGAGCGCTTCTTCCCGGCACACCGCAGTGATTTGATAATTGCACTTGCGAATGGCCTTATATGAAGGCCTGGTTCGGTCTTCCCATGCTGTAATCTGTCGCCGCTCAAATAATGGCTTAGTGACATGTGAACGTAGGCCAGCGCCCGAGGTCCATGTTTCATACCATTAAAAGGAGAGGCTGATAAATGGAGCCTTATATGCGCCGGGCAGATATCTTCTCGCCTTCGAGCCTCTTGCGTTATCCTCTGCGGCCCACGGCGTAGATGAACAGCACCTTGCCTGACACCATACAACCCAGCGATGTCATTATTTGCGAGCATTGCGACTCGCTCTACGAGGCTGTGCCTTTGCAAAAAGGTGAGACAGCTTCCTGCGCCCGTTGCGGCGCAGTTCTTGAGCGGGCCCATCGTCTGAGCCTCGAGCAATTGCTGGCACTGACCATCGCCGCTGCTGTGCTGTTCGTTTTTGCCAACGTTTTCCCGGTGATCGACATCAGCATGAAAGGTCTTAGCAACGAGGTCACTCTCTGGTCTTCAGTCGAAGCGCTGGCTCAGGGACGCATCACGTTAATTGCGCTGGTTGCCGGACTGTCGATCATTTTTGCGCCGATGCTACAAATCATCCTGCTGTTCTGGGTCCTTTTGCATGCCCAGAAAGGCACCGTGGCTCCGGGTTTTAAAATGTGCATGCGCGCCCTGGAGCATCTACGGCCCTGGAGCATGCTGGAAGTGTGCATGCTGGGCATCCTGGTGGCGATCGTGAAACTCTCGGGCATGCTCGACGTGCATGCCGGGGTTGGCCTGTGGGCCATGGCGATGTTGATGGTGTTGATTATCCTGATTGCCGGTAAGCACACCCGTCGACTGTGGACCGAGTTGGGAGTACAACCTTCTTGAACGGCATTCCCTTCGCTCGCGAGCGCGGCTTGGCGTTGTGTCATATCTGCGGCTTTGCCTGCCCGGAACACATTCACGAATGTCCTCGGTGTGAATCTGCGGTCCACACTCGCAAGCCCAACAGCATCGTTCGCACCTGGGCGTTTTTGATTGCCGGGCTGATTTTCTATATTCCCGCCAATACGCTCCCGGTCATGTACACCACGATGTTTGGCAATAGCAGCCAGAACACCATCATGAGTGGCGTCATCGAGTTTTTCAAAGGTGGCTCGTGGGACATTGCTCTGCTGATTTTCATCGCCAGTGTCGTGGTGCCCAGCATCAAGTTCGTCGTCCTGGGATTGCTGCTTGTAACCTGCCAGCGGCGCAGTACCTGGGCGATGCGCGAGCGCGCAAAGCTATATCGTTTTATCGAGCTGATTGGCTATTGGTCAATGCTTGACGTGTTAGTCGTAGCGCTGGTTGCCGCCCTTGTGCAGTTTCATGAGCTCAGCACCATCGAGCCTCGAATTGGCATTCTGTTTTTTGGTTTGGTAGTGGTGATGACGATGTTCGCCGCCATGAGTTTCGATCCCCGGCTCATCTGGGACGCAGAGGTTGAAGATGTCTGACAATACCCTCCCCCCTTCCTCATCGGCCCCACGCCGCCCGGATATCACGCGGCGCCGCGTGCGCGTATCGCTGGTCTGGCTGGTGCCAATCGTCGCCGCGTTGATCGGTCTGTCGATGGCGGTCCATGACTGGATGTCCATCGGCCCGAAAATCACCGTCAGCTTCCAGACGGCAGAGGGGCTGGAGGCTAACAAGACCCAGGTCAAGTACAAGAACGTAGTCATCGGCGTGGTGACCGGGATCGAACTCAGCGAGGACCGGACTCACGTCCTGGCGACTATCGAGCTCAACAACAGCGCAGGCCCGTTCACCCGCGAAGACACTCATTTCTGGGTCGTGCGGCCACGTATCGGCGCGCAAGGCGTGTCCGGGGTGGACACCCTGTTGTCCGGCGCATTCATCGGTGCGGACGCGGGCAGTTCGGAAAAAACCAAGGCCGACTTCCAGGGACTGGAAACACCGCCGCCAGTGACCTTCGGGGACAGAGGCAAGCGTTTCAAACTGCACACGGACGATCTCGGCTCACTGGATATTGGCTCACCGGTTTACTACCGCCGCATTCAGGTTGGGCAGGTTGTTTCTTATGAGCTGTCAAAAGACGGTAAAGGCGTTGATATTCAGATCTTCATCAACTCGCCTAATGACCAATACATCTCCACTGACACGCGCTTCTGGAATGCCAGCGGCGTGGACGTGACCGTGGGTGCTGCGGGTCTGAAGATTGACACGCAATCGATGGCATCAATCCTTTCCGGCGGCATAGCCTTCAGAGAACCCAACTGGAGCCCTGACGCTAAACCAGCCGATGAAAATGCCGAATTCCGAATTTTCGATGACCAGGCTGCGGCACTTGCGCCACCCGATGGCGAACCGCGTTATATACGGATGCGATTCGAGCAATCCCTGCGCGGTCTGGTGGTTAATGCCCCCGTTGATTTCCTCGGTGTGAATGTCGGTCGCGTCGTGTCCGTGGATCTGGATTATGACCCCGCGACGCAGACCTTTCCCGGGATTGTCGGTGCGGTCATCTACCCGAAACGCCTGGGCGCAGCGGAAGAAAAGCTCCAGCAGTTAGGCGGCACCGGCGACCTTGATCAGCAATCGGCGCGTATTCTGGGAGCATTTGTTTCCCGGGGCCTGCGCGCCCAGATCCGCACGGGCAACTTGCTGACTGGCCAGTTGTATATCGCCATGGACTTTGATCCAAAAGCACCGAAAGTGGTGTTCGACCCTAAAGCCCGGCCACTGGAAATACCGACCGTGCCGGGTAGCTTCGATAAGCTGCAAGAACAGTTGCAAGCCTTCGTCGAGAAGCTCGGCAGGCTGCCTCTCGATGATTTGGCAAAGAATCTCAACGGCAGTTTGAGCGAGTTGCAGAAAACCCTGAAAACCGTCAACGGCACCGTTTTGCCAGAGATGCGCGGCACTCTGCAGCAGGCGCAGAAAACCCTGGGCACGGCCAACGACAGCCTGGCTGAAGACTCCCCTGCTCGCCAACAACTGGGCCAGGCCATGGATGAAGTGCAGCGCACAGCCCGCTCGGTCCGTGTGTTGACCGACTTCCTCAGCCGTCACCCTGAAGCATTGCTGCGTGGCCGCACTGACGATGCCGCCCCCAGTTCTTACAAATCCCCGTCCTCATCCCGTGCCATCAGACAGGAGCCACAACAATGAGTCTGCGTTTGAAGTTCATGGCATTGGCCGCCGCGCTGGGACTCAGCGCCTGCTCCTCAACGCCGACCCACTATTACACACTGATTGCGCCCATGAGCTCGGCACCGCCTCCTGTCGCAAGCCCTGCTCCGTTCCAGTTCGAAATGCTGCCAGTGTTGATGGCTGTCCAGGTTGATCAGCCGCCGTTAGTCGTGCGCCAAGGCGACGGCAGCCTGGCCATACTGGATGCGGAACGCTGGGGGTCGCCGCTGGGCGACGAGTTCCATGACGCGCTCACGCCACAGCTGGAGCGCCGTTTCGGCAGTCGCGATATGGCCGGGTTGCCGAAGGATCCGTCTCAACCGGTGTTATCACTGCGCGCTGATGTACGTCGCTTCGAGTCGGTGCCAGGCCAGTACGCGTTGATTGATGTCGTGTGGACCTTGGGTTTACGCAACAACGACGCCAAGCGTCAGAGCCTGACCTGCAGCAGTATTATCCGTGAGCCCGCTGGCCTGGGGATGGAGAATCTGGTGCTGGCGCATCAGCAGGCCGTTTCCAGGCTGGCGGACAGCATCGCCAGAACCGCCACAACGTGGTCACAACAGACCGGTGCACGCTGCCCTTGAAGTTTTGAGCCACACGTCGCGGCCCTTAGAGGGCCGCAGAGACGCAGAATCTTCCCTTCAGACCCCACTTTGCAGAAGTTGCCGCACAGCTAATCAGCCCCCAAAAGGGCAATTAGCTACGTGTGATTCTGTGTGTTAGCAACTAGCGGTTTGTTTCCGTCACATCACGATTGAATTGAGCCGGCGTCTACGAACCAGGTTCTGGTTATGACACTTATCGCCATTCCCTATATCCGACCGGCCGCCACCGCTTGCAACTTGTTTATTTGAAGCGGTTAACTCTAGTGCGAGGCGGTGCGGATTGCGGTCGTTATCAGGTTATCCACTTGTTACCTTCTTCTGCGTCCGGCAAGCCCATTGCCACCCCTGCTCCCAGAAGACAGGAAGAACAAAACCATGGAACAGCCTCTCGATTTACCCGCCCTGAAAACCCGCCAACAAGCTGCCTGGGCCAGTGGCGACTACGCGGTAATTGGCACTACGTTGCAACTGGTTGGCGAACTGTTAGCCGAAGCCTGTGATCTGCGCTATGACGAAACAGTGCTTGATGTAGCCGCTGGCAACGGTAATGCGACGCTGGCGGCAGCACGACGGGGTTGCCGTGTCACCTCAACCGACTACGTCAGCGGTTTGCTCGAGCGCGGTCGGGAACGTTCTCGAGCGGAACATTTTGACGTCACGTTCCTTGAAGCAGACGCCGAAGCGCTGCCCTTTGAAGACGCTACTTTTGATGCAGTGCTGTCGACGTTCGGCGTGATGTTCACCCCGGATCAGCAACAGGCAGCGACGGAGTTGGCCCGTGTCTGCAGACCGGGAGGACGTATTGGTCTTGCCAACTGGACACCTGCGGGCTTTGTCGGACAGGTCTTCAAAACACTCGGCAGGCATTTGCCTCCTCCCCCTGGAGTTAAACCGCCTTCCTTGTGGGGCACTCAAGCGCATCTACGCACACTCTTCAGCGACACGGCTGACGACATTCGCATAGAACATCGGCATTTCAACTTTCGTTACCGCTCTGCGGAGCACTTCATTGAAGTCTTCCGCACCTGGTATGGTCCGGTGCACAAAGCCTTTGCCGCGCTCTCAGAAACAGGCGCGGTGACACTGCACCGAGAACTTGCCGAACTCCTGACCCGCCTCAATCGTGGGGGAGAATCCTCGCTGGTGGTACCCAGCGAGTATCTGGAAGTCGTCATTACCCGACGCTGAGGCTATTGCGCGGTGCTGACCATGGCCCGAAGCAGCACCGCGCAACCTGCCGCGAGATCTTCCGGCGTCGCATTTTCGATTTCGTTGTGGCTAATGCCACCCTCGCACGGCACGAAGATCATCCCGGCAGGGCCCAGCTCTGCGATAAAAATAGCGTCGTGCCCGGCGCCACTGACGATATCCATGTGGCTCAGCCCTAACTGGGCCGCACTCTGGCGCACGGCATCGACACACAAGCTGTCGAAGTCCAGCGGCGGAAAATCTGCGGTGGGTGTTAATTGATAGCTAAGACCGTGTTGCGCGCAGGCGCTTTCAATGACCTGCTTCAGCTCGTCAACCATTGCCTGCAACTTGTCAGCTTGCAGGTGACGGAAGTCGATGGTCATTTTCACTTCGCCGGGAATCACATTACGCGAGCCCGGATGGATATTAAGACAACCCACCGTGCCACAGGCATGGGGTTGGCTTTGTAACGCGATGCGGTTTACCGCACTGACCACCTGCGCCGCACCGACCAACGCATCCTTGCGCAAAGACATGGGCGTAGGCCCTGCGTGGGCCTCAACGCCTGTCAGGGTCAGGTCAAACCACTTCTGGCCCAGGCAGCCCATGACCACCCCAATGGTTTTCTGCTGATCTTCGAGAATCGGCCCCTGTTCGATGTGGGCTTCGAAATACGCGCCTACCGGATGACCGAGCACCGCCCTGCTCCCCGCGTAGCCAATACGCTGCAGCTCCTCACCCACTACCAGGCCTTGTTCATCCTGTTTGGCCAGGGTTTCGGCAAGACTCAACTGGCCTGAGAACACCCCCGAGCCCATCATGCACGGTGGGAAGCGCGAGCCCTCTTCATTGGTCCATACAACTACTTCCACGGGAGCTTCGGTCTCCAGACCGAGATCATTCAGGGTGCGAATCACTTCAAGCCCGGCCATCACACCAAAGCAGCCGTCAAACTTGCCGCCGGTGGGCTGGGTATCAATATGGCTGCCGGTCATCACAGGCGCGCGATCCGGATTACGACCCGGGCGGCGGGCAAAAATGTTACCGATGGCGTCCACGCTCACAGTGCAACCGGCCTCCTCGCACCATTTGACGAACAAGTCGCGTGCCTGACGATCAAGGTCGGTAAGCGCAAGGCGACAAACCCCGCCCTTGGTTGTTGCGCCGATTTGCGCCAGATCCATCAATGATTGCCAGAGGCGCTGGCCATTGATCAGCGGTGCGTTGGAGGTGAGCAATGTTGAAGAGGTGAACGGGGTGGTCATGATCGTTTCTCCAATCTAATGGGCACTGACTTTCAGGACTGCAATAAATGCAATCCTTCAGGATGGGAAATGCACTTCCTGTAGGGTCAGGCCGCGCTGAAACCGGCGATCTTCACTGCCAGCTTCACCAGGCTTAAGTCACTGCCCACCGGGCCCATCAGGGAAATGCCCAGCGGAGCTCCGTCTTTCATGGTCAGCGGCATGCTCAACTGCGGCGTACGGCAGAGCACGGAAATGGCCAGCAGGTGATGGGAAATGCGTCGGGTTTCTTCTATTTCTTCATCTTTGGCGCTGAGCAACGGCGCGATATCAGGAACGGTAGGCATCACCAGTACTCGGTCGCCTAGCAGCGCTTTCCAGTGCGCAGCAAATCGTTCGCGCAGCGCGCAGGCATCGTTGTACTGCTCGTCAGTGACAGCCTTTGACCAGGCAAAACGGGCCGCGACGTCCGGTCCCAATGCCAACCCTTCACGCTCGATCAGCTCGCCTTGAGCCTGCCACGCTTCCCGACCCTGGATGTAACGGAATGCCCAATAGGCATCAGTCAACGAAGGCAGCTCACCTTCCAGTTTTTCCAGCGGGCCGCAGCAGGCGTTGATTTGCGCAATGGCCGGTGCCAGAGCGTCCAGCGATGCTGCCGGCAGCAGTCCGAACAGCGCATCACTGATCACCAGTTGCGGCACCTCCGGCAACGGTGCCGGATCCTCCCCCAGCAAGCACTCACCGACCAGACCGAACACTTTGGCCTCACGAGCGAAATACCCTGCGGTGTCCATGCTTTCGCACAGCGCCTGAGTATTTGCCAGCGACACCCGGCCATGACTCGGACGCAGCCCGAACAGCCCGCAATAACTGGCCGGGGTGCGCACCGAACCGCCGGTGTCGCTGCCCATGGCGAAATCACACAAGTGGTTGGAGACCGCAGATGCAGAGCCCGACGACGAGCCACCCGGAATCCGGTCGTGGGCCGCACCGTTGCGCGGCGTGCCGTAATGGGCGTTTTTGCCACTCATCGAGAACGCCATTTCATTGGTGTGCGCCTTGCCCACCAGTTCGGCCCCCGCGTCCAGCAAACGCTGGATGGTGGGCGCAGTTAGTGTCTTGACACCGGACATGGCCAGCACATGAGGATTACCTCCCCCGGTTGGATAACCCGCTACGTCAAACAGATCTTTGGCGGCAAAGGTGTAACCCGCCAAAGGACCGCTGACCGCACGAGGTACATCAACGTGGGGATAAGGCATGAAAGCAAATGCAGAATCGGTCATGTCATGGACTCACAAACGGAATGAACGGGAGCCTGACTCCAGTGATGGCAACTCACGGAGTGCTCAGCAAGAATCTCTTCGATGGCCGGAACTTCGCTGCGGCAAATATCGCTGGCACGCGGGCAACGTGGCGCGAAGGCGCAGCCTGCTGGCAAGTTGGCTAAATCAGGAGGCGCGCCGGGAATGCTGATCAGCCGCTCGCCCTTGCGCAGCCCGTCCTTGGGGCGGGTGCCGAGTAAAACCTGGGTGTAGGGGTGCTGAGGATTATCCAGCAGCTCAGCCAGCGGTGCCTGCTCAACGATGCGCCCGCCGTACATCACCGCAACCCGGTCAGCGACCTCAACGGCAGCGCCAATGTCGTGGGTCACGAAGATGATCGACAGACCCAGTGCCTGCTGCAATTCACGCAGCAGGATCAGAATCTGGATCTGTACCGTGGCGTCCAGCGCCGTAGTCGGCTCATCGGCAAGTAGGATCTGTGGTTTGCAAGCGAGCGCCAACGCGATCATCGCCCGCTGCCGCATACCGCCCGACATCTCGTGGGGATAAGCATCCAGACGTTGTTCAGGACTAGGAATACGCACACTGCGCAAGGCTTCAAGTGCCGCCGCGCGGGCTTCAGCCTTGGACATGGAGCCGTGACGGCGCAGCGCCTCAATGATTTGCTGACCAATCGTGTAAACCGGGTCAAGCGCCAGCAGCGGTTCCTGAAAAATCATCGAAGCCACCGGCCCGCGCAACGCTTGCAGTTGGCTGCGGGACAGCTTCATCAGGTTCTGTCCGGCGATATCGATCTGCCCTTCGATCGTGGTGGAGCGTTCCGAATGCAGGCGCATCAACGCCCGCAAGGTGACACTTTTGCCTGAGCCCGACTCGCCAATCAGCGCCAGCACTTCACCGCGAGCCACTTGTAGGCTAACGCCGTTGACCGCCGATAATGTCTGCCCGCCGCGCTTGAAACGGACCTTGAGGTCACGCACGGCAACCATGGGTTGTTCGCTCATGCCAGTGCTCCTCTGTGAATCAGTTGCGCCGATGGGCTGCGGCTATGCCCGCCGCCTGGCTGAACCATCAGGCAGGCCGCCTGATGCCCTGCACCTGTCTCGGTCAGCGCGGGGGCGGTCTGCCCGCAAATCGCTTCTGCGTGGGGGCAGCGCGTGTGAAAACGACAGCCTGAAGGCGGATTGATCGGGCTGGGTGGGTCGCCGGATAGCGGCGAAACCAGCGTGCGATGGGCCGGATCCATCGACGGCATGGAGGTCAGCAACGCTTGGGTGTACGGGTGCTGCGCGTCGGAGAACAACGCTTCAGCCGGGCCAATCTCGACGATCTCGCCCAGATACATGACCATGATCCGGTCGGACAGGTAACGCACCACATGCAAGTCGTGGCTGATGAAGACATACGTGAGTTGCAGACTGTCCTTGAGGTCCAGTAGCAGGTTCAGAACCTGCGCCTCAACCGACTTGTCCAGCGCCGAGACTGCCTCATCGAGGATCACCAGCCGTGGATCCACCGCCAGTGCCCGGGCGATATTCACCCGCTGACGTTGACCGCCGGAAAGTTCATGGGCGTAACGACCGGCGAAGCGCGTCGGCTCCAGCCCTACCCGGCCCAGCAGGTCACGGGCGCGCAGCAGTGAGTCTTTCTGGCTGACGCCGTGTACGGACGGACCGAACGCGACCGACTGTTCCATGGTGAGGCGTGGGTTCAAGGACGAATAGCTGTCCTGGAAGACCATTTGCACCTGACGCCGGTAATCACGCAACGGCAACTGATGGCCGCCAACCGTCATCGCGTCGAAGACCAGTTCGCCGCTGTCGTGCTCAATCAACTGCATCAACAGCCGTGCGGTAGTCGATTTGCCGCAGCCGGACTCACCGACCACGCCAAGGGTTTCGCCCTTGTGCACAGCGAAGTTGATGCCATCCACGGCACGAACCACGCTGCGTTTGCCCAGTGCGCCTTTGACCGGGAAGTGCTTGACCAGATTTCCCACTTTCAGCAGTGGCTGCGCTGGACCGCCAATATCGCGCTTGGTCATCGTCAGCTCCTGATTGCCATGGCTGCCCGCAACCGGTCGGCGAGCACGTTGAAAGAAATCGAAGTGATGAAGATCATTGCCCCCGGCAAGGCTGAAACCAGCGGTTGGGTGTAGATCGCGGTGCGAAGGGTATTGAGCATCAGGCCCCACTCAGGCTCCGGCGGCGTGACGCCCAGCCCGAGAAACGACAAGCCCGAAGCGAGGATCATCGACACCGAAATCAGCCCCGTGGTGAACACGAAAATCGGCCCCAGCACATTGCCCAACACCTGAGTGCGAATAATCGTGAATGAACCCGCCCCCGAGGCACGCGCCGCTTCGATGTAATCCCGATTGCGCACCTGAGTGGTCACGCTTTCAGCAATCCGCGCCACTTGCGGCACGAAGACCAGCGTCAGTGACAGCAAGGCGTTGTTGACCCCGGCGCCCAACGCTCCCGAGAAAGCGATCGCCAGCAACACCGACGGGAATGCGTAGAACACGTCCACGGTGCGCATGATCAGGCTATTCAGCCAGCCACCGAAATAACCGGCAATGACCCCAATCGCGCCGCCTATAAAGAAGGCAAAGATCACCGGTGTGATGCCCATGAACAACGACAAACGTGCACCCAGCATCAGACGCGACAGCAGATCACGCCCCAATTCATCCGTGCCCAACGGGAAGCCTTCGGTGCCGATCGGCTTCAGGCGCTTGAACATGGAAGTAGTAAACGCGTCGCCCGGCACGATCCATGGCCCGAACACAGCAAGCAGCAGCAACACGAAAATGATCGTGCCGACCAACAACGCCACCGGATCGCGGCGCACGCGGCCAAACACTTCACTCCAATAGCCCGGCGAGCTTTCGACGGGGGCAATGACCGGCGCGGCCGGCCGCAAAATCGACAGGTTCATGCTCAGCCCCTTTTGATACGTGGATCGAGCAACGTCTGCAGGATGTCCACCAGCAGATTGAGTGCCACGAAAAATAGAGCCAGGACCCAGATCGTGCCCTGCAGCAACGGCAAGTCACGCTGAAAGATTGCCGAGTTGAGCAGCAAGCCAGTGCCGGGCCACGCGAACACGGTTTCCACCAGAATCGAGCCGCCCATCAAGTAACCGATCTGCAAGCCCATCACCGCCATCGCGGTAGGCGCTGCGTTTTTCACCACATGGCGGAACAGGCCCCATTCACTCAGGCCCTTGGCGCGCAAGCCGATGATGAATTCCTGAGCGAGGGTTTCCGCTACCTGAGCGCGCACGGTGCGGGCGATGATTCCGGTGGGGATGACCGACAAGGTAATCGCCGGGAGAATCATGAACTGCAGATGCGCCCAATCCCACGCCCACGCGGCTTGCCCCAGCGGGCCACCCCCAGTTGCGGGCAGCCAGCCCAACTGCGAAGAGAAGATGATCACCATCAACATGCCGAGCCAGTAATGCGGGACGCTGACACCCACCGCAGAAATAGCCGACGCTACGCGATCAAGCCAGCTGTCCTGAAAATAGCCGCCGACGAAGCCGAACAGGCTGCCCAGGACAAAGCCGATCAGGGTTGCCAGCAACGCCAGCCGCAAGGAGTAACCCACTGCGCCCATCACTTCGGCAGTGACCGGACGGCCACTGGCAATCGACATGCCCAGGTCACCCTGTACGGCATGCCATAGCCAAAGGCCAAACTGCACCGGCAGCGGTTTGTCGAATCCATAGGCCTGGATCAACTGCATACGCAATGCTTCGGACGCATCAGGCGGCATGACCGAAACCAGCGGGTCGCCTGGAGCCATTTGCACGAGCATGAAACACACCAGCGCCACGCCCAGCAAAATGGGCGTCGCCAGTAGAACGCGACGCAAGATATAGGAAAGCATAAGGTCGCCTCACACGGTTTTTATGTGGGAGCAGAGCTTGCTCGCGATAAACGAGGACGCGGTATGTCTTCCAGATACGTCTCATGCATCGCGGGCAAGCCTCGCTCCCACAGGTTCTGCGCTATCCTGGAGGAGCGGCTGAAGGTCTCAGGCTTCTCAGTCCTGTTTGGAGACCAGCGTCAGGTCGATGAACCAGCTCTGCGCCGGCACCACGCCTTTGATTTTTGGCGAAATGGCACGTGGGCCTACGTCGTGCGCGACGTACAGGAACGGTGCCTCATCGACGATCGCGGCGTTGAGCTTACCGGCTGCTTCATCCAGCGCTTTCGGGTCGAAGGAGTTGCGCACGGTCGTGATCAACTTCTCCACTTCCGGGTTGGCGAAATAGCCCCAGTTGTTGGAGACCGGCGGGAAGGCTTTCTCGCTGGCAAAGCGCACCATCCCGAAGTACGGGTCCATAACGGCGGCACTGACGTTGATCGCATTGGCGCCCTGCGCCGCCGGGTCTTTAGCGCCCAGACGCCAGCCACTGAACAGGGTGTTCCACTCCGTGACCGCAATTTCCACATCGAAGTAGCAACCCTTGAGGCTCTGCTGGATGTACTCGTTCATCGGCAACGGCTGCATTTGCCCCGAGCCGGAAGCCGAGGTCAGCACCTTGACCTTAATCGGTTTGGCTTTGCTGTAACCCGCCTCGGTCATCAGTTTCTGCGCGGCCTCCTGATCGTATTTGATCTTGAAGGACGGGTTGCCGTACCACGGCGAGTCCTTCTCGTAGGTCCCGGTGGCTTCCTGCATGTAGCCGCCCAGATAAGCCTTCAGTTCACTGCGGTCCAGACACAGGTTGGCTGCCTGACGGACACGCTTGTCCAGCCATGGCGAACCCGGTGCGAAGGAGAACTGCCACGGCCACAGGTGCGGCTGAGCGTTCGAGTAAATCTTGAAATCCTTGCTTTTGATCTGATCCATGGCGTCCGGCGCCGGTGCTTCAATCCAGTCCACCTGACCGGATAACAGCGCCGCCGTACGGGCGTTGGCCTCTGGCAACGGGATCAACTCCACGCGATCAACCTTGGGCACACGCTTGGCGTCCCAATAGTCCGGGTTCTTGTCCAGCACCAGTACCTGACGCGGCACCATGCGGTTCATCTTGAACGGGCCGGTGCCCGAGGAGTGGCTGGCGAACGCAGTCCAGGCTTGCTTGGAGCGCTCGGCGGGATCGGTTGTAGTGGCTGGCACAGCGTCGAAATCTTTCTGCCAGGCCACGGGCGAAGCCATGAACAGATTGGTCAGGTTGTACGGCAGCACCGCGTCCGGCTCGCTGGTGGTCAGCTCGACCGTCAAGTCGTCGATCTTCTTCGCACTGCGCAGGGTCGGCATGCGGGATACGGTCACACCGATTTGCCCTGGGGCATATTGCGGAGCCTGTTTGTCGAGCACCTTGTTGACGTTCCAGACCACCGCATCAGCGTTGAAAGCCGAGCCGTCGTGGAACTTCACACCGGGACGCAGCTTGAAAATCCACTTGGTGTGATCATCCGGGTTGACCGCCCACTCGGTGGCAAGCCCCGGCACCAATGCGCTGGGCTTTTCGGCCTGGGACAAATCCCACTCGACCAATGAGTCAAACATGGTGATACCGGTGAAACGGTTGCCTTCATACCCCTGATCCGGCTGGCCGTGAGTCAGCGGGATGTCTGCTGCGGTCATGGCAATACGCAAAGTGCTGTCGGCCATCGCCGCCAATGGCGACATAGCACTGATCGCTACCGAGCAAGCAAGAGCCAGTCGGGTCAAACTACGTGCGCGGGTTACTGAAGCATGCGTCATGGCGAGTTTCCCATCAGTCAGGTAAGAAGAGCTGACAGGTGCAACGCAATGGGCATACCAACTTTTTCCAGCGCAAATAGCATCGCGCAGCATTTAGAGAAATAAATGATGCTTTTCAGTCAGTTACAAAACATTAAAAAACACTGAAAAAAATAACCCAAACGTTTGGGTAGTGTTGCGCAGCGGTTCGTGCAATCTTTTGGTACGCAGCGCTCCATGCTGGCGCAAAGACCCTGCGCACATCAGAATTCGCGACAAAGCTGCGTGAATCATTTGGCGAAATGCGAACATTGCGCCCTGCTCATCCGCGTTACGAGGCAGCCCCTATGAACAGACGCCCAGCCACGCTTCGCGGTATAGCCCAGCAACTCAACGTGCATGTCTCAACCGTGTCCCGCGTGCTCAATGGCACTCTGGATCATGCGGGTCGGGCGGCGTCCAAGGACACTATCGAACGCATTCGCGCCCTCGCCGCCAGCCTTGATTACCAACCCAATACCCACGCACGCACCCTGAAAACCCGGCACAGTCGAGAAATCGCGATACTGGTCCCGAGGCTTTCAGATATTGTGCTGGCCACGGTTTATGAAGGCATCGACGAAGCCGCCAGCGCACGTCGTTATACCTCGTTCGTCGCCAATACCCTCGATCGCCCGGAACGCCAGCGCGAACTGGCCGAACGCGCCTTGGCGCGCAATGTTGAAGGCTTGATCATCAGCGATGTGCATTGCACCCCGGAACCGGGATTTCTAGAGGAACTGGCGGAGCGGCAAGTACCGTTCGTGCTGGTCAGCCGCCGACGTGGTCAGCATTGCTCAGTGACCTCGGACGACGAGATGGGAGGTCGCCTCGCCGCAGAGCACTTGTTTACTCAAGGCCATACTCGCGTCGCGGTGATCGCCGGCGAAGCGCACAGTAGTAACTCCAGTGAACGCACCGCGAGCTTTGTCGCTTACTACCGCGAACGCGGCATTATCGTTGCGCCTGAATGCATTGTGCCTGGTCACTTCGACACCGAAGCGGGTTTCAGCACGGGCGAATACCTGCTCAATCTTGCACAACCGCCCACGGCGATCTTTGCGGTCAACGACTTCCTGGCGATCGGCCTGTTCGGTGCCATGCGCAATCGCGGTCTGGTCGCTGGACGGGATATCGCGGTGGTCGGCTATAACGACACGCCGCTGGCTGCGCACCTGCAACTGACCAGCATCAGCACCAGCATGCATGCGCAAGGCGTACGCGCGGTAGAGACCCTGCTGCAACGCATTGCCGGTGAACCGGTAAACTCGCATCGCTTCCCGACCGTGCTCACCGTGCGGGCTAGCAGTTGTTGTAAACCAATGAGTTGAAATACCTCACTCATCAAACAACATGCAAACTGCTGGATTGAAATGCATTTCCTGTAGGAGCTGCCGAAGGCTGCGAAGCATTTATCCTGACACACCGCGATCGCAGCCTTCGGCAGCTCCTACAGGTCATGTGTTTGCCGCACAACGCCTGTAAAGACCAGTCTTCCAACTCACGCAGCAACCTGGCGCGCCGTTAGCGTCACCCAATACCGCGTCCGGGTTTGCACTTGCAAAGGCAAGGTAGCAGCGAGCAGGAACAGGATCTTGTCAGTGTCATCCAGGCGGAAGGTACCGGTGACCCTCAACGATTCCAGCGCTGGGTCCCAGCGCAGGATGCCTGGTCGATAGCGGCTCAGATTTTCCAGAAAGCGACCCAGCGGCTGGTTTTCCACGCTTAGCACTCCCTGCCGCCAACCAGGCTGCCGGGTATCGAAAGGCTGCACCGAGGTAATCGCGTCTGCGCTCATGGTCGCTCGCTGGCCGGCCTGCAAACGCATCGACTGACCCTGCTGCGGAGTGAGTTCAACCATGCCGCGCCAAACCGAGACCTGACAGCTTTGTCCGCGCTGACGGATACACAACTCGGCGCCAGTCGCCAACACCAGCCCTTGACCGGTCTTGATGGTCATTGCCGGGGCATTGCTGGCCATGTTCAGCGCCATCTCGCCCTCAATCAGCGACAATAGCCGCCTGCCCTGCTCCAGATCCATATTCAGAGCAGTCGCGGTGTCCAGCTGAAGCAGGCTGCCATCTGGCAAACGTAAGTCTCTGCGCTCCCCCGATGCAGTGCGCAGGTCAGCGCGCCACGCGGCAACCGGCGTTTGCTGGGCCAGCAACCAGCCAGCAGGCAACAAAGCGGCGACTATCAACGTGCGTTTGAGCACCGCACGACGTCCAGAATCGGGTCGATCAAGACTGGCCATCGCCAACTCTGGCGGCAACCCGGCAAAACGCTGACGCAGGCCCTGAGCCTTCTGCCAGGTCTGCTCGTGATGAGTGGACTGCTCGCGCCAACGCTGCAAGCGTGCCCGATCTTCGGCATTGGCGCCGCCGGACTCCAGCAGGACCAGAAAGTCTGCTGCGTCTTCAGCAATCTGCCGGGACTGCGTAGCGCTGTTCATAGCTCGACCATCAGGCAATGAGTGTAAGCCTGAGCCATGTAGCGTTTTACCGTGCGCTCGCAGACCTGCAAGCGCTCCGCAATCTGCGAGTAATTGAGACCTTCCAGTTGCGCCCAGAGAAATGCACGGCGCACTGGCAACGGCAGCGCGTCGAGCAGTTCATCGAGTGCTTGCAGGGTTTCCAGCAGAACCCAACGCTGTTCAGGTGACGGAATCACATGTTCGGGCAACGTCGCCAGCGCTTGAAGATAGGCCTGCTCGACGCTGCGACGCTGGTAGTGGTTGATCAGCAGGCGCTTGCCCACCGTCAGCAAGTAAGCCCGCGGCTCACGCAATGAGCTCAGTGGTTCGCTGTGCTGGCTGGCCAGCACTTTGACGAACGTATCCTGACTAAGATCGGCAGCATCCCATGCATTGCCAAGGCGACCGCGCAGCCAGCTTTCCAGCCAGCTGCGATGATCGCGGTAGAAACTTTCCAGGGTAGGCTCCAACGGCCCTGCTGCTTCCCTCATCGTCAACCGCTCACTGTGAGTCACTACTTAAAATGAGAATCATTCTAATTAGTTCGGAGGCGAGCGCCAACTTTATTTGCTGAGTTTGCGGTGTGTGCCAGTTTTGCGGCGCCTGCATCGTCCGGATGCGGCCCAGACCAAGCACCGCTTCCACATTAGATCGCACTCCCCCTTGTGGGAACGGTGCTTGGTCTGGGCCGCATCCGGACGATTTAGGCGCTAAAAATCTGTCCTGAAATAACCTCTCAGGAAGTCCCCCCGACACCTCAACGCCGCTTCATCCGGTCAATGATCACCGCCAGCAACAGGATCGACCCGCGGATCACGTACTGATAAAACGTATCGATGTTCTTCAGGTTCATCGCATTTTCTATGATTGCCAGAATCAACACCCCGGCAATCACATGGCGGATCATGCCAATCCCGCCACTCAGCGACACGCCGCCCAGCACGCAAGCGGAAATCACCGTCAGCTCAAAGCCCTGCCCGATCATGGGCTGACCGGACGTCATCCGCGACGCCAGCACCACGCCCGCCAGCGCACCGATCAAACCATGCACCGCGAAGATAATGATCTTGGTGCGATCCACATGCACGCCGGCCAGCAACGCCGCTTCCTGGTTACCACCAATCGCCAGGGAGTTGCGCCCGTAAGTCGTGTAATTCAACAGCCAGCCGAAAAAGGCAAAACACACGATGGTTATCAGAATCGGCACCGGTACGCCGTACAGCTGGCCGTTACCGAATACGAAGAAATCTTCGTTGGAGACGCCCACCGCCTTGCCGTTGGAAAAGATGTACGCAAGGCCACGAACAATCTGCATCGTCGCCAATGTCGCGATCAGTGCGTTGATGCGCAGCTTGGCAATCACAATCCCGTTGATCAGCCCTACTACGAGGCCCATGGCCAACGCGGCGGAGATGCCGAGAAACAGGCTATCCGTATCGCGAATCACGATCCCGGCGATCACGCCTGAGCAAGCCAGCACCGAGCCCACCGACAAATCGAAATGCCCGGATGCCAGGCAAAACAACATGGTGCAGGCGGCGATGCCCACGGTGGAAATCGCCAGCCCCAGACCACGCATGTTCAGGGGTGACATGAAGTTATCGATGAGAAGCGTGCAGAGCACAAAGATGCCCACGGCGGCCATCAGCATCGCCCAGTCATCAATGAAACGACGCACGTTAAGGCCCTGACGCGGAGCCGTCAGACTGGATTCGGTAGACATACGCACCTCTTTCTTGTTTTTCATTCTTGTTTTTCTGCTTGTGCGACACGTAGCGGGTCCGTGTCAGACACGGGTTCGCGGCAATGCCAGTTGCAACAGACGCGCTTCATTTGCTTCGTCGCGATTCAGCTCGCCGGTAATAGCGCCTTCACTCATGACCAGAATCCGGTCAGCAATACCCATGACTTCCATCAAGTCACTGGACACTACGATTACCGCAATCCCGTCAGCCGCCAGGTTATGGATGATCTGGTAAATCTCGGACTTGGCACCGATATCGATGCCTCGCGTCGGCTCATCCAGCAGCAGGACTTTCATGGGCATCGACAGCCAGCGCCCGAGGATCGCCTTTTGTTGATTGCCCCCGGAGAGAAACAGCATTTGCTGATCCGGCGAAGGGGTTTTGACGTTCATCGCCTGAATCTGGTGTTTGGCGTTGCTCTTCTCCCAGCGGCCCTGAATCAGGCAGCCCATCGTCACGTGGCGTGGACGCGCACCAATGTTGATGTTTTCGGCAACGCTGGAGAGCGGCACGATGCCTTCTTTCTTGCGGTCTTCTGGGCATAGCAGGATTCCTGCAGCAATCGCATCACGAGGGGAACGAAGCTCAAGGTTCTTGCCGTCGATCTGCAACGTACCGGACTTGCTGCGCGTCAGGCCCGACAACATGCGGAACATCTCGGTACGACCAGCCCCCACCAATCCAAAGAAGCCCAGCACTTCGCCTTTTTGCACGGCGAACGTCACCGGTTCCTGCAAACCAGGCCCCAGTAGTCCGGTGACCCGCAAGCCGGGCCCGTGATGCTGTCTTGGCCGATAGTTGTAGATGTCCTGAATATCGCGACCGACCATGCAGGTCACCAACCGGTCGTGGTCCAGCTCAGCCATATCTTCGAAGGTGCGCACGAAGCGTCCATCCTTGAACACCGTGACGGCATCGCAAACCCGGAAGATTTCTTCCATGCGATGGGACACATAAAGGATCACCCGGCCTTCGTCCCGCAGCTTGACGATGATTGCCATCAAGCGATCAATTTCCCGCGCTGACAGGCTGCTGGTGGGTTCATCGAACGCAATCACATGGGCGTTACGTGACATGGCCTTGGCGATTTCCACCAGTTGCCGTTGACCAAGAGACAGGTCGCCCAGCCGGGTCGACGGATCAATCTCGTCAGCCAGCCCTTTGAGCAGCTCCCGCGCCTGACGCAACATGGCGCGGCGGTTGACCATGCCCCAGCGGCTCGGCATGTGGCCCAGCAGCAGGTTCTCGGCGACGGACATTTCAGGCACCAGTTGCAGCTCCTGGTGAATCACAGCAACACCGGCAGCAATGCTGTCGGCGGTGGATTTGAAGGTGTACGCCTGCTCACCAATCGACAAGTTGCCGCTGCTCGGCTGATAGGAGCCGCCAAGGATTTTCAACAGCGTGGACTTGCCCGCGCCGTTCTCGCCCATCAGCGCATGAACGCTGCCGGGACGTGCTTCAAAAGTGATCTCCGACAGTGCGCGCACGCCGGGAAAGGTTTTGCCGATACCGTTAAAGCGCAGGCTGCCTGCGGGGAGCTGCTGTTCAATTGCTGCTGGTTGCATGGAACCTCCTGTCCGGACCGAAACACCAATCTTTGTAGGAGCGCACGAGCACCGCGGGGCCGCGATGGCGGTGTATCAGGCAGACGCTGTCGCTGCCTTGCGGTGCTCGTGAGCTCCTACAGATTTTCGATGTAGCATGAGAAACGCAGAGCGCGAACCTCACGCAGCTCTACTACTTCCAGAGACCAATCTTGGTCAGTACTTCCTGGAAGTTCGCCCGGGTGATCAGTGTCACGTCATCCATCGCGGTGTATTTAGGAGGCTCTTCGCCGGTGGTCACCCACTTGTACATCTGCAGCGCGGTGTTGTAGCCCTCTTTATCCGGGCTTGGCAGCATCGAGCCGAAGAAGCCGCTTTCCTTCTTCTTCAATTCATCGATGGCGTCAGTGCCGTTGATACCGATACCGATCACGTTCGCAGGCTTGAAGCCCGCGCCGGCCGTTGCACGTACACCACCCAGAACGGTGTTGTCGTTCATACCGCCGATGATCAGGTTCTTCGCTGCGGCAGGCAGTTTGGGCAATGCCGAGTTGGTGGAGTCCATACTGCCGGGTACGTCGAGGGTCTTTTGCGCTGTGAAGAGGATATGGTCTTCCGGGAGGCCTGCTTTCTTCAGTGCATCTACCGAACCATCGGTGCGCTTCTTGCCGGTATCCAGCTCGTTATAGGTGTTGATAATCGCGTAGGTTTCTTTCCAGTCCCAGTTACGATTCTTCGCCTCGGCGACCATGGCTTCGCCCTGTTTCTGGCCGACTTCGAACGCGGCCATGCCCAGGTACGGGACGTCTTCCATGAACTTGCCACTGGAGTCGACAAATCGATCATCCACGGCCATGACTTTCAAGCCGTTGGCTTTGGCCTTGGCAACAATGGCAGGGCCAAGCGATACATCGGGCGGGCAGATGACGAAGCCTTTGGCACCGTTGGCGGCCAGGCTATCGATAGCGGAAAGGGTTTTTTCACCGTCAGGGACGGCAATTTTGATCACTTCAAAACCATGGTCCTTGCCAGCTTTCTCAGCAAAGGCCCATTCGGTTTGAAACCATGGCTCTTCGGCCTGTTTGACGAGGAAGCCGATTTTGACAGGCTGGTCGGTAGAGCCTGCAGCAGAAACTCCACCCGACAGACCCAGCACAGCAGTAGCAACAGCGGCACAGCAAAGGGAACGGATCCCATGACGACTCAACATAGCTAACTCCTTATTTTTATTGAATAGCTACAGCGTCCAGCGATGAGTTGTATTGAGGTCATCCGAACCCGAAGGCAATGTGGATGGACATCAAAACAAGAACAAAACAGTCATATCATATTATCAATGACCGGAATGTAACCTAGTGTCACGTCTGTTAAAGCACCGACATGGAACGCTCCTTTTCGAGAAATGAAACAAGTCTTTTGATAACCGCCGTCAGCCCGCGAAACGCGTCGATGCCAGGCCCTGTATGCCAACATCGGCCGCCAATAGCGCGCCGTCGAATTGCCCGTGAGCATCGCCCGGTGCCGCGCTGGTGACATACAGCGTGGTCATGTCCGGGCCGCCAAACACGCAACTGGTGGGATGACTGACCGGCAGTTCGACGATCCGCTCAACACTCCCGTCCGGCGCAAAGCGGATCAGGCAGTTGCCGCCCCAACGGGCATTCCATACATAGCCTTCAACATCCATCGCCGAGCCGTCCGGCACGCCGCGAGCGTGCTCGGACGCCCATATCGAGCGCGATCCAAGTTTTCCATCGGCAAGAATCGGGTAGCGATAGATCACATCATCAAGACTGTCGGCGCTGTAAAGCTCATCGCCTTTGGCAGTCCACAACAGCGTATTGACGATGCCCTGGCCTTCAAGCAAAGGCGTGACTGAAGTATCGGCATCTACCCGGAACAAGCCGCCGGAACGTCGAGTGATCGGCAAATCGCCGCCCTCCTCGTCGAGATTGTTCTGCATGGAGCCCAGCCACAAGCGGCCTTGCGCATCGCAACGGGCTTCATTGGCGCGATTTCCGGCAACCGGATCGGCCTTGCACAACAGCGTGAGGTTTGGCGTATAGCCAGGAGAATCCAGATCAAGGCGATAGACGCCGCTGGCCAGCGTCACCAACGCATCGCCCCGGCGAGTGGGGATAAAGGCCGAGACCGGCTCGGGCAAATGCCACTGCTGATACTGCTCGTCGAACAGACGGCAGGCCAGTCGGGCCGCAATGTCGACCCAGTACAGGGTCTGGGTTTCTGCGTCCCAGAACGAGCCTTCGCCCAACATGAAACGGTGCGCTGAAACAGGCAGCCATTGCATATGAAAATGTCCTTTGTTCTTGTTTTTTTAGGTGCTTCTTACAGGTGCTTCAGGGTGTTCGTTTATCAGTGCAACGTTAGTCGGTGAAGCTGTTTGATGCCAAAGCCTGACGGGCAAACGATTCGGCAATCACCCCGGCGGCTTGCTCGATCAAGGTCATGCAGGCCCAGACGCCACGTGCCGCATCACGACTGGCAATCGCGTCGGCGAGGTCCTTGTGCAGTGGCAAGGTTTTACCCAACTCACCTGGCACCGCCGAAGACACCTCGAACGACACCGCCAACAAGGCACCCAGCGCAGGCAGCATCTGCTCGATGAAGCGGTTATGGCTGGCCGCCAGAACTGCTTCATGAAAGCGCCGGTCGGCCAGGTTGTAATCACCCATGTCCGCTACCGATTCTGCCAATGCCGCATACGCCAACTGAATCTCGCTGATCTGCTCGGCGCTGGCCCGCTCGCACGCCCAACGCACCGCCATGGGCTCGATGGTCCTGCGCAAATCCAGCAAATCCTTCACAAAATCTTCTGGCAATCCTTTGCGTGCCAGCCAACTCACTACCTGCGGGTCGAACAGATTCCAGTTACGCAACGGTAAAACCCGGGTGCCCACCTTGGGCCCTACTTCCAGCAGTCCCTTGGCGACCAGTGTCTTGATCGCTTCACGGATCACTGTCCGGCTAACACCCAACTCTTCAGCCAACACGGCTTCGACTTTCAACACCTGACCCGGCAGCACGTTGCCAGCCGCGATCCACGCCCCCAGCCAATCGACTGTGGACGCATGAAAATTATTGCTCATGTGCTGCGCCTCACTACGCGGTCACTTCCGCGATTTGAGGCTAATCATCACATGATTAGCTGTCAAACCTGCCTATGGCGTTGCTTGTAGGAGCTGCCGCGGGCTGCGATGGCTCTAATACTGGTGAAACACCAAATCGCAGCCTTCAGCAGCTCCTACAGAATCGATGCGACCATCAAATAGTATTACGATTAAATTTTCAAGTGACGTTTTATCGGCTATAAATCCTGATAACTCGCTTTTATAGGATGAATAGTCAGACCAATAAACCCAATGAGTAAGAACCCGGCCCGCATCGAAGGTTCGGTGCAGCCCACCACAACAACAAAAAAGGTACATTCAATGAAATCCTCTTCACTGCTCAGCAGCTTCGGACTGTCCTTGATGATCGCTACCCTCACGGCCAACGCGGCCAGCCTTACCAATGAACACAGCGCTTTTGGCAAGACAGCCGATGGCACTGCCGTCGAGAAATACACCCTGCGCAACAGCCACGGCGTGGAAGCCAACATCATTACCTACGGCGCGACCCTGCAATCGCTGCTCCTGCCGGACAAGAACGGCAAGGTCGAGGATGTGGTGCTCGGTTTCGATGATGTAAAAGGCTATCAAGACAACGGCACTGTATATTTCGGCGCAACCATCGGCCGTTTCGGCAACCGTTTGGCCGATGGCAAATTCAGCCTGGATGGCAAGACCTATCAAGTGCCGCAAAACGACAAGACCAATGCCCTGCACGGTGGCACTCAGGGTTTTGACAAGCGGGTATGGAAAGCCGAACGCAGCAATGAAAACGGCTGGGTGGGCGTCAAACTCACCTACGTGTCGCCGGATGGCGAGATGGGTTTCCCCGGCGAGCTGAAAACCGAGGTGACTTACAGCCTCAATGAGAAGAACGAGCTGCGCATCCACTACAACGCCACCACCAACAAGCCCACCGTGCTGAACCTGACCAACCACAGCTACTTCAATCTGGCGGGCGCGGGTAACGGTGATGTACTCAAGCAAGTCGCCACCCTGCACGCTTCGCATTACACGCCGGTCAACGAGAAGCTGATCCCCACCGGCGAACTGCCTGCGGTCAAAGGCACACCCATGAATTTCCTGACGCCTACGGCCATCGGCAAGAACATCAAGGCGGACCATCAGCAATTGAAATATGCCGAGCCGAAACAAGGCGGGTTTGATTTCAACTGGGTCCTGGACACCAAAGGCGACGTCAGCAAACTGGCTGCCGAAGTCAGCGACCCGCAATCCGGTCGACGCCTCCAGTTGTTCACCAGCGAGCCTGGCGTGCAGCTGTATACCGGCAACTTCCTGGACGGCAGCATCCATGGCAAAGGCGGCAAGGTCTACCCGCACTGGGGTGCCTTCACCCTGGAAACCCAGCACTACCCGGACGCACCGAACCAGCCGAAATTCCAGAGTACCCGGCTGGATCCGGGCAAGGCGTATACCCAGACCACCGTGTTTAAGTTTTCAGCACACTAAAAGTTCAAGGTACCACGCTGTCTCGCGGTGACCGTTGGACCTGTAGGATCTGCCGAAGGCTGCGATAGCGGTGTGTCAGGATGAATGCTTCGCAGCCTTCGGCAGCTCCTACAGAAAATGCATTTCAATAGGGTTATTTACCCTGCATCGCCGCGACCAACTGATCAACGTTGTACCTGAACATCTGCACATAGCTCGCCGCTGGCCCGTTGGCTGGCGACAGCGCTTCCACATATAACTCGCCACCCGGCTTGGCACCGCTGGCGTCGGCGATCTGTTTCACCAGGCGCGGATCACCGGAGTTCTCAAAGAAGTACGCACTGACATGCTCCGCCTTGATCTGCCGGATCAGCTTGCCCACATCCGCTGCCGAAGCTTCAGATTCGGTGGAGAAACCCAGTGGCGACAGGAACGTGACGCCATACGCATCGCCAAAGTAGCCAAAGGCATCATGTGAGGTCAGCACTTTGCGCTGCGCCACCGGGAGCGACTGGATTTGCGTCCGTGCGTAGCTGTCCAGCGCTTTAAGCTGCTCGGTGTAGCGTTCGCCATTGGCCTGATAAACGCTGGCACCTGCGGGGTCGGCCTTTTCCAGCGCGGCAACGATATTGCGCACGTAAATCACCGCGTTGGCGGCGCTGTTCCAGGCGTGTGGGTCGGTGATGCGCTGGCCGTCCTCTTCCATGCTGCGGGTCTTGATCCCGTTGGACAGCACCACTGGCTCGCCTTTGTAGCCTGATGCCTTGATCAGCCGATCCATCCAGCCTTCCAGATGCAAGCCGCTGACAAACGCCAGATCAGCTTTCTTTAGCGCCTGAGCGTCGGCCGGGCTGGGCTCATAGACATGCGGATCACCATTGGGACCGATCAGCGACGTGACATGCACCCGCTCGCCGCCGACGTTCTGCACCATGTCGGCAATGACTGTAAATGACGCGACGGCTTCCAGCGGTTTGGCTTGAGCCAGAACACTGAACGCGGACAGCACAAGGGCTGCCATCGAACTCAACAGCATTGATCGTTTCATGACGTTCCTCTTGAAATCAGTGGGTCAGGTGGGATTGGGGAAACAGGCCGCGCAGGATGCCCGTGCGGCCGAACAACAGAGAAAAGCCATAAAAAGCGCTAGCGGTCAGGACGATGGCGGGTCCAGAAGCGACGCTCATGTGGTAGGAAATAATCAGTCCGATCAGCCCTGACAATGTCGCTACCAGCGTCGAAATGGCCACCAGTGCGCTCAATGAAGTGGCCCAGAAGCGCGCCGCCGTCGCCGGGAGCATCATCATGCCGACCGCCATCAAGGTGCCCAGCGCCTGAAAGCCTGCCACCAGATTGAGCACCACCAACAACAGAAAAAGTACGTGATACAGCGAGCCACGCCCGCCGACGGCTCGCAGGAATCCGGGATCAAAACACTCCAGGACCAGTGGCCGATAAATCAGTGCCAGCAGGATCACGGTGAACGAAGCGATGGCGCCGACCATGTAAATCGCATCGGCGTCGATGGCGAGAATGGTGCCAAACAGCACATGCAGCAGATCCACATTGGAGCCATGCAGAGAAACGATCATTACTCCGGCTGCCAGCGAGGTCAGGTAGAAACTGGCGAAACTGGCGTCCTCACGCAGGGCGGTCAAACGGCTGACCAGGCCCGACAGCAGCGCGACCGCCAGACCAGCGATCAAGCCGCCGATGCCCATGGCAGGCAGCGACAAACCAAAAAACAGAAAGCCCAATGCGGCACCTGGCAACACCGCATGACTCATGGCATCGCCCACCAGACTCATGCGCCGCAGCATCAACAACACGCCCACCGGCCCCGAGCCAATCCCCAGCGCCAGACACGCCACCAGAGCTCGGCGCATGAAGCCGAATTCGATGAAGGGTTCGATGAGCAAGGTGTAGAGGGTCATGAGAATGCCCTCAAAATCCTGAATGAAATCCGATTCCTTGTAGGAGTGAGCTTGCTCGCGATGCGGTACATCGGCCAACAGGTGAGCGTCTGACCTGACGCCATCGCGAGCAAGCTCACTCCTACAGAACCTGGCACTCCCAAATACATCATTGAGCCTGCCCCCCACACAACTCCGCATCTGCACTCCAGAACTCGGCCATGTTCCGTGCCTTGCGCAGGTTTTCGACGTTGAGCACGTCTGCAGTAGCGCCCCAGGCAATGGCTTCTCGGGCCATCAACAGGGTTTGCGGAAAGTGCTGACGCACCTGATCGATGTCATGCAGCACTGCGATGACGGTTCTGCCCTGTCCGTGCCAGACACGCACCAGCTCCAGCAGATCGCGGGTGGTGCGTGCGTCAATCGCGGTGAAAGGTTCGTCGAGCAGGATAACGGCCGCATCCTGCAGCAACAGCCGGGCGAACAGCACCCGCTGAAACTGTCCGGAAGACAGCGAACCAATGCTGCGAGACTCAAAGCCTTCCAACCCCACCGCTTGCAGTGATTCCTGCGTGCGCTTCGCCAGGTCGCGCGTCAAGCCACGGAACGCGCCGATGCTGCGCCACGCGCCCATCGCCACGGTGTCTGCCACGCTCAATGGAAAGCTGCGGTCGATTTCCGCGGCTTGAGGCAAATAGCCCAGGGTTTTGGTCGCCAGATTGCCACGCTCCACCCGCCCTGACGCCGGCTTCATGGTGCCGGCGATGGCTTTGATCAGGGTCGATTTGCCCGCGCCGTTGGGCCCGACAATCGCCGTCAGGCTGCCCGCTTCGAAACAGCCATTGATGTGATGCACCGCAGGCCGACGTTCGTAGGCGACGGTCAGGTTCTTGAGGGAAATGGCGGCGCTCATGGAATGGCCACCGCCCAGATGATGGCCAACCACAGTAAAACCAGCGTGCCCAGAGCGAGCACGACTCGCTTCCATGCCGATTGAGTGAGAACCGAACCGGCGATGGAAGGAACACGGGGTGCTTTCATGAATCAGTAACCTGCAACGATTCGTTACAGTATTACATATCAGAAAATCTAAATGTTATGAAATAACATTTATGTTCACCATGTACCGATTGCGACAAAGCCTTTTTGCAGATCTTCGATCAACGCCGCCACATCCTCCAGACCAATGTGCAAACGCAGCACCGGGTTCAGCGCCTTATCCGCCAGATTCTCCCGATCACTCAAATCGGCAACTGTGATCAAGCTCTCGTAACCGCCCCACGACGCACCCAGTCCAAACAGACTCAAGGCGCCGATAAAAAGGTCCAGTTGAGCAGGATCGGCATTCACCAGTTCGAACGACAACAAACCGTTGCTGCCACTGAAGTCGCGCTTGAACACCGCGTGATCCGGATGCTCCACCAGCGCCGGATGGAAGACCCTTTTGACCAGAGGTTGCGCCTGTAGCCAATGGGCAATTTCCAGTGCCTGACGCTCATGCACATCCAGCCGCGAGGCCAGCGTCCGGGCGCCGCGCAATACCAGATAAGCATCGTCAGGGCTGACGGTGTTGCCGAAGGTTTCGCTCATTCGCCCCAAAGCTGGCCACACCTCCTTGCGCGTGCAAACGCTGCCCATCACCACGTCGCTATGGCCGCAAATGTACTTGGTCAACGCCATGATCGAGATGTCGGCACCCAGCGTCAGCGGCCGATACAGGTAGCCCGAACCCCAGGTGTTATCGACGGCCAGCAGAATGCCCCGTGGTTTGCACAGTGCTGCGATGGCAGGCAGATCACAGAGTTCGTAGAGCAACGAACCCGGCACCTCGGCGTAGACCATTTTGGTATTGGCTTGCAGCAGCCCTTCCAGCCCGCGTCCATCGGCCGGGAAATAACCGACCTCGATACCGAACGGGGCAAGAAACTCTTTCGCCAGTCTGCGCACCGGGCCATAGACCGCGTCGGTGAGCAGCACATGATCTCCCGGGCGCAGATACGCCAGAAAGGTTTGCGCCGCAGCCGCCAGTCCGGTCGAGAACAGCTTGGTGCGATACCCGCCTTCCAGCTCGGTGACAAGATCTTCCAGGGCAAACCCGGTCGGATTACCCCGCGCGCCGTAGCTCAGAACGCGTTCCGTATCGCGACGCTTACGGATGTCACGCATCTGGCTGAGGCTGTCGAACAGCACGGTGCTCATTCGGGTCACCGGAACATTGACTGCGCGCCCGCCGCTGCCTTTTTCAGTGCGCGCGGCGTGGACCAGCCGTGTCCGCACATCAGAGGTAGAGGACGGGCGCTCAGGCTTTTTTGCGTGCAAAGGCTTCAGACTGTTGATTTCCTGTTCGGTCATTTGCGCCAGCAAGCCTATTTCCCAGGCCAGATACTGACGTGCCGCGTCCTTGTTGCCGGAATGCCGGTCGTGAGTGAAGAACAGGAAGTCGATGCACTGGGCGTCGGCCAGCGCCGTGGAGCTCTCTACCAGCGGCAAGCCCGCTGCTTGCCAGGCTGCAAAGCCGCCCTCCAGCAAACGCACTGTCGCACGTTGCGCTTCAGGTAGTTCAAGAGCCGCCAGTTGCGCGACTTCATGGTTGTCGGCCAGTAAAACCAGCGGTCGTGTTTCATCAGCCACCGCGTTAGCCAACAGTGGGCGAATCGACCAGCGCGAACCTTCGATGTGCGCCTTGCGGAAGCGGGTGCTTGGGCGCAGATCGATCAGGGCAATGGCGTCATCCTTCAAGGCATCAAAGGCGGCCGCCGGTTTGATAATCGGCAACGGTGCAGCCTCCAGGCGCTGAGCGACTGGCAGCGCCAGACCACTGTTGACACCGTCGGCCAGCACGTAAGCCTGATGCCCCAACTGGCGCAGCCAGCCGGCAATAATAGGTGCACGAATGCCATCGGAATCAATCAGCACAACACGCGCATGGCGCACGCCGACGTACAGATCGGTGGACTGAATCAACTGCCCGCCCGGCGTATGTTGCGCGCCCGGCAAGGTCGCTGCGGCAAACTCTTCAGCAGTGCGCACGTCGCACAGGAAAAGACTACGGGTTTTATCTTCTGCCCATCTGGCGACCTGCTCCGCGCTGACGGTTTCGACACCGGTTTTTTGCGCCAGTGCATGAGCGGCTTTGCGCTGTTTGCCAAGGGATTCGACCGCCACCTGATCGGGATAACGTCGAGTGCTGCCATGCTCCAGTTGCAGGTCAGCCAGATACCACCCTTGAGTGCCGTTTTCCAAGGCGTAAACCGGGTTTTTCACGCCCAGATCGATCAGCGTTTGTGCACCGATGATGCTGCGGGTACGCCCTGCGCAGTTGACGACAATTGGCGTGACTTCATCGTTGATCAACGCCGGCAGCCGATAGCCCAGTTCGCCATTGGGGCAGCAAATGGAACCGGGAATGGTCATTTTGCGGTATTCATCGAACGGCCGACCGTCGAGCACCAGCAACGGCTCGCCGCGAGCCTGCCATTGCGCCAGCTCACCAGCGGTGATGTGTGGCGTGTGGCTGGCCTCTTCCACCAGTTCGCCAAATGCCTTGGAAGGCACGTGAACACCGGCGAACAGCTGCAAACCCGCTGCCTGCCAGCCATCCGCGCCGTCTTGCAGGATGTGCACCTGCTGATAACCCAGCGCCGCAAGACGAGCGGCTGCACGTGGGGCCACGTCGCTGCCGGTCTGGTCATAGATCACCAGACGTACGGCAGGATTGGGCGCCAGACGCGGCGCTTCAATTTCCAGTCGGCTATACGGCAGATTCTGCCCGTGGAACAAATGTGCCTCGCCGTATTGGCCGTGCTCACGCACATCAAACAGGGCAATTTCCTGTCCGTCGAAAAGCCACTGCTGCAGTTGTGCTGGAGTGATGGTCTGGCTCATGGAATCTCACAAATTGTTGTATTGACGCAGGGCCTGTTGGAGCTGGGCTTGTGTGCGATAAACGATAACTCGGTGCGACTTCTATCCGCGTTTCATGCATCGCGGGCAAGCACCGCTTCCACAGGTCCTCTGCTCGCTCCAGAGCGGCAGTGGCATCTGAAAAGTTATCGTCGGCGCGCTGCCACAGGCATGCAAACAGAGCAGTTCAATCACGCATAGGCCTTGATCGAAGGCTCCATCTGCGAGGCGTTGTAATTCAGCACACGGCCTTCTTCGTTCACGCCAAACCGGCCGTTCAACGACTCCAGCGGGCGGCCATACAAATGGAAATGCAGAGTCGGCGTTTCACCGTCCACACGAATACCGTGCAGGTCTTCGCCGAGGAAACCGATTGGCGTGCCCGGCTGCACCACGACCTCTTTTTCCAGTTCGAGTCTGGCGTATTCAGGATTGCTGCCGTCGTCGGTACGGGCCCAGACGTAGTTGATCTCCTGGCCTTGCACAGCAACGATCACGGCCCAGGTCTCATGATTGTGCGGCAAGGTCTTTTTGCCTGGCAGCAGCGAGTTCATGTAAAGCGTTGGCGTATTGCCGTCGTCGTTCAGGCGATAGCGAAAAGCCGTCGAGCCAGCGCCCGGCACCGGTGATGGAAACGTGTCGAAGTTGAACAGGTCATGGCGAGTGGCGAGGCCTTCAAGCAACCCAATGATCTCCTGCAACGCCGCCCGGTCTACGCCGCGGTCGTTGATCACACGCACTTGCTGCAAAAGGGTTTCGATGGCTTCGGCACGGTTTTCAATGGTCATAAATACTCCTGGATTATTTGTTGAATTGGAATGCGATCTTCCTGTGGGAGCGGTGCTTGCCCGCAAGCCCAGCTCCCACATGGGAAAGCATTTCAAATCAAAACAGTTGGGGGTCCTCTTAAAGCCTCAAACAGAAATGCTGTACCGGCCCAGATTGCCCAGCACATACGGATCATTCTGTGCTGCCGGACGGCGACCGGAATCACCCAGCGCATGACGCAGAAACTCCTGGGTACGCTCGCTGATCGGCCGCTGGAAAATCTGCTCGGCGCTGCCGTGTTCAACGATCAGACCGTTTTCGGTGAAATACACCACGTCGCTGATTTCTTCGGCAAAGCGCATTTCGTGGGTGACCAACACACAGGTCATACCCTCCTCCGTCAGCTCGCGGATCACGGTCAGTACCTCGCCGACCGTTTCCGGGTCCAGCGCGGAGGTCACTTCGTCAAACAGGATCAATTCCGGCCGCATGGCCAACGCCCTGGCAATCGCCACCCGCTGTTGCTGACCACCCGACAATTGGCCGGGATAAGCATCCGCCTTGTGTTCCATGCGGACCTTGGCCAGCAGCGCACGAGCCTGTTGCTCAGCCTCGGCTCGGCTGACACCCAGCACCTTGCGCGGCGCGATCACCAGGTTCTCCAGTACCGACAGATGCGGAAACAGGTTGTATTGCTGAAACACAAAGCCAACCCGCTTACGCAACTCGATGCGGTCGGCTTCGGTGGCCAGCTTGTTGACCTCCGTTGCACCGACCTGGATGGTCCCGCGCTGGGTCTGCAGCAGACCGGTGATGCAACGCAGGATGGTCGATTTACCCGAACCTGAAGGCCCGATAATTGACACCGCCTGCCCCCGTTGCACTTCCAGATCAATACCTTTGAGGACATGGTTGGTGCCGAACGATAAATGCAGATCGCGCAGGCTGACCAGAGGGCTGGACGCTTTATCAGTAGAAGGCATAACGGCGCTCCAGACGTTGAGTCAAACGGGAAATCGGATAGCAGTAGGCAAAAAACAGTGCCAACAGGCTCAGGTAAATCAGCACCGTGAAACCGGTCTGATTCACGGTATTACTGGCGATCTGTGCGGTGTCGATAACATCGTGCACACCCACCAGCGAAGCCAATGCCGTGCCCATGGTGATCACCGCATAGAGGTTCATCCACGGCGGCAACATCCGCTTGAAGCACTGCGGCAGGATGATCGACGTGAAAATCTGCCAGCGGGTGAACGCCAGTGAGCGTGCTGCTTCCCACTGAGTGCTCGGGATCGAGCCAATCGCACCACGGAAGATCTCCGCGACGTTGGCGCTGGCAGGCAATGCCAGGCCGATGGTGACCTTGACCCAGTCGGGAAACGCTATGTAAGAGCTGCCAATGTGAATTTCGAACGGGAACACGTACGTCGTGAAATAGATCAGCACCAACCACGGCGCATTACGGAAGATCTGCACCCAGATTCGCGCCGGAAGACGCAATATCCAGGCGGGCGACAAGGCCAGCGCACCGATCAAAAGCCCTGCGACAGTACCCAGACCAATCGCCACCAGGCTGATCAGAATGTTCTGCCCGAAGCCCTTGGCCAACGCGGGCGACCATTGCACCAAGGCCATAAACACCGGGCTTTGCGGCGCCGCGAATATCAGCCAGGCCACCACCAGCACCGCCAGAAGAAGCTTGCCCAAGTGGCGACGTGGCCAGGCCACCGGCGCCGCTGCTGTGGAAGAATCAATGGCCATAACCAGGCATCCTCAGGCGCGCTTCGAGGGCGCGGCCTACACAATTGACGACGAAGCTCAGCAAGCCAAAGAACGACAGAATCAGGATCATCAACTCCAGCACGTTGTCGCTCTGGGTCCAGATCATGATCGCCGCGTAGGTGATGTCGCCGACGGCAATGGCCGACGCCACAGCGGTCATCTTCACCAGATCAATCAGGTTGTTGATCAGTGACGGCAAGGCAAACCGTAGCGCCAGCGGCAACTGCACATTCCATAGCAACTGACGGCTGCTGAATGCCAGCGAGCTGGCGGCTTCCATGGTGACTGACGGCACTGCCTCGATACCGGCGCGTAATGCCTCGGCATGAAACGCACCCTTGTGCAGGGAGATCACGATCACCACCCAGGCAAACGGCGTCAGCGGGTTCGCCGCGCCGACCGCCTGAGTCAGCAACATGTTCAGCACCAGAAACGCGCAATACAGCTGGACGAGCGTCGGCGTGTTACGGGTAACTTCAATGAAGATCCGCGCCGGAGTTGCCAGATAAGCCTTGCCCGAGGTGAGCATTGCCGCCAGCACGACACCCACCAGCAAACTGCCGACAATGGTGAATGCACACAGCAACAGCGTAGTCAGCGCACCGTCCACCATGGATCCGCGCTGATAGGCATCCAGCAAGAAGTTGTAGTTGAGCCCGAACCCGGCGGTCCAGTGCACGAACAGTTCCAGCCAATGACTCATGCCGGGACCTCGCTGTGCAAACGTGCGCAGGCTGCGGCAATGCGCCGTCCGGCTTCGGCAACGCTGGCCGTTGCTGTGGCAATCGACAGGCGGAACCAGGGCGACAGTCCATAGGCGCTTCCTGCGACGCCAGCAACGCCGGACTCAAGCAGCCAGTCGACCACATCGGCGTCGCTATCAATGCGCTGACCGTCCGGACGATAACGGCCGAGCAAACCGGCGCAGCGGACAAACACAAAGAATCCGCCTTGTGGCTCCAGCACCTGTAAGCCATCCACATCGCGCAATGCAGCAACCAATAGATCGCGACGCTGGTGATAAGCCGCGACTTGCTCCGGCAGGAAACCCAGGCCACCTTCAAAGGCCGCCAGTGCCGCAGCCTGCCCCACCGACGATGCGCCGGAGGTGGACTGCGACTGGACGACGGTCATGGCGGTCGTCAGTTGTTGCGGACCGGCACCAAAGCCGATGCGCCAGCCGGTCATGGCGTAGGTTTTGGACACCCCACCCACCAGCAGGCAACGCGATTGCAGATCCGGCGCGACGTTGAGCAGGTTCAACGCCTGACGGTCATCAAACCGAATGTGCTCATACAGCTCATCAAGCAGGACCAAAACCTGCGGATAGCGGCGCAGGACTTGGGCCAGCGCCAACAGTTCGGCTTCGCTGTACACCGCGCCGCTCGGATTTCCAGGCCCGTTGAGAATCAGCCAGCGAGTGCGCTCAGTGATGTGGCTTTCCAGTTGGGCTGGCGTCAGTTTGCAGCCCTGCTCCAACGGACATTCGATGAACACCGGTTCGCCGCCACTGAAACGTACGCTGTCAGGGAACGACGGCCAGTACGGTACCGGCACCAGCACTTCATCACCGTCATCCAGCGTCGCAGCGAAGGCGTTGTAGATAATCTGTTTGGCACCATTGGCAATCACGATAGAGGGCAGCGTGTAGTCCAGACGGTTTTCCCGTTTGAGTTTGCGCTGCACGGCATCACGCAAGGCCTTTACGCCGGGAGTCGCTGTGTATTTGGTGTCGCCCGCCGCAATTGCCGCATAGGCGGCCTGCTTGATGTGTTCCGGGGTATCGAAATCCGGCTCACCGGTAGTCAGGTCGAGAATATCGACTCCGGCTTCGCGCAAGGCGGTGACGCGGGATTTGGCTGCGGCATTGGCCGACAGCGTGACGCGCTGCACGCGTTTTGACAGACGCACACTCATGGCGCTTCTCCCTGTTCGCCAACCACCAGGACTTTGCCGGGGTTGAGCAGGTTTTTCGGGTCCAGCGCCTGCTTGATGCGACGCATCAGGTCCAGCTCTACCGGGCTTTTATAGCGGGTCAGCATCTGTAACTTGCGCTGACCGATGCCGTGCTCGGCGCTGATCGAGCCGCCGAAGGCATGGGCACTGTCGTGCACCAGTGCACTTAAAGCGGCGTAATTAGCCATATGCGCTTCAACTGTCGAATCCAGCGGATGGGCCACGTTGTAGTGCAGATTGCCGTCGCCCAGATGGCCGAAAGTGAAGTTGCGCACGCCGGGGAAATGCTTCTGCAACAAGGCATCGGTGTGGGCAACGAACTCGACCACACGGGAGATCGGCACAGAAATGTCATGCTTCATGTTGCGACCGGCGCGTTTCTGCGCGTCACTCATGTTCTCGCGCAGCAACCACAGAGCTTCGCTTTGAGCGAGGCTTTCGGCGATCAACGCGTCGGCCAACAGATCGCGTTCAAACGCAGCGCCCAACACGTCTTCAAACGACTGTCGGGCATGAGTTTCGCTGTGGTTGTCAGACAGCTCCAGCAGTGCGAACCAGGGTTGCACTGAATTGGAAAAGGGCTTGCTTGGGACCTTCCGGGAATTGTTCGCGCAACAACGCCAGGCAATCCGCCGTCAGTAATTCGAAAGCCGTCAGGCTTGCGCCAAATCCGGCACGAGCGTGGGACAGAAAGCTCACCGCCTGATCCAGCGACTCAAACGCCAGGAACGCCGTTGCCTGCGCTTTGGGCAGAGGAAAAAGCTTCAAGGTCGCAGCGGTGATAATGCCCAGCGTGCCTTCGCTGCCGATGTACAAATCACGCAAGTCGTAGCCGGTGTTGTCTTTACGCAGGCCACGCAAGCCATGCCAGATTTCGCCTTCGGCAGTTACCACTTCCAGACCCAGGGTCAATTCTCGGGTGTTGCCATAACGCAACACCGCAGTGCCGCCTGCGTTGGTGCCCAGATTGCCGCCGATGGTGCAACTGCCCTCTGCACCCAGGCTGAGCGGAAACAGACGGTCGACGCTGCGCGCCACGCCCTGCAGGTTTTGCAGGATGCAACCAGCCTCGACGGTGAACGTGTCGTTGTCGGTATCAATGGCACGCACGCGATTCAGACGATCGAGCAGTAACAGCACGGCGTTTCCAGTCTCATCGGGTGTCGCCGCGCCCATCAATCCAGTGTTGCCGCCTTGCACCACAATCGGTGCTTCATGGGCGACACACAAACGCACAACCGCTGCGACCTGTTCGGTGTCGGCCGGATGCACGATAGCCACCACCCGCCCGACATAACTGCCCTGTTTGTCGGTCAGTTGCGGCGCGGCGTGTTCACCGCTTTGCACGTGGCTGGCGCCCAGCAGGTGCTGCAACGCTTCGAACAGGTCTGCACTCATTGCTTGACGGCCAACGGCGCAGCGTTACGGAATTTTTCATGCAGGTCGCGCAAGGCCTGGGAAGGTGCCATGCCGGTGCGCTCACCGACTTCGATCAACCAGCCGCTGCGGTGCCAGTCACGCACAATGGCGTCAAGTCTGGCTTGCACGTCATGTTCGCCCTTGCGAATCCAGATCACCGAGTTGGACGGGATCAGGTCGGTCGGCAAAGGAGTCGAATAATCAGCCCACTCCGCTTCGCTGAGCAGCGCATGCATGGTCGGACTGACGTGCACCGCCGCTACGCAACCGTTGCCGCGCAGGGACAGCAGCGATTCGGACTGACTGCGGAACGCCTTGATCTGCGCACCGTAGGTCTCCTGCAATGGCTTGATGAAGTTGCTGCCCTGGGACACGCATACCGGCTTGCCCTTTAGGTCTTCCCATTTGCTAATGCCCGAGCCTTTGCGAATCAGTGCTGCGCCGCCCACTTCTTCATAAGGGGTCGGCACGTAATCGAGAATCTCGGCGCGCTCATCGGTGTACTGCATGTTGGCGATCAGCAGATCGACTTTGCCCTGCTGCAGGAACTGCACACGATTGGGTGCAAGTACCGAAACGGTTTCCAGCTCGACGCCCAGTTGTTTGGCGATCCCTTTGGCCAGCTCGACGTTATAGCCAAGATGCTCGCCGGTGGTGGGGTCGATGGTGCCGAATGGCGGGCCACTGAGAATCACGCCGATGCTGATCTTGTGACGCTGCTGGATCTTGTCCAGCGTCGCGTCGGCATGTGCCAGCCCGGCACAGAGCACCAGGCCGAGGGCCGTAAGGGTTTTGCGGGTGAAGAAGGTGTTCATGGGTGTTTCCTAGGTAACCGAAGTCGGTCATTTGGAATAGTGCATCCTGTGGGAGCGGTGCTTGCCCGCGATAAACGATAACGCGGTGTCTCTTCCATCCGCGTCTCATGCATCGCGGGCAAGCCTCGCTCCCACAAAGGGTCAACAAATCAAATCTCAGCCCTTGAACTGCGCATGCAGCTCAACCAGCGCAGGCGATGCCGGGGTGATGTTGTGGCGCTTCTCGGCCTCGATCAGAAAGCCGGTGCGGTGCCAGTCCTTGACGATGGTGTCCAGCTTGGCCTGGGTGTCGGTTTCGCCCTGACGGGTCCAGATCACCGACGGCGCCGGGTTGAGTTCCGGAGAGATGGCGCGGTAGTCCTTCCATTCAGGATTGCTGGCCAACAATGGATTGATCAGGGTGGAGTCATGAACTGCAGCGACGCAGTTGTTGCCGCGCAGCGCCAGCAGCGATTCGGAAGAGCTTTTGAACGCCTTCAGTTCAGCACCGAACTCAGTCAGCGGCTTGACGTAGCTGCTGCCCTGGGAAGTGCACACTGGCTGACCTTTAAGGTCTTGCCAAGTATTGATCTTGCTGTCCTTCAATACCGCTGCCGTGCCGCCAACCCGATAGAAAGGTGTCGGCACAGAACCCAGAATCTGGCCGCGCTCGGCGGTCCATTCCATGTTGGCGATCAACAGGTCGACCTTGCCCTGCTGCAGGAACTGCACACGGTTGGCTGGCAACACCGGCACCAGCTCCACTTCAGCACCCAGACGGCGACCGATGTCTTCGGCCAGATCGACGTTCAAGCCCTTGGGTTTCTGGCTGGAAGGGTCGATCGAACCGAACGGCCCACCGGAAAGCAGAACCCCGACCACCAGCTTGTGCCGGGCTTCAATCTTGTCCAGCGTGGCATCGGCCTGGGCCATACCGCTAACGGCGAGCGAAACCAAAGCGCCCAGCATGACGGGCATGAAACGAGAAACTGGAGAGCGAGTGGTCGGCATAATCATTCCCTGTTAATGGTCGGCGTACCCCGACCTGATGTGTGGGCATCCTAGGTAGCGCCGACGATTAACGGAAATTCAAATATCAAATATGGTTATAACTTTCTGTATTCCAGATTTAAGCAAAAACGCTATAAGCTCGTAAAACCTAGCGTTCGTGGAGTTTCTCAAAAACACCGAACGACATTACATAAAAATACGTAATGTATTGGGTTGCCTGAATGATATGAACCGAGCCATTCCCCATGCCGAACAACCCGTCCAGCCCAACCCTTGACCTTGAATTGCTGCGCACTTTCATCGCAGTGGTCGATCACCACAGCTTTGCTGAAGCCGGAGCCCGATTGGCACGCACGCAATCCTCCGTGACCCAGCACATGCAGCGTCTGGAACAACAAGTGGGGGTCAGCCTGTTTCAGAAGCAGGGCCGCCAGAAACAGCTCACCGAACCGGGCCGTCAGTTATTGCGTCATGCCCGGCAAATGCTGGCGCTCAATGACGAAGCACTCAACTCCCTGCGCGAGGACAGCTTGAGTGGCGTCCTGCGCATCGGCTCGCCTCACGACATCGCCGATACAATCCTGCCGCCGATCCTCAGCCATATCGCCCGTTCAGCACCCCGCCTGCGGCTGGAAATAGACGTCGGCCGCAGCCCGTTTCTGATGGACGATTTGCATCGCGGCAAAGTGGATCTGGTGATTTCCACTCGCGAAGATCCTGACCTTGAAGGCTTCGCTTTACGAACATCGCCGGTGTGGTGGATCTGTTCTGCCGGGTACATTCACGAGCCAGGCGAGCCGCTACCCTTGATCCTGATTGATGAGCCGAGCATTTATCGGCGTTATGCGCTGGAAGCGCTGGAGCGCGCAAACATCCCTTGGCGTCAGGCGTACCTTGCATCCAACCTGATCGGTGTCAAGGCCGCCACCCGCGCGGGGCTCGGGGTCACTGCAAGAAGCATGGAGATGCTTGGCCCGGACATGCGCGTGCTGGGTGAAAACGACGGTCTGCCGCGTCTTCCGGACGTCACTTACCATCTATGGATCAGGCCCAACACGGTCAACCCGCTGGCGCGGCGGGCGTATGATCTGATTCGCGGGAGTCAGGGGTTGTAGGGGAAGTTCTGAGGAGTGGCAGAGGTTTTCAAGTGAAGATTTTGCTCATTTAAATTGAAATGGGATCGTATGTGGGAGCGGTGCTTGCCCGCGATACAGGCAACGCAAATCGCGGGCAAGCACCGCTCCCACATGGGATTGCATTCCAACTCACAATATCCATCCATTCCATTTCTCATAACTGATAAAGCCCATTCACCCGACCGCAGGACATTGCCTCGCGCAATCGAACCCTATACTGTACATGCAAACAGTATCGGAGTTTCCCATGCAGCTGATCGACAAGCTCAGCATCCTCGCTGACGCCGCCAAGTACGATGCTTCATGCGCCAGCAGCGGCGCGCCCAAGCGCAGTTCGGAAGGCAAGACCGGCCTTGGTTCGAGTACCGGCATGGGCATTTGCCATAGCTACACGCCCGACGGACGCTGCGTTTCGCTGCTCAAGATCCTGCTAACGAATTTCTGTCTGTACGACTGCCAATACTGCGTGAATCGCCGCTCCAGTGATGTCCCCCGCGCACGCTTCAGCCCCGAGGAAGTGGTCACCCTGACGCTGGACTTCTACCGCCGTAACTGCGTTAGCGGGCTGTTTCTCAGTTCCGGCATCATTCGCTCGTCCGACTACACCATGGAGCAGTTGATCGAGGTGGCGAGACAGCTTCGGGAGGTCCATGAGTTTCGTGGTTATATCCACCTCAAGACCATCCCGGACGCTGACCCGGCGCTGATCGAAATGGCCGGCAGATACGCGGATCGCTTGAGCGTCAACATCGAACTGCCCACCGATGACGGCTTGAAAACACTGGCACCGGAAAAAAACGTCGTCACGATCAAGCAGGCGATGCAGACCATCCATACCGGGCAACAGACGATCCTCAACGAGCCGCGCGCGCCACGCTTCGTTCCCGCCGGGCAAAGCACGCAGATGATCGTCGGCGCCGACGAAACCGACGACAGCACTATCCTTGGCAGCGCTGAATCTCTGTACGGCAATTACGGCCTGCGCCGGGTCTATTATTCCGCGTTCAGTCCGATCCCCAACAGCCCGAAAAGTGTTCCCCTGGCCGCCCCGCCATTGATGCGTGAACATCGCCTGTATCAGGCAGATTTCCTGTTGCGTGGTTACGGTTTCAAGGTCAAAGAACTGTTTCAGGGCGCGGGTGATCTGGCGCTGGACATCGATCCAAAACTCGCCTGGGCGCTGAACAACCGCAGTCTGTTCCCCATGGACCTCAACCGCGCTGATGCTTCACAGATTGCGAGAATTCCGGGCATCGGTATCCGCACGACCAATCGTTTGGTGGAGCTACGCCGTCAACGTCGAATCCGCTACGAAGACTTGACCCGCATGCGTTGCGTGCTGGCCAAGGCCAAGCCGTTCATCATCACCTGTGACTACCACCCGACTCAGGCAGAGAGCAGCAGCGAGTCACTGCACATGCTGTTGCGCGACCGCCCTGCTCCGCAGCAGATGGGGTTGTGGGGATGATTTGCCTGGATTGCGACGACCTGTTCGACACCTGGCGGCAGCAGGCACGCTGGCTGCTCAGTCATGAGGTCGATCCCAGTCAGGTGAGCTGGAAGTCCAGCGACGGTAGTGACCTGTTCGGCTCTGATCACAGCTACCCGGAACAACAAGGGCCCTTTCAGGCACGTATTCCGCTGGCATTGCTGCAACTACTGGAAAACGCCGCGCAGTTTCGAGGCGATCAACGCTGGAGCCTGCTGTACGAAGTGCTATGGCGAGTCAGCCATGGGGATCGCACTGCAATGCTGGCGGGCGACAAACTGGGCAGCGAGCTGCATCGACGGATCAAGCAGGTCAGCCGAGAGGCGCATCATCTGCATGCGTTTCTGCGTTTTGTTGCATTGCCTGGCTCTGAATTGCCGGAGCAATACGCGCAGCCGCAGTATGTCGCGTGGCACGAACCCGCCCACGACATCCTCCACAGCGCCAGCCAGCATTTTGTTGGCCGCATGGGTCAGCATCGCTGGATGATTGCCACGCCCAAAGACGGCGTGTATTACGACGGCCAGCAACTAATCCATCAGCGCATCTGCCCGCCTGCCTGGCAACAACTGGCGCGCAACGCTGACGACCCGGGTGGCGAGTTGTGGCTGACCTATTACAGCCACATCTTCAACCCTGCACGGCTGAATCCGAAAGTCATGGAAGGCCATTTTCCAAGTCGTTTCTGGAAAAATCTGCCTGAAGGACCTTTAATTCCAGCGCTGATCAGTGAAGCCAGAACCGGAAAGCAGCGCGACGGTCAAGCCAGCCAGATTGCTGCCAGGCCTGGCAAGCGCATCTCTCGCGGCCCGAGCTAGAGAGGCTTCGTGAATAATCAGCAAGGATCAAAGCCATCACACATCGAGGGCTTCTGTTAATCTGCTGTACACCTCATACACAACGACCTCTTCACGAGAGCGGTCGGCATCAGGACTTATCGAATGGAAGGCATGGGCCTGAGACTGAAGCTGGAAAGAAAGCGACTCGATCTTTCACAGCGTGATTTGGGGCTGATTGGCGGGGTTGAGGCCAATGCCCAAGGGCTTTACGAAAGAGGCAATCGCTTTCCGAATGCTGAATACCTCAGGGCCGTTGCCAAAGCCGGAGTCGATGTGTTGTTCGTGATAACCGGATCGCGGGAACTGCTGGCGATTGACTCCATTTCGGCGGGCGAAACAAAAGTCCTGAGCGAGCTGGACGGCTTGCCATCCGACGTGCAGGAAGACATCAAGCGCCTGATCAGCACGCTTTCCGTAGGGGAAGAGCAAGCCCCTAAGTCCTGATCAAGTCTCAAACCTTGTAAGAGTTCACAAGCACCGCGAGGCA
>NZ_LOHF01000027.1:0-14387 GCF_002158995.1 Pseudomonas caspiana | reverse complement strand
TCGCGGCCTCGCGGTGCTCGTGCGCTCCTACAGATCCAATGTTTGCTTCGAGAAAGCGTAGCTCCATGGACACCGGGGCGCTTCCAAAAAACCAACGGTTCAGCAAACCTTTATCAGCAGGCGCAATCGCCAATCTTCGACTACCTTGCAGTGCTGAAAACCTGCTGGGCCGTTGATCCGTGTCTACGGCCCCTCCTACGATCAAGCCGGAGGCTTCATGACAGTTCTACTCGGACATAACTTCATCAACGGCAAGCGCAGTGCGGCTGGTTCGATCAGCTTGCAAAGCCTTGACGCGACCACCGGCGAAGCCTTACCGCTGTCCTTCATGGAAGCAACACGCGATGAAGTCGACGCTGCAGCCCTCGCGGCGTCCGGTGCCTACCACGCCTACCGCACGACCACCGCACAGCAAAGAGCAACCTTTCTCGACGCCATCGCCGATGAGCTTGACGCCCTCGGCGACGAGTTCATCGCTATGGTTTGCCGCGAAACAGCCCTGCCACCTGGCCGTATCCAGGGTGAGCGTGCTCGCACCAGCGGCCAGATGCGCCTTTTCGCCCAACTGTTGCGTCGCGGCGATTTCTACGGCGCGCGGATTGATCGTGCCTTGCCGGATCGGCAACCGCTACCTCGCCCGGATTTGCGGCAATACCATATCGGTCTGGGGCCTGTTGCGGTATTCGGGGCCAGTAATTTCCCGCTGGCCTTTTCCACTGCGGGCGGTGATACCGCCGCGGCTCTGGCGGCGGGATGCCCAGTCGTGTTCAAGGCTCACCCTGGGCATATGGCGACGGCTGAATGGGCAGCACTGGCGATCATCCGTGGCGCAGAAAAGACGGGAATGCCCGCAGGCGTTTTCAACATGATTTATGGCGGTACCGTCGGCGCCTGGCTGGTCCAGCACCCGGCAATCAAAGCCGTCGGCTTCACCGGCTCACTGGGTGGCGGCCGGGCCTTGTGCGACATGGCCGCTGCACGTCCGGAACCCATCCCGGTGTTTGCCGAAATGTCGAGCATCAACCCGATTCTGGTCTTGCCTGAAGCGCTCAATGCACGCGCCGAAAAAATTGCCGCGGAACTCGCCGCCTCCGTGGTTCAGGGGGGCGGCCAATTCTGTACCAAGCCAGGGCTGGTCATCGGTATACGCTCGCCGCAGTTCAGCCACTTTCTCGAAAAGCTTGGCTACCTGCTGAACGCCCACGCGCCACATACCCTGCTCAACGCAGGCGGCCTGTGCAACTTCGCCGATGGCCTGGGACGACTCGCCAGCCATCCGGGTCTGCATCATCGCGCCGGTCAGGTCCAGCAAGGTAATCAGGCCTATCCGCAGTTGTATGAAGCCGATGTGGCGTTGTTGCTCGAAGGCGATGCGTTGTTGCAGCACGAGGTTTTCGGGCCGATGCTGGTGGCCGTCACCGTCGAAGACGCTGAACAGTTGAAACAGGCGGTACTGAGCCTGCAGGGTCAACTGACAGCGACCTTGATTGCCGAACCTGCAGATTTCGAGGCATTCGCTGAACTGGTGCCACTGATGGAGCACAAGGCTGGACGGCTGTTGATCAACGGCTATCCCACGGGCGTTGAAGTCAGCGATGCGATGGTGCATGGGGGGCCGTATCCGGCGACCTCCGACGCCCGCGGCACTTCAGTGGGTACCTTGTCGATCAACCGCTTTCTGCGCCCGATCTGTTTCCAGAATTACCCGGATTTGCTGCTACCTGATGCGCTGAAAAACGCCAATCCACTGGGTTTGATGAGGTTGGTGGATGGTGTCGGGACGCGGGAGGCGTTGAGTTAATCCCGGCAGATAATTTGAAATGCTGTCCCTGTGGGACCGAATTGATTCGGGAAGGCGTTATTTCTGGCGGCACCTGAGCTGCGGCCATAACGGCCCCTTCGCGAATGAAATCGCCCCCACCGGGATGTGCGCTTCAGCCTTGTTTCAAGTCCACCGCCCCCTCAATACAAGTCACCGCCTCGCCGCCAATCCAGATGTCGTCGTCAATGCGTTGCACATGAACCCGCCCCTGCCGGCCCAGCGCTGTGCCCTGGCTGACCACATAGCTGTCCGGCGCAAGCCCGGCGCTCAGTAACCATTGCGCGATCCCCGCGTTGAGGCTACCGGTTACCGGGTCTTCCGGCATACCGTCGCCGGGGATAAAGGCTCGGACTTCGAATTGCGCTTCATGGCCGTCAACCCGCGGATCCCAAGGCGCAAAAACGCCAATCACCAGCCCGCCAAGCTGCGCATAATCGGGCTGCAACGCCAGTACGCTGGCCCGATCGGCAAGCCTGAGCGCCAACCATCCGGCACCATTATCAACCCAGCGAGCGTCAAGAATCGCGCCGTCAGCCAGGCCCATTCCGATGCGAATACGCTCCAGCAACTGCGCCTCGACCGGCTCGGAACGCAACAATGCCGGCGCAGTAAACGCCAGTTGCTTGCCCTGACGTCGAATTCGCACGAGGCCGATGCCGCACTCCTGAATGATTTCCTTACCTTTGGGCTGCCCTCCGCTTTCCAGCCATGCATGACAACTGCCCAAGGTCGGGTGTCCGGCGAACGGCAGTTCGTGCTGGGTGGTGAAGATCCGCAATCGATAATCTGCGTCCGGATGCTCTGGGGCGAGGACGAAGGTGGTTTCGCTCAGGTTGGTCCATTGAGCGAACGCAGCCATGGTTGCGTCGCTGATCTCGTTGGCGTCGAGCACCACCGCCAACGGATTGCCCTTCAGGGCCTGACTACTGAACACATCAACCTGTTTGAACGGAAAACGACTCATCATTGCCTACTCTGCAAACGCCAAGGCAGCGAGACTCTCATTTCAAGCCGGCAAAGGCAAAGCCGCCGCAATTCTTCACGTCGTCCGAGCGTGGTACTGACGTTGTTTGCCTTCGCTCTTCATACTGAGCACCTCGAAAACGACATACCTGAATCGCGCTGCAACGGTAGGAGCGAACGTGTTCGCGAGATAATGTCCCTGACACACCGCCTCGCCAACAAGTTGCCTCCTACTCTGAAAGCTGAACCTGATGGCGGTTCGCTTGATGATCATGTCCAGGCCTTGAGCCCAACGTGACGGGCACCATTCCATCACCTGTCTGGTCAGATGGCATTCATGCCACGTGGAGATCGCATCATGCTGGACCGCCCATCCATCGCCCCGGTAGAAGCACTCTTCACGCTCATGGCGCAAAAACGTTTTGTGGTCCTGACCGGAGCAGGCATCAGCACACCTTCAGGTATTCCTGATTATCGGGATACTGAAGGCGTCAGACGCGGCAAGGCGCCGATGATGTTCCAGGAGTTTCTCGGCTCACCGCAGGCCCGGCGCCGCTATTGGGCACGGGCAATGCTTGGTTGGCCGCGCGTGCGGATTGCTCAACCCAATGCGGCGCATCGCGCTTTGGCGACGCTGCAATCTCAGCAGTACATCGGCGGATTGATCACCCAAAACGTCGATACGCTCCACGATCAGGCTGGCAGCACTGACGTCGTCGAGCTGCACGGTAGTCTGCATCGGGTACTTTGTCTGGACTGTGGCGAGCGCTTTGATCGCGCCGCGATTCAACAATTGATGGAGGCGCAGAATCCCTACCTGACTGGCGTCGACGCAGTGCAGGCACCGGATGGCGACACCCTGCTCGATTCTGCCTTCGAAACCCATTTTCAGGTGCCTCATTGCCCGCATTGCGACGGCCAGCGTCTCAAGCCCGACGTGGTGTTTTTCGGCGAGAACGTCGCGCCGCCTACCGCTGCAAAAGCGCTGACCAACGTGACCCACGCTGACGGTCTGCTGGTGGTGGGTTCTTCACTGATGGCCTACTCGGCATTCCGCTTGTGCAAGGCAATAAGCGAGCAAGGCAAGCCGCTGATCGCCATCAACATCGGCAAAACCCGAGCGGATGAATTGCTGGACCTGAAAATTGAAATGTCGTGCGAGGATTTGTTGCCTGAATTGGTGGAGCGATTGATTGGGCGCGGAAATGTTTGATGCTTGCAATTACCTGTGGGAGCACTCCAGAACCAGATGGGAAACATCTAAAACAACCCCAACTGCCCGCCAATCAACGTACTGAAGTTATCATCCACAAATGGCAGGATGGCCTCGGCGATGGGTTGTAGCTGGCGGGTGACGTAATGGTCGTAATCGATCGGCGCGTGCCTGACTTCCAAAGGCTCCGGCCCGGCAACGCTGATGACATAACTGATCCAGCCGCCATTCTGGTACTGCTTGGGGCGCCCCAGGCTTGCGTTGTGCTCGTCGGCAAGGCGCGCCGCCCGTACGTGAGGCGGCACGTTACGCTCGTAGTCATCCAGTCGACGCCGCAGCCGCTTGCGATAGATAAGCAAGTCATCCAGCTCGCCTGCCACGGTACGACGCACATAGTCGCGGACATAATCCTGATAAGGCCGCCGATGGAAAATCCGCGCGTACAACTCTTGCTGGAATTCCCTGGCCAGCGGCGACCAATCGGTTCGGACCGTTTCCAGACCTTTGTAAACCATTTCATCAGTGCCATCCGCACGCCTGACCAGGCCGGCATAACGTTTCTTGCTGCCCTCTTCAGCACCGCGAATGGTCGGCATCATGAACCGTCGAAAGTGCGTCTCGAACTGCAGTTCCAGCGCACTGTCCAGGCCATATTCCTGCAGCAAATGCTCGCTCCACCATTGGTTGACCTGCTGCACCAGCGTGCGGCCAATCCGGGTCGCGTCCTCCTCGCTGTGCAGGCTTTTGAGCCAGACGAAGGTGGAGTCCGTGTCGCCGTAGATCACCGTATAGCCCTGGGCTTCGATTAACTGCCGGGTACGACGCATGATCTCGTGACCGCGCAAAGTGATCGATGACGCGAGCCGCGTATCGAAAAACCGGCAGCCACTGGAACCGAGCACGCCATAAAAGGCGTTCATGATGATCTTCAATGCCTGGGAAAGCGGCTGGTTGTTCTCCCGTTTGGCGGTCTCACGCCCCTGCCATACCCGCTCGACAATGGCGGGCAGGCAATGCCGGGTCCGAGAAAATCGCCCGCCGCGAAAACCCGGTACCGAATCTTCGTCAGAGGGATGGCGCAAGCCCTCGACCAAGCCCACCGGGTCAATCAGGAAAGTGCGGATGATCGACGGGTACAGGCTCTTGTAGTCCAGGACCAACACCGACTCATACAGTCCCGGCTGCGAATCCATCACAAAGCCACCGGGGCTGGCCTCCGGCATGCGCTCGCCAAGGTTGGGCGCCACAAAGCCCTGTCGATGCATCAGCGGAATGTACAAGTGACAGAATGCAGCCACTGAGCCGCCGCTGCGGTCAGCAGGTAACCCTGTGACCGAGGCACGTTCCAGCAGAAAGGTCAGCAACTCGGTCTTGGCGAAGATCCGCGTCACCAGTTCGCAGTCCTTGAGGTTGTAACGCGCCAGAGCGGGCTTGTCCTCGGCGAACATGCGGTTGATTTCGTCCATGCGCTGGTAAGGCGTATTGATCGCCTTGCCTTCTCCCAGCAAGGTCTGGGCAACGTTTTCCAGACTGAACGACGGGAAGCTCCAGGTCGCCGAGCGCAGCGCCTCGATACCGTCGATGATCAGACGCCCGCTGGCATCAGCGAAAAAGTGATTGTTGCGCGATCCATGCTCGCGCCAACCCATAGCCTCCCCACCCCGACCCAGACGTAACGGCACTTGCAATCTCTGCGCGTGCTCGTGCAAAACCCGCAGGTCGAACTGCACTACGTTCCAGCCGATGATTGCATCCGGGTCGTGACGTTCAAGCCATTGGTTGAGGCGCTCCAGCAGCAACTTGCGGGTGTCGCAGTATTCGAGTTCGAAGTCGACGTCGCGGTCATCACCATTGGCGGGGCCGAGCATGTAAACCTGACGCTGGCCGCAACCTTCCAGCGCAATGGAATACAACTCGCCTTTTTCCGTGGTTTCGATATCCAGCGACGCCAGGCGCAGTTGCGGCCGGTAATGCTCTGTGGGGCGGATCTGCGCCTCGCACAGCGTGCCGTTGCTGTCGGCTACACCGCTGAACTGCACGGGGGCAGTAATAAAGCGTTCCATGAGGTAGCGTTCAGGCGGCCGAATGTCTGCTTCATAGACATCCACTCCGCCTTTGCGCAGAGATTTTTCCAGGTTCATCAGTTGCCGATGCTGCTGGCAATAAACCCCGAGCACCGGACGATGACGGAAATCACACAGACTCAACTCACGAAGTTCGACCCCGGATTCACTGCGCAACACTGCTTCGGCACGCGCACGCTGTTCGGCAGGAATGAACGCCACTGACGGTTGCACAGGCAAGCGAATGTGCCGGGGACCGTTATCGGTCGCCAGCCAGAATTCCACCTGCGTACCTTCCGGCGTATCTCGCCAGTGTCGGCTCAGGATAAAGCCCTGCTGTACATCCACCACCACAAACCTCAAAAACCGTCAGGAGCGTGATTCTACTTGGCATTGGCCGGTACAGGGCGACTGATATGCACGACGAAGGCAACAACCAGAGAATCCATAGCTGATCGCTTGCCAATGTCGCTCTCTTGAGGCGATATAGGCACCCTCCTCATTGGATTCATCTTCACCACGGGACGCGACATGTCAGCAGACCAACGCTTCAACCTGATTGCCGAACAGCTTGGTTATAGCTTTGATGGTGAGATCAAGATTGGCGGCAATTATGTGCCCCTGATCCGCCACAACGATGAAATTTACATCAGCGGGCAAATCCCTCGGGTTGGCGACACCGTGGTGGTCACCGGACGGGTGGGTGCCGAGACCACGCTGACTCAAGCGCAATTGGCGGCCAGGGTATGCGCAATGCGCGCTCTGGCTTTGTTGCAACGCAGCACGGGCTCGCTGGACGAGATCAAACGGCTGCTGCGCATGAACCTGTACGTGCAATGCGCTGCGGATTTCACTCAACAAAGCGAAGTGGCCGATGCGGCTTCTGAAGTGTTGTTCTTCGTACTGGGCGATAAGGGCGCACATACTCGCACCTCGATTGGCGTCTACCAGTTACCGAAGAACGCCACCGTCGAGCTTGATCTGATCGCGGGGGTGTAAAGCATGTCCGCACTCAGGATTGAGCGTTTGCAAGGCCGACACGCAGCGTCTTATCGAGACTTGATGCTGGATGCCTATACGCGGCATCCCGAGGCGTTCACTTCTTCCACTGAAGAGCGTGCAGCGCTGCCCTTGTCGTGGTGGCAAAACCGGCTTGATGCTGCACAGGATGCGGCGCAAGTGGTGTTTGGCGTCACTGACGGCGATGCCGTCCTCGGTGCTGTCGGGCTGACCTTCAGCAACCGCCAAAGGGCGCGTCACAAGGTTTTGCTTTTTGGCATGTATGTCGTCGCCGAGCAGCAAGGCAAAGGCCTCGGCCAGGCGTTGATCTATGCTGCGCTGGGCTACGCGCGCAGCCGACCGCATGCGTTGCTGGTGCAACTGACCGTCAGTGAAAGCAATACTTCAGCTCGCAGGCTTTACGAGCACAACGGGTTCGAATCCTTTGGTCTGGAGCCATTGGCAGTCGCGACCGAAGCCGGATTTATCTCCAAAGTCCATATGTGGCGAGCGTTACGCGAGATTTGAGATGGGCTCACCGCCCGCAACCTGCGCTCCTGGCCCCGCCAAAGCGCAGGGTTGGTCCCTTCGGCTTTGCTGAACATATGAGAGAAGTGCGCCTGATCGCAAAACCCGCACTCGGCGCTGATCTGCGTGAGAGTCATGTCCGAGTGCTTGATCAACTGCTTGGCTTGCTCGATGCGCTGGTTGCGAATCCAGTCTTGGGGCGACATGCCGGTACTGCGCTTGAATGAGCGCGAGAAATGGCTGCGCGTCAAATCGCAGGACTGAGCCAGAAAAGGCACAGAGACTTTCTTGCTCAGGTCAGCGGTGATGAGTTGTTTGACCAACGCCAGGCGGCTGCTTGAAAGACCACCGGTTACAGGCGCATCAGCCACGTCGTTGACGTCGTGCAGTGGGTTGTCCATGACGATAAAACCTTGCGAAATATCCTTGAGTCCATCTTCGCAGTCGTCAGTTTTCTAACAACCCTCTCAGGGGGAGCACAACGGCCATCACGGTGCATGATCAGGACAAATCAGGGCTGATATGACGCTGTCGAGCAGCGTACCCAGAACCTGTGGGGAGCGAGGCTTGCCCGCGATGAGGGCACCGCAGATATCAGGTCTATCGCATCCAGCCTTATCGCGGGCAAGCCTCGCTCCCACAGAGGATTGAAGCAGTCCCCATCACCCAAACTGCTGTCGATACTGACTCGGGGTCAGGCCGAGCCTGTCGCTGAACAGTGAGCGCATGTAGCGCACGCTGCCAAAACCACTGCGATGAGCAACCGTCTTGAGCGGCAGCACGGTGGTTTCCAGCAGATTGCGCGCCCTGTCCAGACGGGCGTTCTGGATGAACTCCATTGGCGTCATATTCACCTCACGACTGAACACCCGGGCAAAATGCCGAGGGCTCATGGCCGCCATCGAAGCCAATCGCTCGATTGAGAAATCTTCTTCCAGGTGCTCGATAAGGTAGTTCTGTATCCGGGTAATTGGCGTTTCCTGTGTCGCAACGGTGGCCACCAACGGGCTGAACTGCGCCTGACCGCCCTGCCGTTTCATTACTACCAACAGCACTTTGGCAACGTCCAGCGCGACTTTCTTACCGTGATCCTCAGCCACTAGCGCCAATGCCAGGTCGATACCCGCCGTCACGCCGCCGGACGTCACCAGACGTCGATCCTTGATGTAGATCTGATCAGTGGTGACCTGCGCAGCCGGGAATCCCTTGATCAGGCGCTCGGTGTAATGCCAGTGAGTCGTTACCGTGTGACCATCGAGCAAACCGGCCCTGCCCAGCAAAAAGGCGCCCGTGCAAATTGAACCGTAGAGGGTCGATTCTTGCGCGGCCTGCTGAAGCCACGCCACCAACGGCGGATGGCTGTCGTTATAGGATCCGGGACCACCCGGCACCAGCACTAAATCGAAAGACGTCGGAGCATTTTCAACGCACACGTCCGGATGGACCGTCACTCCGTTCGAGGCGCGAATGGCCGACGCCTGTGTGCCGACGGTTGTCAGTTGATAGTGCCTGGCGGGATCGAGATAGCGGTTAGCGATAGAGAAGACCTCCATCGGCCCGGCCATGTCGAGCAGCAGGAAGTCAGGAAACAAAACAATCGCAACGGTCTTCATGGTCTTGCATCGCCCAAATCGAGTTCAATACCCCAAAGCAAAGGCCCGAAACCGACATCGCTTCGGTCTTGGGCCTCGACTCGTGCACATACTACCGTTTTGAGTGATGTTTCGTCGTTGTGGGCTGGCGTGCCAGCCTCAGACTTTCACGACTCAGTCATCGAGTGTTTTAGGGGCACCTTTCGCAGGTTTGCCGGACTTCTCTGCGCCGGGCTTGGCCTCCGGGACAGGAGCAACGGCCGCCGGGGCGGTGGCAGCCTTTTCCTCGGTGGGTAATTGATCAACCGTGGTAAACAGGTCTTTCACAGCAATAGGGCCAAGCTGATCAAGCTTTTTCTCACCGTCCTTGCCCACCAGAACGACTTTGGTTCCCCTGCTCGCCCCCAGTTTCAGCTCTCGTATCAGCGCCATGGTGGCCTGAGGATCAAGGTCTTTACCGTTTCGTTTGCCGATCATGGCAACGACCGTGTAAAGCACCATGTCACGCTCTGCAAAGCCTTTCTGGTTGTCCGGTTCCTTGAGCTCTTTTTGCAGGTTGACCAGCGTCGGGTCCAGAGTGCTCGGTGCGATAACGATCAATGGGCGCGCCTTGCCGCGGTCTTGATTCAGAGGGCTGTCGCTGTCAGCTGCAAGCAGAGGGCCTGCAGAGACAAGCAACGTGGCGAGGGTCAACGACCGGATAAACATAAATGGCTCCTTCAAACCGAGACAGGACACTAGTCGGGCTTTCGACGCTGTTTAAGATGTTTTGTTCTAATCGGGTATAGCTCAAAAGCCTTCGGTACTTTTTATTTAACAGGTGAGGACACCAGTTTCAATCCGACAATGCCGGCCAGAATCAGCAGGAAACACAGAATTCGCAACACACTGCGATCCTCACCCAGCACCAGCATGCCGTAGATTGCCGTGCCCAATGCGCCGATTCCAACCCACACAGCATAGGCCGTACCCACCGGGATGGTGCGGGTCGCAAGCGAAAGCAGGTACATGCTCAAGCAGATAAAAAAACCGCAGAAAATACTGGGCAGTAGCCGGGTGAAACCGTCGGTGCGGGGCATTACTGCTGCGTAGATGATTTCGCAGGCACCGGCGAATAATAGAAACATCCAGCTCATCGAACTTCCTTGAATTGGTTTTCTCTAGTTGGCGTCGGGACAAAATAGCGGTGCCAGAGCGGTTGGTGCAAGGTTCGGCGCTGCAGCGACTGAATCCGGACGCTTGGGACTGGCTTTAGCCGGGAGGAATTTTTTCTGACCATGAATAGGCGGCGAATGTACCGGCCCTGCCCCGGCGAAAGTCGGTCCTACCAAATGAAACCCGATTACAGCGGCACCTTCCCACAAAGTTTATCTGTATATCCATACAGATAAACCTTGCCGAAAACGCCCTCACTGCTCATGCTGTGCCCTCATCAAAACCTGTAAGAACGATGGTAACCATGCGGCTGTTTCTGTGCGAAAAACCCTCCCAGGCCAAAGATATCGCCGCTGTATTGGGCGCGAGTCGTCGTGGAGACGGCTGCTGGGTGGGTCCAAATGCTACGGTTACCTGGTGCATCGGCCATCTGCTGGAAACCGCGCCGCCCGACAGCTATGACGCCCGCTACAAACGCTGGGTGCTGGATGACCTGCCCATCGTCCCGGAAAAGTGGAAGATGCTGGTCAAGCCGCGTACCGCCAGCCAGTTCAAAGCAGTCAAGCGCCTGCTGGGTGAAGCATCTGAGTTGATCATCGCCACCGATGCCGACCGCGAGGGTGAAATGATTGCCCGTGAGCTGGTAGACCACTGCCGTTATCGTGGGCCGATCCAGCGTCTTTGGCTTTCGGCACTGGATGACGCATCGATCCGCAAAGCCTTGAATGCGCTGAAGCCCGGGGCCGAAACCTTTAGCCTCTATCACTCGGCTTTGGGTCGCTCGCGGGCGGATTGGCTGATTGGCATGAACATGAGCCGCCTGTTCACCCTGTTGGGCCGACAATCAGGCTATCAGGGCGTTTTGCCAGTCGGCCGCGTGCAAACCCCGACCCTGAGGCTGGTGGTAGATCGGGATGGCAGTATTGCCAACTTTGTTCCTGTCCCGTTCTGGGCCATCGATGTGCAACTGCTCCATGCCGACCAGCCTTTCACTGCCCAGTGGCGCGCCGCAGCGGATGTGTGCGACGACCAGGATCGATGCCTTGACCAGACGATTGCGCAGCAAGCCGCTGAGGCCATGCGCAACGCGGCCAGCGCAAAGCTGCTCAAACTACGGACCGAACGAGTTCGCGAAGCCGCACCGCTGCCTTTCGATCTGGGCACTCTGCAGGAAATCTGTTCGAAAAAGCTTGGTCTGGGTGCTCAGGAAACCCTGGACGTAGCCCAATCGCTGTATGAAACCCATAAGGTCATCACCTACCCGCGCAGCGACTGCGGTTATCTGCCCATCAGCCAGCATAGCGATGCGCCGACGATCATTGCTGCGCTGGGCCGTACAGATCCGACGCTTCACGATCTGCTCAAACATCTTGATCCGACCCGACGCTCAAGAGCGTGGAACGATGCCAAGGTCAGTGCTCACCACGGCATTATCCCCACGGGCGCGGGCAAGTCCCTCGATCAACTGACGGGCAAATACCGCGCCGTGTTTACCTTGATTCGAGCCCGCTACCTTGCGCAATTTCTGCCCAATCATGAATACGATCGTACTCAGGCCGATTTCGACTGTGGCGGCGAAAAGCTTCGCGCTACTGGCAAACTGATCGTCGAGCCGGGCTGGAAACGTGCGCTCCCTGAGGCGTTGGCACCGGCAAAGGGCCGTGAGGCACCTGCGCCACAAGCACTGCCCAGGTTGTCTGAGGGTTTTGATTACCCGGTTGGCAACGTCACCCTCAAAGACCTCTGGACGCAGCCACCCAAGCCGTTCACCGAGGGCGACCTGATCAAGGCGATGAAAAACGTCGCCCGGCTGGTGGAGGATCCGCTGCTCAAACAGAAACTCAAGGACACCACCGGCATCGGCACCGAAGCCACACGGGCCGGGATCATCCAGGGCCTGCTGGATCGCGGCTACCTGACCAAAAACGGTAAAGCCCTGGCCGCGACCCCGGCAGCATTCAGCCTTATCGATGCGGTGCCCCGCGCTATCGCCGACCCTGGCACCACGGCCATTTGGGAGCAGGCACTTGATATGGTTCAGGCTGGCGAAATGAGCCTTGAAGAGTTTGTCGCCAAACAGGCTACCTGGATGAGCAAGCAGATTACCCGTTGTATGGGCATGCGCATGGTCATTAGCGCCTCCGCCAGCCCCGTCGGAGGCAAGCAGCCCTGGAAGGGCAAACGCAAGACCGCCAAGCGTAAACCAGCGGGAACCGGTGCAACCAAACCGCGACGCACAGCAAAGGCCGCCAGCAAAGTTTGATCGAATACCGGATGCGCGCTGTAACCCATTCACTTGTAAGCAGTTGACGCTCAATTGAATCACCGGTTGAATGGCTACGCCTGCTCACGTCGCGCGCAGTCAGCCGCGCTTCCAATTTAGAGCAGCAACCCAGACAAGGAGGATATCGAGTCAACCGGTTTTGTCGGCCCGCTTCAATCGTGGTGTTGGCTTTTGTCCCACGCTATCGCACATGACACTTGCCCGTCCGGCCGCCTCCTTCATGCATGGCCGTACAGGGCCTCACTATTCAGATGCGCCTGGGTCCGATTGGCTCAGCGGCATTTCTTCAAGGGAATTCAGAATGCCCACAAGACAAGTAATCAACGCCTCGGTCAGCCCGAAAGGCAGCCTCGAAACACTGTCCCAACGGGAAGTACAGCAACTCAGTGCCGCGGGTTCAGGCAGCATTTATACCCTCTTCCGCCAGTGCGCCCTGGCCATCCTCAACACCGGCGCACATGTCGATAACGCCAAGACCATTCTTGAAGCCTACGAGAGCTTTGAAGTCCGTATTCACCAACAGGACCGTGGCGTCCGCCTGGAACTCCTCAATGCCCCGGCCGATGCATTCGTCGACGGCGAAATGATCGCCAGCACCCGTGAAATGCTGTTCAGCGCCCTGCGCGACATCGTCTACACCGAGAGTGAGCTGGACAGTCAGCGCATTGACCTCGAAAGCTCCCAAGGCATCACCGATTACGTGTTTCACCTGCTGCGCAACGCTCGCACGCTGCGCCCGGGTCTGGAACCGAAGATGGTGGTTTGCTGGGGCGGTCATTCGATCAATACCGAAGAGTACAAATACACCAAGAAGGTTGGCCACGAACTTGGCCTGCGTAGCCTGGACATCTGCACCGGTTGCGGTCCCGGGGTGATGAAAGGCCCGATGAAAGGCGCGACCATCGCTCATGCCAAGCAGCGGATCAACGCAGGCCGTTATCTGGGCCTGACTGAACCGGGCATCATCGCTGCAGAGGCGCCTAACCCGATTGTCAACGAGCTGGTCATCCTGCCCGATATCGAGAAGCGTCTTGAAGCGTTCGTGCGCGTTGGCCACGGCATCATCATTTTTCCGGGGGGCGCCGGCACTGCAGAAGAGTTCCTTTATCTGCTAGGCATCCTCATGCACCCGGACAACCGCGAACTGCCTTTCCCGGTGGTGCTGACCGGTCCGAAAAGCGCAGCGCCGTACCTGGAACAACTGCACGCCTTTGTTGGCGCGACTCTGGGCGAATCGGCTTACAAGCACTACCAGATCATCATCGATGACCCGGCTGAAGTGGCCAGAGAAATGACTGCCGGGCTCAAGACCGTCAAACAGTTCCGCCGCGACCGCAATGACGCGTTCCACTTCAACTGGCTGTTGAAAATCGACGAAGGCTTCCAGCATCCGTTTGATCCGACCCACGAAAACATGGCCTCCTTGCAGTTGAGCCGCTCGCTGCCGCCGCATCAGCTAGCGGCCAATCTGCGTCGTGCGTTCTCGGGGATTGTCGCCGGTAACGTCAAAGACAAAGGCATTCGTCTGATCGAACAACACGGCCCTTATGAAATCCACGGCGACAACGAAATCATGGAGCCTCTTGATCGCCTGCTGCATGCTTTCGTTGAACAGCACCGCATGAAGCTGCCCGGCGGCGCGGCGTATGAGCCTTGCTATCGGGTAGTGACGTAACACATAAACGTTGGTTTAAATCCCTCCCTGTAGGAGCGCACGAGTAACGCGAGGCCGCGATGGCGGTCTCCCTGATACACCGCCATCGCGGCC
>NZ_LOHF01000026.1:11994-95268 GCF_002158995.1 Pseudomonas caspiana | reverse complement strand
CGCCGAGTCCATTTCCATCCGCGCTCAACGCAACTGGTCCGAGCATGTACTTAATGATCAGTCGATTCAGGTGGATAACCAGCGCAAGGTCAAGGTCACCGGGCTGTCCAGCCACGAGCTACACGGCGAAGAACACCACCTTACGCACGGTGCCCGTAAAACCCAGGTGCTGGCCGATGACTCGTTGACGGTGGTGGGCAACCAACACATTAGTGCTGCGAATCATCTGGTCAGCGCCACGCAGGAAATCCACCTGTCGGCCGGGCAAAACATGATTGTCGACGCCACGTTGAGTACGACGATCAAGGCAGGTGGTCACTGGATATCGATCACTCCGGCGGGGATTTTTACCAGCGTACCGATTCTGCTGGGTGGGATTCCGGTGCCGGGGATGCCGTCGACACCTTCACTGCCGATGTCGCTGGACAAGCAAACGGCAATCACTGCGCCCAAGTCTGCTGCAGATCACTCAAGTCTGGCGCTCCCCGAGCTACTGGTGGGTGACACCCCGATTGTCGAGCTGTGCCAGAAGCCTGAAGGTAAAACGCCGATGGAATGCCCGTTGGCGCATTGCCCTTGTGCAAGAAAACTACGCGAAGGTGGGCAGTAATGAATACCTGGATACTGCTTGAACGTACAAAGTCAGTTCTGCCGCAGCTGTACCGACGGGTCGGAGCTCCCCAGCTCTCAATGCTTTTCGACACCACTGAATTAGCCGCTTATACCGAGCAAAGCCCGATTCTGGTAACGACCGATAAAACCTCGGACTTGTTCAAAGCCGTACAGCAAGTACCTGAAGACTGGCCAGGTTTGATCATCCAGAGTCATCACTCGACATCGGTGGTGCTGGCACATCTGCGTCACATTCTGCTGGTCCGCTTTGATGACTTGGGCAGAGGCGTTTTGCGGTACTCCAATCCCGTCACTGCCAGCTATTTTTTCCCGGCTTGTCAGCCCGACTCACTCAACTACTGGCTTGGGCCGATCAGCCGCCTGAGTTGGTACGGCGGGAAGTGGGCAGACCGAGCCTCGAACACCTATTCCTGGCGGAATATTGAGAACCTGGAGGCGCAAAGCTGGAAACCCTTGGCGTTTGAATCCGCACTCGACAGCCATCAACAGCAGGCCCTTCGGCGCCATCAGCAGGATCACTTCCTGTACCGATGGTGGCTCAAACAAAGTGATCTTTGTTATTCGCCAGGCCAGCGGTGGCTGCATGAAGGGCTGGGCTACGGATTTACAAAGGCTGACTCGCTTGAGCATTACCTGAACGTGCGTCGGGACTATCCAGCGGCTGATGTGCCGCAAGAGTTGCCTAAGGGCTCCGACGAAATTCGTTTTGCCTATCTGCTGCACCACTTGCAACAAAACACCACCGGACAGGAAAACTGAGATGTCGCACAACGTCGGCGATCTGAGCCGTGGCCCTTGCTGTGAAATCAACAAACTCATCGTTCAGGTGGTTGGTAATGATCATCCTGCGAGCCAGCGCCTGGCTTTTTATGAGCGCGACAGCGACAAACGACTGGATGCGCTGACCGCTCAGGACTGTCCGGAAACCATTACGGCGTTCATGTGTGCGCCGAGCATGTTGCATGTCTGGGACTGGAGCGGTGAACCCCGACATCGGATGATGCTTGAGGTTGACTCAGAGTGCGGCCCACCGATTCTGTTACCGCTGCCTGACGTCGGCATCACAGTCCGGCAACTGGATCAGCAGCACAACCAGATCGTCCCGATATTGCCATTCGTGGCGCTGCCCGGAACCAACAGTGCCCATGACCACGGTACGCCGGTGCTATGCCGTGCCGGTTATATTTATGTGTTCCTCGGTAATCGCCTATGGCGCGAACTGGAAGTTCATGTCACGGACGAAGGCACCACCTATCACGACATCGATCTGGACAGGTTCCGCATTGAGGGCGAATACGCCGATGATGCCCGGCTAGCCACGGGCAAGGGACTGGACGACATCTGGTTGCCCGCCAACTGGAACAATAAGCGCGTTGAAGCCGAATTATGCTTTAGCGAAGTGCAGCTCAACCATGCGCGACTCAAACGTCTCGAGCAGGATCCGGCACTGCGTAAACAACGCTGCCAACGACCCGACCTCAGGGTGGCGCAAGATGCCTCCAACCGTCGCTTTCAGGACAAGCCCGATGGTATGGCCATGCTTGAAGCGTTCAGCGCCTTCGATGCGTTTGACGTCATCAGCCAGTCTGAAACGAGTGCTGCTCATACCACCTGGTTGAACCTCAGGCAGCATGCTTTCCCGGTGTCGGTTCCAGCGCCGCAACGCGGGCGGCAGATTGGTTTGGAATGGATGCTCGATCAGCCCGCCCAGTATTTGTGTGACCTGAGTGGGCAGTTTCTGGCTACTGCTTTCAAGGCTGCGCGGCAGCACGTTCAAGCGTGTGAAGACGGGAAGGCCGCCTATCGTCAGCAACGCCTCGAAACAGGAGCCTGGGCGCAGCGTCTGGAGCAAATCGTTGAGCCGGAGGCCGAACACAACAGCGGATTATGGGAGCCTCATCCGCCCGCCGAGGACGTCCTATCGAATGCTCGTACCCGACACCTCTACGGCGTAATGCTTGAAGACGCGCATTACCGAATGCGGCATTTGAACACCCGTATTCAGGAGCAACAGCAGTTACTGGAGTTGTGTGGCGCTCGGGCGCAACAGTACGGTCATCACGGCAGCGCGCTGCTGGTACAGCAGTTGATCGTGCCCGTGTCCATTGGCGGCCTGAAAAACCCGATGCATCAACAACTGGAGCATCTCAAAGAGCAAGGGCGGCTGGACATCAATCGCTTTACCGCTACCGGCGAGCGCACCCAGGTGTGGCGCAGCCTGGAAATGAGCCAGTCGCTGCTCTGTGAGTGCCTGCAACAGCCGCATACCGAGCAGAGCCTTGCTGATTACGCGAGCCAGGACGGGTTCAAATACGCGGCTTCTCTGTACTTCATCAGCCAGATGTTCGTCACGCTGGCGTTGCGCCCAGCGGCTTACGATCCATTGGCGGTCAGTGGCGACATTACTGATGCCGTAACCCTGCTCAGTCTTTACAGTCCGAAAGAGAGCGCCGGTCAGCGCTGGCTCGCTAAAGTCGTCAACGATCCAGAGCATCCGCTGCACCGGATGCTTTGGCCGGATGTCGAGCAGCAGGACCTCAACGCTCCTTATCAGCCGCCCAGTACCCCTGAAGTCAATCAGGGCGACGGACAGTTTCGCGCCACTGAACTAGCGATAATCGGGCGGAGCAACTTTTTTCCACCTACAAGCCCCGGCGATATCAACAGCCTGTTCCTGGCGACGTTGCTTAAAAGCGGCAATCTCAATTCCACGCTCACGACAGCTGCTAAAGGTGCCGCTGGGGCACTCATTGCTGTCCATGAAAACCTGCAAGGCGCTGTCGAAGCTGCCGAGCAGGCTTTACATAAAGCGAAGCAGGCAGGTACCCGGCAATCTTCCACACCTTGGCGTGCAAGTACTGCGATACAACGGCGGGGCGTTGCACAGCTGCGCAGCATGCTGCCTGACACCTTTGGCGACCTGCATTTCCTTGCCCGTGCCGAGGCCCATCACAAGGAATACTACGTTTTCGGTCTGGACGACTTGCCCGAGCAGCCCAACCGTTCTGCCCAGACGTATGGGGTATATCGCAATCAAAACGGGGTCATGAAAAGTCCAGCTGAGCGACACGGCTACGCCGAGCAGCCCGTAATACTCTCGCCTGACCGAAAGGTGCTTGGCATGCCAGGGCAACATCCCACCGCAATATCGGTGCGTGGCGCGAATCAGCGTTTCAATGAGGCGTGGCAGAAAGAGTTGATGGATAGCGCAGCGGATACGGCGGAAAGGGCTAGCGCGATAGAGAAGGCGGCGAAGCAGCTCAATGGGCTACGCAGTAACGGGTTTTTCAAAGTGTTGAATTCGGTTCCGTTTGCGGGGGCCGTGGTGGCGCTGGAGCTTTGGAATTTGAGGAATGAGTTGGAGGCTTATTCACAAACTAGCCGAGAAAAAGGCAAGTACAGGGCGGCCGCTGGAATCGTTGGCGCAGGATTTGATCTCATCATTGCTATGGAGGCACTGACAGTGAGGCTATCGGGTAGCAAATCTGTCTTGGCAGCAGGACGTAAGACGTTGCTTACCATTTCTGAAGCGTCGGCCGAGCGGCTTCTGGGGCCGTTAAGTGAATACCTCGTCAAAGAGTTCAGTGCTCGTCTATTTGCGCAGATCGGTGCCGGGCTTATTTTTTCTGGCATTAGCCTCCATGAAGCCTGGTATTCCTACCAATGGGACGACAATGGTTATATCGGCTATCTGCTCATGGCAACGGGTGGTTTTGTTGGTACGGCGAGTAACTTTATCGTCGGAAGCAGTTTATTTCTCGGTCTGTCGCCAGCGGGATGGATTAGCCTTTTTCTAATTGTTGTTGGCGTTTTGGTGGTCTACTTGCTCAGCAGTAGTTCCCTCAAGGACTGGCTAAAAAAAGGTCCATTTGGCACGGATCCACACAACATAGCCGAGCACCTGAGTGATCCACAGAGGGCCTTTCATTATCTGGTCAGCCTGCTGGCCAACATCCGAATCAGCATCGACCGTAACCCTGACTTCAAGCCCAACGCCAAACTTGATTTCCGGGATTCGGTACCGTTTGAGGTGCGCAGCGCTAATACTCGGATCCGCATTGAAAGCAATCTTTCTGGTCTCATGAATGGGTTAGGTCAACCGGGAATCGCGGCTTTTTGCGCCCTAGAGCGAGTCGAGAGCTTTTACGATGGTTATGGCGGGCACACTGTCCAGAACAGTTCATACTCTGTCACTCAGCCTACGTGTCATCGCCTATGGCCGGATGCTCTAGAGATTTTCGTTAGTACTCCCAACTCCTACCCGGCAGAGCCGCAGGCGAACCTTCCCGCCCTCTATCACGTCTGGCGCGTTCGGGCGCAGTTCTCGGTTAATGATGGGCCACATACCTGGGTCTTCCCAGCACCACCGCCCAAAGACCCGACACCTTTCGGCCCGCCTTACACACGGCCTGACTTTGAAAATACCGCGCGTCTGTTCTGGGCGGATGAAACCGAACACAGAGCGAAGACTGAACAATGATGACAGATCAGACTTCCTACTACGCCCCGACAGCCTATCGCTCGGACAAGATCCCCGATCAATTGCCTTCGGAAGGGCGATCCTGGTTGAAACGCTTTGGTAAACGACGCTTGCCATGGGGAGAGACGCTGGATATTGCCCCTGATAATTTCATACGCAAGCGTTCGCCTAGTAACTTGCGATTCCGCGAACAGATGGATAAAGAGCGAGGAGTCAAGAAAGCCGTAGGAGCCTATGTGCCCGCCCCATACGAGCACGTAGACTTTCATGATCGACATGATCATCAGCGGTTCAGGTTTTCGTTGTGGTCTAAAAAATCGCAGTTTTGGCTATATCTTTTGATGTTTGGTAAAGGGTTGTTTCTGGTTGGGATTGTGCCATCACTGTTTGCTCTCATTTCAGTAGGATATCTAGATCCAGAACCATGGATAGTTGTTACATTCGATTTGATGAAAGGCTTTTTCTCTTGGTTTCTAGGAGTACCTCTATTTTGCTGGGCCATAGGGTCTCTCGTCATCCACAAATTTCCAAAGCTCTGGGTTAAACCCTCACGTGGACCCATCTGGGAGTTGAATCGTCGCACCGGTCTCGTAACGGTATTCGACTACAACAATAACGGCGAATACAAAAAGAACGGCACTATCGGCGAACTGACGGCCCCATTTTATGAGTTCGATGCTTACATCGTTTCCGTGGCAGAGCGGCAGGGCTCGATGAACCACGTACTGTTTCTCGCACATCGTTACCGCGACATCGTGATCGACTTCTCCGCCCTGGTAAACCTGGATAACCGCTGGCAAATGCCCTGCGCGCTGTGGGATTTTCTGCAGAACTACATGGACACCAGTGGTCCGCTGCCGGAGTTGCCGCGTTACGAAGAGTTCCGCCACCTCGATCCCACGACCGCCGCCTACGACCAGCAAACCGGGCGTCCGCCGCGTTTATGGATCGATATGGATGACGCAACGTATAAACAGCATCTGGACCATTTGCTGGACAGCATTGATGACATCGACACTTTTCAGCGGCCAAACCTGATGGCGCAGTATGTTCGGTATGTGGATTGAAACCGATAACGACTAGCTGTAGTGAAATACCTTACTACGCCCTGACAGCATACCGCCCGGACAAGATCCCCGATCAACTGCCTTCAGCAGAGCGCTCCTGGTTAAAACGCATCGGCAAACGCCGCTTGCCATGGGGGTACACGCTAGACATTGCTCCCGATGACTTTTTGCGGGAGAGAGCACCGGATAAATTGCGGTTTCAGGAACAGATGCGCAAAGAACGAGAGGATAAAAAGGCGGCAGGCATCTATGTGCCAGCTCCTTATGAGCACGTGGACTTTCATGATCGACATGATCATCAGCGATTCAGGTTTTCACTTTGGTCCACCAGATCGCAGTTTTGGTTGTATATTTTGATATTCGGCAAAGGTTTTTTCCTAGTCGGCATTATTCCTGCGCTGATGACCTTAGGAACTGCAGCTTTTTACTTGAGTGACCCCTGGATTGAAGTAGCGACAGACATGGTCGGATATTTATTCTCATGGCTTTTGGGAATTCCTCTTCTCTGCTGGGCCATAGGATCCCTCGTCATCCACAAATTCCCCAGACTCTGGGTTAAGCCCTCTCGAGGCCCCATCTGGGAACTGAATCGTCGTACCGGTCTTGTCACCCTGTTCGATTACAAAAATAACGGCGAATACAAAAAGAACGGCACTATCGGCGAACTGACGGCCCCATTTTATGAGTTCGATGCTTACATCGTTTCCGTGGCAGAGCGGCAGAACCATGTGCTGTTTCTCGCCCATCGTTACCGCGACATCGTGATCGACTTCTCCGCCTTGGTAAACCTGGATAACCGCTGGCAAATGCCCTGCGCGCTATGGGATTTCATTCAGAACTACATGGACACCAGTGGTCCGCTGCCGGAGTTGCCGCGTTACGAGGAGTTTCGCCACCTCGATCCCACCACCTCCGCCTACGACCAGCAAACCGGCCGGCCGCCGCGCTTCTGGATCGATATGGACGACGCGACGTACAAACAGCATCTGGACCATTTGCTGGACAGCATTGATGACATCGACACTTTTCGACGCCCAAATTTGATGGCGCAGTATGTGAGGTATGTGGATTGAAGCCGGCGACCTCGAGTTGCAGTGAAATAACTTATCGAGCGCGTGCCTTGCCTTCACTGCTCCGCTATTGATCTCTCAATCATCCCGAGTCAAAACCTCCAGCAATTCAATCTCAAAATACAAATCAGACCCCGGTTTGATATGCGCGCCCATTTGCCGATCGCCGTACGCCAGATGCGCAGGCACGAACAGGGTGCGGATGCCGCCGACTTTCATGCCCATCAAGCCTTGATCCCAACCTTTGATAACGCGCCCGGTGCCGATCACGCACTGGAAAGGCTTGCCGCGTTCATGGGAGGAGTCGAACACGGTGCCGTCTTCCAGTTTGCCGGTGTATTGGGTGGTGATCAGCGCGCCTTTGACGACTTCCTTGCCGTCACCGGTGCGGATGTCTGTGATCAGCAATTCGTTGTTCATGGTGTTTCTCTCTAATAAAGCGACAAGGACGGCTTTTTCTCAGGAACGCGTCAGTGGTGCAAGGGTTTGATGAGTTAATCGGCATTGAATGCCACCCCCGCTAAAGCGCTCCTACACTCAACATGCAAACTACTGCATGTAATGCATTATCTGTAGGAGCTGCCGAAGGCTGCGAGGCATTCAGTCTGACACACCGCGATCGCAGCCTTCGGCAGCTCCTACAGATCATGTGTTTGCAACTTGATGGCGCGGAGTCAGCAGGGCCGGGTAATCTCTTGTGCTATCCGCACTTTTAAAATCAGGAGGAGCACCAGAATGACCAGCACCAACGCTTCAAAGGTCGCACTTGTCACGGGCGCAGGCAGCGGCATTGGTCGTGCTGTTGCGTTGGGTTTCCTGAAGGATGGCTACAGCCTGGTGCTGGCGGGGCGTCGTCAGGAGCCGCTCGACGAATTGGCGGCGGTTATTAGCGAGGCGGGTGGCAAGGCCATCGCAGTGTCCACTGACGTGCGTGATCCAGCGAGCGTCGATGCGCTGTTTACGAAGATTGAAGAGGCTTATGGCCGCCTGGACGTGTTGTTCAACAACGCCGGTGTGGGTGCTCCGGCCGTGCCGGTGGATGAGCTTGACGTCGACAAGTGGCTGAACGTGATCAACACCAACGTGACTGGGGTCTTTCTTTGCGCCCGCGCCGCGTTCGGGCTGATGCGCAGGCAGGTGCCGCAGGGTGGCCGGATCATCAACAACGGCTCGATTTCCGCCCACACGCCACGTCCATTCAGCTCGCCTTATACAGCGAGCAAACACGCTGTGCTCGGGTTGACCAAAACGTTTGCACTGGACGGGCGTGAATACAACATTGCCTGCGGTCAGATCGACATCGGTAATGCCTTGACCGAACTCGCGGCACGCATGACCACCGGCGTACGACAGGCCAACGGGCAGACCGCCGTGGAGCCGATGATGGACGTCAAGGAAGTTGCCGACGCGGTGCGTTACATGGCGGGCTTGCCGCTGTCGACCAACGTGCTGAACATGACCGTTATGGCCACTAACATGCCGTTCGTTGGTCGCGGCTAGGTCACAGGTTTAGTTCAGGTTCTGGCTGGCAACGACCATGGCCTGGGCGATGTTGTTTTTTTCTGCTTCGGTGAAACCGTCCCAGACATGCACCTTGGCGTAGTAGCCCAGGCCCGCCAAGGAGTAGATGCTCAGGGTGAACACGATGAAAATGGTCACGAATGTCCAGCGGCCGCCGTCATTCTCTTCACGGGACGAGAAGTTCTCGGTGTAGGTGTCATTGTTGCCGTTGCGGGATACCGCATTGGAAGCCAGACGTTTGAACCATTGGAGCAGGTAGATCATGACGAGTCGCAGCATGGTAGTAGCCTCAAGTTTTAAAAGTGTGCAGTAGGGCGCCCGTTGGGCTGGCCCGAAATCGTCGTTTGCGCTCATGGCGCGCTCGGCTACAAATGCCGAAAACGAAAAAAGCCCGTCTATGACGGGCTTTTCTTTTTATAAATCTGGTCAAGTCGTCGGGCTTCGATGTTGACGACTGATGATGTCGTTGACGTTCGATTCCGCGTACGCTTGCCGGTATTGCAACATTTTAGAACAATTGGTTTTCTCCATCTATGACCGTTCGGCGGTTGTCAGACAACTAGTTGAATTACTGCTGTGGCATTTTGTCGCGCAGCATGCAGGGTTTCGGAAAGCAACCCAGTTGTCCGGCATCAATCCAGATCTACTTCGCCAATAACGCCGCATAGCGTTGCAGATCGACGTTGCCGCCACTGATCAGGACTCCGACTTTCTGTCCTTTGAGCTGGTCTTTGATCTGCAGTGCGGCGGCAAAGCTCAGGCAGCCAGTGGGTTCGACGACCATTTTCATTCGCTCGGCGTAGAAACGCATGGCCTCGATGAGTTGCGTATCGGAGACCGTGAGGATGTCGTCCACGTCACGGCGAATGATCGGAAAGGTGTGGTTGCCCAGATACTGCGTTTGTGCGCCATCAGCGATGGTATCTGGAACGGCGATCCGGACGATTTCTCCCGAGCGGAACGAACGTTGCCCGTCGTTCCCGGCTTCCGGTTCCACGCCATACAGCTTGCAGGTCGGTGACAGTGCGCGGGTAGACAGTGCGGAGCCTGCAAGCAGTCCGCCGCCACCGAGGCAAACCAGCAACGTATCCAGCGGGCCTACTTCTTCGAACAGCTCCTTGGCCGCCGTACCCTGTCCGGCAATCACATCGGGATGATCGTAAGGTGGAATCAGGGTCATGCCCAGACGCTCGGAATGTTCGCGGCCGATGGCTTCGCGATCTTCGGTCTGGCGGTTGTAAAGCACCACGTTTGCGCCGTATTCACGGGTCGCTGCAATCTTCGTAAGCGGCGCGTCGTGAGGCATGACGATGGTGGCCGGAATGCCCAGCAGCCGGGCGGCGAGGGCGACGCCCTGAGCATGATTGCCAGAGGAAAACGCCACCACTCCACGCTTGCGTTGTTGCTCGTCAAATTTGGCCAGGGCATTGAAAGCACCGCGAAACTTGAAGGCGCCTACCCGCTGCAGGTTTTCGCATTTAAAAAAAACCTGCGCGTCAAACAGGCTGTCTGCGGTGCGCGACGTCAGGACCGGCGTGCGATTGGCCTGGCCAACCAGGCGTAAGGCGGCGTCTTCAACATCTTGATAGGTGGGGAGCGTTAATGTGTTCACGTGGGTTATCACCTTCTCGAAATGAAAATGTCAGGCCGCAACGGCCATGGCTTCGACTTCTACAGCGCAGCCGTAATGCAGTTGTGCAACGCCTGCAACGGCTCTGGCGGGACGGTGCTCACCCAGCCATTCGCCGTAGAGGCGATTGAACAGCGGCCACTGATCAATGTTCGTGACGTACACCCGAACCTGCACCAACTGTTTTCTGCTGATGCCTGCGGCCTCCAGACAGCTGTCCAGATTGAGCAACACTTGCCGTGTCTGATCTTCAAACGAGGCATTCGCCAGATGTGCCCCGTCGGCAGTGATCGGTAATTGCCCGCTGATCATCACGAAGCCATTGGCGATGGACAGGTGAGAGTAGTGTCCGGCGGGTGGAGTGATGGCGTTGCTGTTCTTGCATAGGATTGACTGGGGCATGGAGCTTCTCTCGATCAAGGCGATGAGGATAAAGACAGCGCAGCGGTTATTTCAGGTAGCTGTAAGCGGCAGCCCGGGATACGCCCAAGTGCTGCGCGACGACGTCCATGGACTTACGCACTTCCAGAGCGCCCGACGCTTTCAGCTCTCGAAGCAGGGCGCGGCGTTCATCTGCCTTGAGTGAGCGCGGCGTGCTCGCCGATCGGCCTGCAAACTCATCGATCCGTTTGCGAATGCTCTGCGCGCTGTCCACTTCCAGCGACTCATCCACGACGCAATCGACCCGGGTGAACTGGGCCATAGCCGTTTGCACACCTTGAAACAGGGTCAGATCGACGTTCATGCACAGCGCTGCGACGTATTGCCCTTCGACATTACGAATACCGATGGAGGTGCTTTTGGCCTGACGTCCATCCGGAAAACGGTTGGCGTAATTGGCGATGACTTGTGGATAGGACGGATCTGCAATTCGCGCCAGCCCCAACTCGGTAGCCGGGTCGCCGACCTTGCGCCCCGACAGGTTGTTATGAATCGCGTAGATCGCGTGATCCGGAGTCTGCAAGTCATGCACGACCACTTCGCAAAACGGTCCGAAGGTCTCCCCGAGGCCTTGAGCGACCTGTTTGAGTTGTTCGAGAAGGTTGCGGGTTTCTGCAGAAACGTCGGACATGGAGATAGTGTCTTGATGAAAGGTTAAGACAAAGTATCCATAAATTGACGTTTAGTAAAGATGGCCTACGTTATCGCTCATTGCAGGAGCTGACGAAGGCAGCGAAAGCCGTTTCGTTGCGACATCGCCATTCGCAGTCTTCGGCAGCCTACAGGGCATCTGCGGGAACTACGAATCACCTCAGTGCCACGGATGCTGCGGGCTATCAATCGGCCGCAAGCCATGCTGACGGAACAACTCACCGTAACCCGCTACCAGAAACTGGCCACTTCGCTGCAGCCAGTCTTCGCGGCGTTCCTTGTATACCCGGGGCAGGTAATACCAGGGCAGGCCGGGGAGATCGTGATGAATCAAATGCAAATTCAGATTCAGGAACAGCCAGCGCCATGGCCAGCCGGCTTCATTGATCACCGAACGATGCTCCGGCGATTGCGCAGGACGGTGCTCATAGAACGATCGCACCATGGACAATGCCAACGCCAGAACGCTGGCCAGCAAATAGTCGAATACGCCGATACCGCCCTGTGTCTGGACGAATAAAAGCAGCCCGACCACACACGCGGTGTGCGTCAGCCACATCATCCAGGCCTGTAGCTCCCCACGACCTAACCTGTGCAATTCCTCCGTCGCCAGGCCGACCAGCGCAATCAGTGGGCCCACCAGCAATCGCCCGCACAGGGTTTTGTTCAGCCAGTGCAGCGCGCGCGCACCTCTGCCGTTGCCTTGCCAGTGCTGACCACTGAAGTAGCGGCTCTCAGGATCACGCTGCGGGAGGGTCAGCTCTTCATCGCGGTGATGCAGCAGATGGCTGTCGCGATACAGGGTGTAGGGGTACCAGATTGCCAAAGGTGCATAGCCCAGCAGCTTATTCATCCACAACCAGCGAGTGGGATGACCATGCAGCAATTCGTGTTGCACCGACATCCAGAAAGTAATCACCGGCACCAACAACATAAGGGTCAACCCCCGGCCTAGATGCTGCGAGTAATGAATCAAGGCGAACCAGGCCGCGCAGGTACCGATCAGCAACAGCCAGGTCGGCCAGTCAGTGCGGGCAGTCCAGGTTGAGCGCAATTGAGCGATGCGCTGGCGATGCGCGGTATCCAAATAGTTGGGCATGTGTGCAGCCAAAAAGGCAGGTGGAGACCAAGGGTTCAGTGGCCGCACATTAGCAACTCTGTTTATGTCTGAATAATCACATATCGGTCCATTTATATAGCGTCAAGTAATTAGAAAGGTGATGTGGCAGTCCGATTTCTCATCATGATCGATTGGGAAAACATAACGTTTCATTGACATTCAAGGCGTGGTGAACAGCGGCCTGCCCGGACAGCGGCGATTTCCGTGCTTATGCTGCGAGTGCAGGTATCTATAACTTTGCCGGTTATAAAGTTATGTGATCTGTGAATTGGGCTTCCTCAGGCAGTTTGTTCACATTGAGTGCTGCATGTTCAGAGTCAGGTCATCAGCATGGCGACAATTGATTTACCCAACGGCACCCATCTGCATTACCAGGTGACCGGCGAAGGCCCCGCATTATTAGCGCTAGCCCCAGGTGGACTGCTTTCCAGAAGTGAGTTGTGGACTCATCGCGAAGACGGCCGGCCGCGAGGGTTGGTTGACCCTGTGCAAGCCTTTTCACCGCGCTTCAAAGTGATCACGGTTGACCAGCGCAACACGGGTGGGTCTCACACGCCCATTACCGCGCATGACAGCTGGGATGAATACGCTCACGACAATCTGCAATTGCTGGATGCCCTGGGCGTTGAGCAATGCCACGTACTGGGCGCCTGTATCGGACCGTCGTTTGCGCTGAAGATGATTAGCCTGGCGCCGCAACGTTTTCTGTCCGCAGTACTGCAGCAGCCGATTGGCAAGACTGCGCAGAATATAGAGTTGCGGCGGGCGTCATTTCAGACCTGGGCTGACACACTCCATATGCGCAACGTGTTCCCGGCACCTGACGTGTTGCTGGCGGTGGAGCACAACCTGTTTGCCAGCGACTTCGTCTACAGCGTGGGGCGGGATTTTGTCAGGACCTGCACGACCCCTTTGCTGGTTTTGCCGGGTGATGACGCGCGTCACCCGCGATTGATCAGCGAGGAAATTCTGGCGCTGGCACCCAATGCCCAGGCGTTTGACGATTGGCAAACCAGTGCTGGTCAACTGCGCTACGCGGCAACCCTTGAACAGTTTTTCCAATCAGCACAATGAACAGAGCCAGCCGCATGACTTATACAAACCTTAAACGTACCGGCCTGGCCATCGGCCTGGTTGTGGCAATGACCCAAACTGCACTCGCCGATCAAACCTGGTCGACCATTCAGGAGCGTGGTGTGGTGCGGATCGGGGTCAACCTCAGTGGTTTACCGTTTGGCACCTACGCCACCGGCACTCAGCGCCCGATTGGCTTTGCGGTGGAGCTGGCCGAAGACATCGGCAAGAAGCTGGGGGTCAAGACTGAAGTGGTGCCAGTGGTTGCGGCCAACCGTGCGGTATTCCTTCAGCAGGGCAAGGTTGATCTGCTCATCGCTAACATGACCGTCACTCCGGAGCGTGCGCAGCAACTGGACTATGTGCCGACCCCTTACGAGCAGTTGGGTGGGGCGCTGGTTGCGCCGAAGAACTCCGGTTTCAAGCGGTGGGAAGATTTGCGTGGCAAGACCATCTGTATTTCTCAGGGGGCCAGCTTTCAGCAGCCGCTGACCCGCGATTATGGCGTCCAGCTCAAGGCGTTCCGGGCGCAGTCGGAGGTGCTGCTGGCGTTGCGTGGCCAAAGCTGTGACGGCGTGGTGCTCAACAGTCCGATCATGCACGAGCTGATGCGCCAACCCGAATGGGCCGGTTTCGAGATTCCCATTGGTGAAGACCTGGTGCCCGCAGACTCGGTCATCTGGTTACGCAAGGAGCAGCCGCAGACGCAACAGGTTCTGGACCGTATAGTGCGCGACTGGCATGGCAGCGGCTGGCTGCTTGAAGAAGGGCGCAAGTACCAGATGGCGGCGTCGCCGATGATCGTCGAACTGCATGAGCGGTATCGTGATGATCCACGGTTGAGTACGCCCGTGACGCCTTGAAGCGGTTTACAGGGGAACGAGGAAAGTAATGACGAAACTATCAGTCAAACCCTTAGAGGGATTGCTGGACGAGCCGAGACTTATCACCGTCGAAGGTCTGGCGCCTGCACAAAAGGTCGTGCTCTCCACCCGTACCTTGCGCGGCAACGGCCGGTATTGGGGCAGCGCTGCGACATACATTGCCGATGCCTCCGGTCGTGTGGATTTGCAGCGAGATGCCCCTGTGTCTGGCAGCTACCAAGGTGTTTCTGCGTTGGGCCTGCTCTGGAGTCAGCGGCCGGAAGTGGAGGGCGCTGTCGACGTGTTTCCGGATGACGTGCTGCAGCCGTTGGTGACTCAGATTTCCGTTGAAGGCAGCGACCAGGCTGTAGCGTTGGTTCAGCGCCTCGCCGCCCAAGGTGTCACTCGCCGGGACGTGCGTGAGGACGGTCTGGTAGGCACACTGTTTACGCCAGCAAGCGCCGGGCCGCATCCTGCGGTTATTGTCCTCAACGGTTCCGGTGGCGGGATCAATGAACCTCGGGCCGCGCTTTATGCCTCACGGGGCTATGCAGCGTTAGCGCTGGGCTATTTTAAAGCACCGGGCTTGTCGCCTTACATTTCCAATACACCGTTGGAGTACTTCGTTGCAGGCTTGGACTGGGTTCGTCGGGAGGTGCAGCCTGCCCATGATTTTGTCGCGCTGAGCGGTCAGTCTCGGGGCGGTGAGTTGGTGTTGCTGCTGGGCAGTATGTTTCCAGAGGCAGTGTCGGCGGTTATCGGTTACGTACCCAGCGCTTTGGTGCATGGCGGGCAAGCGGCGGCCGATCCGGCGGTAGGGCGTGACGGACCTGCATGGCTTTATCAGGGGCAGCCATTGGTGCATCTCTGGAACGACAATAAGACCGCTTCCTGGGCGGCCAAAGATGCCGGCAGGCGTAACGCGGAATCGATCAGCACTGCGCTGCTGGACCAGGACGCTGTACAGCGGGTTGCCATTGCCGTCGAGAAAATCCGCGGGCCGGTTTTATTGCTGTCGGCAGGCGACGACGCTGCGTGGCCTTCAGCGCTGTTCTCGAGAATGGCGTATTCGCGGCTTCAACAGGCAGGCCATCCGTGGCCCGTGCAACACCTGGATTTCGAACACGCGGGTCATACGATTCTGCTGCCGCACATACCCGCTACTTACAGCGTTGACGGAACCCCTGCGGCCAACGCCGAAGCCAACGAGCAATCATGGCAGGCGGTAAAGGCGTTTCTCGACGAGGCGGTCAACGCCCGGGCTGTAAACGCGTCGTGATCAGATCTTGATCGGCTGTGGCGCCTTGACCGTGGTCCGGCGCCCTAGCACCACAGTGCCTACGACTCCGGCAGCAAATACCCAGGTCAACGGGTCGATGTGCTCACCGAACCACAGTGCGGAGAAAGCGATAGTGAAGAAAATCTGCAGCAGTTGAACCTGCCCGACCCGGGCGATACCGCCCAGTGCCAGGCCTGCATACCAAGCGAAGAAGCCGATGAACTGCGAGAAAAGGGTGACATAGCCGAACGCCCATAACGTTGGCGCGCTGATGGTGCCTTGATGCTGCGAAGCAAGGTACATGACAGGCCCCAGCAACAAGGGAAAAGCCAGCACCAAAGCCCAGCAGATGACCTGCCAGCCGCCCATTTCCTTGGCCAGGCGTCCACCTTCGGCATAACCCAGCCCACCCAGTGCGATGGCGGCCAGCATCAGCAGATCACCACTGCTGACACTGCCCGCGCCTTGAATCATTGCGTAAGTCAGCACCAGTACACTGCCCAGTGCGGCACACGCCCAGAATGCTTTGGAAGGTCGCTCATGGTGCAGCCAGGCTGCGTACATGGCCACGATCAGCGGTTGCAGGCCGTTGACCAATGCGCCGTGGGAAGAGGGCAACGTTTGCATCGCCCACGAAGACAAGACCGGGAAGCCGACGATCACCCCGAGTATCACGAAACACAGGCCTTTGAATTGTTGCCGGGTTGGCCAGCGCTCGCGTCGCCAGAGCAACAGCGCTGCTGCGGGAATGGCCGCGACAAGCGCGCGGCCCAGACCGTTAAGCAAAGGGTGAATTTCCTCGACCACAATGCGGGTCATGGGCAGGGTCAGGCTGAAAATTATAACGCCGAGCAGGCCCAGGGCCATGCCGGTGTTAACGCGCGAAGTCATAACGGCTCATCGTCAAAGGATGTGGGCCGGTATTTAGCCATAGCGGCGCATTGTCCCTGCGCTACAGAGAGCGACAGAGTGGGCAGTACACTTTTTGCTGTGGCTGTATTTATGTTGAGCAGGTGACGAAGGTGCTCTTTGAATCCTCTGGCAGATCGTGATCTCTGTTGGAGCGTGGCTTGCCCGCGAATCAGTCGATGAGTAGGTCAGTTACGCCGCGTTATCCTCTTCGCGGGCAAGCCTCGCTTCAACAGGAACCGCGATTTACTTTTCAGTCCAGCTTCGCAGGATCGTGCAACGAACAGCGCTGATCGGGCAAACGGTGCGGGTCCAGGCGGCAATACAATGACAGGGCGCTGAAGCTTCAGGCGGGCATGCAGCGATGGATACACGCCGCGTGTTTTGCAGTAGACCTCATCGAGGTGCATCGACATAATGTCGGCCGCTGTTTTGCCTATAACAATTCCTTCCTGCTTTGATTGCCCGGTCAACGAGCGATCAGCGCCAAGTCATATCAGCTTGACCATACCCTTTTAAAAAAACCAGGCCGGTGTTCACCCGTCTGGCGCGCCGCTATCGGAGTTCAAATGCTGTTACCCATTTTGCTGTTGTCGGCGGCAGGCTTTACTGTGCTGACAACCGAATTTGTCATTGTCGGCCTGCTCCCCGGCATCGCCCGGGACCTTGAAGTGAGCATCCCGCAAGCAGGGTTGCTGGTGACGTTGTTTGCTTTCACGGTGGCCTGCTTCGGTCCATTCCTGACGGCGTATTTCGCTCGTTTTGAACGCAAGAAGCTGTTCGTGACGGTTATGGTGCTGTTTGCGCTGGCTAACACCCTTGCGGCGCTGAGCCCCAACATTTACGTGATGAGCATCGCTCGATTGATACCTGCACTCGGGTTGCCGGTGTTCTGGGCGTTGGCCAGCGAGACGGCGGTCGATCTGGTTGGCCCTGAGCACGCGGGCCGGGCCATGGCAAAGATCACGTTCGGGATCGTCTGCGCCACGGTGTTTGGTATCCCGGTGGGCACGCTGGTCGCGGACGCCGTGGGCTGGCGTATGGCGTTCGGCATGCTCGCAGTGCTGGCGTTGGCCAAAGCGCTGCTGTTGTTTGTGTATCTGCCAAACATACAGGTCACACGGCAGGACGCATCGCTTCGCCAACAGATGCGCATCCTGCGCAGCCCGGTATTACAAGGACATGTGTTGTTGTCGGTGCTGGTGTTCTCCGGGATGTTCACGGCTTACACCTATCTGGCCGACATCCTTGAACGGCTGGCAGGTTTCAATGGCACCGTAGTGGGCTGGTGCTTGATGGCGTTTGGCGCAGTGGGCCTGATCGGCAACTCATTAGGCGGGCGCGCAGTGGACAAGCACCCGCTGATGGCCTCGATAGTGTTCTGTGCATTCATGGTCGCGGGCATGGTCGCTTTGATACCGAGCATTCACTCGCCGGTTTTCCTGGCGATGGCGTTGGCGACCTGGGGGATAACCCAGGCGGCGCTGTTTCTGGTCAGCCATGTGCGGGTCATGAAAGCCGCTGAGGGCGCGACGGCTTTTGGCGCATCACTGAACATCTCGGGCGCCAATCTTGGGATCGGTCTGGGCGCTATCGTGGGCGGGCGAATGATTGATTCGTTCGGGCTGCAGAGCCTTGGCTACGCGGCGGCGTGTTTTGTCGGACTTTCCATTCTTCTTGCCGTTCTGCTGATGGGGCGGCCGGTTTCAGAGCCACTGCCAGAGTAAATCGCAAAGGTCTCCACACCCTTGGTCGGCCCTCGGTAGATATCCCGAAGTGGCGATAGCAACCGAACCGGCGCACCGCTAGAATCGCCGCCTCAATGAGCTTCGCCACTGTTGCTGGCGAAGCATTGTCTGTTTGGGGAATGTGATGGCGGTAGCCCGCGCGAAGTTTACTGAAGGGCTCATAACGCGCCATATCCTGGTGATGACCAGCACCAGTGCCCTGAGCCTGCTCGCTGTGTTTCTGGTGGACATTCTGACGCTGGTCTATGTCTCCATGCTGCACCAGCCCTTGCTGCTCGCCGCGGTCGGCATCGCCAAGGTGCTGATCTTTCTCAACAGCGCGTTGGCTAACGGTTTGATCATCGCGGCAGCGACGGTGCTGTCCGAACGTATCGGTCATCGTGCAACCAAGGCAGTCTCGCGTTTCACCACCAGCCTGATGCTGATGGTGGTGTGCGTTTGTGGTCTGTCAGCCGTATTGCAGTTGGCATTGATTGTTCCTGTTACTCGCCTGCTTGGTGCTGATGCTGCGACTTATGAAGCGGCGCGGGTGTTTATCTGGCTGACCTTGCCGTTCAGCGTGCTGCAGTGTGCGATGCAGATGTCGGCGCAGATTCTGCGCACGGCCGGGGATAGCCGTCGGGCGTTGTGGGTGGTGCTGTCGGGCGCCGCCACGCTGGCGATCGCTGATCCGTTGCTGATCTTCGTCCTGGATCTGGGGCTGGAAGGCGCAGGTCTTTCCTACGCGTTGTCTGCACTGACGTCTGCCTGCCTGGGATTTTACTGGGTGCGTCGCCATGTCGGGCTGACGCTGTCCATCAAGCTTAAACTGCTGCGCATGCATGTCAGGCGAACGTTCAAGGTTGCCTTGCCTGCCATGGTCGGCAATTTGGCGACGCCGGTGGGGTTGGCGTATCTTGTCTCGACCGTGGCCACTTTCGGCACATCGGCTTTGGCGGCGATGGCAGTTCTAGACCGGGTCCTGCAGTTTTCCTACTGTGCTTTTTTTGCACTGCCGAGTGCCTTGGCGCCGGTGCTGGGGCAGAATATCGGTGCCCATCTGAATCAGCGGACCCGCTCGGCCATCGTCTTTACGCGCAAGCTGGTCGTGGTTTACGGCCTGTTTGTCTGGGGCGTCTTGCTGCTGGCGTGCGGGAGCATTGCTGACTTCTACGGGTTAGAGGGTGAAGGTCGAGCGCTGTTTCTCGCGTTCTGCCAGGTGGGTGGTGGTTTATGGGTACTCATCGGTCTGGATTTCGTCTCGATCGCTGTGTTCGTTACGATGCAGCGGCCATGGCTGATTGCGGTGTTCGCCTGGCTTCGCTCAACGGCCGGTACTGTACCGTTCGTGTACGGCGCCACGCACTTGTTTGGTAGCAGCGGGGCGATGCCCGGTATGTTTACCGGCAACGCGGTGATTGCATTGATATCGACCTGTGTCGCGTCTATCACTGCCAAGCGGTTTTTTACACGTAGAGCCCAGCCAGCGAGTGCCGGGTCAATTTGAATGAAGCTGTTATCGGATTTTTATGTCAGTTGACGAATCAGGGAATGAATCAGGCGAAGAGCTTGCGCCAAAGCGCCGACGGGCCCCGAAGGGCGAGATGCGCAGAACGGCCTTGCTGGACGCCGCCACGGTTATTTTCGCCAGGGATGGTTACTCCAGCGCGTCGATGCGCGACGTCGCAGCGCTTGCCGGCATTACCACTGTAGGCTTGCTGCATCACTTCCCGAACAAAGAAGCGTTGCTCGCTGCTCTGCTGGAGCGCCGCGATCAACGGGTGACCTCACGGTTTCGCGATCTCACGACCGAATTGACACTGACTGGCTTCCTCAAATTCTTGAGGTTGAGCATGGGTTTCAGTATCGAGGACGCTGCCGAATGTCAGGCATCAATGGTGATGAACACCGAGAGCCTGTCGCACGCACACCCGGCGTGTTCCTGGCACAAGGAACGGTTTCATCTCACCCACGATCACGCTCGCGGTCACTTGACGGCGTTGATAGAGGCTGGGGAAATTCGCGCGGATATCGACATCAAGGCCATGGCCCAGGAGATTTTTTCGGTCATGGATGGCTTGCAGATTCAGTGGCTGAGAAGCCCTGAAGAAGTGGACGTAATGGCGGTGTTCGACATCTATTTGAAGCGTTTGGGGAAGGATATTCAGGCTCATCCTTGAGCCTGAATAGTGACGCTTAGTAGGTCTGTGCGGCGTTAACCTGCACGGCCTTGCGCAGTGGCAATGGCAGCGGGTTGCTGTCTCGGGTGGTCAGGTGTTCCGGGAACAGCGTGGTCAAGGTGCGGTTGAGGGTCAGATTCTCTGAGTCGGAACCCACGAGGATCTTGAACTTGCCAGCGTCCACATCCCAGCTTGCGGTCTTGTCGACGTAGTACGCCAGGGAGCGCGAATCGATCGGAATGCTGACAGTCTTGCTTTCGCCCGGTTGCAGGTACACCTTGGTGAAGCCTTTGAGTTCTTTCTCCGGACGGTCAACCGCAGGTTTCACCGGTTGCACGTACAGTTGTGCCACTTCGAAACCAGCCTTGTCGCCAGTGTTGGTCAGGGTGAACTTCACGTCGATGGTCGCGCCAGGGCTCAGGACATTGGTCGACAATTTCAGATCGCTATAACCAAACGTGGTGTACGACAGACCGTAGCCGAACGGGTAGAGCGGTTTTGCGTGTTTCTTGTCATAACCGCGATAGCCCATGTACAAGCCTTCGCTGTAGGTCATTTCGGTCAGCGCATTGTCGCCACGGTAAGCCGCCGGGTCCGGATAGGACGCATAGCTCGGGTTATCTTCGATTTTCTTGTCGATGCTGATCGGCAGTTTGCCCGAAGGGTTGACCTTGCCATACAGGATCTCGGCCAGTGCCTGACCGCCTTGCTGACCCGGGAACCAGGCTTGCAGGGTGGCGCCGACTTTGTTCGCCCAAGGCTGCATGTCTGCAACACCGCCGCCGTGCATGACCACGATGGTGTTGGGGTTGGCGCGGGCCACAAAACTGATCAGTTCAGCCTGTTGGTCGGGCAGTTCGAAACCGTGGTCGGAACCTTCGCCTTCGTGCTCGTAGTTGGAGCCGGTGGCGACGACTACCGCGTCGTATTTCGACAGATCTTTCGGCGGACGCAGGGATGCCCAGCTCATCTGCACGCCGGTAACACCACCCAGTGCCGGGATGAAGTTGCCCTGCACGCGCTGGTATTCAAGCTTCACGGAGTACGACTTGCCTGCCACCAGCGCTGCGGTTTTGCCGGAGGTGGTCATGGCGTTCACGACGTCGGAAGAGTACGGCACGCCGTCGCTCTGCAACACCAGCTCATCATTGACCCACAGTTTGTAAGGACCGTCTGCACGCACCTTGAACACGTGGGCGCCGGAAACCGTCGGCTTGATGTTCGCCGTAAAGCGAGCCGAGAACGCACCCGCTGAAGGGCTGAAACCGGATACGGCGGTGGTGCCCGCATTGGTTTCGTTGGTGCCGGTGGTCCAGTTGAGGTTCACGCCCGGTTCGACACGGGTCACGCTCGGGCTGCCCGAAAAACTGGTGTTGGAGAAGTACTCGGCTTTCACGCCAGAGTTGTTCACACCGTTGCTACCCGTGGCAGGCTGGTACCAGGCTGCGGATTTCGGGTTCAGGCTCAGCTCGGACAGATAAGTGACATTCGAGCTGCTCGACGCCAGTTGCTGCAAACCGCTCAGTTCGGTGACGTAGCTGTTGGGCGGCGAGTTGGCGGTACCGAATGGCGATGCCGGTGCTTCGTGTGCCCAGTCACCGATCACTGCGATTTTGGCGGTTTTGGCCAGTGGCAGCAGCGGCTTGCCTTCGGTGGTTTTTTCGTTGCGCAACAACACGATGGACTCACGAGCGGTGTTCAATGCTGCGCGTGCGCCGTACTCCGGGTGGTCCAGAGTCTTCGCGGTGTTGAGGTTTTCCTGGAAGTCGTAGCTGACGATGGCGCGCAGGTTGCGTTTGACCTTGTCATCGATGACGTTCTGGGTCAGTTGGCCGCTCCAGAGATACGGCAGCAGGTTGGCTTCGGTGAATTGCAGACCCGATGGCATGTCGATGTCGGTACCTGCCCAGGCACCCTTGAACGCATCGTGAATGGCGTTGAAGTCACTGATCACGGTGCCTTGATAACCCCATTCACCTTTGAGCACTTCAGTAATCAGGTGATGGTTTTCGCAGGCGTAGTCACCGTTGATTTTGTTGAAGCCGCACATGATCGAGGCGACGTTGGAGTTTTTCACCATCGACTCGAAGCCTGGCAGATATAGCTCGCGCAGGGTGCGTTCGTCAGCAATGACGTTCACCGCCTGACGATTGGCTTCCTGTTCGTTGGCCAGGTAGTGCTTGCCGCTGGCCTGGATGCCTTGCGCCTGAATGGCGTTGACCACCGCTGGAGCCAGCACGGCACCCAAGAATGGATCTTCACCGCTCATGTATTCGGCTGAACGACCGTTGTACGGCGTGCGGTACAGGTTGACGCCCGGCGACAGCATTTGCTGACCGCCCGAGATGCGGGTTTCGTAGGCGATGGCCAGGCCGAACTCTTTGGCGCGGTTGATGCTCCAGGTCGCGGCGAGGGCAGACTGCGAAGGGTACTGCGCACCGAAGGTGGCGTTGTTGACGTGCACGCCCATGGACGAGTCATACGCCGTGGTGCCTTTGATACCCCACTTGAGCAGCGGCGGAATCATGTGTCCGTCGTTGACCCGGGTGAAGTTGATCTTCTCGGATTGGCTCATGTTGTCAAGGATCGAACTGACACGGGCTTCAACGTCGTTACCGGTGGCTGGTGTAACCGCTGCAAGAGCGAGGTTGGCTTGCAGGATGCTGAAGGTCAGCAGGCTCAGGCCCAGAGTGTGTTTGAACGCTGACACGGCAAGTGTCCTTTTGGCAGAGGCGATAGTCGAGTGGTCAGGTGGGTTCATGGACGTTGCGCCTGTGCGGGAGCGTCATCAGTGACCACCGGTGCATCGAGCACGGTAGAAGGGCCCTTTGATGCGGAGGTACTGACGTTGGCAACCCCGGTCAGTTGGTCGCGCTTTGCCTCGACCTGTACGCGAACTTGTTCTGTGGAAGTTGCAGTATTGGTCGCAGAAGCAGAGTCAGCCGCGAGCGCGGACAAACTGTGGGCGCAGAGCAGCACTGCGCTGAAAACAGACAGCATGGGTCTGGTCATCGATTAAATCTCGATTAATGGTTTAGAAACTATAAGTGAAAGCGGTTGCGGCGATCAGCCGGATGTTAAGTCAAGCGTCAGGACTAAAAGTTCACAGGTTGAGAGGATATTTGGCTGCAGTGTTTAATTAAATGATGGCATATTGCCCTGGTAGAGGTTTTTTTGAGTCTTTTTGAAGGGTTCTAGTGATTTAAAGCAGTAAAATTGGTGATTTATGCTATTTATTAGATTTAAATTGGGTTTTTATGCTGGTAATAGGTTGGAATTGAAGTGTTATATTGCTTTTTGATAAACCTAATTGCAGTTAGGTTTATGCTTCTGATAAGCTCTGCGTATTGCTGATAGTTGGTAGTTTTTATACGGCTCTTACCTGTTTAAATATCTTTGCAATAAACAGGCTATGTCGCGCCTGCGGCTAAATTGAATAACTGCCAAATACAGTGTTGATACCTTTTTATTTCGCGGTTCAGTGCGCGTGTAATTATTAGTGCGTTATTGTTTTTACGTTATAGCGCAGGATTGTCTTTTCTCGACCTATTCTTAGTTGCTTCGCTTATGCCGTCACACTTGGAAAACCCCTCCAAACCGCTGTCCATTGACCCCAGATATGCGGTTGACCTCGCTGTCCTGGGCGCCGTTCGTGTGCTCAATGGCGAGGGAGCCACAAAGTTAACGTTCGGGCAGATTTACACCCGGCTGATTCGCGCCTATGCGCGCATCCCGGCTATCGCCGATTGTGTAGTCGCTGTGGACGTTTTAGTGAAGGAGGGGCTGTTAGTGTCGGAGCGGGTGCTGGATGAGGATCCGGCGTTTCCGTACACCCAGCACATCATCAGTGGGCTGACTGAGATTGGCGCAGCCTCACTGGCCTGAGGAAGGGTTGGCAGAAGGAGCGTCAGCGGCGGTCTGCGTTGCTCAAGACGTCGTGCAGTTTGTTTCTCAGCTCTATCTCGTTAAACGGCTTTTGCACCACCGCCGAGCCATTCAGACCCAGTACGTCCGTGTCGGCGTAACCGGTGACAAACAGCACCGGCAGGCTCGGATGCTTCTTGTGAATCAGGGTAGCGAGCTCACCTCCGGTCATGCCGGGCATTGCGAAGTCGGTCAGCACCAGATCGACGCTCTCGTCCACCATGGTCAGCGCCATCGCGCCGTCCTTTGCCTGTTTAACCTTGTATTCCATGGACTCCAGCATCTGTACGGTCACCGCCCGAACCTCCGGGTCATCGTCGACCAGCAGAATGGTGTGCGAGCCATTCACCTGCGCAGGGGCCTGATGCAGGTTCTTTTCAGCTGGCAGGTTTTCAGGTTTGTCGACGCTGGGTAGATAGACCATGACTTTGGTGCCAACACCCAGTTCGCTTTCAATCATCACGCCGCCACCTGATTGCTTGGCAAAGCCGAACACTTGAGCCAGGCCAAGGCCTGAACCTTTGCCGACGTCTTTTGTGGTGTAGAACGGCTCGAATGCGCGGAGCAAGGTCTCGGGACTCATACCGCTGCCTGAGTCACGAATCGCCAGAACCACGTATTTGCCGGGCTCCGGATCCTCGGGGCGTACCGCAGGCTCGGTGATTTGTGCGTTGAACGTCGAGAAGCACAGCGAGCCACCCATGGCCATCGCGTCGCGTGCATTGATCGCAAGGTTCAGGATGATCATTTCGGTCTGGGTCGGATCGCCCATGGCGTACCACAGATCACTGGCCAGATCGGTCTCGATCCAGATGCTGCCGCCCAGAGCACGACCGAGGAGGGTGCCCATGCCGCGAATGGTGTCGTTGAGATTGATCGCGGTAGGTTGCAGCCGTTGACGTCGGGAGAACGACAGCAATTGAGCGGTCAGTTTCGCCCCGCGCTCACCCGCGTCTTTCACGTTTTGCAGACGCTGAACGGTTTTGTCCAGCGTGCCGCGCTCGATGTCCCGGATCGCAAAGGTGGTACTGGTCAGGATTACGGTGAGCAGGTTGTTGAAGTCGTGAGCCACACCGGCCGTCAACTGACCGACCACTTCGAGGCGCTGCATTTGTTGCAGATCGGCTTCGATCCGCTCCCGCTCGCTGATCTGTGCCCGCAGGCTTTTGTTGGCTGCCGCCAGTTCATCGATAACAGCACGCTCTTCAGTGATGTCACGAACGGCCGCATACATCAGCCCGCCCTCGGGCACGATGGTCCAGGACAGCCAGCGATAATCACCGGACTTGTGCTTCATCCGGTTGACGAAACGGGTCGAAATATAGCCCTGAGCAATGCTTTCCATTTCGTGGACCGTCGTGTCGAAGTCATCCGGGTGGATCAACTCCCACAGGCGCATCTGGCTGATTTGCTCATTGGACCAGCCCAGCGTGGCTTCCCAGGCGGGGTTGAAAGAGATCGGCGTCATGTCCAGTTGCAACACGGCCAGCAGTTCTCTGGACAATTCCCAGGTGCGATCACGTTCCCGCGTGCGCTGTTCAACACGAGCACCCAGCGCCTCGTTTAATTCAACCAGCTCGCGAGTCGCCTGCTTGCGCTCAGTGATGTCCTGGAGCACACCGGTGATGCGTACACACTGGCCGTTCTGGAACACCGAGCGCCCGCTGGAGAACAGCCAGCGCGATCGTCCGTTGGAGATCAGTGCGCGGTATTCAACCTGGTAGTCAGATTCACGGGTGATAGCCGCATTAATCTTCGACTCCAGAAGCGCACGATCATCCGGATGGCAGCGGTCCAGCAGAAAAGCCAGATCGATGGCGGTGTTCGGCAGAATTTCATACAGGGCGTTGCAACGTTCGTCCCAGAGGATTCGGCCCGTGGCGGGCTGGATTTCCCAGACTCCCATCATGGCCGCTTCGATGGCGAGCTGGGCCCGGACCTCAACGTCTTGCAGCGCGGTTTCCGCAGCGCGTCGCTGAGTTCGCTCACGGACTTCCGAAACCGCACGCCTGACGGCCTTGGGCAGCATCTTGAAGTTTTGCTTGAGGACGTAATCAACCGCGCCCAGGCGCATCATTTCAACGGCCTGTTGCTCGCCAAAAATGCCTGAGAGAAAGATGAAGGGTGTTTCGGGCGCTAACTGCTGAGCGATTTTTAGAACGTCTGCGCCGGAGGAGCCCGGCAGCAGGAAGTCACACAGTACGACGTCAAACACCTGCTGGCTGAGCGCTTGGGAAGCGCCCTGGTGGTTGTGCACCAGGGTCGAGTCAACTTTGATTCCACTGGCTTCCAAAGACAAAAGGGTCAACTCCGCATCTTGCGGACTGTCTTCGATTAGCAGGAGTTTCAATTCGTTGAGTGGCATTAAGTCTGACTGCGCTTAATCAAATAGGAATCAGGAGCTGGGGCGACGTTGAGCTCTGACCGAACCTGGTGGCGGTTCGTTCAGCACAGCCCAGAAAATACCGAGATCAGAAATGGCACTGACGAACTCCTTGAACTCGACAGGCTTGACCACGTAAGCGTTGACACCCAGGTGATAGGCGCGTGACAGGTCAAGCTCCTCACGGGAGGAAGTCAGCATGACCACCGGGATGCTGCGCAAATCTTCGGACTGGCGAATGGCGTCCAATACCTGCAACCCGTCGACCTTGGGCAATTTCAGATCCAGTAGCAGGACCGCTGGATTGCCGCCAGCGCGCTCTGCGTAGGCGTTTCGGCGAAACAGGTAATCAAGAGCTTCCGCGCCGTCGCGCAGCACAATCACTTCGTTGGCCAACTGGCTGCGCTCGAGCGCGACCAGGGTCAGTTCCAGATCGTTGGGGTTGTCTTCAACCAGCAATATGGGTTTGAGCATTATTTTTCCTTCGTACTCAGACGACTGGGTTCAGGGGTTTTGTAGGGCAGGGTGAAGGAGAACGTCGCCCCTTCATCCAGTACGCCTTGAGCTTGCACGGTGCCGCCATGGCGTTCGATGATCCGCCGGACATTGGCCAGGCCAATACCGGTACCCTCGAACTCTTCCATCCGGTGCAGGCGCTGGAAGACTCCAAACAGCTTGTCGGCGTATTGCATATCGAAGCCCACGCCGTTGTCACGAACGCTGACGACAACACCCTGAGGTTCCTGAACCGCAGTTATTTCAATGACTGCAATGGGTTCATTGCGGGTGTATTTGATTGCATTGGCGAGCAGGTTACGCATCGCCAAATGTAAAAAAGCCGGATCGGCAATGATGATCGGCAGTTCGCCCACCACCCATTCGATTGTCCGGCCTTCATAATCGGGCTGCATTTCCCTCTGGATCGATTCGACCATGGCGGTCAGATTGACCTCTGACTGGCGCATGGCGGAGCGTCCCATTTGCGAGAAACTCAGCAGATTGTCCACCAAAGTACCGGCAAACTTGGCTGACTCGCCGATGGTGTCGAGGAAACGCTGGCCACGGTGGGAGAGGTTGACCTCTTCCATATCTTTGAGAAGTTCCGCGTAGCCTGCGATGTGCCGAAGGGGCGCCCGCAGGTCGTGGGAAACGCTGTAGGAGAAAGCTTCCAGCTCTTTATTGCTACGTTTGAGTTCTGTAGCCAGCTGTGCCATTTCTTCGGCTTTGCGCAACACGATACCGAGCACGGCAAGGCGCAGTTCCGCCACTCCTTCCAGCTCGGCTTCTTCCCAGCGCGTGGAATAACCCTCGACCTTCTGCTTCCAGAGTTCGAAGCTAAGGCGAGGCGTCAGTGAACCGCTTTTGTCGATGGCTTTTTCCGGTTTGCCTGCCCAATGAACAACTCGTGCCTGCTCGGGTTTGAACCAGATCAGGTAATTTGAATGCAGCTCGGAAATGGACACGGCCAATACGCCGCTCACTGCCCGGGCGAGCCCAGGTATCTGCGCGATGTCGGTGCTGACGTTGTTGGTCTGAAAGACATTGGGACCACCACGTTCTGCCAGCCACTCTGCAAGTGCACGGACCTCACGCTCCGGAGGCGTCTGGCCGAAAAGGTCGCACTCCTCATCCGAGACCACGGCCGCTCCGCAGCCACCAACGAATTTGATAAATGTGTCTGGCAGGGATTTCAGCCCCTTGAATACGCTGTCATGGTCGGCCATCGCTGCCAGCATTTGAACGATGTCTTTGCGCAGACTCAGCATGCGATGGTTGCGCAGATGGGCTTCTTTGGTTTCCACCTGCAACGACAAAACCCGGCCAAGCAGTTCGCAAGCCGAGCGAGTCTGAAAACTGATCGGATGCGGTGTGAGGTTATGGCAGGAAATCAATCCCCACAGCCGACCATCCACCACGATCGAGATGGACATGGAGGCGCCGGTGCCCATGTTACGCATGTACTGCAAATGCACAGGCGAAACGCTACGCAACGTCGCGTAACTCAGGTCGAGTGGACGCTGGGTTTTCGGGTTGATATCAGGAATGATCACTGACGGGGTGTAATTGGAGTCGGCAATGATCCGAATCCGGTTCAGACAATACAGCTCGCGTGCCTGAGGCGGAATATCCGACGCCGGGAAACACAGGCCCAGATAGCCGGGAATGCCTGCGTCAGCCAGTTCAGCATTGACCACGCCGTTACCGTCCTCGTCGAAACGGTAGGAGTTCACGCGTCCGAAGCCGGTAATGCGCTTGATAAAACGGACTGAGCGATCACACAGCTCGTCGACGCTTTCTTCTTCACGCATCTGACTGATGAACGAACGGACCAGTGGATACAACCTGCCGTGCGCAGTCACGGTGTCCCCGGCTGGTTCGAACTCGGCAATCAGCACGTCTTCGTTGCGATGCAACATCATCGCCACGGGCTGACCGGTACGGTCACCTTTGAGGAAGGTTACGTCGCCCACGTGGTACGGCTGCGCTTCATCTTCGTCCAGCTCACCTAACTGATCGACCAGAGCTGAGCCCCCTTTGACGAGGGAATCGAGATCACAACCCAGCAATTCGGCAGTATCGAGATTCAGCCACTGAGCAATATTCTCGCTGATCTGAACGATCGTCATCGCGGGCTCATCAATAACGATCAGAAACCCTTGTGGCTGAATGCTGCCCGGCGTACGAATAGGCTCACGAGCACAATTATCGATGGCCGCCTGCAGAGATGCGTGATTGTCGATAGCGGTCAAAACTTCCCCCTTTGAAGGCTTTGGAGACAGTAGGCACAGACTCAGGTGATGAGCTGAAGAACGCCGAACTGCATTCGCCCCCAAAAATCCGATGACACAGTATCAAATTATTAATGGCCACACTGCGGCAGTTGAAGTGTTGTCGGACGATTGGGGAGGATTTTTAGGCCAAAATTTCTGATTCGCGTCGTCACTTGCATGAATGGGACGGATCAGGTGGCTGGATTTGCTTTATGGAGGGCGCTGCAGCATTTTGAACCGGCGAATCAAGGGGATCGCGAAGCGCACCTCTTGCCTTCGCGGATATGCTGTTGTTAGCGCAAGCTGGTTCTTCAGGCGCAGCGGGCGATTATTGCCTGTCTCGTGTCAACCCCATAAATAGCGTGGTGGCAGGAGCATCTTGGCAGCAATTAATGGGCCCCACGATCAAGCAGGAATCAACTATGCAAAATACTCGTTTCGACTCAGCCGCTGTCGCATCGACGCTACTGGAAACCTGGCGCAGCGGCGAGTTACTTCCAGCATTGTCTGAAGCGATCAAGCCCCAGACCCTTGAGCAGGGCTATACGGCGCAAAATGAATTGTTCAAGGCGTCAGGCGGCGTAAGGGCAGGGTGGAAGCTCGGAGTCGGCAGCCCGGCGGCAATGCGCGGTGCTAATTTGTCGCGCCCGCTGGTAGGGCAACTTGAGCAGGCCCGCTGTCATCGCAGCGGCGCACATCTGCATATGCCGGCGCCCACTCAAGTGACTATCGAGTGTGAAATTGCGTTTGTTCTGGATCGTGATTTACCGCCCCTTGCAGGGCGCAAAATCGAGCCTCAGGATATTCGTGCTACCTGCGTGACCTTCGAAGTGGTGCGTTCACGATTCACCGACCGCAAGACCGTCGGCTGGCCCAGTTTTGTGGCTGACAATGTCGGCTTCGAGGCACTGGTGATTGGCGAGTCAGCCTGCTCGGGGCTGGATGAAAACGTCCTGCGCGAGTTGGCTGAGACGGTAATCGTGCATCTGGATGGCGTGCCCAAGGCGAAGGGCCTGTTTGACGAGACGGCGACCAATCCGTTGAACTCGCTGGCTGCGCTCTATCAGCATGCCGCTGAATACGAAATCACGCTGCGGGCAGGAGAGATCATTTCCACCGGCGCTATGTGTCAGCCTTTCGATATTGTCGGTGCGGGCCATGAACTGTCGGTGAGCTATTTCGGCAAAGAGCTGAAGTTTTCACTCTGAGCTTTTCGCAGGGCTATCCGCAGAGACGTCCGCCGACCGCTTCTACGGTCGGCCGGACGCGATCAGTGATCCTGATCGGCAGATTGTGGTGGCGCCCGCTCAGTCACCACCCTTCATGCGCCGCGCAAGCAGGTAAACACCCAGACCAACCAGCGCAGTGGCTGCGCCGATATAGCCGGTGCTTGTCCATCCCAGCTCTGCGGTGATCGCCATCCCGCCAAACCAGGGGCCTAGCGCATTCGCCAGATTGAATGCGGCGTGGTTGGACGCTGCTGCAAGGCTTGGCGCTTCGTGAGCAATGTCCATCAAGCGAATCTGTAGCGGCGCAGCCAATGCCACCATCGTCCCTACCAGGCAGATGCCGAGCATGACTCCCCACACTGAACCCGCTGCCAATGGAAAGAACAGCAACACTGCCATCGACCAGACCAGCAACAGGCCCACGGCACGAAACTGCATGCGGTCGAACAGTTTGCCCCCGACGATGTTGCCAATGATGCCGCCCACGCCGAAAGCCGCTAGACCGAATGGAATCCATTGAGGTGTTACGCGGGTGACTTCGAGCATCGTCGGTGCCAGGTAACTGAACACGCAGAACATGCCAGCAAAACCGATGGCACCAATTGCGAGCGCCATCCAGACCTGCGGTTTGGCGAAGGCGCGCAACTCTTTACGCGGATCACTGCGCGGTTCATCACGGCGATCAGGCACGAAGCGCCAAACCAGCGCGATGGTGCAGAGCGCGATCGCCCCGACCAGCGCGAATGCGGATCGCCAGCCAAAAAACTGGCCGAGGAACGTGGCGATCGGGTTGCCCAGCAGCATTGCCAGGGTCAGGCCCATCATCACCCGCGCGACGGCGCCTGCGCGTTTATGGGTGGGCACCATGCTCGAAGCCACCACTGCTGCAATGCCAAAATAAGCGCCATGAGGCAGACCGCTGATGAATCGAAAGGTAATCAGGCTGCTGAACGTCGGCGTAAATGCAGTTGCCAGATTGCCCATGGCATACAGTGCCATGAGCAATAAAAGCAGATGCTTGCGTAGCAACTTGGCTCCCAGGATAGCCAGCAGCGGCGCTCCCACCATCACACCCAGCGCGTAAGCACTGATGGCATGGCCCACCTGAGGTTCGCTCAATTTCAAGTTGCTGGCGATGTCTGGCATCAGCCCCATAATCGCGAATTCGCCAGTACCAATAGCGAAAGCGCCCACAGCCATCGCGGCTTCCATTTTGGCTGCCGAGCGAGCGGGCAGTACATGCCCTGGTGTTTGCTGAATAGACATGCGTCGTCAAAATCTCAAAAGGTCACGAAAAATGCTTGCCGATGTTAACTAACCGTCAGCGGAAGGGTCTAGAACGCCCTTGGGTGCGAGAGTTCAGCGTTTATGCCGGTCTTGAGTCGAATAAAGCGCGATCTGCAGCCCTGAGGCTTGGCATAGTGATATTGGTAACTCTATTCGGTTACAGGTACTAATGCGCAGTTACAGAACCGACCGTGCTTGAAGCGGGTCAGCGGGCTGCACGATTTGACTAACGAGTTCATCAATCTTTCTGGTGCCTTGGCCAGCGGCCGAGCTGTAGCCTCTGCTGGTATCTTTGTTCGCTCAGGCATTGGGACAGTGATTGGCGGTGCTACAGGCACCGGGCCAGGGGACGGGCTGTGTGCCTGACCTATCTTTGATGTGCACCAGGCTGCCTGGCGGCAGGTGGCTTAGGTCAACTGATGTGCATGTTGAGCGCGATGCACCGTACTGAACATTTCAAAACTGAAAGGCACTAAGGCTCTGTCCAGAGGCAGGCTAACGCCTGGTGGAACATGTCACGCATCTCAAACCGGAAAACTTGTCCAGCAGTGTCGGTCTGCAGTCATTGAAGCGCTTCAAGGAATTTAACAGCCATTATGAATAATGCTAACAACCTGACTTTAGTGGCTGCGCCCCCTGGCACGGATTTCCATCGCGGGAGCGGTTCCAATGCGACGTTCGTTGCCTCCAGATGCCTGATACTTGCCGTGTCGCTTGGGCTATCGGCAATAGCTTCGGCCGCACCCCAGCCCCCGTCGTGTGAAACACCAACGGGCGGGATAATGTTCATCACTCAAGACTGCATTGATCCGCAGTTCGACCGGCCGGTAATTGATAGCCGAGAAGATTTGAAAAGTCCTGTTCTGATGCATCGCGTTTCCGGGCACTTCGAAGGTACCGATGTAAAGTTCAGCTTTTTCTTCCCGCCGAAAGCCCAATGGAAGGGGCGTTTCTTCCACAAGGTTTATCCCTTGGGAGACGGTAGTGTTCCCGATCGGGTAATCGAATTTGGTGCCGACAGCGGTGCTTATACCGTGGACACTGTTTCGCCCTCTGGCTATCGAGCCAACGCTGCGGCTGCGAAGTTCTCGAAGAGGGTCGCCGGGGAATATTATGGAGTGTCAGCTTCTCAGATCCACGGCTATATCTATGGTGGCAGCGGCGGGTCTTATCTAACCATCGCTGCGGCTGAGAACTCGTCGGGAGTATGGGAGGGGGCAGTCCCATTCGTCATTGGCGTTCCAACATCCATCCCCACCAACTTTTTTGTTCGTGCTTTCGCACGTCTTGTACTCGAAGACCAGGCGTCACGCATTGCCGACGCTATGCGACCGGGAGGTAGCGGCGATCCTTTCGCGCCACTTGACGCCACGCAGGCCTCGGTTCTTGCGGAGGTCACGGCAATGGGGGTACCCCTGCGCGGTTGGGATAATTACGCATACATCCTGGGCCTCAACGACCCGCAGGGGTTACTGGGGTTTGCCAGTTCGGTCAAGGGTATTGATCCCGGTTACGCAGATGACTTCTGGAATAAACCTGGTTACCTCGGTACCGAGCAATCCACTCTCGGCAATCTGGTGCGAAGGGCGAAAATTGATCGCGTCGTGTCGGTTCAAAGGATAGATCGTGACTCTGCGGGTAAGCCATTACGCTTGCATGTGGCCGGGCTGTCGCACGTCAAAAACAGCGCTTGGTTGGACTTTACCCTCGAAGGGGCGGAAGGGGGCAATCGACAATTGCTTGGGTCGCTGGATGCCGAGCACGGAGTCATTACGCTGTCCCCGCAAAATCAAGCCGATATGCTCAACGCGCTGAGAAATGGAACCCGGGTTCGTATCGATAATCGCTGGGCAATTGCGTTGACCTCCTACCATCGGCATCAGGTTCCGGCGTCTGGTGGATTTTCTGTGTGGGACCAATTCCGTGACGCAAACGGCTCACCGCGCTACCCGCAACGCCCTCAAGAAGTAGGCCCGATAATCAGCGCGGGAGTCAGCGGAGGCGGTAGCTTCACCGGCAAAATAAACAGCAAGATGATAATCATAGCCAACGCACTGGATGTCGATGCCTACCCTTGGGACGCGCAATGGTATGGCCAGCGATTGAAGGCAGGAGAGGGTGATCAGTACAACGCGAAGGTGCGCATCTGGTTAAACGACAATGCAGACCATCTGGATGGCAGCGTGGTCGCCTCGGGCGCGGCTGACAATCAGTTTGTAAGGCTCATCGATTACAACGGCATCCTCGAACAGGCCGTCAGGGACGTAAGTACCTGGGTGGAAAATGGTATAGCGCCGCCTCGCTCCACTCGGTATGCGCTCGATAACGGCCAGGTCTCATTACCCGCAGACGCGTCAGCAAGGCAGGGTATCCAGCCTGTTGTGAAGCTCACGTCCAGGAGCGGTGAGAGAATCCTTGCCAAAGTCGGAGAGCCGGTCACGCTGCTGGGTGACATTACCGTCCCGGCATCTGCGGGCAAAATTGTGAAAACAGAATGGAGCCAGACAGGCAACGACGATTTTCTGGACGCTCCACTTCCTCACCAGCCGTCACAAACGCTTGCGGTACATAAGACACTCATTTACTCGGAACCTGGCACCTACTATCCCGTGCTCCGCGCTACCGCGCAGCGTGAGGGCAGCGCCACGGCGGAGTTTGCGCGAGTCGGAAATCTGGCAAGAGTGCGAGTAATAGTGGAATAGCAAACAAGGCCGCATGCCGATGTCAGCCATTCATTCTGACAGGCTGACCTGAGCCGCCTCGTCGAACTTCAACCGGGAAGCTTCAACCTCGGGCAATTTATCCAGCGTCCATTTATGCAATTCGCGAAATGGCTGCTGTAGTGTCTGACCAAGTTGGGTGATCTCATACTGGACTGCCACGGGCGAGAACGAGATGACCTGGCGCGAGACCAGACCATTTCGTTCCAGTCGCCTTAGGCACTGTGTCAATGCCTTCTGAGTGACGCCCTCAAGGCGGCGTCTGATGGCGTTAAAGCGATGCGGCCCGTCATCAAGCACTGCCAGAACCATCATCGACCACTTATCTGCGATCTGGTCAAACAGCGCCCGGCTGGGACAGTCCGATGAAAAACATTGCGGCTTTAATTCCAGCATCGAAGTTTCCTCGCGTATACCTAGGCTACTCTAGGTGCCTAATTGACATTTAGTTTACAAAATATACTTATATGAACTCCGAAAGCAAATGGAGTCCTTCCAATGGCAAATCCTGATACCAGCATTTTATTTCGTCCTTTTTCCCTCCGGTCGCTTCAACTGAAAAACCGGATTGTAATGGCGCCAATGACCAGGCAATTTTCGCCCGAAGGCATTCCTGGTGAAGGGAGCGCCGCCTATTATCGGCGGCGTGCCGAAGGGCGGGCCGGTTTGATCCTGTCAGAAGGCACTGTCATCGATCGTCCTGCTTCACGTAACGGCCCCGGCATTCCTTTTTTCCACGGTGAAGCAGCGCTGGCAGGCTGGAAGAAGGTGATCGATTCTGTTCACAGCGCGGGTGGCCGTATGGGGCCGCAACTGTGGCACACCGGTGCAGTGCGTGATGTGAGCGGCTGGGAGCCTGATGCGCCTGTTGAAAGCCCATCCGGCCTTGATTCGCCAAACAACCCGCGCGGTGTGGCCATGAGCGAGGAGGATATTGCAGACGCAGTGGCTGCGTTCGCCAGCGCCGCGGCGGACGCCAAGCGCCTGGGTTTCGACACGGTCGAGATTCATGGGGCTCATGGCTATCTGATCGATCAGTTTTTCTGGGCCGGTACCAACCAGCGCACTGATCGTTACGGCGGACTGACAATCAAAGAGCGATCGCGCTTCGCCGCTGAGATCGTGGCTGCAGTTCGTCATGCAGTCGGGGCCGAGTTCCCCATCATCATGCGCGTTAGCCAGTGGAAGCAGCAGGACTTTGGAGTGCGCCTTGCCGAGACCCCGGCTTTGATGGAGCAGTGGTTGTTACCTTTGGTTGAGGCGGGTGTTGATGTTCTGCATTGCTCGCAGCGACGCTTCTGGGACCCCGAGTTTCCAGAGATCGACGGCGTGAACGGGCTGAACTGCGCGGGCTGGGCCAAGAAGGTGACTGGAGCCACAACCATTAGCGTCGGCTCGGTTGGGCTGGATAATGATGTGACTCATGCTTTCGCCGGTGAGGGTTCAGCTCCTGCGAGTCTGGAACGTCTCGTCGAGCGCATGGAGCGTGAGGAGTTTGATCTGATCGCTGTAGGCCGTGTTCTGCTGAGTGACAAGGATTGGGTCGCCAAAGTGGAAAAAGGCGATTACGCAGATCTGAAGGGTTTCAATCCGGCATCTTTAGCCGAATTGGTCTGAGCCTTTGCGCCTGGGTGGCAGTGTGATGCTGCCCAGCATTTAGCCTGAAGGAATGAGAGGGCGAGTCTCTGTCTGCGCGCTTGAGTCGTAATCGGTTGCTGATCGCAACTTGCGCTTTTTCAACGACTGCAAAAACCATGAATTTTATTCCTGCCCTCGCATTGATCGGGCCAGGTCGCTTTCCTTTCGCTCAGAATGGCGACCACCGAAAACTCGCCTTGTCGACGCTGAGTCCGCCTTCCAACGGTCGCATGATTTCGACCCTGGGGGTGGGCGCGACGTTTTACCGATCAATCGCCGATGGGTCGTATCCATTGATCACGAACTACTGTGGCGCTAGCTCCCTGAGGTAATGGCACCGTCGGTGCGTAGATCGAGTAACGCTCACATGGCGTCACCCGTCGAAATTTCCTGCATATAAGATTGACCGCGCGCGGCCAAGACTGTTAACTGTATATTCATACAGTCATTCGTCGCAAGGTCATTATCATGAGTATTACAATCCTTGGCCCGATATCAGAGGGGGGCGAGAAGCTCCCGCTTTATTCCTCCCAGATCTCTGCGGGCTTCCCGTCACCGGCTGCAGAGCATCTCTCACTCGGCGAACTGTTCGATGTCCGCGAGCCGCACGTCTACCTGGTGAAAGTCGAGAGCGATAGCATGCAAGGCGCGGGGATCTATTCTGGCGATCTGGTAATCGTCGACCGCAGTCTTTACGCAGAGCACGGCGACATAGTCATCGCCGCGCTTAATTCCGAGCCAGTCTGCAAGCGACTCCACATGCGTGAGAATACGTGCATGCTCACCTCCGAAAACAGCAAGTACCCGCCACGTCACGTGATGGAATGCGACGAGCTGGTGATCTGGGGAGTCGTGAAGTACAGCGTGCGCGATCATGATGTGATGCGCGGATGATGATCCTCAAATATCGCTCTAAATCCAATATGCCGACTCAGTCCATAAATACGAGAGGGTTCAGTGATGGGCAATGCCCTTGCTCCGGAATTTTCTGTTTCTGATTGGCGTGGTTCAAAGCGTTTTTACTGCGACATCCTCGGTTTCACGTGTGTGTATGAGCGTCCCGAGGAGGGATTCTGCTATCTGAAGTTGGGTGATGCCGAATTAATGATCGACCAGATCGGAACGGGAAGAACATTCGATCAAGGACATCAAGCCGATCATTACCCGTTTGGGAAGGGGCTGAATGTGCAGATTAGGGTGCCTGACGTCGGGCCGCTTCTTCACTCGCTCTCGCAGCACGAGGTAGAAATCTTCCTCCCTATTGAAGACCGCTGGTACCGCGTGGGTGCCGAGGAAAGCGGGAATCGTCAATTTGTAGTGGCCGATCCTGACGGATACCTGCTGCGATTTTATCAGCGGCTAGGGACTAGACCTGTTCCAGTCGAAGATGAGTCTTACGAGGGATTGGACCAGGAAATACCATTAACAGGCAAACAGACAAACGTAATCCGTGATACCCCTGATCCCGGGTAGCATTATTCGGGATTGGCCAGGTTCCATGCCGCACGACTTATAGATGCATTGGATTGTCTCAGCATTTGAAGGTGGGCACTGTCAGCAAGGGCGCAACCCTGTTTCAACGCTGTTCTACCAGATTCAAAAAGCGTCGTGTTCTTTCGTTGTCTGGATTAATCAGTATTTGCCTGGCGCTGCCGTCAGCGACGATTTTCCCGGCCTCCATGAACAGCACTCGGTCGGCGATATCCTGAGCGAACTTCATTTCGTGGGTTACCAGCAACATTGTCATCTGTTGCTCGTGGGCGATGGAGCGAATGACGGCCAGTACTTCGCCAACCAGTTCCGGATCCAGTGCTGACGTCACCTCATCGAATAGCATCACCTGCGGACGCATGGCCAGCGCCCGTGCGATAGCGACACGTTGTTGCTGGCCGCCGGACAGTTGACCTGGGTAGGCAGCCGCTTTATGGCTCAAGCCCACCAGGCCAAGGTATTCAGTGGCACGTTCGTCGGCTTCTTCGCGGCTGAGCTTCAATACCCGGAATGGCGCCTCCGTGACGTTTTCCTGCACAGTAAGGTGCGGAAACAGGTTGAACTGCTGAAACACCATGCCTACCCGATGCACCACCGGTGGTTTTTTTGATCCCGGCCAGCGCCAGCCTGAGTGCTTGTTCGGCACCGGTGAGCCGGCAACCTCTATGCTGCCTTGCTGGTAGGTTTCCAGTCCTTTGATCAACCGCAAGATAGTGGACTTCCCCGAACCGCTGGGGCCGATCAAGGCGACTTTCTGGCCTTGGGGAATGCTCAGGTCAAGGTGATCGATGACCCGCGTGCTGCCAAAATCTTTGACCACCTGTTTCAGAATTATCTGTGGTGTGGCACCTGCAAGGCTGTTTGCGAGATCAGACATGACTGCGCCTTTCGAGAAGTTTGAAGAGTAGGGAAGTTGGTACGCTGATCGCCAAAAACATCAGTGCCATCACCGTGTAAGGCTCGTTATAGCGGTAAGTCATGCCGGCGATCTGCTTGGCCGCCTGGAACAGCTCGGGAATCGTGATCACTGCCAGCAGCGGGGTTTCCTTGAACATACCGATCAGGTAATTACCGAGGATTGGCAACATGGGCCTGAGCGCCTGAGGAAGGATGATTCGTTGCCAGGTCGTGGCCGTGTCGAAGTCCAAGGCTCGTGCCGCTTCCCATTGCCCTTCGGGAACACCTTCAATGGCGCCACGGTAGGCTTCAGCAATGTAGGCTCCGTAATAAAGGCCCAGCCCGATCACGCCGGTAGAAATCGCCGGCAGGGTAATGCCCGCCAGTGGGAAAGCAAAAAACAGCACATAAAGCTGGACCATCAGAGGGGTGTGGCGAAAGAAGCTCAAGTAACCGCTGCTTAGCCGAAACAGCCATGTGCGTTTCGAACGCTGGGCAACTGCCAATACCAGCCCCACCAACACAGCCAACAGAAAACCCAGCACGACTACTTGCAGAGTCACCAGCAATCCGAGGAACAGCTCGGGCAGGATTGACCAGGCGAACGAATAATCAAAGTTCATGATGACGTCTCCTGGCGCCAGGCCGTGACGTGGCGCTCATAACGCCGCACCAGCCAGCTCAAAGGCCAGGCCATGAGGAAATAACACACCAGCACAATGCACCAGATGAGCGTTTGCTGGCCTAGAGTAGTGATCAACTGCGCACCGGAGAAGGTCAGGTCGCTCAAGCTGATGAGTGATACCAGTGAGGTGGTTTTCAGCAGCTCCACCAGTTGGTTGCCCATCGGTGGCAACATGAAGGGCAGTGCCTGGGGCAGGATGATCCGGCGAAAAGCTGTTATTCGGTCAAAGTCCAGCGCTCGCAGTGCATCGCGCTGGCCATGACTGACATTGGCCAGTGCCGAACGCACGATTTCTGACCCATAGGCCGAAAAGGTCAGGCCCAGGCCGAGTACTCCGGTGGTCATCGGCGACAGGCTGATGCCGAACAACGGCAGTATGAAATACAGATAAAACAGCAGTACCAGCGCCGAAATACCACGCAGGATCTCCACATAGACTGTGGCGACCCAGCGCAGTGCGCGCCAGGGCGACAGGCGCATCAAGGCGATGACGAACGACATCACGATGACCACTGCTTGGGCGAGCAGGGTGATTTTCAGGGTCAATAGCGCGCCAGAAGCCAGCTGACGCGCAATGAAACCTGCGGTGTCGACAACAGAAGGATCGAAAAACATGGCCTGTACTCGTATGGGCTGAGGCCGTTTGCCGCTCAGATTTCAATGCCGCCACCAGCGGTGGCGAAAACGATCAGCGTGTGATGTTCAAAGAGTGCTGGCATGCAACGGTGCGAGGCTGGTCAGCCACTCGCCTTGGGTGATAATCGCGCTTCAAAGGCTGCAGCGTTGCTCTGCGGTCACTGTCGGTTCCGGCAGTTCGTTCTCGGTGTAGCCGTATTTCTGCAGGATCTTGAACAGCTCGCCTGACGCGCGCAATTTGGCCAGTTGCTCGTTGAAGGCAAGAGTGAATTCAGGATCGTTTTTTGGCAGTCCATAGGCGTGGAAATTCCAGGTCGGCTTGCCTTCGGCATCAGGGATCTGCTCGAAAGGCAGCGCCCGCTCAATGGCCGGGCTATTGGCCTTTTTCAGCAGGCTGATAATTTCTGCATCCGGGAAATACACCACATCGACGCGATCGGCTTGCAGCGCGGCCAGAGCTTCAGTGTCCTTGTCGAACAGCACGACATTGCTGGTGGCGATCCCGCTATCCTTGGCTTCCTGCACCTGGTTGCTGCCAGGCTGGGTAGCCAGACGGGCTTTGCCATTCGCTGCAACGTCCTTGAGGCTATGCAGCTTCAGCGGGTTACCAGCTTTGACAATGAACGCACCGCCGGAGCGGGTAACCGGATTGGAATAGCCGATCACTTTGCAACGAGCAGGGTTGATGAACAGCCCTGCACCGATCAAATCGAAGCGGCCGGCGGCGAGCCCGGGGACCAATGAGCCAAAGTCGGTAATAGGGGTTTCAATCTTGCTTATGCCCAGCGGTGCGAGAATGGCTTTCAGCACCTCAACGTTGGCACCGGTGGCTTTACCGTCTGTACCTATATAGGCATAGGGTTGCTCGTTGGCGATGCCCGCAGTCAGACCACCCGCGCGGCCTTTTTCGAGTAATCCTGCCATGGCGGAGAAAGAGCAGACCGCGCTCAACAACACTGCGGATCCAAATAAAGCTGAGAACGACAGGGGGTTCAGGGTTTTCATCAAGGATGCTCGAGTAAAAAATGAAGTGCGGGGTGGGCGCTCGCGCCTTGCTTGCACGGCATGCGAAGAGCCGTCGACATCTAGACGCTTGGGCTTTTATGGCTTCTTGAGAAGGCCGCATCAAGGCTTACGCTGATTAGGCGATAGAGACCAAGCATATGGTTCTAAGAGTCGACTTCTAAATATCTTTTATGCATTAGCTTAGGCAAAAAATTGCTAGCTACATCTATACGAAGCTTTGTGCCCGGCTGTTGAACCGTCAGGTGCTCCACTCGCACGATGAAATAGAACTGACCAGCCGAGTCAGCGTGGTGGGGTATAGCGACGACTCAACCCATCGATAGCAAGTCTCGCCAGCAAGGAGTTAGCTTGGTGTGCCTTCGACAGAAGTTAAACCTTTCGAATTCATACATCCTCCTATGGTCGGACTCAAAGGGTTCGCACCGAACCCTTCCCCCATTTGGATTCCATGTATAAAGGATAATGTCATGGCTTCAACCGACAGCAAGGCTAGTATCAATTACACCGTGCGAACTGGTCCGGGTACTGTGCAGGTCGACCCTTCCACAGGAGCCGATTCAAACTGGAGCATCATCCTCCAGCCCGACGGCAAAATTCTGGTCGGAGGTGAAAGCTTCCAGACCGCCATTGGCTATCCAGGTTCGCCGGGCGATGAAAGCTACGGCACACGAGGCAGTTATACGGCGGTGCGGCTCAATACGGATGGCAGCCTGGACACCAGCTTTAGCGCGGACGGGATCGCCCTCGTGCCCGCCAACCTGGACCCGGAGGATGACGCTTACTACGTGATGGCGGTGCAGGCTGACGGCAAAGTGCTGTCGGCGCAGCCGGGGCTGGGCGGTTTGAAAGTAGAGCGCTTCAATGTGGACGGCACCCCGGATACCAATTTTGGCAATAACGGTGCCGCGGGCCTGGACATCCCCTTTGGAACCGACGGGATGGCCATTTATGCCACGCCAGATGGGTCGGTGTATGTGAGCCTTCGCGGCACGTCGCAGGCAATAGTGTTCAAGCTGGACAGCAGCGGTAACCCGGCCGAGGACTTCGGTGATAATGGCGCCCTTATCCTCAATCCGACCGGGTACTACGGCACGGGCAATATCGCGACCGTCGTTCAGTCCGACGGCAGCGTATTGCTGGGCAGCTGGTTATATGTGGGCAGCCAAGGCCCCCACGACCCTGGCGACCCGGTTTACGCCATTCAGCGACTCGCAGCCAATGGTGACCTGGATACTCGGTTTGGCGAGGACGGTGTGGTGTACTTCGACACTGCGTTGGGTCTGGACTATCGCTCTGCGATAACCGTGCAAACCGATGGCAAGATCATCGTGGCCGGTGAAAGTAATGACAATACCGCTTTTAACGTATTGCGGCTCAATGCGGATGGTTCTTTCGACACCACGTTCAGCGACGACGGCAAGCTCACGATCAACGTTCCACTGGGCGCTTCGAACTACGCTCATTCGGTCATCGTCCAGCCCGATGGCAAAATCCTCATCGCTGGAGACGTAATCACCCGCCTGAATGCCGATGGCAGCCTGGACACTACCTTCGGCAGCCAGGACGGTAAATTCCATGTGGATGGCTCCAGCGACGCCAATATTCTGCTGGGCAATGACACCGCCGAGATCATCCGTGGTCTGGGCGGTGACGATGTGTTGCAAGGCGGCGCTGGCCGCGATGTGCTCACAGGAGGCGCGGGCGCAGATATCTTTCGCTTCACCGAGATCAGCGACAGCTACCGCACCGCGACTGAAACCGGCAGTGACCGGATTCTCGACTTCGATGCCTCACAAGACTTTGTAGAGCTGATTTCGCTGGGCTTCACTGGCATTGGCGATGGCCACAACGGTACGCTGGCCATCCAGACTAACGCCGAAGGTACCCGCACCTACCTGAAAAGCTTCGATGCCGATTCCAACGGACAGCGCTTTGAACTCGCGTTCGACGGCAACCTGGCAGGGCAGTTGAACAACACTAATCTGGTGTTCGCGGCCCCCACTGTCGAAGGCACAGCAGGCCGGGATGTCATCACCGGTACGGCCATGTCGGAAGTCATCTACGGCCTGGATGGCAACGATCGTATTGATGGCGGCAGAGGGTCCGATATCATCATTGGCGGCGCAGGCGCTGACCAGTTAACCGGTGGCGACGACGCGAACAAGACCTATGGCCTTAACGGCAATGACGCTGACGTGTTTCGCTACACCGCGACCACCGATAGCTACCGTACCGACAGCCAAAGCGTTGTCGACCTGATCATCCGGTTTGCCGACAACAACGACAAGATCGACGTCTCGGCGTTGGGCTACACAGGCTTCGGTGACGGTACCGGCACGACACTTAAGGTGGCCTACAACAAGGACCTGGACCGCACCTATCTTAAGGATGTGGAAGCTGATGCCATGGGCCATCGCTTCGAGATTGGCCTTGCCGGCGACTGGAGCCAGGACCTGCGCGAAAACGATATGATTTTTGCAGCAGAGACAGAAGTGACTTTAGTGGGCGTGGTCAGCGCTACGCCCCATCTAGCAGATATATCGTAACAATCCGCACCAAAGGCCCTGTTGCATGCCTACATGTAACAGGGCCCGGTGCGTCATCAACCGGAACAATGCTGTCCGCTTAATGCAGCAGGGCATTCGTAGCTGCCATGGCGGGCACGCCATGTACGCCCAAACCCGCACGTCGATCTCTGCCGCCTTGGCATAACTATCCACGACACCAAAGATGCCGTTCGAGAAATACCGGCCACCGGGTGCTGATCTGCCAACGCATCTCGCGATACAGCCAGGTCTGAGGTTTACCTCGTTTGAGCCTGCGCAGGAGTTTACCTACAAAGAAAATCCCTGACGCAACTGCAGCGACTATCGTCGTCGGTGTCATGGCTATGCTCTCGGTTACGATCGCCAGCACGATGCCGATTACCAGGCCCACCAATGCCGACAAGCCGACAGACAACCAAAGCTCATCGGCAGTCATCCCCGGCACGATCACCGGTTGCCGGTTGAGCCTATTGGGGAGAAAGCGCAGCGTGCCGTCCGGCAACTGCTCAGGCGGAGTGCTCATCACCAAACCGCCAAGCGTTAGAGAATGTCGGCAGCTTTGGTCAGCAGCCTGATGGTGAGCATCAGGAGCAGGGCACCAACAGTGCAGGTAAGCCCGAACTGGCTCCAAGTCCTCTTAACACTTTGCACTTCCGCAAACGTGCCATATGCGTGGTAAGCAACACCGCAAAATGCTGCAGCGGAAATTACCAGCCCGATCAGAGCTGTGCCGTCGAAGGCATAGTTCTGCATCGTCTGGATGACGTTCATTCCTTCGCCTCTGCTCGGCGCTTTCAGCCGCATAAAGCAGCATGTTGCCGAGCTCTGGTTGGGAGGATCGTTGGAGAGGATCAGTGACAGATTGGGGGTGCAGGTCCGTGAAATGACCTGATCGGCGCGGGTGTTGTTTTGGGAAATCAGCTGGTAGGTGCCGCCGGGCGCTTCATGCTCAAGGCGATAAAACGAGGACAGCGAAGGTTGTGTGTCGAGATCTATGGGGAGGGTGCGGATGCCAGCGTCGGCGCAGAAAGCGCCTGGATTGGCGAATACCGTGGTCTTGCCAGGGCCGCCTTTGGTCGAAAGGACCGGTGCGATTGTCATTATGCTTGCCTCTAGTCTAATGATTAGAGACAGCGCTTTGACTCACAAACTGAAGTGTATCTAGAGGTAAGCGGTAGAGGGTTTGGGTGGTTTTTGGAGGTTTTCAGCGTTTCAGTGACAAAGTCAGTGATCGCGGTAAAAAATCCTACACTACCTGCTGAAACCCTTGAATCTACAGCTTCTTGAATGTGGCTCCACGACCTGGACTCGAACCAGGGACCCAGTGATTAACAGTCACTTGCTCTACCAACTGAGCTATCGCGGAATGAGCGCTATGTTACTGTTTCAATTGAATTAGTCAAGCGTGGACCGAAAATATTTTTACTATTCAGCAGGTTGGCGGCTCTGGTTTCCAAATGCGGGGGACTTTGGCGTAGTGTAGCTGGCATGCTCCTTGTGACTGATCTCCAGAGAGGTGAAAGAAGTGACTGCCAGCAATCGTCTTGAAACATTATTTCCCGCCCTTGAGCAAATTCCCGAGCAGTATCGTCCGGACAAGGCCATCGAACAGCGCGAGTATCTGGTCAACGGTACATTGCAGCTGTGGCAGGGGCCGTTGGCGCCGGTGCGTAGTCCGGTGTGCCTCAAGGCTGCTGACGGCATCCAGTCGGTGATTCTGGGCAGCACGCCTTTAATGGATTCAGCGACCGCAATGACAGCGCTGGAAGCGGCAGTTCAGGCTTATGACCGAGGGCAGGGCGCCTGGCCGACGATGCGCGTCGTTGAGCGTATTCAGCATGTCGAGGCATTTCTGAAGCGTATGCGCGAGCAGCGCGATGCAGTGGTCAAGCTGCTGATGTGGGAAATCGGCAAGAACCTCAAAGATTCCGAGAAAGAGTTTGATCGCACCTGCGACTACATTGTCGACACCATCAATGCGCTCAAGGAGCTGGATCGCCGTTCAAGTCGCTTCGAACTGGAGCAGGATACGCTTGGCCAGATTCGCCGGGTTCCACTAGGCGTGACTCTGTGCATGGGCCCCTACAATTACCCGCTGAACGAAACCTTCACCACGCTCATTCCGGCTCTGATCATGGGTAATACCGTGGTGTTCAAGCCTGCCAAGTTTGGCGTGTTGCTGATTCGGCCATTGCTGGAAGCGTTCCGGGACAGTTTCCCTGCGGGCGTCATCAATGTCATCTATGGCAGTGGTCGGGAGACGGTCAGTGCCTTGATGGCCAGTGGCAAGGTGGATGTGTTTGCGTTTATCGGGACCAATAAGGCGGCCAGTGATCTCAAGAAGCTGCACCCTAAACCACATCGCCTGCGCGCTGCTTTGGGTCTGGATGCGAAGAATCCAGGCATCGTGTTGCCGGATGTTGATCTGGATAATGCGGTCAGTGAGTCGGTAACGGGCTCGCTATCTTTCAATGGCCAGCGCTGCACAGCGCTCAAGATCCTTTTTGTGCATGAAAGTGTGGTCGATAGCTTTCTGGATAAGTTCCAGCAAAAGCTTTCCCAGTTGAAAGCGGGTATGCCTTGGGAGCCTGGGGTTTCACTGACTCCACTGCCCGAGCCGGGCAAGACCGATTACCTGAAGGGGTTGGTTGACGACGCCGTAAGCAAAGGTGCGCGCGTCGTCAATGAGGGAGGGGGTGAGGTCAACGAAACGTTTTTCTATCCGGCGGTGTTGTATCCGGTGACCTCGGCAATGCGGGTTTACCACGAGGAGCAGTTCGGTCCGGTGGTGCCTGTTGTGGCTTACCGTGATCTGGAGTCGGTGATCGATTACGTACTGGATTCTGACTTCGGCCAACAACTGAGCATCTTCGGCAACGACTCGGGGCAGGTCGGACGGCTGGTCGATGCGTTTGCCAATCAGGTGGGGCGCATTAATATCAATGCGCAGTGTCAGCGTGGACCGGATCAATTCCCTTTCAACGGTCGCAAGAATTCGGCCGAAGGAACTCTGTCGGTTCACGACGCACTTCGGGTTTTCTCAATCCGTACGCTGGTCGCAACCAAGTTTCAGGACGCTAACAAAGCGCTGATCAGCGATATCATTCGTAATCGGGAATCCAGCTTCCTGACGACTGATTATATTTTCTGACGGTCCTGCAATGATTTGTCAGGCTGACTATGCCGATGCATCGCAGCCTGACGCAAGGGTTGTTAGTGGTTAATCAGTCCTCACTTAAGTCGTTATGCGAAAAAGATTTGGTCGAGTGATTCGCTGATTCACTCGATGCTGTAAAGTGTCCGGCGTTTTGATTAGGCGACGTGCTGATCCGGCACTTGTAGGAATATAACGGTGCGTTGGGCTCGTTGATGTGCCATGGTTGCGGGCGTTGAAATTTGTTTGACGACAACCTCTTCAAATGGCAGGCAATGCCCTCAGTTGTGGGTATTTCGCGCATCTTTCGGCTCTGCCAAAACAATGCGCTGAGCAACGCTTGTTACGGTCGCGAAGATTTACGGGTACATCTTTCACGTTCAATAAATGCCGTTTATTTTCATGTGTATCAGCGGTGTTGCAGCAATCGCGCGCGCTCGAAAGAACAATTCATCAGGTGCAAAAGGTTGGATCCAATAAGTAGCAGGCACTGCTTATCGGAGCTGATTACTGACCGCATGGCATTAGCGTGATTCGCTTATCTCCAGAAATATCCGCATTAGCAGGCGTGCCAGTCGAGCTGTTTTTGCTACTTTTATTTGTGTTCAGCGCTGGTCAGAGGGTGAGGAGCTCTTGCGATGATTATTGATGACGGGGATGTCTTTGATCAGTTGCTCGCCAACTGCGATCATGAACCCATCCAGATTCCGGGGGCTATTCAGCCTCATGGCGTGCTGGTGGTGGTCAACGAGTCAACCTGGATCGTGCAGCAGCTCAGCGCCAATGCTGAAGCGCTTTTTGGCCGTCCCGCATCAGAGCTGGCGGGTAAGGATCTGGAAACTGTATTGGGTACGGCTGAGGCTCAGCATATTCGCAGCGCTTCGAACGCCAGCTCGCTGGATGAGATCAACCCCTTCTCGTTGAGTTATGGCGGTGCTCTGTTGGACTGCGCAGTGCATCGCCACGATGGATTGCTGATGCTGGAGATCGAAAATCCCGGCGAACTGCCTTCGGCCAGCGTGCAGCAACTGGATCGCGGCCTGGCTCGGACCTTGCGCCGCTTGCAGGGCGCGAAGTCTCTTGCAGAACTCTACGAGATAAGTGTCCGTGAAATTCAGGCATTGACGGGCTATGACCGAGTGTTGATTTATCGGTTTGAGGAAGAGGGGCACGGTCAAGTAATTGCCGAAGCTTCCAGCCCGGGAATGGACATTTATAACGGGCTATTTTTTCCAGCTTCCGATATCCCGAGTCAGGCACGAGAGCTATACCGCCTCAACTGGCTACGGATCATCCCCGACGCCCGCTATATGCCGGTACCGCTGGTTCCGTTACTGCGCCCGGACACCTTAATGCCGCTGGACATGACGCATTCGCTGCTGCGTAGCGTCTCGCCGATTCATTGCCAATACATGAAGAACATGGGCGTGCTGTCTTCCATGAGTATCTCGTTACTCAAGGGCGATCGCCTTTGGGGCCTGATCAGTTGTGGTAATCGTCAGCCCCTGCTGGTGCCGCATGGATTACGGGCGTCTTGCCAGACCATCGGCCAGGTGCTGTCGATGCAGATCAGCGCGCTGGAGGAGGCCGAGGTTGTCCATCAGCGCAAGAAAAAAGAGGCGTTGCTTACTGAGCTTGCAGATACGATGCGACGCGCAACAGATCAGGATGTATTGGAGGCGTTGGCGCAACGTCCTGAGTGTCTGATGACGCTGACTGACGCATCGGGAGTCGCGTTGCTGGTAGAAGAGCGCTTGCACACGTGGGGTAACTGCCCGAACGATGAACAAATACAGGCTCTTTATGGCTGGGTTAAGCAGCAACCTGCGGGTATTTATGAGTCGTCCAGTCTGAGTGAGGTCTTTCCTGGGGCTCGCGAATATCAGGACGTTGCCAGCGGGTTGCTGAGTTTTACTCTGCCCAAGCCGGTGGACAATGCTGTGCTGTGGTTTCGTCCTGAGGCCAAAGAAAGTGTCAACTGGAGTGGTGACCCCAGCAAGCCCATGGAGCTTTCGGACACCGGGGCCGGTAGCCGGCTCGAGCCGCGCAAGTCCTTTGAAATCTGGAAGGAACAGGTTGATGGCAAGGCGCATCGCTGGAGCAGCGGTGACCTGTTTGCTGCAGCCGATTTGCGGCGCTCAGCGCTGGAAACCGATCTTGCCCGGCAGGTGTTGCGCGAGCAGGAAGCAGTTCGCGCGCGGGATGATCTGGTGGCGGTTGTCTCCCATGACCTGCGTAGCCCAATGACGGTTATTGTCATGCAGTGCGGCATGATGCAGCGGTTGATAGGGGCTGATAGCGGCCCCTCATCCAAACGTGTCAATTCAGCAATCGACACGATGCAACGTGCAACGACGCGGATGACGAACCTGTTGGAGGATTTGCTGGATACGTCGAAGATCGAGGCCGGTCGCTATTCCATCACGGCGCAACCGATGGATGTCAGCCAGATTTTTGAGGAGAGTTACTCTCTTCTCGCGCCCTTGGCGCTTAATAAATTTGTCGAGGTGAGCTTTGTCTCTGAACCCGAGTTGCACATTTCGGCCGACCCGGAGCGTTTGTTCCAGGTGCTGTCCAATCTGGTTGGCAACGCCATCAAGTTCACCCCAAAGGAAGGCAGTGTTACGGTCAAGGCTGTAAAAGATGGCGGCTATGCCAGGTTCAGTGTGACTGATACGGGAGCGGGCATCGCCCCGACGCACATCCCCCATGTCTTCGAGCGTTACTGGCGAATTCGGCAAGGCAACCCCAGTGGTACTGGCTTGGGGCTTTACATTTCGATGGGCATCATCAAGGCCCATGGCGGTGATCTTTGGGTGAGCAGCGAGTTAGGGCGGGGCAGCGAATTCACCTTTACTGTGCCGTTGCTTACGCATTAAGCGTGTCCACTTGTCTGATGCCGACAATGTGGGTGATCAGCAGGAGTCGACATGGGTGATGAGCCCAAAGGTTAGGAGTCGCCATCATGATTTCACGTGCACCTGAACAGTTGTTTTTCGATGAGGACCGAGAAATTCCCAACAGTCGGTTGCCTGTTCTGGTGTACCGGGATGTCTCGTTCGAAAACGCTGATACGGCAGCCGGGTTCGAGCGACTTTTCACCGGCAATCACTGGCCAGCTGTTTGGCGCGATGTAATTTTTGATTTTCACCATTACCACTCTACTGCCCATGAAGTGCTTGGCGTAGCCAGCGGCGCTGCGCGCGTCAAACTGGGGGGCGAGATGGGGCAGGAAATCACGGTGGCATCCGGCGATGTGCTGGTACTCCCGGCGGGTACCGGTCACTGCTGCGTGGAGCAAAGCGATGACTTTCTGGTAGTGGGCGCCTATCCCTCCAACCAGAGCCAGTACGATATTCAGCGCGCTGATCATGTTGAATTGAAAGCTGCCAAACTGCGGATTGCAGAGGTCCCTTTGCCAGTGGCCGACCCACTCACCGGGGCAAGCGGAGCGCTAATGCGAATCTGGACTTGAGTGTCCCGTTCGGACTGGCCAGTCAGTTAATTTCGTAATTAACCCCGGCATTGTTTGGATAACCGGGGCTGCTTCTATATTCTTCCTCGTATCCGCTATTCAGGGACATCGGATGCGCAGTCATTCGCTATCTGAACAGGCACCTGTTTTCTGCCATGCCAAGGAAACCAGATGAGTACCGTCAGCACGCCACTCTCCGGCGTCAATCAGCCACTCAAGGGTATCGCCCTCATTGTCCTGGCGACGTTCCTGTTTTCAAGTCACGACACCATTTCCAAGTATCTGTCCGGTTTTTACCCGGTCTTCATGGTGGTCTGGATACGTTACGTGGTGCATACACTGTTGATGGCCGGGATCTTCATGCCGTCAGCCGGGTTGCGGGTACTGCGCACCAAACGCCTGAAGCTGCAGATAATGAGGGCGCTCTGCTTACTGGGCACCAGCTTATTGTTTACGACAGGGTTGATGTATATCCCGCTGGCTGAGGCAACCGCCGTCAACTTTCTTGCGCCACTGCTGATCACTGCTTTGTCGGTACCGCTGCTTGGGGAGCACGTCACGCGAAAACAATGGGCGGCAGTGTTGGTGGGATTTGCGGGTGTGCTGATCATCGTGCATCCCGGTGGCGAGCTGTTTACTCCTGCCAGCTTGCTGCCACTGGGGTCTGCGACGTTATTTGCGTCTTACCAGCTGCTCACTCGAATGGTCAGCGCGCATGACAGCCCGACTACCAGCAACTTCTTCGCAGGTCTATTCAACACCCTGGTGATGACGGCGCTATTGCCCTTTTTCTGGACAGTTCCGGAACTCAAGCATTTGCCATTCATGCTGGCATTGGGGGCGTGCGGGATGGTCGCTCACTTGCTGTTGACTCAGGCCTTTCGCTTTGCAGCACCTGCCATGCTGGCGCCGTTCAGTTACTGCCAAATCGTGTTTGCAGGCCTGTTAGGCTATCTCGTATTTGGCCACGCGCCTTCATTGACGGCGCAGTTAGGTATTGCCGTGATCTGCTTGAGCGGGCTGGCGGCCGCCTGGCAGCAACGAACCAAGGCTTGATGGATTCCGGGTTTATCGAGATCGATTGGTTGCAATGCCTTGATATAAAACATCGTGCCCCCATTGAACTCGTAGCGCTTTTGAAAAAGAGCACATTTTTATCCCTGCGAATGCAACTGGAGAATCGCTATGTATCCTGATGTACAGCTGTTCATCGACGGTCAATGGCGTGCAGGCCAAGATGGTCGCACCCAGCCCGTTATCGATCCTGCTACCGGCCAGCAACTGGGTACTGTTGCGCATGCCAGTATTTCTGATCTCGATGAAGCGCTGACCGCAGCCGAGCGTGGCTTTGATGTGTGGCGCAAGACTTCGGCTTACGATCGCTACAAGACGATGCAGAAAGCCGCGCAGTTGTTACGCGAGCGTGCTGATCTGATAGCCCGGATCTTGACTCAGGAGCAGGGCAAGCCACTGGCTGAAGCTCGAGCTGAAGTGTTGTCAGGTGCTGATGTCATCGAGTGGCTGGCTGAAGAAGGCCGTCGTAGTTATGGTCGTATCGTCCCCTCTCGCGGCGCCAATGTAGAGCAGAAAGTCGTCAAGGAACCGGTCGGTCCGGTTGCGGCGTTCACGCCTTGGAACTTCCCGATCAACCAGATTGTGCGCAAGCTTTCATCGGCCCTGGCAGCAGGTTGCTCGATCATCATCAAAGCGCCTGAAGAAACGCCTGCATCGCCTGCAGAGCTGATTCGCGCATTCGCCGACGCGGGCGTCCCGGCTGGTGTCATTGGTCTGGTGTACGGTGACCCGGCAGAAATTTCCTCGTACCTGATCCCACACCCTGTCATCCGCAAAGTGACCTTCACCGGATCCACTCCGGTTGGCAAGCAGTTGGCGGCGTTGGCCGGGCAGCACATGAAGCGTGCAACCATGGAGTTAGGTGGGCACGCCCCTGCGCTGGTTTTTGACGATGCAGACATCGATCTTGCTGCACGTGTGCTGACAGCCGCCAAGTACCGCAATGCCGGTCAGGTTTGTGTATCGCCGACCCGTATTCTGGTGCAGCGCGGCGTGTTCGATGCGTTTCTGGAGAAGTTCGTCGGTCTGACCCGCGAAATCAAGGTTGGTAACGGTCTGGACTCCACCGTGACCATGGGGCCGGTCGCTAACGACCGACGCATTCCGGCACTGGCCGCGTTGGTGAGCGATGCCACTACCGCCGGTGCGACGCTGAACGCAGGCGGTCGAGCTATCGACGGCCCGGGCTATTTCTTCGAGCCCACTGTGCTCAGCGGTTTGACCCGTGAAATGCGCATCATGAACGAGGAGCCTTTTGGCCCCGTCGCGTTGCTGGTGCCATTCGACACAGTGGAAGAGGCGATAGCCGAGTCCAATCGAGTGCCATTCGGTCTGGCTTCTTATGCCTTCACCACATCGATGAAGACGGCTCATGCGCTGAGTACTTACATTGAAGCGGGTATGCTTTCAATCAACCATCAGGGCATCGGTTTGCCGGAGGTGCCGTTCGGCGGCATCAAGGATTCCGGTTATGGTTCCGAAGGTGGCACCGAGGCGATCGAGGCCTACCTGAATACCAAGCTGGTCACTCAGTTCAACCTCTAATCACTTAGCACCCGCAACAAAAAGGCCGCCAACTTATTCAATAGTTGGCGGCCTTTTTATTTGGGATGTGCTCAGTGGGTCATTCGTTGGCTTGCAGGCCTTGTTGCTTCATCACCAGATTCTTTTCTTTCTTGTACTGCAGAGCAACGGCTGGCGGCGGGTTGCTTTTACCTGTCTCCATCCACTGGCGGATGCGGCTGGCATCCGCAAAGTGCGTATATTTTCCGAATGCATCGAGGATCACCATCGCGACAGGGCGGTTAGCCATGCTGGTCAGTAGCACCAGGCAGTGTCCAGCCTGATTGGTAAAGCCAGTCTTGGTCAGCTTGATATCCCAGTTGGATTTACGGACCAAATGGTCGGTGTTGCTGAAGCCCAGGCTATAAGTGGGCTTTCGGAAGGTTACGGTTTTTTCCGCAGTGGTGCTTAGCTCGCTGAGGGCTGGATACTTACGGGATGCAAGCAGCAGTTTGGTCAGATCGCGAGCGGTAGAAACGTTGTAAATCGACAGACCCGTGGGTTCTACATACACCGTATGTTTCATGCCCAGCGCCTTGGCCTTGGCGTTCATTGCCAGAATAAACGCCGCATAACCGCCTGGATAACTGTGCGCCAGACTTGCCGCTGCGCGGTTCTCGGATGACATCAGGGTGATGAGCAGCATTTCCCGGCGGGGCAGTTCGCTCCCCAGCTTGACCCGGGAAAACACGCCTTTCATTTCCGGCGTCTGGGAAATATTGACCGGAATGACCTCATCCATGGACTGCTTGGCGTCCAATACCACCATCGCTGTCATCAGCTTGGTAACAGAGGCGATCGGGACGATTACATCCGGATTGCTTGAATACAAAACCTTATCGGTTTGCAGGTCGACAACCATTGCGCTGCCCGACGCCAAATGAAGAAGCGAAGGGTCACGATTAAGTGGGGCGGGGTCGTTCGCGTAGGCACTGGTGGAAAGTGCCGGGCCTGTAAGTGCAAATAAAAGGCCCAAAATTGGAAGACGAATTTTCAAGAACGCGGCTCACTGGAAATGGAGTGGGGTTACCACACAGAGGGATAGAAACTCGCCGCCATTTTAGGAGTACGCCATCACCACTGTCGATGGGTGTTGTAAGACCTTTCACTAATAAAAGTAAGATTTAACTTTGCTTTGGGCGGCTGAAACATTGCCCATCGTGACAATAGTCGTGGTATCCGGCGCTCGCACCGATTAGCATCCCATGCCATTGATTGCAGCCGACAAAGACCGAAGGAGTCGCGTGATGCCCAAAGGGTTTATCAGCAAGGATTACGTTGTTTTAGTGATAGTTGCCGGTGTAATAGCCGTTCTGTTGATGGGTGCAGGTTTTTTCTCGCGGCCAGCGGACTGGGCAGGCTGGGTTCAAGCAACGGGCTTGATCATCGGAATGATGGTCGCCGTTGCAGTTCCAGGTATTCAGCGCAGCCAGGAGGCGGCAGTGCAGCATAAGGCGATGCGCGAAGGCCAGATTGGTTACGCCAGGCGCATGCAATACCTGTGTGGTGAACTTAGCGAATTGCTGGGCAAAATCAGCCTGAGCCTTAATCACCTGCGTGCGACTGATCGGCACCGCTTGAAATATGACCTGCAGGACTATCTGCACCGTCTGTTTGAATCCCACAAGCAGGACCTGAATGACGATCGTATCGTCATCGCTTATGAGTTGCGTCAGGTTGCCAGCGACTTGATCGATGAACTGGAAAGTGGTCGTTCGGATCGGGTGGTGTTCATGAGCTTCGAGAAGCGTCTGCAGAAACTGACGCATCGTTGCCAGGTCAATGCGGCTATGGCCGAGCGTCTCTGATTTGCTCAGGCGATAAATCGTACGCAAAAAAAGCCCGCATCAGGGGACTAATGCGGGCAAGAGGGTGTGCGGAGCAACGCACGATTCAGGGAGCTGAAACGATGTGGGCCATCAGCCTTTCGTAAGGCTACTGGCGATGTCTGTGGGGTGGTCAGCCGTTCAACTGACCCGCTTCGAAGAGGTCGGAACGTGCCTTGGCAGCATTCAAGGATGCAAACGGGCCGCTGACTGGCTCGCCGTTGTGCATCAGGTACCAGCAAGCCAGCAAACCTTGCGCCCTTAGGGGTTGGGGGACCGCGCTGCCTACTACCGACATGATTTTGAGTGTATTCATAAGTGCCTCCATCAATCTATGGGGCTACTCTACGGGCTCATGAGACACAGCAGAAATCAACGCTCTCGATAGTGGACATTGATGAACAGGGGAGCGCATGCAAATCGACAAATGAGGGTCAGTCTACGACTTGATCCAGCATAGTGATGACTTCCTCGTCAGACAGCACACCTTTCTCGACCAGATTCTGGGCCAGCAGTGCAACAAACTTGGCGGCCCGGTGGCCTTCCAGACTCTTGAGTTCAGTCAACGCGCTATAGACTTTATTAGAGGTACAGAGTCCAACGGTTCGATGTGGGTTCTGCGTTGGCATATTGAATTCCTTATTATTCTGAGTAACCAGGGCCATTGCGTTGAGGCGGGCCCCATTTGACCCGCAGGTCGAGAGTTGACTGTTAGCAGGCTATCGTCTTTTTCAAACCAATCTTGAGTCTTGATGTTGGGGATAGTTAATCGACAGGTGAAAAAAAGCCCCGCCGGTAAGGCAGGGCTGATTATTAATAATTACCAGCGGCCGCGATCGTAATAGCCGCGAGGTGGGCCGTAGTAACCCGGTGGTGGGCCGTAATAGCCACGTGGCGGACCATAGACACGCACTGGCGGTGGCGAAACAACCTGATAAACCGGCTGATAGTAGACCGGCTGCGGCGGCGCCTGAACATAGACTGGCTGCTGCACATACACGGGTTGCTGTTCGACATAGACCGTTCTGTCGCGACCGGACGAAACCGCCGCGCCAACAACACCACCCACAATTGCACCCACAACAGCAGGGCCTGCCCAGCCACCACCGCCACCATGAGCGTTTGCCTGGCCGGCCATGGCCAGAGCAGCTAACAACAAGGCAACCTTGGGGATTTGACGAATCATGACTGTTCCTCGACTTTCAACCCGTTGTCGCGAGCCTGCATTACTCTCAAGCACTGCCACGGGATAACTCTTCAGACAGCGCTTTGCGGAAAAACTGCGAAGCCGCTAAGTAAATTTTGTGTAAGGTAGATTTTGTATCAGGTGCAGGGCGAGTTTCATCACGCCGTATTGCGGTGCTAATAGTACGCCTTCCATTGAAGCTTTTACCAATACCGTTCAGGAGAAACCAACATGCCCATGAGCCCTGACAAGGAAACCATTCTGTGCATGTCGCTCGCTGCAAGGCCGGGTAACTTCGGTGTACGTTTCCATAACCATCTGTATCAGCAGTTAGCGCTCAACTATTACTACAAAGCTTTCAGCCCTTCGGACCTGCCAGCCGCCATAGCAGGAATGCGATCATTGGGCATTCGGGGTTGTGCTGTATCCATGCCGTTCAAGGAAGCAAGCATTCCTCTGATTGACGAAATGGATCCCTCTGCGGCCGCCATTGCGTCGATCAACACCATCGTCAATACCGCAGGCCATTTGAAGGCCTACAACACCGATTACATCGCTGTCGCCCAGTTGATGGGCAGCCGGGCTGTTCCACGGACTGCATTTGCCGTGCGCGGCAGCGGCGGCATGGCTAAGGCTGTTGCTTTCGCCATGCGTGATTCAGGTTTTACCGATGGGTTGATTATCGCCCGTAATGAACGCACAGGCCGCGCATTGGCGCAGTCTTGTGGTATGCGCTGGCAGGCGGAGCTGGATAAAGAACGGCCGCCGCTACTCGTCAATGTCACCCCGCTGGGCATGACCGGAGATCAGGCTGACGAGTTGGCATTCAGTCTGGATGCTATCGAGGCGGCAGACACCGTATTCGACGTCGTCGCCAGTCCAGCAAATACGCCGCTGATTGAGGCGGCCCGGGCTCGCAATAAGCGCATCATCAGTGGCGACGAGGTGGCAGCGATCCAGGCACTGGAGCAATTCGTGTTGTACACCGGCATACGTCCGAGCGCAGAGCAGTTTCAGCAGGCAGCTACGTTTGCCCGGGCAGGATGAGACCGGTATTCCGCCCCTGTTGATCGATGATCTGCCAGCGACTACTCGAGTTTGGACAGGCGCTCTTCGAGTGCGGCGATGCGGGCTTCAAGTTCGTCCATGCGCTCCGCCGACGCTGCACTCCCAGACGATGAGCGTTCGGGCTGGCTTTGCCGGGTCGCGATGATTTCCTCCAGGTCATCCGCATTGCCTAGCGTATGCATATAGCGATCTTCACGCTGGCCTGACTGGCGGGGCAATAGAATCGCCAGGCCTCTGGCGATTAGCCGCTCCAGTTGATGAATCACCTGCTCGGTGTCTTCAAAGTCATGCATCCGATTGCTACGGGTCAGCAATTCGTTGACTGTTTGCGGTCCGCGTAGCAACAGAAGGCCGGTCAGGATGACTTGCGCAGGCACTAATTCCAGCGTTTTTTCGACGCGCTGTTCCCAGCGATCAGCGCGGCTACCCATGACCAGGCGAACCAGGCCGCGGCCTTCAAGTGCACGCAGGCTTTGGCCAACCGCACCGGGGTTGAGGTTCATTACCGGGTCGCGGCTGGTTTTCTGATTGCATGCGGTGACCAGCGCGTTGAGTGTCAGCGGATACGTTTCCGGACTGGTGGCCTGCTTTTCGATCAGGCAGCCTAAAATGCGTACTTCAGTGCTGCCAAGGTTCAACGCATCGGGTTGTTCTGAGGGACTGCTTGAGGACTGTTCTGTTGACATGGCTCTTTCCGTAGGCGATGGCGGGCGCCCAGACTAGGGCGTGCCGAACAATATTTCCAGCAGCAACCATCAGGCGCTGCGTGAGATGTGAAAACAGCCAGCGTGGTTAGCTGCACGTGCCTATAATCAGGCACTTTCTTTTAAGGACCTGTCATGACCATTTCCCTGTACTCCGCTTCCGTTCCGGTTTTCCAGCAAATGCTTAACGCGTTGAGTCAGATCCTGACCAAGGCTGAAGCTCATGCCACAGAGAAAAATATCCAGCCTGAAGCCTTGCTACAGGCACGTCTGTATCCGGATATGCTGAATTTTACTCGTCAGGTCCAGATCGCCGTGGACTTCGCCAAGGGCGCATCAGCGCGTCTGGCTCAGGTTGAGATGCCGAAGTATGACGACACTGAAACCAGCTTTGCGGAGTTGCAGGCCCTGTTGGCCAAGACTCTGGCCTTCATCGGCAGCATCAAGCCAGAGCAGATCGACGGCAACGAAGAAATTGAAATCATCCTTCGCCCGGGTACCCCTAAAGAAAAGCGTTTTACCGGTCAGACCTACCTGTTGAGCTACAGCTTGCCGCAGTTCTTCTTCCATGTGACTACCGCATACGACCTGCTGCGTCACAATGGCATCGAAATCGGCAAGCGTGACTTCATGGGCACTGTCTAAGGCGCTGGATAAGCTCTCGCGTGCCTAAGCTGCGTCGGTAAACAGCTTCTGTCGGGCACCTTCGGTAATCGCAACGATGCCAGGGTGCTTGACCTTGCGCTCCACTGAAATGGCGTAAAACGACTCGGTCACGGCATCTGTCTGGCCGAGTAGCCGCACACCGTACTGCGCCTGTACTTCATCGGCGATCACGCTCGGCGCGACGAATATCCCGCTGCCCGATTTGCCGAAAGCCTTCATCAGCGCACTGTCATCAAACTCCCCGACGATCCGCGGCTGGATTTTCAACTCTGCAAACCAGCGCATCAGTCGACTGCGCACCACGGTTTCCTGTCCGGGAATCAGTAGAGGCGCGCCCTGCATGCCGAAGGGGAAATCCTGTCCATAGCGTTCGAAAAGCTCTGCTGTAGCAAAAAAACTGATCCCGCATTCGCCGAGCTTCTGGCTATAGCCCTTGATGTCGAGGTGTGAAGGCATCGGGCTGTCGGAGATCACCAGATCCAGCCGCTGAATCGCCAGGTCGGCCAATAGACGTTCAAGCTTGTCTTCGCGGCAGGTAATGCGAATGGGCTCGCTTAGCTCCATGGTCGGTGCGATAAGCCTGTAAACGATGGACTTGGGCACCACGTCAGCGACGCCCACGCGGAACAGTATCTGCTGCTCATCGGGTTGCGCTCGCAGCACGGACTCCAGCTCGTTGCCAAGCTGGAACATCTGTTCGGCGTAGGGCAGGGTGACGCGTCCGGCTTCAGTAAGCTCCAGCTGCCTACCGACACGTTGAAACAGATCAACCCCCAGCGACTGCTCCAGCAGGCTGATCTGGCCGCTGATGGTCTGAGCGGTGAGGTTTAACTGGTCGCACGCGCGCACGATGCTGCCAGTCTTGGCGACTACCCAAAAATAATGCAGCTGTCGGTAGTTGAGCATGAAAAGGTCTCAGTTCGGTTTTGCCGAAGTATACAGCTTAAAAATACGAATTTTCCTGATAGTCAGACCTCTCTAGAATGCTGGCCTATCGCCGGAGCATCACATTTAGCCGGTTAAATTTTCGAGGCTCTAGATGATCAAACCCTTTTATGCTGTATTACTGGCCTTGCCGCTCATTGTTCTGACCGGTTGCGACCAGATTGAAACATCCAGCAAACAACTGCTGAGCACTGCTGCTGATTCTGCCAAGCAGGCTATCGACGATACTCACAAGGCCGCAACGCAAGCGCTGGACGATGCCAAACAGGATCTATCCATGGCGCAGCCCGAAGCTGAGAAGAAAGACGACGAAAGCAAGCAAGAAATCTGACCTTAATACTGACTGAATCAGGGCAATACACATGGAATACCTGTTAGAACTCGCTTCAAGTCCTGCAGCCTGGATCGCCTTGGCCACCCTGGTGGTCATGGAGGTCGTACTGGGCATCGATAACCTGATTTTCATTTCAATCCTGACCAATAAGCTACCGGCCCATCAGCAGCAGAAAGCCCGTCGCCTGGGTATCGGTATGGCGCTGTTCCTGCGTCTGGGCTTGCTCAGCACCGTTGCCTGGATCGTGCAACTCACTGAGCCGGTCATCGAGATTCTGGGGCAGGTGTTCTCCTGGAAAGACATGATCCTGATCGCCGGTGGTCTGTTCCTGGTCTGGAAGGCTACGACCGAGATTCACCATAGCGTCGATATCAAGACCGAAGAAGAGAAGAAGCTGGACTCCACCATCACCCTCAGCATGGGTGCGGCGATCAGTCAGATTCTGGTCCTCGACCTGGTGTTCTCCATCGACAGCATTATTACCGCTGTAGGTATGACTGAGCACTTGCCGATCATGATCATCGCCGTGGTATCTGCTGTGATTGTGATGTTGGTGGCTGCTGAGCCTTTGGCCAAGTTCATCAATGAAAACCCGAGCGTAGTGATGTTGGCGCTGGGCTTCCTGATCATGATCGGTATGACGTTGATCGCGGAAGGCTTTGGTGCTCACGTACCGAAAGGCTACATCTATGCGGCGATGGCTTTCTCGGCTTTGATTGAAGTGCTGAACATGTGGGCACGCAGGGCTAAGATCAAAAGAGAATCAGCCGCTCAGGCATCCAAGGCTTGATAGTCAATGATTGTGAGTGAAAGCTCACACGTAATCTGACAAGCAAGCGGCCGTTATGGATAACCTCCATACCGGCCGTTTTCAGTTACGAGTGCTCAGTTGAAATCTCAATGGGCCGGCGCGTGTCGGCGGCTTTTGATCGGCTTCATTGGTTTCGGCGGCGCAGGTTCTACGCTGCGATGGTGATGATGACGACGAGAAATACGCATCACACCCCAGAGCATGGCGGTAGCAACGGCCAGCCATGCGGCGATCAGCATCACGATTGTCATTTCCAGGCTCATACGTCCTCCACGGACCCTTCTTTTCATTTGCGGTCCTGATAATCGACAGTCTAGTACCTGGCATGTTTCCGTTAGTTGACCAATGGTCGAACAGTCATGACCGATTTGATCTATGCACGGCTGCAGACTGTACATTGAGGCTATACCCCGTGCCTGGTGCGTCCTATTATCGTTGTCCGAGCCGGGCCGCGGGTTGTCCGGCGTTTTTTGAAGTGAGTAAAAATGTCGCCGGTATTTTTCTTTTCCCGTGTCGCTGGCTTGAAGCGGTTGGGAGTACTCGCAGCGGTTTTTCTGGCTCTCGGGGGCTGTGCTTCGGCTTTGAGCCCTGAAATCAAACGTCTGCCTGACCGTGTCGAACTGAATAATGTGCCGTTTTTTCGCGGCAACGCTTACCAAAGCGGACCGGGCGCGCTGGCGAGTATGTTGTCTTATCAACGGGTGCAAATAACCCCGGGGTTGCTGGATAAGTCTCTTCAGTTGCCAGGCGGTGAGGCACGACTTGAGCAGAGCATGCAGCAAGTGGCGCGACAGTATGGTTTTCTGGTTTACCCCCTGGATGATGGGCTGCAGTCGCTACTGACGCAGGTCTCGGCGGGGTATCCGGTAATGCTGCGTTTCGCCGAAGGCACGGTATTCACGGAGCCACGTTACGGCGTTCTGGTGGGCTATAACCGCAACAAGCAGACCGTATTGCTTCACGCAGGCATGAATCGACATTTGCTGATGAGCTTCAGCAGCTTCAGCTCCGCGTGGGAAAAGGCCGGTAGTTGGGCGGTGCTGATTCAGAACCCGCGTCAATTACCTGCCAATCTTGATGAGCAGCGCTGGTCGAAGGCAGCAAATGATCTGGCTCAAGCAGGGCAAGAGCAGGCCGCCGGCGAAGCGCTCAAAACCCTGAAAGCACAATAGTCCGATAAAGCGGCGCCAGACCAGGTGCCGCTCCCTTGGGCAGCCGTTGCAATTAAAAGCCGTACTTGTCTCTAAGGCTGTAGTACCAAGCGCCTAACGCTGTAAGGGGAGTGCGCAACAACTGTCCACCGGGAAAAGGGTAGTGTGGCAGGCCGGCAAATGCGTCGAAGCGTTCGGCTTGACCTCGCAAGGCTTCAGCAAGCACTTTGCCGGCCAGATGTGTGTATGTCACACCATGACCGCTGCAGCCCTGCGAGTAATAGATGTTGTCACCCAGACGACCGACCTGAGGTAAGCGCGACAAGGTCAGCAGGAAGTTGCCGGTCCACGCGTAATCAATCTTTACGTTCTTGAGTTGCGGGAAAGCCTTGAGCATTTTGGGACGAATGATTGCTTCGATATTCGCCGGGTCGCGTGCACCATAAACAACGCCGCCACCGAAGATCAGGCGCTTGTCGGCTGAGAGTCGATAATAGTCCAGCAAATAATTGCAGTCCTCAACGCAGTAATCCTGAGGCAGTAGCGTGCTGGCCAGCTCCTCACTCAACGGCTCAGTGGTGATTACCTGAGTGCCGCAAGGCATGGATTTAGCGGCCAGCTCCGGCACCAGATTACCCAGATAGGCATTGCCGGCCACGATCACAAAGCGCGCTTTAACCCTGCCGGATTCCGTGTGCACAACAGGATGGGCGCTACGCTCGATCCGCACGGCTGCCGACTGTTCATAAATGACGCCGCCTAGCGATTCCACCGCGGCCGCTTCGCCCAGCGCCAGGTTCAATGGGTGAATATGTCCGCCGCTCATGTCGAGCATGCCGCCGATGTACTGCTCGGATGCGATCATTTCACCGATGCGACGCTTGTCGAGCAGCTCAAGTTGCGTATGGCCATAGCGTTCCCACAAACGTTTCTGCGCTTCCAGGTGCCCCATTTGCTTGTCGGTGATGGCAGCGAACACACCACCGTCCTTCAAGTCGCACTGAATCTGGTATTTCGCGATACGTTCGCGAATGATCGCACCGCCTTCGAACGCCATCTGCCCGAGTAGCTGTGCCTGTTCAGGACCAACCGAGCGTTCAATGACATCAATATCGCGGCTGTAGCTGTTGACGATCTGGCCGCCGTTGCGCCCGGAAGCACCGAAGCCGACTTTGGCGGCTTCCAGGACTGTGACTTTGAATCCGTGTTCAAGCAAAAACAGGGCGCTCGACAGGCCTGTGTAGCCCGCACCAATGATACAAACGTCAGTTTCCACATCACCCTGTAACTGCGGGCGCTCCGGTACTGGATTCGCCGAAGCCGCGTAGTAGGACTGCGGGTAAGGAGTGTTCGCCATCCTTCAACCTCCGTTTAATATTTTTTACGAATGGCTCGATCCTACCCGAGATCAAAAATCTCCACCAGCTAGTGACGAAACTAAGAGGTAAAACAGAGAAGGCAAAAAAATTCGCATATTCATGGAGTTAGCGCGAAAAAAGGTGTTGACACACATTCGAATATCCGTAGAATGCCGACCCACAGCAGGCGCGTAGCTCAGTTGGTTAGAGCACCACCTTGACATGGTGGGGGTCGCTGGTTCGAGTCCAGTCGCGCCTACCAAACAAAATCCGGTCCTGCTGCCGGTACAGAAGGGTCTACAGAGATGTAGACCCTTTTTCTTTGCCCGTTTGAAAAATGGATTTGCAAAACTTTTGCAAAACTTTTGCAAAACCCCCACTCAGAACGCCAATTCTGCACACACCTCGACGTACTCGATTTTCTTCTCGTCATGTCCCTCCTGATAATGCCGCGTCATCTTCTCGTCCGCATGCCCCAGCAGTGCTTGGATGTACTCTTGCGGGAATTTCTGTTGCTCGTAAAGCCAAGCACCTAATGCGCGGATCTCGTGAAAAGTGGGGCGCTCACCGGCCGGCACATGGTCGTAAGCATGCGCAGCATCCCTGGCTTTGCTGAACTCTTTAGTTAGGTAGTCCGGCGTGACCGAAGTCCAATGATCCTTCGCTTCGATCAAGTCCCGGCGGCGAGCCTTGGGCTTGTAATGAATCAAGTAGGGTGAGGCGATCGGGGAGCGCAAGCACTCGCCGACAACTTCGCGCAGGGCCGCGCCCATTTTGATCTTCAGGTGAATAGGGTTGTCATACCCTTGGGTCTTCCCGGGCGATACCGTCAGAGTGTTCTGCTCCATGTCGGCCGCCGACTTTAACCAGGTGACGATATCCTCGCGTCGCTGCAGGCTGGCCAGTGCCAACCGAATAGCGCGCTTTAGCCAGGGCGGCGTGGTTACGGCGCCGATAATCAGCTTCAGGCCATCATGGGTGTGTCGCTGACGCTTCTTCTCCGCCTCCTTCTTCACGAGGGTCAGCTCTGCGTTGTTGCGCTCAGCCAACCCCTTGGCGACTGCAAAGGCGAAAATCTGAATCCAAAGCCCGCGGTGTTTCGTATAGGCGTTGTTGCTGAAATTGTCGAGGTAATCGGCCATGGCCAGCACATCCAGTTGGCCGATCAGGCGATCACCCAGATCAAGCCGGTAACGCTCGAGTTTGAATTCGATTTCCTCCAGTGTGCGTGCGGCATAATCTTTTTCGATCAGCCATTCATCTGCGAAGCGCTTCAGAAGGTTGCTCACGGTTGGGAGCCGGTCACCTGTGAGCAGCGTGAGCAGGGCGCCATCGTCAACTACCAGCGCCGCGAGCTTTAGGTTGGCGGCCTTTGCCAGCTTGATTGCTTCCTCCAAAGGCCTATTGATGCTGGTCATGACGCCAGTGATGGGGTTTCTGTACCGCCAGTACTTCCCGTTAGGGTAAAGGTTCGGCGGCAGCTTCCTGTTTTGCAGGGTTCGCGGCCGTGCTGCCATCAGGCCGTCTCCAGCATCTGAGCGAGCAGCGGGTCATTTGTCCCCATCACCGCGGCCTGCAGGTCGACGAAGTACATCCCGCCTTTTACCTCTCCTATCACTTCGCCTTCCTCGATCCATTTCTTGAGCTGTTGCAAGCTGGGCTTTCCCCCGGCATAACGCAGCTTCCTGTATTCGCCTGCCTCCATGAGGCGCGGCAATTTCACCGTAATCTGGGCAATGACTTTTGCCATGGTGTACTGCTCCACGCCGCCCTATGGCGGCAGAAGGGGTTAAAGGTCGGCGTGTTTCGCCAGCTCAATCTTTCGGCGTTCCAGCTGAGATGCGCGCTCTACCAAATCTTTCTGCTGCTTTGCCAAGCGATCACGTGCCCACAGAACTGCGCGCGTCTTGCAGCCGTGGAGCTCGGGGTTTGAGTAGCGTCTGCCTGTGGCTGTAACGTGCTTGCCATCTGATCCAGAGGCAGAACCGACGAGCTCGACTTTATGCGGCTCGTAATCCTTGGTCAGTGCCCAGGCGTAGAAGGGATAGGATTGTGTAGGCATAGCGAATCCTCGGCCGCCAATCACCGGCAGGCTTGAAGTAGCAGTAGGGGGATTTCACCGGCCGTCACTAATAGCGACGTGCACCGGTGAAATGTTTGTGATGAGAGGTAAAGCAAGCTTCACTAAAGAATGGAGGCCGCTAATGGAATGCTGGCAGCCGGTGAAGATGATCAGGGAGTAATGATGAGCACCACACAGGAAGGCATCTACTGCCACACACTCGTGGCGGTATTCTGCGCGGCATTCAGGTTGGGTTTCGATCCATATGCCTTGGCGTTGCAGGCAAAGATGGAATTGCTCGGTGATGGAGAAAGCGAAGATAGCTCCAATCTCATCACCTGGGATGCTGACCGGGTAATAAACGAGTCGCTTTTGGTGGCACGACTTCGATGCCGCTAGCCGTACAAGCTCGTTCAACTGGGGATATCCCATGCACGAGCTGGCTTTGTGGTTTGTCTTGATACTGTTCTTCGCCGCGCTAATCGTCGCGACCTTGATCGTCTTGATCTTTGGTGACCATTAGACGGCTGAGCATGTTTGCAGATGGTATTCGGTGATGGTGTGCGCCGGGCTGTCGCGAATGCCCAGGCGGTCGGCGATGGTTAGGCGCAGGCTGATAGAGCCAGTAGGTCGTCGGCACCGGACGTCAGTCCGGCGTGTAACTCGACTTTTTGACCTGCAAGCATTCCTGCAATTTGGGCGTCCAGATCGAGCTCAATCTCTCTGGCCTTTTTGGGTTTGCCGATTTGTTGATTGGAAAGGAATTCCGCGATCAATGTCTTGTGCTTAGCCTCGACAGCCACAAGGTGGCGACCTGAGCAGTCTTGTTCAAGCAATTGGTCTTCCTCACCTCGAGGAACAAGATCCTGCAGCTTCCTATGAACCGCACCTACCCACGCTATGGCGAAATGGTCACCTGCCGTTGCCGGTGAGTAGGCACTGCGATACCGCCCGGCACGTATTCCGGTGATGTATTCCTTACGAGCCTGTATGAGCTTTGTGAGCAGTGTCTCGTACGCATAGAGGGCGATATGTTGAGAAGGGCTCACGCCGACGAATGTTGCGCGCTCTACTCGACGTCCCTTGAGCTTGCACCAGTGCTTGTAGCGCAACGCCTGGCAGTTGAAGACCTGCGCGACCAGTACGCTCAAGTTCTGGTCCCAGACCGGTCTCCTTAAAGTTCGCGACATGGATGACTCGACCTCTCCCACATCGCTCAGCTTTACGTCAGTTTCAGTTAGCTGATATGCACGCATCAGCCCCTGTGCCTGGCGCATTGCGGTTGCGGCTTCGTTCTCGTTGGGACTTTGAGCAAGCGCCAAGCAGTGCTTGATTTTGCGAATGGCCCGCTCGAGCTTCTTCTGGTCAATCGGTTGTTCGGACATAGATCATCCTCGCCGGTGTGGCGTGATTCGTTGAAGTGGGGTATTGGTATTGCCTGGTAATTGGCTAGGGAAGCAAATATGGGAAAGGTAACGAAGACGTTCAAATTCACCGTGGTGAATGACAACCAACAAAAATTTCCATGTAAAAAATGCAGCATCGAGACTAACCATAAGGTTGTGGCGTGCTACAGCGAACGCGGTTCAGAAGACTGCGGTGGAGGCCACAGCGTCGACTGGTCCGAAGATCACCAAATAATTCAGTGCCAAGGATGTGAAGAGATATCCTTTCGGACGTGCTCAACTAATTCTGAAGACTATGACCATGACTACGATACACAGGAGAGATTTTATGTGGAGTCAGTGACCTACTATCCTGGTCGCGTTATAGGCTCCAAGGTTATCGATCACTGGCTATTACCCTCCGGCATAGGAGAGATATATAAAGAGTCTCGCACAGCTGTTGAGAACGAATTATTTATTATTGCTGGCATAGCAATCAGGGCCCTTCTTGAGTCGATTTGCACCGACGTCAAAGCTAAAGGGCGCAACCTCTCATTAAAAATTGACGATCTTCACCAAAAGTCTTTGGTTACTAAAGAAGGCGTCGAAACTCTTCATAAAATCAGATTGCTTGGAAATCGTGCTGCGCATGACGCTCTTGCTCACTCAAAAGATCAACTTCTCTTGGCTCTCGAGGTGATAGAGCACATATTAATAGGAACATATTTAATTCCTGAAAGAGCTAAAAGAGTGTTTAAAAATCTTGACGCGAAGCAAGGGCTTCCACCGCCGCAGCTTGCTGCGATCATCCCGTGATTTTTCGGAATAACCGTTATAGCCACGACGTTTAAGGCGCAGCGCACTGCCGGTCTAAGCTCATATCTCAACCCACGAGGGGTCCGACATGACGGACAAGCACGCAATGGAACTGAAGCAGGCGCTCGTAGCTGTATTCGCAACAGCAGCGAGCATGGGTATCGATATCGACGAGCTGTCAGAGCAGGCGGCGAGTGATCTGGACGAAGAGGAGGCGGGGTGGTTCGATCAGTTCAAGCCAGGTGCGGTGCATGAGATTCGGTGCTGCCGCGACTTGGTGAAGGGGGATCTTGCTGGCGCGTAGATTTGCTCGAGTGCGGCGTGATTCGTTGAAGTGGCGACTAGTGCTGGCTTGACACGGAGACGGCAACAGAGCTTTAGATTGATAAGGATTCTATTGGCCCTTTGTCTTCCTCCCTGTTGCCTCAAATGTTGAGTCTGCCCAAGACATGTATCCAGGACCACTGCATAACGATTTCAATACCGATACCTCATCCGCCTTAGTCGTGATGGATGTAAAAAGGCTGTGGCTATCGAAGCCGGTGAGCGCCCGAAGCAGCCGTGAGTTCCTCATCTACTAGTCGGGCGATGGAAAGACATATCGTCTGGCCCAAACTCGAAAAGCAAAACCGCCATACCTGCAGGCCTTGGGCTGCCTTAGGCGAATCTAATGTGGCTCTTGGAAGCTAAGGTCGTGGCTATGTGCCGCTCTTCTTGTAGTCCGTAGCTTCAAGTGGAGCGGAGAACACCGTTTTACGGAGGTTGAACCGTAATCGCCATTGACTCATGACGAATTTACTAGGATAAAGATCCTCATTTTCCGGGCCCTTTTTGGGGCTGTCAGTTTAGGTGAAAGAGGGTGGGTAAATTTTGAGTAAGGTCAATCCATTCAAGCCGAATAGCCCAGTATCCGCGGGGATGTTTGCCGGTCGTGTAAAAGAGATGCAGGCATTTGAGAAAGGTCTGCATCAAACTAAAAATGGGCATGGTGTGAATCTGCTTATCACTGGCGAGCGGGGGATAGGAAAGTCTTCATTGATGAACCTTCATAAGTGTCTCGCAATGGGGCTCGTGACGCCTGTGACTGATAACTATGAAAAGTTTAATTTCGTTGCCGTTAACGTTGTTATCTCTGATCGAACAAGTCTGGTTACTTTTATTAAGTTGATTGAAAAGTCAATTAGCCGGGAGCTTGGAAAAATTGAAACTGTCCGAAAGTTTCTGAGTGAAACATGGTCATTTGTTCAGCGGATAAAAGTTCTAGATTCTAGTATTGAAAAGTCATTGTCCATAGATGACTCGGACTTGCTGATTGATGACTTCGCGTATTCTCTTTCAGAGACTTGCAAGCGGATAGCAAATCCGGAGAAAGGCGAGCACGCTAAAGATGGCGTGGTGTTTCTGATTGACGAGGCAGACAATGCCTCACCCTCTCTCCATATTGGCTATTTTTTCAAAGCTGTGACTGAGATGCTTCAAAGTCATGGATGTAGCAACGTTATGTTCGTAGTTGCTGGATTGCCTGAGATTGTGGAAAAGCTTGCGAAATCACACGAGTCCTCTATTCGAATTTTTACGCACCTAAAAGTTAAAGAATTGAATTTCACTGATACAAAGTATGTAGTAGATCGAGGCATGGCTGCGGGGAACGAGGTCAACGACGTCAAGACCACTATTGGTGAGCTTGCTAAAGATCACATCGCTACTTTGTCCGAGGGATACCCGCATTTCATCCAACAATTTGCCTATTCAGCATTTGATCGTAATGTGGATGGTGAGATTACAATGGATGACGTGCTCGATGGCGCTTTCAGTGAGGGTGGCGCTATTGACTCTATTGGTACCCGGTATTATGCGAGCGACTATCATTCAAAAATTAAGTCGGATGAGTATCGTCAAGTGCTTAGTATCATGGCTGATAATATGAATGAATGGATTAAGAAAAGTGAGATTCGCAGCCACTTTTCTGGAGATGATCAAACGTTGACCGACGCGTTGCGTGCGTTGACAAATCGAAAAATTATCCTTAAAAACGAATCGAAAATGGGTGAGTACCGGCTTCAACAGCGGGGCTTTGCTTTATGGATTAAGCTTTTCGGATCAAGAAAACACGCTTAAGAAACATGGATTGGGAACCATGCTGCGATCTTCGAGTAGCTTTGATTAGGTACCGCCCTCTATTAGGGCGGTAATTTTTAGGGGTAGGGTAGTTAGTTTGTATTGAACATACCTAACGAAAGCGTTGTGGCTTCTCCGACCTGAGCATCCAGAACAGACTTGAACTCCTGCGCGATCTCTTCGCGCTGCACCTCTTCGCCAACCCAGCGCAGCTTCAGGGCCGGTTGTGCGCCGCTGGTGATGACCGAAATACGCAGGATGATCGCGCGCAGCGACAGGCCTTCGAACGGTACCACTGTAAAGATCAGCGATGTCGGCAGCGTTTCTTTGCTGGTTGCCTCGATGGCGTCCATGGCGCTGCGGCTGGCGCGCGTTTCACTGACGGTGTGATCACTTTCCGATGTTGCCTTCACCGAGATGGTTCGCACTGCGGCGATCGCTTTGACCAGGCTAATATCCTGATTGTCAGCGCCAACTGCTGTCAGGGTGCTGTGCCAGTCCTCGATCCAGTCGCTCATATCCTTCTGCGACATGGCGCGCCCGTTGATTGCCTGGACTGCCTGATAACCTGCGGTCGCCTTGAGCTTCAACACGGCGCGGTCATCTGCATGACCTGGCACTTCTTCTGTGCCGAGGTTGAACAGCACAGAGCAGGTCATTTCATCCTGGTTGATAAAGCCTTGCGCCTCGGCGACGTTGCGGTCGATGACGTACTTGCTGAAGTCAACTAGGGAGCTGGTGGAGAAGGTTCCGCGGAAGCGGCTACGACCAGCGCCGAACTGTTCCAGGCTGACAATCTTTGCGCCTTCTGGCAGCACGACTGTCGGCGTATTGGTTTCCAGGGCTTTTGCGGAGGCGATCAGCGCGGTGTCCGTGATCAGTTGTACAGCTTCTTTGGTAAGGGACATAGTTCAGGTCTCTGTGGGGAAGGGGTTTATGCGGTAGATCAGGTGCGCGGCTTAATTGGCGCTTCGTCGCGGCTGAACAGTTGGTCGTGCTTTTCCTGGAACAACGAGATGCGCCCGCCGCTACCAACGTGCATCGGCGTGTCGAGGCTTGTGTTCTCGCTACGGGTGCCGCGCTTTGTCGGCACCTTGTAGTCGAGCTTGTGCTTGATCTTCACCTGGTGCGATTCGCCGATCCGGGAAAAGTCCAAGGTGATGACCAGCTTTCCGGCCTTGCCATGGTCAACGACCCCGGCGGCTACTTCGGAAAGGGCGTGACCGATTTGGCTGGCGAAAGCGCCGCCGTTCAGCTCTTCGAGAAACTCGGCGGTATCTGTTGCTGTGGACATGGGGATTTCTCCGGAAGGGCTTTCAGCCCGCTGGGTGGGATTGATAATTGAAGTGGCCGCCGTCGATGGTTGGCTCGGCATTGCAGGCGTCTCATGCGGCGACCTTCACCTGACTCCAAGCGCCGAAGGCGTTAAACACTGCAGACACCTGAGCTTCTGTCATCTCGACGATGCCAGGCACTGCCAGCCAGCCCATGCCGATCCGATGGTTCGGATTGCAGTCAGCTTTTAGCTCGTTGTAAAAATGCTCTACGACGTCCGTCAGGCTTTCAGCGAGGTGGACGCCGTCCGGCCTGATGTCGATGGACTTGATGTACTGGGCTCCGTCTGACGCTGGCAGATGCCTGCGATGTAGATGGTCCAGCGGTGAGGGATATCGCAGAGCGCATCGGCCACCTGACGAACAAGGATCTGTTTCCCGTTCTTCCAGTTGATCATCACCTGCAGGCCGCGTGGATCGATGTTCACGACTGCTGCGTGATTCGTTGAAAGCAGTGCCCGGCATGAGCGTTCAAGGCGTAGCCGCATATTGTGGGGCTTCCGCTTCGCCGTCATCGGTGCGCACCGTAGAAGGCGAAGATGCCAAGGCAGAAGGCTACGGTGCAGGTCCAGCGCAGCACCCAGGTGGCGAAGTCCGCGGGCTTCTTGATTTGACGCTGTTTCTGCACAGAGGCCGGCGTTTCGTCGATGCGTTTGGCGAAGCGCACGGCCTTCTCTACGCCAGTGCAAACAACTTTGGTCTGATCAGTCTCGCGATCAACCACGCTGAATTCGTTGTTACCGCACGGCACCACCTGAAAGCGCGGTGCAGACGCTGGATTGCCCCGTCCTACCTTGTCGTAGAACTCGGCAGTGGACAGGGTGCAGCGCTCGCGCAGGCCTTGGTAGATGGCCTGACTCTGTTTGATTGTCTGGTTCATAGGAATCTCCAAGACCGCATTGGCCAGATGCCAGGCACCGGTGACCAAGCCGGGCGTGAAAAGCCAGCCTGACATCTGCCGATGCGGTCGTATTAGTTGGGGAGGGTGATGCAGGGGCCGCTTTCGCGGTGTGTACTCTCCGCATCGGGGTGTGATCGGAACACCGGGGCGCTACCCCCGCTTGGTTCCCGCCGCGTTTTTAGTATTGGCCGGTAAATCCGGCTCAGGACATTTCCGGGGCTTTGCGATCCTAGCGCTGCAGCCCGCTTGGGCACGCTCCAATCACACCCCGATGCGCTCTCTCTGAGAGGATCGGGCAGCTAACGTCGGGCTGACGTTGCTTGCACTGTTAAAAGTTAAAACTTCTCATTTAAGTGCATAGACAGTACCCGGAAATTTTGCCGTCGGGTATCGACAAAGGCGAAGTTTTGAAGGGTTAGATGGTAAAGTTTACTTAAAAGCTGTGCACGGAAAGTACATTAGAGAGGCGTAATATTTTCCTAGTTGTCTTTGTTCTAAGGTTTAGCTCGGTGTTGTTGTGTTTTGTTAGGTTGGGCTAGTATTAATAGGGCGGCGGCAGAGCCCTGTTAAAATTCCTATAGTCTTTTTTGAAATGAAGATAGGAACAGGGCGCTTGTAGTAGGCTGAATTTGCAAGTGCTAACGTTTAGTAAAGCGGACTGAACTAATGCGTTGGTGTCGGCCAGTAGCTCTGATCTATTGGGGTGTGGGGGGCTGTTTTAATTTTCTGATGTAGCCAGCTTGTTTCTTCGCTTTAATGAGCTTTGTAATTTCTTCACGATGAACTTCTACTTCTTTTGGGGCGTCGATGCCAATTTGTACTTTGTTACCGCTCACCCGTACTACAGTCACCGTGATTTTTTCAGCAATGTCGATGCTTTCACCTTTTTTCCGCCTCAAAATGAGCACTGATCCATCTCCTTTCTTGAGCTGATTGCTACTTCGTACGGAATCATACTGCATCCTAATGCACTCCATCGCTCGGGTTCAAAAATGTGAATATTGGAGAGTTTTGATTCGCTACGTAGCCTCCATTTGTAGACACTTTACTATAGGTGCATCCCACTACACCCTGTCGCCAAGGTGTAGCAGTGATGCTTTCTTCATACTGACGTGGCGCTAGTTGTAATGCTTTGAAATGAGGGTTCATATCTAAAGAAAGCTATAAGCGGGAGTGTGCTTTTGATTGAGTGGATCGCTCGCAAGTCTTGAAGAAAGTGAAGTCATAAAGCTGGTGTTAATTATGGGGTTTTAAGCTGCGATATATCAGGTGGGTTAGGGGGGCTAAAGCATCATGGTCGCGCTCTATTGCATGTTGATGCTATATTTTGAAATAAGTAGCAATAAAGCGCTTGTAGGACCTAGGTATGTTAGTGGTAAATTGTTTGGTCAAATTTATCCTGCTAAAGCGTTGATACCTAGAGCTGGCTCTTATCTAATGGGGCTCTGTTTGCTCTGAGCTTCTGGCGTAGCCCGCTTGAGTCTTCTCTTTAATACGATTCAAGATTTCTTCGCGGTGCACTGCTATTTCTTTAGGCGCGTCGATGCCTAACTTTACTTGGGGGCCATTCACTGCTACGACTCGGATCGTAATAGCATCACCGATCTTGATACTCTCACCTGGTTTTCGCATCAAAATGAGCACTGATCCATCTCCTTGATTGAGTTAATGTTCACATCGTACTGCATCCTATTGCACCCGGCCGCTCGGGTGCAGAGTTGTGAGTATTGGAGAGTTTTAACTTGCTACTCAGCGTCCGTTTCTAACACGCCTTTACCATGTCGCATTTGAACGGCGCGTACTTGGTTTACATCCCGCTGCACCCTGTCGCCAAGGTGCAGAAGTGATGCTGTCCATCCTATTGCCGCCGGAAGGGGCGGGGCGCATTGCTTGCCGGGTCGTTCACACGGTTCTGGCGTTTCACCATCGGGCAGCCGTCCAGGTTGTTCCTGTCGTTGGCAGGCTTTCGGGCCTGTCCGCTCGCCGGTCGCCGGTATAGGCAATGCGGTCTGTTGGTTTTTTGCGCTGGTTGTTAAAGAGCAATTTTTTAGCATGCAGCCCGTTGCATCGCGGCGGCAGCGCCAATATGAACTAGAGGTTCATTATCGGTCAAGTACCATAAGTACATATATTGCCGCAAAAATTCACAAATCCTAACTCGCGAGGCCCGCTCTCTTTAGAAATTCAATTCGCTATAGTAAGTTTTAGCTGTACGTATATACAGCTTTTGGGGGCTTATGGGTAAGGTCGACAAGCAGGAAAAATTGGTAAAACGGCAAGAAATAAGCGGAGTAGAGCGGCTTATCTTGCGTATTTCTTCGATGATCAATCACCCAGTTGCGCAGGCTCAGCGCTGGGTGAATATCCATCGACTGGACACAGATGGGGATCGGGAGTGGGAGGAGGTGCTAGGGGTGATAGCCGAAACCGACGAGCTTGAATTGACGCTGAATGACGACGGCAGTGTGACTGTGAAGTGGGAACAGCAGGAGGTCGAGGCGGAGGGCAGGGCAGAGGTTGAGTTTGAGCAGGAAGAAGAGGCGGCGCCTTTCTGAGGCATAATAAAGCCCGCTCAATGGCGGGCTACGGATTCAGATCGGGAAGGGCAGATACAAGAAGCCCGGCGCTGGGTCGGGCTTATGACTAATCCTTGATGATATGAGTCACCGTTATAGATACTGGCTCCATCTTCTTCGATTTGGCTGACATCCTAAATTTCACTTCGACGTCTGCGCGGACCTTGAATTTTCCAGCAAGATCCTCAGGATTAACATCATCTGAGAACAGGAGCTTTACTCGGCGATCTACAAGCCCACGAATAATCGCCGCCCAGCCTTTGCTGGAAGAATCCAAATCTGTTGCTCGGATCTCAATGTCGACATCAGGATGGGGCTGATCGATCTCAAATGGCTCGAAATCAACCTCGTCGGGGATCTCAGTGATGGTAGAGTTGGGGACGGTCATTTCCGTCAGGCCGTCCAGCTCAACAGTTGCCCCTTCTTCTTTTTTTGCTGGTGCGAGAATTTTCGCTGATGCCTGAGCAAGCTTTTTCTTGTCTACTGCAGCTGTCGCTTCGATTACCTGCGCAAACCTCTCAGGTGAAACCTCATAAGACTCAGCGCCAATTACGACGAAGTTACTGTTCACGATGTTTATGCTGGACGTTGACGCACCAGGTGTTTTGGTTGAAATCGCGTAAACCGCGCCCACAGTCACCAGGGCGCCAATCACAGCTGTAACAGCTACGGCTTTCAGCACTGGTTTTCCCTCTCCTGGCAGCTTGCGGTAAATATTACGGCCACCCTCGCGAACCTTGTCGAGAAACTTGTTCATCTCCTCGTCATCCTTGAAGACGAGTTTCACAAGTACCTTTTGTATGAATGAGCCTTCCTCAAACCCCTCAACGAAGAGCTCCGCAGCAATTACATCTGCGTCAGATAGGTCTGACAAAGCCTTGGGCAGGAAAAACACCGAAAGCTTGTTTAGTGCGAGCAAGGATTCGACAACGTCCTTCACCGCCAGTGGCTGGCTATTAGAGTACCTGAGCTTGTGCTCAACGAGCAGTATTGATTCTGACATTCGATTCCCTATGAAAACTCTCTGGCCATACCGTTTTGTTGGCGTGAGTCTCGCGCGATGAGCACGCCCCGACAGTTTTACCTACGTACGATCCTTCCCGCCTTAACCTCATCGGCATAACCTACCAGCTTATCCTCGGCGTCGGGAAAGCTTTCGATGATCATCAACAGTGCTCTGGCGTCGGCTTCAAAACCGGCCTCGGACAGCCGTATTGCCATTTTCATCAAGTCAATGCCCGACCACTTAATCAGGGCCGACGCTTCTTTCAGGTCGCGGCGCAGTTGCCGGTTCGGTTTGGTGAGGGGCATGCCGTTATACCGGTTTTCCATTCCATACATAAAGCACCCTAGCCAGGATGTGAGTGTCGTCCACTCGAATATCCTCTGGGTCGTGGTGCTTGTTGTCTGAGATCATCTTGAAGCGATCCTTACCTTTCTTCTGCAACCGCTTCACATAAAGCATATCGTCGTGGGAGAAGAGGTAAATGCCGTCCCCGGTGAACTCCCGGATCGTTATGTCCACGAGTAGAGGGTCACGATCCTTGATAGTTGGCGCCATTGACTGACCCCATCCGGTGATCATCTTCAGGTGAAAGTGTTCTTTGAAGGTGAGACCTAGGTCGCGCAGGTGCTTGGGGCTGACCCTGATGTCCTGCAGCATTTCGGGGTATTCGTGCGGGATCTGCCCGCTACCCATGGCCGCGCGTACGTCGTAGTGGGCTATCCACACCTCATCACCAACTTGACCAGGGCGAGAAAAGTCCACGGTGATTACGTTATTCGTCGGCTCATTTGATGCGGACGCAATACGCTGGCGCACTTCTTTTGGTAACCCCTTTCCGTGCTTTTCAAGCATTTCAAGCACCAGATCGGCGGCAGATAGCGTATCCGCGCTTGCTGGCTCATTAGCCTTGCGTACGCCGGAAGGGCCCGGCTCGTCACCTGAGCCGTACTGTAGCCACTCAATTTTCACATCGAGCGCCTCAGCTATAGCCTTCATTTTTGCAGGACCAGGCATTGCCTCTCCGTTCAGCCATTTGCTCGCTGCTTTCGGAGTGACCTTGGCTATTTCAGACAGCCGAGCGCCTGCTCCCCATTGCTCGATGCCTTTTGCGGCAACCGATTTTTTGAGGCGAGAGGCGAACGCAGCACGTATTTCTTCGATTTGAACCATAGGTTCAATATCGCACGGCCTTGCGTGTACTTTCAGTTCCGACATAAGATGTACTGTAAGTTCATTTTTGCTCGGAGGCCTTATGAGGCCGCTCAAAAAATCGATTGAAGCCGCTGGTGGCGTTTGTGCCGTTGCCTCGGCTTGCGGAAAAACTGCCAGAGCTATCTATAAGTGGCTCGCAGCGGACGCATTGCCGCGAACCGAATACACCGGCGAGACCCAATACGCCCAAAAAATTGCACACCTCGCGGCTTTGCAAGGTAAGCCGTTCGAGGCCAACTGGCTTCTTGCAGAAGCACATCCCAAAAAATCCGTCGCTTGACTCTCCGAACAAATGATCGTCTCCGCACTAGCAAGGCGCCACGGAAAAAAATATGAGGTTTTACGGATGCACGATTTTCTGAAGGCCTGCGACAGCGTGGTGGATGAGGCCAACACCAAGGGCTTGGCAACCCTGATGAACATGCCTCCCGTGAGCCTGCTTCAGCGTGCCAATGCAAGCTATGACGGTGCGTGGTTCAACGTGAAGCACCTTTATGCGCTGCTCCTGCACACGCAAGACATGCGGCCGCTGGCCGCCCTGGCTGGTGAGTTCGGTTACTCGATCTTTAGAAAGGAACAACCAGTAGCCGTAGGCGTTCATGAGGCACTGAGTCGCGCAACTTTGGAGTTCGCTGAAGTAACCGTCGAGACATATGCAGCAATGGCTGACGGTCGCGTAGACCAGGTAGAGCGTGCCCGGATCTTGAGAGAGATCGCTCAGGCTGAAGAGGCGCTGGCTCAGCTGAAGGCATCAATAAAAGTCGCCTGAATCACAGGCACAAAAAAGCCGGGCTGGACCCCGGCTCTTTCAACTGCTTTTTACAACGTTCTGGGGCTGATTATGCACAGTTTGCCTAATACGAGCAATACCTCCATCGCGACACCTTTTGCCAATGCTGAAAAGTTGTCGCGGCACATCACCATGAATCAAACGGCCGCGATGAATGCCGCCCTCATGATCGGCGGCCAGTACTCGCTCGCATCCAAAACCAAATTCCGCCGGAAATGCCTTGATCACTTGAAGGCTTCCTTGGTTCCAGCCCGGAATTTTTTCGCATGAGTACCATCATCATGAGCCAGTGCTGGCCGTTGCAAGGCATGAGCGGCCCACAGAAAGCTGTCTTGATATCGCTCGCCGATAATGCAAACGACGAGGGTGTTTGCTGGCCTTCCGTTGCTCGAATCGCTGAGCGCACTTGCTTGGGTGAACGCACTGTTCAGTCGGCAATTAAGTGGCTGGGTACATCTGGGATTTTGTCGTTTCGCGAACGCATGGGGCGCTCGACTATGTACACATTGACCCCCGCAGCATATGCACCCCCGCAGGAGTTGCACCCCGCACCTGATGCACCCCCACCCCCGCAGGAGCGGCACACCCCCCCCGCAGCAGCCGCACCCAGAACCGTAATAGAACCGTCAATTGAACCGTCAAAGGATGGGAATCGCGTTTCGCGCTCCCCGTCTTGCCCGGTTCAGGACATCGTTGATTTATTTAACAAGTTACTCACTCCGGCGCTCCCTGCGGTGGTTCTCGTATCCGATTCGCGCAAGAAACAAATTCGCGCCCGTTGGAACCAAAGCGAGGTTCACCAATGCCTGGATTTCTGGGTTGAATACTTCGGGATTGTTGCCCAATCGGACTTTCTGATGGGCCGCTCAACAGGAAAGCCTGGCTCCGCGCCTTTTCGTGCCACGTTTGATTTTCTGATCGCGCCTTCCAGCTTCGTCAAGGTTGTGGAGGGCAATTACAATGCGTGAACCACACAGCATCGAGGCAGAACACGGCCTGCTGGGCGCGATGATGCAGCGTCCTGAACTGATCGACTCCCTGAGCGACGACCTTTCCGCAGAATCATTTTTCTTTCCTGAGAATGCCGATGTGTACCGGGGAATACTTGCACTTCGCTCGGCTGGTAAGGCTATCGACTTTCTAACAGTTGGCGATCACGTCGGCACTCTGCTCGATGGAAGTTCCGCATTCGCCTACTGCGCCGAAATTGTTAACGGCACTCCTAGCGTTGCCAACGCCAAAACCTATGCGGCAATTGTCCGAGACCGCGCGGTCGAACGCTCCCTGTTTGACCTTGGCACCCAAGCGATGGATATCGCACACAGCGACCAAGATGTGCAGGCGAAAATCGCCGCCGTTCAGGCAGCAGCGATGGCAATTGACTGTGGTTCGGGTGCTGACGATATCGTCAAGGTGGGTGACGTGCTGGCCGACCAACTGGAGGTGTGGCAGGAGCGACATGACCGCCATGCCCGTGGTGAAACGCTGATAGGGCTATCGACCGGCCTGAAAGCCCTGGACGAAAAGCTGGGCGGCCTGCAACCCGATCACCTGTACGTCGTTGCGGGGCGTCCTGCGATGGGCAAGACCACGCTCGCCATGGGGTTTGTGATTGAGGCTGCTGTGCGCCAGAGCAAGTCGGCACTCGTCATCAGCTTGGAGATGAATAAGGGCCAACTGCTGGACCGGGCAGTGGCTTCTGAGGGACGTATTCCGCTCACGTTGGTGAAGAACGGTACGGCGTGCCAGAGCCATGGCGCGGAACTCTCTGCTGCGGCCAGCGTGCTTCGGCGTGCTCCGCTGTACATCGCTGACCGTGCAGGCTCGTCGATCGGTCGCATCCGCTCGCTGGCCCGACGCCATAAGCTGCGTTACGGCCTGGACCTCCTGATGATCGACTACCTGCAATTGCTGGAAGGCGAGGGCGGTAACCGCACCGAAGAGGTCAGCAGCATCAGTCGCGGTTGCAAGCTTCTCGCCAAGGAGTTGGGTATTCCCGTTGTCCTGCTCAGCCAGCTCTCCCGCAAATGCGAAGAACGCCCAAACAAGCGACCTATCCCCTCGGACTTGAGGGAGTCCGGTGCCATCGAACAGGACGCCGACGTGATCTTGTTCGTTTACCGCGACGAGGTCTATCACGAAAAAACCGATGCTAAGGGTATTGCCGAAATCATCATCGGCAAAGGCCGTGACATCGAAATGGGCACTGTTCGAACGGCCTTTGTCGGCCAACACAACCGATTCGAAAACCTTGCTGCTGGATGGCGGCCTGAACCGGTAGAGCAGTCAGAAAAAGTAGCGAGTCTAGCCAGTCGATATGCCAAAAAGGAACGACTTTGATGAATGCATCCCGACAGACCCAAATCCTCGCAGGTCAGTCCTCAATCGCACAAAAAATATTCGCTCTTGTTCCGATTCAGTCGGCTTGGAGCAACCACGAAATTCACATTGCCGCTACCGCCGCCAAGGCAACTGGCGCATCCCCTTATGCCATCCGCCGAGCCCTTGGCGAACTAAAGGAAGCCGGTCTTATACGTGAGCCTGTCGGCGGCAAGTTTCAGCGTGATGTATTCACTCCCAAACGAGTCAAGGAGCAAGCCATGGGGCAGGTAACTAAGCAAACCGTAGTCTCGATCAAGAATCCTGGCCTTGGCGCGTTGGATGTTCTGGCCAGTCTTTCCGGTGAGGTTGTTGGTCTTGCGGACGAACTAAACAAGCGCATGAAAGCGCTGGCCACCCGCATCGAGGAGGTGGCGTTGTCGGTTGAGGCGGAGCGCGAAACCAACGCCGACGCCTTGTGTAAATTGAAGCAGTTTCGCGATCTTTTGAACGGAATCACGCAATGACCGTTTGCAGTGATCTGACCGCTCCTTTGACTGATCGTCGTCTGGCTGTCCCCGAGATTCACACCTATCGATTTGCAGTGTTCTGCTGCTCGTTCAAGTTTGACTTGGGTTCGCCCCCTGATCACGCGCTTGCGCTGTTTGCTGACTCTGCAATGGCCAGACGCTACGGGGCTTGGATGTGGCCGAATACGTATGAAGTGGTCGATGTCATCGCAGGGAGGCCAGCATGCGAGTGACCTCGAAAAAACTTCGCGCTTCCGCGAACGGCCAAGACTGCACCGTACGCATGTCGGGCATCTGCAATTTCAATCCAGCCACCACCGTGCTTGCGCATTTGCCGTGCGGGCAGAAGGGCATGGGCATGAAGGGCTTCGACACTGTTGCGGTGTACGCTTGCAGCGCTTGTCACGACGTGATTGATGGTCGGGGTGCAGGCGATATCGACTGGCAGGACATGCCGCGCGCCATTGCCGAAACGCACGAAGCCCTGATCAGTGTGGGAATTCTCACCGTTAAGGGTGCCGTATGACTCAACCCAAGACCTTAACCATAACTCTCTCTGATGCCGAGATTCGCCGCCATGCGGCCAGCAAGGTGCGCGACCTACGAGACGCCCGCCAGCCTGCGTTCAGGTTTCGGTACAAGAAAGACCGCACCAAAGGATCTTGGTATCTGGTCGTGGGTAGTGCATGGAACAAGATCGCAAATTACCCCGACCTGAATACCAAACAAATGCTATCGGCCTTGCCGGCGGTCCGTGCCCGTCTGGTCACTGTGCCTGAGGCAGGCACAGCGATAGGGACGTGGGCGACAGTCGGTCAGCTGCTTGAATGGTTTGACGACCGCATGGGACGCGACCGTAATCTGTCTGCCAAGCGCAAGACCACCGCGCGATCTGTAATGAGCAAGCACCTTCGCCCGCGCCTCGGCGACCTCCTGTTGTCCAGTGTGAACAAGTCCGAGATTGATCAGCGACTGATGTGGCCCCTGCAGGCTGAACTGTCGCTTGAATACCTGCGACTGATCTTTCGCCTGCTGGTGTTGGCGTTTCGCCAGGCGGCACGTCTCGGCCGGATCGAAACGAACCCCATGAATGCGATCCGATTCAGCGACTTCTCCAAAACAAAGATCAAGCCTAAGGCGGCGCGCCTGCGTGACGTCCAGGTGGAGGAGGTGCTGACCGGTCTGGCGACCAAGTTCAATTCGGCCCCGGCTGATGCAATGTTGGCGTTGATGATGCTGTGCCATGGCTCACGTGCCGGTGAAACGCGGATGGCTGAATGGTCGGACTTCAGTTTCGAAGAGCGCCAGTGGCATATCCCGGCGGAGCACACGAAGACCCGGTGCCAGTTGACCCTTCCTCTTACTGCTCAGGTGTGTGCCTTACTGAAGCGATATCACGCAGCTCAGGCGGCCACAGGTTATCAGGGCAAATACCTATTCCCGTCCCGTGGTGGCAAGCCACTGACCGACAGCCAGGCCTGCGCGGTGTTTACCCGCTTGGCAGGAGGCGAGTGGACAAGCCATGACTTGCGTAAGGTGGCCAGAACAGGATGGGTGGATCTGGGTGTGGACTTCCTCATTGGTGAGCTACTTCTGAACCACGCTATGGGTCACAACGTGCAGGCATACATCCACACATGGGTGGAGGCAGGCAAGCGCGAGGCGCTGGAGAAGTGGCACGAATGGTTAGACGGGCGCGGGTTTAGCGTGATCCACACCATTGCAGAGCCATTATGCGAAGTTTCCCGCATTCCGCTAGAGGCCACGAATTACGTGGCCTCTAGCCAAATCAACGACAAACCATAGGCGAGGTTTAAAAACGATGAGAAAGCAGCATGGACCCGCCTTCAATGCTTCACCGATACCGCTGAAATGGTGCTCAGCGTGCAAGGGCAAGGCAGTCGTAAAGGGCATATTTCATGACTTACCTTGCAGTGAATGCCACGCCTCAGGCTGGGTAGCTGAAGAGTCAGGCAAAGCATTACCAGTCGAGATACTGGTCACCCAGCTCGGACTGATGCTGAACATATATCAGCAGCGCATTCTTGCCTTTGGTGCCCGAGTGAATCAGTCCGCCGGCCCTCAGCAGCAATACCAACAGAACAACCGCCTCGGTGCTGGTGGTTCGAATTACACAGGGGATTGATCGATGGGCATCTATAAAGACGTGATGGGCACCCTGGTACGTGTGCTGGCCGCCGACAACATCGACAACAGCACCAAGCAGTCTTGGCAAAAGCTGATCGATGCCGATCTGCGCCAGGGTGGGAACGGCAGCACTCTCTCGCCGCGTGACAAGTTCGATTACGACTGCTGCCTCTATGCGCTGCTGCACCGCCAGCTCGATCCAGCTCAGTGGGACGTGCTGGTTGCGAAGTACTCCACGCATAAGGCCAACAAGGTCGCTGCAATCGGCCGTTTGGTGAGTCGCATGTCGTCACCTGCGCCTCAATTGTTCATCTATAAAGCGCTCACCGCGTGGGCTATTCCCAAGCTAAAAGGCGTGCAAGTCGCTAAGCGCTCCACCGACATGATCGTTTTGGCTGCCGAGTTTTACGACATGAACACTTGGGACTTGTCCGGCTCGCCAGAGCGCACCCGTCACCGCTGGAAGTCCGGATTACATAAGGCGCTAGAGCGGCTAGAGGAGGCTGCTGTTATCCGTGCTACTGAGATATTCGATCAAGAAGAAATCTTTATAGATGCTGCTTGACGGTAGTGGCAGAGTGGCAGTAAATTAGCCCCATCATGTCGGTCTTGCGCGTTATGAGAGACGACACATAAAGCCCAGCCGTGCGTTGGGCTTTTTGCTTTCTACAGTTCATAGAGCCCTGGCAATTGCCGGGGCTTTTTTATTTCTGGTGCCGTGGACGAAAACAGCGCCCGAGGGAAAGCCATGGCTTCAGATCGATTTTCGTTTTATTCGCCTGGGCTCAATAGCCCTATAAGCTTTGTTTTCGCAATTGCGCCCGATGATGCGAGCGATCTCCCGGAAATCACCCGGGCGCTCTACATCGGCGGTGCAGGCAACA
>NZ_LOHF01000026.1:9412-11149 GCF_002158995.1 Pseudomonas caspiana | reverse complement strand
GTCGGTCGTGAACACTTACCTGGAGAGGGGCCTTACAGCTGATGAAGCTGACTTCATTTTGGCAAATGCTGACCGTTATGTAATGACCATCGGAGTGGGGGATCGTCGGACAGGAACAGCGGTTCTGGGGGCGCGCTTTGCGATTGCGACCAATTGGAGCGGTGAGAACGTATCTGACCTGCAATTAACTCCCGATCCGTTTGCAGCGGGGGAATATAGGCATCGTTTGACATTAGCTGGAAGAGCCTTGACGGTCACGGACTCGCATTCAGGCACGAATATCTACGGCTCAATTCGTTACTTCACTGTGGAGCCAAAATTCTCCTGATTCCGACGCTGTTTTTTCGGCACGATCCTGCACGGCGAGAAGGTTAGACACCAGGTATGGATGATACGGCGGGCGCGATTGGTTCATGTGAGACAAACGCGGCTGTAAGGGGGGGCTCCAGTCAAAGCTCCCCCTCACGTTGTTGCCGTCCTCTCACTGTTCTGACTGCACTGCAGGATTTTGACCGCAGGCTATCGGATTACCGCGAAATGCTCGAAGACACTCGTCCACTTGCCGGGCGTTTAAATTATCGATGCTCGGATTTCCAGTGATTTCAGGTTTTGGCTTATCAGCGAGATGAAATTTAACCATCGGTTTTTCTGGTGTCATAGGAAAGCGGCTTGGCTCGGGCTTGAGCTTTATAACCTCTGTTTTTGCTGGCGCAGGGAGTTGGTCAGCAGTAACACCGTAATCTTGTAATAACGAACCAGTAGACAACTCGGCAGCAACGGCTCCCGCTGAGAGTGGCCCAAGCAGAAGGCAAGCAAAATAGCTTATATGCAATCTCATTTCTTAGAGACCTTTATCGAAAAGCAGTAAATTTAACTGTCATCTTGCCACGCTTTGCGGTCGGTCTTCTAGAGCCGGCCGTGAGTTCAGCTTTGTACTACTGAGTCTTTCGGTTAGTATTTGTGAGTTTCTTTTTGTATCGCATTTTGCAGCTTTCGATTAAGTTTTAATGGAGCGGAAGACTGCCGCTTGTCACCGACACCAATTTACCCAGCTCTAAAAAAGCTGGGTTTTTTTATTAGTGTTTTAGGGGATCCTTCTCGGAAAGCTTTCCTGGTTGACGAGTTAATTGATAAACGTTAATCCCAATTCTGGCCTGAAGCATTGGCGGTTGATGCACTGGCCTCATAAGCCAGCGAAGGGGGTTCAAGTCCCCACAGGCCAACCATATCAAACGTTACCTCGACCGTAGCGGAATATAACTTCGCTTACCCTTGTTAGAGCCTCGGCATTTGCGGGGGCTTTCTCGTTTCCGCTCCACCACGCCCGTCGCCTCAACTGTGCGCACGTCGGGGCCGAACCTGCCTGCTTACTTTGCAAGAAACGCAGCCAGAATTGTTGTGGCGACTCCGAATCGGCAGGCCCAACCAGTCTGCACAGCGGCCTATGAAATTGCCTTTTGACACTACTACCACAAGATATTTTTACCCATTGCTCAGTACGAGCTTTCGATGGATGTGAACAAATGACAAATGAACAGCAAGCGCTGGCAGAGATGCCGATTTTTTTGGTGATCATCCTGGCGTTGGTCGGTGGTGTGTCGGGTGAGATGTGGCGAGCCGACAAAGAAGGTGCGCGAGGCTGGGCTTTGCTGCGCCGGCTCGCCCTTCGGTCGGGGGCATGCATTGTCTGTGGGTTGTCGGCAATGATGCTGATGATCGCGGCGGGCATGACGATCT
>NZ_LOHF01000026.1:4005-8673 GCF_002158995.1 Pseudomonas caspiana | reverse complement strand
TAGAGGGGTAGAGGGGGGCGGGGCGCCTGATTTTCTGGGTCCTCCCCGAGGGCCGCCCCTACACGGGGCATCAAACCCGCGGAATCTCTGCAGCTGAGAATTTTGCAGTGATGTCCGTCTTTTCAAAAGGGTAGTTATGGGCAGGGCAGTCAGCAAGGCCGACTTGAGCGAGATCGTCGGCCGCGATGAACGCACCCTGACACGATGGCAGAACGACGGCATGCCGGTGACCGAGTTTGGCCTGGGTCGGGGTAACGAAAACCAATACGACACCGAAGCCGTGATCCAGTGGCTGATGCATCAGGCGTCGCTCAACGGCAAAAAAGAATCTTCTCGTGACCGTCTTGACCGGATCCGCGCTGACCGCGAAGAACTCGCGATGGCCAAGGACCTTGGCGAAGTGGTCATTGCTGCTGATCTGGTCGAGCGCTTCGAAGCGATGATCACGGCCGCCAAAGTGGAGCTGCTCAACGCTTTCCCCGACACGCTGGCCGCTGAACTCTCGGCGCGCTATGACGTTGAAGTGGACGAGCTACTTATTCGCGAGCCCATTGAGGCCATCCTGAGGAGGCTCTCTGACTATGACAAGGATGATGCCGCCTCAGATGGATATTCTGACGAATCGGACTATTCGCAGAGTCTTGAAGAAGACGGCGACTAAGGCGCTGCGCGGCGCTTGTCGCAAATGGGCACCGCCGCCTCGCATGAGCATTATTGAGTGGGCTGACAAGTACCGCTGGCTCGCACCGGAAGAGGCTGCACGCCCCGGCAAATATCGCTTTGATGTAACCCCGCACCTGATCTGGCCGGGCGGGCCGCTTGAAGCGTTGGATGATCCCGCCGTCAGTGAAATCGTTGGCCGTAAGTCGGCGCAGGTGGCTTGGACATCTGGCGTTTTGGGGAACGCCCTGGGCAAATGGATCGACATCGACCCATCACCGATTTTGGTGTTGTTTCCCAAGGCCGAAGCGGCCAAGCAATACGTCGGCGAAAAGCTCGAACCGATGATCGAGGCCACGCCACGGCTTCGCAAGAAGGTCGATCTGCGTAGTCGCAAGCTACAGCAGCGACAGGACTTCAAACGCTTCCCAGGCGGTTTCCTGAAAATGGTGGGGTCCAACAGCCCGGCCAGTGTGAAGTCCACGCCGGTGCCACGAGTGGCCATTGAAGAGCCGGACGATTGCAACCTCAACCTGCGCGGTCAGGGCGACAGTATCAAACTGGCGAAGGAGCGACTGAAAACGTTCCGTCGCTCGAAGATCATCATCGGCGGCACGCCGACCATCAAAGGCTTGTCGGCCATTGATGCGGAGCTGGAACTGTCCGACAAGCGTGTGGGCCTTGTACCGTGTCATGAGTGTGGACAAGAACACGCGTTGAGCTTCGACAACCTGCACTGCGACGAGGATCCGCAATACCTGCACGAGGTATACGGCAAGAAACGGCCGGAAAAGACGTTCTACTCGTGCCCACACTGTGGCGCAATTTGGGACGATAACCAGAAGAACGCCAATCTCAAGCATGGGCGCTGGTCGGCGACAGCCGAGTTTCGTGGCATTGCGGGTTACATCCTCAATGAGCTCTACGCGACATTTTGGGGATCACGCTTTGCGGTACTCATGGAGAAAAAACTCCAGGCTGAACACGCGGCGGCGCAGGGCAACATCGGCCCGATGATTGCCTTCGTCAACAGTTCCAAAGGTGAAAGCTACGAGTACCAGAGCGATGCACCGAAGACTGATGAGCTGGAAAAGCGTGCCGAGCCTTACGCTGAGCTGACCGCGCCCAAAGGTGTGCTGCTGATCACCGTTGGCGTGGACGTACAAGGCGATCGCCTTGCTCTGACAATCATCGGTTGGGGTCGAGGCGAAGAGTCGTGGCGATTGTACTGGGGTGAACTTCACGGCAACCCCATCGATCCGCATGACGCCGTTTGGCAGGAACTGGATCGGGTTATTTCCCAACCCATACCGCTCGAAAGCGGTGCGCAACTGGCTGTATCCGCAGTCAGCATCGACAGCTCCGACGGCAACACCAGTGATGCGGTTTATACCTATGTGCGGGATCGTCAGCGCTACAACGTGATGGCGATCAAAGGCGCTTCTATCGACAGTCGCGACAAGGAAATCTTTACCAGGCCCCCACAGTCGGTGGACACCTCACAGGACAACACCAAGGCGGCAAAATACGGCCTGCGGGTCCATATCGTCGGCACGCACAAAGCGAAAACGCTTATTGATGGCCGGCTACGCCTCAAAGGTGCCGGTCCCGGCCGCATGCATTGGTACAGCGAGATACGCTCGGATTACTACGAGCAACTGACCAATGAAGTCCTGGCTCCGCACCCACGGATCCCCAGCAAAATGGTTTGGCAGAAAAAGGCTGGTCGCCGCAACGAAGCGCTGGACTGCGAGGTGTATGCCTTGCACGCCGCTCGCAGCCTGAAAACTCACCTGTTACGCGATCATGAATGGGACCAGCTGGAGCAGCAACTGCTGCAGCCAACCCTGTTCAGTACCGAACAACCGGTCGCACCGGTACCGCGCCGAGCTGTCGCTCGCGGGCGGGGCACCCGCAGTCGCGCGGGCTACTAAGGAAACACATATGACAGACGCACAACAGCGCCTTGAGGAAGTCCGGGCGGCGATTTCTGACGTCCTGAAAAAAGGCCAGCGCCTGCGCCGTGCGGATCGCGAGCTCTATCGCGCTGAACTCGACAGCTTGCGTCTTCTGGAGCAGCAGTACGCCAAAGAAGTCGCACTGGAACAGGCTCAACAACAGGGACGTGGCCGCAACCGCGTCTCCTACATGAAGATCTGACTATGGGATTTTTTCGAAAAGACCCGGCCGAGCTGCTGATGCGCGAGGCCATCAAGCTCGCCAAGTCGGCAAGCGAGTCCAGGCCTATCGTCGCCCAAGGCGGCGGGGGCGGTGTGGAAACGCGGTGGCGTGGAGCTTCCCGGATTCTGCGCAGCATGGCCAGCTGGATTCCCGGTCTCGGCAGTCCGCGTCGGGATCTTGATCAAAACGAGCGACGAATGCTGGTAGCTCGCTCGCGAGACGCCATGCGCAACCACCTGATCGCCCGTGCGGCGATCACGCGCTTGCGCACCAATGTTGTAGGAACCGGGTTGGTGTGCCGGTCACAGGTTGATCATGACGCGCTTGGTCTTGACGAACTGCAGGCCGATGCAATCAACGCTCAGCTTGATCGTCTGTGGTCGTTGTACGCCGATGACCCTCGCGAATGCGATGCCGAAGCGACACTGAACCACTACCAATTGCAGGCGCTGGTACTGATTTCATCCATGGTGGGCGGTGATGTGCTGGTTGCCAGTCCTGATGATGAGCGGCCTGGTTGCATCTTCAGCACGCGGTTGCAGCTGATTGAATCTGACCGTGTCTGTAATCCAGGCGGGCAACTGGATGGCGCAAACCTTGTGGACGGCGTCGAATTCGACCAGTTGGGTGCGCCGCAGGCGTATCACGTTTGCACCGGATACCCCAACGAGTTCACAGCAGGCCAATCGCTTAAATGGGAGCGCCTGCCAGCGTTTGGTACGGCCACTGGCCGACGGCGCGTCATGCATGTCATGGCCGACAAAGAACGTCCAGGGCAGAAACGTGGAGCGCCTTACCTGGCGCCAGTGCTGGAACCATTGCAGAAACTGGAGCGCTACAGCAGCGCCGAACTGATGGCGGCGGTGATCTCGGCGATGTTCACCGTGTTCATCAAGAAGAACAGCGACTTTCAGGTTGGAAATCTGCCGCTGACGGCCTTGGCCAACGAAAGCGACATTGCCAGTGGCGATAGCAGCGGCGATGGCGATCTTGCCTTGGGTGAGGGCGCTATTGTCGATCTGGGGCAGGGCGAAGAACCCGTAATCGCCAACCCCGCGCGACCCAATGCGCAGTTCGATCCGTTTTTTACCGCCGTCGTCAAGGAAATCGGCGCCGCACTGGAGCAGCCGATGGAGGAGCTGTTGCTGCATTACAGCAGCAGCTACAGCGCAGCCCGCGCAGCGATGTTGCAGGCGTGGCGCTTTTACAGCCTGCGCCGCTGGTGGTTGATCTGTGACTTTTGCCAGCCCAGTCGGGAATTGCTGATTGATGAGGCGGTGGCCCGTGGACTGATCCAGTTGCCGGGTTATGCGGACCCGGCCAAACGCAAAGCGTATTGCCAAGCAATATGGATCGGTCCGGCTCGTGGCGCTATCGATGAACTGAAGGAGGCCAACGCCGCCGGCAAGCGCATCGAAATTGGCGTCAGCAACGAAACGCTGGAAACCGCCGCAATGACTGGTGAGCCGTGGCAACAGGTGTATCGCCAGCGCGTGCGCGAAGTCACTCAGCGGCGCAACGATGGCCTGCACGTTTTACCCAAAGGACGGGAGCAGGAAGCGCATCCGTCCGCTAACCCCATTGAGGAATAACCATGCCTCGTGCATTCGAGCTGGCTGCATCGCAGCCGTGGCTGATGCTGCCTGGCGCCCTGGATAACTTACTGACCATTGCAGACCGCATGGGCGATCCGGCGGCGCTGGAAAATCGTACTGGCATGCGACTGGATAACAGCCGCACGGTCAGCGTACGCAATGGTGTGGCGATTATCCCGGTCGTCGGTCCGGTGTTTCGCTATGCCAACCTTTTCACCGAAATCAGCGGTGC
>NZ_LOHF01000026.1:0-3205 GCF_002158995.1 Pseudomonas caspiana | reverse complement strand
GTTGGCGGGGAAGAAACCAACGGCCGTAAGCGCTACCAGATTGTCAGCCGCAATGCCCCGAACAAACGCGTGGATCTCCACCGAAGAAGGTCGGGCCAAGGTCGGCGAAACGGTCGACGCCATGGGTGATGTGTTTGTCGCCAAGGTGGCCCGAAATCTTGGCGTCGAGCCGGAGCATGTCCCGGAGATGGGCGACTTCGGTGGCCTGCGCGTAGGCGCTGCGGCCGTCGAGTCCGGCTTGGCCCACCGCCTTGGGTCGCTTGAAACATTGATTACCGAACTGGCCAAACCGGCCGCCACTCAACCGAGGAAATACAGCATGACTACCGTCAGCAGCACGGCGCAGTTGCGTGAGGCTCTGTCAGCCGGCACAGATCCGCAAACCATCGAGATTGCTCAAGCCAGCCAGCCGGATCTGGAAAGCATCCGCACCCAAAGCCGCGAGGAGGGTGCGACTGCAGAGCGCCAACGCATCACCGGCATTAATGCCATGGCCAGCAAGGGGTTCGAAACTGAAATCGCCGCTGCCATCGAAGCAGGTACCACGGTTGAAGCGACCGCGTTACAGCTGTTCAAGGCCGCGCAGGATCGGGGCATTTCTCTGAACGCGATTAAAGCCGATGCCACCGGCGCATCAACGTCCACCCCAGCAGCTGAAGGCGCTCAGGGTGAGCGCAAGGCCGTCGTAAACGCCATTGTTGAGGGCGCCTCGCGCCGCTGATTGGAGAACTTCATGAGCAACCCAGAACGCCAAACGTACACCCCGGACCAGCTATCGGCCGGTGCCTTTCCGGTGATGATCGACACCGGCGTGATCGCTTCCGGACAGAAGCTCAATCGAGGCGCTGTTCTTGGACGGGTGACAGGCAGCGGCGAATACCTGCTGTGCAAGGCTGCGGCTACCGACGGATCCAAGGTTCCAGTCGCGATTCTCGATCAATCCACCGATACGACCAAAGGCGCGCTGGTCGCGCCAATTCGCCTGACCGGTGAAGTGCTGGCCAGTCAACTCTCACTCGGCGAGGGCTTGACCCTGGCGCAGGCGAAAGCTGCGCTGCGTCCCCTGTGCCTGTTCGTTCGTTAAGCCTGGAGTTTTCGATGGATATTTTTGACACCCGTACCATGCTCGAAGCGGTCGAGCAGATGCCGACTGCGCGCCGCTTTTTGCTGAACACCTTTTTCAACGGCGGCAGCCCTGTCACGTTCCCGACCAAAACGGTGGACATCGACATCATTAAAGGCAAACGCAAAATGGCGCCGTTTGTTCATCCGCGCCTGCCGGGCAGTGTGTCGCTGCGTCAAGGCTACACCACCAGCACTTACAGCCCGCCTTACATTCAGCCAAAACGCGAGACCACCGCCGAGCTGGTACTCAAACGTTCGGCCGGCGACAACCCGTATTCCTCTCGCACGCCATTGGAGCGTGCTGGACAATTGCTCGGCAAGGATCTGCGCGATCTGGACGATGAAATCATTCGTCGCGAAGAGTGGATGTGCGCCCAGGCACTCGTAACCGGCAAGGTTCGAGTGGTTGGGGAAGGCGTCGATGACACCATCGATTTTCTGATGGCCGATGATCACAAGATCACGTTGGGCAACGGTCGTTGGAGTGCTGCCGACAGTGATCTGATTGCCAACCTGCGCGGCTGGAAACGCAAAATCGCCAAGGACTCCGGCCGCACAGCCAACACGGCGGTCATGAGCGGTGAGGCTCTCGATGCGTTCCAGTCCAACGAAAAGGTGATGAAACAACTCAACACTCGCCGCGTCGACATGGGCTTGATCAAGCCGGAGATGCTGCCGGATGGTGTGACCTATCTGGGTTATTTGAACGATCCGGGCGTTGACCTCTACGGCTACGACGAATGGTATCTGGATGAGAACGATGCAGAGCAGCCGATGATCCCGGCCGGCGGTTTGATTCTGGGTGCCACCTCAACGCGCAACGCCATGCTTTATGGCGCAATTCAGGATCTGGAAGCCATTGAAAGCGGACTGGTTGAAGCGGCGCGCTTCCCGAAAAGCTGGGTGACTCAAGAGCCGAGCGCTCGCTGGCTGAAGCTGCAAAGTGCTGCCTTGGCCGGACTGCTCGAACCGGATGCCTTCATTTACGCCAAGGTGGTTTGACATGGCCAAGAAATCCGAATTTCTCGTGGTCGAGGGATCCGTGCAGGACGGTCATACAGTCTTTGCCAGGGGCGAGTACTACAGCCCGCCAAGTAAAGAAGTGGAGGAAACGCTGATTTCTGAAGGCTGTATCGCTCCGCTCAAGGATCCGCGAGCACAAGAACTGCTGCGCCAACAATCGGGCGTTGCCAATGAGGACGACGACAGCGGCGGTGAGTGATGGGCTTTCGCGAATTGAGCGATGGCATGGATGTCCTGGTACTGGATGGCTTGGGCGATGTGGCAATGGTCGGCGGTCGTGAGATCGCCGGTTTTTTTTCTGCACCTTGGCTTCAGCCGCGCGTAGGGCGGCTTAACACCGCCTTGCGTGAGCCGCAGTTTGAGATCCGTGCAATTGATGCGGTGGGCATCGAAGCGGGGCAATCAGTATCCATTGACCTCTCGGTACAAGACGGGGGTGGCCAATATGATCTCGTCCAACTTGAGCCAGACGGTACCGGTTGGGTGGCTTTGATTCTGAGGATGAAGGCATGAGTGTCGGTAGCTATTCGGAGCATAAACGCAACAGCGGGATGCTCACTATCCAGCCGTCAGCGGTGCACATCCAGGCCTTTCAGGACTTTGCCAGGCTGCTGCCACAAGCTGCAGCTGCTGCTCAACGGCGGGCAATCAACAAAACCTTGGGACGCCTGCGTACTTATATTGCTCGGGCGGTGGGCCAGCAGGAGAAGATTGCAATTGCCGCGGTTCGGCAGCGCTTGCGGGCTTACCCAGCCTCTGGAGGCACGATACGCGGCAAGCTTTGGTTTGGTCTTAATGCCATTGAGGCGAGTCGCACCGGCCGTGCCCGTCAGACCCGCAGTGGTGTGTCGGTGGCCGGACGCCGTTACCGGGGCGCGTTTCTAAAAAAAGTGTACGGCAACAAGCCCGACATCTGGATTCGCACCGCAAGCAAACAGTTCTCGGCGCACGACTATCCCGAGACGCAGCAGGGCCGTCGCCGCTCGGGTTTTGTCGAGGAAAACGACAATCGTTTTCCTCTGGCCAAGGCCAAGGTATCACTGGAGCAGGCGCGGCC
>NZ_LOHF01000025.1 GCF_002158995.1 Pseudomonas caspiana | reverse complement strand
TTTCAGATCTGCGGGCGGGCATCCCGAGCCTAGGCGAGGGACCAAGTGGTGGGGTAAAAGCCTTTTGCTTACTTTTGGGCCCAAAAGTGAGGCGCTGTAAAAGCGCAACCAATATCAGCCCTGAATGCGGTAACGGATATGTACTCAATAATCGCGGCCGCGACGGCACCAGCGCAGTTAGCAGCAATAGCAAACCTCAAGAATCCCGCTGCAAATCTGGCGGAATAGTGATATCCCCCAGCGGATCCGGGCGCTTGCCCTGCCCCGCATGGTACTGACGGATCTGATACACATACGCCAGGACCTGCGCAACAGCCAGGTACAAGCCGCCCGGGATCTCCTGATCAAGCTCGGTACTGTAATAGATCGAACGCGCCAGACCTGGCGACTCGAGAATCAGAATCTGGTTGTGCGCACCAATCTCCCGAATCTTCAACGCCACAAAGTCCACCCCCTTGGCTACCAGCATCGGCGCCCCGCCCTGCTCAGGATCGTACTTGAGCGCGACAGCAAAGTGGGTCGGGTTGGTAATGATCACATCAGCCTGGGGAATCGATTCCATCATCCGCCGCTGCGACATCTCATAACGCAGTTGGCGAATCCGCTGCTTGACCTCAGGACTACCCTCCGAGTTTTTATGCTCATCGCGTACTTCCTGTTTGGTCATCAAGAGTTTTTTGTGCGCTTCCCATAGCTGGAATGGCACATCGACGGCGGCGATGAAAATAAGGCCGCAGGCCATCCACAATGTGCTCCAGCCTACAACTTGCAGACTGTGAATGATCGCCTGCTCCAATGGCTCATGGGCAATGGAAACCAGCGCGGCCTTTTCCATGTTAAGCACCACCAGCGCCACAATCAGCACGATGACGAACTTGGCGAAGGATTTCAGCAGCTCGATTAGCGCATTGGGGGAAAACATACGCTTGAGCCCGGCCAGCGGGTTCATGCGGCTGAATTTGGGGGCCAGGGACTTTGTGGCAAATAACCAGCCACCCAACGAGATAGGGCCGATCACCGCAGAAGCGAGCATGACCAGTAAAAACGGCATCATGACGACCAGCGCCAGCTTGCCGGTGGCCAACAGCATGCGCCCCATGGAGCCCTGATCCATAAGGACTTCACGGGTAATGCTGAAGTTGGAGGTCATCATGTAAGACATCGCCTGGGCAATGTCCGCGCCTTCAACCAGTAATCCGATGGCGCCCGCCATCATGATTGCCAGCGTGTTCAGCTCCTTGGAACGCGCGATCTGACCTTCGGCCCGAGAATCACGGACCTTTTTATCCGTGGGGTCTTCTGTCTTGTCCTGACCATTCTCGTTCTCGGCCATGTCAGCGAGCCCTCACCATGTCGCGCAAATTCTGCAAGGCCTGAGTTGCCAGCGGCTGGTACTGATTGAGAATGTCGCCCAGGCTGAGCCACAGGATAAACATACCCAACACCAGCGTCAGCGGGAAACCGATCGAAAAAATATTCAATTGCGGAGCAGCGCGCGTCATGACGCCGAAGGCGATGTTGACCACCAGAAGTGCCGTGATTGCTGGCAACACCAGTTTCAAACCGGCCGCCATCACCCAGCCCAGACCGTTGGCCAGCGCCCAGAAATTTGAAACCAGCAGACCGCCGCCCACGGGCAGGGTCGTAAAGCTTTCGATCAGGGTTTCTATCACCACCAAGTGGCCATTCATACCTAGAAACACCAGCGTGACCAGCATGGTGAAAAACTGCCCTATCACCGCCGATGACACGCCGTTGGTGGGGTCCACCATGGACGCAAAGCCCATCCCCATCTGCGTGGAAATGATCTGCCCGGCCACCACAAAGGAATGAAAGAACAACTGAAGGCACAGTCCCAGCCCTGCGCCAATGATGATCTGCTCACCCACCAACAGCAGCGCCGTCAGATCCAGTGCATTGACCTCCGGCATCGGCGGCAGCACGGGCGCCACCACCACGGTGATGGCCAGCGCAAAATAAAGACGCACGCGACCGGGAACCAGTGTCGTACCGATGATCGGCATGGTCATCAGCAGCGCGGTAATACGGAACATCGGCAGCAAGAAGCTTGCGACCCACGTGCCAATCTGCCCATTGGTCAGGGCCAGAACCGGTTCCATGGAGTTAGCCGATCACAGTCGGGATGCTGGTGTAGAGCCCGATGATGTATTCCATGAACACCTTGAGTAGCCACGGACCGGCAACAATCAGGGTAATCAGCATGACGATCAGACGCGGCAAAAAGCTCAACGTCTGTTCGTTGATTTGAGTGGCCGCCTGAAACATGGCAACCAACAGGCCACACAACAGACTGGGAACAACCAGAATCGCCACCAGCACGGTGGTCAACCACAACGCCTCACGGAACAGGTCGACAGCTACTTCTGGCGTCATCGCACAGACTCCTGATCAAGACGGGTCATACACCACCAAAACTGCCCGCGAGGGTGCCGACAATCAACGCCCAGCCATCCACCAGCACAAACAGCATGATTTTAAACGGCAGCGAAATAATCAGCGGCGACAGCATCATCATACCCATCGCCATCAGCACACTGGCGACCACCAGGTCGATGACCAGAAACGGAATGAAGATCATGAAGCCAATCTGAAAGGCGGTCTTGAGTTCGGATATGACAAATGCGGGGACCAGAATGGTCAATGGCGCAGCGTCCGGAGAGGCAATATCCGTGCGCTTGGAAAGGCGCATGAATAACTCAAGATCGCTGGTCCGGGTTTGCGCCAGCATGAAATCCTTGATCGGCACCTGCGCACGAGCCACTGCATCCTGTGCCGTCAGGGTTTCCGCCAGGTAGGGTTGCAAGGCGTCCTGATTCACCCGGTCAAACACCGGCGCCATAATGAACATGGTCAGGAATAGCGCCATCCCGGTCAGGATCTGGTTCGATGGCGTCTGCTGCAAGCCAAGGGCCTGACGCAGAATCGAAAAGACAATGATGATCCGGGTAAAGCTGGTCATCAGCATGACGAACGCTGGAATGAAACTCAGCGCCGTCATGATCAGCAGAATCTGCAGGCTGACCGAGTATTCCTGCTGACCGTCCGCACCGTTGGACAGGGTAATCGCCGGGATCGACAACGGATCGGCAGCGAACGCCAAAGGCGCCGCCAGCACCAGCAGAAGCGTCAACAGAATACGCAGCATTACTTCTTATCCTTCTGAACCTTATTGCCCATCAAGTCCATCAAACGCTGCGCAAACTCGGAGTTCACCGGCTGACGCTCCGGCACCTGCACGTGCTCATTGAGCACATGCAAAGGCGTGATTCGGCCCGGCGTAACGCCCAGCAGGATTTGCTCATTACCCACCTGAACAAGCACCAGGCGATCACGCGGACCAATGGCTCGCGAACCGACCAGCTCGATAACCTGGGCATTACCCGGCACACCGCGCTGCACCCGACGCATCAACCAGGCCAAAGCAAAAATGAGGCCGACCACCAACAACAGGCCGAACAGCAACTGCACGATTTGCCCGCCCATGCCCGAAGACACCGCAGCATTTGCCTGAGGTGCCGCCGCCTGTACTGCTGGCTCGGCTGCCAGCACACTCAGCGGCGTGGCAAGTAAAACCGCGATGGCTTTGATCATTTTCACTAGCGCAGCTTCTTGATGCGTTCGCTCGGGCTGATCACGTCAGTCAGGCGAATGCCGAACTTCTCATTGACCACTACTACCTCGCCGTGCGCGATCAAGGTGCCATTGACCAGCACATCAAGCGGCTCACCCGCCAGACGATCCAGCTCGATCACCGACCCCTGGTTAAGCTGCAACAGGTTTCGAATGTTGATATCGGTACTGCCCACTTCCATGGAAATGGACACCGGGATATCCAGAATCACGTCAAGGTTCGGACCATCCAGAGTCACCTGAGCATTGCTCTTGGGCACGCTACCGAACTCTTCCATCGCCATACGGCTGGAAGCTGCCGAATTTCCGGCGTCCGCCGCCAGCAGCGCGTCGATATCGTCCTGACCGCTTTCACCGGACTCACCCAGTGCCGCAGCCCACTCATCGGCCAGCGCCTGATCATCAGCAGACGTCATATCGTTTTCATCAGCCATCGGTTGTCCTCGGTGAACATTGATTCAGTTGCATAAAATTTTCGGCGAAAAAGAAACTCAACGCCGGTCTATCGGCTCGATGACCTGCAGCGCCAGATTGCCCTGGTGCGATCCCAACTTGACCTTGAACGAAGGTACACCATTAGCGCGCATGACCATTTCATCAGGCATTTCGACCGGAATAATGTCACCTGGCTGCATGTGCAGAATGTCGCGCAGCAACAACTGCCGACGGACAACCGTCGCGCTCATGGGCACCGCTACATCCAGCACGTCCTGCTTGAGTGCATTGATCCAGCGCTCGTCCTGGTCATCCAGATCGGACTGAAAGCCCGCATCCAGCATTTCACGGATAGGCTCGATCATGGAGTAAGGCAGAGTGACGTGCAGATCGCCGCCGCCACCGTCCAGTTCGATATGGAAAGTTGATACGACGACGGCCTCACTTGGCCCCACGATGTTCGCCATGGCCGGGTTCACTTCAGAGTTGATGTACTCGAAATTCACCTCCATGATCGCCTGCCAGGCTTCTTTCATATCAATGAAAGCCTGATCCAGCACCATGCGCACCACACGCAGTTCGGTAGGGGTGAATTCGCGCCCCTCGATCTTGGCGTGACGCCCGTCACCGCCGAAGAAGTTATCCACCAGCTTGAACACCAGCTTGGCGTCCAGGATGAACAACCCGGTACCACGCAACGGTTTAAGCTTGACCAGATTGAGACTGGTCGGCACATACAGCGAATGCACGTATTCGCCGAACTTCATGACCTGCACACCGCCAACAGCCACGTCAGCCGAGCGACGCAACAGGTTGAACATACTGATGCGGGTATAACGAGCGAACCGTTCGTTGATCATTTCCAGGGTCGGCATACGCCCCCGTACGATCCGGTCCTGACTGGTCAGGTCATAGCTTTTGATACTGCCGGGCTCGGCAGCATTTTCAGTTTGAACCAGACCATCGTCCACGCCATGCAGCAGCGCGTCGATTTCATCCTGGGACAGCAGGTCCTGCACGGCCATGTCGAGTTCCTACTGCAGTACGAAGTTAGTGAACAGAAGTTGCTCGATCACTGTTTTGCCGAGTTCTTTCTGAGCGACTTCCTGAACACTGGCGGTCGCTTTCTGACGCAGCATCTCTTGACCTATCGGCGAAGCCAACTGGTCAAACGGAATCCCCGCGAAGAGCATCACCAGGTTGTTGCGAATCACCGGCATGTGCACTTTCAACGCATCAAGGTCAGGCTGATTTCGCGCCAGCATGGTGATGCTGACCTGCATGTAGCGCTGGCGACCATTGGAGTTGAAATTGACCACGAAAGCCGGGGTCATCGCTTCGAAAACCGCTGGATGTTTGGCGTTCGGGTCAGCCGCAGCCGCGGCCGCCGGATCTACCTTGGGTTCGGAGCTGTGCATGAAAAACCAGGTCGCGCCGACCGAAAGGCCGACAGCAAGCAATAAAGCCACTACCACGATGATGATGAGCTTGAGTTTGCCTTTTGAGGCGGGGTCTTTAACTTCGTCGCTCTTCGCCATGCCAATAATCCGTCACAATTCGGGGGGTTCGCTAATGCGTGACAGAGGGAGAGCAAGTGTTATGCCAGAGTTGCGAGGGAATGTTGCAGCAGGCGGTTTTTAACAGAGCTGCGAACGCAGCGCAGGCCAGAAGGAGCTGCCGCAAGCTGCGAACCATCGCATCGCAGCCTGCGGCAACTCCTGCATGAATAGCAGATCAGGCGTAGTAGTCGATTTCGCTGGTGCCGACAACTCGCTGGACAGGCTGGCTGACAGCTACGCCAGTATCGCCATCAACCCCTTCAATCGCCCCGTCAACACCATTCCCGCCAGAACCGCCATTGCCAATACCACGAGCATTATTGGCCTGCTCCTGCTGCTGAGCCTGGTTCTGCTGGTTACGCGACTGGTCGGAAACGTTCACGTCCACTTGCCCCATACCCTGCTGGGTAAAGGAATCACGTAAACGCGACATCTGGCTTTCCAGTGCCTCACGAACACCGATGTGGGCACTCATGAAGGTCACCTGAGTCTGCTGATCCGGCGCCATGTTGATGCGAATATCAAGACGGCCCAGTTCGGCAGGCTCCAACTGAATGTCAGCCGACTTCAGATTCTGGCTCGACAGATACATGACGCGCTCTACAACGCCTTCGCTCCAGCCACTCTGATGCATCGCCAACGGCTGATTCATCAGTGGCACGGTCGGCGCTACAGCTGCGCGCGGCGCCTGGGCAGCCTGGCTCAAAGCAGCCAACCGATCAGCAAAGTTGTCCACACGCGTATCGCCGACCGCACCCTTGACATCTTTCAGACCGCTATCAAGCAAGCCTTCAAAGGATTTGTCACTGCTTTCGGTACTGGGCTCATCAGTAACAGCGCGTTGGTCGTCCAGCGCTGCCAGGTTATTGGCGAGCTGCGATGGATCTGCGTTATCCGTTTTGGCGTTTTTACCCGTGCCGACGGCCTGATTCTGTGCACCTTGCGCCTGCTGCGCTTTGGCTGCCGCATTCTCCAGGGCGAACTGCAACGCTGGCATGTCGTCGAGCGGATCTGCGTTTGGATCGAAAGACGCGTCGGCAGGATCAGTAACCTGAACAGCAATGGCCGGCGCGGTCGGTGCAGTTTCTGCTTTCGCGTTGTCGGTATCCGGCTGAGCCAGCGCCTGACTGGCGATTGCCTGCAGCGCCGGGTCAAGAGCAGGATCCGTCGCCGGCTCCGGCGTCAGTGCCTGCAGCAACGCCGGATCAACTTCCTGATCACTCGCCTCACTGTCGCTTTCGCTGGCAACCGGCTCGACAGGCAAGGTATTGCCGCTATCGGCAACAGTCGTCGACTCTGAAGTGGCCGCATCGCCCTTGTCTGCCGTTCCCTTATCTGCGACCTGTTTGTCTTTGTCAGCAGCAGGTTTGGCCTTCACCGGGGCATCATTGCCCGTGGTCGATTTGGCCTGAGCCTGCTTGGCGTATACGTCAGAGAAGCTGGAAGCATCGTCCCGACCACCGTCAGCCGGCTTGGCTGAATTGCTGGCAGAACTGGCCTTCGATGATGCCACAGGGGTGGCTTGAAGAAGGGCATTGGTGGCGAGGGGCATGTCGGTCTCCGCAAAAACAGCTGATTAAGCGGAGTACAGCAAGATATGGGCCACATTCAGTCAGACACAGGACATCCAGGTGGAATCAAGGATGCGCGGTAAAAAACTGGCGTTCGGCGTCGAATAACCGACGCACCGTGGAATACTCAAGATCCAGCGCTGCCAATAGTTCGCCAAGACCGGAGCTGTCTGCGCGGCGACTGCGCTCCTCAAGCTCTCGACACAAGTCGGCCAGCCTGAGTGCGCCCATATTGCTGCTGCTGCCTTTAAAGCTGTGAGCCAGCATGCTCAGTTCCTGCAGGTCGAACACCGACGCTCCCATAAGCTGACGCAAACGGGAGATGCGATTTTCAGAGTCGGTGAGGAACACATCAAGGAGCGTCGGGTATTCGCCTTCCATGACTTCCTGCAACGTCGTCAAAACGCTGTAATCCAGATGAACTACCGACACCTTGCTCACTCCCTGATCAAGTATCCGGAGGGTTATGCCTTTTCCCCCCAGCAGAATTCCACGCTTGCGGTCCGGCCGTCGTTAGACCACGAGGCCTCTTCAGTCAACTCCCGCACCAGCGCAAGACCGCGACCGTACAACTCATCGACTACCGGCGGCAATGCAAGAATTGTATCAATGTTGAAACCGTGACCGCTGTCCTCCACCTGCACACTCAAACGACCACCTGTGCCCAGCGCAATGACCTGAAAATGTATGCGGATGAAGCCATCATTCAGCGCCGCAAGTCGCTCCGCCCGTTGCTGATAATAGCGGGCAAATCCAGATGCGTTACTTTTCAGTTTTGAGTCCAGCCCCAAAACGCCATGCTCCAGTGCATTACTGTATAGCTCCGTCAGCACGCTATAGAGCGCACCACTCTGATGGCGCAAACCGTGCACTTCCAGCAACAACTGCAGCAGGTAGGGCAATGGATTGAAGCGCCTGAGGGTTGACGCCCTGAATTCAAACGTCGATGACCAGTCCAGCGGTGTGGAGGTGCCGCTGTCAGAATAGGTCACTGTTTGCGGCCCGAGCTCTGCCTGCTCGACGGCAATGATTTCCACCATGCTGACGTCATCACGAGCTTGCCCGCCAAACGCATTCAGCGCTTGCTCAATTTCTGTGATCAAGCGCTGCGGCTCACGATTGGCCGCAAAGACTTCATGCAGACGCTGCACGCCGAACAACTGCTCTGTGCTGTCGCTGGTATCGATCACGCCATCGGAGAGCAGAAATACTCTGTCACCCAGCGCAAACGGATAAACCTCGGTCTGATAATCGAAAGATGCCGAGTCAAGCACGCCAAGAGGCAGATGCCGGGACACCAATGGAGTGCGCTCGCCGGTCGCGGCACGGAGCACATACCCATCGGGCAGGCCACCATTCCAGACCTCGAATTGCCGCTGCCTGAAGTTGACACAGAGCATCGTCGCGCAACAAAACATATCCACTGGCAAGATGCGCTTGAGCTTGGCGTTCATCTCGCGCAGGGTTTCGGCCAGACCGTAACCCTTGGCGGTCATGCCGTAGAACACTTCAGCCAGGGGCATCGCGCCAACGGCGGCCGGTAAACCATGCCCCGTGAAGTCGCCGAGCAACAGATGCATGTGCCCGGCGGGCGTGTAAGCGGCCAATAGCAAGTCACCATTGAACAGGGCGTACGGTGACTGCAAATAGCGGATATTAGGCGCATCCAGGCAGCCGGAATGCGCTACCTGATCGAACACTTCTTTGGCCACCCGCTGCTCATTGAGCAGGTAATCATGATGGCGGGAAATCAGATCACGCTGCCTGAGGACGGTTTCCTGCAGCAGGCGCAGGCGGTTCATGGCATTGATTTTGGCCGTGAGCACCGTCTGGTTGTAGGGCTTGGCGATGAAATCATCGCCCCCGGCGTTCAGACAGCGGGCCAACGCTTCACCCTCGGTCAGCGAAGTCAGAAATATGATGGGCACCAGCGCCTCACCCGCCAGTTCCTTGATCCGGCGCGCGGCCTCAAAGCCATCCATCACCGGCATCATGGCGTCCATCAAAATCAGTTGCGGCCGGTAAGACTCAAATAAAGCGACAGCACTGGCACCGTTATCAGCACACAACACACGATGCCCTTGACGCGCCACGATAGTGGACAGCAGGAGGCGATCACTGGCGTTGTCGTCAGCGATCAGGATGCACAGGGACTCACCGGTGGGTTGCAAGGGGTTGACCGATATGGAACAGCTTCGAGAAATTGGAGATGGTCAGGATGGTAATGACATCAGGGCTGCAATTGACCAGACTGATGCGCGAACGCTCACCACCCGCGTGGTCGCGCAAAAGCAAAAGCATGCCCAGCGCCGAGCTGTCGAGGTAGTTGGTCCCGCCTAGATCGACGACATAGCGCAATTCACTGCCCAGGTTCTCATAGGCTGCACGGAAATCCTGATGGGAAGCGAAATCGAAGCGCCCAGATATGAAAATAGTCAGTTGCTGACCATCAGAGGAAAACTCAGAAGTGACCGACATGTAAAATTCCTGAGAGAGACGTGCGTCACGCAATAAAGGTTTAGCACTGGCTGGTGATGTCTGCAATTTCTCTGTGGAACTGCGCTTACCCACAATAAGGCTGAACTCAATTCACTTTAGAGCGCATCAAACCTTATTGTCGAAATGCCGCCCAGACCTAGCCAGGTCTCCCACAGAGAAATGCATAACGGTTCAGTAATGTGCAGCGAGCTCGAACCCGGTCCCGCTGTTAAAACGGCGCATGCCTGGGCAGACGCTGGGATAATTCATCCAGCAGCTTTTGCTCACGCTTGTCTTCAAGCTGGCGGGCTTCATCGATGTAGCGCTGGACCAATTTGCGCAACCCTTCCACACGCGCATAAGCCTGCTGCCAGGTGGCGCGCGCTTTATCGACGTTATCCTGATGCCAGGCCAGGCTTCTACGCTGCTGATCGACAGCGGTATCCAGCTGGGTGAGAAACCGCTGATAGCCCATCAGCCATTGCCCGGAAACACCATGGGCGCCCTTGTCGATCCATTGCTGCTGATAGTCCAGGCGAAACTGCTCCAGATCGTTGAGCTTGCCTTCAGCGATGCGCACCTGACCTTGAAAATGCCCCAGACTCTGGGCAGCCTTGCGCTCTGCGTTTTCAGCCATGTCCACCACGGGAGCCAGGCGCGCTGCGCGACTTACGGCCATGACTTATCAGCCACCCGCTGCCGGATTGAACACAGCGGCCAACTGCGCACTGCTGTTTTCCATACTTTCATTTTCATTCAGCCCTTGGCGCAGGTAGCGCACCAGTGTTGGCTGCAAATGAATAGCCAGGTCTGTTTCCCGATCGCCGCCCGGCACATAAGCACCCACGCTGATCAAATCCCGACTTTGCTGATAACGCGACCACAGCTGCTTGAAATGTTGAGCCTGATTCATGTGATCCGGCGTCACTACCGCCGGCATGACCCGGCTGATCGACGCCTCGATATCGATGGCGGGGTAATGCCCCTCTTCTGCCAGCCGTCGGGACAATACGATGTGACCATCGAGCACCCCTCGCGCGGAGTCCGCGATCGGATCCTGCTGGTCATCACCTTCCGACAGCACGGTATAAAACGCAGTGATTGAACCACCGCCCGCCTCGGCATTACCGGCGCGCTCCACAAGTTTAGGCAATTTGGCAAATACTGATGGCGGATAACCCTTGGTCGCAGGGGGCTCGCCAATAGCCAAAGCAATTTCCCGCTGAGCCTGGGCAAAACGAGTCAGGGAATCCATAAGCAACAGCACATTCTTGCCCTTGTCGCGGAAATACTCGGCGATGCGTGTGCAATACATGGCGGCCCGCAAACGCATTAAAGGGGCATCGTCCGCAGGGGAAGCGACGACCACTGAGCGTTTGAGCCCTTCCTCACCGAGGCTGTGCTCGATGAACTCTTTAACTTCTCGACCCCGCTCACCGATCAGGCCAACGATGATGATGTCGGCTTCAGTGAAGCGAGTCATCATGCCGAGCAAAACGCTCTTGCCGACACCTGTACCAGCGAACAGACCCAGACGCTGACCACGGCCAACCGTCAATAATCCGTTGATACTGCGAATGCCCACATCGAGGGGCTGGCTGATCGGGTTGCGTTTGAGCGGGTTGATCGTCGGACCGTCCATGGGCACCCAGTCCTCAGCTTTCACCGCACCCTTGCCGTCCAGCGCCCGACCGGCACCATCAAGTACCCGACCCAGCATGGCCATGCCCATGGGCAAGCGGCCGGTATCCACCAACGGCACCACTCGGGCACCCGGTGCCAGCCCGGCCACGCTGCCTACGGGCATCAAGAAGATTTTGCTGCCGGAAAAGCCCATCACTTCGGCTTCAACTTCAACCGGGTGGTGACTGTCGTCATTGATCACCACACAGCGACTGCCCATCGCTGCGCGCAAACCTTCGGCTTCCAGCGTCAGCCCCACCATCCGCAGCAAGCGGCCCTCAACAACAGGCTGAACGGGCAACTCGACGTTTTCGGCATAGGAGCCAAGACGCTTGCCGAAGCTGGTGCGATCAAGGCGCATCGGATTTCTCGACCTCTGAGCTGGCAGGCGCGGTCGCGGGCGCAGATGTCTCTAACTCCAGACTGAGGTCTGGAGTGGCCGGATGCAGCGACTGCTCGTGCATCTGGTCGTACATTTTGGCAATGGCCAGCGTCAAGCGAGTCTCGATGCTTGCATCGATCCGGCTGTGCTCGGTTTCAATCCGGCAGCCACCGGCCTGCAGCGTGTCATCCTCAACGATGCGCCAATTTTCTTCATGGCGTTCGCGCAGCGCTTTCACCAGTTCGAAATCCTGTGGATTGATGAAGATCCGCACATTCGAAGCACCCATGGGCAATAGCTTGAGCGCGTCGCGCAAAACATTGCCAATCTGTCGGGAGTCGGTGGTCAGTTCACGCTGAATGACCTTGCGCGCAATGTGCTCGACCAGATGGATCACCGACTGCTCGATTTGCTTGTCTTGCTCGGCAATCGGATCGAACAATTGGGCCATCAGCACTTCAAGGCTCGCAAGCTTGCCCTTCAGCGCGACTTCAGCCTCTTGGCGAACCTTGAGCTGCGTACTGTGAAAGCCTTCTTTCTCGCCAGTGGCAAACCCTTCGTTGTAGGCCTCCTGACGGATGCTTTCCAGCTCTTCGAGGGTCAGTGGCTGAACTTCTTCCAGCGGCACTTCTTCGATCGCATCAACCGGCTCTTCGATGACCGGTTCCGGCTCGGGTTCAGGCTCTTGATACGGGTCAAAACTGGGCAGCGACCACACGTCAAAACCGCCGACGTCCTTGGCGCGGATAAGCTCGCTGACCGGTTCTTTGTTGGAGCTGGACATGAATAGTGCCTTAGAGTCTGTGTTGTTTCAGCGCAGGCCGCGTGGCCGGGCGATTGTCGCCCAGCCAGACGGTGGACACCGGGAAGAGCCTCCCCGGTCAGTTTCTCCGACGGAACGTCAACAGACTAGATCATTTCCTCGCCACCTTTGCCGCCAAGAACGATTTCCCCGGCCTCGGCCATACGGCGAGCAATCGTGAGGATTTCTTTCTGTGCGGTTTCCACGTCGCTGACGCGGACCGGGCCCTTCGCTTCCAGGTCGTCGCGCAGCAGCTCGGCCGCACGCTTGGACATGTTCTTGAAGATTTTTTCCTTGATCGCCTCGTCGGAACCCTTGAGGGCCAGTACCAGCACGTCCGAAGAAACCTCGCGCAACAGCGCCTGGATTCCGCGATCGTCCACGTCCGAAAGGTTGTTGAAGACGAACATGAGGTCTTCGATCTGCGTCGACAGATCTTCGTCGACTTCGCGGATCGAATCCATGAGCGCGCCCTCGATGGAGCTGTCGAGGAAGTTCATGATATCTGCGGCACGCTTGATACCGCCCAAGGTCGTACGCGACGTATTGGCGTTGCCGGAGAACTGCTTCTCGAGAATCTGGTTCAGTTCTTTGAGTGCCGCTGGCTGCACGGTGTTGAGTGAAGACACCCGCAGAATAATATCCAGCCGCACCTTGTGGTCGAAATGCCCGAGAACTTCACCCGCTTGGTCAGCATCCAGATAAGCAACCACAATGGCTTGAATCTGCGGGTGCTCGAAACGGATGACGTCAGCCACAGCACGTGGCTCCATCCATTTCAGGCTGTCCAGACCACTGGTGTTACCACCCAGCAGGATCCGGTCGATCAAGCCGTTGGCCTTATCTTCGCCCAATGCCTGCGTCAGCATTTTGCGGATGTAGCCATCAGAGCCGACACCCAGGCTGGTCTGATCGCCAACGATCTCGACGAACTCAGTCATCACCTCTTCGACTTGCTCGCGATGCACGTTACGCATCTGCGCCATCGCAACGCCTACCCGCTGAACTTCCTTGGGCCCCATGTGGCGCAAAACCTGCGCCGCATCGGTTTCGCCCAGAGAAAGCAGCAATACGGCGGCCTTTTCAACTTTGCTCAGTTTGGCTACGACGGCTCGATCATTCATCAGTGTTAATCCACTCTTTCACAACCTGGGCCACACGACCCGGGTCTTCGGCCACCAAGCTCTTGATTGCGTTCAGCTGTGCGTCATAACCCTCGGTCGGGCTAGGCAGCAGAATACTTTGCGGACCACCCAGGCTGACACGGTCATTGGACAGCTCGTCAGAACCACCACCGCCCATGCCACCGAAGCCACCCGCACCGTCGTCAAACCCGGCAAGCTCTTTGCTCTTGCCGTTGGTGATGTTGTTCAGCACCGGACGCAGTACACCGAAAACCAGAACCAGGATGAAGATGACACCCATCGCCTGCTTGACGATGTCCCAGAACCACTGCTGCGAGTAGAACGGAATATCCGGAATCAGCTCGGCCTGCTCGGCAGAGAACGGTACGTTGACAACGCTGACACTGTCGCCACGGCTGGCGTCAAAGCCGACAGCGTTCTGTACCAGACGCGTGAAGCGATTCAGATCTTCGGCGCTCCATGGCGTACGGGTCGTCTCACCGTTGGCCGGGTTGATCTTGACCTGATCATCAACCACCACGGCAACCGACAGGCGATTCAAACGGCCCTGCTGCTGCTTGGTGTGGCTGATCGAGCGGTCCAGCTCAAAGTTTTTCGTCGACTGCACACGCTTGTCAGCCGGGTATGGCGCCAAGGCAGGCTGGCCCGTGGCCGGGTCCATGATCTGCTGACCGTTGGCATCCAGTAGAGGTTGGCCCGGAGCAATCGCTGCGGCAGCACCCGCTGCACCAGCGCCGGCAGTTTGCGGTGCGGTTGCCGGTCCTGGAGGCTGGTTGCTCAAGGCTCCCGGCACACCTGACGGTCCCGAACTGCTGGAGCGTTGTTCGTTGACCGACTGCTCGCTACGCAATGCAGGCTGATCAGGGTTGAAGCTTTCTGCAGTGGACTCGACAGCACTGAAGTCGACGTCGGCAGACACTTCAGCCTTATAGCGATCAGTGCCCAGCACTGGCCGCAGGATGTTCTGTACACGCTGAGTCAACATGCCTTCCATGCGACGGGCATAGTCAAACTGCTTGCCCGCCATGGTCAGCTCGGAATTTTCCGCCTGATCGGAGAGCAAGTTGCCTTTTTGATCGACCACGGTCACTTGCGACTTGGTCAGCTCGGGAACGCTGGTAGCCACCAGATTGACGATTGCCATGACTTGAGCAGGCTCAAGCGAACGGCCGGGATACAACTCAACCAGAATAGAAGCCGTTGGCTTGCGATCATCGCGAACGAACACCGAACTTTTCGGAATCGCCAGGTGCACACGCGCACCCTTGATGTTGTTCAGGGATGAAATTGTCCGCGCCAGCTCACCTTCCAGACCACGACGATAGCGGGTCGCTTCCATGAACTGACTGGTACCCAGCCCCTGGTCCTTGTCGAGGATTTCAAAACCGACATTGGCGTCAGTCTGGGCAATACCAGCGGATGCCAGCTGGATGCGCGCTCGCTGTACGTCATCAGCCTTGACCAGCAATGCGCCGGAATTAGGCTCTACGGTGTAGGCAATATTGGCCGTAGTCAGAGTGTCCATGACCTGCTTGGCGTCCATACCGGCCATGCTGCCGTACAAAGGACGATAATCAGGTTGCTGCGACCAGAGCACCACGGCAAAGCCGATGGCCACGCTGGCAGCCAGGCCGACCATAAGGCCAACCTGACGCAGCATGGTCATCTCAGAGAGGTTTTCCAGGAAGGCCAAACCAAACAACGGTTTGCCCGCAGGAGCGCCTGCTTTGGCCGGAACGCTATCGGCGAGTGTTTCTGCCATGACTCAATACGTCCTTAAACCGGCATCTGCATGATGTCTTGGTAAGCCTGAACCAGTTTGTTTCGAACCTGGGTCAAGGCTTGAAAAGACACGCTGGCTTTCTGCGACGAAATCATCACGTCGGTGAGGTCCACGCCGCTCTTGCCAATTTCAAAGGCACTGGACAACTGGCTCGACGCCTGCTGAACGTCATTGACCTTGTTGACGGCCTGGCCAAGCATGTCGGCAAAGCTGCTAGAGCCAACTTCCGGCGTAGCGGCAGCCTTAGGCGCAGCCATGGCATCCATCTGCATGGCGCGCATGTCCAACATCAAGCGATTAAATTCAACACCTTGGCTCATGGACGTTTCTCTCATAAGGGCCGCAAATTTTTGACACCGAGTCAGCGGTCATTAATGTCAAAGCAACAAGAGTGCCAGCTACATAGAAGCAAATGGCCATCAATGCGCTTTAATCTGTGAGTCAGTTACGCCAAACCTTGCTTTGAATCAGCATGGGCTGACCTGAACCCGTGAAAATTTAAAACTGCAAAACCGAGCCGCGACAAATTGTCGCAAGTCGAAACCCGCGCACCCGGGAAAACAAAAAAGAGTCTCAGGTCGCAAACAAATACGCTTCCACATCCATACCCGCATCACGCATTTGCGCCAGCTTGTAGCGCAATGTCCGGGGGCTGATACCCAGCCGCTCGGCAGCCTCTTTACGGCGGCCACGCTCAGCGCGCAGCGTATCGATGATCATCTGAAATTCGCGCCGCCGCAGGTCATCTCCCAGAGCGCCTGCCGAATCCCCGCTCGTCAGCTCCAGCGGAGTCGCAGCAGCGCCTGAAACAGCGGCGCCGCTGGCACTAGTGCCCGGCGAAGCCACAGGCGCGGCTGCATAGACCACCGGCCCGGTGAGGCAAAAGTCCTCAGCTTGAATCACGCCACCCTGCTGCAGAATCAGCGCTCGCTGCACAGCGTTATCAAGCTCCCGGACATTTCCAGGCCAGGCATAACTCACCAGACAAGCTTGCGCCTGCGCAGAAAGCCTGACAGCAGCGTGCTTCATTTTATTGGCATGCTTGGCCAACAATCGCTCGGCCAGCGGCAGAATATCGGCAGTCCTTTGACGCAGCGGCTGCCACGCCAGAGGGAAAACCGAAAGCCGATAGTACAAATCTTCCCGGAAGCGCCCCGCCGCCACTTCACCGGCCAGATCACGGTTAGTCGTGGCGACGACTCTGATATCGAGGAGGATGGGCTTCTTGCCACCGACTCGCTCCACCTCACGCTCCTGAAGCACACGAAGCAGCTTGGCTTGCAAGCCCATGGGCATTTCGGATATCTCATCGAGCAGAATAGTGCCGCCATCGGCTTGCTCGAACTTGCCCGCCTGAGCGGCGATAGCACCGGTAAAAGAACCTTTCTCGTGCCCAAACAAGGTTGCTTCAAGCATGTTGTCGGGAATGGCCGCACAGTTGATGGCAATGAACGGCTTGTCAGCCCGAGGTGAGTGCTGATGAATAAACCGGGCCAGCACTTCTTTGCCAGTTCCGGACTCACCTGAAATCAACACGGTCGAATCGCTTTTCGCCACTCGACTGGCCAGATGGAGCAACTGCGCGCTGGCAGGCTCGACGGCGACAGGGCCATCGCTGCCTGCTGGCTCCAGACGACCGAGTGCATGGCGCTCAACCAGCCCCAACAAAGCCTTGGGTTCGAACGGTTTGACCAGATAATCGGCCGCCCCATGACGCATCGCATCCACCGCCCGCTCCACTGCACCATGGGCCGTCATCAACAGAACCGGCAGCTGTGGATGACGCTCGCGCAGCAACTTCAGCAGCTGATGCCCGTCCATACCTGGCATGTTTACGTCACTGATCACCAGACCGAATGACTCATCGGCGGCAGCCAGCAGCGCATCTTCCGCGCAGCCAACCGCGCGATAATCATGCCCTGCCAACTCAAGGGTATCGCCCAGCGCTTCTCGCAATGAACGGTCATCCTCGACCAGCAATACCTTGATCGCCATCAGCAAACTTCCCTTGAGCCGGGTGCCGGGATCAGCGGCAACGTGACAATCGCGCAAGTACCGCGTCCCACCCGGGACTGGTACCGCACTCCGCCCTGATGCGCGCGGGTAACAGCGGTCACAACCGCCAGACCAAGACCGGTTCCCGTCGTTTTAGTCGTAAAGAAAGGCTCACCGATTCGCGCCAGCGCCGCCGCATCAATGCCGCTGCCATTATCGCTGACGCACAGCCTCAACACATCGCCACGCGCGTAAGCATGGATTTTCAGACGCGTGCGACCAGCGCTGGCCTGCACAGCATTCTCGACCAGATTGAGTAACGCCCCGACCAGCGTGTCGCGATTGCACAATAGCTGGCCCTCAACACTGTCACATTGCCAACGCACAGACAGATCCTGCGTTTGAGTGTGCGCTGCAGCCTGCAGCGTCTCGAACAGCTCGACCGGCGTTATGCGGTCTGTCAGCGGCAACTCGCCACGGGCAAAGACCAGCATGTCGCGGACCTGATGCTCCAATTCATGCAGGCGCTCCTTGAGCCGCCCTGCAAAACGTTGCTGGGTTTCCACCGGCAACTGTTGCTCTGTCAAATGACTGGCGTAAATCAGTGCGGCAGAAAGCGGCGTGCGAATCTGATGAGCCAGCGAAGCTACCATTCGGCCCAAGGACGACAAGCGCTCGTGACGGGCAAGCTGCCCTTGAAGACGACGGGTTTCAGTCAGGTCGTTAAGCAAAACCAGTTGCCCGGGCTCAGCATCCAGCGAGCGCGTGGAAATGGACAAACGACGCCCATCCTTGAGGGATATTTCGTGACCGTCGTCTTCACGCGGCGCAAAGCAGCGGCTGATGACATGCCGCCAGAGCTCACCCACCAGCGGTTGGCCGAGCAGATCCACCGCCGCCGGGTTGGCTTCGCGTACGACACCCATGGCATCGATAACAATTACGCCACCCGGCAGCAGGTCCAGAAGGTTCTGCAGTCGGAACGCCAGCCGCTCTTTCTCCGCCAGCTCCTGCATACGCTGAGCACTGACGACTGCCAACTCGCCCTTGAGCTCTGTGACCCGCGCCTCCAGCAAGCTATAAGAGTCCGTCAGCTGCGTAGACATCTGATTAAACAGCTGAAACGCCTGTTCGAGCCCCTGACGACTTTCCAGCTCGAGGGACGGCGGCACGTGAAGTGCGGGACCAGAAGAAATCTGCTGAGCGGCCTGGGACATAGATATTCTCTCGCGTGGCGAACCGTCATTAAAAACGGTATGTTCCGGGAGACTTAGCAATCCTCGTGCCGAAAAAAAAGCCCCTGATAATTCAGGGGCTTGGCTTTATTCAGACAGCGTGCGCGTCAATCATCCGCCTGTTCATCGCCATCGCGGCGCGTCATGCCGTATTTACGCATCTTCTCAACCAGCGTGGTTCGGCGGATTCGCAACCGCTCAGCGGCACGCGCCACGATGCCGCTGGCATCGTCCAGCGCCTGCTGAATCAAACCTTGTTCAAGGCCACCCAGATAATCCTTGAGGTCGAGCCCTTCAGGCGGGAGAACAGCGCTGTTGGCGAAGTTTGGCGTGTGCCCATTGATCGCAACGCGCTCTTCGAGATCGCTGCGGATACCTTCGACCATCTGCTCGTCTTCGTCATCGACATAACGGAATTTCTTCGGCAGCTCCGCAACGCCAATCACACCATACGGATGCATGATTGCCATACGCTCAACAAGGTTGGCGAGCTCACGGACGTTACCCGGCCAGCCGTGGCGGCACAGCGACATGATGGCTGCGGAATTGAAACGAATCGAACCGCGCTTTTCGTGCTCCATGCGCGAGATCAGCTCATTCATCAGCAGGGGAATATCTTCGACCCGCTCACGCAGCGGCGCCATCTCGATAGGGAATACGTTCAGACGGTAGTAAAGGTCTTCCCGGAAGCTACCGATCTCGATCATGGTCTCGAGATTTTTGTGCGTGGCAGCAATGATCCGAACGTCGACACTTTGCGTTTTGTTACTGCCAACGCGCTCAAATGTGCGCTCTTGAAGAACCCGCAGTAACTTGACCTGCATCGGCAGCGGCATGTCACCGATTTCATCCAGGAACAACGTGCCGCCGTTAGCCAGTTCGAAACGCCCGGCACGACTGGTGATCGCCCCGGTAAAGGCGCCCTTCTCGTGACCGAACAATTCGCTTTCAAGCAGCTCCGCAGGAATAGCTCCGCAGTTGACCGGCACAAAGGGTGCGTCACGACGTTTGGAGTGATAGTGCAGATTGCGCGCGACCACTTCCTTGCCGGTCCCGGACTCGCCAAGGATCAACACACTGGCGTCGGTGTCAGCAACCTGCTGCATCATCTGCCGGACATGCTGAATGGCGCGACTGGTACCCACCAGGCTGCGGAAAAGGTTGGGTTCGCGATGACGACCGCGCTCACGCGCCTGGTCATACATCTCGCGATAGACCTGAGCCCTGTGCAGGGAATCTAGCAGCTTGCTGTAGCTCGGCGGCATCTCAAGGTTCGAGAGCACACGGCGACGCAAGTCTTCAGGAAGCTCGACGGAAGAAGAATTTTCTCCCAAAAGCAAAACAGGAAGGAACTCATCCCATGCAGCGACGGTCTTAAGCAGTCCTTGAAGGCTGCCCGGAGAATTAACGGTGCCAACAAGCACGCACAACACTTCGCGTGTGGACGTAAGAGAGCCAACAACCTGCTGCCAATCCTGGCTGGAACAGGCCAAATTTTCTTCGCCAAGAAAATTCAGAATTACCGCCAAATCACGGCGGCGCTGGCTGTCGTCATCGATCAGGAGAATCTTGATTTCACGCCACATGCAATAGCAACTTCCCTAGTCAACTCAGTGCCCATACATGGGGCAGCTTGGTATCTCGGCCACTTCTTATACCGAGCACCAGAAAATAGTAAACATCGCTAGTTAAGTCAAAATACCGTAAACAGTCAAATTTATGGCGTAAAGCATATTTTGACCAACCGGTCACGAATCAAACAGATGGTAAACCTTTGCTGCGTTCTTGGCTTGGGTGATTTGCGTCATTTCGTCGACAATCGCCTGACGCTCGCCCGTTGCAGTGTCAATCAGCTGCCGATACACCGTCAATAACTCTTCCAGGTTATTACGCAACTCCGGCTCATTAGGCGTATCTTCGCTAATAACGTCCTCGACACAGGCACGACAGGCCAGGTCCAGCTTGCCAATGGTTTCCCAATCGCGCTCAGCCAAGGCGCCAACCAGCGCTTCGCGAGTTTCTTCGATACGCTTGAGTGCAGCACTCATGTCAATATCCTCAGTACAACAGCTTCTTATTGATTTTGTTGATCAGCAATTGCATCCCAGCCTTCCTTGACTGTGATCAGTAAACCTGCAACTTCATCCAGCATCTTTGGATCATTCTTTACATTGGCTTCAGCCAGGCGCTTCATCATGAAGTGATAAAGATTATCCTGATTCCTCAGTGCGTCAGTCGGATCCTTGTCCAGATCCAGCCCTTCGCGCAGACCGCCAACAATACCGATGGCCTTGCTGATGAAGATGCCTTTACTGGCAATATCCTTGCGGGCCATTGCGCCTTTAGCCTGGGCAATACGGTCAAGACCGCCTTCCATCAACATTTGCACAAGGCGATGAGGACTGGCTTCAGAGGTTTGAGCCTGAGAGCCAATCTTCTGGTATTGCCGCAACGCTAACATCGGATTCATAAATAACCTCGTATCAACTCCAGGACCACATACTCAAGCTATCGACGCCACGTCAAAAAACTTTAGCGTAAAGCAAAAACCCGACACGGGGTCGGGTTTTTGAATGTCATGTCAATTACGACGCATTTTTCTGCGCATTCATTGCCTCAAAGATCGAGGTAATGCTTGAGGCCGTTGCTTTGAGCTGGCCTACGACAAGGTCCATGGCGTTGTACTTTTTGGTCAAAGACGCGGTGAGCGATTCAACTCGACGATCCAGTGCGGCCTTTTGGTTAGTCAGATCATTTTGAGTCTTGGTCAGCTGAGTGGTCTTGGTTGCCAGAATACCGCCAGTCTTCAGGTAAGGATCGATTGCCTTGCCAATCCTCGCCAGTAGCCCGGTGTCGCCTGAGAACAGACTCTGGACCTGACCTGCAAGTTTTTTGTCGTTCATCGCAGCGGTGAATTTTGTGCTGTCCATGGACAGTGTCCCGTTGCTCTGAGTAGTGATACCCAGTTGCGCCAGGGAACCCAGACCGCTGTTGGTGGTAGCAGTCGCGAGCTGGTTACGAATGGCGGAAAGCATCCCGGCAGCGGTCGAATCACCGGTCAGTTCGGCAGGAGCAAAGGTGCCATCAGCGTTGGTGGAACCCTTGGTCAGACTCGTGACCAGGTTGACCAGCGTGTTATAGGACGTCATGAAAGTGTTGAGCGAGGTCTTCAATCCATCAGTGTTGGTGGCCACGGTAATGGTTGAATAAGCCGCGCTGCCATTAGCACCTGCGGTCAGAAGATCAAAGCTCAAACCAGAAATCGCACCGGAAACGGTGTTGCTTTTACTGGTTATAGCGAGACCGTCAACGGTGAACTCCGCATCCCCGGCCACTGCAGAAATGGCACCGGCGCCCTTGACGCCACCTACGGTGGTTTCTGCCATGGTTTTGGTGCCGTCAATATCCAGCAGCGAACCGACATTACCGCTGCCGGTTACCGAAATGTCGCTGCCCTTGCCGGTGGTCGTCGAGCTAAATACCAGACGCGAACCATCAGCATCGGTGATGATGTTGGCGCTCATGCCTGCGGTCTGTAGCTGCTTGTTGATCGAGTCCCGAGCATCCTGCAGCGTCCCGCCCTCGGCGAGCGTAACTTTGTAATTAGTGCCATTTTGACTGATGAGCAACTCACCACTCGGAATGGCACTGGTCTGAGCGGTTGTAAGCGCAGCGGTGGCAACCTTGGAGGCCGTCGCCAGCTTGTTAACACCAATAGTATAGGTGCCGTTGACTGCAGTGTTGTTTGCAGTTGCTTTGACTACCGTATCGGCAGACGATGTTGCGGCATAACCCAGAAATGCAGGCGTAGTGGTGCTATTCAGGGTTTTCATTGCATCCTGAAGTGCAGTCAAAGCCGATTTAAGCTTTGCAACGCCCGACAGGGAATCATTGGTCTTGGCGGTTTGCTTGGTGATCTGGTTCTCTTTGGCTGCCTTGTCCGAATCAACCAAAACCTTGACGATGTCACCGATATTCAGGCCGGAACCCAGACCTGTACTAGCAGAAATTGGACTTGCCATGTGCATCTCCCTTCAAGAGTATTGCCGGTCTTTTGACCCGTTAGCGGCCCATCGGACCTGCAACAAGTTTCGTGCCAGTTATCAGACTTCAGCCCTGAACAACAAGCTACCTGCATCACTCAGGCTCTCGGCGAGCTTCAACACTTCCTCATTCGGAATCTGTCGAACCACTTCACCAGAATAGCTTGCGATAACTTTGACCACGACCTTGCCAGAGGATTCGTCGACTGAGAATTCGAGATTACGCTTGACCGACTGGAAGAATTTTTGAATATCTTCCGCAGCAGCCTTTACCCGCTCATCATCCGGCGCCTGCCCCTGTTGCTGCGAACCTTTACTTTCAGCCGAAGCAGAAACGCCTGCCACTGAAGTTTTCTCTACCGGTTTATCCACAACCACAGACTGCGGTGCCGGTTGAGCGGCAGGATAAGACAGGTTCAGCTTTACATTCATATCCATAACCAAAACCTCTGAAAGTAAAAAGGCGAGAGAGCACGAAACGCACCCCCCCGCCAAAGCTCATGCCGTTATTACTGAAGCAGTTTCAGTACAGCGGAAGGCAACTGGTTGGCCTGAGCCAGAACCGAAGTAGAAGCCTGTTGCAGAGTTTGTTGCTTGGTCAACTGAGCAGTTTCAGCAGCGAAGTCGGTATCTTGTACACGACCCAGTGCAGCACTGGCGTTTTCGTTGATGTTTTGCAGGTTGGAGATGGTGCTGGTCAGACGGTTTTGTGCAGCACCGAGGTCAGCACGAGTGGCGTTGATGGTCGACAGAGCCGAGTCGATTGCAGCGATTGCAGCAGAGAAGTTGGTTTCTGCAGTATCGCTGTCGGAACCGACGATGGTGATTGCCGAACCGACACCCAGGGTGCTGGCGTCGAAGCTGGCGCTCAGAGTCAGGGAGATCTGGTTCGAGTCGCCGCTGTTGGAGCCAACCTGGAAAGTCATGGTGCTGGCAGTACCGTCAATCAGGTTCTTGCCGTTCAGGTTGGTGCTGTTGGCGATACGGGTCAGCTCTTCACTCATCTGAGTGAATTCTTTGTTCAGAGCGTCACGGTCGTCTGCGCTGTTGCTGTCGTTACGGGACTGAACAGCCAGTTCACGCATACGCTGCAGAATGTTGGTCGACTCTTGCAGAGCGCCTTCAGCAGTCTGAGCGATCGAGATACCGTCGTTGGCGTTTTTGATCGCCATTGTCTGACCGCGGATCTGCGAAGTGATACGGGTAGCGATTTGCAGGCCGGCAGCGTCGTCTTTAGCGCTGTTGATTTTCAAGCCCGAGGACAGACGAGTCATCGAAACCGAAAGGGCGTCAGATGCCTTGCCGAGGTTCTTTTGAACGTTCAAGGATGCAACGTTGGTGTTTACTGTTAAAGCCATGATGAATTCCTCGTTGGTTGAGTACTGCGGGCTTCCGGCCCCTGCAAGCGCCGGGTGTGCCTAGAGAACCTTCGTAATAGTTATCGTCGCGGTTGCAACTTGCTTGAGGACTTTTTTGAAAAAAATTACTAGCAGACGGCCACCCCCTGTAAAACAAGGGCTTAGCGCGGGACCCACGAAGAAATGACGCCAGAAAATCACCGCACTGAGGGGCGTTTGGTGCATTCATCAATGAAACAGCAACCAGAAGCAATTTATAACGCGCCTGCAGGATTGCCCTGCCAGCATGGCTGCCGACTAAACAGTAGCTGAATAAATCGCCTGCAAAAAATGAAGCGAAGCGCAAACTCTGACCTGAAGGCGCTGACGAACAACACCAGGCAGCGAAACGACTACGGGGTAAATCAGGAGGACTGGATTTGCTTGATAAGAGCAGCGTGAGGCAAGTAACGCAGCGGCCCGTCAGGCAAACCGCTACGTCACAGCTGATGCGCTCGCTCAGCCTTTATAAATAATCGCCGAGCCCCACGACAGACCCACACCAAAGCCACTCAAGGCAACGCGTGTCCAGGTTGAATCCAATACATGCTTTTCGAGCAGCAGCGGGATACTGGAGGAAACCGTGTTACCTGTCTCGACCATGTCCTTGAGAAACTTCTCGGGCTTGTCTTCAAAGCGACGCGCCACGGCATCGACGATCGCTGCACTGCCCTGGTGAATACAAAACGCGTCGATGTCATCAGGTTGCAAGCCTGACTCGGACAGCAACTCGTGCAGATGCGCGGGCACTTTGAGCAAGGCAAAGTTAAAGACCTGGCGGCCATTCATGAAGAACACGCCGTTGCTGACCTTCAAATGGGGCGCACCGGAACCGTCAGTGCCGAACTTGGCTTTGCCCAGTTTCCAGACAGCATCCTCCCCCATCCAGGTCGCTGTGGCGGCATCACCAAACAGCATGGTGGTATTACGATCTTCAGGGTCAACGATCTTCGAATAAGGGTCGGCAGTCACCAGCAAGCCATTCTTCAAGCCAGCTGCTTCCATGAACCCTTTGATCGCGTAGATACCGTAGACATAACCCGAGCAACCCAGGGAGATATCGAACGCTGCGACGTTGGTCGACAGGCCCAGTTTGTCCTGGACGATAGCTGCGGTATGAGGCAGCCCCTCTTCATCACCGTTCTGCGTCACGACGATCAATACATCAATACTTTCACGGCTCAGCTGCGGGTTATTGGCCAGCAGTTTGTTGACCGCTTCGACGCAAAGGTCGGAAGTCTCCTGACCTGCGTCTTTGCGCGGCAGGAAGGTGGAGCCGATTTTGCCAAGGATGAAATCTTCATCCTTGTCGAACTTGGCACCCTGAGCGTAGTTATCCACGCCAGCCGTGGGCACGTAACTCGCTATGCTTTTTATGCCAATCATCAGGGTTTCCCGATTAGTAAACAGTTCAATATTCGTCCCACAAAGATCAGGGCACTACCAAAAGAGGTCATTTGCGGACATTTTCAGGGCGATGGGCACGTTAAGCAAGCCGGACGCATGGCTGTGCCCTTAACACAATAAGGTGAAGATGCACTTTATGACCCGCAGGTCACTGCGTTCAGCATGCTATGTGATTTTTTTGTGTTTTGAAAAAGCATCTTTCATTGCGCACAAGGATCGCCAGGACAGCGAAATGCGCAGATATACGGGGCCGACGCTAGTCACCGACCCCGTACAGAAGGTTCTAGAATGCGCCCAGCGTAAAACCTGTACCGTTCAGGTCAAGATTACTGTTGTAGGCCTCATCCTGCGCAAACTGCGCTGACCATTTGCCTTTCAAGGCACTCAACGCCTCACTACCAGCGCGCACGACACCGTGATGAATCACCTGAACATGAGGCGTCCAGACAGTCAGATAACCGGCTTGTCCTGCTTTCAGGCATAGGTCGACATCATTCAACTCTTCGGCGAACACACCTTCATCCAGCCCGCCTAAGGCCTCGTAGAGTTCCTTGCCAATCATCAGACAGGCTGAAGACACCGCTGAATAATTCTGCTCGACCACCAGACGTTGCATATAGCCCCTGGCGCTTTTCGGCTCGCCGACAAACGCTGAGCCGACACCACCATTGAGCCCCAGAATCAAACCGGCCTGAGTAATGGTGCCTTTCGGATCAATCAGCCGACATCCAACCACGCCCACTTCAGGGCGTTGCGCCTGATTAAGCAGTGATTCGATCCAGCCCACGTTGACGATCTGGCTTTCAGCATCCAGCAGAATCAGATACTCACCGGTGGCTTGCTGACTGACCAGATTGTGCAGAACGGCGGAACTCACCCGCTCGTCACTTCTGAACACTCGAACACGGCTGGAGGTCTGCTCTTGCTGGTCAAGCCATGCCGATAGCTGCGCAGAACTGCTGTTGTTATCACAGATCAAAACTTCGTATCGAGGATAACGAGTGCGCTGAAGAATGCTCAGCAGACAGCGTTGAAGCTCAGGCAGATTATCCCGACTCTCGAGCAGGATGGAGACCATCGGACGCTGTTTATGACGGTAATCTATCTTGTAAGTCCCTGGCAGCACCGAGCTGACTTCCGCCTGATAACCACGCTTACCAAGATGTCGCACAAGCGCCTTGTGCTCATCCTCATTGGTTTCAAGCTGGGGAGCGTCGCAGATCAGCACCGGCTCACTCAAGTGTGCCAGCCCGCTCATGCCGCCCTCCTCTATCAGGCGCAGCAGCAGATCGAACTCCAGAGCCTTCCCGGATTCACGGGAATAACCTATCTGCGCCACTAGCTCACGACGCACCAACCAATGACGAGCCATCAGCGCGGGCAGACTTTGCAGCAAATCAAGGTTGAAGCCCGGGCGCAAGGCATGAGCCAAGGTTCCATCTTCCTGACGATGAACCTCGTCCACGGCCACTGCGCGGCACTGCTCTGCGTCGATGAGTTCAATACTGGCCTGCAGCAGACCCGCGCTAGTGAATTGTTCCCCGGCCTGCGCCAACATCAGCCAGTCACCGCTTGCCTGCCTGGCGATCAGATTAATTTTGTCGATGTAATTGCTTTCCGTGACACGCACGAAATGCAGAGTGTTCTGGATCGTCGTTACTGCCGGCAATTCACCGGTGGTGAAAACAACGACTTTGAATGATCGGTAGTGACCATTGATCAAGCTGTCGAAGGTGGCTTGCAGTTTGAAAACGTCCGCATCCAGATCGAGCAGCAGTACGCAGATCTGTGCCCCCTGAGGATTTTTTGCCAGTCTGGCGCTGATTTTTTTCAGCTCGGCATCCTTCGGATTGCGCGAATCGAGCCAACGCAACAAACGGCCGGATTCCATGTCATGCAGCAGCTCACCGTTATCGTGGGCCGATAATGCCTGCAGCCGCTCAGACCACGCGGTCAGCACCTCAATCTCTTCTTCCTCACCGGCTGCCTTGATCAGTGCCTGAAGCAGACGCTGTAGAAGGCCGTAGTTGAAAGCGTAAATTCCATAGGCCTGCCAGAGGCGACTTAACAGGGGCTCAGCATCCGGATTGGTCTGAACACGGGTCAGTTCAGCCTGCTTGAGCAGCACTCCTTCAAGCTCTTTAAGTTGAACCGTGCCTGCCGGGATAGCGTGAATCAGAAACTCGATACGAGCCAGCTCGTCAAAAAAAGGCTGGTTGTAGAACGGCATTTCGATGAACTGTTGAGGCTCAAAGCGCGGCTCCGGGGCCTCGGCAGCCACGCTCCATTTAGAGCTGACAATTTTTTCTCCGGCCTGGAATGACTGACGCGCCAGTGAATCAGCCATCGCCTTGAAACCGGCCAAAATCTGCTCGCGAGTCAAGCTCGAAATACCGTCAAGCGTCGTCAACAGAAATTCGGCGAATGCCTGACGCTCGGCGCTGGCTTTGGGGTCAAGATGGTTGAGGGCCCCCTCCAGAGCGCTGCTGAAACTCAGTTGCTGCTGCCTGTCCTGAGCAAAATGCAGTGCGTACGGCATGGGCAAAATACGCACGCTGGCTGCGGCGGCCAAATAGCTCATGTAACCCACTTCCTGCCAGTGCAGCTTGGTGTCAGCAGGTACCGCAGTAAACCACTTCAACGCAAGATCGGTCCGCGTGACGGCATTCAACAGCGACAGGTTCTGCGCCAGAAAATCATGGACTCGCTCTTCATCCAGCGCTGACGAATAATCCTCGTCGACCTTGCGGTCCCGGCGGAAATAATCCACATGATTCACATGCGCACGGTAGCCCAGGCTGTAGCCCTGACACGCGCCATATCCATCATTGGTTTCAAGAAAACCCAGTGAGGCCTCGAGTGAATCCGCGATCAGAAAACTGTCGACGGTAGCAAACACCATGAAGGGGGTCTTAACTCTTTTGACGCCCTCGGCCACTTTGCTGCTCAAGCTCGTCCCGGCCAGGGCACCAAGGTGAGCATATTCAACCCCCTGCGAAGGGTCGTACTCCTTAGCGGGCTGGCGCGAGGTATCAAGAACAATCACCGCGAAGGGAAAGCCACTGTAGTACTTCAAGGCACGACGCAGGAAGTCCGGCTGATCCTCAGCCAGTAACACCAATGTCAGACGAGTGTTCAACGGTGCAGCTTCCTTCCCGATTTTGCTTTGCATAGCCTTTCCTATAGCGAACCAATGTCACCTTCAACTCACAGGACTTTTTATCCCGCGCCGAAGCAAGAGCGAAACACAGCAACCGCAGCACACAGAGTGCCACAGCGATTTTATGAATGGTGTTAGTCCGGCAGCCATCCGTTAGCCCAGTACTGGAGGTTATCCCCCCTCAACATGAAATCGCGCAACACCGCTTCCTGCAATTCGTCGCCCATGCGATAGCTGGCGTCGGGATCCGAGAGGTGCATGCGAATGGCTGCCAACCACTCCTGGGTGGTATTCGTGTGAATACGGGTCGCAGGCAGATGACCGCGGTAAGCCTCGGTATCGGAACAAATTACCGGATACCCGCACGCTCCGTATTCCAGAAGCCGCAGATTGCTTTTGCAATCATTGAAGATATGGAACTCCAATGGAGCCAGAGCGAGATCCAGATTGAGGCTGGCAAGTTTTGCAGGGTAACTGCTAAGGGCTACCGCAGAGTGAAACTCGTGAATGTAAGGCCGGAGCAAATCAGGGCACATGCCAAAAAAGACCCACTCCACCTCATTGGCGAGCTCACGAACGACATCTGCGATGAGCTCAAGATCGCCCCGGTGACTGGTACCGCCACCCCATCCTATACGAGGCTTCCCGGAGGTACGGCGCTGACTCTTTTTCAGAGTGCTCCATAACTGGGTGGCCAACATGTTTGGCACTACACGAATGTCCGTGTGCATGCTTGACAAGGCCTGCGCCAACGGGTGGGTCGATACGACAACCCGATCACAACCGGCGATCCCTTTGCGTAACATGGCGCCGATATTGTCGGGCATGTTGCGTCGGTGCTCATTCTTCTCGGGAACGTCAGCGATGTAGTCATCCAGTTCAAAAATGCGCATCGCACTGGAATACGTTTTGACCTGATAGATGTCCGGAACCTTGGCCTCTGTATACCGCCCCTGAAAAACAATGACATCCGGTGACTGGCGCTCGATTTCGATAATCGAAGGCGACTCGTAACTCATTTTGCCAATAATTCGTCCTGCGGCCTGCAGTTCTTGCAGCGGATGACTGACCCGATAGTGCCCGACCGCCGATGAGTTGACGGCCATGCCCAGAATGGACGGCAAATTGCGCGTGACGAACGGGTTCCATCCAGCACGCAACCCTTGTTCAATACTGAATGACAACGACTCGCTCAGAGACAGGTTCGGATTGTATGCGGGGTCGCGGGCGATGCGCGGCAGCCAGCGGAGGTAGAACGCCTCCTGCTCCTGCTTCAACCGCGCGCTCGACGACTCACTGCGAGGCAACGCTGCAGGCTCGATGAGAATGATCGAGGACGCTGGCGTCCAGACAATCAGGTAGCCATCACGGCCCACACGCATGCACAGGTCGAGGTCGTTCAGGCCCTGGGTGAAGACGGACTCCTCCATCGCGCCAGCGGTGTCGAACACCTCTTTACGCACCATCAGGCAATTGCCGCTGAGTGCGCTCCAGTTCTGCGCGAGCTGCAAACGCTGCATATAGCCGGTAGACGTAGCAGGCTGATGTACGGAAGGCCTACCCGCAAGGCCGTTCATTCCCAGTACCATGCCCGCGTAAATGATCGCCCCCTGGGAGTCGAGCACGCGGCTACCCACTATTCCCACTTCCGGTCTCTGGGCATGGTTGAGCAAGCCGTCCAGCCAGTGGCTATCGAAGATCACCGCATGAGGGCTCAACAGCAGCAGGTATTCGCCGCGCGCTTGCCGGGCAGCAAAATTCAGAGTGGCGGCGTCGTTCTCAGGATCAGGAGCCGACAATACCCGAAGCTTGTCGCTACCCAGCTCGCCCATGGCCGCGAACCAGGTACGGGCATCCTGACTTTCACTGGCCCTGTCGACGAGCAGGACTTCGTAATTCACATAAGCAGTTTTGCTGAGCAAGCTGTCGACACAGCGCTCCAGAGCAAACAATTGGTCTTTGCTGCTGATGATGATCGAGATCAGCGGGCTGAAGTCGTGCACATACTCGATGCGGTTGAGCAACGGCATCTGATCATGATGAATGACGTGCTCGATGCCCAAACGCTGCAAATGCGCCGCAACCAGCGGTTCACTGCGCTCGATGACCTCGGGCAACGACAACCAATCGCTCAGCGCCAGCCTGGACTCGACCTGAATCTCGGCGATGTGCTCAATCGCCTGCGGGCCAGTGCTCTCGACTATTCGCCAGATAACATCGTGCGGCGCCAACTCGCCATGTACAGCGTCAAAACCACCGAGATCCAGCAATGCGCGTCGCTCGAACGCCAGAGTCCGACCGACATAAGGGTAGCCACGCATCAGGTCCAGATTGAAGTCGGGTTTGAACACTGGAACCTGAGACTCATCCCCTTCATGCAAGGCGCCTTCATCGCTGTACACGCACAGTAGCCCTGGCTTCTGGGCAACGCGCTCGGCCAGAACCATCAAAGCAGGTTCGGTCAGCCGGTCACCTGCGCGTAACAGGTAGATCCAGTCAGCATTTTCCAGCAATGGCAATAGATCATTGAGTTGCTGACCGAGACTGGCCTGTAGCGGAAGACGCAAGACCTGTGCATCCATCGCGCTCACAGTGTCGGTGAACACCACCACTGATTCAGCGGCATACGCCTGAACGGCAATACTTTTGAGTGTCAAATCCAGCGCGTCAGAATCCCCGTATTGATCAATGATCACCGGTACGATTCTTGGTTGCGATGCCCAACTGGCAACGCGCCGGGGCAGGTATTTTTTCTGCCAGGGTGTGAACACACGGCATGCCAGCCAAGCCGCATAAAATTCGGAATAGCTATCTGCATCACTGCCGGCACGGCTATTCATGATGCCTTGCCGCGCGGCCATCAACCCATACAGGCCAACTTCGTCCCATTCCCAATCCGTATCGGCGAGAACATTTTTCAGAGAAGCAAAACGTACCCAGCCCGAAGCTGGAGCCTGCTCACCGCTACGTACCTTGAGCATCTCACCGAGCCAGCCCCATTCGGTCGTGGTTGCCCCAAGTAACTCAGGCTGCTGGCTCATACGCTTGGGGTGCAATCGCTCAACGCTGTCGGTGCTATGTAAAGCGACCAGATTTCCGCGCCGAAGCAAGCAGTTGAACAAAGCAAAATCCAGCAGCCCTGCAAAGCCCTGGCCTGGCTGCGCGAGGGAAGGCAGATAGTGGCGAACATCGGCAGTGCGCATCAACGCACCGCTGAAACCGCCAAGATAGTTGCGCGGCGTCTTTTCATGAATCGCCAGCATATCTTCGCCCTTGAACAGAGCGTCATAGGGCACCAGTCCTATGTTCTCCATGCGCGCGGGAAGAATGTAATCCTCAACATCAACCAGGTGTCGTCGGCTGATCACCAACTGTACGTCTGGCAGAGCGTCCAGCGCCGGGGCCTGACGGGCGACGCAATTGATGTCCAGGCGGTCATCATCACAAAGAAACTTGATGTATTCGCCACTGGCCTCGTCCAGACATTTGAGCATGTTGCCCTGAAAACCCAGCCGGTGCGGATTTTTGACATAGCGCGTAACGACGGCCGAGGACTGCGCCAGTTCGTCATAGATGTCTTTGATTTCGTTCGAAGGGCAGTCGTCGCAGACGATGATCTCGAGCGGCTCGTAAACCTGAGCCAGGGCACTTTGCAGCGCCGCTCGAAAGTAGCGTGGATTGAAGGCGGGAATGACGATACTAACGAGAGGAGTTTGATTCACTGTACTAACTCACGAGCGGCGGGGAACCAGCCAAATCCTGGCCCCCTCTCACCGCTAAAAAAACGGCCTGCGCTCGACGCCAGAGTGTTAGATCTGGCTGAACAGGTTCAACTTGGACAACTGGGTAAAGACCATTTGCGATGCTTCCAGCATGGTCTTCTGCAAAGTCAGACGTGTCGTCGCTTCAACAACATCGCTGTTCACGATTTTGCCTGACTCAAGTTCGTTGTTGCCCAACAATAGATCGTTGGTTGTGCCCTGTGCAATCGCGGCATTCTGCCGTGCACCACCGGCAGAGATAGCAGTGCTCACTTGCTCACCGCTGCTGGTGATGTTACCCAGCGCGGAAGTCAGTGCCGAATTCAGCGCCTGGGTTGCAACCAGATTTCCATCGCTAGGGGTACTGATCGCTTTGATGGCTGCGGTCAACGTGTTGAGCACGTTCTCCGTCTGGTGCGTACCGGACTCGATGATGAAAATGTCACCGTCATTTGGCGGACCGCCCGCGATCGTGAAGTCGACACCAGCCGCCTTGACCGTCGAGCCGGTTACTACGCCGGTTGCGACCGGGGTGTTACCGGCTGCATAAGGCGAAGCGTAAAGCTCATAACCATTGACCGTGGAGTAGCGCAGCGTTGCGCCGCTGCTCGGGAATGTTGTGTTGAATGCAGTCTTGTCCGCCGCGCTCGAGCCAACCGCGGACTGAGTGATGGCAGTGCTCGACGTATTGCCCGGGTTACGGATGGCGGTCACGCTGTCAGGGGTCGACGCGACCTCGAAGCTGCGCCCGGTCAACACCGCACCAGCAGTGGCTGCGGTGGCTTTCTCGGCAGCCGTCAGGTTGACGTTCAAGTTCAACTCCACACCACGGAAATTGAAAGTCTGATTCTCGAAGGTGCTGAAGTCGAAGTTACCTGTCGTCGATACTTCACTGGTCTTGTCGTTACCGGCGCTGTCAAAGATCTGGAATGTACTGCCGCTGGTGAACGTCAGCGTGTAGGGTTCGCCGCTCTGAAAGCTGTCGTTGTAAGCCGAGGTGGACTTCACCAGACCGCTGGTCAGCCCTACCTTGCCGTCGTTGGGACCGGCACTGACGGTAGACGACACACGCGTTGTGTTGACGGCCTTTTCGAATGCTTCAAAGCCAGTGACATTACTTGGCAGTTTGAGCCCATCACCCACGGCAAGATCGATGGTCGTCTGATCACCGTTATAGGTGTAAGTCCCGTCAGAGTTCATCGAGTACGGCGGCGTTGAGGACTTGGTGCCGGAAAAAATGTACTGGCCATTGGAATCCTGGGTGTTCATCAAACCCAGAATCTGACTTTGCAGTTGCTTGAGCTCACCCGCGGTCGAAACACGGTCAGAGTCAGTGTAGGAACCGTTGCCAGCCTTGATGATCAGCTCACGCGCAGCCTGGATGGCCGACCCGATGCTGGTCAGTGCCGTTTCAGAGTTGGCAATGTTGGTATTGATAACGTTAATGTTCGACTTGTACTGCGTCAGCATTGAGTTCTGCTGAGAAAGCTGCAGAACACGAGCCGCACCGACCGGGTCGTCGCTGGCGGTATTGAGCTTCACCCCGCTGGAGACCTCTTCGCCCGTCTTGAGCACGTTCGCGTAGCTGCGCTGATAGTTCTGGGTCGAGATTTCGTAAAACTGAGTAGTAGAAATACGCATGATTTACGATTCCTTAAAGGCTGTTGAGCAGCGTCGAGAAGATCGACTGCGCTGCTTTGATGATTTGCGAAGACGCGGTGTAGTACTGCTGGTACTTGATCAGGTTGGCCGCTTCTTCATCCAGGGAAACGCCCGAGACGGAGTCACGTGCAGACTTGGCCTGGGTCAGAACGGCCGCGGTCGCGGTGACGTCACTTTTACCCTGACTTGACCGGGTACCCACCGTGCCCACCAGATCACCGTACGCACCGGACAGGCTGGTGCCCACATTGCCATTGTTCACACCGACCGTCTTGGCGGTCTGCAAGGCAACAGCGGCCGTAGCATTGCGGTTATCCGAAGAACCCCCGCCCGTCATCGAGATGCTAAAGGTGTCATTGGGTTGCGGCGTACCGGATACTGACATTTCAATGGTCAGCGCGGTTTGTGAAGCCGGGGTGGTGCTGTTGTCTGTGTAGCCCACGTTGAGCTTGAGGTTGTTGCTCTGGCCAGGGATGATCGTGCCGGTGATAGCGGTACCATTCTGATCGAGCACTGGTGCGCCTTGGGCATTCACCAACGAATAGCTTTGCACGCCACTGGTGACCGTTCCCATGACAATACGCATCGGCGTATTGCTCTGAACAGCGTTTCTCCAGTCGGTCACTTTGGTCGTGTCGTAGATATCGACAGGGCTGCTAATCGACGGCTGAGTGAAACCACCGGTGCCGGAGTTGCTCGCACCGGCAGTCGCCGTCAGCGGCGCAGCAGCAGCGATGTCTTTGGGATCGGTCAGCGCTACAGCCAGGCCCGAGGCGCCATTGCGCGTCGGCGTCACTTTGAATACGTCGCCGGCTTTCACCGCTGCCCCGCTGAGGGACAGGCTGAAGCCTTCGAATTGCTTGGGAGGATCGTCGGTCAGCGAACCCGTACCGACAGACTCGCCATTGGGCAAACGGCGCACCAGGTAGTCGTTATCGGTAGGGCCGGTGAAGGTCACTTCGTAATCGTCAGCGGTCAACGCACTGGCATTGCCGATCGTCACGCTCAGGTTGCCGGAACCCGCACTGTTGGTCGTTGCACCGGTGCTGCGCTGGGTGATCAGAGCAGCATCGTTGATGCTATTGAACAACGCGGTGCCGAAGTTGCCTTTGCTGTCGATACCCTGCATCAACTGCTTGTTGATCTGATCGGACAAGACAATAGCAACGCGACCCAGCTCGTTGGTCGCAGGCGTCAACACTTCGGAACGGTAACGCAGCAAACCACCAATCGAGCCGCCCGTGATCACTGACGTCACATCGGTATCAGTGTTTCCATAGGTGATCTGGACGTTGTACTGCAGCGGATCTTCTTTACTCGGGGTAGCCGACATTTTGTACGCCGACGAACCGCTGACCAACGATTGTCCGGTACCGGTATAAACGTCGTAGTTACCATTGGTTTCAATGACTTTAACGCCCACCAGGCCGCTGAGCTGGCGCACCGCTTCGTTGCGCGAATCAAGCAGGCTGTTTGGCGAAGTGTTGCCGCCAGACGCCTGGGTAATCTGTTTGTTCAGGCTGGCAATGGTCGTGGTCAACTCATTGACTTGAGTCGTGAACGTACTCAGTTGCGAGTTGACGTTTTCGTTCTGCGAAGACAGCTGCGCAGCCACTGAGTTGAAGCGCGCCGACAGTGCATTTGCCTGCGTCAGAAACGAAGAGCGCTCCGCCGACTGCGTAGGGTATGTCGCAATACTTTGCAGGTCGGTGAAGAACTTCGACAACTGCGCCGCCACGCCGGTCGTGCTGTCAGACAGCAAGGTGTCGGTCTTGCTGGCCTGCCCGGAATAGGCGACCGCGTCTGCGCTGAGTGAGGTACTGGACTGCAATTGGGCGTCAAGATAGCTGTTGTAGATGCGGCGCACATCGGACAGGGTCGTGCCTGTACCGATGAAGCCAACACCAATGCCGATATTGCGCTGTGCCGAAGCAGTAGTCATCACCTGCTGACGCGAATAACCAGCGGTATCCACGTTAGCCGTGTTGTTACCGATGGTATTGATCGCGGCACTGCTCGCGTTAATCCCGGACAACCCAATTGAAAGCAGCGACATGATTAAAACCTTATAAAGTCGTGGAAGAGCCCGTAGCGGCGGCGTAGTTCTGGTAACTCTTCATCTGTTTCGCAATCTGCGAAATTTTGCTGGCATAGTCTGGATCGGTAGCGTATCCAGCCTTCTGCAACTCTTTTACAAACTGTTCCGGGTTATCGGCAGAATTAACCACTTCTTTATAGCGATTGTTGTTCTGCAACAGGCTTACCAGGTCGTGGAAGCTGTCTGCGAAGGAGTCGTACGAACGGAAGTCCGCCGTCTCCTTGACCATCTTGCCGTCACGGAACTCGCTGGTGATTGCCCGGGCCTGCGCCCCGTTCCAGCTACCCGTGGCCTTGATACCGAACAGGTTGTGACTGCTGCTGCCATCCTGCTGACGCATGATCGATTTGCCCCAACCGGTTTCAAGCGCAGCCTGTGCCACCAATATCGCCGGATCCACGCCGATACGCGCGGCAGCGTCCTTGGCCAGCGGCAACATCGTGGCCATAAACTCATCGGAATTACCAAACGCGCGCTTGGCCGGAGCCAGTGGCGGCTGAGCCATGCTGCGCACATACTGCGGCGTCGCTGGGGCCAGGTTCGGATCCATCGTCCAGTCGCCATTGCCAGAGCTTTTGCTCGCCACATTATTGCGGGCAAGAGGCGCCAACTCAGTCGCGCCAGACGGCACGATGCCCGCCAGCAAACGATCAGTGAGTTTGCTGGGCAACGCCAGACGCCGGGAATTGAGCGCGGCCATGTCGTTGCGTCCTTCGGCCACAACAGCGGACTTATCGCTTGAAGCAGAACGGGTTGCCCACAATGGCCGCTGCTGGACGCTGGCGGCCAAGCCGTTTGCGGCGGCCGAAGCATCGCCCTTGGCCGCGTCAGCTGTTGCAGCGGTGTGCATGTTGCGGGTCTTGGACAACTGACGCATCAGCACGTCTTGCAGACCAATGCCGTTACCGCGACCGGACAGGGTCACGGAGAGCTGCTGGTCATACATATCCTGATACTGCCGGGTTGCAGCAGTATTCATCGGGTTATCCTTGGCCAGCACTTCGTTGGCAGAACGCATTGCCTTGAGCATCTGACTGACGAACAGCGACTCGAACTCCTGCGCCACCTTTTTCAGGTTGGCATCGCTGTTCACATCACCGGTTTTCAACGAGTTCAGACGATTAAGGTCGGTGTACGCACCTGAATCGACACCTGAAGAAATCGGGCTCTTTGGCATATCCATCGACAACGTCCTCAGATCACGATCAGGTCGGCTTGCAACGCACCGGCCTGCTTCAATGCTTCAAGAATTGCCATCAAGTCACCGGGCGCAGCGCCCACCTGGTTAACCGCACGGACGATCTCGTCCAGCGTGGTACCAGGACCGAACTTGAACATAGGGTGCAGCTCTTGCTGGGCGTTAACCTTGGAGCGCGGCACCACCGCCGTCTGACCACCGGACAACGGTCCTGGCTGGCTGACAATCGGGTCCTCGGTAATGGTCACTGTCAGGCTGCCGTGAGTCACCGCAGCAGGCGAAACCTTGACGTTCTGCCCAATCACAATGGTGCCCGTACGCGAGTTGATAATGACTTTGGCTGCAGTCTGACCCGGATCGATTTCGAGGTTTTCCAGCACCGACAGATAGTCAACGCGCTGCCCCGGATCCAGTGGCGCAGTCACTCGGACCGAGCCGCCATCCAGCGCCTGAGCAACACCTGGACCAAGCAGATCGTTGATCTTGTCCACCACGCGCTTGGCGGTGGTGAAGTCCGAACGGTTCAGGTTCAGCGTCAGCGTATTGCCCTGGTTGAAACCGCTCGGTACAGCCCGCTCTACCGAAGCGCCGCCAGGGATACGACCGGAAGACGGAACGTTGACAGTGATCTTCGAACCGTCACGGCCTTCCGCATCAAACCCGCCCACGACCAGGTTGCCCTGAGCGATCGCATAGACGTTGCCGTCGACACCTTTCATCGGCGTCATCAACAAGGCACCGCCCCGCAGACTTTTCGAGTTACCGATCGACGACACGGTAATGTCGACGGTCTGACCCGGCTTGGCGAACGCAGGCAAGTCTGCATACACCGCTACTGCCGCAACGTTTTTCAACTGCACGGTGCCGGAGCCAGGTGGCACCTTGATGCCAAACTGCGCCAGCATGTTGTTGAAAGTCTGCAGGGTAAACGGGGTTTGCGTGGTCTGGTCACCCGTACCATTGAGCCCCACCACCAGGCCGTAACCGATCAACTGGTTGGCCCGTACGCCGGAAATACTGGCGATGTCTTTCAAGCGCTCGGCATGAGCGCCGAACGTGGTGGACAACAACAGTACTGCCGCGAGCAGTTGCTTGAGATTGATCATGTTTATCCCGCTATCAGAAAGGGAACAACGGGCTGAGGAAGAACCGGTCGAACCAGCCTGGCTGACTCGAATCGGCAAATGCACCAGTACCTGAATACGTAATGCGCGCATCGGCCACACGAGTGGACGAAACGGTGTTATCGGTTGCAATGTCGTCGGCACGAACCAGACCCGCGATGCGCACCAGCTCATCACCGGTGTTCAGGGTCATCCACTTTTCCCCACGAACCGCGAGGATGCCATTGGGCATCACATCAGCAACGGTCACGGTGACCGAACCGGTCAGGCTGTTACTTTGCGCAGCCTTGCCGTCACCCTCAGTGGAACGCGCGCCGTTATAGCCAGCGCTCAGGCTCAAATCGTTACGACCGATCGGGTTGTTGGTAACCAGACTGGAACCGAACAGCGAGGTCAGACCGATATTGGCCGTGCTGTCTTTGGTAATAGCCGAACTGGCTGCCTTACTCGCTGCCATACGCTCGGACAGGGTGATGGTAATGATGTCGCCCACACGGAAAGCCTTGCGGTCGCCATACATGTTCTGCTCAAAACCCGCCTGATAAATCGAACCGTTGTTCGCCGCAGCCGGCAACGGTGTACGCGGCATCACCGGCGCGTAATAAGGGTCATTAGGCTTGGCATTGGGCGCAACGCAGCCTGCCAGCAGAGCAACTCCACAGAATGGCACCACCAACATTGAAAACCGCAGAACAGATAGCCGTTTCATGACACTTAAAACCTCGCGGTGTAGCAGGCGCCGGGCAGACGCCTCATCGAATTGAGCGGGTACAGCAACAGGTCAAACAGATGGATCAAGGTGTTACAGATTCTGCGTCAGGTTTTGCAGCATCTGGTCAGCGGTGGAGATGACTTTGGAGTTCATCTCGTAAGCGCGTTGAGTGGTGATCATGTTGACCAGCTCTTCAACGGTGCTGACGTTGGAAGCTTCCAGTGTGTTCTGCAACGTCGTACCCAGACCGTTCAAGCCAGGCGTACCGACTTGCGGTGCGCCGCTGGAGGCAGTTTCCAGGAACAGGTTGCCGCCTTGAGCCTGCAAGCCGGCCGGGTTGATGAAGTCAGCTGTCTGGATGTTGCCGATGATCTGTGGCGTTGCAGTCGCACCGGCCAGCGTGATCGATACGGTACCGTCCTGGCCGACCGTGAAGGTCTGGGCGTTTTGTGGCACGACGATGGCTGGCTCCAGCGCATAGCCGTTGGCGGTCACGATCTGGCCGTTGCCGTCCAGGTGGAACGTACCGTCACGGGTGTAAGCGATAGTGCCGTCCGGCTGCATGATTTGCAGGAAACCACGACCGTTGACCGCGATATCGAGCGGGTTTTCAGTGGTCTCAAGGCTGCCAGCGGTGAAGCTCTTCTGCGTGCCGACGATGCGCACACCGGTACCCAGTTGCAGACCGGACGGCAATTCGCTGTCCTGAGTCGACTGAGCGCCCGGCTGACGCTTGATCTGATAAAGCAGGTCCTGGAATTCGGCACGATCACTTTTAAAGCCTGTGGTCGACACGTTTGCCAGGTTGTTGGAAATGGTCGTCAGGTTCATGTCCTGAGCGGCGAGACCGGTTTTTGCAACGTACAGTGCTGGAAGCATTCTTGAATCTCCTCGAGCGTCGGATTATCGACGCAAGCTATCAATCGTTAGCCTTGCAAGATGCGAGTCGCGGACTCGTCATTGGTCTCGGCGGTTTTCATCATCTTGACGTGCAACTCAAACTGGCGGGACAGCGCCAGCACGGCGGTCATTTCTTCTACGGCATTAACGTTGCTGGCTTGCAGGAAACCTGACTCGACCTGAACGTTGGCATCTGCCGGAGCAGCAGCCCCGCTCTTGAGGTGAATCAAGCCATCAGGACCTTTCTCCATGGTGGATACGTCAGGTCTGACCAGCTTGATGCGGTCTACCTGAGCCATCACCTGAGCACTTTCACCCAGCGACCGAACGCTGATTGTGCCGTCAGCGCCAATTTCAATCTGCTGCTGAGGCGGCACGGCAATCGGACCGCCGTTGCCCATGACCGGCAAACCGTTGCCAGCACGCAGCACACCAAGCGCGTCAATATTCATGCCTGCGCTGCGGGTATAAGCCTCGCCGCCGTCAGGTGTCTGAACTGCGATCCAGCCGTCGCCTTTGACTGCGATATCCAGTTCGCGACCGGTTTCGATCAATGCGCCGCCACTGAAGTCAGTACCCGGACGTTCGCTCATGGCGTAGGCACGCGAAGGCTGAACCTCGCCAAATACCGGCATCGAACGCGCCTGCTCCAGGTCACGCATGAAGCCATTGGTCGAGACGTTTGCCAGGTTGTTGGCATGCGCCTTTTGCGCAACGGCGTTTTCAGATGCACCGCTCATCGCGACGTAAAGCAACTTGTCCACAGTCATCCTCCTCTGACAGACGCTTGCCGCCTGTAGCTGTTCTGACAGAGAGATAGCAATATCCGGACCAACTTGTCAGACGCGATACAAAGCACTGATTATTCAGCAAAAACGGACACGCCTGAGCCACTCGCCAAAGTCAGTTGCCCGAATGCGGCGGAGGATTGCCACATTTCCAGAAATGCAGCGGACTGGCCGCCAAAAAAACTGCGCTGATGATCCGACCGCGCCAGAAAATGACTCTTAATCCAGCCAGCGTGGTGATAGGCTTGGACCCAACCGAATCCCGAGAACGCCAGACAACCGACATGAAAACTCATGCAGGTTTTGCCCTGATCATCGCTGCAATCCTTGCGATGACCACAAACGTCACCCAAGCCAAGAACGCCCGCTATTACAAATGGCAAGGCGCAGACCGCGTCGTCTGCGCGCAGACCAGCCCCGGCAAGGGCTGGACACGACTCAAAGGCTCCTTTATCAAGTCAGATTGTTCGATCTGATCAGGTCGACTGAATCAAAGGCTGCATCAACGTCACTCAGATGGAATCGCTTTCGAATTGGCCTGACAGGCTGCCTGCGCCTGAATCAGCGCGGTCAACTCGTCAACGAGCGTGACATTGGAACCTTTCAGCACTTTTCCGATAATCCCACCCAGAACATCCGCGCCCGGCGTATCGCAATCCGTCGCGCCCGAAACAACGGGCGGAGTCCAGCAAGCATTACCGTTATCGGTTTTTAGTGATGAGGTTTTATTCTCACCTCATCGTGCGAGGAAAATGTCCGTAGTAAGTGCGTGATCAACCCTCAATTCAAGACTCGCCGTAGGGCCACTTTTTATTATTTAAACGCCCATAAAAAAGCCCCTTCGAAAAGGGGCTTTTGTGCAGCTTAAACAGCGACTTTCATCAAGCCATCTGAATAGTGGTCTGCATAATGGTGCTCTGGGTCGAGATGGTCTTGGCGTTTGCCTGATAGTTGCTCTGCGCCTTGATCAGGTTTACCAGTTCCATGGTCAGGTCGACGTTGGAGTCTTCCAGCGCCTGCCCGGTGATGTCACCCAGGGTGCCCGACTGAGGAGCGCCAGTTACCGCCACACCCGAAGCGAAGGTTTCACGCCAGTTAGTACCGCCCGCAGGGGACAGACCTTGAACGTTGGCGAAGTTGGTCAAGGAAACCTGACCAATCACTTTCGACTGGCCGTTGGTGTAGGTCGCGAACATGTTGCCGGTGGCATCAACGTTCATCGAGCTGATCTGGCCAGTTGCATAGCCATTCTGGCTCTTGGTAATCGCACCCGACACCGACGCGGTTTGAGTGGTCGCCAACATATCCAGCTCAATACCGCCCGTTGCAGCGACAGCACCATTCCCAACCCAGTTCGGAACAGTTGCGGTACCTGTGTTGAGCGCCGGCTTCCAGTTGTTGATCTGGAGAGTGCCGTCAGCATTGACCGAAACGTTGGCCAGCGCTGGCGGGACAGGAATAGGCGACTTCACTGTCGAACTGGTCAGCTTCCCGGCGGAGTCGAAGGTCAATGTAGTCACATCAGGAGTTACCACATCCGGGCTGGTGGTTTCCGGACTGTTAATAGTACGACCGTCAATCAGGGTATACATGTCCCAGGTATTGGTGCCAGTCTTCACGAAATACTGGTTCAGTGAGTGCTCATTACCTTGAGAGTCATACACCGGCGTGCTGAACGTGCTGTTGTAAGACTTGGTATTGGACGGACTGAAAGGGCTGACAGTAGGAGCCACTTCGGTAGAGTTCAGGTTCGACGCAATCGTCACATTGTTGGTCGGGTTAGGTGCCAGGTTGGAAGAGTCGACACGCAGGTTCGACAAAACACCCGTCACGACGTTGCCGTTGGCATCTACGTTGTAACCTTGCAGATTCATACCCGAACTGTTGACGATAAAGCCTTCTTTGTCGGTATGGAATGCTCCAGCACGGGTATACAGACTTTCGCCGTTGTTGCTGAGCATGAAGAAGCCGTTACCGTTGATCGCCAGGTCCAGGCTGTTCGCGGTACCGGTGGTCAAGGTGCCCTGCGTGAACTGCTGGGAAACCGCAGCAGTTCTTACGCCGCTGCCGACGTTGGTATTGCCGGAAGTACCGCGGATGGATTGCGCGTATTGGTCGGCAAACTCCACACGGGAAGCTTTGAAACCCGTGGTCGCAACGTTGGCAATGTTGTTGCCTGCCACGTCGAGGCTTTTATTTGCCGCGTAGAGCCCACTAAGACCGGTATTGAATGACATGTAACACTCCTTCGCCGTCGAGTCGGCTCTAAATTCCGATTGTTTTTACTTGGGACAGACCGATACTTTGGCCGCCGGCCAGATTGAGTACCATTTCTGCACCGTTAACGCCGGTCGTTACGCTATTGACCGTTGCAGGGAGGTAAGTCGCCAGCGAGGTGGACTTGCCTTCCAGAGAACCGTTAGCCACGAAGCTGTAGTTACCCGCAGCCACTTTTTCACCGGCATCATTGGTGCCGTCCCAGGTGAAACTTGCATTACCGGCAGACTGAGTCCCCATATCAATGGTCTTGACCAGGTTCAGCTGAGGGTCATAAATCTTCACACTTGTAACGGAGCTGGCCGACGGCACAACAACCGAGCCAGTCATACCTTTGGTGGTATCGACGGTGGTCGAACCAGCATTGACGATGACCGAACGCCCGACCAGCGAAGAGGCTTGCAGCGCTTGCGACGACTGATAGAGGCCAGCAATGCTGTCGACCGTGGTGGTCAGGTTCTGCATGCTTTCCAGACTGCTGAACTGTGCCAGCTGAGCAACGAACTCACCGTTGTCCTGCGGCTCCAGTGGGTTCTGGTTCTTCATCTGCGTAACCAGCAACTGCAAGAAAGCATCTTTGCCCAGCGCGTCATTCTTCGACGAAGAAGACGCTGCAGGGTTTTGCAGCGCATTTATAAAATTCGTTGAGACATCGTTTTCAACGGCCATTTATTCGCCCCTTATCACTGACCGAGGGTCAGAACCTTTTGCATCATGGATTTGGCGGTGTTCATAATTTCCGCGTTGGTCTGGAACGAACGGCTGGCAGAAATCATGTCGGCCATTTCTTCAACGACATTCACGTTCGGGTAGTACACGTAGCCATTGCCGTCAGCAGACGGGTGATTGGGCTCGTAGCGCGCTTCAAGGTTGGAAGCATCTTCGATGATGCCGTTGACCTGTACGCCCTGCCCGGCTTCACCCTGCTCTTGAAACAAGGAACCGCCACCCTGTTGGCTTTGCTGGAAAACCGTCGCGAACACCGGGTGACGGGCGCGATAGGTTTGATCCATGCTCGAAGACACGGTTTCGGCGTTGGCGATGTTACTGGCAGTGGTGTTCAACCGAGTGGTCTGAGCACTCATGCCACTACCAGCAATGTTGAAGACGTTAGCTAGAGACATGAATTACTCTCCGCGAAGGGCTGCAACCAGCCCCTTGAATTTACTGTTGAGCAGAGTGAAGCTGGCCTGGAAACCTACGGAGTTCTCCGCGTAGTTGGCGCCTTCAACCTGAGCGTCGACGGTGTTCTGATCCAGCGACGGCGCAGACGGTGTGCGGTACATCAACGTACCGTCTGTGTTGCCCAGACCTTCAGCTTCGATATGACGGCTATTGGTCATGTTCAGGCCAAACTTGCCGTTTTTTGCCTTGTCGCTCTCAGCGGCCAGCACGGACGAGAAGTCCAGATCGCGAGCCTTGTAATTAGGCGTGTCGGCGTTGGTGATGTTGTTGGCGAGCACTTCGGCACGCTGAGCGCGGAAGCTCAGTGCCTTTTCGTGAATGCCTAGCGCTTTATCGAAGCTGATGCTCATTTCGGGAAACCTTTACCGGTTGACCAGATTTTCTTGATAGAGACATAGCAATCAGCGTGCCAATCTGTGAAAAGCCCATTTTCAAAGGGCTGCGAGACTGGGAGACGGGCGTGATGCCAGAAAAGCGGCAAGCCATTTCCGCCGAAAGCGGCATAAGCGGCAAGGTGAGTGCCGTAAAGTTGCCAGTTGCCGGGGTATGCCTGCGATTTCCGCTTTAGCCACATCGACGCCTTCGCGGGCAAGCCTCGCTCCGACAGTCGCTATCCGTTAGAGCGAGGCTTGCCCGCGAAGGCAATGGAACAGCTAGCAAATCAACATCTGGCACATCCAGGCTCACCGAATGCGCTCAGTCACTGCAGGGTAAAAACAAAAAAGAGACCCGAAGGTCTCTTTTTCTGAACAGCAAAGAAGCTTATTTGGCCTGGTAAATAATGCCCGGGCTGCATTGCACCATCTGATAATGGTCCGGCAAACCGTTCAACGCCTCGGAAGCACCGAGGAACAAATAGCCACCCGGCTTGAGCGTGCCGTGAATGCGCAGCAGGATGTCCTTCTTCACTTCAGCCGAGAAGTAGATCAGCACGTTGCGGCAAAAGACGATGTCGAACTTGCCCAGGCTTGCGTAGCTGTCCAGCAGGTTAAAGGCGCGGAACTCGACCCGACTCTTGATCGGAGCCTTTACGACCCACTTTCCCGGCCCCTTGACGTCGAAATAACGTTGCAACCGGTCCGGAGACAGCCCCCTGCCGATTGCCAGGCTGTCGTACTCCCCCGACTTGCAGTTGGTGAGCATCAAGCCTGACAGATCAGTGGCAACAATTTGCGCTCCGGACTTGAGCTGACCAGGATTGCTGCGCTCGAACTCATCGATAGTCATCGACAGCGAGTACGGCTCCTGCCCCGAAGAGCAGGCGGCCGACCAGATGCGCAAACGCTGACCAGGGGCCGCCTTGATCGCCTCTGGCAACACCTTGTTCTTCATCACTTCGAACGGATAGGTGTCGCGAAACCACAAGGTCTCGTTGGTCGTCATCGCATCCACCACCTGCTCACGCAAACCGCTGCGTGGCTGAGACTGAATCCGCTGAATCAACTCCCCCAGAGTTTTGATGCCTTGTTGTTCCATCAACTTGTTGAGGCGACTGGAAACCAGGTACTGCTTGTTTTCACCCAAAAGGATGCCACAGGCTTTTTCCAAAAATACCCGGAACTGCTCGAAATCCAAATTACCCGTAGCCAAAATGCCGCCTCTCAAATCATGTAAAACCACCAGGAACGACGCCCCTAGCTGATGTCTGCTGCCTTGATTCTGTCCACGACTCGCGCCGCCAGGTCGTCAGGCCGGAATTTGGCAAGGAAGTCATCCGCGCCAACCTTCTTCACCATAGCCTGATTGAACACACCTGACAGGGATGTATGCAAAACGATGTGCAATTTCTGCATCCGGGGATCGTTACGTATCTCGGAGGTCAACGTGTAGCCATCCATTTCCGGCATCTCGATGTCGGAAATCATCATTAAAAATTCTTCTTCAGGCTTTTTGCCCTCAGCGACCAGCTGCTTCAGATACTCCAGAGCCTGACGACCGTCGTTAAGCGCTACCACCTCCACACCGACGGTCTGCAGGCAACGGCTGACCTGCTTGCGCGCCACCGAAGAGTCATCGACTGTCAGTACCCGCAAGGAAATAGCCTTGTGGTGCGTCTCTTCGTCGATAACGCCAATGGAAACCGACTCCGACATAGGCGCTACTTCGGCGAGGATCTTCTCGACGTCAATAATTTCCACCAACTGGTTGTCGACACGCGTCACCGCCGTGAGGTAGTGATCGCGGCCAGTACCCTTGGGTGGCGGATGGATCTCTTCCCAGTTCATATTCACGATGCGCTCAACCGAGTCCACCAGAAAGCCCTGAACCTTGGTGTTGTACTCAGTGATGATCACGAACGCGTTATCAATCGACATCTGCCCTGGCAAACCGGTTGCCATGGCCAGATCGAGAATAGGGATCGTGCCGCCACGAATATTCGCCACACCGCGTACGATCCGACTCGATTTGGGCATTATGGTGAGCTTGGGGCATTGCAGCACCTCTTTCACCTTGAAGACGTTGATCCCATAAAGCTGTTTTCCGTTCAGACGGAACAACAACAGCTCAAGGCGATTCTGTCCAACCAGCTGCGTGCGCTGGTTCACTGAATCCATTACACCGGCCATGCTCCGACTCCCCTATCAAAGTAACCATCGCCCCAGCACCCGATCAGGTAAGCGGCACGGGCCTTGCTTTTTATACGTCATGAATGCAAAAACGACAATTTCCCGACACACGATTTCAATGAACCGCAGCCTGCTCTGTTCGTTGGCCTTGTTGTGCCTGTCCACCCTGGTCAATTTCGGCCGGGCGGACAGTTTCACAATGCCTGAACAGCTTATCGGCGTCACTCAGGGGTTTCTTGAATTCACAGTCGAAGAGTATTTAGCGACCGCCCAGATCGAAGGTCGCTATGAAATTGAAGTGCGCCAGCTAGACCCGCGCATGCGCATGCCTTTTTGCGACAAGGAATTGACAGCGAGCCTGGAGAGCCCACGCCCCGTAGGCCGGGTCTCAACCCGCGTACGCTGCGATGGCTCGTCACCGTGGACGGTGTTCGTGCCCGCCCAGGTACGCCTGTTTCGCAACGTTGTGACTGCCATTCGCCCGCTCAAGCGCGATGAAATCATTACCGAGCAGGATATCGCCATGCGCGAGCGAGATATCGGCCTGTTGGGTCAGGGCTTTTTATCCTCGGAAGATCAGGCGCTAGGACAGAAAATTCTCCGACCAATGGTCATCGATCAGATCATTGCTCCCAATTTTCTGGAACAGCCGCAGATGGTGCGCAAAGGCGACCAAGTGGTGATTACTGCGCGAAGCGGCTCCATTGCTGTACGGATGCCTGGAGAAGCGCTCTCCGACGGGACTTTCAACGAGCAAATACGGGTGCGTAACCTCAATTCAAAACGAATTATAAAGGCCAATATCACGGGCCCTGGACAGGTGGAGGCACCTATGTGATCCGATAGAACGCTGGCGTCAAACGCTTGTTTTTCCTAGACTGCGAAACAACGTCTGAGGTTTGGGGTCCATTTTCTGCGTATACGCAAATGGATTTCACTTAGCAGGCTAAAGTTTTTCTGCATTTGGTCGAAACCATGGCAAGCGTCCAAACACCAGAGGAGTTTCTATCATGGTCATCGACTTCAACCGACTTAACGGCGGCACAGCAGTAAGCGGCGCAACCCGTACCGGTAGCGCCAAAGAAGCAGGCAAGACAGATGCAACGGTTGCGACCGCCGCATCAGAAAAAACCAGCAGCACCGGCGAATCCGTAAAGCTGAGCAGTGAGGCTCAACAGTTGCAAAAGATCACTGATAAGTTGGGCGACCTGCCAACCGTCAACAGCGCCCGCGTGGCAGAGTTGAAACAGGCAATCGCCGATGGCAGCTATCAAGTGGACAGCAAGCGCGTAGCCAGCAAGCTGCTTAATTTCGAAGCCCAGCGCTAGCCCCATGCTCGCGCTGGATCTTCTGGACGCTTAAAAACCAGAGCATGCGATGCAAGACACTACTTTGCTCCAACTGATGATCGACGACATGGTTCCTGCCCAGCAATTGCTGGAAATTCTGCAGGCCGAATCTCTCGCCCTCCACGGCCGCGACATGGTCGAAATGGAGCATGTGCTTGCCAAAAAGCATGCATTGGTGATTTTACTCGAGCAACATGGCCGCAAGCGCAGCCAGATTCTCAGCGGGTTGGGATTAAGTCAGGATCGTCAGGGCCTCAGCACACTCGCCGAAAATTCGTCTGTGGGCGAGCAGTTGATGAAGGCTGGAGACGAGTTGAGTGCACTGATCAGTCAGTGCCAGCTTCTGAACACTCAAAACGGCAGTTCAATCCAGATGCAGCAGGCCTCTACTGCGCATCAATTACGGATACTGACCGGCGATATGCCGACGCTGTATGACAGCCGGGGATCGACATCGGGGCGTGCAAAACCACGTCCGTTAAGCCAAGCGTAGTTTTCTGTATCAAGGCGCTCTGCATGCTGGCAAAATGCCTGCCATTGCGTTGCTGTCGTATTTTGCCTGGAGATGGAAAAAAGTGAATGGCTCAAGCGCGGAAGATGCTCCGCAGCCTCCGAAGGTACTGAATACGCCTTTGGAAATTGCCGCCAACCTGCGGCTGCTACTTGAAAGTCATGATCCTCTGATCATTACTTTTCATGAGCGCACACAGCGCTTTCAAACTTATCTGATCGAGGTTGATCGCGAGAGCGATGTCATCGCCCTCGATGAGATGATCCCGCGCGATGGCGAAAAATTCCTGGCCAATGGCGAACCGTACCGCATCGAAGGCTTCCACGATGGCGTGCGTATAGCCTGGGAAAGCACTCAGCAGATGACGATCCACGAAGTCAATGGCGAGCGCTTCTACCGCGGCCCCCTGCCAACGGAAGTCATCTACCATCAACGTCGCAATGCGTTTCGTGCGGCACTGAAGCTGGCTCAACTGGTCAGCATCGAGATGGGCGGTGATCGGCTCAAATTCCCGCTAAGCGGCAAATTGCTGGATATCTCGGCGACTGGCTGCAAGCTTCGTTTTGAAGGCGATGTTTCAGAGCGTATGCAATTGGGTCAGGTATACGAGCGCTTTGTCGCTCAGTTGCCATTTGGCACCATGACTGCCCCCGTTGAATTGCGTTATCTGCATTTCGAAGAAAGGGTCAACACTACGTTTGCCGGGATTCGCTTTCACAATATGAGCGGATTGGTGCAGCGCCAGGTTGAACGCTTCGTATACCAACTGCAGCGTGAAGCGCGTCGCTTCGACAAAGACGACTTCTTCTGACAGCGATTTCAAGCTGCTAAAAAGGCGATTGCGCGGTGAGCGTAATCGCCTTTTTTTGTTTATACGAATCTATTGATCAAGGCTTGCCTCTGTAGGAGCGCACGAGCAACGCGAGGCCGCGATGGCGGCGGGTCAGGTATACCGCCATCGCGCCCTCGCGTTGCTCGTGCGCTCCTACAGAAAACATATTTCAATTCAGTTAAAAGAGCCTAGCTTGCTCGCGATCGCGATGATGCAGGGCAATCCTAAGGCCGATTGATTTCTTCGTCTTTCACATCCACCACAGCCTCGTCTTGCGCCCTGGGCTCAACCGGCGGTTCAACTTCAACCTCAGGCTCAACCACAGGTTCAACCGTGGTCTGCATCTGATCCTGAACCACCTGCTCGTCAACCCGCGGATCGAGCGCAACCACCAGCGGCGAACTGGACATGCTGTCCGGCATCGCCACGTGATGAAGCGGCGCATCGTCCACCTGGTGCAAGTGAGTCACAGCTTTAGGCCTGATCAGAAGCACCAACGCCAGCGACGTCAGGCACACGAACGCATAGAGCATGTTGGCCCCGAACGTTTTCATCAGAGCACCAGCGGCCAGCGGGCCGATACTTGCGCCAATACCGAAGGTCATCAATAACATGGCCGTCAGCGAGACACGGCGCTCGCCCTCAACGTGGTCATTGGCAAAAGCGACGGCAAGCGGATAAAGGCTGAACTGGACCAGCGATACTACGAAGCCCACTACAAACAACACTTCCAGCGGCATGCTTGGCAGCAACGCCAGTGGCAACGCCGCCAAGGCCAGAACCCCGGCAAACGCCCGCATCAATTGCGCACGATCATAGCGGTCTGACAGCAAGCCCAGCGGCCACTGCACTAACAGGCCAGCCATGATGCAAAAACCCATGAACATACCGACATGCTCGGTAGACAGCCCCTGCTCCGCCGCATACAGCGGTGCCAAACCGTAGAAAGCGCCGACAATCAGTCCAGAGCCCAGCACAGTGGTCAACGATTGCGGCACCCTGCTGATAAAAAACCGCGGCTCCAGCGGAGCCGGATGCAGTGGCGCCGGGTGAATGCTGCGCGTCATGGCCACAGGCACAAGACACAAGGCAAAGCACATGGCGACCAGCATCAACAACTCAGGCCCTAATCCTGGGTGAACGACCAGGATCATCTGCCCCAGGACCAACCCCAGGTAAGAAGCAATCATGTAGCCGCTGAACACCATGCCGCGCTGCTTGGCAGCAGCCTGCTCGTTCAGCCAGCTCTCGACCACCATGTATTGGCACATCATTCCGAGGCCGACAATCATCCGCAGAAACAGCCACGCCGGCAGCCAGTCAATCAGACCCAGCCCCAACACGGCCGCGCCGACAATCCCCGCACAGGTCGCATAGGCACGAATGTGCCCGACACGACCGATCAGGCGGTGACCGACCTTGCCACCCAGCACCAGGCCCACATAGTTGGCGGCCATCAACGCACCGATCCACAGACCGTCAACCTGATCGGCGGACAATCGCAAGGCAAGGTACGTACTCAGAAGACCGGAGCCGGTCAACATCATCAGGGAGGCGAAATACAGACCCTGAAAGGACTTCCAGATTTGGCGCATCGACTTTCCAAAAATTAGGAGCCGTCAGAATGGACAGCTCCTGAAACACGATTCTTAAGCCTGGGCAGCCAGAATGCGCCGTTCCCAGGGGGTGATTTCATCAAAGAAACTGGTCAGCTCCAGGGTCTTCGATGCGATGTAGCCTTCGATGAACTCAACGCCAAACAGTTCCTTGGCCAACTGACTGCGTTTCAGACGCTCCAGAGCGGCATGCAAGGTACATGGCAATGACAATTCATCCGGTACATGGATATCTCCTTGAGTCGCAGGCGTCGGCTCCAGTTGCTGCTCGAGGCCATGCAGCCCCGCCGCAAGACTCGCGGCTATCGCCAGATAAGGATTGGCGTCAGCACCCGGCAAACGGTTCTCGACGCGTCTGGCCGCCGGTTCACTGGCGGGAATGCGCAACCCTGCTGATCGGTTGTCATGTGACCAGCAGGCATTATTCGGCGACGCAAAAGGATGGCACAGGCGCTGATACGAATTCACATTTGGCGCAAACAGCGCAGTGAAGTCAGCCATGCAAGCTTGCTGACCGGCAATAAAATGCCGGAACAGCGCGGTCGGTTCGCCGTGCTCGTCGCTGAACACGTTCGCGCCTGTCACGCAATCAACAACGCTCTGGTGGATATGCATCGAACTGCCTGCCGTTTGCGCCAATGGCTTGGCCATGCATACCACAATCAAACCGTGCTTGAGCGCAACTTCCTTGAGCAGGTGCTTGAAGAGAAACGTCTGGTCGGCCAGCAGCAACGGATCGCCGTGGAGCAGATTGATCTCGAACTGGCTGACGCCCATTTCATGCATGAAGGTGTCGCGGGGCAAACCCAGCGCCGCCATACATTTATAGACTTCGCTGAAGAACGGCCGTAAACCGTTGTTGGAGCTGACACTGAAGGCCGAGTGCCCGTCTTCACGACGCCCATCGAGACCGCTGGGAGGCTGAAATGGCTTGCCCGGATCAGGATTCGGCGCGAAGACGAAAAACTCCAGCTCGGTCGCCACCACCGGTGCCAGTCCACGCTCGGTATAGCGGGCAATAACCGCTTTGAGCTGTGCGCGGGTCGACAGGTTGCACGCCCCGCCGCTTAGCTCCTCGGTATCGCAGATCGCTAACGCGCGGGGCTCGACACTCCACGGCAAACGATGAATCTGTTGCGCATCGGGGACCATTGCCACGTCACCGTCATCGCTCCCGTAAAAACGCGACGGCGGGTAGCCGCCCATGATGCATTGCAGCAGCACCCCACGCGCCATCTGCAAACGGCGCCCTTCGAGGAAGCCTGCTGCAGTCATAACCTTGCCGCGTGGCACTCCATTCAAATCCGGAGTGACGCATTCGATTTCATCTATGCCCGTCAGCTGTTGCGCGAGATGGGCGTCATAGCCTGTCATCAGTCAATCCTTGAACCGTCAGATCGCCTGCTGGCGAGCTGTACAAAATACGCATCGGCTGTTCAGGATTTCAAGCATCGGATGAAAAAATCTGACCGATCCAGTCAGCGTCCGACATTTGCACAACCACTCCCCAACCACACCCCAATATTGGCCGATTTTTTGCTTTGTTCAACCTGGATTCTTTGGCTGCCATTTTTATGTCAAAGAGCAGGGCCGGAAGATTCGATCGCTGCACTGCCGAGACCGCAAGGTCCACATAATTAGAGATTTGCCCATGAGTAAAACGATTCCGGTTACCCGTCCTCTGCTGCCTCCCCTAGAGGAGTTCATGCCCTATCTGCAGCAAATCTGGGACAGCAATCAACTCACCAATGGCGGCCCCTTTCACCAGCAGCTTGAGCAAGAACTGGCGCAGTATCTGGGCGTAGAACACCTGTCGCTATTTTCCAACGGCACCCTGGCTTTGCTCACGGCGCTGCAGGCGTTGCGCATCACGGGAGAGGTGATCACAACGCCCTACTCGTTCGTAGCCACTGCGCACTCTTTATTGTGGAACGACCTGAAGCCGGTGTTCGTTGATATCGACCCCAACACCTATAACCTGGACCCTGATCGCATTGAGGAGGCCATTACCCCGGCCACTACTGCGATCATGCCCGTGCATTGCTATGGCATCCCTTGCGATGTCGAACGTATTCAACAAATTGCCGACCGCTACGGCCTGAAAGTCATTTACGACGCCGCCCATGCCTTCGGTGTGCGTCATCAGGGCCAGAGTCTTTTACGACATGGCGATCTTGCCATCCTGAGTTTCCATGCGACGAAGGTATTCAATACCTTCGAGGGCGGCGCTATCGTTTCTCACGACGCCAAAACCAAACAGCGCATCGACTATCTGAAAAACTTTGGCTTTGCCGATGAAGTCACCGTCGTTGCGCCTGGCATCAACGGCAAGATGAGTGAGGTCAATGCGGCCTTTGGCTTGTTGCAGCTCAAGTACATTGATGACGCACTGGCCAAGCGCAAACGCATCGACACACTTTATCGAGAAGCACTGGCAGCGATTCCACATGTTGAAGTGGTTTGGGAAACCCAGGATCAGCACAACTATTCCTATTTTCCCGTCCTGATCAAACCAGACTTTCCACTGAGCCGCGATGCGCTGTATCAGCTATTCCGCGATCAGGACATTCTGGTTCGCCGCTATTTCTATCCGCTGATCTCTGAATTCCCGATGTACCGAGGCCTTGAATCCGCCAGGCCGGGACGGCTGCCCATTGCAACGACCATCTCCAGCCAGATCTTGTGCCTGCCCATTTATGACAGCCTCACTGATGACGCCTTCGAGAGCATCATCGCCGTGCTCGTCTCCGCCAGTAACGAGAATAAATAATGCGAACGTGCCCCGTCTGCTCAAACCGCTTCCCGAACTTCTACCCACTGGCAAGACACTATCTAGAGGTCGGCAATCGTCTGAATGTCCATTATTCAGCCGAAGACTTTGAAACTATCAACGTTGGTCAATACAGCTGTCCGGAGTGTTCAGCGTCTGATCGCGACCGACTTTATGCGCTGTTCGCCATGCACTTGCTCAACCCTGCCGCCGGGCAAACGTTGCGCATTCTGGACATCGCGCCGGCACCGGTATTGTCCGCATTTTTGCGCAGCCTGCCCCATGCCCGGTACCGATCGGCGGACCTATTCTCGCCGCTTGCCGACGACATCGTGGACATAATGGACATGCACATCTATGCCGATGAATCCTTTGACTTCATCGTTTGCTCCCATGTGCTCGAACATGTTCGCGACGATGCTCGAGCGATTTCGGAGTTACACCGTGTTCTGGCTAAAGGTGGTTCAGCCATTCTGATGGTTCCGATACTGCTTACCGCTACTGAAACTGATGAAGATCCGGACGAAAAAAGCGTTGATGAACGCTGGGCACGCTTTGGCCAGGATGACCATGTACGCATGTATACAAAACACGATTTTATCGCCCGACTGGAAAAGGGTGGTTTTCAGGTAGACGCCTTGGGCACGCAAGCCTTCGGCGAAGGTGTGTTTAAACAGCACGGTATTACAGAACAGTCAGTTCTATACATCGGCCGCAAATGTTGAGCGGAACGTCTCGACGGCCGGTGCGAACACACCTCGACAGCCAGTCTCTCCTCACCTTTTCAAACTTGGTATCGCGATGAGCTCTTCACGTTTGGTCAGTATTGTTATTCCGGCTTATAAACCAACCTTTTTCGAGGCTGCGCTTAAAAGTGCACTTCGCCAGAACCATGACGAGATTGAGATTCTGGTCTGCGATGACTGCCCTGATGATGCGATAAAACAGATCGTCGACCGACTCAGCCCTGAGAGCCGCTGGCCAATCCGCTATCTGAGAAATGCGACTGCACTGGGAGAAGTGAACAATATTGCGTTTGGCGTTCAGCAGGCACGAGGCGAGTACATCAAGTTTCTATACGACGACGACATTCTACTTCCTGACTGCACGCGACTGCTTTTCGATACGCTACATAACCATCCCGACATAAAACTGGCCTCAGCGACGCGCAAGCGAATCGACGAAGACGGCGAGCTGATGCCAGATAATCTTTACACCCTTAATCCCTTCGGGAAAAACGTCGTCCTGAACGGCCCGGATCTGGTGTCTTTTCTAGCGCAGAATCCTGTTAATTTCATTGGCGAGCCGAGCTCGATGATGTGCCGGCGAGCAGACGTGCTTGAATTTGGCCAGGACCTCATGTCACTCAAGCAGATCGTCATCGTCGGGCTTGGCGACGTCGCGCTGTATCTGAAGCTGTTGCGTCACGGCAACCTGGCACTACTCGCTCGCCCGCTTTCATACTTCAGGGTTTCAAACCTGCAAACCAGTGAAATGCTACGAAGCAATCCTTCAATGTCGCGCGATGGACATGCAAACCACTACCGCCTGACCAGAGAGTTGGGTTGGATACGCCCGGATGGGCTGAACAATAAAGTGAGAATCGCGCCACTCGCCCGCCGTCAGGAAATTCAGGAACTGGACCTACTGGCCCATTTCGATAGAAGGCCTGAAGCCATTCGCCGTAATAACCAGGTCGCTGCCTGGCTGAGCAAGCGTAAGCCCACTCCAGCGGAGCAGCTGCTGCTTAGAGAATATCTTCAAGAGCACAGCGGAGGGCCAGCGATCGCTATTGTGGTTTCCGACTTCAATCAAAATGCGGAAAGCGTTCTGACGACCTTACAGAGCCTGTCTTCTGAGGCGCCGATACTGGAAAATGTAAAAGTCTTTATTGTCGCCGACTACGATAAAGATGCCCAAACACCCCTTCAATCCCAACTGCCGTGGCTACCCGCAACCTTCCAGACCCGAGCGTCTGTAATCAACAGCCTTATGCAGGACACCCCCCATCAGTGGTGGATTCTGGCTGATGCGGGGACTACTTTCACGACCAGCGGTCTGCTGAACGCAGTCATGAATATTATCGACGCACCACAAGCCAGTGCCGTGTTTTGTGATGAAGTCACTCTGAATGGCAACGGGGGAGCGAGCCTGGTATTTCACCCGGACTTTAGCCTTGACTACCTGGTGGCTCACCCTCAAGCGATGGGCCGTCACTGGCTATTCAATCGTGACGCAGTCCTGGCCACTGGCGGCTTCGACTCACAGTTCGCGGATGCAATAGAACTCGATCTGATTCTGCGCTTGATCGAGCATCCAGACTTTAGCGGCTTCCTCCACTCATCCGAACCGCTGGTTATTGCACCTGCCCAGGAACCTCGCGACAGCCCGGATCAGGTTCAAACGCTTCAGCGACACCTGAAGGCTCGTGGATTCCCGAACAGCTCGATTCAAAGCAGTGAACCCGGCGTTTATCGAATCAACTATGGTCACGATGATCAACCGCTGGTGTCGATCATCATCATTTCCGACAATGATGTGGCGATGTTGTTGCCCTGCGTCGAAAGCCTGCTGGAGAAGAGCACTTACCAGAACTATGAAATTCTGATCGCGGACAACAACAGTCAGAACGAGGAAACCGTTCATTGGCTGAAATCCGTGGATGCCATGCAATCTGAAAAAATCCGGATTCTCTGGCACGACCAAACCTTGCGCCACTCTCCACTCCTGAATGCTGCTGCCCAACAAGCGCGGGGTGATTACCTTTTGATCCTGGGTAGCGATACCTTGATCATTCAAGAGGACTGGCTCCAGAATTTGCTCAATCATGCACAGCGTCCCGAGGTGGGCATTACCGGCGCAAAGGTGCTTGGTACGGATGGAAGCGTGAAGAGCGGCGCAATCATTCTTGGCATCCAGGGAACCGCAGCGGCCGTTTCCTCGAAAGAGGCAGCTTCATCCACGAGTTTTAACAAGCGCCTGGATGTGGACCAGAATTACAGTGCGGTAAGTGGCAACTGCCTGATGATCCGGCGCTCACTGTTCGACGATGTAAAGGGCTTCGATGAGCACCTTTTTCAGGACCACTTTTACGATATTGATTTGTGCCTGAAAGTACGTGACAGCGGTCACCTGATCGCCTGGACACCACATTGCGTTGTCGTTGGCAGGGACAGCGAGGTCTTTACTGACTCACAAGCTCATGAGTTCGCCGCACTAGGTCTACAGCACCGATGGCTGCATTACCTTGCATGGGACCCGGCCTACAACCGAAATCTGGCATTGCAGGGCACACCCTTTGCGCCCCAGGCAGATCGTGAACTGAGTTGGCGGGGATTGCTTCATCGTCCCTTGCCCGTCGTGTTGATTAACCCTGCCAATCGTGGCGACGCAGGTCGCCGTATCGCTGCCCCGCTGACAAGCCTGCGCGAACAAGGCACAGTTGATGGCATTATTAGTCACACCCGTCTGATCCTTCCCGAACTGGCGCGATTGAGTGCGGATACTGTGGTGATACAAGGCTCTGCAAGTCAAGCAGACGCTCACCTGATGAGCACTGTCAAAGCGCATACCAACGCCCGGATAGTCTATGACCTAACGGAACTACCGGATGTGGTGGAAGGCGCGGATAACAAGCTAAGTTCGCCTACTGCAATTCAGGTTCTGATGCATCAGCATTTGGCAAACGCCGATAGAGTTACCGTACCAACCGCAGGGATGGCCGAGCTGCTGACAGGTCTGCACCAGCACGTTCAGGTTATAGAAACCCGGCTTTGCCCACACACCTGGCTTCACTTGAGACATGAACGCGTATTGAAGAAAAAACCTCGCGTGGGATGGGTAGGTACGTCACGACAAGCATCGGAGCTGGAGATTTTGACCGACGTTATCAAGGCGCTGGGTGATGACGTCGAGTGGATAATCATGGGCCCTTGCTCCCGCTGGATTGAGCCGTACATTCACGAAGTGCATGCAACCCCCGAGGAATCACTTTATCCGGGACTATTAGCCGAGCTGGATCTGGATCTCGTGCTCGTGCCTGCTCACCCCACACTCACGAATCGGGTCAAGGATCCGGTTTCCCTGCTTCAATTCGGCGTTTGCGGTTATCCGATAATCTGCAGCGATACGCTTTACCATCACAATCTGGGAGTCACCCTCGTCAGTAATCAGACTGGTGCCTGGATCGAAGCGATCAGGTCACATCTAGACCAGCCAGAGGCCAGTGCTCATTTCGGTGAGAAGCTCAGAAATGAGGTGCTCCAGAACTGGATGCTTGACAACGACGCTTCGCTTGAATGGAGAGATGTCTGGAGCCAATAAAGCCGAGCAGGAAACCAGCTGGCACTGCTTGCTCAAATGAGCAGTGCTGCCTGGATATGGCCAGTTTTTTGCTTTAGACACCCTGAGTTACCATAGCGCCATTTTCGTGGCAGAAATCAAGCCACGTTCAATGGCCTGTGCAATGGGATACTTACGAAAATCAGTCTCGAACTTGAGCCATGTCCTCCATGCCAAATCCGCTGACTCTTGAATTAACGCCTACCTTCCCATCAGAAATCGTGGTGCCAAACCACGTTGACTGTTTATCAAGTGCGCGCGAGGAATAAGGCCGTGATTGCTGAAAGCGAAATGTATACGTCCTGGCAATACAACGTCCTGTTCCCGAAGCCAAACACGATGTGTAAGCACTTGAATTTGACGGACACTGATTCTAGCGTTCTGGGAGGGCATCTTACGCAGGCAAAATATCGCGTTTACTTCAAACCCTCTATCCAGGTCATTCAAGCGCGCGTGGCTGCCCCATTGCATCAACTGGTGGCGACCGACGTCTTGAGTCACCTGGCGCCCAGGCAAGCCTCGCTGTGATGGAACGCCAACCTACAGACCTCGAGGCAAGAGCGCTTCGCATACACTTTTCGCATGTGATATCTTGCACTGATTATTTAATTACTTTATACGTGAAGTTAAGGTATTTTATATGGGCTTTCTAAATAAAACACAAATCGAAAAAATGGGCTTCGCAAGTGTCGGAGAAAACCCTCAACTTTCAGATAAAGCCTCATACTATAATTGTGCCAAAATCATAATCGGTGACAATGTTCGTATCGATGATTTTTGCGTACTGTCTGCCGGGGCAGAAGGAATAGTACTTGGGAATTATATTCATATCGCTGTTTCTAGTTTACTGATAGGTGCAGGAAAAATCACCATGCGTGATTTTAGTGGCTTATCATCAAAGGTTTCTATATATAGCAGCACTGATGACTACAGCGGTATCTCGATGACTAATCCGACAGTTCCTGATGATTTTAGGAAAGTAAAAAACGCGGATGTCAATATCGGCCGACATGTCATCATCGGCGCAGGAAGCGTTGTGCTCCCTGGGGTTGTTCTTGAACAAGGCGTAGCAGTGGGAGCGTTAAGCCTGGTTTCCAAAAGCTGCAAAGAATTTGGTATTTATTCTGGGGTGCCCGCCAAGAGAATTAAAGAACGAAAACGAAATCTACTGGAACTGGAGCAACAATTCATCGCAGAAAGAGAATCTGAACTCAGAGTTCAGATGCATTAACTTTAAAGCGGCCAATACTATTAACGGGCCGCTGCAATGGATGATTATCCGTCAAGAAAAAGCATACGGCTTTGCAGAGTTAACCTACCCAATATCCGCTCAACGCCAGCTTCGCATGATGAGCGGGCTCAAAATCGGGCAATACTATTCCCCGCACTAGTGCCCACCTGTGAGCAAGGCAGCTGCCCTCGTGCCAGCCAGCTCTGACAATTTTTGACGCGCTCATGCTTAACGAGGTGCAAGCTGTTTCAGCGTGGGTTCATCGGGGTGAATACCATTCCTCATAGCCCTTACCGCACATAAAATTGCGCCCCTATTATGTGCCGCACAGCCAATGGGCGAGACACGAACCTTAAGGCGTTAAAGGATGAGCGCTGAAATCCCCCGCAACCGCGACTAGTGGAAGTCTGCATTATCCCATCAAGGCAAGAAGATACTAAACACGCCCCCGCCCAAACGCCCACCATTCGCCAGCTCAATACGTCCATGCACGCCGTTACGCTGATGCTGCTCAGCAATGCGTGCCGCGAAATAAAGTCCCAGGCCCGTGCTGCCGCTGACCTGGTTGATACCCAATGCATAATCCGCCTGCTTTTCAATCATGCTGGCCGGATAGCCTTCGCCGTCATCATTGATAACGATGCAAAGCTGCCCCTCGTCTTCTCTGACGCTGACGGCGATGGTTTTGTCCGCGTGGCGAATAGCGTTCACCAGGATGTTGCCCACCACTGTGCCAATCAGCTCACGATCAAAGAAACCCAGCGGGATGAGCGCATCCACTTCACTGGTGGCGACGATACCGCGACTGTTCAGCACTTCCTGATGATGCGCCAACTGGCTTTCGATGAAATCATCCATCTCGTGGTAATCAGGACGCAGCGGCAGCTGATTGACGCCCAGCTTGTAGAGGCCAAGCAGTTGCACGAGCATGCCGTTGAGCCGGGCAAACTCGTACTCGATGACGCCATGCTCGGGAGTATCGCGCTGCTCCTCGGTCAACTGTTCGAGCCACCGGTTATGGGACTGGCTCAGTGTCGACAGGGAGTTCTTCATGTCATGCACAGTCGAGGCAATCACCATGGAGAAATCCATACTTGCTTGGTTGTCGCTCATACTCCAAACGCCTTGCTCTGCAGTTTTTGATAGCGCTCGAAACGCGGATCGCTTTCGGGCATCTTGCCGACCATTTTCAGGCAACTGCGACACTCTTCCAGCTTGGCTGCATTGGGAGCCGATGCCATGGAGTGAAGTAATGCTTGCGCCAGGTTCAAGGCAATACTGATGTTCTGGGCCTGCAGCGCCAATGCGCGACGGAACAGGTCCTGAGCCTCGTTAAGATTGCCAGCCTTGTAGGTGCGAACGCCCTGAATATTGAGTTCAATGGCGGCCTTGTTGGCACCGAGGATCGCCGGATCGTCAGTTTGCTTGGCGATGCTTTGCATCACCGATGGATCATCACCGTAAATCTCGGCGCAGCTCTTCAACACATCTGCACCTGCCTCGGCCTGACCAAGGCTCTGCAACTGGGAGGCGACAGCCAAAGCGGCATCAGCACTGAGAAATTGCTCCATGTCCTGCAACCGGCCCACCGCATCTGCGGTCAGCTTGGCGGCCATCTCTGGATCGGAATGCTTCACGCTGGCAGCTTTCATCAGCCGTGTGCGGACTTGCAGCCCCTGATCTGCACCGTTTTCTTTGGCAACCTCACTGAGCGTCTGGTTGATCTCTACCCGTGTACGCGCATCAAGCCCCTGATCGCCGCCCCGGGAAATCAACGCCTGAGCAAAACCAAGATTGGTCTCAGGGTTTTTGAAGCGAGAGAACTGGCCTTGATTGACCGCCTGACGATAGGCCTTGGAAGCCCCTTCAAAATCGTTGTTATCCAGCGCCAGCTTGCCCAGCAGCGTTTGCCGGCGCACTGCCAGAGGCGAAATTTTCACCGCGTCTTCCAGCACCTTTTGTGCGCGGACTACATCGCCGCGCGCAACCAGCGCTTCGGCAAGGCCGTCGTAAAGGATTGGCATGCCCGGAAAGGCTTTTACTGCCGCATCGAAAACCGCTTGCGCATCGGCGTGCTTGTTGCGCTTGAGCATCAAATTGCCGAGCGCGGCATACGCCCAAGGCGCAGGGCGATCGGCAAGAATGGATTTGAGCAACGCTTCAAGCGGCTCATATTGCTTCAGGTCACGCAGCGCATCGGCTTTATAGCGCAGGCACAGCGGCGCATAACGCGGGTCCTGTTTGGTCAGCGCCACACAGGCGGCAAGTACTTCGGCAGGCTTGCCGCGGTCGAGCGCTTGCAGGATTGGCTTGAGCAAGCCCTTGCGCTGCACCAGTTTTTCAAGACGTTGCGCCAGCCCTGCACGGTTGAACGGTTTGGTCAGGTAAGCATCCGGTTCCCATTCCAGCGCGCTCATCACCATCGCCTGGCTGTTCTCGGCCGTGACCATGACAAACACGCTTTCGTGACTCAGCAACCGGTCAACCATCAGATCTTCGAGTACATGCTGGCCGTTTTTCTTGCCGTCACCGAGATTGAAGTCATGCAGGACAAAATCGTAGCGCTTTTGCGAACACATCTTCAGCGCCTGCTCTCCGGTGTCGGCGGTGTCCACATCCCTCACCCCCAGTTCGCGCAGCATAGAGCGCACCGAACTGCGGAAGTCGGAGAAGTCGTCGACGATCAGAAAACTCTTTTGGTTGTACGCCAGCATCAGGGGTCCTGTCGGGGAAGAAAGAAGATGAGCCCAAAGGCAAACATATAGACGGGTCCAGCTTCGCTGCCCACTTTTGGCGTGCAATAACCACCCAATAGCACTAAGCCATCACGTAAATTCTACACCAAAGCCTTGTTCCATGGCTCTGACCGGCACCTTGCAGCCCCTGCTCATTTCACTCATATCAACGTCGCGTGAAATATAGCGGGTTATCGCCGATAGGGAGTTTATCGGCAACGTGCCAGTTTTCTGGAGTCAGAATAATGACTGCGGATGATGTTTGATGGATATTCCTGACGGGGGCAGATGAAATCATGCAGGGCCCTGATCCCTGAATCTCACACAGGTCAATTGTCTGCGTGCCAGCGCTGTACCGAGAACACCAGGCGATAGCCCTTTAAAAACGCCATGCAGGCCACTGATTTTCTGTTAGAGCTGCCGCAGGCTACGATGCAATTTTCTTGACACACGCCATCGCAGCCTTCGGCAGCTCCTACAGGCCCAAGTATTCGCTGTGCGGTAGCGCTGAGCGAGGGACACCGTGGTCCCACCAACAAAAAGCTGCCCCTCAAAAAAGCTCCTTCGAAAAAATTTGCATAAACCCTGTCCCCTTTTTTCGTCTCACCGGTCATCACAGGTAAGTGAACAAATATGAGAGCTTACTTCCATGCCCCCAGCGTCGCCTTATCGTTTGCGCCCCTTGCTGCATTTCAGTCTTTTGCTGACTTTGAGCTCCAGCCCGCTTTTCGTCTCGTCCAGCTGGGCCGAAGGCACAGACCGTCGCACCTACGAGGTACCAGCAGGCAGCCTGAGTGCTGCGCTGAACCGTTTTGCAGGTCAGGCTGGCGTCAACCTGTCCGTGGATCCGGCACTGGTCAGCGGTCGTAACAGCGCCGGGTTGTCTGGCGACTTCGCGGTGGAAGAAGGCTTCTCGCGCTTGCTGCAAGGGTCTGGCCTGCAGCTGGTTCCGGTGGCCGCTCAGTCTTACACCTTGATCCCCGCGCCGGAGGGTAGCAGCCTGCAACTGGCCCCCACCTCGATTCTCGGTACCGCAGGCTCGACAGGTGAACAGGCTTATGCCGGTGGCCAGGTCGCTCGCAATGGTTCGCAAGGTTTGCTGGGTTCGCGGGACTTCATGGAGACGCCGTTCAGCATGACCACCTACACCAGCAAAACGGTGAAGGATCAACAGGCAAGAACCTTGGGCGATCTGATTGCCAGCGACCCTTCGGTGCGTGCCACCAACCCGGCAGGCGGGCGCTATGAACAGTTCACCATTCGTGGCTTGAGCCTGTTCAACAGCGACGTTTCCTATAACGGTCTCTACGGCATTTTGCCGACCTACACCATCGACATGGAAATGGCCGACCGGGTCGACATCCTTAAAGGTCCGAGCCAGTTGATTAATGGCATCTCACCACGAGGCAGCGTCGGTGGCGGCATCAACGTGGTGCCCAAGCGTGCCACGGAAAAACCCATCACCGAGATCACGGGCAGTTACGCCTCCAACAATCAGTTGGGAACGGCGGTGGATGTTGGCCGCAGGTTTGGCGACGAAGACAAATTCGGGATTCGCTTCAACGGCGTAAAACAGTCGGGTGATACCGAATGGGACCACCAGAGCGTCGACCGTGAGATGGCCGTTTTAGGCCTGGATTTTCGGGGTGATCGCCTGCGTCTCTCGACAGATATCGGGCACACCGAACGCGACACCGATGCGCCGCAGGAACGTGTGCAAATCGGTGCAAACGCGAACGTGCCAAACGCCAATGATGTTCGTCGCAATTACGCTCAGGCCTGGAGCAAGGCGCGTACCAAAGATACATTCGGAGCAGTCAATGCCGAGTATGACGTTAGCGATTCAGTGATGGTGTATGGCGGCGTAGGCGCCCGTAAAAGTAATCACGACTTCCTTCGCCACGCTGTTTCAATCACTAATAACGCCGGGGATTTCAGCGTCCAGCCACGCGACTTCACCCGTGATGAAAACGTCCGTACGGCCACTGCCGGTGTGCGCAACTGGTTCCAGACCGGTCCTGTGAGCCATGAAGTCAATCTGGCCGCCAGCTACTTCTACATGGATTTCGAAAATGGCGGCGCGCGCTATGCCGCGTCACCGAGCAATCTGTTCGATCCAGTCGACACGCCGACACCCAGCAACCCCACTCGCCAGGACGACAAGGTCTATACCGAGAACCGCTACAGCGGCCTGGCCTTGTCCGACACGCTGGGTTTCTTTGATGACCGCTTGCTGTTGACGCTGGGCGCACGCTGGCAGCGGGTAAAAGTCGATGACTGGACTAACAACGTCAAAGGTGACACGGCCTACGACGAGGAAAAGATCTCACCGTCGGGCGGCATTCTGTACAAGGTGACCGATCAATTGTCGGTCTATGCCAACTACATGGAAGGCCTGAGCCAAGGCAAGATCGCACCGTCCACCTCGATCAACGAAGACGAGATTTTTCCACCCTTCATCAGTCGTCAGGTCGAGGTCGGGGCCAAGTATGACCTGGGCACCTTCGCCTTCACCGCCAGCGCCTTCAGAATCAAACAACCGGCTTACGAGACTAACGCGACGACTCGAGTCTTCGGGCCAAACGGCAAGCGCGAAAACAATGGCGTGGAATTGACCATGTTCGGCGAACCGCTCAAGGGCTTCCGCCTGCTTGGCGGTGTGATGTATATCGACAGCGAACTGACTGACACCCTCAACGGTACTTTCGACGGTAAACGCGCCCCCGCAACACCCGAATACAACGTTAATCTGGGTGCTGAATGGGACGTGCCAACGGTTCAAGGTCTGACCCTGACCACCCGCGGCATTTACTCCAGCTCACAGTATCTGAACCAGGCCAACACCAAGGAAATCGATTCCTGGGAGCGGTTTGACGTAGGCGCACGTTACGCGTTCAAGGTCGACGACAAGGACGTGACTCTGCGCGCCAACATCGAAAACGTCATGGACAAACGCTTCTGGAGCTCAGCGGGGGCGTCGGATGACAGCGAGCCAGGTTTGACGCTGTCTACGCCACGGACTTATCTGGTTTCGGCGACTATCGGGTTTTAAGCGACCCATCCTGCCAAGCGCCCAAGGACGGGCGCATGCAGATCGATCTTTTTTGCTCGCACGTCTTATCCCCCACACATCCAGCTCCGTTTTCCTCGATCTGCCAGTGTGTTGACTATCGCGCCAGCAAAGATCGTCTTCCACTCACTTGCCTGACGGGCCGCGTCATCACCACGTCGCTGCCATGGCGCAATCCACGCATCTGCCATCTCTGTGATCCCATACCGTGACTTTGCTGGTTCCCTTCCCATCAGATAACGAATTTCACCTTATCCAATAAAAACAACACGGGTTCGACAAACACGATATGGAAAAGACATGCAGAGTATTTCCCTCACGTTCGCCCGTGCCTTGGCAAGCGCGCTATGCACCGGCGACGAGCGCATGCGCTCAATCGCAGTAGAGTTTGAAAAAGAAGCTGCTTCATGTGCGGCTACGCATCTACCGATGAGCGAGCTCTGCCGTTTTTTTGACCAGACACAATTACGGAGTGGTAATGAGGACCTGGGATTGCTGGCTTATCAAAAAGCCCATCCGGGCCATCTTGGAGTACTGGGCTACGCAATCATGTCCAGCCCCACACTCGGTGACGCCATGACACGCATGGTCGAACATCACTCCATGATCGGCACTGGCTTCTGCATGTTTCTGGACAGCAGTGCAACCACCCTCAGGATCGCCGGATTATCGGCCGACACGCAAAGCGATATTCTGCCCAGAGCCTTTGTCGACGCCGTGGCCGCTATTACCCTGGGCCTGCTGCATTGGCTAACCCCTTCTGTACTGATCAGGCCGGTCAGAGCCGAATTCACCTATGAAAAACCTCGGGATACGCGACAACTGGAGCAACTGTTTGGCCCCGACCTGAGGTTTTCCTGCGTCGTAAACGCGATGACCTTTCAGAGAAGCGACGCAGATTTTGCCGTCGCCACCTTCGATCCATCTCTGCAACAACTGCACGACAATTACTTGAAGCGACGCCAGGACGAGCTACCCACCGACAGCACCGTTGTGAAAATCAAACGTGCGATCTTGCAACACCTCAATCAGGCAAAGCCAATCGGCATGGCAGACATCGCTCAAACGCTGGGGATGTCCACTCACCAATTAATCAGGACACTGGAAAAAGACGAACAGAGTTTTCAGAAACTGGTAGACATCGTTAAAAAACAACACAGTCACCAACTGCTGATGAATACAACACTCAGCCTTAAACAGGTTTCTTACAACATAGGCTTCAAGCACCCCAGTGCCTTCAACAAAGCCTGTGAGAGATGGTTCGGAATGTCCCCTGGGAGTTATCGCTCAAGCAAACAGCTGTGAGGGTTGGCGTGGTTTCATTCACGGGTACGTATCGTCGACCACGGCTAAGGCCGCGTTTAAGCCACGTGTCACCTGCGCGCCTGTATCTAGGACAGCTCTTTTTGGGGATGAAGAGTAGCGGCTAGACATCGGGCACCTCGTATAGATAGAACAGAGGCAGGTACTTCACTCCATCTCACTCAAGACCTGCCTACGCCAGCCGAAACCACCGTAAGTCCGCCGCCTAAAAAAAATCATCGCCTTAAAGACTCAGTCTGCGCAGTCGATAACCAATGAATGGCCAGAGCGGGCAGCGTTTTAAGTGCCCGGTTGAACAGCACTTCGCTTCAAATCAGGTTTCTCTGAATGTACCGAGCACGAAAGCTTACCTGTGAAACAACTGCACTAAATACGCGATCCATTTCATCCAGGTTTTCCAGGTATTTGGTGTTTATGACGCTGACGATCAGCAGCCTGCTGTTCGACACATCTACAGCCCATGCACTGTCTGCGAGCTGTGCGACGCTCAATGGATTGAGTGGCTCGGGCTCCTTTTCCCGCTCCTTTGCTGCTGGATCCTTTGCCGCAGGTGAAAGTGTCTCGGTGACGTTCAGCGATAACGGCGGCAACGTAGGTAACAACAATCCGTCGTCTGCCGATAGCGTGATCATGCGCAATCCGACCACGTTCACGCCTTATTTCGATTACCGCAGCAACACCGGCAGCGCGGGCAGCCACGCTGGCAGCGCCTCGGCTGCGAATCTGACCAATGGCTTGTTCATTAGCACCAAGGTCGGCACCTATCTGAGCACAGTAACCATCAACTGCGGTGCAGCAGTCTCCAGTGATGCCACTCTGTCGAACTTGATCGCGTCATCCGGCACGTTTTCGCCTTCATTTTCATCGGGCACCAGCAGCTACAGTGTGGCGGTCGCCAGCAACGTATCGTCGATCACTTTTACGCCGACTGCCAGCGACAGCAACGCCACGATCACGGTCAACGGAATCACCGTCGCCTCGGGCGCCACATCGCCAGCGATCACTTTAACTACAGGCCAGAACACGATCAGCGTGACAGGTACCGCCCAGGACGGCAGCACTACCCAGCTGTACACCATCACGGTTACCCGGGCGCTCGCTGCACCAGATGCGAACAATGTCACCGCAACCGTGGCCGCCAACAGTTCCGGCAACCCGATTACCCTCGCGCTGACCGGTGGAACGGCAACATCCGTCGCCGTCGCATCCAACCCCTTGCATGGCGTCGCTACGGCTAACGGCACGTCCATGACTTACACACCGACCGCAGGCTACTCGGGCACAGACAGCTTTACTTACACGGCGAACAACGCGACGGGCAGTTCTTCGCCCGCGACAGTTTCTATCACCGTGACGCAGCCAACGCTGGCATTAACACCATCGTCCTTGCCTGGCGGCCAGATTGGCACTTCCTACAGTCAATCGTTCAGCGCAGCAGGCGGAACTGCACCTTACAGCTACGCGAGTTCGGGCACTGTTCCGACAGGGTTGAATTTCGATTCAGCCAATGGCGTGTTGAACGGAACGCCCACCAGTGTCGGCAGTTATAACTTCACAATTACCGTTACTGACCATCATGGTGCGACGGGCAGTACCGCCTATTCGGTCAATATTTCCGCAGGGGCGTTGCCTGTTGCAGGTGCTGTGTCTGCCACCGTTGCTGCCAACGCAAGTACTCCGGTCATCCTTGCCCTGTCTGGGGGGAGCGCCAGCTCGGTCGCTGTTGCCTCTGCCCCGTTACACGGTTCAGCGATCGCCAGTGGCACTTCTATTACCTATACACCCATGACAGGTTACTCAGGCACAGACTCTTTCACTTACACAGCCAGCAATGCGTCGGGTACCTCCTCCTCTGCTACGGTTTCCCTTACCGTGACGGCCCCCACACTGGTGCTGACCCCAGCTGCCGGTACATTGCCCAGCGGCCAGGCCGGAATGACCTACAGTCAGTCACTCAGTACATCCGGGGGATCCGCGCCCTACAGATATGCTGGCACCGGAGTTCCCACAGGGCTGAGCCTCGATAGCGTCAATGGAACCCTGAGCGGGACGCCCGTCAGCGCCGGCACCTACAACCTTTCAGTTAGTGTGACCGATCAACATGGCGCTGTAGGCAATGCCAATTACAGGCTGAACATCGCTGGCGGGCCACTACCTGTGGCGAACCCGGTTTCTGCAGCCATCGCAGCTAACAGCAGCGCCAGCGTTGCGCTGTCACTGGCGGGCGGGACGGCCACGTCGGTCGCCGTCGCTTCGGCGCCGACGCACGGCACTGCAGTCGCCAGTGGCTTGACGATCACCTATACGCCTGTAGCCGGCTTTTCCGGTGCGGATAGCTTCACCTACACCGCCAGCAACGCCTCGGGCACCTCGCCAGCAGCAACGGTCAACGTGACAATTTCTGCCGCGTCTCTCATCGTGTCCCCCGCCCCTGGTTCGCTCCCGGCGGCAACGGTCGGTGCGAGCTATGCACAAGCGCTGAGCGTGAGTGGTGGAACCAGCCCATATCGTTTCAATGCCACCGGTCTGCCGTCGGGGCTGAACATTGACGCCTCCTCCGGAACGATCTCCGGTATACCTTCGAATGCCGGGCCGGCTACCTTTACGGTGCAAATCACGGACGCCTCCAGTGCAACGCTCAATGTCACCTACAACCTGAGCATCGCAGGCACGCTGCCTAACGGCGCCGATCGCAGCGCCTCTTTGAATGCTGGGCAGACCGTCACCGTGGAACTGGCCGATGGCATCAGCTCAGGGCCTTTCACTGGTGCGACGTTGCTGGATATACCTTCCAAATCCATCGGGCAAACTACTCTTAGCGGCACGAGTCTGACGTTCGTGGCAGCCGCAGAAGCTTCGGGTGCAGCAATCATCCGCTATACCTTGAGCAATCGCTGGGGCGCCTCGCAACCCATTACCCTTACGCTCCAGATCACGGGGCGTTCTGATCCCGGCAAAGACCAAGAAGTGGTCGGTATGCTCAGCGCCCAGGCACAAAGTGCCGGACGTTTTGCTCGCGCGCAGATCGACAACTTCAATGATCGCCTTGAACAACTGCACGATAATGAGCACCGCCGCGGCAGCAACTTCAACCTGCAACTCGGTTTGCCGCAATCACGCCAATCGCGCATCGGTAACACCAGTGCTTCGGACATGTATCAGGCACTGTCGTCACTCGGTGGTCCCGATCGTTCAGCCTCCCCGCAATTATCCGCAGCACCTGGCTCAAACTCCGGCTGGCTGGGAGACGATAATCTGTCGCTCTGGAGCGGTGGCTACGTCAACGTCAGCGATGCCCGCCGTGACGACGTCAAACTCGATAGCACCATGGTCGGCATCAGTGCCGGTGTCGATTATCGCTTCTTCGACACGTTCACGGCCGGCATCGGCTTTGGCTATGGCAGGGACTCCAGCGATATCGGCTCCGAAGGCAGCCACAGCAAGGGCGAGTCCTTCAGTGGCGCCCTGTACGGCAGTTTTCACCCGGGAGGCGTATTCATCGACGGTTTGCTCGGCTACAGCAACCTGTCGTTCGACAGCCGCCGCTACGTCACCGATAACGGCGGATACGCCAAGGGCTCGCGTGACGGCAATCAGTTGTTCGGCTCGCTCAGTTCGGGTTATGAGTTCAGAGAGGAAGCCTGGCGCGTCGCTCCCTATGGACGTGTCGATGTTTCGTCGACAAAACTCGATGGTTTCCGCGAGTCCGGCAGCGGCGCATTTAACCTGGCATACGCCGAACAACGAATGAACGTCATGTCCGGAAGCGGTGGTCTGCGGGGGCAATATGGTCTGTCGCTGAAGCCGGCCGAAGTGACCTTGCGCGGTCGCATCGAATACAGCCACACCTTCAGCGGTGACAGTACGGCAAGAATGGGTTACGTCGACATCAGTGACTCCACCTACGGCGTTTCTACTCAGGGGCAAAGCGAGAACCTGATGACCGTTGCACTGGGAGCTGATTTCGCCCTGCCCGGTGGCGTAACGACTGGCTTTACCTATCAAGGCTCTTACGGGATGGGAGACGACTCCAGATCTCATGCGCTGATGCTCAGGCTGGGCAGTCGATTCTAAAGATGACGATTCGCTGCTTAAAAGATTTGACCAGGAGTGAAAGATTTAGCCAGAGAATCGCAGACAGGAACGCAGAAAATAGAGTGTGGCGATTACTAAATAAAGATAACCAGGAGGTGCCATGGAGTACGAGGCTAAAACCATTATAGATTGTCTGAGGCGCGTGCTCGATAAGGAAGTAGACAAACCTATACTTTGTGAAAGCGAGAAAGAAGACAAGGTCCTTGATCATGATTTTTTATGGACAAGCGACATATCAGCTCTGTACAAAAATTGCAGACTAAAAGCCACTGGGGATACACATGACCTGAATTCAAAATTGACATCACTGAAAATCAACTGCAGCGACCCGCTCGGCACCTGGATACTCGCTAAAAAGCCCGACAATACGACAAGAGCATACTGCACCAGTGACTTTTCGTACTTCTATATACCTGTAACATTAACATTCCCCGCCAAGCGCAACAAAGGCGATTTGCTGACAATCTTTGCGAAAATAGCAAAAGAAATTGACGATCATTATAAAGCCAGCATCGAAACCTGTCGCAATGACCTTATCAATCAGATAAGTGCAAACAATCCGCCTTCATTTAACGCTGATGACATTGTACACATTCCATTCTACGGTCTAGTGGGGCTTAACGGCTCTGGCTTTAAGGTTTTTGATATTTTTAATCGTGAAAACATTAGAGGCATCCAAAAAAATGACGTTCTTAAACTAAACATTGGAAATTGCCCGATACTGTTTGCTGTCAAGGACAACAAAATTCAGCTGAAATCAGATTATAGTGTAAATAATATATCGGACAACGAAGAACAAGACGCAAGGCCATTCAGACTATTCCTTAATAACTTTCTGACTTACGAGCCAAGATTTCGCCAAAATCACGACCCCATCAAACATGCCTCCCGCCCCTCTATAATATCCAGTGACAATGGTCCCACTTTTTTAGAAGTTTTACGTTTAAAAAACAACTCCGTCGAGCACTTCTTGATGCCCGCTGCCGTTATGAACAAAGGTGGAGGTTTTAATCTTATCGGCAGGGCTGATCCTTTAGAGGATGTCGATTATCGATTTTTTTCGCGAAATTTCGATGATCTTCCGAAGGACTTGAAAATAAGCAGAGAAAATTTCTGTCTACTCGATGACGAAACAATCCGCGATCTTGATACTTACATAGGCCACACCACTTTTCCAAATAGAGCGGCCAATGATCGAGCAGACATTCTCACCCGCCTCAAAACAAAACTAAACCTTACATATTTCCTGACCGACTCGACGCGAATTAAACGCTACAAAACTGGCAAGCAGAACGACGAACTCTACACGCTCATTTATTACGCAAAAAATGCCGTTTCAGCAGATAGAAGAAACAAACCAAAGCAGAATCCCTTGCCATCTTTTCCAAGTCATAATTACAAAGATGACGCTATCGGCGTGCGAGCTTTTTTAAACAAAGCACATGCTCACATTGCCCGGCAAAAACCAATAGACAGACACACCCAGAAACGTGAAGTCGCCCTTGAATATCTGGACAGGGCTCGAGAAAGTGTAAATCTCAGCAAAATCATCCGTGAGAGCCTTTTCGAACTAGGGGATCACCTGAAGGAACAAAGGGGTCACCTGAAGGAACTAAGTGCTACGGATATGATTAGACACGCCTATTCTATTCCAGAAGCGAAACACTTCTATAAGGCGTATAAAACTGAGTGCCTCAGAACGGTGCCGAAAGATCTCCCCGAATGGCCAAGGGCCGACCAAGAGTGGTGCCATCTCATTGCTCATAAAGACAGCTTGGGAAACAACAGCGCCAAAAACCTGGTCGCCGGCAGCTATCATGCCAATACCGAGCAGTGCGCCATTGAAAGCGCTATCCGTGCGAGTAAATACTACAATTCGATAGGGTTGAAAATCACTGCTTACCTCGTACCAAACGAACTATGGGTAAGGTCGTTCCCCGCAGGGGAACTCTATAACTACCTCCAAGAACATCCTCTGCTGAACACTGGTGCGCCCCCCTCCCCTGCAGTTGAAATAGAAAATGCTGAAAACGGCCCTATGGAGGAAGAGAAAGATGATGGAACAACGACGCAAGGCGATTCAATCTCCCCCGAAAACCTATACAAATTAATAATGTACGGTGAACCTCTACCGAACACAAACAACGATCGAGAGAAATTTATCTACGCCATCTGGAGAGAGCTGCAAAGTCGAGGAAAAACAGATTTCACAGCTAAAAATTTAGTTGGTTATTACTCACATCAACAAGAAGACAACAACGTAAAACTTAAAAATGCGCTAAGAAGCGTGTTTGACGATATCAGCAGCAAATACTATCTACACCCTCCTGCCGCTGCTTTTATCAGGTACCGCATTTTCGTTAACGGAGTCCGAAAAATCGACTACGTGGTCGATGCTATGCGTGACGAGTTTGATGTCAATGAATATCGACTTACACGCTGGCTCATTAGTACTGCTCTCAAAGAAGATCTGAATGAACTCAACGAATACGAAGACATCGAAGAGTCTGACTTTGTACCTGAAGAAACCGACATGGATGCGGGAGGTAATCGCCCTCCCAAGACCGATGGGACTGAAAACCAAAAAATTGGGAAAAAGACCATAGCAAAGATAAAAAAAACAACCCATACAAAATATTCAACCAAAATATCAACAGCAAAAAAAAGATCAACACAGAAAACGCTTAACTTAGCCAACGTATAACCAATAACAAATTCAAGGTATTTATTCAGTCGACAGCAATAGCTACTTGGTGAGCAAAAATGGAATTTAAATTTCTGGACACTGCACATCTCCCTGACTTCCCCACTGAAAACGGTGGCCTTGATGATGCTTTTTTGCGTGCTCACAATCTTATGGATGAGAATTGCGAGCTTATTAGAGATCTGGCCTCAAGTACTTCACTCTTCGATGCCCCCTCCATTCGACTCTTCAACTGCGACCCGTCCGCCCCTGACGTGGTTGACTGGGTAATTGAATTTGGCAAGGCGCCTGCTGGATGGACACCCAAATCGGCCTATCCAAGTATCGACTGCGATGAAAGCGTTCTGGCCTCAGCACTTGGGTTGACGGATATCAAACTCTGGTATTCCTCTGTGGATTTCGAGGCGCAAAGCTGGTTCGCAGGATCCAACGCCGATAGGCTGCTGATTCGATCGTGGGCTCAAGACATCGCACCCGATTGGCCCACTGACCTCGGATTAATGCGGGCCGGGGTCAACTTCACTGCGAACGCGATGCTTCTGGACTCACTTGATCAGCAGGTGCGCCAGCACTTTGGGCTGCGTGACAACCTGCGGGTCAATGGCGCTGTCGGCGTTGACGAAGATGGGATATTCATCGAGCTGGAAGGAAGTATCAGTACTTTCGAGTATCCGATGCTCAGTGGAAAATTGAAGCCCAGCTTGACGGGTTTGCGCGTACGAGTCAGTGGTCTTAATGAGACTAATAGCCTGCCGGTGCTGCAGTTTTCGTTGATTGGGGAGTTGCAGGTCGAGGGCAATAAAGCCAATGTCACGCTGGATATCTCAAGCAACGGCAAAATGCTGGATCTCTTCATCGAGACAGGGAGCCCCGACCATTCCTGCAAAGGTTGGCTAGCAAGCCTTATTCCGGACTTCGAACTTGATTTAAGTGATCTGGCAACAGGGGCTAAGAACTGGATACCTAACTTGCGGAGTTTTCACACTCGCCTACCAATGAAAGGTAAAGAAAGCACCTCGGCGACAATTGAACTGGGCTTCAACGACGATCTCGTTCTGTTCGACGAAATGGTCAATCTGAAACCCTCTCTCATACTGCGCACGGACTTTACGGCCAAGGGAACGGAGGTTGTTTTGGCCAGCCAGTGGATCATTGGCCCGAACGATGATGAAGCCGTATTCGACCTTTCAATTACCTTGCCTTCGGGTGATGCGTACATGGCGTTGGCCCCTGGCTGCACGCTGCATCTGCCCGAAAAGATCACTCAATTGCTCTCCCCGCTTCGACAAGACCAGGAAACGCTGCACATTGCGCATCTGGAACTCGAGGGCAGTGTGAAAGATAAGTTTTTCTCGCTGGAAATCCTGACGATGGGGTTTCTTGCATTCAAGATCAATGACAGTGCCTTTGAAGTGGGAGATGTCGAGCTGACGCTCGAGATTGATGATGGGCACTGGTACAGCCGGCTTCAGGCCACACTGGCTATCGGGCGATATACGTTCTTGCTGTCGGCACACTTCGATAAGACCGCGAATTTCATGGTCGAAATTCCAAGCTTGTTTCTTTCTGATCTGGCCAACGACCTCTTCAAAATCGAATTGCCCGCTGAACTCGCCGACGCGCAAATCAACGCTTTTAAGATGAGCCTGAGTATTGGCACTGATACCCAATTCAAGTTCTCAGCAACGTCAAATGCCGTACTGAAGATAGGCGGTGCCGCCGTCCATTTGAAAAGCCTTGAAGTCAGTTACACGCGAAACCCCGGTCATTCATTCGAGCTGAACGGTAAGGCCGCGATCAAAACCGGTCAAACGAGTGCCGACCTCGATCTTGTCTACCAGGCGGGAACCTGGCACCTGACCGGTGATATCAAAACCCGCATCGACCTGGCAGCCTTGCTCAATGACATGGCGAGCGAGATTGGCTTCCAATCACCGCTGGGGCAGAGCACGGTCACGGTCAGCTCACTTTACCTCGACATCCGCCTCGGAAAAGCCGGCACTCGTTTGGGGATTCGTTGCGAGGTCGAGATCAATGACGCCCGATACTCACTGGTGTTGATCGCCGCCAAGCCGATTGCCGAACACGGTACGACGACTGCTTGGCAACACTTCTTGCAACTGGATGTGCCTACCCTGGATCTGTTCAAGCTGCCTCTGGTGGGGGGCCCGATGAAAGCAGCGACTCACGCAGTTCGGTCGATCACTCAAGAGGCTGGGAAGGTCGATGTCGCCGCCATTGATGACCTGAGCTTGCGCTTGTCCAGCACTTGCAACGACGTCGAACTCGGTACCTTGTTCAAAGGACTCGACGACCAAGTGTTTCCCGCCCCGAAAAAGCTGGGAGGCAAAGCTTCGGTGCGGGCGAATCTGACGCTGATAGATTACAAAAAAGTGATCGATTACCCCGTGGAGAAAGAAAAGCCTGCCCCGTCAGAATCGCTGGCCCCTGTACCAGAGGACAAAGCTGCGAAAGTGCCCGTCGTATCGACAACGCCTGCCACCGCCGTGACAGACCCGGAGATACCCACCAATCCATCAAAACCCGTCACAGCCCCAGGGTTTACGCCACCCGTGGGAGCCGACCGGGGATGGTGGCTGCCATTGGGGCGAAATCTGGGGCCCGTCACGTTCGAGCGTCTGGGGATAGCAACTGATATCGCGAGCGTCAGCTTCATGCTTGATGCCTCCGCCCGCCTTGGCCCGCTCAAACTGGGATTGCTGGGTCTTGAGATGAAAACCCGGATCGGTTTGCCGATAAAACCAGACTGGGGCCTCAAAGGGATGACAGTCAGTTGCACGACCGACGCCTTGAGGGTGTCCGGCGGGCTGGTGAAAAGGCAAGAGAACGACTACGCGGGCACTGTGATGATCGGCTTCGGCCAAGTCACACTCAGCGCAATCGGCTCCTACTGCCAGACACCGGCAACTGACAAAGAACTGGCAACCACCCACGTGGCCATTTTTACCGTACTCGACACGCCCCTGGGCGGTCCGCCCATGTTTTTCGTGACCGGACTGGCCGGCGGTATTGGCTACAACCGAGACTGGAAGAACGTGAGTCTGGCGCAGGTCGCCAATCACCCAATGATTACCGCCCTGGAAAACGGTACCGTCGATAACAGTGCCATCGACCGGTTTGAAAAAATCAGCAGTCCGTCCAGGGGCGATCACTGGGTGGCAGTCGGGGTCAGGTTCACCTCGTTCAAGATTCTCGAGGGCAAGGGACTGTTGGTGTTGTCGCAGGGTGAGCAAACCCAGGTCAATGTGATGGCCAAGCTTGACCTCAACTTCCCCCCTGCCAAAACCGCTGGTTTAAGCCTCGCACCTCTGGTGCATGCTGAAATCCTGATGCAGGCCCAGTACCACCCCGCAGTGGGCGAGCTGAAGGTCGACGGGATGCTTGCGCCCGGCTCCTTCCTGCTAAGCAAGGATGCGGTCATCAGTGGCGGCTTCGCCTTGTATTGCTGGATGCAGCCCAGTCAGTACGCTGGCGACTTCGTAATGACCCTGGGCGGCTACCACCCTGGCTTCAAAATTCCGGCCCATTACCCTCGGGTAGGGCGACTGGCGCTCAACTGGCAAGTCTGCGATCAGGTACAGATCAAAGGGGAGCAATACTTCGCACTGACGCCTTCAGCGGTAATGGCCGGCGGACTGTTGCAAGTCGACTATCGCTCCAGTTGGGGCACAGCAACGTTCAAGGCGCAGGCGGATTTCATCATCTTCTTCCAGCCCTTCGCATACGCCGCTAACGTCAAGATCGCCGTACATGTAGAGGCAGAAATCGAGGTCTGGCCCATCACGCTTAAACTGGCTCTGGACCTTGCGGTGTTCATGGAGATTTGGGGGCCTCCTTTTGGCGCGCTGGCAAGGGTCAGTTTTTATGGACTCAGCAAAGACATTTTGATCGGTGAATCTAAAGCTCTTGCCCTGCCCGAGGTAAGCTGGAGCGATTTTCGCGGCAGCTTCCTGCCATTAGCCAACGCTGGAGAACGGAAAAATGAAAAGCCCGAGGTGGTAGGGACGACGACCGTCACTGACAGCCTCATAACACTCACCGCGCGTTCAGGGCTATTGGGCAAAATCGATCCACTCACGAATCTGCCGCTCGGCCCGGATGCAAATGCCGAACAAAGCGCTGCTGCCCACTGGCTGGTAGATCCTGGGACGCTGGAGATTGATCTGACGTTGTGCATTCCCACCAGGACCCTTGATGTCGACGGGCAGACACACGGGCCAGGTCATGAATTCGGCATCGGACCGATGAACATCGCCGCGCAGGATCTGGAAGTCGTTGTCACGGTACAGACAGCGAATGCCGGCCACTGGGTGGTTTGCCCGACACTCACTTCGGTCGCGATGGGCCTGTGGAATCCATCGGGGCGCCCTGCCCCCGGAACCTTACCCAAAGACCAAATCCTGACCGATTTGCTTACGGGTGCACTGCTGACGCTTGAAAAGACGCCTGCGGCCGAGCATGCGCCTGTTGTTGTGAGCGATCTCAGCGAGCATGACAAGCAAGCCTTCTGGGTACGCCCCGTGCACCGTCCTGTCGTTGCAAACCCTGACATGAGCCAGTTGAATGACTCGATCCATGCACCGAACGTTGCAACTCGACGCATGGAGCTGCTTCGGGCCATTGCTGTCGTGGATCAGCAGGTCGCCAATGACCTGTCCAAGCGGGCCTCTCGTGATGGCGCCATCGTGCAAGCAAGCATCCCGGTGCGCAAGACGCCCACCCTGGCGGACAACGCAGTCACCACGCCATCACGTCTACTGGTCGATGCACCGCGTATATGCCGCTGGAGGATTCAGTAATGGACAATTCAAAGAAAAAAACGGTTTACCTGCCCTCTATCCGGCCAACGCTTGTGTCAGGCAAACACACAATCAGAATTCGGCAAACCGTCAAGGACACGCGAGGATCGGTCAAACCACTGGAAGTTTTCGAACGTTCACAAACCATCGTCGTGGAGACGCTCAGACACCAGATCGATCCGCAAGGGGTCCACGCCTGTTACCCACCGGACGGACATCAGGGGCGTTTTGAAGGAACGCTTCCGTATGTGCTGTTGAATCAGGCAACCCTGCCCTGGCAATTAAGTGCCGACGCCTGGCCCGGCCCTGAGAGCCCGCCGTGGCTCGCACTGTTGGTGTTCGACGAACTGGACCCGCCACCTCTGACACGCCTCGCGATGCCTGAAACCCCGGTAAAACCTAAAGCTGGCGAAGCCGAAATCAAACCGTCCGGACAGATCATAACCCTTTCAAAAAGTCAGTTCGAGCGTCTGGCGCCGACACTCGATGACTTGCCTTGGCTCGCACATGTGCGACGGGTTTCAGTCGCCGATAAGGCGGCAGCCAGCGATGATTCGCCCGATAGCGAATATGCGGTAGTCGTCGGTAACCGGCCCTGTCAGGCCGGCCGCCGTTACGTTGTGCACCTGGTGGCGCTCAATGGCCTTGGCAAGTTTTTGCCTGGTGGTGAAACACAAGACGGTGAAATCGAGTTATCAAGCTTGTTGTCCTGGAGTTTTGGTTGTGCGGATAACGATCACGATTTTGCCAGCCTGCTCAAGAACGTCGATCACGGCCCAATGGCGCAGCCTGTCAGCGTACCGCAAGCGGATGACTCGCCAGATGTAAGCCTGGTCAAGGAGTCCTACGCCAAAGGGTACAGCGCGCTGGATCATCAACTTCGCGATGGGATCAACACGGTTTCTTGGTATCGCGGGCCGCTACTGCCAATACGAGCCAATCCCCTTGAAGTTGCCGTCTCGACCAATAGCGCTGACGCCCTGCTGCGCTACGACCCTGAACTTGGCATGTTTGACACCGGATACGCCGCGGCTTGGCAGTTGGGCCGACATCTGGGGTTAGCGAACAATGCGTTCAGCAACGCTCTGCATCGCTGCAAGATCCAGTGGTATCAGAACTCCGATCTCAGCGCTTTTCAGACACAGCCGACTGAATCGCCTGAGCGTATGCCGGGCATTGAGTCCGGCGAGATGCCAAGCAATGCAGTACTGCCCCGATATTCGATAGCAGCGAATATCTACGATGTGACGTTTGATGCAAAACAACTCAGTTGCTGGCTGCGCACTCCGACCAATGTGAATACCGAAAAAGGCATCAGCGCGGATCAGATCATCGTCCAGAACTGGCTCAGCCATTGGCTCCTGCTCTATGGCGTACCGCTCGGCTACCTCATTCCGGAGCCGGCGATGGTGCCGCCGGAGTCACTGCGTTGTTTCAGAGTTGATCGCAACTGGCTCCGAGCCCTGCTGGATGGGGCCTTAAGTCTGGGGGGCGATGACCCAGCTCGTGAGAAAGGCTTGCGCACTGTCTTGATCGAGAATGCGCTGCAAGAGGTTTACACGATTCGACGCTCGCTGATCGACGAAAGCAAAGACGAGGATGGCTCCGAAACCTCGACAGATGTTATCAGTGGCTTCATCCTTCGCTCCCGTGTGGTATCCGCCTGGCCTGGCATTGAGGTCAGGGGCTTCTCGTCAGCCGACAGTACCGAATCGCTGCCACTGCTTCGGGCGGAGAACCTGACGCCTGACCTTCTTTTGTGTCTGTTCGATGGCCAAATGCGCCGCGTTGAACTGATCGAGCCTGCCGAAAGCCAAGGCTTCAATTTCCCGAAAAATGCTGTCCTGCGCGGTCCAGTCCTGGCTGCCGCCGAATTTGCTAAATGTCTGGGCGCAAAAAACTCAGCCGATTTCGCCGCAAGGCTCGCAAGTAATAACGGCATCGTCACGTTCAGAATCAAGGATCAGAGAGCATGAACCAGGACAATCCTACTTCTAATTTACCTACGTTGATTGTTCCCATGGATCTGGAACTGCTGCGCGTTGGGCAGTTCGACAGCAAATACGAGGTGCTGGGCCCGACGTATGACTTCATGCATTTATCCGGCCCCTCTCAACCATCAGGCCAACGGCGCCCAAACCTCACACAGTCCGTGCTCGAAAGCGGACACCCCTTTGCGCAGGGCAAAGGTGCGCTGGTGGGTATCCACCTACACTGGACCTTGCCTGAGGCGCTGCGTCATGCAGAGCAGGATGCGGCCCCGACAGGGAGAGCCCGCAAGGGCGGTGGATTTCCGAACACGCCAAACCGCTGGTTGATCACACGTGTGTTGTTCAAGCCGGACGGTGCCTGCGAGTCGCGGCGCTGGGTGGTTGAAAGTGACCGCCTCAATAATGCGCCGCCTGCTGGTCTTGGACTCATCCACCCGTCAGTACCCGTCGACATGGCAACGCGAACCCAACGCAATCAATACATTGGTCAACATTTTCCAGGTGACGACTGGTGCGAAACCCCTGGGAGTAAACGTTACGCTCCGCTGACCGCACTGGGTTATGGCGATCCGACATTCGCGTCGTTCTATCCCAATAGCGCTAGCGTATTTGGCTTCTATGACGATATGAAAGGCCTGCCCGTCGGTAAAAACAAACTCGCGTATCACGTAGTGGGTTGGTATAGCCCGGAAATCAGTAGCCCTCTTTCCACGGATTCCGGGCTTGGACTGATCAAACGCTTTTGCACGTGGCAGGGCTATGAAAAAGAAAACGTACATCCCCACCAGATGCTGTGCAACAGCGCGCTACAGGAAGTTGAGTGGGATTTGAGAAACCGTTATTTCGAGACGCTTAAACAACAGCCACTGAGCTGTTCGATTGGCACATCGGCGCCCGAAGCCCTGTCTGTATTGGTGGCGACAGTAGCCAGTACTCCTGAGCTTGAGGGCGGTCTCAATGCGTTGCAATTTGGCCAGGTGCAAGCGTCTATCGAGCGCCCCGACGGCGCGGACATCTTTGCCAATCAGATGCACGAGGCGGGTTTTACCAGCAGCTCCGGCGGTAGTTTGTGGACGATCCTCCCACCCAAACAAACCGACAAAGCGACGCAGACCATCGCTTCTTTGTCCGAGGAAATCTCCAGGTTGCTGGATGATCTCTGCATTGAGCAGCAGGCATTGGATCGCCGCCGCGGCGAACTCACCCGCGCGCGACGCCAGTTGTACGCGGATTGGTACACATACCAGCTTGCCATCTATGCGCCAACGGGCGACCTGAGTGCCGAGACAATATTCCCCACGCTCATGGCACAGGCGAAGCAGATCCTGCTCGAGTCCCGGCAAGTTGATCAGAAAAAAATCCAGCTTCGTGAAAACGTGCAACACATCAAGCAACTATTGCCTTCCGGGTATCGGCTGGAAAGCCAGGCCGCGCCGCGATTCTGGCGAGCTCAGGACCCGTCGTTGATGTTGCTCGGCCATGAGCTGGAAACCCGGTCGTTGTCCACTCCCTTCGACTATACGGAGGGCCGACAGCTGCCATGTCGTCTGGGCGATCAGATTGTCACAGGAGTTACCTTGCCCGTTGAGGAGAAAGAATTACACCTTGAAACTCAACAATGGCTCGCACTGACGGCGAGCCCGGGTCTGCCAAAGGAGCTGGCTGCACCGATTAATGCTTTGGCAGCAGAGGCCGTTTTGTTTTCTTCCGAGGCGCCATCTCTTGTCCGTAAGCATCTAACAGAGCAGCAAGGTGAAACACCAGGCTTCGCGGAGGCGGCCTCTCAACTGTTTGACGAACAAGCCCAAGCCTTCTTGCTCGACGCTACGGCAGCTTCCTTCACTTTTCGATCAAAATTGCCGCCCCAATCGCCCAAACAGATGGGCAGACTGTGGGCTTCCTGGCTTCCCTGGCAGTTCCAGTATGAAGTCAGTCTCAAGCAACCCGGCGCAGACGCTTTTGGTCAGCCGGCGCTGATTAATCATCTTGGGTGGAACCAAGAGCACGATCTGCGTATAGACAATGATCTGGTCAAGGATGCCCCGGCCTGGCAATACAGGGGGACTGGCATGCTCGCCCACCACGGCACTCTTCAGTTAATCAATACAGTGCAGACAGTGCTCAGTCGTCAACCCGACGCTCCGGGGCTCGCTGACCTGCTTGAATGGATCGGCACACTGCCGCTGGCTACCCAGACGATGAGTGACTTCGGCGCCGGGCTATTGATGATCAGCCCGTCCGGGCAACTACCGGTCTACGACCCTTATCAGGATACGGATGACACCCTCAAGCGTCGTGATGACATCAGGCAGATCGCCGAGGCCGTTGGCAGGGAAAACTGGTTCGCCCCCTTGCAAGATAATCCGATGAATCCGTTAAGAGCGGGTGCGCTTGAGTTACAGAGACTGCGAATCGTTGACCGGTTCGGACGCTTTCAGGATCACTCGGCCTGCGATCCTGATTCGCTAGAGGTTCTGATCTGCAAACGTCTATTGCCAGAAACACAGTCAGATAATGTCCTACCCGTCGCTTCACTTCCCGTCAGAATCACGCGCCCCGCACGGCTTCAGTTTCGATGGATAAGCGCCAAGTCAGACACCGTACAAAGCAACTCCCACCCTTCCACTTCCCCCATCATGGGCTGGGTGGTACTCGACAATGTCGACGGCGGTATTTCCTTCTTTCAAGCGAATGGTGATTCATTGGGCACACTTCGCTGCAGTGCTGGCGCAGATGCTCGGGTGCTGTGGCAATCACCGCCGCCGAATGCCCGTTTTCTCGACGATCCAGGGGAATCACTCAGGCCTGCTCACCCTGAGCTAACTGCGTTCGTACACACACTTCGCGAAAGTGGCGTGGAAGGCATCCGCAGGTTTCGTATAGAGACCAAGGCACAGTTGCATAAGATCCAGCCTGACTCGAACAATGCAGATGACGCCATCGCCCTGTTGTTGGGGCGCCCTTTGGCCTTGGTGCGTGCCACACTTGCACTTGAGCTCAAAGGCGGCCCGGCAGTCGATCATTCGTGGGATGCGTTGCGACGCCGTATTGAAAACACCATCAGCCAGCAGAACGAGGGCATTCGTGCCGTGGAGCTTCCTGTTCATTTGGGCGCATCCGATCACATCAAGGATGGTCTTGTGAACTACTGGCCAGTGGCAAACGGCGTCACCGATTTCAATGCACCTCATGTCTCAGCACACGCGTTGGCGGGCTCTCCCGCTCAGCGATCGCTGGTAATACGAGCGGAGGCAGAGCAACCGGTAACGGTGACCATGTTGATTGATCCGCGAGCGGTCGTGCACGCCACGACCGGCGTTCTACCTGTAAAGGCCATCACACTGCCCGCAGCTCACTTCACCAGCGCATTGAGTCGAATGAAAGTTTTCCTGCGCACCGGCCCCCTCTTGAAAGCGGCTGGCTCCAGGTTATCGTTGACGCTTCCCGATACCACGCATGGTAAATGGGTCTGGCATTCCGCTAACAGCACGACGCAGCAGCTTTCACGGGATATGAACAATAACGATCAATTACAACCAGTTCGGCAGGAGATAATCGACGGTTGGATCTCTCTCCAGGAGTAGGTCGTGCACAAGGGCGACGAGTTCACCGGCCGGATGCTGGGGCGATCTACTCGATGGAGATGGAGATGATGGCAGCGATCGCTCGAATGGATTATGAGCAGCGCCGCGAGCGCCAGGCGCAGGGTATCGAGAAGGCGAAGGCCGCTGGCAAGTACCAAGGCCGCCGGGTCGACGCCGATCTGCACAAGCGCGTGAAAAATTTGCTTGGTGCCGGCCTAGGTATTCGCGCAACTGCGCGACACGCATACAGTTCAACCACGACTGTGCTCAGAATCAAAGATATGGAAATCTAATACTTCACTAAATTTTCTTCTGTACTCCACTTGGAAGCCGCACCATCGACGTTCATCTCATCAATGACCGCTCTTCCTGCGCCATCCGTTGTGGGGTAGACATAAGCACCACTGAACCCTGCAATGGTGCATAGCCTGAGCAAGCTGGAAACCTCAAATACAGGAAGCGTAATTTTCAACAGCGGCGACTCAACGGTATCGAAGAGGTACTCCTCAAGCCCCTTGATTAAAAAAACTCCCTCTACGCTCTCCTGAATGCGGGTGTACAGAAAACAGACCTCCTTGGGCGGCAAGGTGCCAGCTTATCGATCCAGGAGAACGGTGCAAGACGATCTCAGAATGACGGTGCGCGCGATCAGTATTCAGCGCCCAAATCGCAAGCCGGTCATCCTCCTTCCAGTCTGCAAATCTGCTTGAAATTGAACCTGCAGCGAAATACGCAGCTGCATAAGCCTTTGTTGTCCAGTCCAGAAGGCGAGTAGGCACTCCGTGATGCTGCGCCATGGCCATTAGTCTCGTAATCTTTCATCAGACCAGAGGGCAGGCTCCTCGATGAAACGAGAGGGCTTGGAGGAAATCAGCACATCCTTGCGAAACTGCTGAGAGTCATTCGGAATCGCAATCCCCAAAGAGTCACATTGCTTCGCAAAGTTAGCCAAATAAAGCTGCTCGAGATGCACCATCATGCCGGCATCGACTTTTCGATCGCTGGAGATGACAGGTGGTTGATTGCGAGCACGAAGAATCGAAGGAATCAATGGCCAGGTTGCGTCAGCTTGGTCTCTGAATATCTAACTCACGCCGCCATTCAGAGGCTGGTTTTTCGGGGACAGTTCATCCCAAACCTCATCGGCTTTGTCGAACCTGAGTTCTTTAAAAAGGGGAAATTCTCTCTTCACGCTGGCTGACTTCCTCGGAGGCTTGGACGCTGCGAGGCTCTTTGCACCTTCCTGCCCACATGACCGGAAAATGAATTTTCGAAAAACGCTGAAAGCGTTGAATTAAATGGTGTCCCAGGGCAGGTTCGAACTGCCAGCCTTCCCCTTAGGAGGGGGATGCTCTATCCAATTGAGCTACTGAGACACAGCGGGCCAGCACACAGATTGGTGCCAGCGAGGACGGCGTGCATGTTAACGACACAGGAGCACTTTGTCATGTCGTCTTTGGCTTACACGGCTGTGGTCAAAATCCGTTTATTTTGCCGGAAATCTACACAACCATGCATTTTGCAATGCACCACATCGCCACCATTGCAAAACGCATGCAGCGCGGCCACTCAATCAATTTTAACTACTTGATTTATAAGGATTTTATACATTATGCGAGTTGGCATGCAGACTGCAATACCTCATACGGTAGAGCCCCTTCCTTAAGAAAGTTCCGTTGGAGGTAATTGAAAATGAACATCGCCCTTTCAGTGTTGAACGTTGCAGCGCTAGTTACACTGGTGGCTTTTCATTTTCAAGACGACGGTAAAGCAGAGCAGACTGCTCTACAGGCTCAGCCGCACCACCTGCTGCGTCAGGCTCCTCAGCTGGCGATCATGACCGATCGCAGTAATCACCCTCAAGCGGTCACACTCGCCAATGACTCCGAGGCAGCTGCTTCGAACTCAGCCAGCGTGAGAGCAGAGCCTCGCTGGGTTTTTTAAAAGACGTTCTGAGCCTCTGATTGCCCCAACGAAACCACGGAAAAGAGAATTACCATGTCCAAGTCAGCTTTATCGTTCATCACCCTGGCCCTGTTGGCTGTAGTGTTCGATTACCAGCTGCCCGCCACCGCTGAAGACTTGAGCAGCGCTGCAAAAATCGCAGCCGGAGTTTTCGGCGTATTGTTTGTGGTAGCACTGGTTCTCGGTCGCCGCATCAAGTTTGATCCCGTTCTGCGCTAAGAATCACTCCTCTCTGACGGCTCACCCGAGCCGTAATTCCGCGACTTGATCAAAGCTCCAGTGGACTATCGTCACGTCCGTCGGCCAGCGCTCGTATTCCGTGGATATCCTTCTAAGCTGACAAATAGCCATCATGGCAGTCTGAGCCCCGGTAAATCGGCACGAAATCGAACCTGGCTGATGAGTGGATGGATAAGCGCTTTGCAAATTCGTTCGCAATTCTGATAATCGGTGCTGGCTAATCGCCTTTATCTGAGTCAATATTTGTCACAGAATTGACGCCAAGGATCTGGCAGATTGGGGCATGATGCTGGCCTCGTTGAGAATACGGTTGAACATTTCGCTAAATGGGCTGTCTCAGATTTACATCCATGCGGCGACTTGCAAGAACCGCTCCCCTGAACTAACCGGTTAAATATATGAGCCCTATGAAACAGGCTACTTATTCCAGCCGCACGGCTGACAAGTTCGTTGTACGTCTACCAGACGGCATGCGTAATCGTGTGCAAGAGGTAGCTAAAAACCACCATCGCAGCATGAACTCAGAAATCATTGCTCGCCTCGAACAAAGCTTGATTCAGGAAGGTGCTCTGGGCGACGAACCTAGCCTGCGCCTTGATAGCCCTGAGCTGTCACTGCATGAACGTGAGTTGCTGCAGCGCTTTCGTCAGCTGTCGCACCGTCAACAGAACGCATTGGTGTCACTGATTGCACACGACACCGAGCTGGCTGCAGACAACGAAGACTGATCGCCACATCGAAGTTTTCAAGCCAGCTTAATTGCTGGCTTTTTTATGCGTGGTCTTTTAGTTGTTTTTATTTGCGCAGTACCGCGCCGCAAGGCAAAAACGCTGCGCACAAAAAAACCGCCTGCCAGGGCGGTTTTTTTATGCAGGCTAAACAACTAAAGCAGGAAGATAGTGGCGAGCCCGAGGAAGATAAAGAAGCCACCGCTGTCGGTGACAGCTGTAATCATGACACTCGCTCCCATCGCCGGGTCTCGTCCGAGCTTGGAAAGCGCCATCGGGATCGTGACCCCCATCAGTGCCGCCAGCAGCAAGTTGAGTGTCATGGCCGCCGTCATCACGACGCCCAGCGACCAACTGCCGTAGAGCAGATAAGCCACAACACCGATTACGCCTCCCCAGACCAGACCGTTGATAAGCCCCACTGCCAGCTCTTTGCGCAGCAGGCGCTTGGTATTACCGGTATTGACCTGGTCGAGCGCCATAGCGCGCACAATCATCGTAATGGTCTGATTGCCCGAGTTACCGCCAATCCCGGCCACAATCGGCATCAGGGCTGCCAGCGCTACCAGCTTCTCGATAGAACCTTCGAACAGGCCAATCACACGTGAAGCCAGGAATGCAGTGATCAGGTTGATCGCCAGCCACGCCCAACGGTTATGCAGTGAGCGCCAGACGGAAGCAAAAATATCTTCCTCTTCACGCAAACCCGCCATGTTGAGGACTTCGGTTTCGCTCTCTTCACGAATGAGGTCAACCATTTCGTCGATGGTCAAACGGCCGATCAGCTTGCCGTTCTTATCCACCACCGGTGAGGAAATAAGGTCATAACGTTCGAACGCCTGAGCGGCCTCATAGGCATCGCCATCCGGGTGGAAACTCACCGGATCATTTGCCATGACCTCCGACACCTGCTTCTCGGGGTCATTGACCAGCAGACGTTTGATCGGCAGCACGCCTTTGAGTACGCCATCGTAATCGACCACGAACAACTTGTCGGTGTGCCCTGGCAACTCTTTCAGGCGACGCAGGTAGCGCAGAACAACTTCAAGACTCACATCCTCACGGATAGTGACCATCTCGAAGTCCATCAACGCGCCGACTTGCTCTTCGTCGTACGACAGGGCAGAACGGACACGCTCACGCTGCTGAGTGTCCAGAGCTTCCATCAGCTCATGAACAACATCACGAGGCAGCTCGGGAGCAATATCCGCCAGTTCGTCGGCGTCCATTTCCTTGGCGGCAGCCAGAAGCTCGTGATCGTCCATGTCGGCGATCAGCGTTTCCCGAACGGAGTCGGACACTTCCAGAAGAATATCGCCGTCGCGCTCAGCCTTGACCAACTGCCAGACCGTCAGACGATCTTCAAGCGGCAAGGCTTCCAGGATATAGGCGACGTCGGCGGAGTGAAGATCGTCGAGCTTGCGCTGCAATTCGACGAGGTTCTGCCGGTGAACAAGATTTTCTACACGGTCTTGATTCTGACCTTCCTGACGGTGGGTCAGATCTTCAACGACACGCTGGCGCTGCAGGAGCTCGATAACCTGAGCCAGACGATCCTGCAAACTATCCTGCGTTTTCTTTACTTCAATTTCGGACATAGGCGAACTCCACTCCCAGCAGCGGAGCACGCCGGGAGATCAATCAATTAATGCATGATTGCTTAAAAAATCGGTTGAGTAACTACTGGGTAAGTCCATGGAGGTTTTCCACAAGCCCCGGCGGGGCTGACGGGCGCAATCATACACCGCTTGCCCCTATTGCACGCTACAAAATTCTGGTCAGAACAAGCGCTTGCAACACAAAGTTAATGATCTGTGCGGCAATAGACGTTGGACGACACATCCCGCCAACAAAACACCCCACTCAATGAAATGACCTTGGCTAGGCTTTTACGACACTGGTCATGGAAGACGCCAAAATGCGCCACAAGCCCGCCTGTCTTTTGGGGTTCGCCCTGCTCTGTTCATCCACCCTGCTTCAAGCGACCAGCGTTCTGCGCTGCGAAGACGCCACCGGCAATATCACCTTCACCACCCTCGGTTGCCCGAGCGGACAGGATATGCGACGGCAAGAGGCTTACAACGCACCGCCCGGCAGCTCAACGCCCCTACTTCCCGGCGCGGAGCAGGCGGATAGATCTGCTCGCAAGCCAGTACCACCAAAAGAACTGGTGATTGTTGGTCAGCGTGACGACGGATGCGGCAATCGCCTGAGTGCCGAACAGCGTCGACGCGCAATCATCAATCAGCAAACGCCACCCGGCATGACACGCAAGGATGTAGAGAACTTGCTGGGCAGCCCCGACAAGGTCGTGAGCAGAAATGGAGAGACGCGATACGTGTATAACGAGAAGAAAGGCCGCAGTAGCCAGGTCACATTCGACGAGCATGACTGCGTAAAAGGTAAACGCTAGAAAGCAAAAAGCCCGTATCAGACGATACGGGCTTTTTGGTGTTTGGTGCACTCGACAGGATTCGAACCTGTGACCGCTCGGTTCGTAGCCGAGTACTCTATCCAGCTGAGCTACGAGTGCATTAGCGCTTGATAAACCAGATCACCGCTGGTTGAAGCAAGTTATCCGCATTACTGCAAACAACCTTTAAATGGTGCACTCGACAGGATTCGAACCTGTGACCGCTCGGTTCGTAGCCGAGTACTCTATCCAGCTGAGCTACGAGTGCATTTGTTGCCGCGCATTATAGGCCGTCGAATCTTTTGGTCAAGAACTTTTTTCTAGTAAATTCAACAACTTACCGATTAAAGCCAGATACAACGTACTACGCAAATAATGGCGGAGAACGGGGGATTCGAACCCCCGACACCCTTGTGAGGTGTACTCCCTTAGCAGGGGAGCGCCTTCGGCCACTCGGCCAGCTCTCCGCAACACGGGGCGTATAATAACCACCCTTTTCCCCGTTTGCAAACCAAAAATTCAATAAAAATTAATGGCTTGGTTCTTCGTCCTTCTCTTTCTTGATGCGCAGGTAAATCTCTTCACGGTGAACAGCGACTTCCTTGGGCGCGTTGACACCGATACGCACTTGATTACCTTTGACGCCCAGCACGGTCACGGTGATTTCGCCATCACCAATGATCAGGCTTTCTGCGCACCGACGAGTCAGAATCAGCATACCTTTCTCCTCACGCAATACATTCAGGGACAACAGTCTGCAAATCGAACGCGACACCCGCGAGTAGCGCGGCTGTAATCAGAGTATCGACCGGGGAAAGTAAAAGAACAGTTTTCGCCCGGCAAGAACGCAAAGGGCGCAGTCAGACCGCGCCCCTGCCGATACATCACTCGCCCTGTCGAGGCGCATCCAGCTCAAACGCCGTGTGCAGTGCACGCACCGCCAGCTCCAGATACTTCTCTTCGATCACCACCGAAACCTTGATTTCCGATGTCGAGATCATCTGAATGTTGATGCTTTCCTTGGCCAGCGATTCGAACATACGGCTGGCAACACCGGCATGAGAACGCATGCCCACACCAACGATCGATACCTTGGCGATCTTGGTGTCGCCAATCACTTCACGGGCATTGATTTCACGCGCGGTGTTTTCCAGTACCTGCGAGGCAGCCTGGTAGTCATTGCGGTGGACCGTGAAGGTGAAGTCGGTGGTGTTATCGTGCGCAACGTTCTGCACGATCATGTCGACTTCGATATTCGCGGCGCTGATCGGCCCGAGAATTTTGAACGCCACACCCGGGGTGTCTGGCACGCCACGGATGGTCAGCTTGGCCTCATCGCGGTTGAAGGCGATGCCGGAAATGATCGGCTGTTCCATGGATTCCTCTTCATCAATGGTAATGAGGGTCCCTGGACCCTCCTTGAAGCTGTGCAAAACGCGCAGCGGGACGTTGTACTTGCCGGCAAACTCCACCGCGCGAATCTGCAATACCTTGGAACCGAGGCTGGCCATTTCCAGCATCTCTTCGAAGGTAATCTTGTCCAGACGCTGAGCCTGGGAGACCACGCGTGGATCTGTGGTGTAAACACCATCGACATCGGTGTAGATCTGGCACTCATCGGCTTTCAACGCCGCAGCCAGCGCCACGCCGGTGGTATCCGAACCACCACGACCCAGGGTCGTGATATTGCCGTTCTCGTCCACACCCTGGAAACCGGCGACCACAACGACACGGCCAGCCTTCAGGTCAGCACGAATCTTCTGGTCGTCAATCTGCAGAATACGCGCCTTGTTATGCGCGCTATCCGTCAGGATGCGGACCTGATTACCGGTGTACGACACTGCTGGCACGCCACGCTTCATCAGCGCCATCGCCAGCAGAGCAATCGTCACCTGCTCACCCGTCGAAACGATCACATCCAGCTCGCGAGGAACCGGTTGATCGCTGATCTGCCTGGCAAGGTCGATCAGGCGATTGGTTTCGCCACTCATGGCAGAAAGCACAACCACGAGGTCATCGCCCTGCTCACGGAATTTCTTGACCTTGTCGGCAACCTGCTCGATACGCTCAACAGAGCCCACCGAGGTGCCTCCAAATTTCTGTACGATCAAAGCCATCTCAAAGCCGCCTCTGCCCCCTTGAGGGCGCCCATTAAACGTTAAATCCAAGCGCCGGGCTGCCGCACCAGTGCGCGGCAGCTACGGAAGGTCGACTTAAATACCCTGCTCGACGAAAGGCACGGTCAATGCCAGCGCTGCATCCAGCGCACCTGCATCCACACCACCACCTTGCGCCATGTCAGGACGACCGCCGCCTTTACCACCTACGGCCGCAGCGGCCTGTTTCATCAAATCACCGGCTTTGAGTTGGCCAGTCAGGTCCTTGGTTACGCCTGCAACCAGTACGACCTTGTCTTCATGCACACTGCCGAGCAGGATCACTGCGCGGCCGAGTTTGTTCTTCAACTGATCGACAAGCGCCAACAGCGCTTTGCCATCCTGACCGTCCAGGCGCACGGCCAGCACTTTCACGCCTTTGACATCCAGTGCCGAGGAAGACAGATCGTCGCCCGCTGCGCTGGCCGCCTTGGCCTGCAATTGCTCCAGTTGTTTTTCCAGCAGACGGTTGCGCTCAATGACAGCCGTCAGCTTGTCCAACAGATTCTCGCGGTTGCCTTTGACCAGGCTCGCGGCTTCCTTGAGCTGATCTTCTGCAGCATTGAGGTAACCCAGCGCCGCTGCGCCGGTGACCGCCTCGATGCGTCGTACGCCAGCGGCGACGCCGCCTTCGCTGACAATCTTGAATACCGCGATGTCGCCGGTGCGATTGGCATGAATACCACCGCACAGCTCAACGGAGAAATCGCCACCCATGCTCAGCACGCGCACGCTGTCGCCGTATTTCTCGCCGAACAGCGCCATTGCGCCACGCGCCTTCGCGGTTTCGATGTCGGTTTCGACCGTCTCGACTGCGGTGTTCTTGCGAATTTCGGCGTTAACGATGTCTTCCAGCGCTTTAAGTTGCTCAGGCTTGATCGACTCAAAATGGCTGAAGTCAAAGCGCAGGCGCTGACTGTCGACCAAAGAACCTTTCTGCTGGACGTGCTCGCCCAGTACCTGACGCAAAGCTGCGTGCAGCAAGTGAGTCGCGGAGTGGTTCAACGCCGTAGCGTTACGCACTTCAGCATCGACTTCGGTGTTGACCGAAGCGCCGACCGTCAATGTGCCGGAAGCCACAACACCGTGATGCAGGAACGCGCCACCGGTTTTGGTGGTGTCACGGACATCAAAACGCACCTCACCAGCACTGAGGTAGCCGCCGTCACCAATCTGACCGCCGGATTCGGCGTAGAACGGCGTGGTATCGAGGACTACAACGCCCTCTTCACCTTCGTTCAACTGCTCGACTTTCTGGCCCTCTTTATAGAGAGCGACGATCTTCGCTTCGCCACGGGTTGCCTTGTAGCCGGTGAACTCGGTCGCCACATCAACCTTGACGAGGCTGTTGTAGTCCATACCGAACGAACTGGCAGAACGGGCGCGAACACGCTGAGCATCCATCTCGCGCTCGAAACCTTCCTCATCAAGGGTCAGGTTGCGCTCGCGAGCGATGTCGCCGGTCAGATCCATCGGGAAACCGTAGGTGTCGTAGAGTTTGAACACCACGTCACCCGGCACCACGCTGCCTTTGAGTTCAGCCAGATCCTGCTCGAGGATTTTCAGGCCCTGCTCCAGCGTCTTGGCGAACTGCTCTTCCTCAGCTTTAAGCACGCGCTCGATGTGCGCCTGCTGTTGAACCAGCTCAGGGAACGCAGTGCCCATCTCGGCCACCAGCGCCGCGACGATCTGGTAGAAGAAGCTGCCCTTGGCACCCAGCTTGTTACCGTGACGGCAGGCACGACGAATGATGCGGCGCAGCACATAACCGCGACCTTCATTGGAAGGCAGCACACCATCAGCAATCAGGAAGCCGCAAGAACGGATGTGGTCAGCCACGACTTTCAACGAAGCCTGACCGTCGTTGCTGCAACCGATCGCTTGGGCCGAAGCCGCCAGCAGGCTCTGGAACAGGTCGATTTCGTAGTTGGAGTTCACGTGTTGCAGAACGGCACTGACGCGCTCCAGGCCCATACCGGTATCGACCGACGGCGCAGGCAGCGGGTGCAGCACACCGTCAGCGGTACGGTTGAACTGCATGAAAACGTTGTTCCAGATTTCGATGTAACGGTCGCCGTCTTCTTCCGGCGAGCCCGGTGGACCACCCCAGATTTCAGGGCCGTGATCGAAGAATATCTCGGTGCAAGGACCACACGGGCCTGTATCGCCCATGGTCCAGAAGTTGTCGGACGCATACGGCGCGCCTTTATTGTCACCGATACGGACCATGCGCTCGGCGGGTACGCCGATGTCTTTGGTCCAGATATCGTAAGCCTCGTCATCGCTGGCGTAGACCGTTACCCAGAGTTTGTCCTTGGGCAGGTTCAGCCATTTTTCCGAGGTCAGAAAGGTCCAGGCGTAGGTAATCGCATCACGCTTGAAGTAATCACCGAAGCTGAAGTTGCCCAGCATTTCGAAGAATGTGTGGTGACGCGCGGTGTAGCCGACGTTTTCCAGGTCGTTGTGTTTGCCACCGGCACGCACACACTTCTGGCTGGTCACTGCACGGGTATAGGCTCGCTTTTCCTGGCCCAGGAAGCAGTCCTTGAACTGGTTCATACCTGCGTTGGTAAACAGCAGGGTCGGGTCATTGCCCGGAATCAAGGAGCTGGAGGCGACACGGGTGTGGCCTTGCTCTTCGAAGAAGCCAAGGAAGGCTTCACGGATTTCTGCGCTTTTCATAGGTTCTTCCACGGAGACTGCGGCCAGAGGCAAGTGCAAAACGTCATGTGACGTAGCGACGGCAAAGGGCCGCATTATATAGGCGTTGCGTCAACGGTACAGTCTGTTTGTACGATAGAACAAAGCTACTGGACTATCGGCGCCTCAAGTGCGGGAAAAGTCAGCAAATGCTGTGATTACGCTCTCCAGCTGCTGACGGGATATATCCAGGTGAGTGATCATCCGCAAGCGCGGCGCAGCGCTGAGCGTAATACCACGCTCGGCACAGAACGCCTTGAGCGCCTGAGCGCGATCACCGATCTGCACATAAACCATATTGGTCTGCACCGGCTCAACCGAATAACCCAGCTCTGCCAGTGCAGCACCTAAAAACGCTGCGTTGGCATGATCATCAGCCAGTCGCTCAACCTGATGCTCAAGCGCATACAGGCCGGCCGCCGCCAGCATCCCGGCCTGACGCAAACCGCCGCCGACCATTTTGCGCAAACGACGGGCTTTGTCGATAAATGCCTGAGAGCCGCACAGCACTGAGCCAATCGGCGCACCTAGCCCTTTGGACAGGCACACCGACACCGAATCAAAGTGCTGAGTGATCTCGCGTGCGTCAACACCCAGCTTCACGGCGGCGTTATACAGCCGGGCACCGTCCAGATGCAGCGAAAGGCCATGTTCTTGCGTGAATTTGCGGGCTGCGACTAGATAGCTCAACGGCAGCACTTTGCCCTGCATGGTGTTTTCCAGTGCGAGCAAACGGGTGCGGGCAAAATGAAAGTCGTCTGGTTTAATGGTTGCAAGCACTTGATCCAGGTCCAGCGAACCATCAGCCTGATTTTCCAGAGGCTGCGGTTGAATGGAACCAAGGACGGCCGCGCCGCCACCTTCATATTTATAGGTATGAGCCTGCTGACCGACGATGTACTCGTCGCCACGCTCACAATGGGCCATCAAGCCCAGCAGGTTGCTCATCGTGCCTGTCGGAACGAAAAGGGCAGCGGCGAACCCGAGGCGTTCCGCCAACCAGCCTTCAAGACGATTGACCGTCGGATCTTCGCCATACACATCATCCCCCAAAGGCGCCTGCGCCATAGCGGCACGCATTCCGGGAGTGGGCTGAGTCACTGTGTCGCTGCGCAAGTCGATAACCGTCACGATAAAGCTCCCTGAAGAAGACGAACCTCAGTTGTGAGGTTACGGGTAGGAATAATCAAGGTGCTGACGTGGAATTCCAAGGCTTACTTATAAGAAAAAGTCAGGACGACTGTAGGAATACGTCCAAGCACATTCCGCAAAACTGTGATAAAAAATGCCCGCCGCGGAAATATTTCAGCGGCAACGTTCTCAGGGCGGGGTGCAATTCCCCACCGGCGGTAATGACGCGCAATGCGTTTAGCCCGCGAGCGCCTGCAAACGCAGGGTCAGCAGACCTGGTGAGATTCCAGGGCCGACGGTCATAGTCCGGATGAAGAGAGAACGGGATTGGCACCACCGCAATGCATCGCGCATCGTCAAGAACGGATTTCGTTCACCTGACTGCCGGGCTTAGCCTGACCTTCCCATTCGATCCAAAGCGCCCTGTTTTTTTATAGACAGGAGACAGAACAGATGCAACCCACCGCAATCGACAGCAAAAGCAAAAGCCACGCAAACGAGCGCATCGCTTTTATCCAGGCCTGCTGGCACAAGGATATTGTCGATCAGAGCAAAATCGGCTTCATCGCTGAAATGGCTAACCACGGCTACACCGAAGCAGACATCGATTTCTTCGAAGTCGGCGGTGCTTTTGAAATCCCTCTGCATGCCAAACTGCTGGCCAACAGCGGCCGTTACGCAGGCGTCGTCGGCGCAGCCCTGGTTGTCGATGGCGGAATCTATCGCCACGAGTTCGTCGCCCAATCGGTAGTCAGCGCACTGATGCAAGTGCAGCTGGAAACTGAAGTGCCAGTGTTCTCGGTGGTACTGACCCCTCACCACTTCCATGCAGGCGAAGAACACCTGAAGTTCTTCTTCGAACACTTCCTGCACAAAGGCCAGGAAGCAGCAAAAACCTGCGCTGATACCGTCGCCAAAGTGCGTGCGATTCGTCGTATTGAAGGGCAGAAGAAAGTCGGCTAACTGCGATCGGCGACAAACCCTGTGGGAGCAATTCATCCCACAGGAATTACTGATGACGTGGGACCGGCTTCAGCCGGGAAGAGG
>NZ_LOHF01000024.1:79838-101687 GCF_002158995.1 Pseudomonas caspiana | reverse complement strand
CGAGCAACACGAGGCAGCGATGGCGTCCTGTCTGATACACCGCTATCGCGGCCTCGCGGTGCTCGTGCGCTCCTACAGATCTAACATTTGCCGCGAGAAAGCGCGGTGCCATTGGCACCGCAGCCACTCGAATTACTGCTGATACTGCTCGTACTGCTGACCCGGAATCGGTTTGAGGTTGACCTCGACCCGACGGTTCTGAGCACGGCCATTGACGTCCGCGTTGCTGGCTATCGGCTGATCAGGGCCTGCACCACGCACCGAGAGACGGGCCGGATCAACCCCTTGCGAGGTCAGATAAGTGCTCACGCTTTGCGCGCGTTGCTGAGACAAGTCCATGTTGTGCTGACGCGAACCGGTACTGTCGGTGTAACCGACGATCTCGATGTTGTTCTGATTGAACTGCTTCAGCGAACCGGCCAGGTTGTTCAGCGGCGAATAGAAGCTGCTGGCGATAGCCGAAGAGTCGGTAGCAAAGGTGATATTGCCAGGCATGATCAACTTGATCTGATCGCCTTGACGCTGAACCTCAACACCCGTGTTGGCCATGCTTTCGCGCAACGCTTTTTCCTGTTTGTCAGCGTAGTAACCGTAGCCGGCAGACGCCGCGCCCACGACCGCAGCACCAATCAAAGCACCTTTGCCGCGATTATTGTGATCGATGGCAGCACCCGCCAGCGCACCTGCCAACGCACCCAGCCCGCCATATTTCGCAGTTTTGCTGACACCGCCAGCGTTCTGAGCCTGGCCCTGATTGTCATATGGATTTTGCGACGCACAACCGGAAAGCAGGGCCACGGCAGTGGCGACAATAATCAAACGACGGGAGGTAAACATGGAGACGCTCCTGAATTCTATGAACAGTAAGTCCTCGGACTGTGACGAAATTAGAGCATGGCAGCCCCTATAAATTCCTTAACCCTGCCTGAACAATGCTTAAGCCCGAACGTAGGGGTTCTCTTGCATCTCATCCCCCAAGCGCGGATCGGAGCATGCTAGGTGATGACCGTTGCCTGTTCACCCAGGCTTACAACCGTCAGCCTAACAGCCCCAACTCCTGCGCGCGGGCGACCGCTTGGGTTCGGCGCTCGACACCCAATTTGCCGTTGATATGGCTGGCGTGGGTTTTGACGGTGTGCAGAGAAATGAAAAGCTGGTCGCTGATTTCCTGATTGGAGCAGCCTTGCGCGATCAATTGCAGGACACTCAGCTCCCGAACGCTGAGAATATCGGTAGCATGCGGCAGATCGCTGCTCTCCCGAGGCGCAGCACTCACCATTGCCGGGATTTTCTCCAGCAACGCGTCACGCGTTGCACACGGGACGGCTTGCAGCAGTTGTTCACGCAACCAGCCCGGATGATGCTCAATCAACTCATAAAACGGCAGCAACGCTCCGCCAGTGGCTGCGCGCAGGCTTTGATCAACCAAAGCGCGGGCCTTGGATTCGTGGCCGGTGCCCATTAGCAGCATCATTTGCTGGACCAGCGCGGTCAGCTTCAAAAGCTGACCATCAACACTCTGGGCATGGATCTCCAGCCGCTTGAGCCGTTGCATGCAAGCCTCAGCCTGCCCTTGGGCGCGCTCAAGAGCGGCGCACTGCAGCTCTACGTAATGCGCCAGTTGAGGATGGCATTCAGGCGAGGATGCTGGTGTTTCGCCGCTGTAAGTCTGCGTCAATCGCAGCAGCCAGGCTTCGGCCAGATCCAGTCGGCCCTGGGCCAGCCACAGCTCGCATTTGACCAGCGTGATCATCGCCAGATAGTAAATCGACGGTACATCCCAGATGTGCATCAGCCGTTCGGCTTCAGACAACTCCGCAAACGCTTCGGCAAAACGCCCTTCTCGTCCAAGCAGCCCGGCGATCACACAGTGGCCGATCAGCACGCTGATATCCCGGCAAGCCCGAGCTTCGGCAAGACCGGCTAACAGCTGAACGCGCCCGGTGTCATTTTGCAGACGCAGAGTCAGTAAATATCCTTCATACAGTGTGAGTCGTGCACGAACTGCATACAGCCGTTGCGCCGACAAACCTTTCAAGCGTTGAAGCCCGTGGCGGACCTCATCCAGCGCACGCACTATTTCACCTCGGGCCTGCAACGCGCGGGCACGGTCGTAATGTGCGAGTGCTTCAAACAAAGGATTGGCGACCCGCTGCGCCAACTCAAGCGCATCACGGTTCAAGGCGCGGGCACGCCACAGATCCCCTTCGGTTATCGCCAGATTGGCCAGTGTCGAAAGGCACATCAAGCGTTGCCCGTAACGTTTGCGCGGCAGGCTCAACAAGGCCTCACTGCAATAGCGCCGGGTCTTTTCGGTATCACCTCGTCCCCTAGCGATGATCCCGCTCAGCGCCAACCATTGAGCAAGCATGGATGTTTGCGCCGTCGCAGACGGGGCCGGCAAAAAGCGACTGAGGTGCTCGGCCAGCTCTTCGGCCGCATCGAGTTGACAGGCCAAGCCCAGCGCCCAGGCATACAGCACGATCAGCCTCGGGGTACTGATCAGCAAGCTGTCGGGCAGGTCCATTTTCCAGCGTAACAACATGCCGACGTTCTGCTCGGCCAGTAATTGCTCTTCGGAAAGGTTCTGCACCAGATTGGCGGCAACATCCAGGTGCCCGGCCCGCAACGCCTGCTCAACCGCTTCATCCAGCAAACCCTGTTCGCTGAACCAGCGACAGGCATTCAAATGCAAGCGGTTCTGTGGCGACCCGGCCTGGGTCCTGGCACGAAGCAGGTCAGAGAATAAATGGTGATAACGGTACCAAAGGCCGTGCTCGTCCAGAGGAACCAAAAACACTTGGTGCGCTTGCAAGTAACGGAGCATTTGCGCGCTGTCATGGCTGTCTCTGACGGCGTCGCACAACTCAAAGCAAAAGCGCTCCAGGCACGCGGTGTCGTACAGGAAAGCCTGCACATCCCCGGGCAGGCATTCAATAACTTCTTCAAGCAAGTAGTCGCGAATCAGCCCTTCGCCGCCATGCAGCGCGTGTGGCAACTCGTTACCGGTTCCCACTTCAGAGGCTGCCAGCAACCAGAAGCGCAGCCCGGCGACCCAGCCCTCACTGCGTTCAATGAGGCTTTGCAGTGCATCGGCGTCCAGCGGACGTTTGCCCTGCCCCAACAACGCCAGCGATTCGGCATGAGTCAGGCGCAGGTCATGCTCGTTAAGCTCCACGAGTTGCCGTGAAAGTCGCAAACGCGCCAAATGCCATTCAGGACGCTGCCGGCTGGTGACCATGATGACCAGCCCGGCCGGGAGATGATTGAGGAAAAACTGCAAGCAGCGGTCCAGTACCGAACCCTGCGCCAAATGGTAGTCATCCAGAACCAGCAGCAGGGGTTTGCCCAGCATCAGGTGCATCGATAGCTCATCCAGCAAACCATCGAGCCACTCTTCAAAAGCGAAGGGTTGATGACGCTGACGCATCTTTAACAAACCAAGCGCCTGAGCGCCCAACTGCGGGAAAAACTGTTGCAACGCGCCGAGCAGGCGCTCAAGAAACCGTCCAGGATCGCTGTCGCGTGAACTAAGGCCCAACCACACACTTTGCCACTGCTCGGGGAGGTTCTGACAAAACTCCACCGCCAGCGAACTCTTGCCGAAACCTGCCGGTGCACTGACCAACAACAGCCGCCCGGATAGACCGGCAGCCAATCGTGTGCATAAGCGTTCACGCACTACATAGCCGTCAGGCAAGGGGGGACGAAAAAATCGCCCCTCCAGCGCGGGAACCGCGTTGCCTGAGAAGCCTTGCAAACGGGACAGGTCAGTCATGGCCGGCTCTTATTGAGGTCTTATCGGCTTGGCGAATGCTCAGCAGACTAGCCGGTAAGTCAGCCGTTTTGAAGGTGAGCCGGGAAAAGACTGTAACAATTTCCCTACAATCATCGAACCGAATACATATCCATAAAAAAGCCCCTGTTAAGGGGCTTTGGGATCAGGCCTGCTGGATATGCCGCAGGCTGCGATTGCGATGTGTCAAGACGAATACCTTCGGCAGCTCATGCTCAGGATCGTGACGGTTATCAGCGCACGCCCTCCTGACGCAGCGCATTAGGCGTGAACTCGCTGGTGGTCGCGGTGAAGCCGAAGTCATAGGCACGCTTCTCTTCGTTCTTCATGCCCAGTGCCAGATAGCGACCCGATTGCAGGTCATACAGAGCTTCGAGGGCATACCACGGCACTTGTTTGTCGTAGTAGTTCTCGGCGTGAGCTTCGGCAACACGCCAGAGCTGACCACGACCGTCGTAGTGGTCAATGACCGCTGCCTGCCAGGTGTCTTCATCGATGAAGAAGTCACGCTTGGCGTAGATGTGGCGTTGCCCTTCTTTGAGCGTTGCGGTGATGTGCCAGACGCGCCGTAGTTCATAGCGGGCCAGGTCCTGATTAATATGCCCGGCCTTGATGATGTCAGCGTACTTGAGCTTCGGATCATCCAGCTTGTAGCTGTTGGCAGCGATGTACATTTCCTGCTTGCCGACCAGTTTCCAGTCATAGCGATCCGGTGCGCCGTTGTACATGTCCAGGTTATCGGATGTGCGCAAACCGTCAGCGGCGGTGCCCGGTCCGTCATAGGAGACCTGCGGAGCACGGCGGACCCGACGTTGCCCTGCGTTATAGAGCCAGGCAGAACGCGGCTCGGCTACCTGATTGAGGGTTTCGTGCACCAGCAGCACGCTACCGGCCAGACGCGCTGGCGCGGTGACTTCCTGCTTGAAATAGAACAATACGTTGCCGGGGTTCTTCGGATCGTAGTCCTTCATTTTGTCGCGAAACACGAACTGATCACTGAAATACACCAGGCTGTATGAACCGTTAGGCTGCGGAGTCGCCTGGGTCACCAGACGTTTTACGCTCCCCCCACGATAACGCCCGATGTGATTCCAGATGACTTCGGTAGCACTCTGAGGAATCGGGAAAGGCACCGCCGTGTCGAAGTTTTCCAGACCGTTACCACCACCTACGAGCTTGGTATTGGTGGCATTTTTCCTGATGGCCGCTGACACGTCATCGGGGACGGCCGCTCCGCGATGGGACGGGTAGACCGGCATTTTGAAGGTTTCCGGGTAGCGCTTGAACATCGCGTACTGACCCGGTGCCAGATTAGCCTTGTACTGCTCTACGTTGGCAGCGGTGATCGTAAACAGTGGCTTCTCGTTGGCGTACGGGTTGGCGAGGAAGCCTTTGGCATCTACCGCCCCGGCATTCTTGGGCATTGGGCTCCAGGCAGGAATAGTGTTGGCGGCATTACCGGCCTTTTCAGCCCCCATGGGCGTGAGCGTAGTCCCAAGCTTTGCTGCTTCAGATTCAGACACAGCGGCCATGACCCCGGTTGCCAGCAGCGACAACCCGAGCACACCGACTTGCAACAGACTTTTTGTTATTTTCATATTCATCGTCGTCCTGAAAAACCGTGTTCTTAGAAGTTCATGCCAAAGCTGAGCGACACGAAGTCGCGATCATCAACCGTGGTGTACTTCCCATCGAAGAAGTTGGTGTACGCAAGAGCAGCCGTATAAGTGTTCTGATACTCGGCATCCAGTCCAAGACTTACAGCTTTACGGCCTTCCTCGAAGTTACCGCCAGGCCCCGGCGAATAGCCTTTCACGTCATGAGACCAAGCCACGTTTGGACGCAGGTTTACCCCGGCAAACACGCTGTTGTAATCCCAGATGGCGCGGGCACGATAACCCCAGGAGTTGGCGGTGGTGAAGCCATCGTCTTCGCAATATCGATTCAGGTTGTTTTGTGCTGCCCCCGTGAGTGTTCCCGCGTTGAGCGTTGCACATTGGCCGCCAGGCAGAGGGCCAGGCCCGTAGCTCGGATCACGGCCATAACGGATTTTCGAGGTGCTTTCCAGACCGCCGACATGGGTCCAGCCCACTTCACCGACCACTGTCAGACGCTCTGCCCCCATAACCTGGTCAAAGAACTGCGTAAAGCTGGTTTGCAACTGGGTGATTTCTTTACGGCGATACCCTTTTTGATCAGTATCCGGGCGACCTTGAAGCAAAGACACATTCGGGTTCAGAGGGGTAATACCGGAATACAGAATGTCAGTGGTATTGAGTTGCACAGGCGCATTAGGTCGATAGCTGATTTCGCCGCTCCAGGCAGTGCCGGTTGGCAATGTTGTGGAGAAACTGAGGCCGTACAGTTGAATATCTTCCGGGTACTCAACGTAGTAACTGGAGTTACCCGCAACAACCAGTGGCAAAAGCGTAGGAGCCAACGCAGTGGCCGTTCCCAAGGGTATGCCGCTGCCCACAAGCGCACCCACCAGACCCGCACCGCTGTAGGCACTGGCCGGACCGCCCCTACCGCTGAAAATTGGCGCACGGCTGTGGTAGTTCATGAAATAAGCGCCAAACTCGGTATCCAGCGGCTCAAAGTTGTAGTGCATGGCCACGCCGAACTGGCCACCGTCACGTGCATCCCGATCAGGGCCGCGGCGCACGATCGCACCTTCATCCGGGTTGCCGAAAGACACGCCGCGTTGGCCGAGGGTATTAAAGATCGCGCCACGCGCGCCCGCAGGCAAACCAGCGGCAGTCAATGAACTGTTCAGCCCGCTTCGACTGCGCAACACCGCCAGATTGGTATCACAACCATCCGAAATCACATCCGGCTGCGAGAAAAACGTGCCGCAGTTATCGGTAACGGTCTGGTCCCATTCCAACTGGTAAAAACCCTCTGCCGAGAGATTTTCAGTGATGCTTTGCGACAGATAGAACATGTTGACCGGAATCAAGCCTTCCTTGATTTCCGCGCCAGGACGACGGAACGCAGACACGTCGACCGGGTTGATGCTGTTGATACCGCCCTGGATGAAGGTACTCTCCCCCCAACTGACTACCTGCTTACCGAAACGCACCGAACCTGGCTCATCGCCGATGCTGTAGTTGTGGTAAACGAAGGCGTCGAGAAGCTGCCCGCCGGAAGACTTCGCGCCTTCCTTGCGATTGGAGTCGCTGATGTCCTTGAACTCGCGGTTCTCGTCCTTGAGTTCAAAGTCGTACCAGTATTTGCCACGCACGAACACACCGGTGTCGCCGTACTTCAACTCAAGATCGTGAATGCCCTTGAAGATTTTCGAAAACGTTTCACCGCGTTTGAAGTTCAAGTGGCCGTCATCGGACGTCTGCGACAGGCCATGCCCGCCGTTGTTGGAACCGATGAGATTCTTGTTGGCTTTCTCGGTAGACCAACTGGCGCCCACGGAGAGCGACGAGTCGAACTTGCCTTCGATTTCGCCAATGTTGAAGCTGACGCCGAAAGCAGGACCGGCGAGCGTAGAAGCGAGACTGACGGCCAAAGGCAGTTTTGCCCGGCGCCAGAACTGGTTTGCTGATGTCATCGACGCTACTCCATGTGTTTTTTATTGTTTTGGCAGTGGTACTGCTAAAAACGGCACAGTCGATCTTTCGACAGACAGTCCAACGCTCATCGGGTAACCCAGAAGGTTACAACGGATCAGTATCTTCATTCGTTTTTAACCAGCCCCTGATACCGACTATAGCCAGCAGGTCGCACTGCTTGATCCCTCTAAAGTGTGATTTGCAGTTCAAGACTCTCTGCCGCGCGTATTTGCGCCCGATGACGTCAGCGGGCTCGTGGGGAGAATGGCTTAATTTGCAGATTTGGCAAGCCAAGCGCTTGCTCGGCCGGTACAAGGCCCGCAAGCCGCGCTCGGCGCGGCACGGCTCAGACCCGGGCAAGGTGAAATAAGTGCCGTATTCACCTTGCCCGACACGTCAGAGCGTCGAAAGGAAGCTGCTGTTGGTGTTTTGCCATTCGATGATATCCAGCCGCATACGCTTCTTGTCGAGCTTACCGACGCTGGTCTTGGGAATTTCAGTAACAACCGCGATCTGGTGCGGGATCGCCCACTTATTGATATGCCCCAGCTCGACGAAAGGTTTGAGGTGCTCCTTCAAATCCTTTGCCTCGACACTATGCCCCTCACGCACCACCAACAATGCGAATGGCCGTTCTCCCCACTGCGGATCCGCGATTCCGACCACGGCCACCTCACGAACCCCGGGATGGCGACTGCATAAATCTTCCAGAGCCAGGGACGAGATCCATTCGCCACCGGTCTTGATGACATCCTTGATCCTGTCGCGAATATCGATCACGCCCATGCTGTCGAGCGTTGCCACATCACCGGTGTGCAGCCAGCCACCTGCCCACATTTCGGCACCTTTGTGCGGCTCTCGGTAATAACTTTCGCTCAGCCACGGTGCGCGCAGAACCAGCTCGCCCATGGTCTCACCATCGGCAGGTAGGAAATTCCCGTCTTCATCAACGATTGCCGCGTCCACTAATACGCCAGGTACGCCTGCCTTGATTCGATACGTGACGCGCTCGTCCTCGCTGCCAGCGCGCAACTCATCGTTAAGATGCGCAACCGAGATCAACGGGCCGGTCTCGGACATGCCATAAGCGGCAGTCAGCTGAATGCCTCGCGCCTTGGCCGCTTCATACAGCGTCCGGTTCAGCGAGCTGCCTCCGATAATGATCTTCCAGCCGCCGAAATCGACGCCCTGCGCAGCTTTTGCGTTGAGCACCATCTGCATGATGGTTGGCACGCAATGGGAAAAGGTGACCTTCTCCTTGCGCCATAGCTCGACCAGAAACTCAGGGTCATAGCGACCGGGATAAACCTGTTTGACGCCCAGCATGGTCGCCGCGTAAGGCATGCCCCAGGCATGAACGTGAAACATTGGCGTGATGGGCATGTAAACGTCACCGGTTCGCAGCAATCCTTCGACGCTGCCTAAACCGGTTGCCAGACCCAAGGTGTGCAGCACCAACTGGCGATGGCTGAAATACACGCCTTTAGGATTACCCGTTGTGCCGGTGGTGTAGAAAGTCGTAGCGACGGAGTTTTCATCGAAGTCTTCGAATTCATACTGGGCACTGGCTTGGGCTAGCAGCGTCTCGTATTCGCCCACCAGATTGGGCAATTCAGCAGTCTTTTCCGGCAAGTCCGTCAGTAGCAGGGTTTTCTCGACGGTGGTCAGGTGCCCGGCCATTGCCTGATACAGGCCGACAAACTCACTGTTGACCAGCACGAACTTATCTTCGGCATGGTTCATCGTGTAGACGATCTGATCCGGGGAGAGCCGGACGTTGATGGTGTGAACCACCGCGCCAATCATCGGAATGGCGAACATGCACTCAAGGTAACGATGGCTGTCCCAGTCCATTACCGCCACAGTATCGCCAGCTTTTACGCCTGCGGCACTGAGCACATTTGCCAACCGGCAGACGCGTTCGATCAGTTCTGGATAGGTAAAGCGAACGGTGTCGCGATAGACGATTTCCCGGGTTTTTTCGTAACGGCTGCCTGACATCAATAGCCGCTTGATCAACAGAGGATATTGATAGGCACCTTCGGCTGGCGGAATAACGCGGGTCTGCAACATAAGAGCTCCTTTTCAAAGGGCACAGGCGTGGCTTGAAATATGGACTCTAGAGCGGTACCTCGCCAGTCAAATCAGCCAAAGGGATGATTTCTGAGAACGGGTTGTCACCTGCTTCCCCTGATGCTCTGCATCTTCTGGCAAACACATTGCAAACTTATGAACTGGCTAAACTCCTGGAGCTCACCGAGATTACGAGGTGAGCTCCAGATCGAATGTCTGCCGCGCGACAATTGCATCTCTAGCTGTATCAATGACTCTCAGTCAGCGCCAGCTTCAAGCCCAAAGCAACCAGCACCCCACCCATGGCCCGATCAAACCAGTGCCCCATGCGCGCAAAGCCTGCGCGTACGCGCTCCTGGCTAAACAGGCGCGCGACCATGCAAAACCACAGCCCCGTCGCGACCGCCAGGTACACGCCATAACCGGCCTGCACCCACAGCGGCGTGTGCGGGTTGATAACTACGGTGAACAACGACAGGAAAAACAGCGTTGCCTTGGGATTCAAGCCGTTGGTGATGAAGCCGCTAGTAAACGCGCCACGAGCCGTGCGCTCACCTGCTGCAACGTTGACCGGTGCATCGCTGGCACTGGCTGGCTTGGCCCGCAGCGCTTTGAAGCCGATGTAAAGCAGGTAAGCCGCAGCGGCCCACTTGAGCGCGTTGAACAAAACGATCGATTGCGAAACGATCAAGCCAATCCCGAGTAACGAATAGCCAACATGCAGAAAGATCGCCGTGCCCACGCCCATGGCGGTATAGGTGCCCGCTTTGCGCCCATGAGCAACGCTTTCCCGCACAACCACCGCGAAATCGGGGCCAGGGCTGGCGACAGCGAGCAAGTGAATCAAGGCAACGGTGAGAAACTCGGCCCAGTACATGATGGTTCTCCGAAAAATAAGCTGGCAAAAGTTAAGCCGGCCAAAAATGTAAGCAAGCGTTTCGCTCTGTTAGGCTAGCCACATTAAGCCTTCAATACGTCCATTAACAGGTACAGCTGATGAGCAATCACGGTAAGGCAGTTTTTCTCGACTACACGTCGTTGGATCTGGGCGATCTGGACTTCAGCGCGCTGCGTGAATGCTTCAGTGAACTGACGCTGCACACCAGCACCAGCGCAGATCAGGTGATCGAACGCTTGCAGGGTGCACAGGTGGCTATCAGTAACAAGATCGTGATCGATTCCGACACGTTCGCGGCATGCCCCGACCTCAAGCTGGTGCTGGTGACTGCCACCGGCACAAATAACATCGACCTGGCCGCAGCCCGTCATCACGGCGTTACCGTATGCAACTGCCAAGGCTACGGCACCCCGTCGGTGGCCCAACACACCTTGATGCTGCTGTTGGCACTGGCGACGAGCCTGCCGGATTACCAGCAAGCAGTGCAGCAAGGCCAGTGGCAGAAGTCGAAACAGTTCTGCCTGCTGGACTTTCCTATCGTGGAGCTGGAAGGCAAGACATTGGGCCTGCTGGGTCACGGGGAACTGGGGGGTGCCGTTGCAAAACTGGCCGAAGCCTTTGGCATGCGTGTCTTGTTGGGACAAATCCCTGGCCGCCCTGCCCGCCCGGATCGTTTGCCACTTGAAGAGCTTCTGCCACAGGTCGATGCCCTGACCTTGCATTGCCCGCTCAACGACGACACCCGCGACATGCTCGGCGCCCACGAACTAAGTCTGCTCAAGCCACACGCCTATGTGATCAACACCGCTCGCGGCGGGCTGATCAACGAGCAAGCACTGGCCGATGCGCTGCGTAAGGGTCACTTGGGCGGTGCTGCTACCGACGTGCTCACGGTTGAACCACCCAGCGCAGGTAATCCGCTGCTGGCAGGCGACATTCCGCGCCTGATCATTACGCCTCACAGTGCCTGGGGTGCTCGCGAAGCACGCCAGCGGATCGTCAGCCAAGTGACTGAAAATGCTCTGGGGTTCTTTGCAGGCGAGCCGGTTCGGGTGGTGAGTTAGGCCGCAGCGCCCGCTACGACGCATGTCATACGGAAGACCTGCAGGAGCGCACGAGCACCGCGAGGCCGCGTTGCTCGTGCGATCCTGCAGGATGCATTTCAATTCAAGGGATAGCACCGCCGTTGCCGGCTTCAAACTGTTAGACTCCGCGCTTTTTCGAGGAGCCCACCATGGACCCGCGCAGTGAAGTGTTACTCCGTCAGGCCGAGTTATTTCAGGGCTCCCTGCTGCTGGCGGGTCTGCCTGCTGACGATTTGCTTGGACGTTTGCCGCAAGCTCATGGCTGGTGCTGGCATGCTGGTGATCAAGCCGCGCTGGATGCTCGCTTCGAAGGTCGTACCCATTTCGGCGTGAATGTCTCAGAGCAGCCGTTTGACAGCGCGGTGCTGTTCCTGCCAAAAGCGCGTGACCTGACCAACTACGCGCTCAACGCCCTGGCCTCTCGACTGGCAGGCCGTGAATTGTTTCTGGTAGGCGAAAAACGCAGTGGTATCGAAGCCGCCGCGAAACAACTGTCCCCGTTTGGCCGTGCCCGCAAGCTGGACAGCGCCCGCCACTGCCAGCTCTGGCAAGTCACCGTCGAGCAGGCGCCCGAGGCTCTTGAGCTGGAAAGCCTTGCCCAGCATTACGAAATCGAAATGGAGGACGGTCCGTTGAAGGTCGTCAGCCTGCCCGGCGTGTTCAGCCACGGGCGCCTCGATCGTGGCTCAGCGCTACTCCTGCAACATATCGACAAACTACCCAGCGGCAATTTGCTCGACTTCGGTTGCGGCGCTGGCGTGCTGGGGGCTGCGGTAAAACGTCGCTACCCGCATAACAACGTAATCATGCTCGATGTCGATGCTTTCGCCACTGCCAGCACGCGCCTGACCCTTGCTGCGAACGGGCTTGAGGCCGAAGTTCTGACCGGCGACGGTATCGACGCTGCACCCATGGGCCTAAGCACGATTTTGAGCAATCCACCGTTTCATGTCGGGGTTCATACCGACTACAAGGCCACGGAAAACCTGCTGAGAAAAGCACGCCAACATCTGAAATCAGGTGGCGAACTTCGGCTAGTCGCCAATAGCTTCCTGAAGTACCAACCCATTATCGAAGAGCATTTTGGCGTGTGTGCGATCAAGGCTGAAGGTAACGGCTTCAGAATCTACCGCGCCAAGCGGGCTTGAAAATAAGCACTTGCCCAAAGCGAAAGCTGAAGGCAGAATCCGCTCCGTCCTAGGGGAGTAGTCTCCCACGAGCGCCACGCTCGTCCGGTACGCATCAACATACTTGGTCCTCAGACCATGGTGCGTACGACCCCGAATCCGCTCAGACGGATCGGTGGTTTGACAAGACCTATGACACGAACACCTTACCCGGGGCGGGGAGGCTGTACGTGTCATAGCCGTGTCGACCCGCCCCTTAGGAAAACCTGATGCTGGAATCCTTGTTGGTCCCCACCGCTGTAGTCGCGCTTGCCGAAATCGGTGACAAGACCCAACTCCTTGCCCTCATTCTGGCAGCTCGCTTTCGCAAGCCATGGCCAATCATTGCGGGCATCGTCGCCGCAACCCTGGCTAACCACGCCGCCGCGGGTGCTGTTGGTGCCTGGTTCAGCAGCTTCTTCTCCGACGCCACCTTGCACTGGATTCTTGCTGCGAGCTTCACCGCGACCGCTTTGTGGACTCTGGTCCCGGACAAGATGGATGACGACGAGGCCAACACCGCACGCAAGTTTGGCCCGTTCATGACCACTCTGATCGCGTTTTTTATTGCGGAAATCGGTGACAAGACACAGATCGCCACGGTCATGCTCGCCGCGCAATATTCTTATCTGTGGCTAGTGATTATCGGCACCACGGTGGGTATGTTGCTGGCCAACGTTCCGGTGGTGCTGGCAGGTAATTTCGCCGCCGAAAAACTGCCTCTGACCTTGATACGCCGCCTGGCTGCGAGCGCTTTCTTCGTGCTTGCCCTGGTAGCGGTTTACAAGGCAATGCAGGTGAGTGGCTGGGTATAAAACGAACCTGTAGGGTGAACTTGTTCGCGACACGGCGTGACTGACACGACTCCATATTTCTGTAGGAGCGCATGAGCAACGCGAGGCCGCGATAACGGTGTATCAGGCAGGACGCTATCGCTGACTCGCGCTGCTCGTGAGCTCCTACAGGGACCTGCGTTGTATCAGGACTTTGGTGCGGCGTTGTACAACGGCATCACCTTGGGAATCGCCGCCTGCAACGAAGCAATACGGCTCTCCGAAGCCGGGTGAGTGCTCATGAATTCAGGCTGTGAGCCACCGGAGTTCTCGGTCATTTTCTGCCATAGCGTGATAGCGGCGTTCGGGTTGTAACCGGCACGTGCCGCCAGCTCCAGGCCAAGCAGGTCAGCTTCATTTTCGTTGCTGCGGCTGTTAGGCAAGGTCAGGCTGTAATTAACCACGGTATCGGCCAGCGCCATACTGTCCTGCCCCAACCCCAGAATGGCGCCCGCCCCTTGTTTGGCCATGGCCACACCATAGGCCTTGGACATCGACTCACGCCCATGCTCGCGCAAGGCATGAGCAATTTCATGGCCCATCACCGCAGCGATTTCGTCGTCTGTGAGCTTCAGTTTATCGATCAGGCCGGTGTAGAAAATGATCTTGCCGCCAGGTCCGCAGTTGGCGTTCAACTCATCACTTTTGATCAGGTTCACTTCCCACTGCCACTGCGCGGAATCCGGACGCAGTTTAGGAGCCTGACCGATCAGGCGATCGGCAATCGCATGCACGCGCTTGGCATTGGCGCTCGTGGTATCCAGGACACCCTTGGTCGAAGCCTCGCCCACCGTTTCTTTATAGGATTGGGCATACATCTGATTGACCTCATCGGTCGAGAGCATGCTGAACATGTATTGCTTGCGCTCTACACCGACCGAATCGCCGCTGGTGGTGTTCACGGCCTGACAGCCGCCGAGCAGCAAGGCTGCACTCAAGGCACATAGAGCAAATTTCTGACGCATGATGGATCTCCCTCTGAACATGGCGCTCATCCTAGGCGGTGAACGATGGATGCGCCAGATGCTGGCTGACAGCCAAGTTTGTCCGCCTGGTCACACATTGGTTCCTGTAGGCGTGCAAAGGTGATAGGCGACGTGGAAGCGGCTTTAGTCAGGAAAGCAGCAGTCTGACGACACACTTTTAGTGACTGTAACCGCCTCTTCCCGGCTAAAGCCGGTCCCACGATCACAACGGCGTCAGACACTCAGGCGCGTTAAGCTTGGGATCATTGATCAGATTCGCCAGCGGGCGCTCGCGGAGCGCGGTTTGCGGGGCGGCGAGCAGAGCTTGCAAGGTCGGCAACGGCGTATCGGCAGCCAACCAGTCCTTTTGCCCTTGCGCGTCGAGAATCAACGGCCGCCGCTGGCTGGCCGCTAGCTGGGTAACGACCGCAACGCTCAGATACGTGTGGCCTTGCACCGGATAAGCCTCCCAGATCGCTGCAAAAAACAGCGCCGAGCCCTCCCCCGGCGTCAACCAGAATGGTCGCTTGCGCGTGGTGCCGCGCCATTCATAAAAGCCATTGGCGGGTAGCAGGCAACGGCGTAAGCGAAAGGCCTCACGAAACATCGGCTGCTCGGCCAACGTCTCGGCGCGGGCATGCGCCGGTGTACGGGAAAGATCGGTCAACCAGGGCGGGGTCAACCCCCAGCGCGCACGGGCCAACTCAAGGTCGCCTTCAGTCCCGGCGACCGCACGCAGCATAAGCACCGAGTCGGCTGGCGAAATATTCCATTGCGCCTGTTGGTCCGCCGGGAAACCGGGCAAAGCCGCAAAAGCGGGCGTCCAACGAAACAGCGCATAACGTCCACACATGGGGTAACAAGACTCTTTTGGATGTATCAGTCAGTAGAAACAGGATGCATGTCCGGCTCAACACACCAGCACATCAGGAAAATTATCGGGTTCTTCACCGGGCTCCCCTCCAGAGAAGGGCAGCGCCGCATTGTACTCAGTGATCAACTGCCGCGCCCGCTCGACCTGATCGTTATCCACTAGTAACCCTAATAGCCCAAGAGCTGGCAACTCACCCAACGCTCCCAACAAATGTCCACCGGTCAGGTGCGCTTCAATACCTTCGCTGGCGAGCATGCCTTGTAACAGCTCACCTTCCATCAGGTTTTCCGGCTCGTAGACTTTCTGCATTATTCGTTCTCGCTGCGAACGTCCAGACTCCAGTCTTCACCATCGGTTTGCAGGTCGAACACGATGGGGCGACAGCATACCGGGCAATCTTCTATGTACTGCTGATCACCGCCAGAAAGATCCAGCACGGCTTCAACGGGCTCCCCGCAGTAAGGGCAGTCGTAACTCTGAATTTCCTGCATCGCGGTCTCCGGGTTCAGTTGTGCGTATAATCGCGCTCTTTGAAGGCTCCGATAGAGTCTGGACGCAATTGCCAGACCTGGCCTCCCCTATTTTTGTCACCCTTACAAGAGAGCATGATGGGCGAATTCGATGCCATCCGACCTTACAACGATGCTGAAGTCTCAGCGGTACTTGAGCGTTTGCTCAGCGACAAAGAATTTCTATCGATCCTGACCCGCTTTCGCTTCCCGAAACTTGCGGGCGCTTTGGGCTGGGCATTACAACCGATCATTGCCCGCAAACTGCGCCGTCAGTTCGTCGGTATCAATTCGGTCGCTACCTTGCAGGACAAGGTCGAATACTACGTCGACCACACCATTGAGCGCGCTACCGACGGTGTGACCTACACCGGTGTCGAGCAGTTCAAATCCGGCAGCGCCTATCTGTTTCTGGCCAACCACCGCGACATCGTGATGGATCCGGCTTTCGTCAATTACGCCGTGTACCACGCCGGCCTGCCAACACCGCGTATCGCGATTGGCGACAATCTGCTGCAAAAGCCGTTTGTCAGCGACCTGATGCGCTTGAACAAAAGCTTCATCGTGCACCGCTCCATCGCAGGACGCAGAGAAAAGATGGCGGCCTATCAGTTGCTGTCGGCGTACATCAACCACTCGATTCGCAATGACTGCCAGTCGATCTGGATTGCCCAGGCGGAAGGTCGCGCCAAGGACGGTGATGACCGTACCGAGTCGGCGATCCTCAAGATGTTCCACATGAGTCGCAAAGACGAGCCGTTCGCCGAAGTGATCCAGTCACTGAACCTGACGCCGGTGTCCATCAGCTATGAGTACGACCCTTGCGATCACGCCAAGGCTCGCGAGCTTTACATTCGAGCCACGACCGGCACGTACAGCAAAGCGCCGGGCGAGGACGACGTAAGCATTGCGTTGGGCATCACCGGCTATAAAGGCCGCGTTCATGTGAACTTCGCGCCGCCGATTACCGAACTGTTTGAAGACACCAAAGCGCTGGCCATTGAGATGGATCGGCAGATTCTCGGCGGCTATCGCCTGTTCCCGGTGCATTATCTGGCGTACGCACAATGGGCAGACGCCGACCCGTCCCTCAATGTGCCATTGGCCAAAGATGTGTTCGCAGCGCCGGAGCTGACAAAGGCACAGGAAGAATGGCAGCGCCGCCTGGACGAATGCCCCGCCGAGCACCGCCCTTACCTGGTGCTGCAATACGCAACGCCAGTCCGCAATCAGTATCGGGTCAAGGCGGGTATCCCGCTCTGATCCTGCCGACGGCTCAAAAAAGGCGCTGATATTCAGCGCCTTTTTTGTGCATGATAATTGTCGAACAATTTTTATCACCGTCACGCGAACGTAACGTGATCCGGGCACTGTATGGCTCCTTCGAGGCAGAACTTCGACCTAATGGAGCTTCACATGCTGCACGCAAAAAACCAGGACCGCCTTTATCTGATCGCCCCAAGCGACGAACAGGAAGCCTTGATCGACGCTTGGTCCTTCAATGTTCAGGACCGTCACTGGCTGGTCTACTGCGCCCTTGGTGGTCACCAACACCATGACTTGCCAGACATGGATCTGCAGACGGGTTTCAGCTTTCTGGATTTTTATCAGCAGGCGGCGTGAGCCTGATCGGGATCATTGATAGGACGATTGGCGCGAAGTCGTGGGACCGGCTTTAGCCGGGAAGAGGCCAGTACAAGCACCACATTTTTATCGCCAGACATGCCGCCTTCCCGGCTAAAGCCGGTCCCATGTCAGCTTGCGGGCAAACCTAGCCCCCCCCACAAGTAAAAGTATTGGCACAAAAAAAGCCCGGCATCTCGCAAGATAGCCGGGCTTTTTTATAGCAGCGCTGGTGTTACTGGGCCAGCGTGTTACCGATGGTTTGATCCTGGAACAGACGCGTCAGGGCGTCGCTCAGCACATCGCTGACCAGACGAGTGTTGGTTTCCTGATTCGGCGCCATGCCAAATCGCTGATCCAGCGAAGCGGCATAACGACCTGCGTAGTTGCGACCGTTGTTCTGCACTTCGGCACGGAACGTGGTGCTGATAGTCGCCTCAGTCACATACAGCCCTTCTTTCGGAGACTGATACTTCAGATCCGCCAGGGTAATGGTCAGTTGTGGACCGCCGCCATTAGACGATGGGGTGAAGCCCAGCAGACGCACGGCGGCTTCAGCCTGAGCCTGCAGCTTGGGCAGCACGTCAGCACTGGAAACGCTGACAGCGCTGGTTTCCGGATACATACCGCCACGAGTACCCAGCGTCGGGCTTGGGCGACCATCAACAACACGGACAACTACGGGCTGACCACGGCCTACCGGTGCCAGCTGAGCGTTCAGCTTGGGTTGCGGGCTAAGTTGTTGCGGGCTGTGGGCACAACCGACCAGAGTCAGACTCGTTACAGCAAGCAAACCAAACATAATGCGACGCAGCATGCTCATCTCTCCAATGGGCCAGGCACTAAATGTGCCGCAGTATAGCGGCCTCCCAGCACCGCCAACCAGTGAAAATCGGACCGCGACAGCCATGCAATGGTTCAGCAACCCGCTCGTCACGACGATGTCATGTGCGGTGTGCACACTTGCGCCTAAACCAACCGGGAGCCCCGTCATGGACTTTATCTGGTCACTCTTCAGCCAACGCCCCACCTACCGTCACTACGCACGCGTTGATAACACCGGCATCTGCCGCGCTTTCAAGCAATGCAGCCAGCCCCCTGTCGGTCAGGAGTGGGTGGAAGTCGCCGAGCAAAATCTGTCCTGGCTGAACCAGCCGCTGCCCTTCAACGCACGACTCATTCGTCAAGCCGGACAACCTGCAGCCCGCCATCTGCGCATGGCCTGACCAAAAACCGAATTAAAGTCACTTAATACGATCAATTCCTGTCGTTTCATCGCTATAATCTCCCCCCGATTATAAGGACGTCTCCTGATCGGGCCTCGCAGCATGGCTAATCCCCGGATTAGCGCCTTCGTAATGCCCACAGAGAGCCGCCCACACAGGTCATATGCGCGCAGATTGCGTGTTGGTCAGTGAACAAAGGCTCGATTCTTTCGAACCTTTCGCTCGCCAACACCTCAGGATGCATGCGGTGATCTGCCGGTGCTGTCATTGTGCAGCCCTTTTTGAGGTTGAGGTTCGCGCCTCCAAAAGAGCGCGAAAAAACGGGTTTCACTACTTCACAAGAGTGTGGCGAGCAAATGAACAGGTACGCGTTTGTAAATGCACCATTAGCATCTGACCCAGCCCTATTGCACAGGATCGATTGCCGCTGCGCAGCCTCCACGACCGGAGTCTGAAGCCTGTCCGCTACGGATTTGGTTGCATAACCGGGTGCCTTGACGATAGTCGAATGGCTGACCGGACCGAAAAATGCGTTCATGCTGCCCTGATGAACCTTTGATTCAAGTCCGTTTGGTGGCCTCCGGTGATGATGCGAAGAATTGCGAAGAATCGGACATGCAGATCCTGGCCAGGGTTATCGGGGCACAACTTTGAACAAAGCCCCGCTACCAGGCATCTGACCTCAGGATCGTATGCCGTCAATTTGGTGCTGCAGATTTTGGAGACGCGTTAATGGCGCATAACGAAGCAGTCGATGTGGTATTGGTTGGGGCAGGCATCATGAGTGCCACTCTTGCCGTACTGCTCAAAGAGCTCGACCCCGGCCTCAAGCTGGAAGTCGTTGAGCTGATGGACTCTGGCGCTGCGGAGAGTTCCAACCCGTGGAACAACGCCGGTACCGGCCATGCCGGGCTGTGCGAACTCAATTACACCCCTCCGGCAAAAGATGGTTCGATCGACATCAAAAAAGCCGTGCAGATCAATACCCAGTTCGAGGTGTCCAAACAGTTCTGGGCCTACCTGACGCAAAAAGGCACCTTCGGCTCTTCGAAGAATTTCATCAGTGCAGTCCCGCACCTGAGCTTCGTGCAGGGCGAGAAAGGCATCGCCTTCCTCAAGACCCGCTTTGAAGCCATGCGCACGCACCATGCGTTCTCGTCCATGGAGTACACCGAAGACAAGGCCACCCTTGCCGAGTGGATGCCGCTGATGATGCCCGGCCGCCCGGCCGATGAGCAGATCGCTGCGACCCGCGTCATGAACGGCACTGACGTCAACTTCGGCAACCTGACCAACCAGTTGCTCAAGCACCTGACCAGCACGCCCGATGCTCAGGTCAAGTACTGCAAGCGTGTGACGGGGCTGAGCCGCAAAGGCGACGGCTGGAGCGTCAGCATCAAGGACGTGAACAGCGGCAGCACCCGTGAAATAGATGCCAAATTCGTGTTCCTGGGAGCCGGCGGCGCGGCCTTGCCGCTGCTGCAGTTGTCGGGCATCGAAGAAAGCAAAGGCTTCGGCGGCTTCCCGGTCAGTGGCCAGTGGCTGCGCTGCGATAACCCTGAAGTGGTCAAACACCATCAGGCCAAGGTTTACAGCCAGGCAGCGGTTGGCTCGCCACCGATGTCCGTGCCCCACCTTGATACCCGCGTCGTCGACGGCAAGAAATCCCTGCTGTTCGGACCTTACGCAGGTTTCACCACCAAGTTCCTCAAACATGGCTCGTTCCTCGACCTGCCGCTTTCTGTACGCGCCGCCAACATCAAACCGATGCTGGCTGTGGCTCGCGACAACATGGACCTGACCAAGTATCTGGTCAGCGAAGTCATGCAGTCCATGGAGCAACGTCTTGAGTCTCTGCGCCGCTTCTACCCAGAAGCCAAGGCCGAAGACTGGCGCCTGGAAATCGCAGGCCAACGGGTGCAGATCATCAAGAAGGACGCCAAGAAAGGCGGTGTCCTGCAATTCGGCACCGAACTGGTCTCGGCCAAGGACGGCTCGCTCGCCGCCCTGCTGGGTGCATCGCCTGGGGCTTCGGTAACCGTTTCGATCATGCTGGACCTGATCGAGCGCTGCTTCCCGGAAAAAGCGCGGGGTGAATGGGCAGCCAAGCTCAATGAAATCTTCCCGGCTCGGGAGAAAGAACTGGAAACCGACGCGCAGTTGTATGAGCGGGTCAGCACCCAGAACAACGAGCGCCTGGAACTGGTTGAGAAACACAGCGAAGCACACAGCATCGCCTGACTCTGCCGGTGAAAAACTGCAGGTCAAAAAAAACGCCCCTCGGGGCGTTTTTTTATGGCGGTAAAAACTCAGCCGCGAGCTTTTTCGATCAACTCGATGTATTCATCGGCGTTGCGCTGATCTTTGATCAGAGCGATGAAGTCATTGCCGTGCTCGTCTTTGCCATTAAGGTCGTAACCGGCTTCGAGGAAGAACACCAGAAAACGCTCGAAATCATTGACCCGCAAGCCACGGTAAGCCTTGATCAGCTTGTGCAGCGATGGCGATGTAGCGTCAACCGGCTCAAAGAGCAAAAAGGCTTTAACCTGCTCATCGCCGATTTCGTCACCAATCAACTGCTTCTTATCTTTACGCATTGCGTGCTCCAACTGGATCGCTGACTTGTTAACCGGCGGGCAGTTTACCCCCGGCTCGGCGAAAGGCTCAACGAGTACGCACAGCCCCGGTGTGCAAATCGGCCCAGACATGGCCGTTGGCATAAGTGAGGAACTGGCAGTAAAGCTTTTCGTTGCGCAGCAGATCCATCAGCGTTCGGTACTGCGTGACAGGGTAATAGAGGTTCAGAACCCGGCTCTTGTCATCGAATACCGGCTTCTTCAGGCTTTTGCTCTCTGCGTCGAAATGAATCAGCACCTCGTTAATCGTTGCGCCTTTGTTCATCGGCTTGCCTTTGAGGCGCAGCAATACCGGTGATGTAACGGGAATAGGTGTTTGATTGGATTGACGCTGATTGCCCACCACCACCGAGTATTCGGTGATCTGCAGCAATTGCTGCTGTTCGGGTTCGCCTTCACGCAGATTCAGGTCATCTGGCGGCAGGTACTGGGCATGCATGGGTTCAGCTGAAACAGGCGCTACAACTGACAGGCAGCACAACAGCGCGAGGGTTGCGCTACGGATCAAAAGCTTCATTTCGACTTCCCGCAAGGACAGGGCTGGCACTTTAGCATGCGGGATGGCGAATCTCCTGTAGGAGCTCACCGAGGTTACGAGG
>NZ_LOHF01000024.1:51661-79365 GCF_002158995.1 Pseudomonas caspiana | reverse complement strand
CCAGCGATGGCGGAGTGTCAGGCAAAAAGCTATCGCTGGCCTCGTAACCTCAGTGAGCTCCTACAGGTCAATTTTTGCTGCGCGCTTTAAATTTGATTTACATCCCTTTAACCGCATAAATCCCGGCAGCATTACGCCAGTAGCCTTTGTAATCCATGCCATAGCCGAAGATGTAACGGTCAACGCACGGCAAGCCTACGAAATCGGCTTTCAGGTCCGGACGCGCTTTGCGGTCGTGATCTTTGTCGATCAGCACAGCAGTGTGAACGGCGCGGGCACCGGCGTGTTTGCAGAAGTCGATGATCGCGCCCAGGGTGTGACCCTCGTCGAGGATGTCGTCGATGATCAGCACGTCACGGTCGATGAACGAGACTTCGGGCTTGGCTTTCCAGAACAGATCGCCGCCGCTGGTTTCATTGCGATAGCGGGTAGCGTGCAGGTAGGACGCTTCCAGCGGAAAGTTCAGGTGCGTCAGCAGTTTGCCGGAGAAGATCAGACCGCCGTTCATCACGCAAAATACGACTGGATTGCGCTCAGCCAGCTCGGCATTGATATGCGCGCCAACGCGAGCAATGGCCGCTTCGACTTCAGCTTCTGTGTAAAGGCAGTCAGCTTCGCGCATGATTTGACGGATATGCTCGAGATCAGCGGACATGACGCTCTCCTGGGGGGCAGTGTAAGAAAAGCGGGCAAAGGTACGCATCCGCTCCAGTCAGGGCAAGCAATTCTGGACTAACGTGTCAGGAATTGTCTGAAAACACCGCAAGGCGCGTAGGACAGTAACAGCTGAATAGATTAACCTAGGCCGTTTTTTTGCCCTCGCCGGAGCTTTTTCCTATGCCTATTCGTGAGATCCGCCATCCGCTGATCCGCCACAAGCTCGGCCTGATGCGCCGCGCTGACATCAGCACCAAAAACTTCCGTGAGCTCGCTCAGGAAGTGGGTGCCCTGCTTACCTATGAAGCCACCGCTGATCTGCCACTGGAAACCTACGATATTCAGGGTTGGGCCGGTACTGTCCCGGTTGAAAAGATCGCTGGCAAGAAGATCACTGTCGTGCCAATTCTGCGCGCCGGTATTGGCATGCTTGACGGTGTGCTCAGCCTGATTCCGGGTGCCAAAGTCAGCGCCGTGGGCGTGGCTCGCAACGAGGAGACCCTCGAAGCCCACACCTATCTGGAAAAGCTGGTACCGGAAATCGACGAACGCCTGGCCATGATCATCGACCCGATGCTCGCCACCGGTGGTTCGATGGTCGCCACGATCAATCTGCTGAAAAAAGCAGGCTGCAAGGAAATCCGCGCCATGGTGCTGGTTGCCGCGCCGGAAGGGATTGCAGTGGTCGAAGCCGCTCACCCTGACGTGATCATTTATACCGCCTCCATTGATGAGCGACTGAACGAACACGGCTACATCATTCCGGGCCTGGGCGATGCCGGTGACAAAATTTTCGGCACCAAGCAAAAGGACTCGTGATGAGGCAGGACGAGTTCAACGATCCACTCTGGCGCACCGTGTTGTCCGGTGCGCAAATGCTCTTCGTGGCATTCGGCGCGCTGGTATTGATGCCGTTGATCACCGGGCTGGATCCAAACGTCGCACTGTTTACCGCTGGCCTGGGTACATTGCTGTTCCAGATCGTCACCGGTCGTCAGGTGCCAGTCTTTCTGGCGTCGAGCTTCGCGTTCATCACCCCGATCATTCTTGCCAAGGGCCAATTCGGCCTGGCAGCGACCATGGGCGGAGTGATGGCGGCAGGCTTCGTTTACACCTTTCTTGGCCTTGCGGTGAAGATCAAAGGCACCGGCTTCATTGACCGCCTGCTGCCGCCGGTGGTTATCGGTCCGGTGATCATCTCCATTGGCCTGGCCATGGCGCCGATTGCCGCGAATATGGCCATGGGCAAAAGTGGCGACGGCGCGGAACTGATCCCGTACAGCACGGCGATGCTGATCTCTATGCCTGCGCTGCTGACCACCTTGATCGTGGCGGTCTTCGGCAAGGGGATTTTCCGTCTGGTGCCGATTATCTCCGGCGTGTTGGTGGGCTTTGCGCTGTCGTTTTACTTCGGCGTCGTCGACACCGCCAAAATCGCAGCAGCGCCTTGGCTGGCTTTGCCTGCGTTCACCGCTCCGGAGTTCAACTGGCAGGCGATCCTGTTTATCGTCCCTGTGGCGCTAGCGCCCGCCATCGAGCACATCGGCGGTGTGATCGCGGTGGGCAGCGTGACTGGCCGTGACTATCTGAAAAAGCCGGGCCTGCATCGCACGCTGTTTGGTGATGGTATTGCTACCACCGCGGCGGGCCTGTTCGGCGGCCCGCCCAACACGACCTACGCTGAAGTGACTGGCGCAGTGATGCTGACCAAAAACTACAACCCGAAGATCATGACCTGGGCAGCGATTTTCGCTATTACCCTGGCATTCATCGGCAAGTTCGGTGCACTGCTGCAAAGCATCCCGGTGCCGGTGATGGGCGGGATTCTCTGCCTGCTGTTCGGTTCGATTGCAGCGGTAGGTATGAACACCCTGATCCGCCACAAGGTCGACCTGGCTGAAGCCCGGAACCTGGTGATCGTCTCGGTAACATTGGTGTTTGGTATTGGCGGCGTGTTGATCGGAACCGGCAACGGCCCGGACGACTTCGGCCTGAAAGGCATCGCCCTGTGCGCGGTAACCGCTATCGCGCTTAACCTGCTGTTGCCGGGCAATGACGGGTGGAAGAACAAGCATCTGGATGATCAGTTGCCTTAGGACCAACCCTAAATCTGTAGGAGCGCACGAGCACTGCGAGGCCGCGATAGCGATCAGCCTGACAAATCGCTATCGCGGCCTCGCAGTGCTCGTGCGCTCCTACAGATAAAAGCGGCTCACAACATAACCGGTGCCCGTTCACACAGTTTGTTCAGTGCCGCTGCCCAGTTCGGGTCATCGTTCAGGCACGGGATCAGAGTCAATTCCTCTCCCCCGGCAGCCTTGAATTGCTCGGCACCTCGATCACCAATCTCTTCCAGCGTTTCAATGCAATCGGCGACGAATGCAGGGCACATCACCAGCAACTTCTTCACGCCCTGAGCAGCCAGTTCTTCCAGCCGCGCCTCGGTGTAGGGTTCGATCCACTTTGCCCGCCCCAGCCGCGATTGAAACGACACCGACCACTTGCCATCGGCAATGCCCATCTGTTTGGCAAACACGGCCGCCGAACGCAGACACTGTGCGCGGTAGCAGGTCGCAAGCACTTGCGGTGAAGCGTTCTTGCAGCAATCAGCATCCTTGAAACAATGATTACCGGTCGGATCAAGCTTGGTCAGGTGCCGCTCCGGTAAACCGTGAAAGCTCAACAACAGGTGATCATGGGGCTGTTCAAGATGCGGCCGCACGCTCTCGACCAAGGCGTCGATGTATTCGGGCTGATCGTAGAACGCCTGCAACACCGAAAACTTCACGTTCAGTGATTTGGCCTTTACAACGCGTTTGGCCTCCTCGATTACAGTGGTCACCGTGCTGTCGGCAAACTGCGGGTAAAGCGGAGCCAGGGTAATTTTGCTGATGCCCTGAGACGCCAACCGGGTCAGCACCGTTTCAATGGATGGCTCGCCGTAACGCATCGCCAGCTCAACCGGGCCTTGGGTCCATTCCTTAGTCATGGCCTGCTGCAAACGCTTGCTCAGCACCACCAGCGGCGAGCCCTCATCCCACCAGATAGAAGCGTAGGCATGGGCTGATTGCTCGGGACGCTTGATCAGGATCAGCGACACCAGCAGACGCCGAACAGGCCACGGCAAATCGATGACGTAAGGGTCCATCAGGAATTGGTTGAGGTAACGGCGAACATCAGCCACGGAAGTGGAGGCTGGCGAGCCCAGATTGACCAGCAACAGCGCGTGATCGGTCATGCAACATCCTATTTCAATGGCGGCCCAGTAAATCGTTCAGGGCGGCGTGCAGTTCAGTAAATCGGAAGGTGAAACCGGCTTCTTCCAGACGAGCAGGTCGAGCACGTTGACCACCCAGTAGCAGAACAGACAATTCGCCCAGCAACACTTTCAAGGCCAGGGCGGGCAACGGCATGAACGCGGGACGGTGCAGAACACCGGCAAGCGTTTTGGCAAACTCGCGGTTGCGCACCGGCTGTGGCGCGCAGAGATTATAGGGGCCCTGCGCGTCAGGGTTGTGCAACAGAAAATCAATCGCAGCGATTTGATCGTTGATGTGTATCCACGGCATCCACTGCCGACCGTTACCGATCGGCCCGCCCATGCCGAATTTGAAGGGCGGTAGCAGCCGCTGCAACATGCCGCCGTCATCGGAGAGCACAAGCCCGGTCCGAATGATGATTACCCGCACGCCTTGAGCCTCGGCTCGCTGCGCCGTTTCTTCCCAGGCGTCACACAGATGGCTGGCGAAATCTTCTTTGACTGGCAGGGAGGTTTCGTCCAGCTCACGCTCACCGCCATCGCCGTACCAACCCACTGCAGAACCACTGATCAGAACCTGCGGTTTCTGAGTCTGCCGCTCCATCCAGTCCAGCAATTGCTCGGTCAGCCCGATGCGACTGTCCCACAATTGAGTTCTGCGCTTGCGAGTCCAGGGCCTGTCGGCGATAGGCGCACCCGCTAAATTGATCACCGCATCAATCGTTTGTTCGTTCAGATCGCCAAGATGGGCTATCCCACGCACACCGCTGCCACACAAACGCGGCACTTCATCAGGCCTGCGGCTCAAGACCGTGATCTGATGACCCTGTTGAGCCCAGAGCAGGCAGAGCTGCCGCCCTATCAAACCAGTACCGCCGGTCAGCAATATGTTCATGGCAGGGTTCCTTGCGTGGCGTTCGCGACTATTCGGTAGTCTATTTTTTATGTCCGCATCTGTTCACGTCAGCAGATTGCTCTTGAACAATAGGTCAAACATCGCGAGGCTGAGGTCTGACCATCCGTTCGGGTAGTTGCTGATCCCCGTCAAGTGCTGGATTTTATGCTTGCGCCGTACGGGAGACATTGCGCTGGATCGCGACAGTAGATCACAGCTAGTTATACCAAAAAACAATATTGTACAGGTTTTAACTACGGCGTAGTCTGTGCAGACAAGGTAAAGAGGCCCCTATGACTGTACCTATCGCAATCATCGGTACCGGCATCGCCGGACTCTCCGCTGCCCAGGCGCTTACTGCCGCCGGGCATTCCGTGCATCTTTTCGACAAAAGCCGCGGCAGTGGCGGAAGGATGTCCAGCAAGCGCAGCGATACAGGCTCGCTTGATCTGGGCGCGCAGTACTTCACCGCTCGTGACCGCCGCTTCATGGCCGCCGTGCAACAGTGGAAGGCGCAAGGCTGCGCGGCCCAGTGGACGCCTTCGCTGTATAACTCCCACGTGGGACAACTGAGTCCCTCCCCCGATGAGCAAGTGCGCTGGGTCGGCCAACCCGGCATGAGCGCCATCACCCGCAACATGCTGGGTGATCTTCCGGTGTCGTTTTCCTGCCGGATCACCGAGGTCTTCCGTGGTGAGGAACACTGGAGTCTGCAAGACGCCGAAGGCCAGAGTCATGGCCCATTCAGCCACGTGATCATCGCTACACCCGCGCCACAGGCAACTGCCTTGCTGGCCAGCGCCCCCAAACTTGCCGGTGCTGCCGCCAGCGTAAAAATGGACCCTACCTGGGCAGTGGCGCTGAGTTTTAGCAGCGCGTTGCAGACCCCGCTTGAAGGTTGTTTCGTACAGGACAGCCCCATCGACTGGCTTGCCCGCAATCGCAGCAAACCCGGGCGCGACACGACTCTGGACACTTGGGTATTGCACGCCACCAGCGCGTGGAGTCGGCAGCATCTAGACATGCCCAAAGAGCAAGTCATCGAACATTTGCACGGCGCGTTTGCCGAGCTGATCGGCTGCGCAGTGCCCGCCCCGACATTCAGTCTCGCTCACCGCTGGCTCTACGCCCGCCCCGCCACCGCTCACGAATGGGGCGCACTGTCCGATCCGGATCAGGGTATCTATGTCTGCGGCGACTGGTGTCTGTCGGGCCGGGTCGAAGGCGCTTGGCTGAGCGGTCAAGAGGCGGCGCGGCGCTTGCTGGAACACCTGAATTGAACCGCCTCACCCCCCGCAAACTGCTGCTGTCAAAATGGACAGCAGCCACGCCGGTCAACCGTGAAAAGCATTTTATGGTCACCGAACTGTTTCGCGACGACGAAGGCACCGTGCTGGAAATCGAACTGCAAGCGGTCCTGACCCAGCGCAGTGAGCGCCTGCCTTGGCAGGCATTGCAGGATGCTGACGCTTGGAAGATGGGCTGGAAGTGATGCAGTTCGGTTAGCCATTGCGGCACCGCGTTATCGTTCATCGCAAGCAAGCTCGGCTCCTACAGGATTTGGGCTATTAAGCGAAACCGCATCGCCCCATACAAACCCTATACAAACTATTTGACTTGTACAGCATTGAACCTATGATGAGCTAAAGTTGTACAGCGAATTAGCCCTGTACAATTATGTTCAGAGGTTCGCATGCTTTCTCCGACAGTCCATAAACCAAAACTCGGCATCAGTGCCTGCCTCATGGGCGACGAGGTGCGGTTCAATGGCGGTCATAAAGAATCCCATTTGTGCACCCGCGAGCTGACTCAATACTTCGAGTTCGTCACAGCCTGCCCGGAAGTAGCCATCGGCATGGGCATCCCCCGCGAACCTATTCGCCTGGTGGGCGACGCACAAAATCCTCAAGCCATCGGCACGGTGAACAACGCACTTAACGTCACCCAGCCACTGGCTGACTACGGCGTGCGAATGGCGCAAGAGCTGGGGGATATCTGCGGCTATATCTTCATGCAGAAATCACCCAGTTGCGGTCTGGAGCGGGTCAAGGTCTACACCGAAAATGGGGCCCCGGTTGAAGGAGGAGGACGCGGGATTTATGCCCAGGCGTTTTGTGAGCTTCACCCCAACCTCCCGGTGGAAGAAGACGGACGCCTCAATGACGCAGTCCTGCGCGAGAACTTCATCACACGAGTCTTTGCCTATGCCGCCTGGCAGGAACTGCTCAAGGCCGGCATCACTCGCCGCAGCCTGACCGAGTTTCACTCACGCTATAAATACCAGCTCATGGCCAACGACCCGGCGCAGTACAAGGTACTGGGCAACCTGCTGGGCACCATGGGCCGCAGCGACCCGAACGAGATCGCGCCACGCTATTTCAGCGACTTGATGGCGGCCCTGAAAAAGCCCGCCACCCGCCGCACCCACACCAATGTCCTGCAGCACATCAGCGGTTATCTGAAACAGACCCTGACAGCCGCTGACAAACAGGAAATCCAGCAACTCATTGCGCAATACCATCAAGGCATCGTGCCGCTGATCGTGCCGCTGACGCTGCTGAAGCACCACTTCCGCCAACATCCTGATCCTTACGTGGCCTTGCAGGTTTACATGCAGCCGCACCCGGAAAATCTCAGCCTGCGGAATGCGATCTGAACATGAACGACACACTGCATCTCGTCTGCGCGTCCGAGCAGGATCCCGAAGAACAGGGCCTTGAAAGCGGCTGGCTACCGATCCGCGAAGTCGCTCGTCAAACCGGCGTCAACGCGGTAACACTTCGCGCCTGGGAACGCCGCTATGGGCTGATCGTGCCGCATCGCACCCCCAAGGGGCATCGACTGTATTCCGATGAGCATATCCAGCGGGTCATGAACATCCTTACCTGGCTTAACCGTGGAGTGTCGGTCAGCCAGGTAAAAAACCTTATCGACAGCCGCCAACCGGACACGAGCGTTGCCGGTAATGACTGGGATGATCTGCGCCAGAACCTGATCAAGGCCATTGGCGAACTGGCTGAACGACGGGTTGATGACCTGTTCAATCAAGCCATGTCGCTTTACCCGCCACGAACCGTCTGCGAACAGCTATTGATGCCGCTGCTGGCCGAGCTCGAATTTCGCTGGCAGGCGCAATTTGGCGGGCAGATGGAGCGAGTATTCTTCTACTCATGGCTGCGCAGCAAGTTTGGTGCGCGGATCTACCACAACAATCGTCAACTCAGCGGTAGCCCGGTGCTATTGGTCAATCATTCAGACCTGCCACTGGAACCGAATTTGTGGCTCAGCGCCTGGTTGATCAGCAGCGCCGATTGCCCGGTCGAGATCTTTGACTGGCCGCTGCCGAATGGCGAACTGACGCTGGCAGCCGAGCTCCTAAAGCCGCGTGCGGTGTTGCTGTATTCCAGCAAAGCGTTGAACCCTGGCCAACTCCCCAAGTTGCTGAGCAACGTTCAGTGTCCGACTGTTCTTGCTGGTGCGTGCGTGCGCATTCACTGCGACGACCTCGCCACGGCGATCAACAAAATAGAAGGCCTGCACCTGGCCGAAGACCCGTTGGGCGCCCTCGCCGCCTTGCAGCTACTGGATCTTTTCTAAGGAATAAACATGCAACTGCTATGGCTGCGCAGTGACTTGCGCGTTCACGATAACACCGCCCTGACCGCTGCCATGGAGCAGGGACCCACGGTGGCCGTGTACCTGATCAGCCCTGGGCAATGGCTCAACCATGACGATGCGCCTAGCAAGGTGGACTTCTGGCTGCGCAATCTGGTGGAACTGCAAAAAGCGCTGGGCGAATTGAACGTGCCGCTCTTGATTCGTACCGCTCAGCACTGGGATCAGGCGCCGCAAGTACTGCTCAAGCTGTGTCAGGAACTCAACATTCGCGCAGTGCATGCCAACGAAGAATATGGCATCAACGAAACCAACCGCGACAGTGCCGTCGCTCAGGCGCTGCAAGACGCCGACATCCAGTGGCGTAGTTACCTGGATCAATTATTTTTCAAGCCTGGCACTGTACTGACCAAGACTGGCACCTATTTCAAGGTCTTCAGTCAGTTCCGCAAGGTTTGCTACGCCCGCATGCACCAGGCGATGCCACCACTGGTTCGGCTGCCGAAACCACAGGCCACGTTGCAGATAAAAAGTGATAGCGTGCCCGAGCAGGTCGAGGGCTTCCCGACACCCACTAAGGCGCTGCAAGACTTGTGGCCAGCAGGCGAAGACGAAGCACGTCGACGCCTTGCCGGGTTCAGCGACGAACAGATTGATTACTACCGCTCCGAACGCGACTTTCCGGCCAAGCCCGGTACCAGTCAGTTGTCGGCTTACCTGGCTGCGGGCGTGATATCGCCGCGCCAATGCCTGCATGCAGCGCTGAGCAGTAACCAGGGTGAATTCGAGACCGGCAGCGTCGGTGCAGTGACCTGGATCAACGAGCTGCTTTGGCGCGAGTTCTACAAACACATTCTTGTCGGCTTCCCCCGCGTCTCGCGGCATCGTGCCTTCCGCCCGGAAACCGAAGCATTGAAATGGCGTGATGCGCCGGAGGAACTGGCTGCCTGGCAACAGGCACGTACCGGCCTGCCCATTATCGACGCCGCCATGCGCCAGTTGCTGGAAACCGGCTGGATGCACAACCGGCTGCGCATGGTCGTCGCAATGTTCCTGACCAAAAACCTGCTGATTGACTGGCGCGAGGGCGAGCGCTTTTTCATGCAGCACCTGATTGATGGTGACCTGGCAGCCAATAACGGCGGGTGGCAATGGAGCTCTTCTACGGGCACGGACTCGTCGCCCTACTTCCGGATTTTCAACCCGCTGTCCCAGTCGGAAAAGTTCGACCCCGAGGGACGCTTCCTGAAGCACTGGTTGCCGGAGCTGGCCGACCTCAACAAAAAAGAAGTGCATAACCCGGCCGCCGGTGGCTTGTTCGGTGTTGCCAACTATCCAAAGCCGATTGTCGATCTGAGCAGCAGTCGCGCCCGCGCGCTCGCGGCCTTCAAAGCTCTGCCGCACCTGCAGCCCGCAACAGAGGCTGACGATGACTGACTTCCTGCGGCACTTTGCTCATGAGTTTGCAGCGCTGAACAAGGACAATCTTGAGCGCCTTGGTGCGCTGTACAGCGACGACGTGCAGTTCACTGATCCGCTGCATCAGATTCACGGGCTGCCGCAAATGCGCCGCTATTTTGCCGAGTTGTACGCCAACGTCAGCGACCTGCATTTTGATTTCCATGGTTTTGATCAAGTCAGCGAAGGCAACGGTTATCTGCGCTGGACCATGAGCTACGCCCATCCGCGCCTTGCCAGAGGCAAGACGATCAAGGTGCAGGGCTGCTCGCACTTGCTCTGGCGCGACAAGGTTTATCAACACCGAGACTATTTCGATGCAGGCGCCTTGCTGTACGAGCACTTGCCAATCATGGGCCAGCTAATCGCCTGGCTGAAAAGGAGACTGGGATGAGTAATCCGAATGCGCGACGTATCTGGTTAACCGGTGCAAGCAGCGGCATCGGTTTTGCGCTCGCCGAAGAGCTTCTCATCGCCGGTCACAGATTAGCGTTGACCGCTCGAACTGTGGCTCCGCTGGAGGAGCTGGAACGCCGCTTTCCCAACCAGGTGTTGCTGGCACCGGGCGATTTGACCGATGGCGAACAAATCACCGCGATCGGCGACCGCATCGGCCAGGTTTGGGGGGCGCTGGACTGCGCGATCATCAACGCGGGCACTTGCGAGTACATCGACAGCAACGACTTCGACGCGGCACTGTTTGAGCGCGTGGTGCGCACTAATCTGCTGGCCAGCTCTTACTGCGTACAAGAAGCGCTGATTCTGCTGCGCAAAGGCGACCAACCACATCTGGTGGGGGTTTGCAGCTCAGTGACTTACCTGCCGCTGACCCGTAGCGAAGCCTATGGTGCATCCAAGGCCGGAATGCGCTATCTGTTTGAATCGCTGCGCATCGACCTGGCTCACGAAAATATCGATGTCACCGTTGTAAGCCCTGGCTTCGTCGATACCCCGCTGACAGCCAAAAATGACTTTCCCATGCCCATGCGCTGGCCGGTAAAAAAAGCCGCGACCTACATCGCTGAACGCTTGCTGCGTTCCCGCAGGCCAATGGAGATCGCCTTTCCGGGACCGTTCATTCTGATCCTGCGGTTACTGGCGCTATTACCCGTCCGCGCGCAACTCGCGTTAGGAAAACGTATGGCCCGCTCGGCAGCTCAAACCAAGGATGCTCAATGAAAATCGCCATCATCGGCAGTGGTATCGCCGGTTTGACCAGCGCTTATCTACTCAACCGCTCGCACGACATCACGGTGTTCGAGGCGGCAGACTGGGTTGGCGGGCATACCCATACCGTTGATGTAGAACTGAACGGTCGCAGTTACGCGATCGATACCGGTTTCATCGTGTTCAATGACTGGACGTATCCCAACTTCATTCGTTTGCTCGGGCAACTCGGGGTGGCTTTCAAGCCCACCGAAATGAGTTTTTCCGTCAGCGACCCGAAGACCCGGACCGAATACAACGGCAACAACCTCAACAGCCTGTTTGCCCAGCGCAGTAACCTTTGGTCCCTGAGCTTCTGGGGCATGCTGCGCGACATTCTGCGTTTCAACCGCGAAGCGCTGGCCGACCTGGAAAACCAGCGCATTGCCCAAGACACTACTTTGGGCGATTACCTGCACAGTCGGGGTTACGGCAAGCGTTTTATTGAGCATTACATCGTCCCTATGGGAGCGGCGATATGGTCCATGTCCCTGGCGGACATGCTCGCCTTCCCGTTGCAGTTCTTTGTGCGCTTTTTCAAAAATCACGGCCTGCTGTCAGTCAGCAACCGGCCACAGTGGTGCGTGATTGAAGGCGGTTCCAGTCGCTACATCGAACCGCTCACTGCGTCTTTTGCCGAGCGAATTCGCCTGTCCTGCCCGGTCAGTCGTGTTGAACGGGACGCCGACGGCGTAACGGTCCACAGTGCCGCTGGCAGCGAACGTTTCGACAAAGTGGTGTTCGCTTGCCACAGCGATCAGGCCCTGAAAATGCTCGCGCAACCGAGCACCGCAGAACAGGAAATCCTCGGCGCGCTGCCCTACGCCGAAAACGACGTGGTGCTGCATACCGATACCCGCCTGCTGCCCAAGCGACCACTCGCGTGGGCCAGTTGGAACTATCGACTCGGCGGTGGCGAGCAACAACTGGCCGCCGTGACTTACGACATGAACATCCTGCAAGGCATCGAAGGTGACACGACCTTCTGCGTCAGCCTCAACCAGACCGACGCCATTGAACCGAGCAAAATCCTCGCTCGCTATCGCTACGCGCATCCGCAATACAGCCTGACAGGTGTTGCAGCGCAGGCCCGTTGGCATGAACTTGCGGGCGTTAACCACACCTGGTTCTGCGGTGCTTACTGGGCCAATGGTTTCCATGAAGACGGCGTGGTCAGCGGCCTGTGCGTAGCGTCGGCCTTTGGTGAATCATTGTGAACAGCGCCCTGTACAGCGGCTGGATAGCCCATCGGCGCTTTGCGCCGCGGGCCCATGACTTTCGTTATCGGATTGGCCTGCTGTACCTGGATCTGGAAGAGCAAAACGCTGTGTTGAATGTTTCGCCGTTGGCAGGCAAACGTCGCTGGGCGCCGTTTTCCTTTCGCGAAACCGATTACCTGCGCGAGCTGACCCGCCAAGGCGTACCGCTGATACAAGCGGTGCGTCAACGGGTCGGCCAGGCCATCGGCCACATCCCGCAAGGCAAAATCTGCCTGCTGACACAAGCACGCAGCTGGGGCCTGGCGTTCAACCCGGTGAGCTTTTTTTATTGCTTCGAAGCAGACGGAGCCTTGGCGGCAATTCTCTGCGAAGTGAGTAATACCCCGTGGCGCGAGCGTTACCACTATGTATTGCCTGCCGACGGTGAAGGACATCAGCACTTTGCCGTGGCCAAAGCCTTCCACGTCTCGCCTTTTCTACCCCGCGACCTTGAATACCGGATGAGCTTCAGCCCGCCCGGTGAACGTCTCGGCGTACACATGGCCGACTGGCAAGGCGATCTGAAAATGTTCGACGCCACGCTCAATCTGCAACGCCAGGACCTGAACCGGGGCAACCTGCATCGGTATCTGCTGGCATTTCCCTGGATGACCGCCAAGACCTGCCTGGCCATTTACTGGCAAGCATTGCGCCTGTTTCTCAAGCGCGTTCCGCTATTTCCTCATCAGGCCGCTGACGGCGACTACCGTACTGCCTCCACGCAATTGAAGGGTCAACGCCATGAAAAGCAGTAGCAGCAGTTTTTCGGCCAATCTGGGGACCAACAGTCTGACTGCCAACATCCTGCGACGAGGCGTGCTGCGTCAGCTTGCCCGGCTGCGCAGCGGTCAGTTGGTGGTCACCGAAGGTGATGAGCGCCATGTGTTTGGTGTCGCGGGTGCCGTCATACAGGGCGAGATTCAGGTTCTGGATTCAGCCACTTGGGGCATGGTCGCCAGCAATGGCTCCATTGGCGCGGGCGAAGCGTACATCCACGGCTATTGGACCTCGCCAGACCTGACGGCGGTGATCAGGGTTTTTGTCAGTAATCTGGATGTGCTGGACGCGATGGAAGGCGGAATGGCGCGGCTCGGTCGACCGTTCATTCAAGGGTTGCACTGGCTCAACCGCAACACCCGTGAAGGCTCGCAAAAAAATATCGCAGCCCACTACGATCTGGGTAACGAGCTGTTCGAGCAGTTTCTTGACCCGACCATGATGTATTCCGCAGCGCAGTTCCTCACGCCCGAGGACACGCTGGAACAAGCGCAACTGAACAAACTGGAGCGCATCTGCCAGAAACTGGCCTTGACGCCCGACGACCATCTACTGGAGATCGGCACCGGCTGGGGCAGCATGGCGATTTATGCCGCGCAGCACTACGGCTGCAAAGTCACCACCACGACGCTGTCCAAAGAGCAGTTTGCCTATGCCGAGCAGCGTATTGCAGAGCTGGGCTTGCAGGATCAGATCACTCTGCTGCTCAAGGATTATCGGGATCTGACCGGACAGTTCGACAAGCTGGTCTCGATCGAAATGATTGAAGCAGTCGGCCACCGGTTTCTGCCGACCTATTTCAAGCAATGCGCGCACCTGCTCAAGGATAACGGCCTGATGCTGCTGCAAGCGATCACCATCCGCGAGCAGCGTTACGAGCAGGCCAAACGCAGCGTCGACTTTATCCAGCGCTACATTTTCCCGGGCGGTGCTTTGCCATCGGTGCACAAAATGCTGGAAATTGTCGGCCGCGACACCGACATGAACCTGCTGCACATGGAAGACTTCGGCCTGCACTACGCTCGCACTCTGCGCATCTGGCACGACAACTTCCGCCATGCCCACGGCTACCTCGCGGAGCTGGGCTACGACGATTACTTCCTGCGGCTGTGGGAGTTTTACCTGTGTTACTGCGAGGGTGGTTTCCTGGAGCGCACCATCGGCACGGCGCAATTGCTGTTGGCGAAACCCTGCGCATTGCCACAACCGCTGCTCGGCCGTTTCGATGCTTAAGCAGATCGCCAACGCCGTGCTGTTCCAGGCAGGCTGGTTTGCCTGTGTGCTGGGTGGCAACAGTTATTGGTTGCTGATCCCGATCGCGGTACTGCTCATCCATCTGCTGTGGATAAGTTCGTGGGCCGCAGAGGGTAAATTACTGCTGTGGATAACCGCTCTGGGTACCGTGCTCGACAGCGCGTTGATGCTGCTGGGTGTATTCGACTTTGGCAGTCAGGGTTTGTTGATCCCGCTGTGGCTGATCTTACTTTGGGCAGTGTTGGGTACCACCCTCAGGCACTGCCTGGCCTGGACCGCCAAACCGTTGTGGCGTGCCAGCTTGCTGGGCGCGATCGGTGGCCCAATGTCGTATTACGCGGGCTCGCAACTGGCTGGCGTGCAGTTGCCGCTGGGATTATGGCTGAGCATGAGTCTGCTGGCTGTGCTGTGGGCTGCAGTGTTTGCACTGTTGCAATGGCTGTCCGCTCGGTTGCTCGCCGGTCAGTCAGTCAACACCCCCGCCTCGCGCTGACATACACTGCGCGCCTATGACTGCGACCCTGATCCCGACCCGCCCGATTTCCACTGAAACCACTATCACCTGCTCAACCTGTGCGGCCTGCTGCTGCCAGCTGGAAGTGATGCTGATCACAGACACCGGCGTGCCTGAACGCTTTATCGATACCGACGACTGGGGCGGCGAAGTCATGCTGCGTCTGGACGACGGCTGGTGTGCAGCGCTGGATCGCAACACGATGATGTGCACAATCTATGAGAAGCGTCCGCTGATCTGCCGGGAGTTCGAAACCGGATCAGAGGAGTGCATGAATGAAAGGCTGGGGATTGAAGGGGCTTATTTGTAGCGGTATCGCCAAGGCCGGGTTTTGCGGCGCTCTTATCGCGAGCAAGCTCAGCTCCCACAGGAGAATACGGTCAACTGTAGGAGCCGGGCTTGCTCGCGATGGCGTCAGAGCGGCATCGTGTAATGCAGCGCGTAGCTCTCAATACCGTCGTTTGGCTCTTTGATACCAGCGTTCGAGTAGTGAGTCGCGCGGATGCCCACTTCATGACCACCGTTGAAGCGCAGACCGAAGCCGATACGGTCTTCGAAGTTGAAAGCCGAACCCAACTTGTTGTCTTCAATTTGAGTGTTCGAGAACACGGCGACACCGATACCGGCTTCGATATACGGCTTCACCTTCTCGCCAGCGAATTCGTAAACGAATACCGGGGAGAACGAAAGACTGTTGTTGCTGGAACGCTTGTCACCATCCCAGTAGGTGTAAGCACCATCCCAATAGCCGGTCAGGCGACCTACGTCGCTCTGCAACCAGCTTTGATCCCAATCAAACTTCATACCCAGGCGGTAAGTCTGGCTCGTCTGGCCCGTCTGCCCAACCGAAAACTCAATGCCAGCGGCCTGAGTGAGTGAAGTTTGCCCCATCAACGCGGCCGCAAGCGCAGCCAAACACAACAGACGCTTCATCAGAAACTTCCTATTTCGAATGCAATTATTAGGTATTTGCAGATAACCGGCTTGCTATAGAAATCCGACGTGGAACGTTAGTTCCAATGCCAAGCAAAGCTTTTCACGATTTTTTTACAAATCGAAGAATCGCACATTGTCAGATTTTTTCCAAAGTGTAGGTAGGATGTTTCCGAAATTATACGGATCAGCGCTGGTCCAGAACTGCGTTTCCTGGGCATGGCCGTCGTGCAGAAGGCCGTGCTGCGCCAATAACCGTTGAAGCTGGCGAGCCACTGCGTGCCCGGTGTCGATCAGGATGACCGACTCCGGGATCATTTCCCGCAGCAGAGGTTTGAGGAAGGGATAGTGGGTGCAGCCGAGGATAATCGTGTCACAGCCCTCGGCCAGAAGCGGCTCGACATAACCCCGCAGCAAGGTACGAATGGTCGGGCTGAACAGGTCGCCTGACTCGATCAGTTCCACAAGGCCGGGGCACGGCTGAGTGACCACGCGCACATCGCCCGCGAAACGGTCGAGCAAAGCGGCGAACTTCGCGCTTTGCAAAGTACCGGTCGTAGCGAGCACGCCCACCACACCACTGCGGGTCGCAGCCGCTGCCGGTTTGACCGCAGGTTCCATGCCGACGATTGGCCAGTCCGGATAATGCTCACGCAATTGAGCGGCGGCAGCGGCAGTCGCAGTATTGCAAGCCAGCACCAGAGCCTTGGCACCTTGATCGCGAAAGAACTGCGCGATGATCATGCAGCGCTCGCGAATGAACTCCGGGCTTTTCTCGCCGTAGGGGATATGCCCACAGTCCGCGACATACAGCAGCGACTCGCTGGGTAGCAGGTCGCGAATTTCACCCAGCACCGACAAGCCACCTACGCCGGAATCAAATACGCCCACCGGCGCATCACTGGCTTTAATCATGCTGCCCTGCACCGCAGACGCTACATCCCGGATCACGCTTGACCTTCAGTTCACGAAAGCGCGTGGTCAGAGCATCAATCAGTAACAGGCGTCCAACCAGCGGCTCGCCAAAACCGACCAGTACCTTGAGCGCCTCAAGCGCCTGCAGGCTACCGACCAATCCCACCAAAGGCCCGATCACACCCGCTTCGCTACAGGTCAGTTCGGCCTCGCTGCCGTGACCGTATAGACAGTGGTAGCAAGGGCTTTCAGGCCGACGTGGATCGAACACCGACAATTGCCCCTCAAGACGAATCGCTGCGCCACTGACCAAGGGTTTGCCCGCAGCGACACAGGCCGCATTGACCGCGCCACGGGTTGTGAAATTGTCTGAGCAATCAAGCACCAGATCGACACTTGCGACGGCCGCTGCCAGAGAATCGACATCCAGCGCAGCGCGGTGAGGAACAAGCGTGATCTCGGGATTGATCGCGGTCAGACGGGTAATCGCCGAATCCACTTTGCTTTGCCCGACGCTCTGGCTGTCGTGGATGATCTGGCGTTGCAGGTTGGTCAGGTCGACCGTGTCGAAATCCGCCAGATGCAACGCGCCGACACCGGCGGCTGCCAGATACAAAGCAACGGGGGAACCCAGGCCACCGAGACCGACGATCAACACCCGGCTTTGCTTGAGCTTGAGCTGCCCGTCGATATCGACGTGTTGCAACAGAATCTGTCGGCTATAGCGCAACAGTTCCTGATCAGTCAGCACGGCAGACGCCCGAAGGTAATGCGTTCATGGTCGCCCAGATCACGACGAGTCTGGATTTTCTCGAAGCCATGACCGCTCAACAAATCGCGGACCGCCGAGCCCTGATCGTAACCGTGCTCCAACAACAACCAGCCATCACCGTTCAGATAGTTCGGTGCCTGCTCGATGATCATACGCAAATCATCCAGACCATCAGTCCCGGCAACCAGCGCACTGCTAGGCTCGAAACGCACGTCTCCCGCTGCCAGATGTGGATCCTCGGCCGCGATATACGGCGGGTTGCTGATGATCAGATCAAAACGCTGACCTTCAAGGGAGCTAAACCAGTGGCTGCTCAGCACCTTGGCGTTATCCAGATGCAAACGTTGACGATTACTCTCGGCCAATGCGACCGCTTCAAGCACCCGATCCACCGCCGTCACCTGCCAGACCGGACGCTCACTGGCCAAGGCCAGGGCAATCGCGCCGGTCCCGGTTCCCAGGTCGAGCACGCGAGTCGGCGCAAATGCAGGCACCAGCTCCAGTGCGGCTTCGACCAGCATTTCGGTTTCAGGGCGCGGAATCAATGTATGAGGCGCGACGTCCAGATCCAGTTTCCAGAACCCCTGCTGCCCCAGAATGTAGGCCACGGGTTCACCGGTACGACGGCGCTGCAGATGCGAGGCAAACGTCAGTGCGGCTTCACTGCTGACTATTCGCTCCGGCCAGGTATGCAGGAAACTGCGCGGTTTACCCAGCGCAGCCGCCAGAAGCAGTTCAGCATCGAGACGGGCAGTTGGTGAATCAGGAAGCTCGGCGCTTCTTAACAAGCTGGCGATGATGGTCATTTACTCACCCAGTGCCGCTAGTTGGTCTGCCTGATATTCGGCAAGTAGCGGCTCTATCACTGCATCGACACCACCGGCCAAAACTTCATCCAGCGAATACAAGGTCAGATTGACGCGGTGATCCGTTACTCGCCCCTGAGGGAAGTTATAGGTTCGAATACGCTCGGATCGATCACCCGAGCCGACCAACAGTTTACGCTCACTGGCAATCGCATTGGCAGCGGCGCTGGTTTGCTGGTCGTTTAGTTTCGCGGACAGCCACGCCATGGCGCGGGCTCGGTTCTTGTGCTGGGAACGCTCTTCCTGACATTCAACGACGATACCCGACGGAAGGTGGGTAATACGGATCGCCGAATCGGTCTTGTTAACGTGCTGACCACCCGCGCCCGAAGAACGATAGGTGTCGACACGCAAGTCCGCAGGATTAATTTCGATGGCCTGCTGCTCATCCGGCTCAGGCAGCACCGCAACGGTGCAAGCCGAAGTATGAATGCGGCCTTGAGATTCGGTTTCCGGAACCCGCTGCACGCGATGCGCACCGGACTCGAACTTGAGCTTGCCGTAGACATTCTCGCCCTCAACCCGGGCAATCACCTCTTTATAGCCGCCATGTTCGCCCTCGTTTTCAGAGAGGATCTCGACCCGCCAGCCACGGCGCTCGGCGTAACGCGAATACATGCGGAACAGGTCGCCAGAGAAAATCGCCGCCTCGTCGCCGCCGGTCCCGGCACGAATTTCGAGGAACACGTTGCGCCCGTCATTGGGGTCTTTGGGCAGCAACATGCGTTGCAGCTGGCTTTCCAGATCAGCCAGCAATTGCTTGGTCTCGCGCACTTCCTCGACAGCCATTTCACGCATGTCCGGATCGCTGTCCTTGAGCAGCGCCTGAGCGCCGTCCAGATCAGCCAATGCCTTGAGCAGCTGTTTATACGCCGCAACGATCGGCTCGACCTCGGCATATTCCCGGGAATACGCACGGAATTTGGTCTGATCCGAAATAATCTCGGCATCGCCAAGCAACGCGGTCAGTTCCTCGAAGCGATCGCTGAGGATATCGAGTTTGTTGAGCAGTGAGGCTTTCATTGCGGGGGTTTATCCGTCGAGCCCTCACCGAGGGCAAAAAGTTCCTGGGCCATGGCCAGCGCGTCGAGGCGGCCTTCGGCAGAGAGTTTCTTCAATTGCACACTGGGCGCGTGCAGCAGTTTGTTGGTCAACCCGCGAGCCAACTGCACCAGCACGTCCTCAGCATTGCTGCCGTTGGCCAGCATACGCTGTGCCTTCAGCAATTCCTCGTCGCGCAGCCGCTCGCTTTGCTGACGGTAAGCCCGGAGCACATCCACCGCCGCCAGCTCGCGCAGACGGAACATGAAGTCATTAGTCCCGGCTGCGACCAGCTCTTCAGCAGCCTGCGCCGCGCCCTGTCGGCTTTTGAGGTTCTCGGCGACGACTTCATGCAAGTCGTCAACGGTGTACAGGTAAACGTCATCCAGCTCACCGACTTCCGGTTCGATGTCCCGCGGTACGGCGATATCGACCATAAAAATCGGTTTGTGCTTGCGCAGCTTCAGAGCACTTTCAACGGCACCCTTACCAAGGATTGGCAGTTGGCTGGCCGTAGAGCTGATAACGATATCGCTGTTGACCAGTTCAGCCGGAATGTCCGAGAGCAATACCGCGTGCGCGCCAAACTCGGCGGCCAGGATGCTTGCGCGCTCAAGCGTACGGTTGGCGACCACGATGCGCTTGACACCAAGGTCATGCAGATGACGCGCAACCAGTGTGATGGTCTCACCCGCACCGATCAACAGGGCCTGGCTGCGTTGCAAGTCACTGAAAATCTGTTTCGCCAGACTGACTGCGGCGAAAGCCACCGAAACCGGGTTCTCGCCGATGGCTGTGTCAGTACGCACCTGTTTGGCCGCGCTGAACGTGGCCTGAAACAACCGGCCCAGCAGCGGACCAATGGTTCCGGCTTCGCGGGCCACGGCATAGGCGGATTTCATCTGACCGAGAATCTGCGGTTCGCCGAGCACGAGCGAGTCGAGCCCGGAGGCGACCCGCATCATGTGACGAACTGCCGCATCGTCGGCGTGTACATAAGCACTGGCGCGCAACTCTTCGAGGCTCAAATGATGATATTCGGCCAGCCAGGCGAGAATCGTCTCAGAACCGATCTGGTCCTGTTCGATGTACAACTCACTACGGTTACACGTAGAAAGGATTGCAGCTTCGCGGCTATTAGTAAGACGGCAAAGCTGCTGCAAGGCCTCAACCAGCTGCTCTGGCGTAAATGCCACGCGCTCGCGGACGTCTACCGAGGCAGTCTTATGGTTGATACCAAGTGCAAGGAAGGCCATTCAAGGTCGCTGATGGTGACGTGAAGCCGACAATTGTCCTACTTCAATAGGTTCAGAACAACCACCGTTGACTATTGTCCTAATAGTCTCGCGCTCTAAATGCCCTTATTGAGGGCTTACAGCACAAATAATCAAGCGTTCCGGCAGTTTTCCAACCGGCTGTGGGTTTGCTCCCAGCCTTGTGTCATGATGCTCAAAACCGCAGGTAAGTCGTCCCTTCTTATATATGAATAGATCCTCCGCGCTGTTTCTCGCCCTTGTCTTTCTCAGCGGTTGCCAGTCAATGGCACCGGTTCAGCCGCAGACCACACCTGCGCCGAAAGACACCGCCCCCGCACCTGAAGCCAAGCCTCAGGTCTACGGTTCGTTCACCCAGGAAACCCTCGTCAGCCTGCTGAGCGCGGAACTGGCTGGCCAACGCAATCGCTTCGATATCGCCCTGGATAACTATGTGACCCAGGCGATCAACACCCAGGATCCGGGTGTTTCCGAGCGCGCGTTCCGGATTGCCGAGTACCTGGGCGCCGATCAGGCTGCACTGGACACCTCGCTGATCTGGGCCAGAAACGACAGGGATAACCTCGAAGCGCAACGCGCGGCAGCCATTCAGCTGGCGCGCGCAGGACGCTATGACGACTCCATGGTGTACATGGAAAAAGTCCTGCAAGGTCAAGGCGACACTCATTTTGACTTCCTGGCACTGTCAGCGGCAGAGACCAATCCCGAGACCCGGAACGCGCTGCTTACCAGTTTTGACCGACTCCTCGTCAAGTACCCGAACAATGGGCAGCTGATTTTCGGCAAAGCGCTGTTGTTGCAACAGAACGGCGACGCACAGGCCTCGCTGAAGCTGCTCGAGGACAATCCGCCCAAAGACGGTGAAATTGCGCCAATACTGCTGCGTACACGCCTGCTGCAAGGTATGAACCGTGGCAAGGAAGCGCTGCCGATCCTGGAAAAAAGCATCAAGAAATACCCTGATGACAAGCGTCTGCGCCTGACGTACGCCCGCATGCTGGTCGAGCAAAATCGCATGGAAGACGCCAAAGTGCAGTTTTCCAGCCTGGTGCAGCAGTATCCCGATGATGACGAACTGCGCTTCTCACTGGCGCTGGTCTGCCTGGAAGCCAAAGCCTGGGACGAAGCCGCAGGTTACCTGGAAGAGCTGATTGCCCGCGGCGCCCATGAGGATTCCGCGCACCTGAATCTGGGTCGCATTCACGAAGAGCGTAACGATCAACAAAGCGCACTGGGCGAGTACGCTCAGGTAGGTCCTGGCCCGGACTATCTGTCCGCGCAGCTGCGCCAGGCCGATATTCTGATGAGCAACGGCAGCGCGGCCGAAGCATCCAAACGTCTGGCCGAAGCTCGCGATGCGCAACCGGACTATGCCATTCAGCTGTACCTGATCGAAGCCGAGACTTTGTCCAACAACAATCAGGTTGATCGCGCCTGGCAAGTGCTGACGCAGGCGCTCAAACAATATCCGGACGACCTGAACCTGCTTTATACCCGCTCGATGATGGCGGAAAAACGCGGTGATCTGGCGCAGATGGAAAAAGATCTGCGGGCGATTCTCAAGCGCGAACCGGAAAATGCCATGGCGCTCAACGCGCTGGGCTACACCCTTTCCGACCGCACCACGCGCTACGCAGAAGCCAAGGAACTGATCGAAAGAGCCCACAAACTCAATCCGGAAGATCCGGCGGTGCTCGACAGCCTTGGCTGGGTAAACTACCGCCTGGGCAACCTGGACGAAGCCGAACGCTTGTTGCGCCTGGCACTTGAGCGCTTCCCCGATCATGAAGTCGCTGCTCATCTGGGCGAAGTGCTGTGGGCCAAGGGTCAACAGCGCGAAGCGCGCAAAGTCTGGGGAAAAGCCCTCGAAGAACAACCTGACAGCCCTATTCTGCGCAGCACTCTGTTGCGCCTGACCGGATCCGAGACCCTTTAAATTTATGTTTTTGCGCCACGTAGTTGTATTCAGCCTCATCGCCCTGCTCGCCGGTTGCGCCGGACTCACTTCCCGGGAAGCCGTAGAAGGCAAAGGTGACCCGGCGCAATGGCGTCAGCACAAAGAACAGCTGACCAACCTCGACGGCTGGCAGATCAACGGCAAGGTCGGCATTCGCGCTCCCAAGGATTCCGGAAGTGGCACGCTATTCTGGCTGCAGCGCCAGGACTACTACGACATTCGCTTGTCAGGCCCATTGGGGCGCGGTGCCGCACGCTTGACCGGTCGTCCCGGCGGCGTCGCACTGGAAGTCGCCAATCAGGGTCGATACGAAGCTCCGACGCCGGAAACACTGCTTGAAGAGCAGCTCGGCTGGAAGTTGCCAGTGTCGCATCTGGTCTGGTGGGTCCGTGGCCTGCCCGCTCCGGACAGCAAGAGTCGTCTGACACTGGATGGCGACAGCCGCCTTGCCAATCTTGAACAAGACGGCTGGCAGGTGGAATATCTCAGTTATGTCGAACAGAACGGTTATTGGCTGCCCGAGCGCGTCAAGCTGCACGGCCAGGACCTCGATGTCACGCTGGTGATCAAGGACTGGCAGCCACGCAAACTGGGTCAATGACATGAGCGACGCACGCCTGACCCTGCCCGCTCCGGCCAAATTGAATCTCATGCTGCACATTCTCGGCCGTCGCACCGATGGTTATCACGAGCTGCAAACCCTGTTTCAGTTCGTGGACTATGGCGACGAGCTGAGCTTCGCCGTTCGCCAGGACGGTGAAATCTGCCTGCAGACCGATGTCCCCGGCGTCCCCCATGACAGCAACCTGATCGTCAAAGCCGCCCGCGCGCTGCAAAAACAATCAGGCTGTACGCTCGGCATGGATATCTGGCTGGAAAAACGCCTGCCCATGGGTGGTGGAATTGGCGGTGGCAGCTCCGATGCGGCAACAACACTGCTGGGCCTGAACCATTTGTGGAATCTGGGCTGGGATGAAGATCGCCTGGCAGCGCTGGGCCTGACGCTTGGCGCGGACGTCCCGGTTTTCGTCCGCGGACACGCCGCATTTGCTGAGGGTGTAGGGGAAAAACTTACCCCTGTAGACCCGGAAGAACCGTGGTATCTGGTACTCGTGCCGCAAGTATCTGTAAGTACAGCAGAAATTTTTTCAGATCCACTGTTGACACGTAACACTCCTCCCATTAAAGTGCGCCCCGTTCCCAAGGGAAACAGTCGAAATGACTGCTTACCGGTTGTAGCAAGGCGTTATCCAGAGGTACGTAACGCATTGAATTTGTTAGGTAAATTTACCGAAGCAAAATTAACCGGAACTGGAAGTTGTGTGTTTGGGGCCTTCCCAAACAAAGCTGAAGCTGATAAAGTCTCGGCCCTTCTTACAGAGACCCTTACAGGGTTTGTAGCAAAGGGAAGCAACGTTTCGATGTTGCATCGCAAGCTGCAAAGTCTGCTCTAAAAGGAACCGAGTACTGGGTACTCGTTGCAACAAATACAGGGGCGTCGCCAAGCGGTAAGGCAGCAGGTTTTGATCCTGCCATGCGTTGGTTCGAATCCAGCCGCCCCTGCCATTTTCCTATACTCATCCAGGTTACCCTCAGCCTTCAGGTACTGCGCGTGTCCAAGATGATGGTCTTTACGGGGAACGCTAACCCCGATCTGGCTCGACGTGTCGTACGTCAGCTGCATATCCCACTAGGTGATGTTTCTGTCGGCAAGTTCTCCGACGGCGAGATTTCTACTGAGATTAATGAAAACGTCCGCGGTAAAGACGTATTTATCATTCAGCCGACTTGCGCACCGACCAACGATAACCTGATGGAACTCGTCGTGATGGCTGATGCCTTCCGCCGTTCCTCAGCGTCCCGAATCACTGCTGTGATTCCTTACTTTGGTTATGCCCGTCAGGATCGCCGTCCGCGTTCCGCACGTGTGGCTATCAGCGCGAAAGTCGTCGCTGACATGCTTACCGTAGTCGGGATCGATCGTGTTCTCACGGTTGATCTGCATGCTGACCAAATCCAGGGATTCTTCGATATTCCGGTAGATAACATCTACGGCTCCCCTGTATTGGTGGACGACATTGAAGATCAACGCTTCGAAAACCTGATGATCGTATCCCCGGATATCGGCGGCGTCGTGCGTGCACGTGCTGTTGCCAAATCCCTGGGTGTTGATCTCGGGATCATCGACAAGCGCCGTGAGAAAGCCAATCACTCTGAAGTGATGCATATCATCGGTGATGTCGAAGGGCGTACCTGTATTCTGGTCGATGACATGGTCGATACCGCCGGCACTCTGTGCCACGCGGCCAAGGCCTTGAAAGAGCATGGCGCTGCCAAGGTCTTTGCCTACTGCACACACCCGGTGCTGTCGGGTCGGGCGATCGAAAACATTGAGAATTCCGTGCTGGACGAACTGGTGGTGACTAACACCATCCCGTTGTCCGCAGCAGCACAAGCCTGTAGCCGTATCCGTCAACTGGATATCGCTCCGGTTGTCGCTGAGGCGGTTCGCCGCATCAGCAACGAAGAATCGATCAGCGCGATGTTCCGCTAAGGGTTTTCCCTGAGCTGACACCCTGTTGACGAAAAGCGCCCCGCCCTGACATTCGGTCAGGGCGGGGCTTTTTTGCCCATATCGTCCTGACGTCGGTCGCAAACGTCAGTTCGAATGTGGCTAATTTGGAGATACAAAATGAACGATTTTACTTTGAATGCTGAACTGCGTTCCGACCTGGGGAAAGGTGCGAGCCGCCGCCTGCGTCGTCTCGCAAGCCTGGTTCCAGCTGTTGTCTACGGTGGCGACAAAGCCCCTGAGTCCATCAGCCTGCTGGCTAAAGAAGTTTCCAAACTGCTGGAAAACGAAGCGGCTTACAGCCACATCATCGCGCTGACCGTTGATGGCAAAAAGCAAAACGTGATCATCAAAGCTCTGCAGCGTCACCCAGCCAAAGGCCACGTGATGCACGCTGACTTCGTACGCGTTGTAGCTGGCCAGAAACTGACCGCTATCGTGCCTGTGCACTTCATCGGTGAAGAAGCTCCAGTCAAGAAAGGCGGCGAAGTTTCGCACGTTACTTCCGAGCTGGAAGTAAGCTGCCTGCCGAAAGATCTGCCTGAGTTCATCGAAGTAGACGTGTCTGCTCTGGAAATCGGTTCGATCGTTCACCTGTCCGATGTTAAAGCACCTAAAGGTGTTGAGTTCGTTGCTCTGGCGCACGGTAACGACCTGGCTATCGCCAACGTTCACGCTCCACGCATCGCACCGACCGAAGACGCAGCTGAAGAAGGTACTGCCGAGTAATTCATTACTTGGTAATGCCGGAGTTGCTCGGGAGACCGCTGTAAAAGTCAGGCAAAACGGGCAGGATCGCGGAGTTTACATCATGGTAAATGAGCAGTTTTCTTCCAGTTTTGCCGCTGTCTGCAGCGGCTTCAACCACAACTCCATAAAAGGGCCCCTGTCGTGACTGCCATACAACTGATCGTTGGCCTGGGAAATCCAGGCGCTGAATACGAACAGACCCGGCACAACGCAGGGGCTCTTTTCGTTGAACGTATCGCTGACGCGCAACGAGTCAATCTCGTCGCCGAGCGCAAATTCTTTGGCCTGACCGCACGCTTCACTCATCAAGGTCAGGATGTTCGTCTGTTGATTCCCACCACCTACATGAACCGCAGCGGCCAGTCCGTAGCGGCGCTCGCTGGTTTCTACCGGATTCCGGTTGATGCCATCCTGGTGGCGCATGACGAACTCGATCTGCCACCGGGCGTTGCCAAGTTCAAACAGGGCGGCGGCCATGGCGGTCACAACGGGTTGCGGGACATCATCGCGCAGCTTGGTAATCAGAATACTTTTCACCGCTTGCGGCTTGGCATTGGCCACCCGGGCGACGCCAACAAGGTCTCCGGTTTTGTTCTGGGTCGAGCGCCACGCGCCGAACAGGAAAAGCTGGACGCCAGCATCGACTTTGCCCTCGGCGTGCTGCCGGATATCTTCGCCGGTGAATGGAACCGGGCGATGAAAAACCTGCACAGCCAGAAGGCCTGACATCACTCGAGGGGAAACATCATGGGCTTCAATTGCGGCATCGTCGGCCTGCCCAACGTCGGCAAATCCACTCTGTTCAACGCCCTGACCAAGTCCGGTATTGCAGCGGAGAACTTCCCCTTCTGCACCATCGAACCGAACAGCGGCATCGTGGCCATGCCCGATCCTCGCCTTGCGGCATTGGCGGCCATCGTCAATCCCAAGCGCATCCTGCCGACCACCATGGAGTTCGTCGACATCGCGGGCCTGGTAGCCGGTGCGTCCAAAGGTGAAGGCCTGGGCAACAAGTTCCTCGCCAACATCCGCGAGACCGACGCCATCGCTCACGTGGTTCGCTGCTTCGAAGATGAAAACGTGATTCACGTTTCCAACAGCGTCGACCCTAAACGCGACATCGAAATCATCGACCTGGAATTGATCTTTGCCGACCTCGACAGCTGTGAAAAACAGCTGCAGAAAGTCACCCGCAACGCCAAAGGCGGCGACAAGGATGCAGTGGTTCAAAAAGGCCTGCTGGAGCAGTTGATCGCTCACTTCACCGAAGGCAAGCCAGCCCGTAGCCTGATGAAGAACATGAGCGCTGACGAAAAAGCAGTAATTCGTGGCTTCCACCTGCTGACCACCAAGCCGGTCATGTACATCGCCAACGTTGCTGAAGACGGTTTCGAGAACAACCCGCTGCTGGACGTCGTGCGCGCCATCGCCGAAGAAGAAGGCGCAATGCTGGTGCCGGTCTGCAACAAGATCGAAGCAGAAATCGCCGAACTCGATGACGGCGAAGAAAAGGATATGTTCCTCGAAGCCCTGGGCTTTGAAGAGCCAGGCCTGAACCGCGTAATTCGCGCTGGCTACGAAATGCTGCACCTGCAGACCTACTTCACCGCCGGTGTTGAAGAAGTCCGCGCCTGGACCGTCCGCGTTGGTGCCACCGCACCACAGGCCGCTGGCGTGATCCACACAGACTTCGAAAAAGGCTTCATCCGCGCCGAGTGCATCGCCTACAA
>NZ_LOHF01000024.1:41455-50943 GCF_002158995.1 Pseudomonas caspiana | reverse complement strand
CTGATGGCTTGCGTGGCTCGCCACGCATTCAGCTAAAAAAATCCCCGGTCATTTATTGATCCGGGGATTTTTTGTTTCAGCAAGAGCAAGCCAGCCGAATAGTCCGCCTGCAATCTCGGCTCCTGCAGTCACCGATATCCGAGAGAAACCCTGTGTTTGCCTGCAGGCGCTGACCCCGGTGGGAGCGAATTCATTTGCAAAGGGCCGGTGTATCCGCTGCTTATTTATCGTTGAAATACTACCTTCCCGAATAAATTCGGTCCTACTGGCCAATCATGAACATGAGATCAGGGCCAACTTGTGTAAGGTGCTGGGTCTGGGTGGTATTCCGCCGAAAGGACACCGCAGATATCAGGCTCATCGCGGGCAAGTCAGACTCCCACAAGGCTACTGAAACTGCCCCGCCTTGATGCAATACGTCATCAAGGCATGGTCGCTGGTCACTTCCAGTTTACGCATCGCCGAAATTTTCTGGGCGCTGACTGTTTTGGTGCTGCGGTTTACCTGCCGGGCAATGTCGCTGACGCTGTTACCAATCACGAACAGTCGTAGCACTTCCACCTCTCTGGGTGACAGGCTGGCGAAGCGTTCATCCACTTGCTGGTTGTTGACCTGCACTGAAATCGCTTCCTGCACCGGCCCTCGATAGCTGCGGTTCAACGCCAGGGCATCCAGTGCGTTCTCGATTTCTTCGTGCAGATGGTTTTTCTGGATGACACCCACCACGCCCAACTCATGCAGTCGGGAAAGAATCAGGTTATTGGAAATCATCGTCAGGACCAGCACCTGGGTTTTGACGAACCGCCGGATCAGGTACTCGACGAGTTTAAGACCGTCGCCATAAGTCGAGTCGCCCGGCATGTTGAAGTCGGTGATGACCACCTCCGGCTCGTGGGTATTCAACTCGGCAATTAACTGGCTGGAACTGGTCGCCTCGGCAGCCACCTCGAAGCGCCCGTCCCGCTGGATGATTTCGCGTAGCCCGAACAGTACGATCGGGTGGTCATCCGCGATCACGACCTTTATTTTCTTCATTAGCTACCTGCCATTGGATGGCGATTCGTCTGGTCCGGGATCCGTGGGCAAAGCACGTAGCATCACCTCCAGACGTTTTAGCAAAATTCGCACTGCATCGGCTGATTCGGCGTCCAGCGGTTTATCCAGCAACAACACTTCGAGTTCATTGCAAGCCGCCGACAACTGCGAGGCCCGCACCGACGCCAATGAGCCGTTCATCCGGTGCAAATGCCGCACCACACCTGCGCTGTCGGACTGGTCGAGCGCGTGCGCAGTCATGTTGAGGTCGTCTTGCATGGTCTCGATAAACAGTCGGTGCATGGCTGGGGAAAAGCTGATCCAGCCATCCATGTCGCCGGCCTGCACAACAGCCGGGGAAGGCAGTTGTGTAGTAGAAGGCCCGCAATGAGTGATCAACGCCTGGCGCAAGGTTTTAAGGCTCAACGGCTTGACGATCCAGGCATTCATGCCCACCGCCAGACATTGCTCGCCTTCCTCGCGCATGGCGTTGGCCGTGACCCCGATTATCGGTGTCCGCGCATCACGCGCACGCAATGCCCGGGTCAGCTCGTAGCCATTGAGCAACGGCATGTTGACGTCGGTGATGATCAGGTCGAACAACTCTGGCGCCCAACGCTGCAACGCTTCCTCACCGTTTTCGGCAGTCACTACCCGAGCGCTCAGCGCTTCGAGTTGTTCTTGCAGGATCGCCCGATTGATCGGATTGTCTTCAGCCACCAGCACGCGCAGCCCTTCAGGGATCGCTGTGTCGGTACGCCTCGATGCCAACTGACGCGCCGGCCCGTGACTCGCAAGGGTCAGGGCACGAGCAATCGCACGAATATCAAAAGAACTCACTTCCCAGCCTTGTTCCGTTGGCTGCGGCTGGCTTTGCCCTCGCTCACTGACCGTAATCCGCTGGCCGTGCCAGGTCGCCAACTCCGTGTTGCTCTGCCCCATGTCGAGCAACAGTGACTGGCTGTTACCGTTGAAATCGTCGGGCAACACCATAGCTCTGGCGCCCCAGCGACTGAGCCAGTCGATCAGGTTTTGCTCCAGCTCTTTCATAGGCGCGCGAACATACACCGCCACATCATCCAGCTCGATATCCGCACAATCAGCCAACGGCCCCAGCACCACAGGAAGCCGGATATGCAACGAAAAACTGCTACCCAGACCTGGCTCGCTGACCACACGCAGGTTGGCATCCATCAGTTCGGCGAGACGCGCACAAATCGACAGTCCCAAGCCTGCGCCCCCTGCCCGTTCGCTGCCGCTGACCTGCGCGAACGGTTTGAACAATTGAGTCAACTGCTTCTCGCTGATGCCCGGCCCGGTGTCGGAAACCTGCCATTGCAGCGAGGCATGAGTCTGGTCCAGATCGGTGACTTTCAAACGCAGCACCACGCGCCCCGAGTCAGTGAATTTAACCGCGTTGCCGAGCAGATTATTGATGATCTGACGGATGCGTCCGCTGTCGCCGCGCATCTGGGCAGGCAGGTTCGCATCGGCACAGGCGAACACCTGCAGGCCCTTGTTGCCTGCGGTGGCAGCGTAACTGCGCACGGCATCCTCGAAGACATCCAGTGGGCTGAACGTCGAGGTTTCCAGGGCCATTTGCCCGGATTCGATTTTCGACACGTCCAATACATCGCTGATCAGTTGAAACAGGACTGACGACGAGCGCTGGATGGTCTGCAGATAATCGTGCTGGCGGGGGCTCAGTTCGGTAAGCCCGAGCAGCTCAAGGTTGCCCAATACGCCATACAACGGCGTACGAATTTCATGACTCATGGTTGCCAGAAACAAGGTTTTCGCGGCGCTGGCCTGATCAGCAGAAAGCCTGGCCTGCTCCATCAGTTGCGCGTCATCCACGTGCCGGGTGATGTCGTTGAAGCCGCACAACACCACGTCTTCGCCTTGATAACGAGTCGACACGAAGCACACCAGTAAATGCCGACCAGCCACTTCGATCTGTACTTCCTGCGGGTCCTGATCCTGATAGTCGCGCTTGAGCAGGCTGATCAGCTCGGCAGTGCCCTGCCATTCCTGGGCACGCTGGTTTTCCAGCAGTACTTTACTGTTGTTGCGCTGCACCACGCACAACCCAACCGGTGCGCTATGCAGCATCACTCGGTTGAACGCTTCGCTCTCGGTCAGGCGCCGATTGGCGCGCTGCGCAGGGTCGACTATTTGTGTGCGATACCAACGGTTGACTCGCCAGCCTGCGAACAGCGCAAGCAGAAACACGCTGAAGATGCCAAGCAGCGGCCACTGCGCATAACGAAAGAAGCTTTTATAGCTGACGGTGTACAAGCCAACCCATTGCTGACTGCCCGATGAGCTGACTTTGAAATGCAGCCCGTGACTGTCGAGACTCAGGCCCATGGGGCTATCGATATGATCCTGGGCCATCCCCAGCAATACCTCACCGATCGGGGAAATCAACGTGACCTCGTTATCAATCGACCGGTCCAGTAGTCGATTCAGCTCATTGAACTTGCCCGCGTCGAGTAATGCGGCGAAGGTCAGCAGTCCGTTATCCTGCCGAGCCGGCATGATCTCGGGCGTGATGTCGACGCCGATAAACGCAATGATGTTTCGGGTACCTGGCAGCAGGTCAGGGGGTGCACGCATCCAGCGTACATGGGTGTCGTTCAACTGGCCGCGCTGCTCAAGCAAAGCCTGAAACAGACGACCGGTGACTTCGAAGAAATTACCCTTGAGCAACGCTGCCGGCTTGCGCGAGCCATCAATACCGGGGACCGCGATATTGAACTGGTCCGACGGCGAAAACAGAAATGTCTGCGGCGCTGAATAATAAGAACTCGACCAGAAGGTGCTGTAGTAATCGGTCAGTTGCACGCCCAGAGAATAGGCGCCCTGCAACTCGGTCGGGCTATAGCGGGTGCGCTCACTCAAGGTGAATGGCTGAGACATGGCCAGGCCACGATTCTGGAACACCCGCTCGTCGCCCTGCTGCATCAGCTCCACCCGGGACATCGGCCGAACGTCGGTTTTCACATTCTGGCTGGTGCGATCGTAAGCGTCGGCCACGTTGTGCAGAAAGGACTCGTATTCATGAATACTTTCAACCAACCGGGCGAAATGAAAATTGACCTTATCGCGCTCTTCTTCCAGCACACGGTCAATCGCCCACCAGCACGTACCGATCAGCAACAAGGACAAACCGGCCATTATCAGCAGCAACTTGTTGAGCCGCTGAGAGCTTAGCGCCAAGGCACCTAATTTCAGGCTTTCATGTTTCATCAAGCGCTGCCGTTTATGAAGGGAATGTGCCGCAGCCATCGCTTACAGCTTGGTCGCCACTCCCTGGCATGCTCATGAATAGACAGTAGCAGATCATTTTAGTGCTGGCGTCTGGCCATCTTCACGCAGCAAATCGAGAAACAGTTCTGGGGCAACCGCTGCACAGATCAGAAAACCCTGCGCTTGGTCGCAACGAATCTTGCGCAAGAAGGCCAGTTCAGCCTGTGTCTCCACGCCTTCGGCAGTCACTGTCAGGCCCAGCTTGCCGCTGAGCTCGACGATGCTCTGTAAAGCGGCGGCCATGCTTTCGTTCTCGACACAGCCATTGACCAGTGATCGATCGATTTTCAGTTCACTGAACGGGGTGGAGATCAGGTTGAAATAAGAACTGAAGCCTTTGCCGAAATCATCCTGAGCCAGGCCAAAGCCCATCATTCGTAAGCGGCAGGCACCGGCGTAATAGGCACTAAGCGCTTGAGTGGTTGAGGTTTCGAGCAGTTCGAAACAGATCGAGCGCGGCTCGCCCCCAAGGGCCAGTACTCGGGCATGTAGCCGGTCGGACAGGTCATGGCTGTCCAGCAAATGGGTCGGCAAGTTGATCGATACCGAAACCTCGTACCCCCGCTTGCGCCAATACGCCTGAACTTCGAGGGTACGCTCTAACATCAGCCAGAGCAGTTCCTCTTCCAGTGCCAACCGTTCGATTGCCGCCAGGAAGTCGCCGGGCATCAGCGTGCCCAGCTGTGGGTGCTGCCAACGCACCAGCGCCTCGGCACCGCAAATTCGACCATCCTTCAACGACTTCTTGGGTTGAAACCACGGCTGGATCTGACCGCTGCGCATGGCTTGCAGCAGTCGCTGCCGATCATGCCGCAACGGGCTACCGACAGGCGCGCTGCCACGTTTGCGTAACGCATCAAGGCCATCGCGCAAACGAACGATAGCCTGCGCTTCCACCGGTTTTGAAATCAGCCCGATGACATTCAGGCCCAGGTTCTTGGCCGCCAGCCCGGCGCTGACCAGCATCCGCCGCGAAGCAACACTCATCAACGCCAAAGCTGGACAATCAGGCAGCCCGGCCAGCTTCTCGATCAGTTGTACGCCGTCCATGCCTGGCATGAACAAGTCACTGACGACCAGATCGTAGTGGCTGCTACTCAAGCGCGTCAGCGCGGTCGGACCATCCCAGACCGCATCGACTTGAAAGCCACCCAAATCGCTGAACAGGTGCAGCAAGTACTCATGTTGAAAGGGATGGTCTTCAACGATCAGTACCCGATAGGGCTTCAATTGCTACTCCTTTGGTAAGGTTCCAGGCAGTTGTAAAGGGCACGTAATGCAAACGGTTTGATCAGGCACTGATTCATGCCCGCCTCCATGCACCTGTCGCCTTCTTCGCGCATCGCATTTGCGGTGGCACCAATAATCGGCAGACTGCAATCCTGGCGACGTAACTGTGCGGCCAGTTCGTAACCGTTCATGCGTGGCATGTTGATGTCGGTAAGAATCAGATCGAAGGATGACGCTTGCCACATTTCCAGGGCTGCAACGCCATCGTCAGCAAGCTCGACGGTACAACCCAACTCCTCCAGCTGGTCACGCAGAATCAGTTGATTGATTACGTTGTCTTCAGCCACCAAGACATGAATGCCGAGATTGAAGGCCGCACGGGTATCGTCCAGTGGTGCCTTCAATTCCACAGTCTGGCCCTGCGCCGTGGCCAGAGCCCGATGCAGCGCAGGCAGGCTGTTGAGGCTGACCGGCTCAAACGCCGAGCCAAGGGTGTCGCCATGAATATCGGTGGCCGCGACCACCCGGGCACCGAACCAATCCGGCGCGAGCGAGCCTTGCACGCGGCCCGGATGCACTTCGAGCAACACTGCAGCATCCGGCTGGTCGCTAACGCCGGGCACGCCGACCTGCGCCCTTGCGCCCCAGCGGCACAGCCAGCCGCAGAGGTTTTCGGCCAGTTCACGAATCGGCGATACCACGTAGACCTGTTCTGGCAGCAATGGATTGGCGAACAGTGCGTGACCGAGAGTCGGCAGCTGCTCCAGCGACAAATGCAACGTGAAGCTGCTGCCCAGACCGGGCTCGCTCACGACCCGCATACTGCCGTTCATCAAATGCATCAAGCGCTTGCAGATCGACAAACCCAAACCGGTGCCCGCCACCACATTGGTGTTGCCATCGGCCTGATAAAACGGCTCGAACAGATGCTGCTGACTCTCGTGAGAGATGCCCTTGCCGGTATCGGAAACCTGCCAGTGCAGCGTGACCCGCTCACCGTCCCTGCTGTCGAGCCGGACCCGCAAGATAATCCGGCCGCTGTCAGTGAATTTCAGGGCATTGTTCAACAGGTTATTGAGGATCTGCCGGATACGGGTCACGTCACCGTTGAGCCAGTCCGGCAGCTGCGGATCGATACAGGCAAACAGCTGCAAGCCTTTGCTTTGTGCCGCTGCGGCGTAGCCCTGGATTACTTCCTCGATCAGCGCCAGGGGCGAGAAGCGGCTGATCTCCAGCTGCAACTGACCAGCTTCAATCCGCGATACGTCCAACACATCGCAAATCAACTGCAGCAAGTTGGCGGACGAGCCTTCGATCGCCTTCAGATAGTTCTTCTGCTGTTCACTCAACGCCGTACGCGCTAACAACTCAAGGGTGCCGAGCACGCCATACAGCGGTGTGCGAATTTCGTGGCTCATGGTCGCCAGGAATAAGGTTTTGGCTTCGTTGGCCGCGTCGGCCATACGCCTTGCCTGCTCCAGCGCGACCTCCACCTGTTTGCGCGCACTGATATCGCTGAACGCACAGATCAGCACATCTTCGCGCTTGTAGCGGGTGGGGGCGAAACTCAGGTAAAGGTGCCGACCATCGGCCATCTGCAGCTCATCGGTGCTGTTCTGATCGATGTCGTCGAAACCGCGCCGGATCCAGCCATGACAAAGTTGCTGACGCTCGCTGCCGTCGCCGAGCCATTGCTGGGACAGCGGATTTTCCAGCACGACAGCGCCGTCCTGACGACGCAAGACACACAGCGCCACCGGAGCAATCTGGATCACTGCGCGGCTAAAGGCCTCACTCTCGACGAGCGCTTCGATGCGATGGCCCGCAGGGATAATCAGTCGTTGATCAATACGCCGTACCAACCGATACATAAGCCAGGTAATGACCACGCAAAACAGCAGGCAAATTAAAAAAGGTAGACCCAGGACCGGCAGCAGCGAGCGCATTTCAATGGCGTATACGATCTGCCAGTCCGAGTAGCCCAGTTGCTTGCGGATCGCCAGGTGGTCAGGCATCCAGCCATTGCCCACGAAACCAAAAGACTGCCTGGCGCTCAGTTGCTCAAGGGCCAACGACAGCGGACGCCGATCAGCACTGGCGAAAATCAGTTGACCTTCGGCATCGAGCAGCATGAATTGCCCGGCGTTGTCCTTGTGTAGAGCACTCATAAGATCCGGAGACTCGACCTCAAACCCAAGCCAGCCGGATTCGGCGCTGCGCTCGTCCAGGCGGGTAAAAATGTACAACGACGCATTCAACGAATGTTGGTCCGTGAGCCATAGGTCATCGTCAGCGATATCGCCCTGATGATCGCCCAGACGCAAACGCGCCAACACGGCTGCGGGGATCACCGGCACAGCATCGCTGGCGGTGAAAAGACGCACGACTTCGCTGCTGTCAGCTTTGCCAACGTAGAGCAGATTGACCTTGTTGGTACGCAGGTAACTGACCGTTCGCTTGGTCAGCCAGAGGCTCCAGCTTTGGTCACCAGCGCCCAGGCCGAAATGCACTTCCTCACCCTGCATGACGCTGGCACTGTTTTGCGGCGCGGTGACATTACGCACGGCGGCAAGGCCGAGGGTTTTCAGCAGTGTCTGGCGGCTGACGAAAAAACTCTGCGCATCGGAAATCGCCGCATTCATGTCGCTGCGACGCAGAGAAATCTCCTCGCTCAGGCGGGCGCTCAGGTAGCTATAGATTCCGGCATAAAAACCCAGCACCAAGGCAATGGCGAACAAGTGCAACAGCTTACGCGCGGCCTTGGGGGTCGAGAAGGACGAGTCCAGCGGATCAATGAATTGACGTAGTTTCATGAGGGCAAAGTAAGCCTTATGCCCTTTGGCGGACATAAGGCGAATCTTAAAAGGCAGTACTTATTGATAAGTAATGGTGAATTGCAGGGAAGCGTTGGCCGGCCCGCCGGTGACCGTATTAGCGGTTTTGTAGTAAGCGGCGCGCAGCGGGATCGAATAATTCCCGCTGGAAGGTGCCGTGAGGAAGCGCTTCGCGGCACCCAGACCAATCGCGGCATTGCGGTCGTCAGTGATCTGGATACCAACCCCCGTCGCCCCACCAGTATCGAGTGCAAGAATGCCCTGACTTGCGTTGAACGCGGTATTGACCGGGTCCAGCCGATAACTGATGCCGCCCAGCCCGCCAGGGCAGTTATTAAGCTGGATATTGAACGCTGTCTGCCCGGTGATACTGCCTACTGCGCCGAATTCGCTGACGCGGTGCTTGCCCAAAGCGACGTTGACTGATGGCGTCTGACAACTGACTTCGGTGATATTGATCGCATTGGACAGGCTCATTCTGGACACATCCAGGTTGTTGCTGCCAACGCGAAACGTGCCGATGATGCCGCCGGAGATAGAACCCGACGTGACCGTACCTATCTTTACAATTTGCAGCACGGCAGTTGTGCCATTGATTCCTGCGCCACCCATGAGACCCCAGCCTGAAGGGTGCCCAGGTAATGCATATCCGTTATAAAAATAGCGCCAGCCCAGCCCGGTCGTGCCGATTGGACTCGGGTCGCTCCCTGCCGTTGTACCTCGACTGTTGTAGTAGCCGAATGAGTCGCCTGCACCTGTACATGTAAATCCAGGTACGTTCGAGAGCGTGACGGGGCTTGATCGAAAAAGCTCTGTACCGTTGGGTGTATTTTTCGGCACGGCGAGGGTTGCGGGCACGGTCACCGTAAAGGTCGAATTGTTATCCGAGCCGATGAAAGAACAAGTCGCCCAACTTTGCCCAACCCAAAACAACAAAACAAACGCACCCAGGCACCACTTGGCGGGGACGGGTTTCAGCAGAAAATCTTTCATGTGGACTCCTGTTAAAAAACGCATAACTAACTGAGTTAAGCGCTCAGAAAAAATATAAATTACTGATTTTTAATGCTTTTCTGT
>NZ_LOHF01000024.1:36144-40614 GCF_002158995.1 Pseudomonas caspiana | reverse complement strand
TCGCGGCCTCGCGGTGCTCGTGCGCTCCTACAGGTCCCGTGTTTGCTGCGCGACAGCGCAGCGGCGGCGATGCGGCGGCGATGCGGCGGCAACTCCTACGGTCCGGCGGGTGTTGGCTCAGCGCACTTTGCAGGTAGCTTTTATCTGTACGTAACCGCTTTGCGCCGGGTTGTGATCGGCGGGCAAGGCGTAGTTCAACGCGCAACTTTCGCCCGGCTTGCTGCCCCAACTGATCAGCAGCTCACCTTTGTTTTCACTGGCCCGAATGAACAGACGCCCACCCTGCCCGACCATGGTCAGGAAGTTGCCTTGCGGGTCTTTCACCTGAGCGCCCAGCGGCAGATTCTGTTTGTCGTCACGCACTACCTGCATAAGGATTGGCGTACCACTGATGGTTTCGTACTTGACCAGACTGATCGCTCCAAATCGCGGCGCGATGGTTAACGAAGTAGTCTCCAGCTCCACGTTGTCGGAGATGCCTTTCGGATCCAGAGCAATGTCGTTCCGGCGGTAAGGCATCAAGCCAGTGACCAACGCATAACCACTGTCATTAACCACCGCGTTCGAGGCGTTGCCGACCCGGGCCCCACTGGCGCCTTCGGCTTTGACCAACGCCATGGTTTCGCCCTGATCAGCGCTGAATGTCACGCCGCCTGTGTGGGCCACCAGACTGCCGCTCGCCCCCACATTGGCTTGTTTATAGCCATTGCCCGTGTTGACTCCGGCGCTCAGGGTGGTTTGCTCAGCGCGATATTGCATGGAAGAACCGGCGCTGCTGGTGGTGTTGCCAGCGCTCTTGTCCGCCGAACCGTAGACGTTGTAATTAAGCTGATTGCGCTCACCGGCGCTGCCGCCCAAGGCAACCTGAGTATTGCTGCCGCTGTCGGTGTAGCGCATGGTGCTGCTGATGTAATTGGAGCGTGTGCGACCAAACGGGATGTTTACGCCAACCTGATATTGAGTCTGAAAGGCGCCGTTGAAGTCTCGCGTCCGACTGGCGCCCACGTTCAGCGAACCCCAGTTGTAACCATTGCTGTAACCGGCCTGATAGGTCACGTTGCTGCGCTGATCACCGCCCCAATAGTTCTGCGCCGAGCCGGTGACATAGACGTTGCCACGACGCTCGCCCAGCGGCTGATTGATGTTCAGCTGGAAGCGGCTGCGTTGTCGATAAAGCGTGCCGGTGTCTCGGCTGCGCAATTGCGCATAGTCGCTGAAATTCAAATAGCCTTCGCTGGAGAAGCGATAAGCCGCCACCGTGAAGTTGGTCTGGGTGGAATCCAGCAACTTGCTGTAAGTCAGCCGATAGCTGCGCCCACGCATACTGGAATCGAGTGCTCCGGCGCTTTGCTCCAGACCTGTCGCTCGGGACTCGGTGACGTCCAGCGCCATTGCACCGAAGGGCGTGCTCCAGGCTGCGCCCGCCTGCACCGCCAGATACTGCTCGGCGATGATGCTGCCGGTGTAGGCGCTCCATCTGTCCGAGATACCGCGTTGATAGCTGCCCTGCACAAACTCCGGCGTATTGTTCAGGTATTCATCGCGGTAACGTCCCGCCGTGATGTTGAAACGTGTGGTGCCAGGGCGCAGCAATTGCGCGACCGAGGCAAACGGCACGATAAAACTCCGGGTACGGCCGTCTGCCTCCGTGACGGTGACTGACAGATCCCCGGAATAACCGGTGCTGTACAGGTCATCAATTACAAACGGCCCCGGTGCGACCGTTGTTTCGTAAAGAATGCTTTCACCCTGACGCACCGTAACCCGGGCATTGGTGTCCGCCACCCCCCTGATCGGCGGGGCAAAGCCGCGCATGGAATCTGGCAACATACGATCGTCGCTGCCGAGCTGCACACCACTGAAAGGCACGCTGTCGAACAACTCGCCGGGGGTGTAGTACTCGCCCATAGTCAGTTGCGATTTCAGGCCTGTGATATCGCGTTGTGCATAACTGCTGACCGCTTGATAACCCTTGCTTGACGGGCCTTGGGCAGAACGGTTGTAGCTGTACGAGCCGTTATGTCGCAGACGCCAGTCGCCCAGATTGACCCCGGTGTTAAGACCCAGATAAGACTGAGTACTGGCTACGCCCTGATTGTCGTTCTGGTAGAGATTCGCGTTGTAACCGACGAACGCAGCATTGATACCGCGATCCCAGTTTTTCGGGTCGACGTAGCCACGGGAGACCCGCTTCAAATAGGCCTGGGCAATACTCACGTCGGTGCGTAACTCACTCATGTCCACTTCGACACTGATGTCGGGCGCCAGTAGTGACAGCTCGACGCATTCCGGGTCTTTCAGCAAATCCGCTTGCCGATCACGGTTTGGCAGAGCCTCAAGATTCAGACCCCAGCGGGTCAGATCATCCAGTCTGAAGCAGAAGTGAGCTTTCCCCGTCGCGCTGTCCTTACGCACCGTCAGCAACTCGCGCCCCTGCCAGTTGCCGTTCAAATACAGGTCAACGCGATAACCGCCCGCCGCAAGAGGATTGCCATTTTCGAACTGGGATACATCCACCGCTCGTCCTTGGCTGTCAGTGATGAAAGCGGGGTTGAAGTCCACATGCTCGCTGTCGTCTGCCAAAACACTGCAAGGCAGCATCGTCAGCAAAACAAAAAGCGCACACGGCTGCCGCACCCTGAGGCGCATGGCCGGGCAGATAAAATCAAACATGAGTAGTCATCCTGGACAGGCTTGCATCATCAGAGCAAGCAGCAGAGGTCCAGCCTGTCTGGCCGGAGTTAGCGAAAATGACGGTCAGCGTGCTTAGCCAAAACCGTAAGCACCGCATGCAATCAATTGCTGAGGCGGGTCTCGACGGACTTGCTTGAGCCGTAGTCGTTGATCCATTCGTAACGCAGGGTCAGCGCCCCGGACGGGATGCTTTTCAACTCTTCCAGCGGGAAATCCTGCACGCCTCGTGGCGGGATCATTCCGCCCTTGCTGCTGTAGGTCTTGCCCGCCACCACCAGCTCAGTCTTGTTGTAAGAGACGCTGAACGCGGTTGGATTAGAGCCGCGCAATACGACGCCATTGGCGGTTGGAACCAGCTTCCAGCTCACCGCGGCGGGTGCGTCTTCGGCATAACCCTTTAATTGCTCCGGGCGGTAAAAGAGTTTGATCCGTGACCGGTAAGCCAGTTGAATAAAGTTGCTGTCGGCATTTTTCGGGTTGGGCGGAACGTCCAGAACGTTCAGCCAGAACACCGATTCGACGTCTGTCGGCAATGGGTCATGGGTATAAGTGATACGCAGGGTCTGCGAACGCCCTGCCGAAATCCGCACAATCGGCGGCGTCAGCAGAAAAGGCGCATCAGCCTGATCGGGACGCGACTGGGGATCGCCCCGGTCAATCCAGACCTGAACCAGAGACGGCTCCTGACCCACGTTATCGAGCTTGAGGGTGATTTCCCGCTCGCTGGCCGGATAGACCACACGAGTGCCTGAAATCACCACGTTGGCCGACACGGGTGAAATCCCGATAACAAAAAACGCGCTGCACAGCGCGCACACGGCACGCTTGAGGAAAGAAGTTTTCATAAGATTGGCTCGATCAACGCCCGGAGCCTGACCCCGGGCGTACAGGATCAGTTGTAATCCATGGAGAACTGGACATTGGACGTGATCTGACCCGCAGTCGCTGCGGCAGTAGCGGCGATGTACTGCGCGTAGAACTGCAGGCTTGCGGCTTCCTCAGTGATAGCGGTCGACAACGAACCCGAATTGGTTTGCAGATTGATCGGCGCAAAGTTCGCGTTGAGTATCTGGATCTGTGCGTTGGAACCGTTAGCGGTCTGGTTACGCAGGTTGCCGGTTGCGGCATCAACCGACGCGCCCTGTTCGAAACGCACCAACGCGCTGCTACCCGTGCAGGCAGTCAGCGCCAGAGTGAAACCGACACGCCCGGCGGTTTTACCGACGGTGGCCAGTGACGACGTTGAAACCTTTGGCAACGCAACGGCCTTGACCAACGTGCCGGCGGTGGCGCCTTCGATGGTACAAGTCTGGCTGTTGATCTGACCGGTGAAGTTGATGGTGCCATCTGCTGCCGAGGCGTTAAACGAAGAGGCAACTGCGGCCATCGCACCAAGCGCCAGTAAAGTCTTTTTCATGTCGAGCTCCGCTGAATCAATCAAAATGCAGCAACAGACGTTGTGCCTGCTGCCGGGCTATTGAGAGACGCAATCTTAAGGAGCTGTCCGAAGAGTCAGAATCAGACGATTCTTAAAGTGCTGACTGGGTGGTGCGGCGTGGATGACTCTGTTAGAGCTGAGTTTGCTCGATATAGGCCGGATGAAATGGACTTGATATCTGCGGCGTTCTTATTGCAGGCAAGCCTGCTCGCAGCCTGATGAAGAACATGAAGCTGATTAAAAAAAACAGTGATTCGTGGCTTCCACCTGCTGACCACCAAGCCGGTCATGTACATCGCCAACGCTGCTGAAAACGTCGTCCGCGCCATCGCCTACAG
>NZ_LOHF01000024.1:0-35569 GCF_002158995.1 Pseudomonas caspiana | reverse complement strand
GTAAAGCCAGCCGCGGTATCCCACGACACTTGATGCAAAAAACCCCCGTGATCGCTGTGCGACCCGGGGGTTTTTTATTGAATCGTTGGCAGCTTATTTTTGCAGTCGACCAAGCGACGCCTGATCGTATGGGATGGACTCGCCAACGCGCCGGTTAAAAAACATGGTATTGGACGGGATGCTTTTATTTACAAAAGTGCATGCCCCTACAACGACGTTATCCCCGATCTGGATGTCATCGGAAATAATGCAGGCATGCGCCTGAATTCTCACGCCATCCCCAATTATCAAGCGCACTTGCTCAGCATTGCCCTTGACGCCAATGGTGGACCCCTGCCAGATCCTGAAGTCTTTACCGATGACGGCGTAAGACGTAATGACGATGCCACTCAGATGAGCGATCCACAGTCCCTCATCAATCTGCGCTCCCAACATGATTTCCACGTTGTATCGACGGCTGAGCTTTTCATTGAGCAGCTTTGCACGGCGCCTCCAGAACCCGGAGCGCGAGGTATTGAGTACGTAAGCCAGGCGAAACCAGAACAGGTAGCTCGACCTGTTACTCCGCCGGCACTTCACATACAAACGTTTCCAGCTGAAGGGCTTATCCAGCCCCCCCAGCACCTCAATATGCCAGTAGCGCATCGCACTTTTGAGTAGTTCAGTCATGCATGCGCACCTCTGAACGCTTCCTCAACCCTGAACCGATGGAAAGCACCAAACCCACCGGCATCCAGAACACTAGCCAGTAAACACCTGGGCGACTCATGACGGTGTGGTAGTTGAATAGAGCGGTCAGAACAGCAAACACGAGGAGCGGGAAGCCAATTGTTCCGAGCGGGAGATTCCAGTTACTTTTATTCAGAGAACGCGTCAGCACACTACCTATCAGGAACAACAGCAGTAACGCGCCTCCTAACCCGAACTCATAAAAGAATTGTAAATACAGATTGTGCGCCTGCGCCCAGCAATGCCCACTGTCGATGCAGATATTAAATTTGTTGCCCGCGCCCGCGCCCGCCAACCAAAAATCAGGCAGCCGCTCTAACCAATCGTGCCAAATCAAATCCCTGTAACTGAAGCCGCGGTCTGTCTGCTCCAGCAACATCGGTGATAACCAGATCAAAATAAGCGCAGCAAAAACCGCTGTACACGCCAACCATTTCCTTGAGCGCTGGTCATGATGGAATGCAATAGATGCTCCAATGGCAGCTCCATACCCCAACCAGACGCCTCGTGACAGTGTGCAGTAAAGATAGAGCGATAACGCGAGCACACACACGCCGTAGACAAGCATCACAAAGCGGCTGTAGCGCTTGGTCAATAACTGGTGAAAGCCGTATACGCCAAACAGACCATAATAAAGCGCAGCGATAATCGGGTTTTTGAAGTCAGCGTAGTCCTTATAGCCCAGTTTCTGAATGCGCTGGCCATCGAAAAACATATTGGAATCTACGTAAAAAAAAGTGTAGACCAAGCTAACCAAAGCAAAGATACCGGCGATAACAAACGCTACATCGAAGCTTTTTTCCATCAAATTTCTATCAACCAAAATCTTGATGGCGATGACGTACAAGAGAATATAGAAACAGGTCTTGAGCTGATCCAATGCTGATAAAGCTGAAGTCGGATTAAACAATGCGACCAGCACAGTAAACCCCAGCAGAACCCAAAGAGGTAAATAGCGCTTACTGGGCAAGGATTCGCGCACTCGATGGTCAAGAACAAGCAGAATCAACGCCGGTAAAAACAGGGTCAGGTTTGAGATGGTGGTAAATCTACTGCCATCTGAAATGTAAAGCATTCCGCTGATGTGAACGGTAAATCCTGTCACTAGAAGATAAAGAAAAAACCTGGATACAGCAGCTACCATAAAAACCTCTTCGCCCTGCGCATGCGCCCGCTTGCCTGCGCAGGGAAGCTAACCATAATGGTGGTTCGGACACTAAAACTAGTAAGCATCTGGCGTATCACTACGCAAAAAAATCGCAATACCTGATTGGTTAACAAAACGTCTCAAATCCATCAGGCTGGTTTTCGCTGCCATTTCTTTCGACATGCAATCCCACTTGCTCGTGAAATCGCGGCATGCTCTCAATAATGTTTTGCGAGGAGTAGAGGGTATCCGCTCTTGTCGCATCGAGCGTCGGATACTTGAGCTCAGTCACTATCATCGACAGACGCGATGTGCGGCGAAGGTCGGTTGGGCAATATTGAGATTCGGACTCTGCAAGCATGCAGCAATACTCCATGCGATCCGCGAGATTGGCTGCGCATTCTAGTCAGATGTGTCGACCCTGTGAAGGCGCGGATCAAGTGCCCCGCCGCAAAGCCCTTTCAATAGTAATACGTCTCACTCAGGCCACGCCTATTCACCAAAACTACCACCATCACTTCCCATTAAACGCCGTCATGTCCTGCTGCAACAGCCCCAGTAATCGGCTCGACCCCACGCTCAATTGCCTGCCCAGCCGGCTGATGATGTGGACCTGTGATTCGCTGAACACTTGGGATTCCAGTGGCAACGCGACCAGCTTGCCGCTCGCCAGTTCGTCCACCACCACGAAGGTCGGCAACAGCGTTACGCCGCCGCTCATGGCAAAGCGTTTGAGCATGGCGAAGGTGTTGCAGGTCAGGGTCGGCATCAGGGACACACCGGATTGCTGTTCGGCCTGAGTCAGAATCTGGCGGATGCCGTAGGAAACACCGAGCAACCCCAAGCGATAGCTGTCCAGACCTTTCAGAGGAATTGGGCCTTCGTGCTGTGCCAACGGATGGTCGGGGCTGACCATTACACAGACCGGCTGTTTCTGGTGGGCATGGGAGCGAATTTTCGGGTCAGCGGGCGGATTGAATACCAGGCCGATGTGCGCCTCGTCTTCTACTACCTGACGGATCACTTCGTTGGTGCCGCACACATTCACTTGCAGCTCGACCTTGGGGTACAGCGTCGAGAATTTCGTCAGTGGTTCGGTCAGGCCATCGATAAACCCTTCACCAATCGCCAACACCACCGAACCACTCTGCAAGCCGCGCAACGCTTGCAGCGACTCCAGTAAAACCTCTTGCTGCGAAAGTCGCTGACGGTAATAAGCCAGCACGCGATCCCCCGCCTCAGTCGGCTTCACGCCACGGCGATGGCGCTCCAGCAACGGCGCGCCTAGCTCATGCTCCAACTGGGCAATCTGCCGACTGACTGCAGAGGGCGCCACGTCCAGAAAGTCCGCAGCAGCGCGAACGCTGCCCAGTCGCACGGCCTCGAAGAAATAAAGAATGCGTCGATCCTGAACCAGACTCATGGGGCACCTGCGTTGCTTTCAACGCAACAAAAATGAATTTGGTGATTATTGCTGTGTGTGCAGAGCGGTGTCCATACTCGGATCATCTGCCGATAACCACTGACGGTGCGACGTAGCCTGTCAAACAGCTAAGCGAGCATTCTGAATGACTTTAAAAATAGGCGTGATTGGATTGGGCAACATGGGCGGCGGCATGGCTGCAACCCTCGCCAGCAAAGGCTTTGACGTAAGCGGCTTTGACCTGTCGCAAGCGGCACTGGAAATCGCCGAAAGCAAAGGCGTCAAACCGGTGACCGATCGCACCGCGCTGATCAAGCAAGTAGACGTGCTGATCCTGTCGCTGCCAAAAGCCGAGCACGTTGAGTCGGTTTGCCTGGGCGCTGAAGGCGTGCTGCAACACGGCAACGCTGGCCTGATCGTGGTCGACACCACGACTTCTACCCCGGAAGCCAGCCGCAAGGTGGCCGCCGCTCTGCTGCAACAGAATATTGGTTTCATCGACGCTCCGGTTTCCGGCGGCCCTAAAGGTGCTGCCACCGGCACCATGTCCATGGTAATCGGCGCAGAAGACGCGGACCTGGAAAAAGTACTGCCGGTACTGGAAGGCATGAGCGGCACGCGGGTTCACGTCGGCAAATGCGGCGCGGGCAACGTAGCGAAGATCGCCAACAATATGCTCGCCGCCTGCCACCTGATCAGCACCGCAGAAGCCGTGAGCATGGCTGCCAAAGCGGGCGTCGATCCGGAAAAACTGATGCTCGGTCTGAACGCCGGTTCCGGACGTAGCGGCGCCACTCAAGTGATGTTCCCGACCTGGGTACTGAACAAAACCTACAACTCCGGCTTCACCATGGGCCTGATGCGCAAGGACGTTGGCCTGGCCAGCGATCTGGCTGCGAGCCTGGATATGGACCTGCCACTGGCGCGCATCGTCGCCCAACTGTGGGCCGCCAGCAGCGAAACGCTGCCGGATGGTGAAGACTTCAACTGCATCGTTCAGCGGACCGATGCCCAGCTGTTCGGCAAAGGGGAATAACCGATGAGCACGCAAAAATTGCTGGACTTGATGCGCCCGTACTGGGGCGACCGCAACACCGTAGCCAGCTATGTCGGCGGCGAATTCGTCGAAGGCCATGGCGAACCGGTGCAAGTGCGTAACGCCCACGACGACAGCCTGATGCTCAGCTTCCCCGATGCCGACGCATCACTGGTTGCAACCATCGACGCAGCGGCGAAAACCGCTCAGGCACAGTGGGCAGCCCTGACGGCTCAGGCCCGTGGTCGTTTGATGTATCAGGTTGGCGCGCTGATTCGTCAGGAAGCCGCCAATCTGGCGCAGATCGAATCCATCACCGCCAACAAGCCCATCCGCGACGCCAATGTTGAAGTGGCAAAAGTTGCCGAGATGTTCGAGTACTACGCAGGCTGGGCTGACAAGCTGCACGGCGAAGTGATCCCGGTACCGACCTCGCACCTCAACTACGTCACCTACGAACCACTGGGCACTGTGCTGCAAATCACCCCGTGGAACGCACCGATTTTCACCTGCGGCTGGCAGATCGCACCCGCTATCACTGCCGGTAACGCGGTGATCCTCAAGCCGTCCGAGCTGACTGCTTTGTCCTCGCTGGTGGTTGCTGTCCTGATCGAACGCGCCGGTGTGCCGAAAGGTCTGGTCAACGTGGTCGCTGGTTTCGGTCACACCATCGGCCAAGCGCTGATCGCCAAGGCTGATATCCGCAAAGTGGTGTTCGTGGGTTCGCCCGCCACCGGTCGTCACATCGCCACCGCCGCTGCGCAACGTTGCATTCCCTGCGTGCTAGAGCTGGGTGGCAAGTCGGCAAACATCGTTTTCGAAGATGCAGACCTTGAGGTCGCCTTGCGCGGCGCTCAGGCCGCGATTTTCTCCGGCGCAGGTCAAAGCTGCGTGTCCGGTTCGCGTCTGCTGGTGCAGGAATCGATTTTCGAGCGCTTCACCACTGCGCTGGCGGCAGCGGGTAAACAATTCAAAGTGGGTGACCCAAGCGACCCGGAAACCCAGATCGGCCCGATCAACAACGCCAAGCAATATGCACACGTAAAGAGCATGGTTGAAAACGCGCTCCAGGACGGTGCAAAGCTGGTCGGTGTCGACGCTGACCCGCTGCCGAACGTGCCGGGTTATTACGTCAACCCGACAGTGCTGGCTGGCGACAACGCGCTGAACTGCGCGCAGGACGAAATCTTCGGCCCGGTGGTCGTGGCGATTCCGTTCAAAGATGAAGCAGAAGCGATCCGCATCGCCAACGACAGCCGCTTCGGTCTGGCGGGCGCAGTGTGGACGCGTGATGTGGGCCGCGCTCACCGCGTCGCCAAACAAGTGCGCGCCGGGACTTTCTGGGTCAACGGCTACAAGACTATCCACGTCAGCTCGCCTTTCGGCGGCTACGGTGACAGTGGTTATGGTCGTTCGTCCGGTCTGGATGCACTGCGTGAATACAGTGAAGTCAAAAGCGTCTGGGTCGAAACGGCTGCCGTACCTGCGGTCAGCTTCGGTTACGGCGCGAGCCTGGAGTGAACCTGATGAAGCTATCCCAAACGTTGATCGAAGACGCCACGGTATGGCGTCGCGACTTCCACTCAGCCCCGGAGCTGGGCTTTGAAGAGCTGCGCACCTCAGATCGGGTTGCGCAGTTGCTCGAAAGCTTTGGTATCGAAGTGCACCGCGGCCTTGGCGGCACGGGCGTAGTCGGCACCTTGCGCACCGGCGAAGGCCCGAGCATCGGCATTCGTGCCGACATGGACGCTTTGCCTATTCAGGAGCTGGGCACTCACTCCCATGCGTCCACGCACAAAGGCTGCATGCACGCCTGTGGTCACGACGGTCACACGGCGATTCTGCTGGCCACCGCTCGCCATCTGAGCGAGACCCGTAACTTTAAAGGCACGGTGTATTTCGTCTTCCAGCCTGCCGAAGAAAACCTCGGCGGCGCGGGCAAAATGATTGATGACGGGTTGTTCGAACGCTTTCCGATGGAGGCCATTTACGGCCTGCATAACTGGCCTGGCGCACCGGCCGGTCAGGTAATCATCAATCCGGGGCCGATGATGGCTTCGCTGGATACCTTCGAAATCACCCTGACTGGCAAAGGCAGCCACGCCGCCATGCCGGACAAAGGTGCCGACCCAATCGTCGCCGCTGCGCAACTGGTGCTTGGCCTGCAGACGATTGTGTCCCGACGTCTTTCTCCGCTGGATTCGGCGGTGGTCAGCATCACTCAGTTCAACGCCGGTGAAGCGATCAACGTGATCCCGGAAACAGCGGTGCTGCGTGGTACGGTTCGCTGCCTGCAAACCCCGGTGCGGGACAAGGTCGAGAAGTTGATTGGCGAATTCGTCGAGCAACTGCCAGTCGCCTTTGGCGTGAGCGGCAAGCTGGCTTACAAAGTGGGTTATCCGGTCACTGAGAACAACGTTGATGCTGCGGCGACGATTCGTCGTGCAGCCATTACCGCAGTGGGCGAGGAAAACGTTCAGTGGGGTTGCAACCCGTCCATGGCGTCCGAAGACTTCGCCTACATGCTTCAGGCTCGCCCCGGCGCGTACATCTGGCTGGGCGTAGACGGCGAAAAACCATCAGCGGCGCTGCACAACCCGTATTACGACTTCAACGATCAAGTAATCGGTGCAGGCGTGGCGGTGTGGACCAAGCTGGTGGAGCAGGAGCTGGCGGCGGGCTGAGAAACTGGTGATTTTCTTCGCCCAATCGTCCGAGTTGAAATGAGATCCCTTGTGGGAGCAGAGCTTGCTCGCGATAAGGCTGGACGCGGTTCACTTGAGATCGCGTCCAGCCTTATCGCGAGCAAGCTCTGCTCCTACAGGGACATTATTCATAGCTGGATTAACACTCCACCCACTTGACCGCCAACCCGCCGCGTGACGTTTCCTTGTACTTCTCAAGCATGTCCGCGCCGGTGTCGCGCATGGTGCGGATGGCGTGGTCAAGGGAGATGAAATGTTCACCGTCGCCCCGCATGGCCATTTGGGCGGCGTTGATCGCCTTCACGGCAGCAATCGCGTTGCGTTCGATACACGGTACTTGAACAAGGCCGCCAACCGGGTCGCAGGTCAGGCCAAGGTTGTGTTCCAGCCCAATCTCCGCAGCGTTTTCCACCTGTTCAGGGGTCGCGCCGAGAATCTCTGCCAACCCCGCCGCCGCCATCGCACAGGCCGAACCGACTTCGCCCTGACACCCCACTTCCGCACCAGAAATCGACGCGTTCTTTTTGCACAGAATGCCCACCGACGCCGCGCTCAGAAAGAACCGCACTACGTCATCTTCGGTAGCGTCAGGGTTGAATTTCATGAAGTAGTGCAACACAGCCGGAATGATCCCCGCTGCGCCGTTGGTAGGTGCCGTCACCATGCGCCCGCCGGCTGCGTTTTCTTCGTTGACCGCCAGGGCGAACAGGTTGACCCATTCCATAGCGCTAAGGGTCGAGCTGATCACGTTCGGCTTGCCCAACTCCTGCAAGCTGCGATGCAGCCGGAATGCACGCCGCCGCACGTTAAGACCTCCGGGCAGGATGCCCTCTTCGCTCAGGCCCTTGATCACGCAGTCTTTCATGGCACCCCAGATGTGCAGGATCCGCGAACGGATTTCCGCTTCGGTGCGCCAGACTTTTTCGTTCTCCATCATCAGCGCAGAAATGCTCAGGCCGTGTTTTTTGCACAGCCGCAACAGCTGGGCACCGCTGGAGAAGTCGTAAGGCAGCTCGGTAGTATCACTGTCCAGAATGCCGCTGGCGGCCTGTTCGGCATCAATGACAAAACCACCACCCACCGAATAATAAGTCTGCTCATACACCTCGCCAGTGGCACCATAGGCGCAGAGCGTCATGCCGTTGGGGTGATAAGGCAGGCTTTCTTCCAGCAGGCGCATGTCGCGTTGCCAGTCGAAAGTAATGCGCTGTTCGCCACCGAGCAGCAGAACTTGTTGTTCCAGTACCGCATCTACACGAGGTGCGACCAACGCCGGGTCAACCTGATCAGGCCATTCGCCCATCAGGCCGATGACCGTCGCACGGTCACTGCCGTGCCCAATGCCGGTGGCCGACAACGAACCATACAAACGTACCTCGACGCGCTCGACCTTGTTCAGCAGATCCTGCTCGCGCAATTGCACGGTGAAGATCGCGGCAGCACGCATCGGCCCTACCGTGTGCGAACTGGAGGGGCCGATGCCGATTTTGAACATGTCGAAGACGCTGATAGCCATACGGTTTGCTCGATTCGTGAGAGGCTGTCGCCTCGAAAGACACTTTGTTATGTGCTGGTATTTTTAGGCGCCAGCCAAGCGATCCACAAACGAAACTTCCTAAGCCATGGTTAAGCAGAACTGATAGATGAGCAAAATCCTCAACGCGCAAATGCATGCATGGTTACAGGTCTTCGCCTGTGCCGCCCGGCACCTGTCGTTCACCCGCTGCGCGGACGAATTGCACGTGACGCCCGGTGCGATCAGCCAGCAGATGCGCCAGCTCGAAGAACGACTGGGTTTTGCGCTGTTTCATCGGGTCGGTCGTGGTCTCGAGCTGACCGCCGAAGGGCAACGGCTGGCCATCGTCGCCAACGAGGTACACAGCCGCATCGATGATGAACTGCGGCTGCTGCACTCGGGACGCATCGGCGGCGTGTTCAAGCTGCGCTGTATTCCTTCATTCCTGAGCAAATGGCTGATGCCGCGCCTGCCGCAACTGGAGCAGGCGTTTCCGGACATTCAGCTACGAATCATTGCCGAAGACAGCAGCGGTTCGTTGCGCGATGACGATTTCGACCTGGCGATTGACCTGAACGACGGCAGCTATCCGGGCCTGATGACTACCTCGTTACTCGAAGAAGAGTTGTTCCCGGTCTGCTCGCCCGCGTTACAAGCCGGCAAGCCACCGCTGGATACTCCCAGTCAGCTCGTGCACTACCCATTGCTGCACGACATCACCGCCTGGCGCGGCAGCTATGAATACGCCGAGTGGGAGTTTTACCTGAATGCCATCGGCGCCTCAGGCATCGATGTGCGTCGGGGCCACACGTTCAACCGCAACCACCTGACGATTGAAGCGGCGATCATGGGCATGGGCGTAGCGATTGCGCGCAAGGCGCTGATCACCAATGAGCTGGAAGAAGGCTCGCTGATCATCCCGTTCGGTCACCCGATTGCAGCGCGCAAGAAGTATGTATTGGTCTACCGCGAAGGCGCCCTGCAAACCCCGGCCCGCCGGGCAGTGCATGACTGGTTGGTGGAGCAGGCGCTGGGGATGTGATGGGGTAATGCTTTTTCTGCATTATTGATGACCTGTGGGAGCTGGGCTTGCCCGCGATAAGGCTGGACGCCGTTCACTTAGAATCGCGGTGTCCTTATCGCGGGCAAGCCCAGCTCCCACAGTCATCATTCACAATTCAAGAGTCAGTGAAAGAACTCAGCAATCAACACTGCACCAATGAACGTACCGAAGTTGGCCAGGAACGACACCAGCACGATACGCCAGCCCAGCAAACGGAACGCTGGCAGGTCCTTGGCGACCGAGAGACCGGCGAACGCCAGCATCGGTGTGATGACCGCAAGCATGTTGATCGAGCCGACCATCTGCGCGATTTCCGCAGCCCAAGGGCATGCTGGCGAGGTCATGAACATGGCAACGATGGACACGGTGCACACCGCCGGGATCTTGCGGCGCAGGGCAACGCAGATCAGTTCACCAATGAATACCGCCAGAATCATCACCGCGATACCGCCGAAGGCCGCTGGCGAAAGCGTCTTGTAGCCGACGTAGTTGGCGATCAACGCCAGTGCACCGGCTGCCAGCCACGCGCTGATCCGTCCGCCCCAACCCAGCTCCTTGACCTCAAGGGACACTTGATCGTGCTTCGGACCATTGTTCATCACCGAGGCTTTGGTGGTACGGCCGATGATCGGCTCCAGTACACGGTAGCCCCAGACCGCCAGCGGCAAGGAAATGAACAGCGTGAAGTAAGTGCCGATGGTCGTGGTGATCAGGTTCGACGCAGCGGCGAGCGCCATGACTTCCTTGGCCACTTCCGGCGTCTGCTGCGCAGCAATCGCGCCTGCTGCTGCAGCCATCATGCTGCCAGAACCGATGCCTGAACCCATCGCCAGCGAGTTGGGATGGAAGATCCCCAGGCTGGTAATGAAGCCTGCGACGATGGCGATGAACAACGCGCCGAACAATGTTCCGGTCAGGTATTCGGCCAGTACGCCGCGACCTTCCGGGGAGTCCATGCCGTAGCGTTCGCCAATGATTGCCAGGCTTGGCTCACGACCCACAGAGAACGTCGCACCAATGGCTTCGCGCTTGATACCCAGCATCAGCGCCACCGGCAGACCGAGAATCACGGTGCCGACAAAGTGACCGAACTCCTGGAATAACAGCGCCCAACCCGAAGCGAACACCAGCGGCAACGAACCGCCAACGACCATGCCCAGTTTAGCGATAAACACCAGCAGCGCCGGTTGCAGGATTGAAGCGGAGCGCACCTGATCGCCAAGGCTCAGACCGATCGGGCCAGGCAGACGGCGACTGAAGATGCCGATGCCCGCACCGATCAACAGCGCCCAGACCATCGGCAACAGAACGACTTTGCCAGGGCCGAGGGGAATGCTGATCGCACCGATTGCCTCGGCCACCACCAGAATGACGGCCGCCCAGATGTACAGCTTTACGGTCGATGAAACGGCACGATTTTCGCCCAGTGTAGCGGCGTGAGAATGTTGCATGGTTGTCCCCTCACCTGTTGACCAATCGTCATGCGGCTGGCCAATAGTTGTTGTTTTTTCAGGAGGTGCCGACGGCACCCAGGGCAGATTCAAAATCCATGTCAGGCATGGAAACTCGCGTGCTGCGAGCGATAAAACTTGATGCTCTCGCCTGCTTTATGACGCCCCTTGTGAGGGTTGCTCCGTCAGCAGATCCGGCCTTTGCGCCCCCGTCTGGTGGCGTCGGGGTACGGTTCGAGTATGGGTAGGGAGAGGACACGCACCAATATTACAGAATGAATTTATTGTTGCCTAAAACAGAACACCAAATGGGTCGCGAGCTCTGCGAAAAAACTGATGTTTGCCCGCGAAAGGCTGGACGCGGTTCACTTTAGATCGCCTCCAGCCCTATCGTCGGAATGCCGCCCAGACCAAGCCCGGCTCCCACAGGGGAAACCATTTCAATTCGAGGGTTTTGGGCGACTGGACTCAGTAAGGTATTCAGGCCTAGCCCCCGAATTGCTTGGGGGCTGGCCTCACTCAAGCATCAGTCAAGCTGGAAGCGCGACGTGTTGTCGCTCAAGGCACGACTGCCTTTGCTCAGCGTATCGGCGGCCTGATTTACAGCCCGTGCACCATCAAGCAAACGTCCGGCAGCCTGATCGACTTGCTGAATGTTGCCGCTGACTTCGTCGGCCGTGCTGGCTTGCTCTTCAACCGCAGTGGAAATCTGCGCGAGGGTATCGGTAACGCCCTGCACAGCGCTGGCGATCTCAACCAGACGCAGCCCCAGATCGGTAACCGACTGGGCGTCGTTGACCGCCTGACCGCACGCTGATTCCATCAAGCCAACAGCCTGGCTGACGGTAGAGCGTAAGCTGTCCACCGTACTGGCAATTTCCGTCGTGGACACTTGGGTGCGTTGCGACAGGCTACGAACCTCATCGGCAACCACCGCAAAACCACGCCCTTGCTCGCCCGCTCGCGCTGCCTCGATGGCTGCGTTGAGCGCCAACAGGTTGGTCTGCTCGGCAATACCGCGGATCGCGTCGACCACCGACTGAATCTGCTGTCCTTGCTCGCTAACGCGCCCCAACGCAGCCGCCGTATCAGTCAAACGCTGATTGAGCTGCTGAATACTGGTGGTCGTGCGCTGACTGTCCCGACTGCTTTCTTCCGCGATCTGGCGAGTCTGCCGAGCGCTGTCAGAAGCCTGCTCACAACTTTTCGCAACACCTTGGGAGGTTGCCGCCAACTCGGTCGCCGCTGCCGCAATCTGGCTGATCTGGTACTGCTGCTCTTCAACTTCAGTCAACGTGCCGCTGGATTGGGTATTGAGGGTCAACACGGCACTGCCCAGTTGCTTGGTCTCATGATTGACGCCCAGCAAACTGGTCCGCAACTGCACCACTGCCACGTTCAGCGCGGTGCTGATCGCCGCCAACTCATCGCGACCTTGCACCTCAACCTGAACACACAGGTTGCCGTCACGCAGCGACTCGGCCAAGGTCGTAATACCGCTGGCACTGCGACGGATTGAAGCTTGCAGGCACGCAAACAGATACAGCGCAGCCAGCAACAGAATGCCGAAGCAGATACCAATCGGAATGAACTGCATGTTGGACTTGCTGTGGTAGTACGCCAAACGGCTGTCCAGCGATTGCAGCGACTGGTTGCGCAAGTTCGCGAAGTCGGTCAGCAAGATATCCACGCTACGCTCGAACGCCGGCGCATCAAGCTTGATGGTGCCGCCAAACAAACCATCGTCCAGCACTTTCAGTTCCACGTTCAGGCGCTGCATGACAGCGTCGTAGTTCTCTGCCCACGGTTTCATCTCGGCGGGTAGTTTGGCTTTAAGGAAGTCGCCCGCTTTGATCAGTTGATCCTGAGCGTCGGTAATACGGCCGCGCAGCTCGCGCATTTGCAAGCGGCTTTGCAGGCTGAACTGCCCGGTGACCACCGACGTCTGACCGATGCTGGCCATGCGACCGATACGCTCGATCAAATCCGGGATCTGCTGAGTCGACATCTGCATCAGCAAATACGTCTCTAGCCATGGGTCGAGGATCAGGCCGCTGTCCGTCGCAATCTGCTCGCGCAAGGCTTGCACATTACCCAAGGCATTGGTGAATCGGTCATAGCCGTCCGGCCACCAGCCCACGGTACGCAGCGACGCGATGTCCATGCCGGTCACCGAAGCTTTCAGCGTTTCATAACGCTTGAGCGCATCAGCGCTGGCCTCTTCTTTTTTGAGCGTGGTACCCAACGACTCAAGCGCCTGAGAAATACGCGGGCCTGCCGCATCCATCGCCGTCATCGCGGCTTTGGCGGCTGGCGTTGGCTCTTTCAAAATATCGGAAGCCTTCCACCGTGCAGCATTGTCCCGCTGATGAGAAAGCTCACCGTCGACCAGATCCAGCGCCAGTAACTGAGTGACCCCGGATCGCTCACCCGCGATCAACGCGAGTTTGCTGCGGTAATCCTGGCTGATCATCCATAGGCTGCCCACGAGCGGCAGCATGAACAAAAGGAACAACACCTGAAACTTGCGTGCGAAGCCGAAGCGGCTAAGCATGTGCATACCCGGCGACAAAAGACTGTACATGACCGACCTACTCCCCCAGAACATCCAGCAGAAACGGCGAGAGCCATCGCAGATGTCTTCGAAAAACCACTACCGGCAAAATGCCATGTTATTGATTGAATTACGATAGCCGCCCAGCGCTTCTTGATTGGCGCCAGTGCAGAAACCATCAACTTTAAGATCACCTAGCAATATTCAGACCGTGTAGCCGATTGCTGTTTCATCAGTAGCAAGCTTCCCGCTTGGTGGACTGTCCCTACAAAAGTACGTCACCAATGGTTACGCTTTGTCATTTCCCGGAAGAGAGCCGCCAAATGGTCGGCAAAAACCCGCAGTTGAGCATGGCGCCCCAACCCGCCGAAGCCAAACCCAATCCTCAGCAAAAACGCTTTAATAGCCTGCTGAAAAAGATCGAAACCCACCGCAGCACGCTGGAAGGCTGGAGCACCGCCGAACAGGTATACACGCAGCTCTGGGCTGAAGAGTTCAGGCCAGCCATCGAGCAAATCAGTGCGGTGCAACTGGAGTTGCTGCGTACGGTGGATGCCGCCAGCTCGCAGATAAAACTCAGCAAACAAGACCGGGCAACCTTGACTGACATCGTCTGTGACCTGGTCGAGGCCCTCATGGACGAATCGCATCCTGACAGCCAGGAACTCAAGGAGATTTTTGCCAGACATTTCGGCGAAGACTTCGACGACGTTCAGCAAGAAGAGCTGGCGCACTTCAAAGCGCACATTGAGCATAAGTTTGATCTCGACCTCTCGGACGGTGATCACATCACCTCTGAACATGAGTTTGTCGAATTCCTGCAAGAGAAACTGTCGAGCCACATCGATGCAGCCGAAAGCGATGAGCCGTTCTCGGAACCGCTGAAAAAGTCAGCCCACGAACGGCGCAAAGAAGAGGACCAGGCAGAAAGCAGACGGTCAGTACGCGAGGTCTACCGCAAACTGGCCAGCGCCCTTCACCCTGACCGGGAAACTGACGAAAACGAGCGAGCGCGTAAAACCGACCTCATGCAACGCGTCAACAAGGCCTATGCCGAGAAAGACTTGTTGAGCCTTCTGCAACTGCAGCTAGAGATCGAACAAATTGACACGGATCACATCAGCAACCTGCCGCTGGAGCGCATCAAGCACTACAACCGGGTGCTGGCCGAGCAGGTCAAGGATCTCGAGGAAGAGATTCACGTGCAGAACATGATCTTCAACGGCCGATTCGCCCTCTCTCCGTATGAGACCACCAAACCAGCGCAGGTCCTGCGCAAGTGCAACAAAGTGATCAACGAACTGGATGCCGAGCTTTTCGATAGGGAACAGGAAGTGGCCTTCCTGCAAGAGTCGCCGAAAAACATCAAAGTCTGGCTACGCGCGCAACGGGATCAGCTTGACGAAATGCTGGACTCAGGCCTGCTGAACGATCTTTTTCGCTAACGGCAACCGGGTTTCGTCCTTGAATAGCGGGGCGAAACCCTAACCGCTTGATCACACGCATAAATTTTTCAGAACAAGGGTTGACACATATCCCTTATCCGCGAATAATGCGCGCCACTTGGCTACATAGCTCAGTTGGTTAGAGCATAGCATTCATAATGCTGGGGTCCGGGGTTCAAGTCCCTGTGTAGCCACCAAGTACCTGCTTCATGACATCATCGATGCTCATGAAGCAACAAGAAGCCCGCCTAGTGCGGGCTTTCTTGTTTCTGGGGTTTGCTCCTTTTTATCACCCAGATACCTTCCCTCCGCCCTCCTTTCTGACACCTGGGCATTACTCACTTTTGAGTTAGATCAAGACTGAATTCAAGATAATTTTTAGAGTATGCTGAGCGTATACCCTTTAAATACGCTGATCTCCGGTATTTTTTTCAAGATAACCTTTCTGCCGGTTCGAGATATTTTCGATATGCCTACATTTACCCATCACGACCTTGAGCTTCTCAATCCGTCCTTTGACTCGGCTCTTGTCGATGTATTGAGCGAACTGGAGCATCTGCGCCGCCTAAGGCTTGAGGGCGATACGCCACCGCAGGTGTTCTATCAACTCAAATCGCTTTTCCATGCACTGGAAAGCCTGGGTTCTGCCCGCATTGAAGGCAACCACACTACTTTGGCGGACTACATAGATAGCAAGGTAGAAGGTAAGGCTCAGGACACCGACCAACTGCGCGAGGTTGCCAATATTGAAAAGGCGATGGATTACATTGAGGAGATCATGGCTCCCGGCGCAGCGCTGACCGAGCAGACGATTCGAGAGCTACACGCGATGACCGTAGACGATCTTGTGCGTGAGGGCGACAAAACGCCCGGAGCCTATCGCAGTGGAGGGGTCAGAATATCCCAGTCTGATCACATGCCTCCCGACTTCATCCAGGTTCAAGCTTATATGCAGGAACTCGTCGACTTCGTGAATCACGAAGACTCTCCGAAATACGACCTCATGAAAGTAGCGCTGGCACATCACAGATTTGGATGGATACATCCATTCGGCAATGGTAATGGCCGCGTGGTCAGGCTGCTCACGTACGCGCTACTGATGAAATATGGTTTCAACGTCAGCACGGGCGGTCGCGTCTTGAATCCTACAGCCGTGTTCTGCAACGACCGTGACCGCTATTACGCGATGCTCGCCACAGCCGACAAGGGAACCAAGGAGGGGCTGGAAGAATGGTGTACTTATGTGCTGGAAGGCATTCGCGATGAGCTTGAAAAGGTCGACCGCCTTACAAATTACTCCTACCTCACCAAATGCATACTCGCCCCTTCTGTAGCTTTCGCACGGGAACGAGAGTGGATCACCGAGACTGAAGAACTGGTGCTCTCGGCCGCGATAAAACTGAAGGTAGTGAAATCTGCAGACGTTGCAGCTGTACTGCCCCAGCAGTCGAGTAATCAACGGACCTACCTGATAAAAAAACTGGTGGATCAGGGAATGCTCTTACCTCTTAACCCAGGAGCGAGGCAATACACAATAGGATTCTCCAACAATTATCTGATTCGGGGAGTCATCAAGTCGCTCAGGGAACAAGGCTTCATACCTGAGACACTGGAAAAACCATGAGCATCGATTAAAGACCGGGTACCGGTGATGCGACGTTGGGGGCTGGTCTTGCCCTAACCGCTGGGAGCGTGATCCAGATGTTAAGCCCTCAAGCAACTGGACTGAAAACAAGCGCCTCCCCTGAACATACGCCGGGATATGCATTAGGGTCAGCTAAAAATACAAAGGCATCCAGCAGCCCAATTACGTTATGTATTGTAGAGCGGCGATGGGGCGGGGCGATTATTAGTGTCGCGATTTATTCCGAAGATCAGATAGCGCACGCGCGTAAATGGCATCAATGTTTTACTCTAAAGCTGAGCTGGTACCTCAATGAATCGGGAATACCTTCACAGTTTTGAACATCGACATGATATCGCCTGCACTCATCAGCGCCCATCCTACGAATCCGTAAGCACCGACTACTAGTCCGGATGCTATCCACTGGCAAATATCGCCAGCACGACTGTGCCATGCCAGCCGCTCAGCAAAAAAATACTGACAGAGGTATGTAATGCAAGACGCGCCCCCTGTCAGTAGGATCGCAATGGCCAAACGCGTTAGTATTTGTCCCAGCGTTGTCAGCCCTGCCTGAGTTAATGCGGACCACGCCGAACCCGCGAACGCGAGTAATGCTACTGCCGAGCCACCGGAAATAAGCAGACAGGTCTTAAGTGCATTGCTACCTGCTGCTATACCTGACCGGACCATCTAGAGGTCCCACTGATGCTTATGCTCAGATGACTGTAATGACACCTCAATAGATTCGGGTAACGATTGCTCCACTTCTTCGAGATAGCGTGCCAAGGCCGCCAGATCGACAGAATCCTTACCTTCCTGCTGGTGAGCTAGTACAGCCTTTTTAATGATCCCGACCGCTTCAATCCCGTCCATCAACGCCTCCCTAGTTAGCCTTGCGCAGATGATACATCTGTATGCACTCGGCAAGCTTTTGAGGTATGCCTGAGCTGATACGGTACGCACATCATGTTCATCAGCGCATACCTTCGAGCATCGACTGAAGAGCAGGACGCCAGCCGCGCCCAGGCATCGCTTGAGCAGTTCGCCAGCGACCATAACAAGGTCATCGCCAGTGTGTACCTGGAGAACGCCCGCGGCGCGGCTGCTGACCGGCCGGAACTGCTTCGCCTGCTCAAAGATGCGCGCAAGGGTGACTGCTGCTGGTTGAATCCATCTACCGTCTCTCACGTCTACCGGTGGATGACTGGGTGAAGCTCAAGGCAGATATCGACTCCAAGTGGCTGCGCATCGTAGCCCTCGATTTGCCAACTAGTCACCAAGGTATGCAGGACACGAAGGGCGATGAGTTCACCGGCCGGATGCTGGGCGCGATCAACTCCATGCTGGTGGAGATGATGGCAGCGAACGCCCGCAAAGATTACGAACAGCGGCGCGAGCGCCAGGCGCAAGGGATCGAAAAGGCGAAAGCCGAAGGCAAATATCAAGGCCGCCCGGTTGACGCCGATCTGCACAAGCGCGTGAAAGAGTTGCTAAAGGCCGGGCTGGGTATCCGTGCCACTGCCCGGCACGCTGATTGCTCCACGACTACTGTTCTGAGAATCAGCGACCTTTAGACCTTTGACTAGGCTTGCTGCAGTGACGCGGCACACAATACTACCGGATCGTTGTGGCGTCTCGACAAGGCATGGGCAATCGCGCCTAGGCCAACAGTGCAAGCCAATGAGCTCTACTCTTAATACGCAGCTACAATCTCCCCATCGAAAAATATCAAAGTCCTCAAAATCTTGAGGCGTCCACGCAAGGGAAAGCAAATGGCGAACCATCCATATGCAGAATTTTACGTTCCAGTTCTACTGCTTGCCGTAACGCCGTTCGCCGCGCTTGGTCTACCGGCGTTGATTACTTGGATCTCACCCGCCGTCGCGTTGATAGTAGCGGCAACGCTCATTGTTGTTTCAGCTGCTCTAGCGTACAGGGCGATGAAAGCCAAAGCTGTACGAGGGCGCGGAGGCCAAGGCGGCACCGCGACAAGCGTTGGTGATGACAACGAAGCATTAGGCGGGAACGGAGGTGCCGCAAATAGTGGTACTGGCGGCGATGGGGGAAATGCAACCGCCCGAGGGAAAAGATCGGTTGCAAAAGGTGGCCATGGCGGGGCTGGCTAGATCACTGCAATTGGCTTGCTCGGATCATCTGAAGGTTTGGCAAAATGTTCGAGAAGTACTCGAGCAAGTTCAACGGCAACGCTTGGTGAGAGCGTCACGGCGTGCGTGTAAACCGGAGAGCGTTCACTTTCATTGGTGTAAGGACCGCTATTTCCAAGAGCAATTCGAACTTGCCCATGCGCTTCCCCTGAAAACATGAATGTCGAGGCTGCAAACTCTTGTATCCCTGGACGGAATAATGCTTCCCATTGAGCCAGCGACAGTCCTTGTACGACTTGCGATTTATCAGCCATATCCGCCCTCAGAATATCGAGCCAAACCTATGAAAAAAATATCGCAAGGAACCGGGGGAGCCGGAGGCCAAGCCGAAGTCGATGGTGATGATAGCATTGCTCTAGGAGGACACGGCGGAGAGGCCGTGCTCGGAGACGGCGGCCCAGGAGGTAACGCTCGCGTAAAAGGTGACAGAAGCACGGGAGTGGGTGGTCAAGGTGGACGCGGAGGCGCGGGACCCGGACAGCCCGGTGGCGATGTCATAATCGAGCAGGACGATGTATTCATGGCAGGCGGGCAAGGTGGCGAGTCAAGCCAAATAGATGGCAGAGGCGGACGCGGCGGTCGATCCTACGGGTTTCATCTTTTTGGTATGCCCACTCGCGCTCACATCAAACCACCCTATGGGCTCCCTCACTGTGAGCCAGGACGTGGTGGGGATGCTCCAGATACTCCGCAATACATGGCACGCAAGCTAATAGTCATAGGACTGAAAGAAAGATATTTCATCGAAAAATCGATCACGCCTTGTGATCTCGAAACGGTCTGGTACGACCGCACAATTGTCGATCTCGTTTGGTTAAATGAAACGCTATCTCTCCGCGGATATCACTGGCGGGTTTCAACTGTTGACAATGAGTACGAGTTTTCGGATTCACCAGCCGTCGATACACCTCAGAAATGACCACTCATCGGGTTCGGAACATCAACCGCCTGAAGACTTCGCCCGGCTTGTCTGGGGCGTACCGAACGCAACCCAGCAAATGGCGCCATGTATCCCTTTATTAAAGAAAAACATAAAAACACTTAAAATACATATACTTAGAAATTCAGTTCAAACGTCTGTGTACCACCAAATACCTGCTTCGTGACATCATTGATGCTCGTGAAGCAACAAGAAGCCCGCCTAGTGCGGGCTTTCTTGTTTCTGGGGTTTGATCTCTCCGTACCGAGGGGATCCTGGCCTTAGCCCCATGCGCCTCTGGGCTTTTTAGATATTCCGCATTCGACGCTCACGGCAATCAGCAAGCGATCAAAATGGATGTGGCAGCATTTTGTCGTTCTTATAATTTGTCCTCCTCTGTCCAGACATCATGTCTTGTGCATGGACTTTCTGTTTGTATTGTATGGAACGACGAAATCCTGCCAACTTTCTGAAACACGGCAATTCGATCAAGAGTTCGCCGGAGCAAATAGATAATACCAGTGCTTCCTGACAACTCTGAGTATGCAATCAACTTTTGAAATGGCATCACCGAACATATCATATTTGCCGACTATAAAAAATTCCGAACAGCGCCCATCGACATTGCTTACGTCCAATAAAAAACTTGGTAACTTATGAAACATGGACATAGAGTATGACGCGCCGCCGGGAGTGAACTCGCTCTCAAAGATAATAAGGAAAATAACTTTTCCAACGCAATTTCTCGCAATGGCACGCCTGACCCGATATTCCGCGAGACAGCGCAATCCAAAAGCTCGAGACATTTGATTTCTTCAAGCGAAATTACTACTGTACCGCTGCCAAAAATGCAATTTCACGACTGCACACCCATTCGTTTTTCACTGGTAGGGATACCCGATGCGCTGCCTTCTAGCCCTGAGCTTGTTGTTTTTCCCATTCCTGGCCTCTGCCGCCTCTCCAAACTGCGAAGCATATCTGTCGGGCTGGGCTAAAACATTGCATCCGACATTAGCCTTTGACAAGCAGCGTTCCGCGTGTAAAACGGCCAATGATGATCCCGACCAAACACTGGCAGTTCTGGTTCTTGAAGAAGAAAGAGTTAAGGTAGAAGACGAGCCGGAAGATTGGGTCACCTATGGCCTTGAGATCATTAGCGCTAAAAAAGGGGGTGATAGAGAGCCATGCTTACGAGAGCAATGCTATCGATATTTCTCTGTTCAAGTTTTCCGGACTTAGTCTTGATACACCCAGCTATCAGCTCACCCCGGGCGCTCATACTTTTGGAGTCATTTTAAAACATGATATGGCGATTGAGCCTCTCACCCGCTCCTTAACACTACTTTATCTGTATACCGATGAAGGAAAAGGATGCGAAAAATCCTTGAATTGGAAAAAGACATAGCGTCCGCCGAACAAAATCCCGATAGCTGCGCGGGCAGTTTTTCAGAGGCGCACCTTACTCTAAGTATTGGCAACAACAGCAATCACGGGTATGCCGATCTGGAGGCGGTGGAAAAAGTAATCGCTACCGAAAAAACGGATACGGGTAATGGCTGCACTAAAGAAGAAAAGCCTACCTCGAACGAGTACGTACTGATCTATAACGGCGAACGCTACAACCCAAAGTATTGATAGATAACTCTCAGCACCGCGGCGGGTTGCGGGCTTTCTTGTTTTTGGCGTTCGCCAATCTCAACACTGCCTCATCTTGCGTGCTCCTATCGCTTTTGATTCCCGACCCAACAGCGCATAACTGTATGGATTTAGGAGCTTTCTGTGGACTGTCCGTCTGGCTGCGAACTCAACCCACGTGAGAGCGAATTTATTCGCGAAGGGTGACACATCCTGTGCGCGTGTATCGCCTGAGCATCGCCTCCCAAATGGAAGTTGAGTGCCACCCCGATCGGTCCCACGGGTCAGCCATGAGCCAGAGATCGTAGCCAACCCGCGCGGTGTTTATCAGGCGTTGACCTTATCCAGCCTCACTTCCATCAACTCCAGCACATCACAGCTGTCTTGCAGCAACAGGAAAGCAGCCTCAGCGACGTGAGCCAGTTGATCTTCATCGGTGTCTTTGGTCGTGGTGCTGGCTAAACAGCTCATCAGGTTTTTGACTGCGCGCAAGCGTTGCGTGGCGCAGAGGTGCAGGTCGGCCATTGGGGCTTCTGGGTTTATTAAGAGGACGGTATTGGGAAATTGGGACAGCGGGATATTTTGTGTCATGCGAATAACTCCAGATCTATTGGAGCTGTCGCCGTCTTGTCGCCAAACAAGATTGGGTGACAGCTGTACGCAGGTTGGCGAACCGGTCGCACGCACCCGGCAGACCCGAGGGTCTCCCACGCACAGCCGCCATAACGTTGCCCACAAAAAATGGGCAACTAGCTCTGGAGCTGTTGCGCGCACAAATCGGATCGCCAAACCCGGTCGCTGATGTGCAGCGACGGGGCGAATGATAGGTGCGAGGTTTGCCTGGTGCAACCGCTGTTAAATCGATGTTTAGACTGAGTGAAATCGCTTCATTGATAAGCCTGGATCTGAACCCACATGATGCTGGTCTAGAATCAGCACTGACGCTTGAAGGCTTACAGGAGCACCACCGTGAAAACTCACAACGTCCATGGAGACAAGAAACACCTGACCCAGCCTGTCGTTGCGGCTGCGGATGGCGAAACAATCATCATTGCCAAGACTGAATCTCCAGTCACTAAACTGATGCCTACAACCTCTAAGCGACGCGGAATGCTGCCCGATATGAGGTTTAATGCTGAGGTTTTCGAAGCCATGGATTCAGAAATTGCTGATTTGTTTAAGTAAAAAATGAAGCTGCTGTTCAACACTTACGGGACGATCACACAGACCAGCCCTCATCTTTCCGTGCAAGAGGGGCCGTCCCGTCTTCGACGCTGCGTTGTCGCGTAGCAAACATGGTTCCTGTAGGAGCGCGCTTGGTCTGGGCCGCATCCGGACGATTCGGTCTGCCCGTCGATGAATGTATCTTCTGTTCTGACGCAATCGTCCGGATGCGGTCCAGACCAAGCGCGCTCCTACAGGCGAAAAGTATTCCATCAGATGGTTAAATTTTGTTTGATGAGGCCCCGGCAACGCGGGCTTGATCCCACCCGCTCAATAACCGCAAATTACTCAAGTAAATGCCCGACCTGCGGACATTCTGTGAACGCAACCGTCGTTCAATCAGCTGAGGCAGCAAACCCCGATGGCCTTTGTATTAGTTTTCATTGGTTTTCTGGCCTTTGTGTCGGGCTACATCGTTTCGCTTGAAGACCGACTTCAGCGCGACGGAAAATTTTGGCCGTTCAGTGTGCGAACGAACCTCAAGGCATCTGTGCGAGCACGCAAAACCCTGACTTGGCTGGGAATGCTGATCTGGGTGATAGCGGGTGCATGCTACCTCTGGGGACCGCCAATTGAGGTCGCGCCTGATGACCAACTCGGTGGGCTGGGCGTTATCGGGCTTATCTTCGCGTTCATGTATTGGGGCCGCGCGCGCGAGCATGAATTCCAGAAAACCGGAGCCTCGACCGACTCATATTCTTATCAGGATGCAATCGAGCAGCATGAATGGTGGCCGATCACGTTCCGGGCTTTGGTTGATGTAGCGAAAATTCTGCTCTTTCTGGTCTTGATGTACGGGATCAAGCGGTTGATCAACCTCTAGTCCGGGGCGGTCTCGCGGCGGAGCTTCCCAAGCACTGCCAAAACCGCACTCAGCCGCCCCTCCTCCGACAAATCCCCCTCCAACCTGAGCACCTCGCACCTGCGCTGCTCAAGCCAGGCCCGATGCTGCTGCAAACTGCGACCCGGCTCGGTGCCGCTGTCGTACTGCGCGGCCCACGCGAGAAACTCGGGCCTGGCTTTACCAAAGCGTTGCTCTTCGCGCAGCTTGAGTCGGGCGAGGCGTATGTCGCTCGGGATGTAGAGGAAAACCACCAGATCGAAAGCATCTTCAAGCTCTCTCCCCCAGCCCATCACGGACCCCGAAACGACCGTATCGACACTGGCTTGCATATCGGCCAGCAATGCAGCGCCACGCTGATCTTTGGCGACCATCTGCTGATACGGAGGGTTGGTGGGCAGCCATTGGTAATCGTCACCCTCCAGATGCCGGGCCGATAATGCCCGGGACAAGTCGCGACCTAATGTCGAGGTGCCGGAACCGGGTGCTCCGGTGATAAGGATGTGCATATTTTTCGGACAAACAGATGCTGAAAAGGGTATGTCGGAGACAAGCTCGGGATGCTAGTTGATCAGTTCATGGCAGTCGATTGCACAGGCGCCTTGACCTCCACCTAACTAGAGGTCTGAGACTGCCGACTCTTTCATCAGGAGTCAGCCCATGTCCAAATCCGATATCGCCCCTGCTTTCCAGTTATCCAACCCGGCAGGTCTTTACGATCCGAGCCCGAACGGTTACTCCCATGTCGCCGAATTACAGCCTCAGGCACGGCTGTTGTACATCGCCGGGCAAGGCGGTGAAGACCAACAAGGCACTCTCTCGCCAGCGTTTGCCGAGCAAGCCAGACAGGCGCTTGCCAACCTCGCCACTGCGCTGCAATCCAGAGGTGCATGTTTCGGCCATGTGTTCAAACTGACGTTGCTGATTGCCGATCACGACCAGGAAAAACTGAGCACGTGGGTTGAGGCGATTGATCAGGCATGGGGCACATTGATGAAGCCGGTGTGCACATTGATTCCGGTGCCACGTCTTGCACTGGACGGAATGCAGATCGAGATTGATGCCATCGCGGCCATTCAGTCGCAGGCTCACCCTGCTGTCGCCGAATAGACAGCGGATCTGTAGGAGCTCACCGAGGTTACGAGGCCAGCGATAGCGGTTTTTCAGATAAACCGCTATCGCTGGCCTCGTAACCTCGGCGAGCTCCTACAGGATTTGCGTCAACTCAGTACAGCCCTATAAATCATCTTGATTGGCCCTATCGTCGCCAAACTGGCGGATATGCGGCATGGAAATAGCACATATGTCCTAGATGCGACACCACAACACCTTGACAACAAACAGGAAATAATTTGTCGCATCTTTTTTAAACCTGATAGCATCCCGCTACCCGTGATGAGCAGACGATACTTGAGTATCGCGCCTCAATGCTGTGCTGATGGACTTTGTTCATGCAGCCACACCTATGCAAACGAATCACAATTAGAGCAACCCTTGAGGTCTGCCAGCCCTGTTCCTGATTGCGCGCCAGCGCCTGAGACGATCGCGAGTTGTACGTTGACTGGCAACGTATGCCTTTTACGTTGACCATCGCAGGTTGGAAGAACCGCCAACCAACGCGTTTTGTTGAAACGATCCGGAACCTGAAAACGTCGTCGTTAACGTCCTTCAATCGAGGGCGAATCCGGCTGCGCGCTATTCACGTTGGCTAAGGGGTTGCACAGCAGGTCGAGGCTTTCGATTTCCGAAAAGCACCGTCCGGGGTTTTCTTGTGAGCATTCATAGGGGCCTCTACATGTTGTTGAATAAACCAACGTCACGAAGGAAGTTTCTGCTTTCTTCTCTGATTGCATTACCTGCGATAGGCGTAGCGATTAAAGGCCTGAGCGCTGCAGAAGCAGCGGAGATGGTTGCGCCGAAACTTGAAGAATATCGCCCGACCTTTTTCACCGCCGCTGAATGGGCATTCATCATGGCGGCCTGCGATCGCCTGATCCCGGCCGGCGGCCGTGGGCCTGGGGCGCTGGAAACCAACGTTCCGGTGTTTATCGATCAGCAACTGGCCAGCGATCTGGGCAGCGAGATCTATCTGGAAGGTCCTTTCAAACTCGATGCGCCAGCGGAAATGGGTTATCAGATCCCCTACCGTCCGCAAGAGATCTATCAAAAAGGCATCAAGAGCGTTGACGCCTTTTGTCAGGACAAGCACAAGAAAAACTTCGCGTCTCTGGATGTAGCTCAACAGGAAGACATCCTGAAGCAGCTGCAAAAAGGCGAAGTGAGCTTCAAAGCGTTTGGCGAAGACGTGCTCAAGTCCAAACAGTTCTTTGGTGAGCTGTTGAACCACACCAAGCAGGGCTACCTCTCGGACCCGATCTATGGCGGCAACAAAGGCATGAAAGCCTGGATCGCCATCGGCTTCCCCGGAGCCCGCGCCAGTTACGTGGAATGGGTGACGCAGCACAACGTCAAGTACCCCCTCGGCCCGGTCAGCATCAGCGGCCTGCGCGGTTGATCCCCCTTCGCCAAGCATTTCCAGCATAGGTTTCTCATGGCAAATATTACTAATGACGAAGTCGACGTAGTCGTCGTCGGCCTCGGCTGGGCCGGCTCGTTGATGAGCATCGAACTGGCTCAGGCAGGTTTGAAAGTACGCGCTCTGGAGCGCGGTGAAGATCGTAACAACACCGACTTCGCCTATCCAAAACCAGCGGATCAGTACGCCTACGGCATACGCAACAAGATCATGGCCACCCCTAAAGCGGCGGCGATGACTGTGCGCCACACCGCCAACGACGTCGCACTGCCGACCCGCAAGTGGGGCGCTTTCGAGCCCGGTACTGGCGTGGGCGGTTCTGGCCTGCACTGGACCGGCGTACTGATTCGTCCGACGCCGACCGACATCAAGCTCAAGACTTATGCGGACCAGGCATACAAGCCGGGCATCCTGCAAGAAGACATGCGCATCGGCGATTACCCGTTCACCTGGGATGAAATCGAACCGTTCCTGGACAAGTTCGACAAGATCTGTGGCCTGTCGGGTAACACCGGCAACCTGCAAGGTCGCATCATTGAAGGCGGCGACCCGTTCGAAGGTCCACGTTCCAGTCCTTTCCCGCTGCCAGCTCTGGAAGACACGCTGAACTGCAAGATGTTTGCAGATGTAGCGCGCAAGATGGGTTACCACCCGTTCCCGAACCCGTCGGCGAACGTTTCTCAGGCCTGGACCAACCCGTACGGCAACCAGATCGCGCCGTGCAACTACTGCGGTTACTGCAGCAAGTACCCATGCCTGAACTACTCGAAAGCCTCGCCGCAAACCGCCGTGCTGGATTCGCTCAAGCGCATGGAGAACTTCTCCTACCGGGTTAACGCCAACGTGCTGAAAGTGGAGCTGCATCCGGATGGCAAGACGGCCAAAGGCGTGACCTACGCCGACGCCGACGGCAATCTGGTGTTCCAGCCTGCCGGCATCGTCGTGTTGGCCGGCTTCCAGTTCGTCAACGTGCGCCTGATGCTGTTGTCCGGGATTGGCAAGCCTTACGACCCGATCACCGAAACCGGCACCGTGGGCCGTAACTACGCGTTCCTGAGCAACGGCGGTTCCACGCTGTTCTTCAAGGACAAAGAGTTCAACCCGTTCGCCACCGCCGGTGCCACCGGGCAGATGTTCAACGACGTTTCGCCGGGCAACTACGACGGCGCAGCACTGGGTTTCATTGGCGGCGCGAAGATCCACAGCTCGCAAGCCACCGGCGCACCTATCGGTACAGCGTTGCCAAGCGGTACGCCAGACTGGGGCCAGGGCTGGAAGGAAGGCATGCAGGATTGGTACGGCCACTCGATGAAAGTGAGCATTACCACCAGTTGCCAGTCGTATCGCGGCCACTACGTGGACCTGGACCCAACCTACAAAGATCCATGGGGCCTGCCACTGCTGCGTATCACGTTCGACTGGAAGCAGAACGAGCTGAAACTGCAGCAACACCTGCGCAAGATCGTGCTGGATATCACCAAGGAACTGGGCCCGGACAGCTACAGCGAAAGCTTCCTGTCGATGGATTCCCATTGGGACATCACCAAGTACGTATCCACCCACAACGTGGGCGGCGCGGTCATGGGCGACAACCCGAAAACCACGGCACTCAACCGCTATCTGCAGAGCTGGGACGTGCATAACGTCTTCGTACCGGGCGGCAACGCCTTCCCGCAGAACTTCCAGGCCAACCCGACGGCCTTGATCGGCGCTATCACCCTGTTCTCGGCCAAGGCCATTGTTGAGCAGTACATCAAAAACCCTGGCCCACTGGTTCAGGTATAAGGAGCGAGAACATGACATCCAAATCCCGCTCCCGGCTGCTGGCATTGCTGGTGGTCTGTGTGGTGCTTGCACTGCTGGCCTGGCTGGTCAGTGTGTTCCTCAACAAATCGGGTGACGCGGCGGCGCAGATGACTCAGGAAGTAACGCCTGAACTCATCAGCAAAGGCGCTTACCTGGCGCGCGCTGGCGACTGTGTGGCGTGCCACACCGCTCACGATGGCAAAACCTTCGCGGGCGGCCGTGGTATCGAGTCGCCAATCGGCACGATCTACGCGACCAACATCACGCCGGATAAAGACACCGGTATCGGTGGCTGGACCTATGGCGACTTCGAGCGCGCTGTACGTCGCGGTGTCGGTCACGATGGCAGCGCGCTGTACCCGGCAATGCCGTTCCCGTCGTATGCCAAGGTCTCGGATGAAGACACGCAAGCGTTGTACGCGTACTTCATGAAAGGCGTTGAGCCGGTCAAGCAGGCGAATCAGGCCAACGACATTCCATGGCCACTGTCGATTCGCTGGCCACTGGCTTACTGGCGCACGTTCTTTTCGCCAACACCTGAGTCGACCGTTGCACCTGTTGCGGGCACCGATCCACAACTGGTTCGCGGCGCGTATCTGGTACAGGGCCTTGGCCACTGCGGTTCTTGCCACACACCTCGTGCGCTGACCATGCAGGAAAAAGGTCTCGACGAGAAAAGCAGCGACTACCTGACGGGCGCTCTGCTCAACGGCTGGGCTGTGCCTTCGATCCGTGGCGTTGCTCACTGGTCGCAGGATGAAATCGTCGACTACCTCGGTTCTGGCCGTAATGCCAAAGCTTCGGTTGCCGGTGAAATGACTGACGTTGTGGCCAACAGCACGTCGCACATGACCGATGAAGATCTGCATGCGATGGCGGCCTATCTGAAGTCATTGTCTGGCCCTGCTGACAAGAATGGCGAAACTGTTTATCAGCACAACGCTGAACGCAGTGCAGCCACGGCCAGCAAGTTGACCGCAGCCAAGGACCTGACTCTGGGCGAACGTCTGTACCTGGACAACTGTGGCGCGTGCCACTTCGTCAAAGGTGAAGGCGCTGCACGGATCTTCCCGCGTCTGGACGGTGCTTCGATCATCAACGCCGAAAACCCGACCGCGCTCGTTCACGTGATTCTCGCTGGCGCACAAACGCCATCCACCGCGAGAGGCCCGTCGATCCTGCCGATGCCAGGTTTTGCCGAACGCATGAATGACGCCGAAGTGGCCGAACTGGCCACCTTCCTGCGCCAGGGCTGGTCCAACAAGGCGCCTGCAGTGTCCGCGAAGCTGGTCCAGGAAGTCCGCACGGCCTTGGCCGAAGGGCATCCAAAGCAACAGAAAAAGCTTGAGGCCAGCAACGAGAAGTAAGTTGTCTCGGTTTAGCTAACGCTGTTCAGAAAGCCCGCCTCGTGCGGGCTTTTTGTTGGTGGCTAGGTGCGCGCTATAAATGATAACGGGCAAGCACCGCTCCCACAGGTTTGATACAGCACCCAGTGCGTGAGTCAGGCGCAAAACGTGTGGGAGCGAGGCCTGCCCGCGATACATGAGGCGCGGTCGGAAGACACACCGCGTTATCGTTTATTGTCCGGATGCGGCTCAGGCCATTCACCGCTCACAAATATGGGTACTCACCTGTAGGAGTGAGCTTGCTCGCGATGAACGATGACGAGGTGTAGCTGACAAACCGAGGCGTCTGCATCGCGGGCAGGCCTCGCCCCCACAGGTTTGCAGGCCAACATGGAATATCCCATAGGGCCGCAATATCAGGCCTACTTACGCCGAGGCCGCGACACCACCGATTCAATATTCTTGCGCCCGATCAGCATCGGCTTTTGTGGCATTTCCTCGGTCAGCCACTTGAACATCACTAGACAATCCACCAGCCCCAATCGCGCATGTTGATACGCACGCGGCAATCGGCCGACGATGTCGAACCCGAGCTTCTGCCACAACGCCACTGCCACTTCGTTGCTCGCCACCACCGAGTTAAACTGCATCGCGAGGAAGCCGCTTTCAATGGCAACCTTTTGTGAATGCTCACACATCAATCGGGCAACCCCACGACCGCGTGCCGCTTCGGTAACCATGTAACCGCAATTGCACACATGGCTGCCGGGGCCAGCAGCATTGGCTTTAAGGTAATAGCTGCCGAGCAGTACGCCGTCTTCTTCAGCGATGAAGGTATGCAGCGGCATTTCCAGCCACAGGTGCAATGCCTGTTCGCGGGTCAGTTGCGGATCGTAGGAATAGGTTTCCCGGGCAGCGATCACGCTCTGAAAAGTGGGCCAGAAGAGGTCGAAGTCCTCGGCGGTCATGGGCCGGATGTTGATCATGGGGCAACCTTGAAAAGGTGAGTCAGAGGGCAAGTTTCAGGCAGGAGCCGCCTCCGTGTCTATGACGCCGCGCGGTTTCGCGACAAACACTGGATCTGTAGGAACTGCCGAAGGCTGCGATAGCGGTGTGTCAGCGATAACTGATCGCAAGCCTTCGGCAGCTCCTACGGAAAACGCTTTTCAATTCAGTGGCGTGTATGTTTTTGACAGCCGCTGCTACCCCAACAGATGCCTGGAAATAAGTTTCGAAATCTCCACCATTGATGTCTTGCCGGTGAATTCGAACTTTACTTTGCCCAGCGCGGAAAAGTAGATCTCAAGTTCAGAGTCAAGGTCGAAGGTGCCGGAGGTTTCGATGGAGTAGGCGACGATGTTTTTGTAAGGCAGCGAAGTGAAGTCTTTCTTACTGCCGGTCAAACCTTGCACGTTCACCGCGATGATGCGTTTGTTGGTAAACACCACGCCGTCACGCATGGACTTGTAGGCGTCGATGACCTGTTCGCCATCCAGCAAAAGCGCGGTTACACGCTCGGCATATTCATCGTTCTGCTTGAGTTTGAAAAAACCCTTGTTATTGAAATCGATCATCCACTCACCCTCGCCTGTAAAGTAATCTTCCCGGATTGCAGCGGGCATGTTCAGGCAGTGCCGCATTGGTTTCAACAAGAGAATATCTGCATGGCAAAAACCACCACCGACCTTACCGCCCGTGACGTCTATCAACTGCTGAAAGACATCGCCCTCGAAACGCGAACCTTGCACACAGTGAACACCCACAAAGGGCAAATCGAAATCGAGGTGGATGGCTGGCAGCTCACAATGATCAGTGAGGGCAATAAGCTGAGCCATTGCCAGGCCTGCCAATCCCCCGAGGGTAATCTCGGGACAGCAGACAGTTGGCAGCGATACGGCACTGACCCGGTCAAGCTGCTGAGCATTTGGGAACACGCACAACTGCAACGCCTGCTGAAGTTATCCAGTACTCAGGAATGAGCCTCGACGATCCAGCTCACAGTTTTCAGTGCGGCACGCAGTGTCGGCATGTCCACTGACCCGAGCGCCAGGCGGATCGCGTGTGGCACCTGAGCAGACACCGCAAATGGCTCGGCGGTGGACACCGAAATATTCTCGCGCATCAACGCCGCTGCAATCTGATCCGCTCGTGCATCTTCGGCCAACGGCAGCCAGGTGAAATACGAGTTGGGATGACCGACGCAGTTGAGGCCGACGAGCAGCTCATTAGCCAACAACTGCCTGGCTTTGGCGTCCGCACGTTTTTGCGATTCCAGCCTGCTGACAGTGCCATCTTCCAGCCAGCCAGTAGCAATCGCCGTCATCACGCCAGCCGTGTTCCAACTCGTGGCTCTGATGACACGCTCCAGCGCACTGACCAGCGAAGCCGGCGCGGCCATAAACCCGAACCGCAGTCCGGTGGCGACGCTTTTCGACAGGCCTGATACATACACCGTGCGCTCCGGTGCCAAATGCGCTAGCGGTGGCGGCGGTTTGGGTGCAAGAAACGCGTAAGCCGCGTCTTCGACGATATGCAGCGCATGCTGCCTCGCGATGGACACCAGACGCTCGCGCTGCTCAATACTCATCACCCAACCCATCGGGTTATGCAGCGTCGGCATGCTATAGATCCCGCGCACTGTTCTCTGTCGGCAGAGCTTCTCCAGTGCATCGAAATCCGGCCCCAAATCCGTCACCGGAACAGGCAAGACTTCCAGGCTCAGGGATTCAGCCAGCACCTTGAAACCGGGATAGGTCAACGCATCAGCGGCAACTACGTCGCCCGGTTTGAACAGCGCCATCAGCGCCACTGCCAAACCATGCTGAGCACCGTTGACCAACAACACCTGCTCGGCTTTTACCTCCAGCCCGCGACTGTGCAGATGGCGCGCTACCGATGCCCGCTCGTGGAGGCGCCCCGCATGAGGTTGATAACGCAGCAGTGATTCGAGATCCCCGGACAACGCCAACTGGCGCAACGCAGTACGCAACAGCTCGGCCTGCCCCGGCAACGACGGGTAGTTGAAGTTGAGGTCAATGACGCCGGTGGCGACTTGCGGCTGATCAATGCCATGCCCCAGCGGCAACGAGGTCTCCCGCACGAACGTGCCTCGCCCCGCTTCACCGCTTACCAGGCCCATGGTCTCAAGCTCCGCATAGACCCTCGACGCAGTGGCCAGCGCCAAACCTTCTGCCGCAGCCAGGGTGCGATGTGTGGGTAAACGCGTCCCCGGCGGCAAGCGCCCCGAACGAATGTCCGCGGCGAATGCATCCACCAATGATTTGTAGCGGGCCAATGGCATGTCGAACTGTATCCATGACAATTTTTTGATTGTACTGATACTCAGCCTCAAGATGCTTTTACGCAACCCGACTTGAGTCTGACCGACATGGAACAGGTATCTCCCCCGAAAATCGCGCCCATGCAAACCGCTACCCAAGGCTGGATCAATGGCTTCATCGGCGTGATGATCTTCAGCGGTTCATTGCCTGCAACAAGGGTCGCAGTGCTGGAGTTCGACCCGGTGTTTTTGACCGTGGCGCGGGCCACCCTCGCAGGTATTCTGGCGCTGTGCATGTTGCTGCTCTTCAAAGAACAACGTCCCGCGCGTGATCAATTGCTGTCATTACTCATCGTTGCCATCGGGGTAGTCGTCGGCTTCCCGCTGTTAACCGCACTGGCGTTACAACACGTGACGTCCGCGCACTCCATCGTCTTCCTCGGCTTGCTGCCACTGGCGACCGCGATATTCGGCGTGCTGCGCGGTGGCGAGCGGCCACGGCCTGCCTTCTGGCTCTGCTCGGTGCTGGGCAGCCTGATGGTGGTCGGCTTTGCCCTTTCCCAAGGCGTGAATGCTTCCGCCACCGGAGACCTCCTGATGCTGTTGGCCGTTCTGATTTGCGGGCTCGGTTATGCCGAAGGCGCCAGACTCTCGCGAACACTGGGCGGCTGGCAGGTGATCAGCTGGGCGCTGGTTTTGGCGCTGCCTGCCATGGCGCCACTAAGCCTGCTGCTGAGTCCAAAGTCATTCTCGACCATCAGCCCAGCTGCCTGGCTGAGCCTTGGCTATGTGTCGCTGTTCAGCATGCTGATCGGTTTCGTGTTCTGGTATCGCGGCCTTGCGCAAGGTGGGATCGCTGCGGTTGGGCAACTGCAACTGCTGCAACCTTTTTTCGGCCTGGCGCTGGCGGCGACCTTGCTTCATGAACAGGTCAGCACGGGAATGCTGGGGGTGACGGTTGCAGTGATTCTTTGTGTGGCGGGTGCGAGACGGTTTGCCCGGTGAGATCGCCCTGCCCTGATACTGCGCAATCTTGACCTGTAGGAACTGCCGAAGGCTGCGATGGCGGTACGTCAGAAAGACTGCTTTCGCAGCCTTCGGCAGCTCCTACAGAGAACACGGCGGTTTGCTCGTATCGTATTCCGTCCAGCCATACTCGGCGTACGCGGCGGATGCAGTGAGTAACAATGGAAATGCCAAACTTTTAAGCCAGACGCTCATGATGCTTCGCTCCTGCGAACTACTGCTAACTCCGGTCCGGCGGTGGCAAGTGGACAGCTAAAAATCCCGATCGAGATATCGCCGCGTACAGGTTTAGCGTAGTCGCGTTGGATGCATGGCGGAGGCGGAATCGGGAATCTTGTTCTTTTACTGACGCCCCATCATCAGTGCGGCCTGCAAATGGCTAAGCAGACTTGCACCAACGCAAAGGCGATACACCGAAAGCCTTTTTGAAGTGCCGGGACATGTGGCTCTGATCGAAAAAACCTGCGCCAATGGCCGCGTCCGCCAAGCTCTGCCCACGCGAGGTCAGTGCCCTCACCCGATCCAGTCGCCGCAACGTCATGTAGCGATGGGGGCTGGTGCCGAAAAACTGGCGAAAATCGTTGGACAGGCTCCAGCGATCCCGCTCTGCGCATTTAGCCAGGTCATCCAGCGTGATGAGCCGGTCAAGGTTGTCATCAATGTATTCCCGCGCTCGCACCGCCGCGGCAAAGTGAGGGCTGGATCTGGTCGTTGGTTGCCCGGCCAGTTGCGCCAGCGTGATAACAAAGTTGAACAGCGCGTCGTCTTCCGCCAGGGAATCAGCTTGGACAACCAGGTTATTGAGCAATGCCTCAGCTACAACGGCCATACGCGGGTCGCGACTGACGCCCGGCTTGAAGAATGGCAACGGTTTGCCCTGCATGATTTGCTGAACCAGCGACGGGGGTACGTGAATGCCCTGGTAACGAAAGCCCTGCTCCGAACCTGCCCAACCATCGTGGGGCTCATCCGGATGGATAATCATGATTTCGCCGGGCATGCACAATCGCGCTTCGCCCCGGTAACTGAAACGGTGTACCCCGCAGACCGTACGGCCGATGGCGTAGGTATCGTGCCTATGAGGCTCAAACGCATGCGCACCGAAAAACGCCTCGAAGCGCTCAACCTTCGAGGGCTGTGCCGCGTGTCTGACCCAGTCATTAGCAGTGTGGCGATCTTGCATCGAGCAGTACCGAAGTGATGGTGCAGTCGGGCGTCGGGGACATTAGCACAAGAATGTGCAGCGACTGTAATGGCCCTATGCCTACCAAAGGCGGTCCTGCGTGAGAAGTAGTCATCTACATCTCACGGATGTGCAGATAGAACTCGTGGAACATAAAACCCGCACAGACTAACAGCGCCGCCCCCATCAAACGATTGAAAACCCGGAACCACGATGCTTGCGTGATGCGTCGTCCCAACGTCGTGCCCAGTAGCGAATAAGTCCACGGAGCAGCGCCGCCCAGCATTGCCAGCAGCAGCGAGACCAGCGCAATCACACCACCCGTGATGTGCGCAGCGGGCAGCATGATGCTGGTGATTGGCAGCACCACCATGATGCATTTGGGATTGAACAACTGGACCAGAAAGCCATTCCAGAAACTCAATGCCTTGCCTTGCTCATCAGACGCCCTTGGCGCAACAGGAACGACACGGGAAATCTGCCAAGCCAGGTAAAGCGTATAGATACCGCCCACTAACGAGATGTAAGGCAGCGCGGTCTGAGAAATGAGGGCCTCACCGGTATACCCCAGCAGAACAAACAAAAGCAGTAACGCGCATCCGACCCCGAAGAAGAAACCTCGTGAACGACGTAGCTGCCCGCTTAGGCCAGCATTCAGGCCCATGAAATTCACAGGTCCGGGGCTGTACATCACGCTAAAGGCGTAGAGAAATATTTCCATGGCGGGCCAGACGTCCAGATCAGGTAAACAATATGGCGAAGTCTAGGTAACCACTGCCCTCGTGGATTGTACGTTTGTGGGCGCTATAGGGTAGCGGCCACTGTCCTCTTTTAGTTGACAGTAAAACGCTTTTTAGCCGATTTATCCTTTATTCGAAGACCTTTAATCTGGCCTCAAGTTGAACGACGCCACTA
>NZ_LOHF01000023.1:11810-103419 GCF_002158995.1 Pseudomonas caspiana | reverse complement strand
CCGAGGTTACGAGGCCAGCGATCACGGAGTGTCAGACAAACCGCTATCGCTGGCCTCGTAACCTCGGTTAGCTCCTACAGGGATTGATACAAATCAGAAATCAAGCCGACAAGTGTTCGTACAAGATCGTCGCGCCCACCAGTATCAGCACCAAGCCGCCAATGATCTCGGCGCGCTTGCCGACCATCGTCCCCAGTACCCGGCCCAACATCACACCAATCGTCACCATGGTCATGGTAGCCAGACCGATTGCAGAGGCTGCGACGAGAATGTTCACGTCCACAAAAGCAAGGCCGACACCGACGGCAAGCGCGTCGATGCTGGTGGCAAAAGCAGTGACAGCGAGAATCAGGAACGAATGCTGACCGGCCTTTTCCTCTGGCTCTTCATCATCCTGCTTCACGCCGTTGTAGATCATGTGCAAGCCGAGAATCAGCAGCAGCGTAAAGGCGATCCAGTGATCCCAGCTTTCGACAAAGCTGCTCGCGGCATTACCGATGGCCCAGCCGATAACGGGCGTGATGGCTTCAATCACGCCGAAGATAAGACCGGTACGTAACGCTTCGATAAAGCGCGGTTTGTGCAGGCTGGAGCCTTTACCGATGGCCGCTGCGAAAGCGTCCGTGGACATGGCCAAGGCGACAAATATGAGGGAGATGGGGCTCACGGTTTACTTCCAGTCGGGCTATGAGTCAACGACACATCCACACGCCCGACTTTAGGCATGGATATGTCGCTGGTCTCGCCAACCAAAAGGTGCTCGTACCACGGCTGCTGCCGAGAATGTTGATACGAACGCTGCTGATGTCACTCAGCAGCAGGCTACTCCCCAACGAAGGTGGGCATCATACCCGTTCAGGGCATGAAAATATCGTCAAACGGTTCACAAGTTTCGGAGCGATACGCGATTTATCTGAGTAACCCAGCTCCCACAAGGAATGCACTCCAATTCAAACAGTCATGTGAAGTTAATAACCTCACTGCACATTCCGATACAACATCAACCGCGCACTCTCATGCAGCCCCAGGGTCAGCGCTCGCAGGCGACTGAACTCCTCCGGGTGCCGCTCTGCAACATCCTCCAACGGAGTTGCCGAGGCCAGGTCATGCAGCGTCGGCGAGGTGCCGTCGTGTTCCATTTGCAGTAAAAAGTGTCGGGTGACGCCCCCGATCAACGGGAAAGTACCTTCGCGCAGCACCAACGGCACGACGCGCTCACCTTCAGGTGCAGGCTGCTGGATATCCCGGCCCATGGCACCGTTACTGAACGGAATCCCTGCCATACCCGCCACGGTTGGCAACAAGTCCGCCAATCCGACCGCCTCCTCGACAACCTTCGCCCCTATCAGGCCTGGTGCGTGGATCAACATCGGCACGTTGTTGCTCTCCAGGCCCAATTGTTCAAATGCCGGAGGCATATGCGGGATCTGGCTGATACGGGTGTTGTGGTCGCCAAACAGGACAAAAATCGTGTTTTCGTAGTAACCGCCCGCCTTGGCCAGCTCCATCAGCCGCCCGATATTGAAGTCCAGCAAGCGCACTGCGTTGTATTGCTCCACGCTGCGCGAACCCGCTGCCTGCACTTGCTCTAGGCTCAGATTGCTGACTTCAAAACCGTCGTTTTCTTTAGGGATGGTAAACGGCCGGTGATTGCCTGCCGTCTGCAAATAGGCGAAAAACGGCTGATCCTTGGGCAGCGCGCGCAGGATTCGGTCGCTTTCCTTGAACAGATCCAGATCGGAAATCCCCCACACATCCACCACAGGCGAACGCCAGTCACGCTCGTCATACAGTCGGATGTCGACGATGCTGCGGCGGATCAGCGCGTTCATGTTGGCCCAACCAGAGTTGCCGCCAATCATGTACAGCTTTTCGTAGCCTTTGAAATCGTTGATCAGCGTATTTTGCCGGGTCAGCATCGGGTGCCGGGTTGCGGTTTCCTGACGAGTAACGTCGGGAACCCCGGTAATGCTTGCCCACACGGTCTTGGCGGTTCCGGTAACCGGCACGTAGAAATGCCGAAAGAACCAGCTTTGCTCAGCCAGCCGATCCAGATTAGGGGTCGGATTGAGCGGGTTGCCATACGCCCCCACAGCACTGGTGCCCAAGGACTCAAGCATCACAAACACTACGTTCGGCGGCCGGGTAGCAGCCACGTTGTAAGGCTGCACGTCTTGCTGACGCTTGAAGTTCAGGCTTTGCGGGTCTGGCTTATCGACGCCCAGGTAATCAGCGACCACAGAATAATGGCGGCGTACTAACTCTTCGTCATAACGCGACTGCCCTACCTTGAGCGTGTCATAGAGGAACAGCACCGGATTCAAACCCAGCGCGGCGACCTGACTGTTGCCCGAGAAGAACGCGTCACTCCAACGCAGCGGGACCGGGTTTTCCAGATTGAGGTTTTCAACGCGACCCAGCAGCCCCAATAAAGTGGCCAACGTCACCAGTACTGCGCCAAATGCGGCAGACCACCGCCTGATCGGTTTGGCCTGGCGCTCAAGGGTAATCCGCTCCAGCCCGATGAACGCCGCGATTATCACCCCGATACCGGCGAGCCAACTGGCGGTGATCCACAGCACTGGATAGGTTTGCCAGAGCATGTCCCGGGAAATCTGCGCGTCATCCAGATAGCGCATAACACTGGCGTTGATCCGCACACCCAGATACGCGTAATGACCAAAATCGACGATGTAGATCAGAGTGACCAGCGCCAATACAACGGCGAGGTACCCCCGCGCCAACCAGCGCAGCATCCTCACGCTCAGCAGATTCCAACGGGGGAACCACAACAGCACGACGAGGGGTAACGCCAACAGCAGGGCCAAACGTAAATCGAAGCGAAAGCCAATGCTCAACGTTTGAGCGACGGTGGCGTCAGTGCTCAGGCTGGCAGGATCAACACCGGAGAAGCCGAAGAAAAACACCAGCCGCAAAACACTCAGCAGCACCAAAAAAAGCACGGTCACGCCCAGCCAATACAGCAAGCGCCGTGATTGCAGCCAACCCATTTTCATCCCCTTGACTCTTACACTCACAAGCCAGAAACCGGCTTGATGCTGGATACCGCCATTTGCTGGCTACTGCGCCAGCGTCGATAGATGCCACGCGCGATCATCAATACCAGTGCCACGCAGCAATACAGCGCCAGCAACGGGTCGATCAGATAATCCCAATAGTTTTCCGAAGGCTTGCTGCGCACCGCGAAGGCCAGTGTCGCGCCTGCCAGCATCACGACGCCCAAGCCATTGCGCAGGTACAGCAAGCCGAAAGCGATGACTGCAACGGCAATGATCAGAGGGCGCGGATTAAAGCCCAGACGATAAGGATCGCTATAGCTGAGGCCTAATGTGGCCGGATAGAGAACCAGTGCCAGGGCAGCAAAAACGATCACCACGACGGTGCCAGGGCGACCGACTCCAGGCAGTTTCAAAAGACGCTGCAAGGAGAGCCAGACAAGGACAATCGCGGTCGTGATCGCCAGATCGTCGGTAAAGCTGCGCACGTACGCCGCCAGCGAAAGACCATCGAGACTGACAAAACCCAGCACTGAAGCACTCGCCAGAATGATCAGGCGCCACTTCAGGTTAGCGACCCAAGAAGCCGCCACGATGAACAACGTCAGGCTGAAAAAAAGATGGGCTTGCCACAGAGACATCACAGTAATTGCTCCGCCAGCCAGGCTTCATTGAAGCTGACGTGTTTGATAAAGGTGTTATTCCACGAATAAACCAAGTGGTAGAGACCGTCGGGGCTGCGGATGAAGTACGGATACTCATACTCAAAGTCGCAGCCTTGAGGCGAGCACACACGCTGATCGAGATTGCTCAGGAACTGTTCCTCAAGCGGATGACGGCGCACGCCGCTGGAGGCGCGGAAACCTTCGCCGATGATTTCCTTGTAGGCATCAAAGGAAAACGGATTGCCCAGCGGATCGGGCGACTTATCCAGATCGATCAGCGAAGTCCAGTGATCCATCTGCTCGTCAGTGCCGTAGAGGCTCAATTTGAAACGACCGTCGCGCAGGTCATTCAGCGCGACCAACAGACCGCGATCGGGCGTGCCAACTGCAGCCAGCGAGGAATTGGGATTGCTTGGCGCGAGGGGCAGCGGTTCACTCCAGGTCTGACCGCCATCCTCGGTGCGACTGGCGAGCACTTTGTGATGCGTGTTGCCCGCGTAACGCAGCAGTGCGACCGCGCGCTTGCCATCCAGTGGCACCACCGTTGGCTGCAGAGAGTTCTTGCCGCGGCTGATACGGAATTTGTCGATCACATCACCGTCGGCGCTCAGGTACAGGTACTCGGCAAACTTGCCGAGAAACTCGTGGTAAACCGGCAGGCCGATCGAACCGTCAGCGTGAAACACTGGTGCGGCGCGCACCAATGTACTGATGTTCAGGAACGGCGAGGTGATCAGTTGACGAGGCTGCGACCAGTTCTTGCCCATGTCCTCGGAGACCATCACGTTGACCGAACTGCCTGCCCAGCCGCCCACCGAGACCGAGACATAGAACAACCACAAACGCTGGTCCGGTGCCAAAGCAACCACCGGGTTACCGAGTTTGCGGATGTACTTGCCGGTGCCCTCCTGAGTGGACTGACGCGTTGCCAGCACCTGCTCATCGCCCCACTCGCCAGCACGTGCGTCGAATCGCGAGGCGCGGATTTCCACATCGCCCGCACCTTCACGAGAGCCCGCGAACCACACGGACATCAGGTCGCCACCGGGCAAGGCGGTCACCGCAGACGAGTGAACAAAGTCATCCAGATCAGAGGACGCGAAACGGCTGCTATAACTGGCTTTTGCCGCAACGCCCGAAACCGGCGTTAAAGCGGGTGCAACAGCGAAGCCGGACAAGCGGTGCTGGGGATGGCTGAACCAGGCACCGATGAAAACCAGAGTGAGCGCAAGGTATGCACTCAAGACAGGTACATTGAAAGAAGTCAGTCGCATGGGTAGTGATCACAATCGTGAAGGCAAAATGTCTGGGCTCAATCACGTGGCTCTTCGGCAAGTGGCCGACGCCGACCCGTGATCATCGACAACGGCAGGTTGTCCTTCACCTGATAACTTTCAAACAGTGCCGCCGCTATGTGCAGGCACACCACCAACGCCAGGCCGTCAGCCAGCGTTTCATGAATCTGCTGAGGCCAGTCTGCGCCCCACAGGGCATCCACTTCGGTCATCAGCCATCCGGTCAAACCGATACCGCAAATCATCGCCATCATCAGCACCATGACCAGCGCACCCAACGGCGAGTGGCCCAGCCGATGTTCCGGCTGACGCCTGATTAGCGAGCCAACATGGGCACGCAAACGCGCAGGCGTCGGCCAGAAATCGGACCAGCGCGCACTGCGCGGCCCGATGAAACCCCACACCACTCGGACCACCAGCCAGGCAACCACGTAGTAACCCAGCCAAACGTGCCAATCGTCACCGGCTTCATTGAAGAAGTAATTAGCGACGAAAACACCGGCCAGGGAAATGTGGAACAGCCGCACCAGCGGGTCCCACAGGCGCAGGGTCGGCCGAGTCATTAGCCTTTGATCTCGGTCTTCACGGCTTTACCGGTGACCGGATCGTGGTAGATCTCGACTTTGCGTTTGTCTTTGTCGAAGCCGTAGATTTCGTAGCAGTTGCCGTCAGTGACTTTGAACTTGCTGATCTCGTAACCCTGAGCTTTCAGTTGCTCCTGGAATTTGCCCTGATCCTGCCAGGTGGAGCGTTCGGCAGTGGTGCATTGTGGACCGGCAAGGGCCAGCGGACTGGCGAGCAGGAAGGGAACCAGCAACAGGACTTTACGCATGGCAGACACTCGTAAGAACTAAGGAGCCGCTACTGTGCGAAACAAAGCTTAGCGAAAGCTTAGGACGCAACAGACCGTTACATCTTCCCCGACGCAAGGCCCTGCCCGAAGCGCTGGCGTAGCGGCATCATGTGCGCCCTCACCGGCTGAAACCAATACGGAACACCTTATGCGCCTGCTCCTTGTGGAAGATGACCGCGCCGTAGGCCAGGGCATCCGTGTCGCCCTCGGCAGCGAAGGCTATACGCTGGACTGGCTGCAGGACGGCGCGAGCGCACTGCATGCCCTGCGCAGCGAACGCTTTGACTTACTGCTGCTCGACCTCGGCCTGCCGCGTCTGGACGGTATCGACTTGCTGCGCCAGATTCGCGCGGAGCAACAGTCCCTGCCTGTATTGATCCTGACCGCTCGTGACGGCACCCCCGACCGTATCGCCGGGCTGGACGCTGGCGCTGATGACTATCTGGTCAAACCCTTCGATGTGGACGAGCTAAAAGCCCGGGTTCGTGCACTGCTGCGACGCAGTCAGGGTCGTGCGCAACCGTTGCTGGAACATGGGCAAATCAGCCTTGATCCGGCGACCCAACAAGTCAGCTTCAACGGTGTCGAAATCGCCATGACGCCGATGGAGTATCAGTTACTGCATCAACTGATGATCCGGCCCGGTAAAGTCGTGACCCGCGAGCGTTTGTCGTCGACGCTTTACGGCTGGCAAGACAAGGTGGAGAGCAACACGCTGGAGGTGTTGATCCACAACCTGCGTAAAAAACTCTCTGCCGAATTGATCCGCACCGTGCGCGGTGTGGGCTACCGGATCGAGACCTTGTCATGAGTTCAGTTCGCGCGCGCATTCTCGTCCCTGTGTTGCTTCTGCTGCTGTTGGGCGACCTGACTATCAGTTGGTTGGCGCTACGCGATAGCCACAATGAAATTGAAGAAGTCTACGACGCCCAACTGGCGCAAAGCGCACGCCTGCTGCAAGGCGTTCTGCGCCAACGGCCACCGGGCGAGACCGACCTTGATCGGCTGTATCAGGCTTTCGATGAAGCCATGAGTCGAGTGGGCGGCGGTGAGGCTGCTCATCCCTATGAGACGCGTTTGACGTTCCAGATCTGGCGCAGCAACGGCGAACTGCTGGTGCGCTCCGCCGAGGCGCCGGAGCTGGACGGCCCGCCTGTTACCGAGGGCTCACATGATTTCCTCAAAGACGGCAATGACTGGTGTGGTTTCCTGCTGGTCGACGCGCAGCAAGGGCTGCTGATCTGGGTCGGCGAGCGTGACGATGTGCGCCAAGACCTGATTCAGCGCATCGTCCGCCACACCTTGTGGCCCACTGTGATTGGAGTTCCCCTTCTGGCCCTGGCGATCTGGCTGGCGATTGGCTGGGGTTTGCGCCCACTGCAATTCATGGCCAGCGTCATTCGTCGACGCGAGCCGGAGAGTCTTGAGCCGCTGCATCTGGCACCGCTGCCCAAAGAGCTGGAACCGATGCAGACCGCGCTCAATCGCCTGCTGATCCAGATCGAAAATCTGCTGGAACGAGAGCGCCGTTTTATCGCAGATGCGGCCCACGAACTGCGGACACCGCTCACCATCCTGCGCATCCACGCGCAAAACGCCAGACAGGCGCAACTGCCGGAACAACGCGAAGAGGCGCTGGATTATCTGGTGCATGGCGTCGACCGCGCCACGCGGATTGCCAGCCAGTTGCTGACCATGGCGCGCCTTGAACCGAAGGTAAATCAAAGCGAATTGCAGACATTCGACCTGGGCAGTCTGGTACGTGAAGAACTTGCCGAACTGACACCGCTGGCGGCCGAGAAAAAAGTTGAACTGGTCTTCGATGGGGTAGAAGACTTCCGGTTACACAGTGATCCCGCGGCCATCACTGTGGCCTTCCAGAACCTGCTGACCAACGCCCTGAATTTCGCTCCGGCCAACAGTGAGATTCGGGTCATTCTGGACCGCAGCCATGACGGCCTGGCCGAGTTGCGCGTCGAGGACAGCGGGCCGGGCATCGACGAAAAAAATGCACCGCGTCTGCTGGAACGTTTCTACAGCAATGGACACAGCAACGGTGCAGGGCTGGGATTGGCCATCGTCGAAATGATCGTCAAGAAACTCGACAGCACCCTGCAGATCGGCAACCGCCCCGATGGCGGATGTTGCGCGCAGTTGCGGCTGAGAAGTCTAGGGACCTGAAATTGCTGGACCTGTCCGCTGTCGCTCAACAAATACTGACCTGTAGGAGCGCGCGAGCAACGCGAGGCCGCGATAGCGGTGTATCAGACAGGACGCCATCGCGGCCTCGCATTGCTCGTGCGCTCCTACAGAAAAGCATTCAAAATCAGGTAGTTGCATTTTTCTAAGCTAACAAGCAACGCAAGGTAGCGATGACGGTGTGCTGATTTTCTCCGGACAATGCGGCAGGACAAAAAGGTTACGACATCTTAATGAGAAAAAATGTCATTTGCGGATAGTATGTGTTCTCGAATTCTTCATCCTGGTAATTCTGATCACTATTTGCCGGGTAACGCCTTAAGGACATAACCATGAGCCGCCTCGCAGCCCAGTCTTTTTCTTTCTCCAAAGCCTTCGTCGCTGCAACGGGTTTGTGGCTGCTGGCCCAGACCAGCCTGGCGGCGGACTTGCCGCAACGCTGGGTTTCGGCGGGCGGCTCGATCAGTGAGTGGATCGTCGAGCTGGGCGGCGAGTCGCGGCTGGTGGCCGTAGACACCACCAGTCAACATCCAGCCAGCCTGGAAAAGATGCCGAAAATTGGTTATCAACGTCAACTCAGCGCTGAAGGCATTCTCGCACTGCGTCCGGACGTACTGGTGGGCAGCGAGGAAATGGGGCCGCCACCGGTGCTGGAACAATTGCGTCGGGCTTCGGTGCGTGTCGAAATACTGTCCTCCAAACCGGAACTCCCGGCACTTGAAAGCAACCTCAAGCAACTGGGTTCGTGGCTGGGTAAAAACGATCAGGCTCAATCAGAGTTTGCGGCGTTTCGCGACAACCTGAACAAACTCTCCAGCCGCTTGGCGACCAACAAGGACCAGGCACCACGCGTGCTTTTGCTGGTCGGTGGCGCCGGTGACCGGCCACTGGTGGCAGGCTCCGACACGCTGGGTGCATGGTTGCTGACCCAGGCCGGTGCCAATAACATCGCCACGCACAAGGGTTACAAACCGCTGTCCAGTGAGATGCTGCTGGGGCTGGATCCGGCTTTCATTGTCATCGCTGACCGGCGAATCAATGGTCCCCAGGCGGCACAAGCACTGGTCGCGCAAAACCCTGGCCTCGCCAGTAACCGCGCCGTACGTGAAAACCATTTGCTGCCGCTAGACGCCACGCTGCTGGTCGGTGGCCTGGGCCCTCGTCTGCCCGCCGCTGCCGAAGCACTGGCTCAGGCTTTCCGCCCAAGCCTCGGCGCGACGATCGCCCATAAACCATGAGCCTGAGACTTCAGGCCAGACCCTTATTGATTGGCCTTGGCGGATTGACGCTGGTCAGCGTCCTGCTGTCGTTGACCCTGGGCCCGTTGAATCTGGCGCTGGTTGATACCTTGCGGGCCTTGGCGCATATCGCAGGCTTCCCTGTAGCAGCCGATGAACAGGCCGTGCTGGTCGTCGGTCAGATTCGACTACCGCGCACATTACTCGGCATTGCCGTAGGTGCGGTGCTGGCGATCACTGGCGTTGCTATTCAAGCGTTGTTCCGCAATCCGCTGGCCGATCCAGGATTGATCGGCGTCTCCACCGGCGCTGCGTTGGGCGCAGCATTTGCTATCTGCCTGGGAGGTATGGCAGCCCCTGCCTGGTTCCAGCCGTATTTGCTTTCGTTGTGCGCGTTCGCTGGAGGTTTGGGCGTGACGGCCATTGTCTACCGATTGGGTTACCGCGCCGGGCAGACCCGCGTCGGGATCATGCTGCTCGCCGGGATCGCCATCACCGCCATGGCAGCCGCGCTGATCGGCCTTCTGGGTTATTTGGCCGATGACGCCACCCTTCGGCAACTGACCTCCTGGAATCTGGGCAGTCTCAACGGTGCCAGCTACGCGCGTCTCTGGCCCTCGCTAGTGATTGTGCTGGCGGTCGCCGTCTGGTTGCCGCGTCGGGCAGCGGCCTTGAACGTGCTGTTGCTGGGCGAATCGGAAGCCCGACACTTGGGTATCGAAGTTGAACGGCTCAAGGCCGAGCTGATTTTCTGCACGGCACTGGGCGTCGGCGCAGCGGTTGCCGCAGCCGGTCTGATTGGGTTCATCGGGCTGGTCGTCCCGCATTTGTTGCGGCTGCTGGCGGGCCCCGATCATCGACTGTTGCTGCCTGCGTCCCTGCTGGGAGGCGCGAGTCTGCTGCTCCTGGCCGACACCATTGCGCGCATGCTGCTGACCCCCGCCGAGTTGCCGCTGGGCATTGTCACCGCACTGCTCGGTGCACCCTTTTTTCTCTATCTGTTGATACGTAGGGGGATTTGATGCTCAGCGTTTCTGGCCTGGGGCTGCAAACCGGTAGCAACTGGCGCTTGCGTGATATTGACCTGAGCTTAGTCGGAGGCGAAGTGCTGGGTGTGCTCGGCCCTAACGGCGCGGGCAAAAGCAGCCTGTTCGGGGCTATGAGTGGCGAGCTTTCACCGAGTACCGGCCACGTGTTGCTGGAGGGCGAATCACTGAGCACCTGGACAGGACGCGAACGGGCACAGAAGCTGACAGTACTGCCACAGACATCAACCCTGGAGTTCGATTTCCTGGTCAATCAGGTAGTGGGGTTCGGTCGTTTGCCACACGACAGCGGCGCGCAGGCCGACGCCGAAATCGTCGAACAAGTGTTAGCTCATTGCGCCCTGAGCCACCTGACCGAACGATCATATACACAACTGTCCGGCGGCGAACGCCAGCGGGTACAACTGGCTCGCGCCCTCGCCCAGCTCTGGCCTGCCGTACCCGGCAAAACCCTGCTGCTGGACGAGCCGACCGCCGCCCTCGACCCACGCCATCAGCACGCATCCCTGCAACGAATCCGGCAACTGGCCGCCGACGGCGTGTCAGTAGCGCTGGTGTTGCACGACCTGAACCTGGCTTCCCGCTACTGCGATCGACTGCTCCTGCTGGCCGAAGGGCGCATCCACGCCTTGGGCACTCCCGCCGAAGTGCTACAGCCGCATGTGCTGCATGAGGTTTTTGGCCTGGAAGTACTGATCCAGGAACACCCCGTGGACGGCTACCCGGTAGTCATCGTTCGCTGATCTAGAGCACAAATCTGGACACTGAGGTACGCAGCTCCTGAGCCAGTACCTCAAGTTGCTGCACGTTGTTGTTGGCGTGGCCGACGGAATCTGCGGTGGCCTCAACCATATTGGCAATACGCTCGATATTTTGCGCCACACTGGCACTGGCCTGGCTTTGCTCACCCGTCGATGCCGCCACCTCACGCACCTGCACCAGCGTGGCAGAGGCCTCCTGATTAATGTGGCGCAAAGCATTGGCGGCCTTTTCAGCCAACTCCACCCCTAGTACTACTTGCGGAGTCACGGCTCCCATTCCCGCAACGACCGAACCGGTATCTGTCTGAATCGAGGTGATCATGGCGGTGATTTCCTCGGTTGCCAGGGACGTACGCTGAGCAAGGTTCCTCACCTCATCTGCCACCACGGCAAAGCCGCGTCCCTGCTCCCCCGCCCGTGCAGCCTCAATGGCCGCATTGAGCGCCAGCAAGTTGGTTTGACTCGCGATGTTTTTGATGACGCTGGCGATGCCATCGATTTCATGGGTCCGCGTGACCAGCCCGGCAATCAGCTGCGAAGCGTCTTCTATCTGCACCGACACTTGCTGGATCGCCTGAGCGGCATCATTGACCAGTGTCTCGCCCTGCGCAGCAAGCTGTGTGGAGTTCGCCGAGTTCTTCTCGGTTTCACCCGCGCTGTAGGAGATGTGTTCGATGGTCACCGACATTTCCTCGATCGCAGCAGCCGTCGCGGTTGTCGCATCCGAGGTTTGCTGCGATGCAGAATCCAGCTGATTCATCTGTCCCGAGAGACCATTGGCCGCCTGTCCTAATTGTTGCGCATTGTGCTGAATGGAGTTGATCATTTCCCTGAGGTTTTTCTGCATCTGCGCGACGCTGTACAGCAGGCTGAGCTTACCGGGACTGTAAGCAATGGTCTGACTTAGATCACCATTAGTAATGGCGCCGACAGCACTCGCGGCGTAAGCCGGCTCACCGCCCAGGCTGCTGTAGATACTTTTCGAGATACGCCACGCGACAACCACCACGATCAGGATTAATACAATACCGACAACAATAAAGTCATACGCCAACTTCCAGTAGGCCGTTTCTATATCAGCGACAAAGATGCCGAAGCCGATAAACCAGTTCCAGTCACTGATGCGTGTAACGCCGTTTATCTTTGGCACCACCGCCTTGGTTTCAGGGTGAGTTGTAATGTCGTCGTAATAATAGAACTGGGTGGTGGCCAGGTTATCGACGTAATTCTGGATACTGGTTTTGCCGTTAGCGGCCTTTCCGAGGTCGATTTTCCCGACCTTGTCGGCGATGGCATGCACCAGGCCCAAGCCATCAATACTCCGCGCCCATATGTATCTTTGTGTGCCGTTGCGCATATTGGTGAGCGCTTCAACGGCTTTAGCCTGAGCCTCAGCGCGGGTCAGCTTGCCACTTTTTTCCAGCCCCTGAAAATAAGCCACTTGCTGGGTGGCGAGACTAAGCACGGTGTGGATTTCGTTTCGTTTATCTTCCTGCATGGTTGAGTGCAGGGTGTTCAAGGCCAGAATACCAATCGTGGCGAGGCCCACAATAGAAGTAAAAACCAGAATCATCAAACGGTGCGATAACTTCACGTCCAGCTCCTTGAAAAAGCCCTGGGGCTCTTTTCCTTCGGATTATTAGTTTTATATGCGAAGTAATGGCTATCGGCTATTTTGCGCGAGACTTTACTGACTAGTTGAAAATTAGTTCAGATAATTTCAACCAACACAACTAAATAGCACATATATACATATAAGAGCACAATCGTAAAAGAATTACCGCCTTGCAAAAGCCGACGTCTTGGCGAAGTGAAAGTCCCGATTGAGCACTTCAGACACCTCGTCAACACGTCGGCGCTTACAACAACTGCGCTTTAATTGCTCGGCGGCTTGATCCCATAGCAAACGATGTAAAGTGCCGGCAGGAAAAACAGCGTTAGCACAGTAGCAATCGCAATACCGCCGATCATGGCGTAGGCCATTGGCCCCCAGAATACTTCACGGGCAATCGGGATCATGCCAAGACTTGCCGCGGCGGCAGTCAGCAGAATCGGTCGGCATCGATGCTCGGTTGCCTTGACCACGGCGACCCAGGCTTCTTCCCCTGCGGCCATGAACTCGTCGATCTGCGTGACCAGAATCACCGAGTTGCGGATGATGATCCCGATCAGCGCCAAGACTCCGAGAATTGCCACGAAGCCCAACGGGTAGCCCGTCAGCAATAGCGCTGCGACCACACCAATAAACCCTAGCGGCACCACACTGACCACCAACATCAGTTTCTTCACACTCTGCAACTGAATCATCAGGAAGGTCACGACCAGTAACAGCATCAGTGGTACGACTTTCAGAATTGGCCCTTGAGAGCGGGCACTGGCCTCTACCGCACCACCGGTTGCCACCGAGTAACGCAACGGCAAGGCAGCACTGAACGCCTCGACCTGCGGACGCAACTCACGCACCAGTGCCGCGGGCTGCAGATGGCCAAGTACGCTGGCTTTCAGGGTGATGGTCGGCAGTCGGTCGCGACGCCAGACCAGTGGTTGCTCCTGCTCATAACGCAACGTGGCGAAGGCCATCAACGGTACGCTGGTCCCGCCGGGCACCGGAATCTGCAGGTTGCTCAAGGTTTGCAGCGAGGTGCGCTCACTGGCTTCGGCACGCCCGACCAGATCGACCAGATAAGTGTCATCGCGAACCTTGGTGATACTGGTGCCGGATACCAGGCTGTTAAGAATCTGCGCCACATCCTCGGACGACAGGCCGAACTGACGAACCTTGTCCTGGGCGATATCAATCTTCAGCACTTTGCCGGGTTCGTTCCAATCGTAGATGACCTGACCTATGTTGGGATTGGCGTCCAGAATGGCCGCCAGCGCCATTGCCTGGCTACGGACCTGCTCAATATCCGGACCACTGACCCGGTATTGCACCGGCCAGCCCACCGGCGGCCCCAGATTCAAAGGCTGCACATAGCCGCCGACACCGACGAAATCATCGCGAAAACGCTGACGCAGTCGCTCGATCAACTGATCCCGGCCTTCTCCACCACGGCTGACGATCACCAGTTGGCCGTAAAACGGATTGCTCAGTTGCTGGTCCAGTGGCAGGTAAAAACGCACCGCGCCTTTGCCCACGTAGGAACTCCAGCGCAGTACTTCCGGGTCGTCCTTGAGAGTCGCTTCGAGACGATCCATGACCTGTCGCGTACCGTCGATTGAACCGTTCTGCGGCATGTATATGTCGACAAGGATTTCCGGGCGGTCCGAGTCCGGGAAAAACTGGTTCTGCAGCAACTTGCCCGCGAACAGCGAACCGACAAAGACTAGCACCGTAAAGCCAATCACCCACCAACGATGCTTGAGCGCCCCTGACAACGCCCGCCTGAAACCTGACATCCACGCACCGCCTGCATGCTGATGAGCCTTGGACGCTTTGAGAATGTGTACGCCAATCAGCGGCGCAAACAGAACCGCCACCAGCCACGAAAGCAGCAGTGCTACGGCAATTACCGCGAACATCGTGAAGACATATTCGCCAGCTGAGCTGGAGTTCAGACCGATCGGCACAAAGCCTGCGACAGTGACCAGCGTACCCGTGAGCATCGGGAATGCCGTGGAGGTGTAAGCGAACGTGGCCGCCTGCTGTAACGAGTCACCGCCCTCGAGCCGGGTCACCATCATTTCCACTGTGATCATTGCGTCATCCACCAACAACCCCAAGGCAATGATCAACGCCCCTAACGAGATACGCTGCATGGTGATGCCGCTGTACTCCATGAAAACGAAAACCAGCGCCAACACCAGCGGGATCGAGCACGCCACGACGAGTCCCGCCCGAATACCCAGGCTGAGAAAACTCACCACCAGCACAATCAGAATTGCCTCGAACAACGCACGCGTGAAGCCACCAATGGCTTTGTCCACCACCTCGGCCTGACTCGACACCAGATGCACGTCGATACCCAGCGGCAGCTCGCTGGTCAGCGCTTCGATACGCTGCTGCAGGCGCGTCCCGAAGTCCTGAATATTACCGCCCTGCTTCATGGCCACGGCCAGACCAATCGCTGGCTGGCCGTTGAAACGGAACATCGAACTCGGCGGATCGGCATAACGACGCTCAACCGTCGCCAGATCACTCAGGCGAAAGAAGCGATCGCCGAAGCGCAGATTGACCGCTTGCAGGTCGCTTTCGTCGTTGAATTGGCCGCTGGTTCGTACTGCAATTCTTTCCGGACCGGACTCGATGACACCGGCGGGCGTTACCGCGTTCTGCGCTTGCAGACTGGCGATGACCTGCCGCTGATCAATCCCCAATGCCGCCAGCTTGCGAATGGAGAAGTTCAGATAGATCACCTCACGCTGTGCCCCCAGCAACTCAATCTTGCCCAGGTCCTGCACGCTGCGAATATCCGCCCTGACCTGCTCGACGTAATCGCGTAACTGGCGAAACGAAAGACCGTCAGCAGTAAATGCGTAGATGCTGCCAAAGACATCGCCGAATTCATCGTTGAAGGCAGGCCCTTGAATACCACTGGGCAATTCAGCACGTATGTCCATGATCTTCTTGCGCACCTGATACCAGGCAGCAGGAATGTCATCGCTATGGGTGTCGCTCTTGAGGAAAACGAACAGCGTCGACTCACCAGCCAACGTGTAGCTCTTCACGTAATCCAGCGCGTCGATTTCTTCGAGCTTCTTTTCCATGCGATCAGTGACTTGCTGCAACGTCTCCGGCAAGGTTGCACCGGGCCAACGAGCTTGAATCACCATGGTCTTGATCGCGAATGAAGGGTCTTCTTCACGCCCCAGATTCATGAACGACCAGCTTCCCATCAACAGCGAAACGAACATCATGTACCAGACCAGTGTGCGGTGCCGAAGCCCCCATGCCGACAGGTTAAAGCGCTCCTTCACAAACTGACCTCGCGATCCATACGAATTTTCTGCCCCGGTTTCAGGCCGTTGACCCCGGCAATGACTACCTTGTCACCGCCTCGCAATTCACCCTGTACACGCACCGTCGAGCCTTGCCGAGCCACAATGGTTACGTTGCGTGCATTCAAGGTTGCGGATTGCGGATCAATCACCCAAACCTGCATCTGGCCGTCGCGCTCCAGCACGGCACTGCCCGGTAGCTCACGGGAGGACTCGGTTGCACTGCTGATATCAACGGTCACTGTCGAGCCCAGCCGAAAGCTGTCCGGCACTGAGGCGAGGGTTAGCCGTACACGCTGGGTACGCGTGGCGGGATCAATCTGCGGCGAAAGCTGACGCACATGAGCGACAACTACGGCCTGTGGGTTGAGCTGAGAAACCACCTGAATGTGTGTGCTGCCATCCAGCGCGGCAATCAGCTCCAGCGGCAGATCGACTACTGCCTCGCGGCTTTCCAGGCGTGCCAGGCTGACCACCGGATGCCCGGTCGCAACCACTTGGCCAACCTCACCCTGCCAGTCGGTGACCACGCCATCGAACTCAGCCAGCAAGCGGGTGTAAGACACCTGATCGTTGGCTTGTTGCAGGGCGTTGAGTGCCTGACTGAGGACTGCGCTCTGGGTTTGCACATCGCTGCTCAACTGATCCAGACGTGCTTGAGCCCCCACCCCGCGCTCAATCAGTTGTTGATAACGCCGCTGCTCGTCACCCAGTTGCTGCCGGGCCGCCCTGGCCTTGTTCAGTTCTGCCTGCCGGGCACGCAGCTGGTTTTGCTGGGCGCTGGGTTCAAGTGTTGCGAGAAGATCACCCCGGCGAACCCTGTCACCGATCTCGACCTGGCGAGTGGCAATGCGACCCGCCACCCGAAAGCCCAGCGCGACTTCGTAGCGAGGCTGAATGCTGCCCGCAAAGCGGCCATGGACCTGCTGCTGCGCATCGACCATTTCGACGAACAACACCGGCCGCTCGACCACTTCACGCAACGGCTTGTCACGACAGCCGGAGACCATCATGAACAGGATGCAGAACAACCAGAATTTGCAGTTCAATACGATACGCAGGGCGGCGACTTTCATTGAGTCGTCTCCGCGGCCGAAGCAACGACATCGTGCCTGGCACGGCCCTCGCGCTCAGCAACGTCAACTCTTTGCCCCGGATACAAGAACTGCAACCCGCGGGACACCACCCAGTCACCATCAGCCACTCCAGATGCGATAACCACCTGGCCCTGCTCATAACGCAATACCTGCACCGCGACCAGACGCACACGGTTCTGCTCGTCAACGCGCCAGACTGCCGGTTTACCGTGGCTGCGACTCAGGGCCGACCATGGCAGGGTAAAGGCTTTACGCGGCTGAGAATCAAGCTTGGCGGTGACGACGGTGCCAAGTGCGAGGTTGGCGGGAGCGGCTTGCAACGCAACTCGCACCAGTAACGTGCCGCTGGCGGAAGACACGATAGGGGTAATCTCACGGATCCTGCCGGACAGTTGCAAATCCGAATGACCCAGCCCGTGGACACTGACGCTGCGCCCCGGCTGATCGGACTCCAGCAACGTTTCGTAGGCCGCAAATACCGCCTCGCGCTCGCCATCATGAGCAAGGCTGAAAATGGGTGTCGCAGCCTGGACCACCTGGCCTTCTTCGACATGGCGGGCAGTGATAATGCCGTCGGCCACCGCGAACAGTTCGGTGTAGCTCAGTTGATCACGAGCATTGGCTTGCTGCGCTTTTAGCGCGGCAAGGTCCCCGCGCGCACCTTCCAGCGCCGACTGCGCCTTCTGGTATTCACTGAGATTGGTATAGCCCTTTGGCAGCAGGGTTTGCTGACGCTGATAATTGCTTTGCGCCAGACGCAACCGGGACTCGCGAGCAGCGACTTCAGCATCGGCCGAAGCCAGCTCAGTATTCTGCTCTCGCGGGTCCAGCCTTGCCAGCCGTTGCCCCGCCCGCACCCGATCACCCACATCGACATAGCGCTGCGCCAACTTGCCAGAAACGCGAAAAGCCTGATCAGTCACCTTGCGAGCCTGAATATCGCCTGTCAGCTCGACACGGGTCATAACCTCGGAAGACACCACTTCCTGAACCGCCACACGCACCAGAGTCTTCGGCGCAGACTTATCGGCAGAGCAGGCACTCAGCGAAAGCATCAAAAACAGATTGAATCCCAACGCCAGCCAAGGCTGGCGTGAGTCACTCCTGGAATTCAAAGACCGGTATTTACCGGCAACGCGACAGAACCAGCAAAACAATACGGCGCAAGAAGTATTCATCAACAAGAAAGCCACAGCCCAGTGAAATAACAGCCCCCGTTGTCAGGGAGAGTCAGCTACGCAACAGCCAAGGGCCGTCCCAGCCCTCAAGCAAGCGCTGCAGATTCAGGCCATACCAGACTCTGTTCTTTCTTCGCACCGAGAAACCCCAGCACAGTGTTCTGCGAGTTCAGCCACGCTGCCTTGCTCTCAAGATCAAGAAAGTGTCCTGTATCAGGCACCACATTGAAGCTGCTTTGCGAGATGTAGGTGGAGAAACTGCGGGCGTCTTCAACCGTCGTGTATTCGTCTTTTTCACCATTGACGAACAACACAGGAATCTTGATGGATGAAAAGCGCTCAACGTAATTACTGGCACTTAGTTTGCGGATCTGGCTGATATGAAAGTCAATCTGACCGTATTCATGTTCAGCAAGGCTGATCAAGTGCTTGTAGTTATAAAGTTTGAAAAGACGCGGCAGGTATTTGCCTACGGTGTCATTGAGCAACGAACCAATTTTTCGTTTTTCTCGTGCAGCGAGGTAGATCTGGGCCTTGTCGATGTAGTCCAGCATGGGTTCGTTGAGCACTGGAGAGAACGAACTGATGATCGCCTTTTCCACCGATGCCGGCGATTCGGACAGCGCCAGCAACGCAGACACACCACCCCAGGAAACAGAGATCAAGTAATTGATTTTAAAGCGATTAATCAGATTAAGAAGAATTCTGACCTCATCTTCCTTGGTCACAATCGTATCGCCAGGATTGTGAGCCTTGGACTGCCCGGAAAAGGGCAAATCGAACAGCACCAGATTGAAGTGCGGCTCCAGGTACTTGACCGTCTGCCCAAACGAGCCAGTGGTCGACAGCGCGCCATTGACCAGTAAAACGGTCTTGGCGTTGTCACTCTTCCAGTAAGTTTCGGTATAGACCTTGAACTCTTCGATATCCAGAATCTTGGTTTGCGCACCCATGACAGCCTCCGAGCGTTCGTAATTCCAATAGTTTTAATTTCTCTGCTTCGGCTGCCATGCCAAAGCCCCACCCGGCTACAGGTGAAATCCGTTGAGTTCTTGTTTTTGGGAGCATCGATTCGCTGAATCGATTAACTCTATTGTTAACGGATGAAAAAGAAAAAAACGACACCCCTTTGGCGCCATAAATCTGGCGACCTGGTTTTTAAGGAGGGAACAAGCGAACGCTCTAGATGAATGACGCGGCCCTATTGCACGCAGAATTCGTAGTAGAAACAGGAAGAATTCCCATCCTCCTGCGGAGTTCATGAGAAGATAAGGTGTGTGAAAAAGGGGAAATTTATGTAACATATAGTTACAAACTGACGCGGAACTTTTTGAAATTTCTTGCGATGGCGCGTTCAAAAGGTTGATTTAGACGCGTTGGCACCAGTCGACTTTAAACGCCGCGATTAATTTGACGCCGTGTATTTTGACCCTTGGCAAGCCATCTCTGGGACCATCTCAAGATTGAAGACAGCCGTGCAGGACCTGCTGAAGGCTGTGAAACATTCCTCCTGATACAGCGTCATCTCTGCCTTCGGCAGCTCTTACAGGCCGACCGTTTGCCGCGCTTACTCACAACTTCACGCGACCCCATTCCCGCACCAAAACGCAGACGCAAAAAAGCCCGATTTGAGCACCAGGCTTAAATCAGGCTTTTTTGTGAAGATGGTCGGGGTAAGGGGATTCGAACTCCTGACATCCTGCTCCCAAAGCAGGCGCGCTACCGGACTGCGCTATACCCCGGGTGAAACTTTTTAAAGACGCCTCAACAAGCCGTCTGCGATTTGATGCGAATGGCATCAGATCTATAAGATTCGGCCCCGGTATTTCTACTGAGGCCAAAAATGGTGGGTCGTGTGGGATTCGAACCTACGACCAATTGGTTAAAAGCCAACTGCTCTACCAACTGAGCTAACGACCCAAAAATGGTCGGGGTAAGGGGATTCGAACTCCTGACATCCTGCTCCCAAAGCAGGCGCGCTACCGGACTGCGCTATACCCCGATACAGCTACATTTTGAAATCTGGCTCCACGACCTGGACTCGAACCAGGGACCCAGTGATTAACAGTCACTTGCTCTACCAACTGAGCTATCGCGGAACGTATCGATTTCAGATGCAACTTCTACAACTTACTGCTCTGAACTAACGCGCTGTTAACTTGTTAATTCAACCTCTTCGATGTGTTTGCATCGCTGCGTTCACGTCTCTGAGGCGCGCTATTCTACAATTTTAAAAAGAGGTGTCAACCCCTTAAATTGCTTTTAAGACAATGATTTGCGATTTTTTTTCAGATGGCCTTTAAGCCCTCGCAAATCCAACAATCAGCAGCGCCAGGCCCACCTGCGATAGCACACCGCTGGCGAGCCTGAACTGCAAACCCCATCAGTTGAAGACGATTTCGTCGTCTACCACTGTGCCGGTGACGCTGGAGCCCGGCATCAAACCACCCGACAGGATCAACTGTGCCAGCGGGTTCTCGATCCAGCGCTGGATCGCACGCTTGAGCGGACGAGCGCCGTAAACCGGGTCGTAACCCACCGCGATGAGTTTATCCATCGCCTCAGGGCTCAGCTCCAGTTTCAGCTCGCGTTCGGTCAGACGACTGCGCAGGCGCGCCAGTTGAATATCCGTGATGCCTGCGATCTGATCACGGGCCAGCGGCTCGAAGATCACCACTTCGTCGATACGGTTCAGGAACTCCGGACGGAAGTGGTTGCTTACCGCATCCATCACCGCCGCGCGCTGTGCTTCGCGATCCCCCGAAAGCTCAATGATCTGCGCCGAGCCCAGGTTGGAGGTCATGACGATCACGGTATTGCGGAAATCCACTGTCCGGCCGTGGCTGTCGGTCAGACGGCCGTCTTCCAGCACTTGCAGCAAGATGTTGAAGACGTCTGGGTGCGCCTTCTCCACCTCGTCCAGCAAGATAACGGAGTACGGCTTGCGACGGACTGCCTCAGTGAGATAACCGCCCTCTTCATAACCTACATAGCCTGGTGGTGCACCGATCAACCGCGCCACGGAATGTTTCTCCATGAACTCGGACATGTCGATACGCACCATCGCCTCTTCAGTGTCGAAGAGGAACTCCGCCAACGCCTTGCACAGCTCGGTCTTACCGACGCCCGTTGGGCCGAGGAACATGAACGAACCACTTGGGCGATTCGGATCAGACAACCCGGCACGAGAACGACGTACCGCGTTGGAAACCGCAACCACGGCTTCGTCCTGACCAATAACGCGCTGGTGCAGCAGGCTTTCCATACGCAGCAGCTTGTCGCGTTCGCCTTCGAGCATCTTCGATACCGGAATCCCGGTCCACTTGGAGACGACTTCGGCAATCTCCTCCTCGGTCACCTTGCTGCGCAGCAACTGATTCTCAGGCTTGCCGTGCTGGTCGACCATTTGCAGGCTGCGCTCCAGGTCCGGAATGATCCCGTACTGCAATTCAGCCATGCGGTTCAGATCACCACGGCGACGAGCCGCTTCCAGCTCCTGACGCGACTGTTCGATCTTTTGCTGGATCTGCGCAGAACCGGTGACTTCGGCTTTCTCTGAAGTCCAGATTTCTTCCAGGTCAGCGTATTCACGATCCAGACGGACAATTTCTTCCTGCAGTTTTTCCAGGCGCTTGATCGCGGCTTCGTCGTCTTCTTTCTTTAATGCCTGGGATTCAACCTTCAACTGGATCAAGCGGCGCTCAAGGCGGTCGAGCACTTCCGGCTTGGAGTCGATTTCCATACGAATACGACTGGCCGCTTCGTCGATCAGGTCGATGGCCTTGTCCGGCAACTGCCGATCGGTGATATAGCGGTGGCTCAGCTTGGCCGCCGCAATGATCGCACCGTCAGTGATCGCGACTTTATGGTGAACTTCGTAGCGTTCTTTCAAGCCACGCAGGATCGCGATGGTGTCTTCCTCGCTCGGCTCATCCACCAGCACTTTCTGGAAGCGCCGCTCAAGAGCCGCGTCCTTCTCTATATATTGGCGATACTCGTTGAGCGTGGTCGCGCCGACGCAGTGCAGCTCGCCACGCGCCAAGGCAGGCTTGAGCATGTTGCCCGCATCCATGGAGCCTTCGCCTTTACCGGCGCCGACCATGGTGTGCAATTCGTCGATGAACAGGATGATCTGGCCATCCTGTTTGGATAGCTCATTGAGCAGCGATTTCAGGCGTTCCTCGAACTCACCCCGAAACTTGGCACCGGCGATCAGCGCGCCCATGTCCAGCGACAGCAAACGCTTGCCTTTGAGGCCATCTGGCACTTCACCATTAATGATCCGCTGAGCGAGACCTTCCGCGATGGCGGTTTTACCCACGCCAGGTTCGCCGATCAGCACCGGGTTGTTTTTGGTCCGGCGCTGCAGCACCTGAATGGTCCGACGAATTTCGTCGTCACGGCCGATCACCGGGTCGAGCTTGCCTTCCTCGGCACGCTTGGTCAGGTCGACGGTGTATTTATCCAGTGCCTGGCGCGACTCTTCGACATTGGGGTCGTTGACGGCCGAGCCACCGCGCAGGTTGCTGATGGCATTCTCAAGCGCCTTCTTGCTGACGCCCTGGCCGAGCAGCAATTTACCCAACTTGCTGTTTTCGTCCATGGCCGCCAGCAAGACCAGCTCACTGGAGATGAACTGGTCGCCCTTCTGCTGCGCCAGACGATCTGCCTGGTTAAGCAGACGCGCCAGATCCTGCGACATATTCACATCGCCCGTCGGGTTCTGGATTTTCGGCAGTTGGTCGAGCTCTTTGCTCAATTCTTTGCGCAGGCTGTTGATGTCGAAGCCCACTTGCAGGAGCAGCGGCTTGATGGTGCCGCCCTGCTGATCAAGCAATGCCTGCATCAGGTGCGCAGACTCAATGGCCGGATGGTCGAGACCTACCGCCAGGGATTGGGAATCAGATAACGCTAATTGCAGCTTGCTGGTCAATCTATCGATACGCATTAGTCACCTTCCTATATAAGCAGGCCGGAGCAAATAAACACACCTATGAAAAAAACCTGCTGGATGCCCAAGTACATGCGGGCGTTTGCGTGAGATTCAAGCTGAATTTAATTGATGCAGATCAGCATTGCAGTGGGACATCTGAACGATCGATTGGCGAATGGATTGTCTCCCCCGCCCCCTACGCCTCGCAGCAAACACCAGACCCTGTAGGAGTGAGCTTGCTCGCGATAGCAGTATGTCAGTCGATAAATTATCGGTTTATCTAGCGCTATCGCGAGCAAGCTCACTCCTACAGAAAAATTCTCTGTGGGGCGAATTCATTCGCTAAGGGCCAGAGCACTCACTGCACCTAGAGACTAGTCGCAGCAGACGAAAAAATCAGCCTCGATCGATCCAGATCAGCGACGCAAAACGACCGTTCCGGGCGCTTTGGCGGTAGGAGTAGAAGCGAGGATCAGTGAAGGTATCGAAGCCACCGCCGTACACGGCAGTAATTCCGTGGGCTGCCAATCTCAAGCGAGCGAGGGCATAGATGTCGGCCATGAACCGACCCGAATTTTTGCTGGGCATAAAAGCAGCGTCGGTTTGCGGATGCGTGCCTATAAAAGCTTCGCGAACCTCCGCGCCCACTTCAAAGGACGGTTGGCCGATGGCAGGACCAAGCCAGACCATGATGTTCTCGGGTGCCACTTGCAGGCTATCGGCAGCAGCCTCCAGCACTCCAGCTGCCAATCCGCGCCACCCGGCATGAGCCGCAGCCACGCGAGTACCGGCCCGATCACAGAAAAGAGCAGGCAGGCAATCAGCAGTCATGATGGTGCAGGCAACGCCCGGGGTTGCAGTCCAGCTGGCGTCAGCCTCGACCACTTGACCCGGATCAGCATCAGCCACCACCACGCCATGCACTTGTTTGAGCCAGGCGGCCTGAATCTGCAGCTCTGACGTCAGACGCAGGCGATTGGCCGCGACGGCGTGTGGATCGTCATCCACATGATCGCCCAGATTGAAACTGTCGAACGGCGCCAGACTGACGCCGCCATTACGGGTCGTGACGCAGGACTTGATCCCCGCAGGCGCGGGCCAGTCAGGAATCAGCCAGTCACTCACCCGATGAACGCCTCGCGATCCTGCTTGAGCAGCGACAGCAGCCAGACGAAATCGTCAGGCAATGGCGATTCCCAGCTCATGCGCTTACCGGTGGTCGGATGATCCAGCTCCAGGAAACGTGCATGCAGCGCCTGACGCGGGAAGGTTTTCAACGAATCGACCATGGTCACGCTGGCGGCTGGCGGAATACGGAAGCGGCCGCCGTAGGCCTGATCACCCACCAACGGATAGTTGATGTGCGCCATGTGCACGCGGATCTGGTGAGTACGCCCGGTTTCCAGTTTGACCCGCACATGCGTGTGGGAACGGAAACGCTCAAGCACGCGATAGTGACTCACCGCCTGCTTGCCACCTTCCATCACAGCCATGCGCTGACGCTGCTGACCGTGACGGCCAATCGGCGCGTCGATCTTGCCGCCTGCAGTGACGACACCGATCACGATGCATTCATAGATGCGGCTGACGGTACGGCTTTGCAGTTGCGTCACGAGCTGGGTCTGCGCCTGAATCGTCTTGGCGACCACCATCAGACCGGTGGTGTCCTTATCGAGACGGTGCACGATACCGGCCCGCGGCACATTGATGATGTCCGGTACATGGTGCAGCAAGGCATTGAGCAGCGTGCCGTCGGCGTGACCGGCAGCGGGATGCACGACCAGACCGGCAGGTTTGTTGATGACAAGGATCTGATCGTCTTCGTAGACGATATCGAGTTCGATGTCCTGAGCGAGCCACTCGCCTTGCGCCTCCTGCTCTGCAATCAATTGCAGAACAGCACCGCCGTGTACGATGTCACGAGGACGCAATACGCCTCCGTCCACCGTCAGACGGCCGTCCTTGATCCAGGCAGAAAGGCGCGAGCGCGAGTGCTCAGCGAATAATTGTGCGGCGACTTGATCGAGGCGTTGACCGCCCAATTCGGACGGCACCTCTGCGCGAAGTTCTATATTTTCGGACATGGCCAGACTAGGTGGCGGCTAGCCTTTGGTTTCGGCAGCGCGCTTGTGGTTAAATACGGCGTCTTTTGCCCCGGGGGTTCCGCGGGGTGCTCATCATAACAGGACGGTCACGCCCAAGACAGCGACCGTTATAGGGACGCAAGCCGCCATGCAAGTGAAACACCTGCTGCTGATAGCCATCCTCGCACTCACCGCTGCCTGCTCGTCGAAGGAAGTGATTGACGAAAACCTGAGCGAAGTCGAGCTGTACCAGCAGGCGCAGGCCGACCTGGGTAACAACAGCTATTCGACCGCCACTGAAAAGCTCAAGGCACTGGAGTCGCGTTATCCATTCGGTCGCTATGCTGATCAGGCACAGCTCGAACTGATTTACGCGAACTACAAGAACGGTGAGCCGGAGGCCGCAAAATCTGCTGCCGAGCGCTTCATCCGCCTGCACCCTCAGCACCCGAACGTCGACTACGCCTACTACATGAAAGGCCTGACTTCCTTCGATCAGGACGTGGGCCTGCTGGCGCGCTTCCTGCCGCTGGATCAGACCAAACGTGACCCGGGTGCCGCCCGCGACTCTTTCAACGAGTTCGCTCAGTTGACCAGCCGCTACCCGAACAGCCGTTATTCGCCGGACGCCAAGCAGCGCATGATTTATCTGCGCAACCTGCTGGCGTCTTACGAAATTCACGTAGCCGACTACTACCTGACCCGTCAGGCCTATGTAGCCGCCGCTAACCGTGGCCGTTACGTGATCGAAAACTTCCAGGAAACCCCATCCGTGGGTGATGGCCTGGCTGTAATGGTCGAGTCCTATCAGCGCCTGCATCTGGACGACCTGGCAGCTACCAGCCTGGAAGTGCTCAAAGCCAACTACCCTAACCACCCGCAACTGGTGGACGGTCAGTTCGTACCGCGTGAAGACGAAGCAGACAACCGCTCGTGGCTGTCCAAGGCAACACTGGGTCTGATCGAAAGCAATCCGCCGCTGCCGCCGGGCGAAACCCGCGCCAACCAGGACGTGATCAAGCAGTACGAAGACGCCAAGCAAGCCATCCCGCGTGAGCTGCTGCCAGAAAATCAGGAAGAGCTCGACGAGCAGGAACACGAAGCGCAAGGCAACAACGACCGCTCTTGGTTCAGCTACATGACGTTTGGTGTGTTCGACTGACATCCGCGTTAACAAAGAAGAGGCCTGAGGGCCTCTTTTTTTGTGCCCGGGATTACCCGCTTTTTCAGGAGCTGTCTTGGTGTACATCGCGCCAAACGGTGGGCCTGTAGGAGCGCAAGCACCGCGAGGCCGCGATAGCGGTTTATCAGACAGACCGACATCGCTGCCTCGCGGTGCTCGTGATCTCCTACAGAACCGTATTCCAGATCAGGTTTCGTTTGTTGACAGTCGCAGCATTAGCACCCTGCCAAATATTGCTTAGCAGCGTAGTGGGCCGAGTAAGTCCTGTCTCAAGTGGCTGGTCTCCCACAGAGACATAACCCGCTCTCCTTCGCTACACTGCAAAATCTCCAATCACTAAGCTGGAAATCATGATTCGCTTACTTATGTGGGTCGCGCTGATCGCGGCGGTTGTGTGGTTCATCAAGCGTCTGCTCAACCCGCCAGCCCCACGTCGCACTGCCCGGCCACCAGAAGAGGTCGCTGCGCCAATGGTCCGCTGCGCCCAATGCGGCGTCCATTTACCTCAGGACAGAGCCTTGAACCAAGGCCAGCAATGGTACTGCAGCGAAGCACATCGCCTGGAAGGCCCTGCGACTCGTGATCGCTGAAACACTTTCGCTGGGCAGCCTTCAGGCCCAGCGCATTCTGCGTCTGTATAACCTCTATCGATTAACCATCGGCATCATGTTGGTGCTGTTGATTTCCAGCAGTCTGGACACCGAACTGCTGGAAATGGCCAACCCCAACCTGTTTCGCGCCGGTTGCTGGCTGTATCTGGTCTTCAACATCCTGATCGTTGTATTGCTGGAGCGCCCCAATCGTCAGGCACAACTGTTCGTCCTGGCAATGGCCGACGCGCTGCTGCTATCGGCGCTTTTCTATGCCGGAGGTGGGCCGCCCAGCGGTATCGGCAACGTCCTGATCGCTTCCGTCGCCATCAGCAACGTATTGCTTCGCGGCCGCATCGGCTTGCTGATTGCTGCCGTTGCAGCCATTGGCATCATCTATCTGACGTTTTACATCAGTTTCAGCAACCCCACGGTGGCAAGTCACTACTTACAGGCCGGCTCATTGGGCGCGCTGTGCTTTGCGGCAGCCCTGCTGGTTCAGGCCCTGACCCGACGTTTGCACATCAGCGAGACACTGGCCGAAAAACGCGCTGCCGATGTGGACAATCTCGAAGAACTCAACGCCCTGATTCTGCAACGCATGCGCACCGGCATCGTGGTACTGGACGCCCGTCGTCGTGTGTTACTGGCCAATCAGAGTGCACTGAATCTGCTCGGCCACGAACAGCTGACCGGCTTGATTATCGACACTTATTCGCCGCAGTTGGTAACAGGGCTGCGGCAGTGGCTGATCAATCCCGCACTGGTTCCACAAAGTATTACAGTGTCACCCAACGGGCCGGTCCTGCAACCGGGCTTCGCTGCGCTTAACCGCGGCGATCAGCGCCAGACCCTGATCTTTCTTGAAGATCTGTCGCAGATATCGCAACAGGCTCAGCAACTGAAACTCGCCGCGCTAGGCCGTCTGACGGCAGGTATTGCCCACGAAATCCGTAACCCGCTAGGCGCCATCAGCCATGCCGCGCAATTGCTCAATGAGTCGGAAGAACTGACCAGCGCCGATCATCGCCTGGGGCAGATCATCCATGAGCAATCACAGCGCATGAATCGCGTCATCGAAAACGTTTTGCAGCTGTCCCGCCAACGCCATGCCGAGCCGCAATTACTGGATCTGAAGATCTGGCTGGAACAGTTTGTCGAGGAGACTCGCAGTCGGCTGCCCGCCCATCAATCAATCCACCTGCAAATAACCCCGGCTCCGCTCACCACGCGTATGGATGCCGAGCAGTTGAATCAGGTCCTCAACAACCTCGTGCAAAACGCTATGCGCTACAGTGGTAAAAGCCATGAACACGCACAAGTGTGGATCCGCCTGTTTCAGGAGCCACGCAGTGATCAAGCAATTCTGGAAGTACTCGATGATGGACCCGGCGTCCCTCATGAACACATGACGAAAATGTTTGAACCCTTTTTCACAACAGAGAGCAAAGGCACAGGCCTGGGTCTTTATCTTTCACGGGAGCTTTGCGAAAGCAATCAGGCACATCTGGACTACACATTTCGGGAAGGTGGCGGCAGTTGTCTGCGCATCACTTTTGCCCATCCGTTGAAGTTGAGTTGAACATGAGCCAGCGGCAAAAAATCCTGATAGTCGACGACGAGCCGGACATCCGCGAACTGCTGGAGATCACTCTAGGCCGGATGAAACTCGATACCCGCAGTGCGTGCAACGTCAAGGAAGCCATGGATTGGCTGGCCCGTGAGCCCTTCGATCTGTGTCTGACCGACATGCGCCTGCCCGACGGCACTGGCCTTGAACTGGTGCAGCACATCCAGCAGCGCCATCCCCTCACACCCGTCGCGATGATTACTGCACATGGCAGCCTGGACACTGCGATTCATGCCTTGAAGGCCGGGGCTTTTGATTTCCTCACCAAACCCGTGGACCTGAACCGACTGCGGGAACTGGTTAGCAGCGCGCTGCGACTCACCCCGCCAAGTCAGCCTGCGCCGGGCATTGCTCGTCGCCTGCTTGGCGACTCGCCGCCCATCCAGGCTCTGCGCCAGCAAATCGACAAGCTGGCGCGCAGCCAGGCTCCGGTCTATATCAGTGGCGAATCGGGCAGTGGCAAGGAGCGCGTAGCCCGCCTGATTCATGAGCAAGGGCCCCGCGCCGAACGGCCGTTTATCCCGGTCAACTGCGGCGCTATTCCTTCCGAGTTGATGGAGAGCGAATTCTTCGGCCATCGCAAGGGCAGCTTCAGCGGGGCACATGAGGATAAACCGGGGCTGTTTCAGGCGGCCAACGGTGGGACGCTGTTTCTTGATGAAGTTGCCGACCTGCCGCTGACCATGCAGGTAAAACTGCTGCGGGCGATACAGGAGAAATCGGTACGCAGCGTGGGTGCTCAGCAGGAATTGGTAGTGGACGTACGCGTGCTGTGCGCCACGCACAAAGACCTGCAGGTCGAAGTCAGCGCTCAGCGCTTTCGTCAGGACTTGTATTACCGGCTGAACGTCATCGAGCTGCAAGTGCCCCCGTTGCGGGAACGTCGGCAAGACATCGAACAACTGGCCGCTCACGTACTCAAGCGCCTGGCAGACGAATCTTCACAAGCCGTTGCGCAACTCGCCCCGCAAGCGCTTGAGGCACTCAAGAGTTACCGTTTTCCGGGGAACGTGCGTGAGCTGGAAAATATTCTCGAGCGCGCCTATACCTTGTGCGAAAACAACCAGATCAATGTAGCCGACCTGCGTCTGGCGCAGCCGTCAGCATCCCCCGAGCAAGACGGCGCTAACCTCGCCGACATCGACAACCTTGAAGATTATCTGGAAAGCATCGAGCGCAAACTGATTCTGCAAGCCCTCGAAGAAACGCGCTGGAACCGCACCGCAGCGGCACAGCGCCTGAACCTGACGTTTCGCTCGATGCGTTATCGGTTGAAAAAGTTGGGCTTGGAGTAGAGGGCTCTAAATTGGGTATGCAACGACAAGTGACCAGCAGGAGCTGCCGAAGGCTGCGATGGCGTCCTGTCTGATACTCCGTTATCGCGGCCTCGCGGTGCTCGTGCGCTCCTACAGGTCCGTGTTTGCCGCACGACAGCGCCGGATCGAATAACGAGTCATAGCCCAGCCAATCTACCCGTCGGCGCATACGGCGCGGCATCAATGACAGGTTCACGTCCGACCAGCAGGTCCGCCAGCAACTGGCAGGACGCGGGGGCAAGGACCAGACCGTTTCGGTAATGCCCGCAGTTGAGCCACAGCCCGTCAAAACCTGTAACCGGCCCAATGTAAGGAATGCCTTCAGGTGAGCCCGGACGCAGTCCTGCCCAATGACCCACCACTTGAGCATCAGCCAGCGCAGGCAGCAGCTCTACAGCAGACGCCTTGAGACTTTCCAGCGCGACATCAGTCGGCGTCTTGTCGAAGCCTTCGTGCTCCAGCGTGCTCCCGATCAGAATATGCCCGTCGCGTCGGGGGATCGCGTATCGCCCCTTGGCAAGCACCATGCTCGGTAGAAAATCCTCTGCGCACTTGTACAGAATCATCTGGCCCTTTACCGGCTCGACCGGCAGCTCAAGGCCAAGCGTCTTGAGCAACTCACCACTCCAGGCCCCGGCCGCCAGAACCACCTGATCGCCGAGAATATCTCCGGAAGACGTGCTCACACCCAAGACCCGATCTCCTTCGCGGACAAAGCCCAAGACTTCGCATTGTTCATGAAGGGTGACATTAGGCAGCGCCAGCAATGCGGCTTTAAGGGATTTGACCAGCCGGGGATTGCGCACGTTAGCGACGTTAGCCATATAGATGGCTCGTGTGTAGCCCTCCCCCAGCACGGGCACCGCATCGTGAACCGCAGAGATGTCCACCGAACTCAACGGGCGCCCCTCGCGAATCGCCCACTCCAGCGCTTGCTGCTCATCATCCAGATCCAGCCAGTACAACCCGGTGGTGTGAACTTCAGGGTCGACGCCTGTCTGTGCAAGCAGACGCTCGGCAAGTTGTGGATAGAAATCCTGCGACCAATGCGCCAGCGCTGTCACAGCAGAGCTGTAACGCCAGGGATAAAGGGGAGAAACAATGCCGCCGCCCGCCCAGGAAGACTCTTGCCCTACATCAGAGCGATCCAGAAGGATCACCTGTTCAACTTCGGATGCGAGGTTAAATGCAGTCAACAGACCGATCACACCACCGCCAACAATCACAACCTGCCTGGACATCTAATACTCATCAGAAAAATAGGAGATCAGCGGCCCCAGCAGTCTTTGCGAGTCACACCGCTGGCGGCGCCCTCGTTATCGAGTTTACCGGTATTGGTAATTGTGAAAACACCACACTTGTCATTGGCCATCATATCTTTGCCCGTAGCCGACAGTTTGAAAAAGCTCGCATTCAGCTCTGGTACGATGTTGTAGTAACTGTTTCCCCCGGATACGGTAGCTCCAACATAAGTGGCGGAAGGAGTGGCTCGTGAGTAGTAACGCTCCAGCGCCTGCACCTGCTCAGTCAACAGGCTCGCAATCTCCGCCCGGTGGGTACGCCTCACATACTCCGTGTAGCTGGGGTAGGCGATGGCGGCAAGAATACCGACAATCGCCACGACGATCATGAGTTCCATCAAGGTAAAGCCTGTTGATCTACTGCGCATACGCCGTATTCCTACTGTATTTGCCGCCACATGATGCGTTGGTAAACGTTACTGTTACCTCCGCCATTGGGAGGGGCGTCTAACCTTGTCCATTTATTGCTGGAGTCAAGCACGTAGATCTGATCATTGGCCCCTGACAGCCCCGCCACTATCGCCACCAGGTTTGGAATACCGGTCCCAATTGCGATACCTGCCACGCGAGCATCTGCCGAATCGATTCTGCCGTCGCCGTTAGTATCCAACACCTGATAATTCAGCATCCCACCCTTGGCAGCATCTAGCTGGAACACACGGCCGGTGCCGGTGCTTTCACAAGGATCGGTCGAGTTGACCGCCGCAGTCGTAAACAGAATACGGCCTCGCGTGGTTTGCGCCGGATAGATAATCCGCTCGCCGACAAAAGGTTCGGTAGTGGACAGCGGCAGATACCAGCCTTTTTTCGATGCCCAGTCCACATCATTATTAGTGGTGGAGTAATACGTGGCACCGCTGCCACTTATGCTTCCAGGATTGATGTTCTGCACCTGCAAACCACTTTGCACAATGTCACCGACACCTGTGTCGGCATCCCAGACGGCATAGAACGCTTGCTGAGCAGTGGTGGTTTTATCCGCGACCTCCATAAACTTGCCGGTACCGAAATAGACCATTTTGCCATTCGTGGGATGGTCCATCAGCAACGGCTGCACAGTGATCGGCTGTGCAGCGCCACCCGGTGCGGTGAACAGTGGTTTGTTGCCAAAGGCGACTCCCCAGCTACTGGCCGCCGCACCACTCATGTCGAACTTCCACATGCGTCCTTTCAAATCGCCCGCGTAAGCTGCTTGCACGACGTTCTGCGCATTGACCCGCAACTTGACTGAGGACAGACCGTTATCCGCCAGGGCATAGGCTGGAGGGATCGGAATTTCTCTGATCACTGCGCCGGTGGCGGCATTAAGCACGAACAGCGATGCGTTGCCGGTGAAGCTGCCATAGCCGTTACCGACCACGACGATGCCGGTGCCATTAGCCATACGGGCCACATCTGGTTTTGCATAGGTGTAACCGAGGTTGTTATAGAGGTTGGCTGGCGTAGAGGTATCGGGGGCTTTAACCTCCCACAACGCGCCGATGCTATTGGCGCTCCCTTGAAACAGACTGATCGCAAAGAAAGCCTTGCCACCAGTACCGGTGCCGCCATAGGCAACGGTCGACCAATTCGTCCCGATCTGGGTATCAAAAACACCTATCTGTCCGTCGACTGTAAATTTATGCGCGCCGGAACCATAAGTCGTCGATGCAATGGATGCGAGTGACGTCAAGGCAGTCGATGGCATATACGCGTAACGGCGGGAGCCGGTATTGGCGTCAATGACGTTGAAGAATCCGTCATTGGCATTAACCAGCAGGTTGAGGTTCATGTTGGCGGCTTTGGTGGTCAGATACGTCGAGTACGAGGTATTACCGGTCAGGTCCGCAGAGGTCTTTTCAGTAGGCTGCGCGACCGTAAGGGGTGAGTTGATGATGTCGCCCAACAAGCGAGTACGGGTGCGCAGCCTGGCGTTCGCAGTGCCCTGGGTCCATGCAATGAGTTGCGCTCCGGTAACACCTGTGGGCAAGGTTGCATTGAGCGCAGTCTGTTGTGCCGCAGAAAAATTAGCGTAGTTGAGGGTGATCTTTGCCAACGTGGCGGTGTTCCACGACTCGAAAGCCGGGCCGGGCGCCGTGCTGGTAATTTGTGAGTCGGTACTCCAGGCCGGGGTTGTTTGCTGCACCCCTGTCGTTGCATTAACGCTGTAAGCCCTGATCGTGCCGCGCCAGTCAGCAGGGTCATACAGGGTCTCATAGATCCGCGTCGAGGACGTGAGCGTCGAAGAACTTGCCGCCCCGCCACCACCCGAACCGGCTTTGGCATAAATATCACTGAGTGCGAGATTGAGGGCGTTGGTCAATCCGGAGCTGTCGTTCGTTTGGTAATACTTGCCACGCCCGTGGTTATCGTCGGCAGCATCGATCAGCATCTGGTCTCCCAGCGTAAAACCGATGGTGTAGGTATTCATGTTTTGCTTGTTGAACCCAGTGGTGTCCCAGCTCTTGCCAGTCAGGTCAGTGCCGTTGGACGCTTTGCGCATGTCGATGTCGTAGGCGAATTTGGCCAGGTCATCTAGGTAAAACGTACTGCCTTCGTCGTCGCCATTCAACGTGCCGTCGTTGGCAGCATTCAAGTCCCAATTGGGTAGCGACCGAGAGGAATCAGCGAGGTCATCCGGGTCGTTGGCGGGAAACGTCCGGTCATAGGTTGGCAAGCCATCAGTGATCACCACTCCATAGTTCTTCTGACAGCGATACTGAATCGGACTGGTATACGTCGTCGGGGGACTTGGATAGTACGAGGTCATCCCCCGGAAATAACGCGTGATCTCGTAATAGGTTTCTGCGATCGGGGTATTGGCAGATGGCGTCAGCGCCGCGATAGAGTTCTTCAGATTATTGATATTGGTGGTGGCCTGTGCCTGAGTCACTGGCGTGGGTTGGTAAACCGTGGCGGTTACCGGAGAAAGGTCGGCGACAGGTCGGGAGATTCTGCCGCCAGGGCCGAGATCGAGGTTGTTGGGCTCATTGAACTGGGCCAGGCCGATACGCAACGAAGTGTTGTTGGTCACCAGATTGGTGGCGACAGTCTTGGCGATATTCATCCGATAATCGTTGGGAATATTGCCGGTGGTGTAATCCTTGTAGTAGCCAAACAGGAACGTGTAAGGAACCGAGTCGATCAGCCACGACAGATAGTTAGCGGTATAGCGGGTTTGGCCATTGCCTGCGGGGTCAGGCAATTTCAGGCAGTACATGTTGTTATTGCGAAAAATGGGGACCCCGCCTAACAAACAGTTCAGAGACAGGCCCAAGACGCCAGTGGCGTTAATATCTCCCACCGTCAGAGTGTCGTTTCCCCTTATGGTGGTTGGGGTCGTACACAATACGATCAGCCCGGCAGCGTTCAGACACTGCGTAGAGTAGTAACTGACCTCTGTACGGTTCACCGTCGGATCAAATGCCGACGACCAGATAATGTTGTACATACTCCCCGAGTTATCCACTAGGAGCATCAGATTCGGCGGCACCGCCGGAGAACTCAGCAGCGGCACTTGCGCGGGCGTAAACGCATAAGCGGGGGCTGTCAGGTACAACGCCAGTAATGCACCGTAGACATACTTCAGAATACGGCCCGGCAACCTAGCAATTGGCATAAATACTCTCCAGTACCGTTCTCGATACCCCTTGAACTACGCTCGCCGTCACCCGATAAAGCGTGAAGGAACTGCTGGCCGAACAGCTAGGCGGCCGATTGACCGGCGAGGCGGTGGTGCCAAGGTTCTGAATGACATAGAAGCCCCCGCCCGCGGCTATCCATGGAACCCCTGCCGAACTGTTGCCTGCGGCAGTCACCGTCGTTGAATCCGTTGGAGGAGCACACCCGGCCGTGGTCGTGCAGGCAGCCAATGAGTAACCCGCGACCTGAATAGCCGACTCACCAAGACGCAATACCGCTTCTGCCATCTGGAAAGATTGATTACGTATTGTCACGCTGCCCGCCATTTTTTCCTGCAGGGTCGCGTTCTGCATCGACGAGACGCCCACCAGCGTCAACAGAAGCAAAAAGACCAGACTGACCAGCAGCACCATGCCCTTTTGCCTGGAGGGATATCCCGTTGAAGTAGCGCGCGACTTAGTTTTCATGGCATGCATCCGTTCAGAACCGGTTACGCAAAGCGGCAACAACGTTATAGGTCTGGTCACGTACTTTACCCGTCGGGTCAAATACGACCAATGTCAGGCGCACGCTGCGAATATTAGAGGCGAGCGCGGTGCTGTCGATAATCTTGATGTAGGACATCGGTGATCCGGTTACCCCGAAATCGACGGTGAATGCCCGGACGTTGCTCACCAACGGTTGTGCAGGCTCGGTACCATTTCCGACCTTCACTCTCAGATCGGTTCCGACCAGACTGTAAGTGATCTTGCGCAAAGGGAAGCTGGTTTCTCCCCCACCCGGCGCTCGCGTGCCGTTATAAATCCGGGAAGTCGTCCTGCAATCGGACACCACACTCCAGGTCGGCGAACTGCCGGAGGTCCCCACGTCTGCGGTGACAAGGGTGAGCGTATTGTTGGCGTTATCCCAGAGAATCGGATTATTGAGATCCGCAGGTTTGGCAATGGCTGGGGCGACTATCGTCGTATCGAAATCAACGCAGCCGTACATTCCGGTCATGCGGATTTCCTGCATCAACTTGCTCAGGGCGAAGCGCGCATCTTCCTGCATCCTTGCAGCAGCATTCTGAGATTGATAAGTACCTTTGGAGGCAATGAAAATCTGCACGATCCCCATGCTCACGATCAACCCCAGCACCAGCGCCACCATGATCTCGACCAGACCAAACCCTCGGACAGATCTATTCATGGGGCTACCACGTCGTTGACACCGATGCGTGAGCTCAGAACAAACTGTTGTGGATTTGTCGCGCCCGGGGTTCTCCCCAGAAACGTATCGCTTGCAGCGGCAGCCCGCGTGTCATCCCAGGTAATGGTGATGGTCACAACAGGCTTGGCGATCACGATTTTGCTGGCAGCACCGGAGGCACCGGCAAAGTTGGTGATATTGGTGCTGAAGTCAGCAAGGTCTTGCGTGACGGCATTGCTCATATTGCTGGCACTGGCTGCGGGCGCATTGGCCAATGAAGCCAGGGCATAGCTGGCCAGGACATTGGCGCTATTGTTCGCGGCGTTACCATCCACGTTCGCCCGGATGCGGTCCATCATGTCGTAGGCAATGAAACTGGCCTGACTGGTCATCGCCGAGCTATCGGTGTACCGCAACGCGTTCAATTGAATAGCCGCAGCCCCCAACAGACCAATGCCTAAAATCAACACCGACACCAGCACCTCGATCAGCGTCATGCCAACCTGACTACTCTTTCGTCCCTCAACCATCGCAATTTCCACTCGAAACTATTCGGCCGTTCAAGCATACATACACAGTCTTGGTGATCGTCGTGCCCAGTGTGTAAGTCATTGCGACGGCACTGGCCGGAGCCGAGAGCCCACCAAGGTTATTGAACTCGATCAAATTGACACCCGGAACAGCCAGCGCCGACCCCGTTCCCATGGGCGATGTGACCCTCAAAGCCGACGCGCTGGAAGTATCTGACGCCAGCACCACCTTAAGCGCAGTGTTCCATGCCGTACCGTCGACATTGGGCCGAACCTGAATGTTCACACCTCTGTTTATCGCCTCAAGCCGGGCATAGTTGAGCGCGCGCTGCAAATCACTGACTTCGGTATCAGCCTTTGAACTCTGTATCGAACTATTGAAACTGGGAATGGCAATAGCCGCGAGTATCCCCACCAACGACACAGTGATTAACAATTCGATAAGGGTGAACCCCTTGGATCGCTGAGTCATTGAGTGTCTCCTTGACGTTACGACTATAGGACAGCATCCAGAGCTGAAACTGTAAACAGGGATGTACGGTTGTTTGGCAGGGACGAACGCCCGGCTGGCATTCAAATGACAATTTCCAGGGAGGGAAATATATGAAACAAGCTGCTTTTACGATTATCGAGCTAGCAGTCACGATGGTAATCATCGGACTGATCGTTACCCTTGCCGTTCCGGCATTCAGTGAAATAGTCATGAGCCAGCGCAGGCTTGATGTAGCCCAGCAACTGGCCAGCGGCATACGCACGGCGCGAACGGAGGCGATTCTTAGAAGTCGGCCAGTGGTGATTCGGGCCATCGAAGACAACTGGAGCAAAGGCTGGCAGATCGTGGTTGATCCGAAAAACAGCGAAGATGATCTCGTGCTGACGGAGCGGACTCGAAGCGGGAAAGTGCCAGTCTTCGGCAACCAACATGTCACTCGACAGATTCGCTTCAACGCCTTGGGGTCGCCATCAGACAGCGGATTCGTGGCTGGAAGACTCTTCATCTGCGACGTGAATGACGCGCTGAGCCATCACACAGTAGTGATGGCCAATACCGGCAGGGTCAGAATTGAAAGTGTACCCAAGCCGGAAAAGCTTTGTGGTTAAGTCATCTGAATCGGGAGGTTGCCGCTTCACGCTGGCCTTGCAGCCCCCTGCCTGCAACGCATTTTCTGTAGGAGCTCACGAGCACCGCGAGGCAGCGATGGCGGTCTTTCTCATACACCGCTATCGCGGCCTCGCGGTGCTCGTGCGCTCCTACAGGTCCGTCATTCGCCGCATTACAACAGCGACTTGACCCGCAATTCCTTGGGCATCGAGAAGGTGACGTTCTCTTCGCGGCCAGCCAGTTCGTCGGCACCGGTCGCGCCCCAGGCGTGCAGTTGCTGGATCACGCCACGCACGAGCACTTCCGGTGCGGAAGCACCTGCGGTGATACCGATGCGCTCAACGCCGTCGAACCAGCTGCGCTGCATGTCTTCGGCGCCATCGATCAGGTAAGCCGGGGTAGCCATGCGCTCGGCCAATTCACGCAAGCGGTTGGAGTTGGAGCTGTTCGGGCTGCCAACGACCAATACCACGTCGCACTCATCGGCCAACTGCTTGACCGCATCCTGGCGGTTTTGCGTGGCGTAGCAGATATCATCCTTGCGCGGCCCGCCAATCGCAGGGAAGCGCGTGCGCAAGGCATCGATAACACGACTGGTGTCGTCCATGGACAACGTAGTCTGGGTCACGAACGCCAGCGCTTCAGGATTGCGCACCTGAAGGCTGGCGACGTCCTCTTCATCCTCGACCAGATAGATCGCACCACCATTGCTGGCATCGTACTGCCCCATGGTGCCTTCGACTTCCGGGTGACCCTGGTGGCCGATCAGGATGCATTCACGACCGTCGCGGCTGTAGCGCGCTACTTCGATATGTACCTTGGTCACCAGCGGGCAAGTGGCATCGAACACTTTCAGGCCGCGGCCCGACGCTTCGGTGCGCACCGCTTGCGATACGCCGTGAGCACTGAAGATCACGATGACGTCGTCGGGTACCTGATCCAGTTCTTCAACGAAGATTGCGCCACGAGCACGCAGGTCTTCGACAACGAATTTGTTATGAACCACTTCATGGCGCACATAGATCGGCGGGCCAAACACTTCCAGGGCGCGATTGACGATTTCGATCGCACGATCCACTCCAGCGCAGAAGCCGCGGGGGTTGGCGAGTTTGATTTGCATGGGGTGCCTCGTATCTACGTGCAAAACAGCCCAACAAAAGTCGGGCTCAGGTTCAAGCTTGCTTAGAGCGCCTTGACCTCGAAGATTTCCACTTCGAAGTTCAAGGTCTTGCCCGCCAGCGGGTGATTGAAATCGATGGTCACTTGCGCGTCATCGAATGCCTTCACTACGCCCGGCAGCTCAGTATTGGCCGCATCATTGAAGATCACCAGCAAACCTTCCGACAGTTCCATGTCCTGAAACTGCGAACGCGGGATGATCTGCACATTTTGCGGGTTCGGCTGACCGAAGGCATTTTCCGGCTGAATCTGCACGGTGCGCTTGTCTCCAGCCTTGAAGCCGAACAGCGCAGCTTCAAAGCCAGGCAGCAGATTGCCGTCCCCCACCTTGAACGTCGCCGGAGCTTTTTCAAAGGTGCTGTCGACTGTCTCGCCGTTCTCCAGGCGCAACGCGAAATGCAGAGTGACTTCCGTGTTCTGACCGATGCGTTGCTCGGTCAATAACTGTTCAGTCATTAGCAGGTTCTCCGGTTTTCTTGCTCTTGAACATGTCCAGCGCCAGCATGATTGCGCCGACAGTAATCGCGCTGTCAGCGACATTGAACGCCGGGAAGCCGTGCTCTTTCCAATGAACAAAAATGAAGTCGATGACGTGACCGATAGCAACACGGTCGTACAGATTGCCGAGCGCGCCGCCCAATACCAATGCCAGAGCAATGGCCAGCCAGGTGTCATCACGCCCAAGACGCTTGAGCCAGACCACGAGCACCACACTGACCACAACAGCAATCAACGCAAACAGCCAGCGCTGCCAGCCCGAACTGTCCGCCAGGAAGCTGAAAGCCGCGCCGGTGTTGTAAGCGAGCATCCAGCTGAAGTAGTCCGGAATGATCACGATTTGCTCGTACAACTCCAGGCGGTTCTCGAAGTAGTACTTGGTGGCCTGGTCAACGACCAGGACCAACAGACTCAACCAGAGCCAGGCCAAGCGGCCAAAAGCTGCCTTAGGCATAGTGACGAACCTCGCCTGCACCGCTGATGTTGTCTACGCAACGACCGCAGATTTCCGGATGCTCCGGATTCACACCCACGTCAGCACGGTGATGCCAGCAACGGGCGCACTTGGCGTGGCTGGATTTGACTACCTTGAGCTTCAGCCCTGCCACTTCGGTCACTACTGCATCGGCCGGAGCATCGAGCAATGGCGCGACACTGGCCGTGGAAGTAATCAATACAAAGCGCAGCTCGTTGCTCAGCTTCGACAGATCGGTGACCAGTGCGTCTTCAGCATACAGAGTCACTTCGGCCTGGAGGTTGCCGCCAATCGCCTTGGCTGCACGCAGATTTTCCATTTCCTTGTTGACCGCGACCTTCACCGCCATGATCCGCTCCCAGTAGGCGCGGTCCAGCTCGAAGTCAGCCGGCATTTCGCTCAGCCCCTGATACCAGGTGTTGAGCATGACCGACTCATTACGCTCGCCCGGCAGGTACTGCCACAGCTCATCGGCGGTGAACGCCAGGATCGGTGCGATCCAGCGAACCAGCGCTTCGGAGATGTGGAACAACGCGGTCTGGCAAGAGCGACGTGCCGTGCTGTCCGCTGCCGTGGTGTATTGGCGATCCTTGATGATGTCCAGATAGAAACCACCCAACTCCTGCACGCAGAAGTTGTGGATCTTGGAGTACACGTTCCAGAAACGGTATTCGCCGTAATGCTCTTCCAGCTCGCGTTGCAACAGCAAGGCACGGTCTACCGCCCAACGATCCAGCGCCAACATGTCTTCCGGCGGCAGAATATCGGTAGCTGGATTGAAACCGCTCAGGTTCGAGAGCAGGAAACGGGCAGTGTTGCGGATCCGGCGGTAGGCATCAGCACTGCGCTGCAGGATCTGATCGGAAACAGCCATTTCGCCGGAGTAGTCAGTCGCCGAAACCCACAGACGCATGATGTCTGCGCCCAGCGAATCGTTGACTTTCTGCGGCGCCACGACGTTGTTCAGCGATTTGGACATCTTGCGACCGTTTTCGTCGACGACGAAACCATGGGTCAGCAATTCGCGGTAGGGCGCGTGGTTGTCGATGGCACATCCGGTCAGCAGCGACGAGTGGAACCAGCCACGGTGTTGATCGGAGCCTTCCAGGTACAAGTCGGCACGCGGGCCAGTTTCATGCCCCATCGGGTGCGAACCGCGCAGCACGTGCCAATGCGTAGTACCCGAGTCGAACCAGACGTCCAGCGTGTCGGAAATCTTGTCGTACTTCGGCGCTTCGTCACCCAATAGCTCGGCAGCGTCCAGCTTGAACCAGGCTTCGATGCCTTCTTTCTCGACGCGTTTGGCGACTTCTTCCATCAACTCAACGGTGCGCGGATGCAGTTCGCCGCTTTCCTTGTGCAGGAAGAACGGGATCGGCACGCCCCAGTTGCGCTGACGTGAAATGCACCAGTCAGGACGGTTGGCGATCATCGAGTGCAGGCGCGCCTGCCCCCATGCCGGAACAAATGTGGTGTCTTCGATAGCCTTGACCGCCCGCTCACGCAGGGTGTCGCCAGCTTCAGGCTGCTTGTCCATGCCGACGAACCACTGCGCGGTTGCGCGATAGATCAGCGGAGACTTGTGGCGCCAGCAGTGCATGTAGCTGTGAGTGATGGTTTCGGTGTCCATCAAACTGCCCACTTCGGCAAGCTTGTCGATGATCGCCTGGTTCGCCTTGAAGATGAACTGACCACCGAAGAACTCCAGCGAATCGACATACACACCGTTGCTCTGCACCGGGCTGAGGATGTCGTCGTTGGTCATGCCGTATTTTTTGCAGCTGACAAAGTCGTCCACGCCATAGGCCGGGGCGCTGTGTACAACGCCGGTGCCAGCGCCCAGCTCAACGTAGTCGGCCAGATACAGCGGCGACAAACGGTCATAGAACGGGTGGCGGAAATTGATCAGCTCCAGCGCAGCACCGGTCGCGGTGGCGATAACGGTACCTTCCAGCTTGTAGCGGGTCAGGCAGCTTTCAACCAGCTCGGCGGCCAGCACCAGCAGCCTGTCGCCAACATCAACCAGCGCGTATTCGAACTCGGGATGAACGTTCAGCGCCTGGTTGGCAGGGATGGTCCACGGGGTGGTGGTCCAGATCACGATGGCGGCAGGTTTGCTCAACGATTCCACGCCAAACGCGGCCGCCAGCTTCGCTTCATCGGCAACCGGGAACGCCACGTCGATGGTGGAAGACTTTTTGTCTTGATACTCGACTTCTGCTTCAGCCAGAGCCGAGCCACAGTCGAAACACCAGTTCACGGGCTTGAGCCCCTTGAACACGAACCCGCCCTTGACCATTTCCGCCAACGCACGGATTTCCCCGGCTTCGTTGGTGAAGTTCATGGTCAGGTAAGGATTGCTCCAGTCGCCCAGGACACCCAGACGAATGAACTCGGACTTCTGCCCTTCAATCTGTTCGGCGGCATAAGCGCGGCACAGCTCGCGAGTCTTGTCCGCGGACAGGTTCTTGCCGTGAGTCACTTCAACCTTGTGCTCGATCGGCAGACCGTGGCAATCCCAACCCGGAACATAAGGCGCGTCGAAACCCGCAAGCGTTTTCGAGCGCAGGATCATGTCCTTGAGAATCTTGTTAACGGCGTGACCGATGTGAATATTGCCGTTGGCATAAGGAGGACCGTCGTGCAGAACGAACTTCGGACGATCCTTGCCAATTTCGCGCAGCTTCTGGTACAGGCCAATGCTGTCCCAGCGCTGCAGAGTTTGCGGCTCGCGCTGGGGCAGGCCGGCCTTCATTGGGAAGGCGGTGTCCGGAAGGTTTAGCGTGGCTTTATAATCGGTCATTTCAGGCTCTTAATTAGCGGGTTGGCCATGCCAATGGGCACGGGCGGCGGCGACATCCGCATTGATCGCCGTCTTGAGCGCCTCCAGTGAGGCGAACCGCTGCTCATCGCGCAGCTTATGGTGGAAAGCCACCGTCAAACGCCGGTCGTAAAGATCACCGGCAAAGTCCAGAAGATGCACTTCAAGGTGGGCACTGCCATCACCTGCCACGGTCGGACGAACGCCAATATTGGCGACACCCGGCCAGGTCTTGCCATCAATGCTCGCACTGACCAGATAAACCCCGGTCAGCGGCACACGACGCCGTTTGAGCTGCACGTTGGCCGTGGGCGTACCCAACTGCCGCGCGAGTTTCTGGCCGTGCAGAATCCGCCCGGTAATCCGGAACGGACGTCCGAGCATACGCTCGGCGAGGGCGAAATCCGCCACTGCCAGAGCGTTACGCACCTTGGTACTGCTGACGCGAACGCCATCGATCTCAACGGTCTGCGCCGCCTCAACCGTAAAGCTGCGGGCATCGCCCGCCTTTTGCAGGAAGTCGAAGTCGCCGATCCGGTCGCAACCGAAGCGGAAATCATCGCCCACCTCTAAATGTTGTATGCCAAGCCCGTCGATCAACACGGTGTCGACGAACTCCGCCGCGCTGAGCTTACTCAAACGCTGGTTGAACGCCAGACACAGCACCCGATCAACGCCTTCAGCGGCCAGCAGCTCCAGCTTGTCACGCAAGCGAGCCAGACGGGCGGGAGCAGTAGCCGGAGCAAAAAACTCACGCGGCTGCGGCTCGAAAATAACCACGCAACTGGGCACGCCCAACTCAACAGCACGATCACGCAAGCGCCCCAGGATAGCCTGGTGGCCCCGGTGAACACCGTCAAAGTTGCCAATAGTGGCGACGCAGCCCCGATGCTGGGGGCGCAGATTATGGAGGCCTCGAACCAGCTGCATAAAGCACTTCTTGCTCATAAAGTGGCCGATTATAACCACACACAGCCCCGGACGACAGGAACACGCCGAGGCAAAACAACAGTCGCCGCTCCACAATGGGAAAAACCGACGACTACCCGTTACAACTCTTGCTTACAGCACTGCGCTGCGGGCGAAATCCTTAAGTCGGAAGCCCAATAGCAACAAAGTCGCGAAATACGCCACAACCCCTGCTGCCACCAGTGCGCCAAGACGAATGAAGCGCTCCAGCATTTGCCCGTCACTCCAGGCGGGCATCACGTGCATCAGGCCAAACAACACGCCAGACATCACCCCGACCGCCAGACACAGCTTGAACAGAAACTTCGTCCACCCCGGCTGCGGCTGAAACAGATCCTGCTTTCGCAACTGCCAGAACAGCAGCAGTGCGTTGATGCAGGCGCCAACGCTGATCGCCAGGGCCAGCCCGGCATGTTGCAGCGGTACGATAAAGATCAGGTTGAGCAGTTGAGTAACAATAAGGGTGAAGATTGCGATTTTCACCGGGGTGCGAATATTTTGTTGTGCATAAAAGCCCGGTGCCAGCACCTTGATGAGAATGATGCCCAGCAACCCCACTGAATAAGCGATCAATGCCCGCTGGGTCATGGCCGCATCCACTGCATCGAATTTACCGTACTGGAACAGGGAAACGGTCAACGGCTCGGCCAGAATCCCCAGTGCCAGAGTGCAAGGCAGAACCAGCACAAAACACAGGCGCAAGCCCCAGTCGAGAATTCTTGAATACTCCTGACGATCCTTGCTGGCATAGGTTTTCGAGAGGATCGGCAACAGGATCGTGCCCAAGGCCACCCCCAGCACACCTGACGGCAATTCCATCAAACGGTCGGCGTAGTACATCCAGGACACCGAACCGGCGACAAGAAACGAGGCAAATATCGTATTGATGATCAGAGAAATCTGACTGACCGACACGCCAAGGATGGCAGGCAGCATCTGCTTCATAACCCGCCAAACGCCGGTATCACGCAGATTCAGGCGCGGCAGTACCAACATACCGATCTTTTTCAGATGCGGCAGCTGATAGAGCAATTGCAGCAATCCGCCGACCAGTACCGCCCAGCCCAACGCCATCACTGGCGGGTCGAAATAAGGCGTCAGGAACAACGCAAAGAAAATCATGCTGACGTTAAGCAGGGTCGGCACGAAAGCGGGAACCGAAAAGCGGTTCCAGGTATTCAGAATTGCGCCAGCCAGCGAAGACAGCGAAATCAGCAATATATAAGGAAAGGTCACTCGCAACAGATCAGACGTCAGCGCGAACTTCTCCGGCGTATCGGCAAAACCCGGGGCAGTCGCCCAGATCACCCAAGGCGCAGCGATTATCCCGAGCAGAGTGACCAGTGCCAGAACCAGCGTCAGCAGCCCGGTGACATACGCCACAAAGGTGCGCGTCGCCTCCTCGCCTTGTTGGCTTTTGTATTCCGCCAGGATAGGCACGAATGCCTGGGAAAAAGCCCCCTCCGCAAAAATACGGCGCAGTAAATTGGGCAATTTGAAGGCAATGAAGAACGCATCCGTCGCCATTCCCGCGCCAAATGTACGCGCGATGATGGTATCGCGAACAAAGCCCAACACCCGGGAAAGCATGGTGATAGAGCTAACGGCAGCCAATGATTTGAGTAGGTTCATTAAAGAATTTAGCGCCTTGGCTAAAGGACAAGGCGATTAACCTGTCCATTTATGCGATACTCCGCGCCGCAAAAGCACAGAGGCAAAGCCGGCGAGTTTACAGGTCGCACACCGGAAATAAATATCCCGGTTGAACATAGCAACCACTCGGCGGAACCGATCACCAACCCTTGACAATCAATTCAGTCATCGGCATGATTCGCGGCCTATTTTGTAAGCTATTCCCTAAAAAGTCTTTCGAGGAGCTCGACGGTGGCCAACACACCTTCCGCCAAAAAACGTGCAAAACAGGCTGAGAAGCGTCGCAGCCACAACGCCAGCCTGCGTTCCATGGTTCGTACCTACATCAAGAATGTAGTTAAAGCCATCGACGCAAAAGACGCTGAAAAAGCACAAGCTGCTTATGTTCTGGCCGTGCCAGTTATCGACCGTATGGCCGATAAAGGCATCATCCACAAGAACAAAGCTGCTCGTCATAAAAGCCGCCTGAACGGTCACATCAAAGACCTGAGCGTTGCTGCTGCAGCCTAAGCGATAAGCTTAAGCCGTAAAAAAACCGACCCAAGGGTCGGTTTTTTGTTGTCTGCGATTTGATGAATTACAGTAACCCGGCAGGAGCGAACTTGTTCGCGAGGGCGGCGCATCAGGTACGACGTCTCGCGAACAAGTTCGCTCCTACCGGTAAATCTTAGGGCGCGGGAGCGGGCGACCACGGCAGGATCGGAATCGCCGTCACAGCATTCTGCGGACTACCTTCGATAATCCGGTCGCTGTAGACCAGGTAAACCAGAGCATTACGCTTTTTATCGAAGAAACGCACAACCTGCATGGTTTTGAACACCAGCGAGGTGCGCTCTTTGAAAACCTCATCACCGTCCTTCAGCTCGCCCTTGAAGTGAATCGGACCAACCTGACGACAAGCGATGGACGCCTCGGCACGATCTTCAGCCAGACCAAGACCACCCTTCACCCCTCCCGTCTTGGCACGCGACAGATAGCAGGTTACGCCATCGACTTTTGGATCATCGAAAGCCTCAACCACAATTCGATCGTTCGGCCCGACGAGTTTGAACACCGTCGACACCTGACCGATTTCTTCGGCAGAAGCCAGCATCGGCAGTACCAGCAAAGCCCCGAGCAACCCCTTAATTACGCGCATTACGTGTTCCTTATCTTGTAGATATCCGGCCAGCGCTACCCACCGCTGAAATGCGATACCCGGTAGGAGCGAACTTGTTCGCGAGACGGCTTTCGCCACAACGCATACAACTGCTCGCGAACAAGTTCGCTCCTACCGGAATCCCGCTTCGCCAAAGCAACGATGGGAATCAAGTGAATTCAAACCAGAATCAGGTTATCCCGATGAACCAGCTCAGGCTCAGCCATATAACCAAGCACCCGCACGATCGCATCCGATGACTGACCAATAATCTTCTGCGCCTCAAGAGCGCTGTAATTACTCAGACCACGAGCAACTTCGCGGCCATCAGGTGCAACGCACACAACCATCTCGCCACGACGGAAACTGCCCTGAACCAGCTTGACCCCGACAGGCAGCAGACTTTTATGATCCTTGCTCAGCGCAGCCACGGCCCCCTCGTCCAGCACCAACGTGCCGCGAGTTTGCAAGTGCCCGGCCAACCACTGCTTGCGAGCAGCAAGCATTTCACGCTCAGGCGATAACAATGTACCCAGTCGCTCACCGCCTTTAAGACGCGCCAGCACGCGCTCGATACGCCCACCCACGATCACCGTATGCGCCCCCGAACGGGCTGCCAGCCGCGCCGCACGCAACTTGGTCTGCATACCACCACGCCCGAGCGCACCACCCGTACCACCTGCTACGGCGTCCAGCGCCGGATCATCGGCACGCGCTTCGTAGATCAATTGAGCCTCAGGGTTGTTGCGCGGGTCAGCATCAAACATGCCGTCGCGATCAGTGAGGATCACCAGCAAGTCCGCCTCGACCAGATTGGCGACCAACGCCGCCAGGGTATCGTTATCACCAAAACGAATCTCGTCAGTCACAACGGTGTCGTTTTCATTGATGACCGGAACAACACCCAGATCAACCAGAGTGCGCAGCGTACTGCGAGCATTCAGGTAACGCTTGCGGTCGGAAAGGTCGTCATGGGTAAGCAGAATCTGCGCCGTGTGGCGGCCGTGCTCGGCAAAGCTGGACTCCCACGCCTGAACCAGCCCCATCTGACCAATTGCAGCGGCAGCTTGCAGCTCATGCATGGCACTGGGTCGCGAAGTCCAGCCCAAACGGCTCATACCGGCAGCCACAGCCCCGGAAGAAACCAGGACCAACTCAACGCCCGCCTCATGCAGCGCCACCATCTGCTCGACCCAAACACCCATCGCCGAACGATCCAGCCCCTTGCCATCCGCGGTCAGCAAGGCACTGCCAATCTTCACGACCCAGCGTTGGGCACCCGTCACTTTGCTGCGCATCATCTTCCAACCTTAGCCAGAGAATTTTGGTAGATACAAATTCAAGATATCAGATACAAAAACGCCGCTTATCTCTAAGCGGCGTCTAGTTTACTGCAGAGGATCAGTCGCGGACGTAAATGATTTCCGGACCGTCTTCATCATCCTCGTCTTCCTCATCCCAATCGTCTTCGCCGATGTCATGCACGCTCTTCACGCCGCTACGGCGCAACGCACGCTTGTCATCCAGCGCCTGCAACTGGGCGCGGGCTTCATCTTCGATGCGCTGATCCAGCTCAGCCAGCTCTTCAGCATAGCCAGGCTCTTCAGCAATGCGCTGAGCGCGCTCTTCGAGATAGCGCATGATGTCACGGCTAAGCTGCTCGGTGCCTTCTTTGGCAATCGCCGAGATTACGTAGACAGGGCCCGTCCATTCCAGACGATCAACGATCTCCTTGACGCGAGCCTCATGCTCCTCCTCAAGAATCTGGTCGCACTTGTTCAGTACCAGCCAACGATCACGCTCAGCCAGGGAAGGGCTGAATTTGACCAGCTCGTTAACGATGACTTCCGCAGCATCCGGAGCACTGCTCTCGTCCAGCGGAGCCATGTCAACGAGGTGCAGCAACAAGCGAGTACGCGCCAAGTGCTTGAGGAAGCGAATCCCCAAGCCTGCGCCACCGGAAGCACCTTCGATCAGACCCGGAATGTCCGCAACCACAAAGCTCTTCCAGCGATCGACACTGACCACACCCAGGTTTGGCACCAGGGTCGTGAACGGATAGTCAGCCACTTTCGGCTTGGCCGCAGAAACAGAGCGAATGAAGGTACTTTTGCCTGCGTTAGGCAAGCCCAGCAAACCAACGTCGGCCAGCACTTTCAGCTCAAGCTTGAGGTCACGCTGGTCGCCCGGCTTGCCCGGCGTAGTCTGACGTGGCGCACGGTTGGTACTGGATTTGAATCGGGTGTTGCCCAGACCGTGCCAACCACCCATCGCCACCAACAGACGCTGACCAGCCTTTGTCAGGTCGCCAATGACTTCCTGAGTGCTGGCGTCGATGACCGTCGTACCCACTGGCACGCGCAACACTAACTCTTCGCCCTTCTTGCCGGTGCAGTCGGCGCTGCCACCGTTGGAACCGCGCTCAGCATCAAAGTGACGGGTGTAACGGTAGTCAACCAGGGTGTTGAGGTTTTCGTCGGCGACCATGAAGATCGAGCCGCCATCACCACCATCACCGCCGTTAGGGCCGCCGTTTTCAATGAATTTTTCGCGACGGAAGCTCATGCAACCGTTGCCGCCGTCACCGGCTTTTACTCGAATCGATACTTCATCTACAAATTTCATAACGCACGCCTCCCGCCACAGGGACGAGCAGAACAACATAAATACATAAGACTCTTGCAAAAATGAGCGTTGCGATACCGATCAAAAACCAGTGACCCCACAGGTCAACATCACAACAGCCCGCACAAACAGTTTTGCAAGAGACTCACCAAAGCCTTTTAAAGCCTGCAGCCAACAATCTTCAAAAACGAAAAAGCCCCGTCGCGAGACAGGGCTTTTCCAGCTGCTGCATGATTACGCTGCGGAGACTTCAGTCTTCGGAACGATGCTCACGTAGCGACGACCGAAGGCGCCTTTAACCTGGAACTTGATCACGCCTTCCACTTTCGCGAACAGGGTGTGATCTTTGCCCATACCAACGCCGTAGCCAGCGTGGAATTGGGTACCGCGCTGACGCACGATGATGTTGCCCGGAATGATAGCCTGGCCGCCATACATCTTCACGCCAAGGCGTTTGGCTTCTGAGTCGCGACCGTTACGGGTACTACCACCAGCTTTTTTGTGTGCCATGAGTCAATTCTCCTAGTGAGGGATTAGGCTGAAATTAAGCCTGAATACCGGTGATTTTGATCTCGGTGTACCACTGGCGGTGGCCCATACGCTTCATGTGGTGCTTACGACGACGGAACTTGATGATGCGAACTTTGTCGTGACGACCTTGGGAGATCACTTCAGCTACAACGGTAGCGCCGGCAACAACTGGTGCGCCGATGTTAACGTCGTCGCCGTTGGCAACCAACAGAACACGATCAAAAGTAACGGATTCGCCGGTAGCGATTTCCAGTTTTTCGATCTTCAGGTATTCACCTGGAGCAACTTTGTACTGCTTGCCACCGGTAACGATTACTGCATAAGACATGGTATTTCTCCGTAAATCCTGCTCACCCAGCTCTTTATAAGTAGAGTATCGGCTGGCATGGCTGCTCGGGGCTGGAAAGGCCCGGTCGCAATTGCGTAAGGCAGGTGCTGCCCAGGAAAGTTAGGGTGCGCGATTGTACGCAAGGCATCAAGCGGTTGCAAGAGGCGGGACGTCATACCTTGACACGCTCTAACCCGCAACCTAGCATGCGGCGCAACCCTTCTGGAGCACCTCTCGCTGATGCAACCTCAAGCCTTCTACCGCGCTGTGGCGGACGATTTTAGTGCCGTCGACGTCATTATCAAGAAGCAACTGACGTCGCGGGTACCGTTGGTCTCGAAAATCGGCGACTACATTACCTCGGCAGGTGGCAAACGCCTGCGTCCGCTGCTGGTTCTTTTGTGTGGCAAGGCTCTGGGTCGCGAAGGCGATGACGTCCGTCTGCTGGCCGCCACCATCGAGTTCCTGCACACCGCGACCCTGCTCCATGACGACGTCGTCGACATGTCCGGCATGCGCCGTGGCCGCTCTACCGCCAATGCTCTATGGGGCAACGCGCCAAGCGTTCTGGTCGGTGACTTCCTTTATTCGCGCTCCTTCGAAATGATGGTCGAGCTGGGCTCGATGCCTGTCATGAAGATCCTGTCGAAAGCGACCCGGGTCATTGCCGAAGGCGAAGTGCTGCAGCTGTCGAAAGTTCGCGACGCCAGCACCACTGAAGAAATCTACATGGAAGTGATTCGCGGCAAGACAGCCATGCTGTTCGAAGCCTCGACTCACAGCGCCGCCGCCCTGTGCAACGCCACCGACGAGCAAAGCGAAGCGCTGCGCACGTTTGGCGACCACCTGGGCGTGGCTTTCCAGCTGGTAGACGACCTGCTCGATTACCGCGGCGACGCAGAAACCCTGGGCAAGAACGTCGGTGACGATCTGGCCGAAGGCAAGCCGACCCTGCCGCTGATCTACACCATGCGCGAAGGCACTGCCGAACAGGCTGCTTTGGTGCGTCAGGCCATTCAGAAAGGCGGCCTGGAAGATCTGGAAAGCATCCGCAATGCCGTCGAGAGCTCAGGCGCTCTGGACTACACCGCACAGTTGGCCCGCGATTACGTCGCTCGGGCGATCAAATGCCTGGATGCCCTGCCGCCAAGCGAATACCGCGATGCGCTGGTCGAACTGAGCGAGTTTGCAGTAGCGCGTACGCATTGATCGCCATGCGCTGTTAAAAAAGCCCGTCCTTGTGACGGGCTTTTTATTGGTGATGCGATTTTGCTGAGGGTCAGAAATCCTTTGGGAACCGCTGATGACGTGGGACCGGCTTTAGCCGGGAAAGCTGACTGTAAGACTACATAAATGCAGCGACTGTACCTGCCTCTTCCCGGCTAAAGCCGGTCCCACGTCGTCAGCAGCCGAGCGCGAAAATAGAGCCCCGGCCACCTGACCCAAATCAACCACTCAGCGTAAAATGCGAACAATTCTCAATAGAGACTTGCTATTCCGCCAATAAGAATTATTCTCATTGAAAACCTTCAAGGAGAAGCGACATGACTTATTTGATCGATGCATGGCTGGACCGCCCTCACCCTTATCTGCGAATTCTGCATCGCGAGACCGGGGAAGTGTGTGCCGTGCTAGAGGAGGAAGCGCTGGATGAGCTGCGGGATCAGGGGGACCTGGACGTCAATGAGCTGAGCTCAAGCGAGCCGATCGTGCTCAAGGAGCTGGTGCGCAATCTTTTTCTGTTCTGCTATGCCCGAGCCTTGCGCCCGATCACGGAACTGCACTGACCATGAAGCCAGTCTTTGAACAGGTGCAGAGCAAACCGTCAGGCTCGCTCTGCACCTCACTGAATCGACTTGAAAGCGATCAGAGAACGTCGAGCAGCTCGACGTCGAATACCAGCACGCTGTGCGGCGGGATGCTGCCAACGCCCTGAGCGCCGTAAGCCAGCTCGCTCGGTACGTGCAGACGCCATTTGCTACCGGCGTTCATCAGTTGCAGCGCCTCGGTCCAGCCAGCAATAACGCCACCGACCGGGAACTCAGCAGGCTCGCCACGCTCGTAGGAGCTGTCGAACACGGTGCCATCAGTCAGCATGCCGTGGTAGTGAGTCCGAACCTGATCTTCACGGGTCGGCTTGGCGCCAGTACCGGTGGTCAGCACTTCAAATTGCAGGCCGGAAGGCAGAGTGGTGACGCCTTCGCGCTTGCCGTTCTCAGCCAGGTAAGCCAGGCCAGCACCAGCAGCTTCTTCAGCTTTGGCAGCTGCTTCGGCTTGCATGATTTCGCGGATGACTTTGAAGCTGGCGGTCATTTCTTCTTCGCCAACACGGCTTGGTTTGCCACCGAACGCATCGGTCAGGCCAGCCAGGATCGCTTCCAGGTTAACGCCCGGCGGAGGGTTGTCGCGCAGTTGGCCGCCCAACTGACGGCCAATGCCGTAGCTGACGCGAGTTTCGTCGGTGGACAGGTTGACTTCGGACATATCACTGCTCCGCTAAAGGAGCGCCTGAACCAGACGCTCCGAATCAAAAGGGCGAGCAGCCTAGCACATGAAGTACCGGCATAGGCCACTGTAGGAGCTGCCAAAGGCTGCGAAAGCAATATTCCTGACACGCCGCTGTTCGCAGCCCGCGGCAGCTCCTGGAAAAATCACAAACTACCACTTCGAATGAAAACTGATCGGCACCCGCAGCGCATCGCGCTTATCCACCGGCATACCGCACATTTCGTCGTGAACCACCGCGTGAACCAGATGAAACGGCACAGGGTTAAAGTCTTTGAGCAACTCGCGAGCATGCTCCACGGAGCGTAACCGGACCGTCTCGCCCCGCTCGCCCCTTAGAAGCTGTATATCGCCTTGAATGCGCGCCTCGAGCAGATAAATCCCGCCTTCGATGGAGATCAGGTTCAATTCGTCGATACTGCCGGCATTGAGATGTACTGCCAATTCTTCTTCGGTCATCTGAATCCCTCGCTCAACTGTGTTTATGCAAGAACGCGATCGCTAAACAAGGTAACGGATTTCAGCCACCTGAAACGACGCCGCCCGTCCATTTTTCAATGGCCGGGCGGCGGCGGTTTGAAGCTTTGTAAGCAGCGCTGATCAGTGCTTGGTGACCTTGTCCAGATACCCCATGGCAAATGCCGAAACAACAAAGGTCATGTGGATGATCACGTACCACATCAGGTATTGCGGCTCGATGTTCTTGGCGTCCATGAACACCCGCAACAGGTGAATCGAAGAGATCGCCACGATGGAGGCTGCCACTTTCATCTTCAGCGACGAAGAATCCATGGTCCCCAGCCAGTTGAGCTTCTCTTTGCCTTCATCGATATCCAGCTGCGACACGAAGTTTTCGTAGCCAGAGATCATCACCATTACCAGCAGGCCACCCACCAGCGCCATGTCGATAAGGGACAGCAGAACCAGAATCAGGTCAGCCTCGGCCAACGCAAACACGTTAGGCAGAACGTGAAAGATCTCCTGGAAGAACTTCAGCACCAGTGCCAGCAAACCCAGGGACAGACCGAAATACAGAGGGGCCAGCAGCCAGCGCGAGGCGTACATGGCATTTTCGACAAAACGTTCCATTTGAACTCACAGATGCGTGGAAATGCCGGCGAGTATACCAGTCGCCCAACGATTCGCAGAATGTGACCTAAAGCCACGCATGAGAGATTTAACGCAGAAGTCGACGAAACCACTGCTGCCCTCCACATCGACCATGTGAATCGCAAGGTAACGTCGTAACGCAGATTACAGCGGGCTAGAACGGGGAAGAACGCTGAGCCTTGGAGACATCGCCGTTGATACGGCGCAACTCGCTCTGCAGGTGCAGACTCCAGATGGGCATATCATCGACGGCTTCATAACCGCTTGAAGTCAGACTCTCGGCGATGGCCAGCATCACCGATTCGGCAGCAGGGGCTCCGGGAAACGGTCCTTGCGTCTTGATTGCCGACGGTTGTTCCCCGGTCATTCCAGCAGCGAACAGCAACGTCCACATGCCATTGTCGCCAGAAAGGGGGCGTATCACACACTCGATTCGGGTCATGAGACCCAGGCATTGGCGGGTAAGGCAGAGGCTGCGCGACATGGCGAGCTCCTCGTTGGCTACGGTATTCGCCGCACTAAAAGTGCTGTAAGGCGCGTCAGTCCCTTTGACAACCGTGGTACCGAGACAGAATAGAAGAAAAGCTGAATTGGGAAAGTTGAGGGGATGAACGGAGAGTCCGTGAGCCCGCTATCAGACCCTGTACGAGCTCATTGAGGTTACGAGGCCAGCAATAGCGTTCCGTCTGACAAACCGCGATCGCTGCCGTCGTTACCTCCGGCAACTCCTACAGAACAGGCCTGACAGAGACCCTGTAGGAGCCATCGGAGTTTACGACGGTCGCGATGGCGGTGTATCAGGCAAACCGCGATCGCTGGCCTCGTAACCTCGGTGAGCTCCTACAGGTCCGTGCTTGCGTTTAAGCTTTGAGTTCTGGCGCCAGTTGCGCTGGCTCCTTCTCCAGCTCTTCCCTCAGGTCATCATCGCTGAGCATTTCGGCGATGTCCCGCAGACGCTCGACGACCCGGGCGTTGACGCTGCCCTCAGGGAATTCGCCCTTCTCATCCGGTTCGCCAGCGGGTTCGCCCACCAGCAAGCTCAAGGCTTCATCTGCCTGACGCACCGCATAGACGTGGAACTGACCGGCGCGCACCGCCTGCAGTACACGTTCATCAAGCATCAGTGTCGCCACGTTGGCTTGCGGGATAATTGCCCCCTGCTCCCCCGTCAGACCTCGCGCCTCACAGAGTCGGAAGAAGCCTTCGATCTTCTCGTTGACCCCACCCACCGCCTGCACTTCACCGAACTGGTTAATCGAACCGGTGATAGCGAAGCACTGCTTGAGCGGCGTTTTCGACAAGGCCGAAATCAGCGTGCACGCCTCGCCCAGCGACGCACTGTCGCCATCCACGTAACCGTAGGATTGCTCCAGCGCGATACTCGCTGAAATCGCCAACGGAAATTCCTGCGCATACCGGCTACCCAGATAGCCGGTGAGAATCATCACGCCTTTGGAGTGAATCGGCTGACCGAGGTTGACCTCACGTTCGATGTCGACAATGCCGCTGCCGCCCGGATAGACCGTGGCGGAAATACGCGCTGGCACACCAAAAGCCGAATCACCGACTTCCAGCACGGTCAGGCCGTTGCACTTGCCGACCGCAGCCCCGTCGGTGTCGATCAGAATGATGCCAGCCATCATGTCGTCGAGGATTCGCGCTGACACACGCCCGGTACGCGTGGCCTTGGCCTTGAGCGCCCGTTCGATATGGCCCGCGTCGGTCTGCTCATCGTTAGCCAGTTGGCGAATGAAATCCGCCTCGCTGACCAATTGGAACAAATCACCGATTCGCGCCGACAGACGTCCCTGATGCTCCGCCAGGCGAGCGCTGTAGGTCGCAAGGCGCGCAACAGCATCGGCCGTCAGCGGCGCCATGCCTTCTTCCGAAGTACGGGTTTTCAGCAACTGAGCGAACTGCTCCAGGGTTTCGTCGTACATCGGGATGTCTTCGTCGAAATCCACCAGCACCCGGAACATCTCCTGGAAGTCCGGATCCAGGTCTTGCAGGGTGTAATACAGCGACCGCGCACCGATGATGATCACTTTGACCTGCAACGGAATGACTTGCGGGGTCAGGCTGACCGTGGCCAGACGCCCCATTTCACCCAGCGGCGACTCCATTTTCAGCTTGCGCGATTGCAGGGCGCGCTTCAGAGCGTCCCAGACAAACGGCTCGCTGAGCATTTTCTCCGCTTCGAGAATCAGGAAACCGCCGTTGGCGCGATGCAACGCACCGGGTCGCAACTGACGATAAGTGGTGTAAAGCGCGCCTTGATCGGTGCTGTATTCGATGCGGCCAAACAGGTTGTCGTAAGTCGGATGTGGCTCGAACACGACAGGCGCACCACCGCTAGCCGAGTGACCTACCACCAGACTCGGGCTGTATTGCTCTTCAAGCAGCTTGCGCGCCTGAGCATCAGTCTTGCTGTCGTCGACCAGTTGCTCGACCACAGTTTTCAGCAGGTAAACCTGCATCGCCTGCAAATAGGCACAGACCGCAGCGTTTTCCGCGTACTGCTCAGACAGTGGCGCCAGCAGCGGTTGCAGCGCCAGGGTAATGGTCTCTTCGTTCAACTGACGCAGTTGATTACTGGACTCACGCTTCCACTGCGGCAGGCTGGCTAGTTCCTCGTTCAGGCGCTCTTCAAGCCCCGAAATGTCTTCATGGAACCGCTCGCGATCAGCTTCCGGGAGTTGCGAAAACTCGGCTTCGTCCAGCGCCTTGCCCTCCAGCATCGGGGTAAAGGCAATGTTGGTGCTGTCCCGGTATAACGCGATGTCTTTTTCCAGCGCCAGACGTTCGATCACGTCCAGTGCCTTGTCGTAACGCTGATTGAAAGCGCGGTCGATAGCGCTTTTCTTTTGCTGGTAGGACGGATGCTCGAAAACGGCCGGGAAAGTCGCCAGCAGGTTATCGATCAAGCCGCCAATATCCGTGATGAACTGATGCGCGCTGCCCGGTGGCAATTCCAGCGCACGAGGCTCGCGGGGTTCGTCGAAATGGTTGACATAAACCCAGTCGCTCGGGGTTTGCAGGCGCTTGCCTTCGGCCTTGAGGTAACGTTTCACAAACGAAAAACGCCCGGTACCGGGCTCGCCCATGACAAACACGTTGTAACCCGGGCGCGGCATGGCCACACCAAATTGCAGGGCTTCTACTGCTCGTTCCTGGCCGAGCACACCGCGGAAAGGCTCCAGATCATTGGTCGTCGAAAAGCTGAACTGTTCAGCGGAAAAAGGACGCGTCAGCGCTTCAGGCGCAAGACGCAGGCTGGCAGCAACAGTATCGGGCATCGGGCATCCTTACATCAGGCGGGGCAGATGGCGGCATTCTGGCGCTCGCTGGACTCGACTTGCAAGACAGTAAAGAACTCAAGTCGTCACAACTCCCGCAGTACGCTGGCCAGAGCGTTATATCAATGCGTTTTTTTGATGAACATTTTGTAATAAAAGGCGGAACCCTTGGATAACGCCTAAGCTCCAACCTTGGCGCACCAGACATTTAACGCTGGACGCCTTGGCGCAACTGAAGCCATGAACCCTGACCCTTGGTTGAATATAAAGAGAATAAAGCTATGAAACGGATTCTTCTTGGTAGTCTCTTCGCAGCTGTTTCCATCAACGCTATGGCCCAGGCTCCTGGTGGCCCGGATTGCGGCTGGGGCAACATGTTGTTCGAAGGTCAACGCGGTACTCCCGCTCATTTCCTCGCATCAACCACTAACGGTACTTCGGGTAACGCCACTTTCGGCATGACCTCGGGCACCAATGGCTGCTCCACCAACAGCGCCCTGACCTACGGCGGTAAATCCTGGATTGCCATGAACGGCATGATGGACGAGCTCTCCAAGGACATGGCAATGGGTCAAGGCGAAGCACTGACCACTTACGCGGTCGTGCTGGGCGTTGCACCGGAAGACCGTGCGCATTTCGCCGCTGTCACCCACGAGCACTTCAACCAGATTTTCAGCAAGGCAGACGCCACCGCTGAAGACGTTCACACCAATACCCTCGACGTACTGAAAAACGATCCAACCCTGGCCAAGTACGCTACCCAGGCATAAGCTCGTTGCGCCCGCCCTTCCACTCGGAGGGCGGGCTTTTTGTTGCGTTGACGCGTCTGCTGCCTGATTGCCCCCTGACCTGAATAGTTGCTTTATATGCTCAAACGCCTTGTGTATCTGGCGCTCTGCGTCTGCACCCCGCTGTCCGCCGCGCAACACGCGAGCGATGAACGTTTGCAGCAACTGGCCAATGAGCCGTTCTGGATTTCACTGGGGCATTACGAAACTGCGAAGCTCGGTGGCTGGCGCAGCTATGTTGACGACCCAAAATTCTTTCTCTCGGCCAACGGTGAACACGACCCGAAGGCTGAGCTGAGCGCGACCCTTGATGCCCTCTATGCCCCGGCAAGCGCGGGTGAGAAACACGCCCAGTGTGTTTACCCGGCACGGACTCGCTGGCTGAAGGATCAATTGCAGCTCAAAGACCTGCCAGCCGTTGAGTGCAAGGAGTTCACTCAGTGGTTCAAGGACGTTGCGCCCGACAGTGCAGTGATGATCTTCCCCGCCGCTTACCTGAATAGCCCGTCGTCCATGTTTGGCCATACGCTGTTGCGCATCGACCAGGCTGACGTCAAGACCAACAACACCGCCCTGCTCAGCTATGCGATCAACTTCGGCGCTTACATCGAAGGTATGGACAACAGCATTCTGTACGCGTGGAAAGGTTTGGCGGGCGGCTACCCCGGTCTGTTCGCACTGGTGCCCTATCAGGAAAAACTGTCGGAATATCGCAGCCTGGAAAACCGCGACCTTTGGGAATACCACCTCAACCTGACCCCGGAAGAAACCGGGCGCATGGTGGAGCACGTGTGGGAACTCAAGCAGATCCGTTTCGGCTACTTCTTCTTCGACGAAAACTGCTCTTATCGTCTGCTGGAACTGCTGCAGGTTGCGCGCCCCGGCTTGAAACTGACCGAGCAATTCCCGCTGACCGCCATCCCAACCGATACCGTCAAAGCCGTTAAAGCCGCAGGCCTTGTCGACAAGATCGACTACCGCCCTTCCCGCGAGCGCGAGCTGCTGGAGCGTGCCAAACCGCTGAACAGCACCGAGCAGCAATGGGTACTGGACGTCAGCGCCGATCAGAAGCAACTGCGAAACCCTGAATACCTTGCGCAACCCAAAGAACGCCGTGCGTTGATTCAGGATGCCGCGTATCGCCTGGAGCGCTACCGCGCCAACGGTCAGGAACGTGATGCCGGACGCGCTCAGCGTAGTTTTGAGCTGCTGCGGGCAATCAATCAGAATCCGCCGCCAGCGCTGGATATCGAACGCCCCGGTTTACCGGAGGACGGTCATGAGTCCCGGACATGGCAGGCTGGCGTCGGCACCCGAGATGACAAGGCCTTCGCCGAGTACGGGCTGCGCATGGCGTATCACGACCTCAATGACAATGCCTATGGCTTCCCACTGGGGGCGCAGATCGAAATCCTGCAACTCAAGCTGCGCCAGTACGAAGGCAATCACTGGCAGTTACAGCAACTGGATCTGGCGACGATTCGTTCGCTGACCCCGCGCAATGCGCTGCTGCAACCCTGGTCGTGGCAAGTGACGGGTGGTCTGGAACGAGTGCTCGGCAAACACGGCGACGAGACGCTGGTTTCCCACGTGAACGGCGGCGCCGGTGGTACATGGCAGTTGGGCGACGATGTGCTGGGCTTTGCACTGGGTACGGTTCGCGTAGAACACAACAATGATTTTGCCGAGTTCATCTCACCGGCTGCCGGTTTCAACACCGGTATTTTGTGGCGTAATCCAGTCGGAAATCTGAGCCTGGAGACCAAGGGCGATTACTTCACCAATGGCGAAGTCCGCCGCAGCATCAGCCTCAACCAGCAGTGGGAGTTGTCACGCAACCTCGGCCTGCGCCTGAGCGCCCAGCGGGAATTCAGCCAAATGAGCTCCCCGCAGAACGAAGTGATGCTTGAGGTGAAGTGGTATCACTATTGATTCACAAGCTGCGCGAATATCTGTAGGAGCTGCCGAAGGCTGCGAAAGCGTTCATCCTGACACGCCCCCATCGCAGCCTTCGGCGGCTCCTACAGGTGACAGGGTCCTCGCGATATTCAACGAAACTTATCCCCCGCTGCCACGGCCCAACCTTCATTAGAGGAGAAAAGCCATGAGCCGCGCCTTCGTCAACGAAGACAATGCCGCTGCAGATGCCGACCAGCCGGTCGAGCGCCTGATCAGTGAGCAACCCAATTACGTCACTGCCAGCGGTCTGGAGCATTTGCAGCACCGCGTTGCAGAACTTCAAGCCAGGCACAGTGAAATCGCTGCGCGGGATGAGGACAACGACAAACAACTGCTGGCTGACCTTGAACGCGACCTTCGCTACTTCAACCAGCGTCTGCAAAGTGCGCAGGTAGTCGCCCCGGCCATTTCAAAGGAGAAGGTTCAGATCGGCAGTTGGGTGACGTACGTGGATGAAGAAAACACAAAACATCGCGTGCATCTGGTGGGCGAAGATCAAGCAGACGCAACAGCGGGCTTGATCAACTGGGCTTCGCCGCTGGGCCGTGCCTTGATTGGCGCGCAGCTGGGCGATGAAGTGCTGTGGAAGCGTCCGGCTGGGGATCAGGATATCGAGATTGTTCTGATTGAACCGGATGTGTAGATATGCCCACCGCTAGGAGCGAACGTGTTCGCAAGGCGATGCACCTGACACACCCGGTCGTTTGTCTCGCGAACACGTTCGCTCCTACCTGAATAGTGGTGCAAAAAAAACGGAGCCCAAAGGCTCCGTTTTTTGTACCACCTGAATATCAGGCCAGTTTCTTGTGGCGTACCCGGTGTGGCTGGGCCGCAGCATCGCCAAGGCGTTTCTTGCGATCAGCTTCGTACTCGGTGTAGTTACCTTCGAAGAACACCGCTTGCGAGTCATCTTCATAAGCGAGGATGTGGGTCGCAACCCGGTCCAGGAACCACCGATCGTGAGAAATCACAATGGCGGCGCCAGGGAAGTCCAGCAGTGCTTCTTCCAGCGAACGCAGGGTTTCCACGTCGAGGTCGTTGGACGGTTCGTCGAGCAGCAAGACGTTGCCGCCTTCCTTCAGGGTCAGCGCCAGGTGCAAGCGACCACGCTCACCGCCAGAGAGATCCTTGACGAACTTCTGCTGATCGCCGCCCTTGAAGTTGAAGCGGCCGACATAGGTGCGCGACGGGATTTCATAGTTGCCGATACGGATCTGGTCGGAACCGTCGGAAATCTGCTGGAACACCGTCTTGCTGCCGTCCAGGTCGTCACGACTCTGGTCAACGCAGGCCAGTTGCACGGTTTCACCGATCTCGATGCTGCCAGAATCCGGTTGTTCCTTGCCCATCAGCATGCGGAACAGCGTCGATTTACCGGCACCGTTACCACCGATCACGCCCACAATCGCGCCTTTTGGCATGGCGAACGACAGGTTGTCGATCAACACGCGATCGCCGTAACCCTTGCTGACATTCTTGAACTCGATGACCTTGTCACCCAGGCGAGGACCTGCCGGGATGTAGATCTCGTTGGTTTCGCTGCGCTTCTGGAATTCCTGCGATTGCATTTCCTCGAAGCGTTGCAGACGAGCCTTGGATTTGGATTGACGCGCCTTGGCGCCTTTACGAACCCATTCCAGCTCTTCTTTCATTGCCTTTTCATGGGCCGACTGTTGCTTGGATTCCTGGGCCAGACGATCGGACTTGGCTTCAAGCCAGCCCGAATAGTTGCCCTCGTAAGGAATACCAGCGCCGCGGTCGAGTTCCAGAATCCAGCCAGCGACGTTATCCAGGAAGTACCGGTCGTGCGTAATCGCAACCACGGTGCCCGGGAAGTCGTGCAGGAAATGTTCAAGCCAGGCGACCGAATCGGCATCCAGGTGGTTAGTCGGTTCGTCGAGCAGCAGCATGTCCGGGGCAGACAACAGCAAGCGGCACAAGGCCACACGACGTTTCTCACCACCGGACAGCACTTCAACCTTCGCATCCCATGCTGGCAAACGCAGCGCGTCGGCGGCGACTTCCAGCTGGCGGTCCAGGTTATGGCCGTCAGCGGCTTGCAGGATGGCTTCCAGCTTTGCTTGCTCGGCAGCCAGCTTGTCGAAGTCGGCGTCCGGGTCTGCATATTCTGCATACACTTCATCAAGACGCGCCTGAGCGTTCTTGATCACGCTGACCGCTTCCTCAACCACTTCACGCACGGTCTTGGTCGGATCCAGCTGTGGCTCTTGCGGCAGATAGCCAATGTTCAGCTCAGGCATCGGGCGCGCTTCGCCGTCGAATTCGGTATCGACACCCGCCATGATTTTCAGAAGAGTGGATTTACCCGAACCGTTCAGACCGAGCACGCCGATCTTGGCTCCCGGGAAAAACGACAGGGAAATATTTTTGAGAATTTCCCGCTTCGGCGGCACAACTTTGCTCAGCCGATGCATGGTGAAGACGTATTGGGCCATGGGATGAAAACCTGGGTTTATGACTGTTGAATAAAGACGCGAGCTTGGCGCTCCGACGTAAAAAAGCTTTTATTTGTCGCCGGCACTTGCCGCTGGACGGTTCCACGCCTTGAATTATCTACATCGCAGGATGTGAGCGCCGTGGAACTGGATCAAAGTTTGCAAGCAGTGGAGTCACTCATGCAGAAGTCGGCAGAGGCTGCGCGTTGGGCAAAGCTACCCGAATGCAGGCTTGAGGGCAAACCGTCTGAACCAACAGGGCTGGCACTTAGCCACAACTCAGGGCATGCTAGCCGCCCTTTGGGCGTGCAGCTTATAGTGCGCCCGGCGCTCACCGACGCAGCGATAACCGTAATCTATCAAATAGCCTGTTCAGTTCAGTAGTCAGGATCAATGTTGCCAACATCAGCACACTCGTCTCCATCGAGCGCCAACAGGGGCGTACCCGCTATGCCGTTGCGCGGGTCATTAAAAGGTGTGCTGGCAGCATTGGTGTTGTTAATGCTTGCATTGATCCTGTGGCAACTGATCGATCAGTTTCAACAGACTCAGGATCGCCAACGCCAGCGCAGCCTTGATTACAGCGTGCAACTGGCCGACCGGCTGAGCCTTAATATGGAGCTCAGCGCGCAGATTGCGCTCAACCTCCTGAGCAACACCAGCCAGCAAGAGCCACAAAGCCCCGAGCAGGAAACACGTCTGCTGACCAATTTGCGCCAATCCCTGCCCTCGCTGCGCAGTGTTGCGTGGCTGGACGCTACCGGAAAAGTGACAACCGATAGCATGGATACGTCGACCGACGCGCTGTTTCTCAAACAGACACTGCAGCAGGCTATGGGTCGGCCTTACTACTACGACAACAATGATGACGGTTCACAGGTCTATCTGCTGATCCGTTACCCCGCTGAAAACGATCAGAAATACTGGGCCTTGCGTCTGGCGCCGGACGTACTGAAGCCCCTGACGCGACAGGCCCGTCAAGGTTTCAACCCTCTTTGGCGCCTGGAAAACCGTTCCACCGATCGCCTGCTGTTCCGCGATACCACCATCCGGAATGAGCCGGTGGTCAGCAGTATTGGCGAAGTCGAGAGCGTGTTGCTTCAACCCCTGATCAACAGCAACTGGCAGTTACGCGGCCTGTTCGATGTCAGCACGGCTCGAGAACAACTGCTCGGGCCGCTGATAGGAAAATGTGTGGTGGGTCTGTTCCTTTCGATCCTGCCGCTGCTGGCCCTGCTTAGTCTGCGTCGCCGTCAACGCCAATTGCATGAAAGCAGACGCCGCTACCAGGACATATTCGAAGGTGCTGGCGTAGCGATCTGTGTGCTGGATATGTCCGCCCTGCCTGGTTACCTCGAAACTTTGCAAATCGAGACCGGTGAAGACCTGGACGCACTGCTCAAGGCGCAGCCCGGGCAGTTGAATGCACTCCTGCACAAAATACGCATCACTGAAGTCAATCAGGTCGCACTGAGCCTGCTCAATGTTCAATCCAGTGAGCAGGCCTGGCAGTACTTGATCGAAGGCTGTCAGCGCGGTCGGCAAGGTATTGGCCAAGCGTTGATTCATGGCCTGCTTTCCAAAAAGGATCAACTGGAGATCGAAATCCGCCTGACTCAGGATCGCGGTGAAGATCAGCACCTGTGGCTGGTATTGCGACTGCCTGAAGACCGCGAAGACCTCAATGCCGTTATTCTGAGTATTGGCGACATCACCAGTCGCAAGCGGATCGAGCTGTCGCAGCAGGAGCGTGAAGGGTTCTGGTCGAATGTGGTCCGCACCGTACCCGATCATCTGTATGTTCAGGACGTTCTGAGCCAGCGGATGATCTATAGCAACCACAACCTGGGCCAGACACTTGGCTACAGCAGAACCGAACTGCTGCGCATGGGCGAGTTTTTCTGGGAAATGCTGCTGCACCCCGATGACGCCAAAAGCTATCAGGACATGCGTTTGCGCCAACGCCACCGGGGCCATAGCGAACTCCTGCAATGCCAACTGCGCTTTCGTGCCCGCGATGATAAATGGCGACGTTTCGATATCCGTGAGCAAGCGCTTTCCAGGGATCTTGATGATCAGGTCACACGCATTATTGGCGTCGCCAAAGACATCACCGAGCAACTGGAAGCCAGTGAATCCCTGCGTGACAGCGAACAGCGCTACCGCATGCTGGCCGAAAGTATCAGCGACGTAATCTTCTCCACCGACAGCAAACTCACGCCCAACTATGTCAGCCCTTCAGTGCAGAGCGTACTGGGCTACAGCGCCGAGTGGATTCTCAAGCATGGCTGGAAATCCACCGTTGCCAATCCGCAGCAACTGGCCGGCGTATACGGGCTGATGGAGCGTATCCGCAAGGTGCTGAAAAAGCCGGAAGCACTGGCAGCCCTGCGCTATGAAATTCCGACCCAGTTATTCCTGTTCGACTGCCTGCGCGCCGATGGACGAAAAATCCCCATTGAATTGCGACTGGTGCTGGTCTGGGACGATCAAGGCACCTTCGAAGGCATTCTCGGCGTCGGCCGCGACATCAGCCAGCAACGTCGGGCTGAAAAAGACCTGCGCATGGCCGCGACCGTATTCGAGCACTCGACATCTGCAATCCTGATTACCGATCCTGCGGGCTATATCGTACAAACCAACGAAGCGTTCAGCCGGGTGAGCGGTTACGAAGCAGCTCAAGTGCTTGACCAGTTGCCGACCATGCTGACCGTCGACAACCAACAGGAAGCGCACCTGCGCTACATCGTCAAACAGCTGAATCAGCACAGCAGTTGGGAAGGCGAAGTCTGGCTCAAGCGTCGCAATGAAGAACATTACCCCGCGTGGGTTGGCATTACCGCAGTACTGGATGACGAAGGTGATCTGGCCAGCTACGTGTGCTTCTTTACCGACATCAGCGAACGCAAGGCGAGTGAGCAGCGCATCCATCGTCTGGCTTATTACGACGCCCTTACTCACCTGCCCAACCGCTCGCTCTTCCAGGACCGCCTGCACTCGGCGCTGCAACAGGCAGAGCGGCAAAATGCATGGGTTGTGTTGATGTTCCTCGATCTGGATCGTTTCAAGCCGATCAACGACTCCCTCGGGCACGCGGCCGGTGATCGCATGCTCAAGGAAATGGCCACACGCCTGCTGGCTTGCGTGGCCGATGACGATACGGTCGCGCGGATGGGTGGCGACGAGTTCACCTTGCTGCTACAACCGAGTTCGACCCGCGAACTGGCCCTGAACCGTGCCATTCATGTTGCCGAGCAGATCCTTAATAGTCTGGTGACGCCGTTCGTCCTTGAAGGTCGAGAATTCTTCGTGACCGCCAGTATCGGCATCGCTCTCAGCCCTCAGGACGGCAACGAGCTGAGCCAGTTGATGAAAAACGCCGACACCGCGATGTATCACGCCAAGGAAAACGGCAAAAACAACTTCCAGTTCTATCAGGCCGACATGAACGCCTCAGCGTTGGAGCGCCTGGAGCTGGAGAGCGATTTGCGTCACGCCCTGGAACAGCAGGAATTCACCCTGTTCTACCAACCGCAGTTCAGCGGCGACGGCAAACGCCTGACCGGAGCCGAAGCTCTTTTGCGCTGGCGCCATCCGCGCCGCGGGCTGGTCTCGCCCAACGAGTTCATTCCGGTCCTTGAAGAACTGGGGCTGGTGGTGGAAGTCGGCGACTGGGTGCTGACCGAAGCTTGCCGCCAGCTCAAGGCATGGCATAAGGCCAAGGTCCGTGTCCCCAAGGTCTCGGTCAACATCTCTGCACGGCAATTCGCCGACGGTCAGCTAGGTAACCGGATTGCCAATATTCTTCAGGAAACCGGTCTGTCACCGGCCTGCCTTGAGCTGGAACTGACCGAAAGTATTCTGATGCGCGAAGTGGGCGTGGCGATGCATATCCTCGACGGCCTCAAGCGTCTGGGCCTGAGCATCGCGGTAGACGACTTCGGCACCGGTTATTCGTCGCTGAACTACCTCAAGCAGTTCCCTATCGACATCCTCAAAATTGACCGCACCTTCGTTGACGGCCTGCCCTCCGGTGAACAGGACGCACAGATCGCGCGCGCCATTATCGCCATGGCACACAGCTTGAATCTGGCGGTAATTGCCGAGGGCGTCGAAACGCACGAGCAGCTAGAGTTCCTCCGCGAGCATGGCTGTGACGAAGTGCAAGGCTACCTGTTCGGCCGCCCGATGCCGCCCAGCCGGTTCGAAGCGCAGTACAGTGATAACGCGCTGTTCATGTTTGACTGACCTGGAATGCTTCTGTGGGAGCGAGGCTTGCCCGCGATAAGGCTAGCCGCGATCTAAAGTGAATCGGATCCAGCCTTAACGCGCACAAGCCTGCCACATGGAAACCGCAATTCTATTCGATGGGTGCGGCGCTTCAGATGAACACCACTTGTCCAGCACATGACTGCCTTTCATATGCCAGATAAAAGCCAATGAGTTAGAATGCCCCCCTTTTCTGCCCCGATCCTTGAGGACCGCCATGTTCAGCCGTGATTTGACTCTCGCCAAGTACGACTCCGATCTCTTCGCCGCGATGGAGCAAGAAGCCCTGCGCCAGGAAGAGCACATCGAGCTGATCGCTTCGGAAAACTACACCAGCCCAGCGGTGATGGAAGCTCAGGGTTCGGTCCTGACCAACAAATACGCTGAAGGCTATCCAGGCAAGCGTTACTACGGTGGCTGCGAATACGTCGACGTGGTTGAGCAACTGGCCATCGACCGTGCCAAAGAACTGTTCGGCGCTGACTACGCCAACGTTCAGCCGCACGCTGGCTCGCAAGCCAACAGCGCGGTTTATCTGGCTCTGCTGCAAGGTGGCGACACCATTCTGGGCATGAGCCTCGCCCACGGCGGTCACCTGACCCACGGCGCCAGTGTCAGCTCGTCGGGCAAGCTGTACAACGCTGTTCAGTACGGCATCGACGCCAATGGCATGATCGACTACGACGAAGTCGAGCGTCTGGCCGTTGAACACAAACCAAAAATGATCGTGGCTGGTTTCTCTGCCTACTCGCAGATCCTCGACTTCCCGCGCTTCCGCGCTATCGCTGACAAGGTTGGCGCATACCTGTTCGTCGACATGGCTCACGTAGCCGGTCTGGTTGCTGCTGGCGTTTACCCGAACCCGGTGCCTTTCGCTGACGTCGTGACCACCACCACGCACAAAACCCTGCGCGGTCCACGTGGCGGCCTGATCCTGGCTCGCGCCAACGCCGACATCGAGAAGAAACTGAACTCTGCTGTGTTCCCAGGCGCCCAGGGCGGCCCGCTTGAGCACGTCATCGCCGCCAAGGCCGTGTGCTTCAAGGAAGCACTGCAGCCTGAGTTCAAGGCTTACCAGCAACAAGTCGTGAAAAACGCCAAGGCCATGGCCGGTGTATTCATCGAGCGCGGTTTCGACGTGGTTTCCGGCGGTACTGAAAACCACCTGTTCCTGCTCTCGCTGATCAAGCAGGACATCTCCGGTAAAGACGCAGACGCTGCCCTGGGTCGCGCCTTCATCACCGTGAACAAGAACTCCGTACCTAACGACCCACGCTCCCCGTTCGTCACTTCCGGCCTGCGCTTCGGCACACCGGCAGTCACTACTCGCGGCTTCAAAGAGGCAGAGTGCAAAGAACTGGCAACCTGGATCTGCGACATCTTGGCGGACCTGAACAACGAAGCCGTGATCGATGCAGTACGTGAAAAAGTAAAAGCCATCTGCGCGAAGCTGCCGGTATACGGCGCTTAATCAGCCCCGTTTGCAGCAGTAACAAAAAGCCCGGCTTTTAAGCCGGGCTTTTTGTGGGCGCCGTATTTGATCTGAAACGCTGCATTGCAATCAACATCGGACCTGTAGGAGTGAGCTTGCTCGCGATAGCGGCCTGTCAGCCGATTATTTTGTGACTGATAGAACGCTATCGCGAGCAAGCTCACTCCTACAGGGATACTGTTCAGCCTGCGACTTTGGCAAACCCCGCCCGGATCTTCTCTTCCGGCAGTTCATCAGCGATAAAAACAATCACACTTTCGCGCTTTTCGCCTTCCGCCCATTCCGTATCCCAGTCAAAGCCATACAGCTTCAGCACGCCCTGAAACACCATACGCTTAGGCTCTCCCGCAATATTCAACACGCCTTTGTAGCGCAACAGCTGTTGCCCATGTTCTTCAAGCAGTTCGTTCATGAACTCGCTGAGTTTCTCGATATCCAGCGGTTCGTCGGTACGCAGGACGAGGCTGGAGATACGGTCAATGGCGTTACCGGCCGGGGCCAGCGGACGCAAAGTCATGCCGCCGCCCAAGTCGGCATTCAGGTTAAAGCCTCGCACATCCAGCAATTCAGCCAGATCAATCTGGCCATGCTCGACCACACGAATCGGTGCGCGGCGGTTGATACGGGTCAGTCGAGCGCTGAGGGCGTCGAATGTGGCGTCGTCCACCAGATCACGCTTGCTCACCAACAGACGGTCGGCAAAACCAATCTGCGCCTGGGCGATGGTCTGGGCCAAATGCGTGTCGGCATTCGCAGCGTCGACCAAGGTGATGATGCCGTCGAGGATGTAGCGCTCGCGCAACTCTTCATCGATGAAAAAGGTCTGCGCGACAGGTGCCGGATCGGCCAGGCCAGTGCACTCGATCACCAGACGATCAAACGCAATCTCGCCGCTGTCCAGCCGCTCCAGCAGCAGAAACAGGGCTTTGGTCAGGTCGGTGTGGATGGTGCAGCAGACGCAGCCATTGGAGAGGGTCATGACTTGCACAGGTTCGGCGCCCAGCAATTGGGTATCGATACCGGCATCACTGAATTCGTTTTCGATCACGGCGATTTTCAGGCCGTGCTCAGTCTTGAGCAGATGACGCAGCAACGTGGTCTTGCCCGCGCCGAGGAAGCCGCTGAGGACCGTGACGGGGATGGGTTGCGGGGTGGTCATGGATGCTCCTGTCATTTCAAACTACACAAAACAGTGTGGGAGCGGTGCTTGCCCGCGATAAGCCCAACCCAGTCTCAAATACCGGTTTGGGCTTATCGCGGGCAAGCACCGCTCCCACAGGTTAACGCCTTCTGTTAATCAATCTATTAACAGCATTTAGGCCCACCCTTGCCGCCATAACGGGCTTCCTGGCGTTCCCGGAAGAACGTTTCGTAATCCATCATCGGCTTGTCAGGGTGTTTGACCTGCATATGCGCGACGTAATTGTCATAGTCAGGCATGCCCACCATCAGACGCGCTGCCTGACCGAGGTATTTCCCGAGGCGACTCAGGTCGTTGAACATATGCAGATCCTCGCGTCTTTCAAACGTTGGTCGGAGTCGTCAACGCCTGGAAAGGCGCTTCTTTATCCGTACGCTCTTTGTTGCCCCATGCCGCGACGCCGACTTTCAGCGCATAGAACAGGATGCTGAACACCACGAACAGGAACAGAATCGTCAGCGTCGCGTTGGTGTACGCGTTGAAGATGACGTGCTGCATCTGGTCCATGGTCTTGGCCGGAGCCAGAATCTGACCTGCGTCAGCCGCTGTGCTGTATTTCTTGGCCAAGGCCAGGAAACCAACAGCCGGGTTGCTATCGAACAGCTTGATGAAGCCCGCTGTCACGGTGCAGATCAAGAGCCAGGTCGCAGGCAGCATGGTCACCCAGATGTAGCGTTGGCGTTTCATTTTGATCAGCACAACAGTTGCCAGCATCAGAGCGATACCTGCCAGCATCTGGTTAGAGATACCGAACAGCGGCCACAAGGTGTTGATGCCGCCCAGTGGGTCAATCACGCCTTGATACAGCAAGTACCCCCACAGCGCCACGCAACCACCGGTGCCGATGGCGTTGGCCGTCCAGGACTCAGTGCGTTTCAGGGCTGGCACAAAGCTGCCGAGCAGGTCTTGCAGCATGAAGCGACCGGCACGAGTACCGGCGTCAACCGCCGTCAGAATAAACAGCGCTTCAAACAGAATTGCGAAGTGGTACCAGAACGCCATGGTGCTAGCACCCGGCAAGGCCTGGTGCAGGATCTGTGCGATACCCACCGCCAGAGTCGGCGCACCGCCGGCACGGGCCAGAACGGTGTTTTCACCGATGTCCTTGGCAACCGCTGTCAGTTGCTCAGGCGTGATGGCGAAGCCCCAGTTGGTGATCGTGGCCGCTACTGTCACAACATCACTGCCCACTACTGCAGCAGGGCTGTTCATGGCGAAGTAGATGCCAGGCTCGATGACCGACGCTGCAACCATGGCCATGATTGCCACGAAGGACTCCATGAGCATGCCGCCGTAACCGATGTAACGGGCGTTGGTTTCGTTATCCAGCAGCTTCGGCGTAGTACCGGAAGAAATCAGCGCATGGAAACCGGACACTGCACCACAAGCGATGGTGATGAACAGGAACGGGAACAGTGTGCCTTTCCAGACTGGACCGGTGCCGTCAGTGAACTGAGTCAACGCAGGCATTTTCAGCTCAGGCGCGAGGACCAGAATACCGATGGCCAAAGCGACGATGGTGCCGATTTTCAGGAAGGTCGACAGATAGTCACGCGGTGCCAGTAGCAGCCAGACCGGCAGCATGGCAGCGACAAAACCGTAACCGACCAGCATCCAGGTGATCTGCACGCCGGTAAAGGTGAACAGCGGCGCCCACTCAGGGCTGGCAGCGATGTGCCCACCGGCCCAGATCGAGAGCAGCAACAGCACCACGCCGATGACGGAGATTTCCCCGATGCGACCCGGCCGGATGTAGCGCATGTAAATGCCCATGAACATAGCGGTAGGGATCGTCGCCATGACCGTGAACATCCCCCAAGGGCTTTCAGCCAGCGCTTTAACCACAATCAGGGCCAGCACCGCGAGGATGATGATCATGATCAGGAAGCAGCCGAACAGCGCGATAGTGCCGGGGATACGGCCCATTTCCTCACGCACCATGTCGCCCAGCGAGCGACCGTTACGGCGTGTGGACAGGAACAGGATCATGAAATCCTGTACCGCGCCGGCGAGAACCACACCGGCAATTAGCCAGAGCGTGCCGGGCAGATAGCCCATTTGCGCAGCCAGTACTGGCCCGACCAGAGGTCCGGCGCCAGCGATAGCGGCAAAGTGGTGACCGAAAAGAATGTGTTTGTTGGTCGGCACGTAGTCCAGACCATCATTGTTGACCACTGCTGGAGTTGCCCGCAGCGGATCGAGTTGCATCACGTGACGGGCAATGAACAAACTGTAATAACGATAGGCGACCAGGTAGATGGCGACCGCAGCGACCACGATCCACAAGGCGTTGATTGCTTCCCCGCGGCGCAAGGCCACGACCCCAAGGGCACATGCCCCGATAATTGCAACGATCAGCCAAGGCACATGGCGCATGAGGCTATTATTATTTTTCATTTTTTGTATTCCAGCAGATGACTGAAAGGCCAGCTACGCGAGTTTAGCTCTGCCACAGCGAAAGGCCACCCCCACTATGGTCTAGACCCTAAAAGATCCGACAAGGCAGTTTTTGCCCATCACCTGCTCATTGGAAAGACCGGGCAGCAAGTACTCTTCAGTGCAGAGGAAATGTAAATCCGGTTATGAAAACTATCCGGAAATCGCGATCGGGACTATCGTCGTTACAGGCGACGCCTTGAATGGCGTTGAACCGCTGACTGTAAGTCAGACGATTCCAAGAGAAGTGATTCGATGACCGACTCCAACGATGACCGCCGCCGCTTCAAACGCATCGCCTTTGATGCGAAAACCACGCTCAGCCAGGGCGACCGCAACTGGCAGGTCCAGCTTGTCGATTTATCCCTCAAAGGCATGCTCATTGAGCGCCCGGAGCCTTGGCAGGCCGATACCGGACAGGCCTTCCACGCCGACATCAAGTTAAGCAATGAAGTGCATGTGCAAATGGACGTACGCCTGACCCACGATGACAACGGCCAGTTGGGGTTTGTCTGTGAGCAGATCACCCTGGACTCCATCAGCCATCTGCGCAGGCTGGTTGAACTGAACCTGGCTGATCATGATGAGCTGGAGCGGGAGCTGGCAGCGTTGATTGAGGTGTAAGGATACGCATGGTTTTTAACTGTAGGAGCGCGCTTGCCCGCGATGACGGTATTTCAGACGCAGGGGTTGTATCTGATGCACTGGCCTGATCGCGGGCAAGCGCGCTCCTACAAGGCCTCTCGAACGTCACTCAAACAACGCATCCAGCGCCTGCTCCAGCCGTGTTACCGCAATAATCTGTAATCCCGGTGGCGCTTCTTTCGGGGCGTTGCCTTTGGGCACGATCGCCCGTTTGAAGCCGTGTTTGGCCGCTTCCTTGAGCCGCTCCTGGCCGCTCGGCACCGGGCGGACTTCGCCGGACAGCCCGACCTCGCCAAACACTAACAAATCATGAGGCAGAGGACGGTTGCGCAAACTGGACATGACCGCTGCCATCAATGCCAGATCCGAAGCAGTTTCCAGGACTTTGACGCCACCCACCACGTTGAGGAAAACATCCTGATCGTGAGTAGGAATGCCGCCGTGACGGTGCAGGACCGCCAGCAGCATCGCCAGACGATTCTGATCCAGCCCCAACGTCACGCGACGCGGATTGGACATGTGGCTGTCGTCCACCAACGCCTGAACTTCCACCAGCATCGGCCGCGTGCCTTCCCAGGTCGCCATGACCACGCTTCCCGGGACTTCTTCCTGAGCGCGAGTCAGAAAGATCGCCGACGGATTGGAGACTTCTTTCAGCCCCTTGTCCGTCATGCCGAATACACCCAGCTCGTTGACCGCACCGAAGCGGTTCTTCACCGCGCGCAGCAATCGCAGACGACCGTCGGATTCGCCCTCGAAGTACAGAACCGTATCGACCATGTGCTCAAGCACTCGCGGTCCCGCCAATGCGCCCTCTTTAGTGACATGGCCTACCAGAAAGATCGCCGTACCGCTTTGCTTGGCATAACGCACCAGCAAGGCCGCACTTTCCCGGACTTGCGAAACGCCGCCCGGAGCAGATTGCAGTTGTTCGGTGAAAATCGTCTGGATCGAGTCGATCACCATAACCTTGGGCTTTTCGACCTTGGCGGTGGCAATAATGTTTTCGATACAGGTTTCAGTCATGACCTGCAGCTTGTCCTGAGGCAGCCCCAGACGACGGGCGCGCATCGCGACTTGCTGCTGGGATTCTTCGCCGGTGACGTACAGAGCGGGCATACGCTCGGCAATGTTGCACAGTGTCTGCAAAAGGATGGTCGATTTGCCGATCCCCGGATCACCGCCGATCAGCACCACCGAGCCATCCACCAGGCCGCCGCCCAATACCCGGTCCAACTCGGCCGAGTTAGTGGAGAACCTTGGGATTTCCTCGACGCTGACCTCAGCCAGTGTACGGATCTGGGTCTGCTGCCCGGTCCAGCCGGAGCGCCCGCTCGGAGGCGCAGCGCTGCCGCTTTCCAGCACGGTTTCAACCAGTGTGTTCCAGGCACCGCATTCGCTGCACTGCCCGGCCCACTTGGGAAAGGTTGCGCCGCACTCAGTGCAGCCATACAAACGTTTGGCCTTGGCCATGACAACCCCGTCGGTAAAAGTTGGCAATCATAACGCAGCTGCCGCCAGCGCGTCGGTAAGCATGTGGCGCTGTCTTTTTGAGGAATTTCATAAAACTTCGTCAGAAAAGCCCGGTCGATTGCAGGGTGCCCAGCGCAACGCGTGCAGCTGACATACACTGCACTGGACAAATCTCATCAGTTACAAGGAATGACCCATGAGCGTACTAAGCGAGTTCAAAGCCTTTGCCGTCAAAGGTAACGTGGTCGATATGGCCGTCGGTATCATCATTGGTGCGGCATTCGGCAAGATCGTTTCGTCGTTCGTCGGCGATGTCATCATGCCGCCTCTCGGGCTGCTGATCGGCGGTGTGGACTTCAGTGATCTTGCCGTCATCCTCAGACCAGCAGAAGGCGCGGCCCCTGCGGTAGTGCTGGCTTACGGCAAATTCATCCAGACAGTTATCGACTTCATTATTGTCGCCTTCGCCATCTTCATGGGCGTGAAAGCGATCAATCGCCTCAAGCGCGAAGAAGCCAAGGCACCCACCCTGCCACCGACGCCAACCAAGCAGGAACTGCTGCTGGGTGAGATTCGTGACCTGTTGAAAGAACAGCACCAGCCGTCGGCACCGATTACCGTGGATCCGAAGCATCCGGTCTGACAGGAATAGCTGACTCGCTTTGTGGGAGCGGTGCTTGCCCGCGATAAGAACGCCGCGATTTTACAGTTAAATCACCGTGACTTATCGCGGGCAAGCGCCACTCCCAGAGGAAACAGCGCCCAGCCCTAACCCTGTTACCAATAATTCTCGACAACCACCTGCCCCGGCCGCCGTGTCAGGTTCAAATTCATGTCGCGGGCCTTGAGCATCGCTCGGGTGTCTTCGATCATTTGTGGATTGCCGCAAATCATCACTCGCGAGTGCTCAGGGTTCAGCGGCAAGCCTGTAACACGCTCCAGTTCACCGTTTTCAATCAACTGGGTAATACGGCCATTTAACGCGCCAGGGACTTGTTCGCGAGTCACCACCGGGACGTAGATCAGCTTGTCAGCATATTCAGCCAGATACTCACGCTCAGTCAGCCCGGCAATCAGCGGTTGATACGCCAACTCCTTCGCCTCACGGGCGCTGTACACCAGGACAATACGTTCAAATTTCTCCCACACCTCGAAATCCTGCAGGATCGACAAGAACGGCGCGACGCCTGTCCCAGTGGATAACAACCAGAGATCACGTCCGTCGGTAAATCTGTCCACAGTCAGATACCCCGTCGCCAGCTTTTCGATCAGCAGCGTGTCCCCCTCACGCAAGCGGCTCAGCTCGCTGGTGAACTCGCCACCCGGCACCACAATAGAGAAGAACTCGAGAAACTCGTCATGAGGCGAGGAAACCATTGAATAGGCACGCCAAACGATGGTGCCGTCAGGCTTGGTGACACCCAGACGCGCGAACTGCCCGGCGGTAAAGCGAAAGCCTAAATCACGGCTGGTGCGCAGCGTGAACAGGCTCGGGGTCAACGGCGTGACGTTGAGCAGCGTCTGACGGGTGTACTTTTCTTCACTGGCGGTCATGGTCAATCCTGACTCCTGCACGTAAATCCGAGATGCCCAGTGTCCCGCAAAGCGCTGTGGATAAACACCGCCGGTTTGTAGTGACATCCGTAATGTCTACGACACGCCTGTTAGATCATTTGCCTCTTGAGCGTATAGCCACTCCGGCGATTGAAATCACCAGACCCGTCTACGTCCGCCCCTGCAAGGATTCGTTCACTCGCCAACTGACCTTGAGGACAAAACGCCAGCACTCCATCTGTCTGCGATGCCGCCGCTTTGAGTTTTCGCGACGCAATGTTCCCTACACTTAGGAACAAGAACAACGGACACGAACTGAACGACATGGAGGTGAAAAATGGGGACCCAATCTATAGAGGTCCTGCACAGTTTCGGCATGAAGAAGCTGACTGCCAGGGAAATCGAAATACTGAAATGGACTGCTGAAGGAAAAACAGCAGGGGACATCGCCATTATTCTGAGCATGAAGGAGCGCACCGTGCATTTTCATGTAGCCAATGCAGTGCAGAAGATGGGGGCGTGTAACAAGACCTCGGCAGTGGTCCAGGCTGCACTTAGCGGAATGTTTTAACTAACGACGCAAGGACAGGTGCCAAGAGGCAAAAAGCACGTAAAATCACACGCTTTCGCTAGCCCACCGCTTCAAGGGCTCAAGTGACCAATCGTCGATTGCCCAGAGTTTTGCCGCCCATGCCGTTGCTTGTTACTCCGCTCGCCCAGCTTGACCTCATTCGCCAACCGGAACAGCAAGACGAACCGCTGCAGGCTTTCGACGCTGCTGATGAGTATCTGCTCAATTACGTCGCGGAGCGTGGCCTGACACTGCAAAGCAAAGTGCTGGTGCTCAACGACAGCTTCGGTGCGCTGGCGGCCAGCCTTGCCCAGCATGCGACGGTCACCAGCAGTACCGACTCTTACCTGGCCGCCCACGGCTTGCAGAAAAACCTGGTCCGCAACGGCATGGCTTACAACGCAGTCACTTTGGTTCCAGCCAGTGAAGCCATTGTCGGCCCGTTCGACTGGGTGCTGATTCGCGTTCCGAAAACCCTCGCGCTGCTGGAGGAGCAGTTGATCCGGCTTCAGGGTCAACTCGCACCTGAGGCTCAGGTAGTCGCAGCCGCGATGGTTAAACATCTGCCTCGCTCAGCCGGTGATTTACTGGAGGAGTATGTTGGCCCTGTCAGCGCCTCACTTGCCGTGAAAAAAGCCAGGCTGCTGTTCGCGACACCACACCCCAAAGAAGTGGTCCGTTCGCCCTACCCGACCCGTTATACGCTGGACGAACCGGCCATCGAACTGGTGAATCACGCCAACGTATTCTGCCGTGAGGGCCTGGACATCGGGACTCGCGCGTTCTTGCCGCATCTGCCGAAAAACCTGGGCACCGCACGAGTTGCCGACCTCGGTTGTGGCAACGGCGTATTGGCAATTGCCAGCGCTTTGGCAAATCCTCAGGCGCAGTACACGCTGGTTGATGAGTCGTATATGGCGGTGCAGTCAGCGGAGCAGAACTGGCGCACGGCATTGGGCGAACGAGAAGTGGTGCTGCGTGCCGATGACGGTCTGGCGGGGCAGGAACCTGACTCCCTCGACGTAGTGCTGTGCAATCCGCCGTTCCACCAGCAGCAAGTCGTCGGTGATTTTTTAGCCTGGCGCATGTTTCAGCAGGCCCGCGCTGCGCTCGTGCCGGGCGGCGCGCTGTACGTGGTGGGCAACCGTCATTTGGGTTATCACACCAAACTGGCGCGCCTGTTTCGCGGCGTAGAGCAAGTAGCGGCCACGCCGAAGTTTGTGATTCTTAAAGCGCGCAAGTAATAACTCCAAGCCTAAACCATACCCTGTAGGAGCTGCCGTAGGCTGCGAACGCGTTTTGTCTGATAAACCGCAGTTCGCAGCCTTCGGCAGCTCCTACAGGATCAATATCGGGATGGCAAAAAAAACCCTCCAGAGGAGGGTTATAAAACCGCGTCGATGGGACGCGGGATGGGATTTGTAATCAGTGGGTCGTCAGACCCGCAGCGTTCATGAACAGTCGCAGTACGCTAGCGACGATGAACAGTGCAAATACGCTTGCTGCCCAGATACCGGCCAGCCATGCCAGACGCTGCCATAACGGCTTCTTCAACGCCGGGTCTTGCTCATCATGAAAAGATTCTTTGCCAGACATCGCCAGTCTCTCCTCTATCGATAGCCCCAACGCCAGGCATCGGGGGCGGTTATCTGCTAGTGGTAGCCGTCTTCATGGGTAACCTTGCCGCGGAACACGTAGTAGCTCCAGAAGGTGTAACCCAGGATGAACGGGATGATGAACAAAGTGCCCACCAGCATGAAGCCCTGGCTTTGCGGTGGCGACGAAGCATCCCAGATCGAAATCGATGGCGGGATGATGTTCGGCCAAAGGCTGATACCCAGGCCGCTGTAGCCGAGGAAGATCAGCAACAGGGTCAACAGAAACGGTGTGTAGTTGGCATTGCGCGCCACGGCCTTGAACAAACCGTACATGGTCACCAGCACCAGAATTGGCACTGGCAGGAACCAGAACAGATTCGGCAACGTGAACCAGCGATTAGCGATGTCAGGGTGAGCCAATGGTGTCCACAGGCTGACAATACCCATCACGACCAACACCGCAATTGCCAATGGACGAGCCAGATCATGCATGGCTTTTTGCAGTGCACCCTCGGTCTTCATGATCAACCAGGTGCAGCCCAGTAGCGCGTAAGCCACGATCAATGCAAGGCCGCAGAACATGGAGAACGGGGTGAGCCAATCCAGACCGCCACCGGCGAACTGGCGATCAACCACCGGAATGCCATCGATAAACGCGCCCAGTGCAACGCCCTGAAAGAATGTCGCTGCCAGTGAGCCGCCGATAAAGGCCTTGTCCCACAGGTGGCGCTTCTCATCAGTGGCCTTGAAGCGGAATTCGAATGCCACGCCACGGAAAATCAGGCCGATCAGCATCAGGATCAATGGCAGATAAAGTGCTGACAACACGACCGAATATGCCAGCGGGAAAGCGCCGAACAAACCAGCGCCCCCCAGAACCAGCCAGGTTTCGTTGCCGTCCCAGACCGGTGCAACGGTGTTCATCATGACGTCACGGTCGGTCTTGTCCTTCATGAACGGGAAGAGAATCCCGATCCCGAGGTCGAAACCGTCCATCACCACATACATCATTACGCCGAAGATAATGATGATTGCCCAGATAAGTGGAAGATCAATACCCATGACTCAGTTCCCCTTATTCAGGCTGTCGTGATTGAGCGAGTCTTCGTTGCCTTCTTCAGCAGCGGAGAGCGGACGAGCCGGAGTACGTTGCTGACCTGGGCCACCGGTTGGCTGATGGTCTTCATGAACCTTCGGCCCTTTGCGTACCAGACGCATCATGTAGCCAAGGCCTGCGCCAAACAGCACGAAATAGACCACGACGAACAACACCAGCGTAATGCTCATCTGCGCAACGCTGTGCCCGGACGAGGCATCGGAGGTGCGCATCAGACCGTAGACGACCCACGGCTGACGGCCGATTTCAGTGGTGAACCAGCCCGCCAGGATAGCGATCAGACCAGACGGCCCCATCCACAACGCGAGGTACAGGAACGCTCGGGATTTATAGAGCGTGCCACGCTTGCGCAGCCAGAGGCTCCACAGACCGGTAAAGATCATCAGGAAGCCAAGGCCAACCATGACCCGGAACGACCAGAACACTACAGTCGAATTGGGGCGGTCTTCAGGCTTGAATTCCTTGAGTGCAGGAACCTGCTTATCGAGGCTGTGCGTGAGGATCAGGCTGCCCAGATACGGGATTTCAACCGCGTACTTGGTGCGTTCTTCCTTCATGTCCGGCCAGCCGAACAGGATCAACGGCGTCGGCTCGTCGCCCACGTTTTCCCAGTGACCTTCGATGGCGGCAATTTTCGCCGGTTGATGCTTGAGAGTATTCAGACCATGGAAGTCGCCAACCACTGCCTGCAAAGGTGCGACCAGCAAAGCCATCCACATGGCCATCGACAGCATCTTGCGGATCTGCGGTGTATCGCGACCACGCAAAAGGTGCCAGGCCGCCGACGAACCTACGAAGAATGCCGTTGCCACGAATGCCGCAATCGACATGTGCGCCAGGCGATAAGGGAACGACGGGTTGAACACCACCGCGAACCAGTCAGTCGGGATCACACGACCGTCGATGATTTCGTAACCCTGTGGTGTCTGCATCCAGCTGTTGGAGGACAGAATCCAGAAAGTCGAGATCAGGGTGCCGATGGCGACCATGACCGTAGAGAAAAAGTGCAGATTGCGCCCGACGCGGTTCCAGCCAAAGAGCATGACGCCCAGGAAGCCGGCTTCGAGGAAGAAGGCTGTGAGCACTTCATACGTCAGCAACGGCCCGGTGACGGCTCCGGCAAAGTCGGAGAAACGGCTCCAGTTGGTACCAAACTGATACGCCATGACCAGACCGGATACCACGCCCATGCCGAAATTGACGGCGAAGATCTTCGACCAGAAATGGTAAAGGTCTCGGTAGACGTTGTTGTGGGTCTTGAGCCACAGGCCTTCCAGCACCGCCAGGTAACTTGCCAGACCGATGGTGATGGCAGGGAACAGGATGTGGAACGAGATGGTAAACGCGAACTGAATTCGGGCGAGCTCAATTGCATCCAAACCGAACATTGGGTTTTCCTCTATCAGGTGATACGGCCGATGACCCCGAGGTCAGCAGCCACTGCCCCCCACTGGTAAGGAGCGCGGCAGGTTGAAAACGTTCTGGGTTCTGGACGAAAAAGTGGCTATGCCCGTCTCATCAGCCCATATCGCAACCTTGAAGTCCGTCAAGTCGCCTGCCGTTTCTTTTGCCTTGAGGGCATTGACGCAGATCAACTGACTGTCAAAGAGTAGTCGTATTTGAGCGTGTAGGACGTGTGGTCTTTTGCCGCGTGACGAGTTGTCTCACCGCTCTGGAATCCTGCGTCGCGGGCACATGAGAGCATTTTGGACCTGCGTCGACGATCATCGAAGCAGCAAAAAAAACCATACTTTGGGATCCAATCTGACCGGCTTTTCATGCAACTAACTGTTACAAACTGATAATCTTGCGGTTCTTCCCTGCCTGGCTGTTGTTGCTCATGCCGACTCAAGCCCCAGTGTTACTGCGCCACCATCGCCCGTTCGTCGCTTTCTGGTTTGCCCGCATCTTTACCGCCAGCGGTTTTCAAATGCTGACGGTGGCTATCGGCTGGAACCTCTACCAGCTGACCGGCAACGTCCTGGACCTTGGGTTAGTCGGTCTGGTGGAGTTCGCCCCTCGCGTGCTGTTCATGCTGCACACCGGCCATGTGGCAGACCGATACGACCGCCGCAAAGTGGCCGCCATTTGCCAGACGATGCAAGCCTGTATCGCCTTGGCGCTATTCATCGGCAGTAGCACCGACAGCGTCACCCGGGAAATGATCTTCATCCTGGCCTTTGCGCTAGGCGCGTCCCGATCTTTTGAAATGCCTACCACTCAGGCTTTGTTGCCGAGCATCGTGCCGCCCGCGCTGTTCCCTCGGGCAGTGGCTGCCGCACAGTCGGCCCAGCAATCGGCAACCATCGTCGCACCCGCACTGGGCGGTTTTCTTTATGCATTCGGCAGCAGTTGGGTCTATGGGCCGACCGTGCTGCTGTATGTCGTCGCTTGCTCGCTGATGCTCAGCCTGCCCGCCCGACAGACGCCACTGAACAAGAACAAGGCGACGATGGATTCGCTATTGGCCGGGATTCGCTTCATTCGCAGTCGTCCGGATGTACTCGGTGCCATCTCGCTGGACCTGTTCGCAGTGCTGCTGGGTGGTGCAACGGCGCTGCTGCCGGTGTTTGCCAAAGACATTCTGCTGACCGGTCCGTGGGGGCTGGGCATGTTGCGTTCGGCGCCAGCAGTCGGCGCGCTGGCAATGTCGCTGTGGCTTGCGCATTTCAATGTCGAACGGCACGTAGGCCGCGTGATGTTTACCGCGGTCGGCGTGTTCGGCGTGGCAACCATTGCGTTCGGGCTGTCGACCTCGTTCTGGTTTTCCATGGCGGTGCTGGTGGTGCTTGGCGCAGCGGACATGATCAGCATGGTGATCCGTGCGTCCTTCGTGCAACTGGAAACACCGGATGAAATGCGTGGCCGGGTCAGCGCGGTCAACGGGCTGTTCATTGGTGCTTCCAATCAACTCGGCGAATTTGAATCGGGCCTCACCGCGCACTGGTTCGGCGTGGTGCCGGCCGTGGTCATGGGCGGCGTCGGCACCCTTGCGGTAACCGGCATCTGGATCAAACTGTTCCCGACCCTGGCCAATCGCGACCGCATGCGGGATGTGGTGGCCGAGGCGCAAGAGCAGAAGGTGTAGGGGTTACAGCGATCCCCCTCCCGGCTAAAGCCGGCCTTACGGGATTGCAACCTCGGTGAGTCCTACAAGACGGGCTGTAAAAAACCGCGTAGCGCAACCAGCAATCGCTCATACAGCCGGTCAACCTCAGTTGCCAGCCCTTTGGCCCGCAAACAGCCATGCACCAGGCCGACGCCCGGATCAAAAACAGTCGTCACTCCAGCTTCACGCAGACAACGTTCGTAAGCCACGCCGTCATCACGCAACGGGTCAAACTGCGCAACGGCAATGAACGCAGGCGCCAGCCCGGTGAAATCCCTCGCACGCAACGGCATCGCGTAAGGCGATTGAAAATCTGCGGCGCGGCTCAGGTATAACGCCAGATAACACTCCAGATCAGTGCGACTCAGCAGGGGCGCTTCGGCGCATTCGCTACGTGACGGCAGGTCATCTGCGCCGCCCAGCGCCGGATAAACCAATGCCTGACCTCTGGGCTGCGCAAAACCCGCATCCCTCAGTGCCAGACACAAAGCGGCAGCAAGGTTACCGCCGGCACTATCCCCTGCAAGAGCGACCCGCGACGGATCAATCCCCAGCCGTTCTGCCTGCGCCTGCACCGCGTGCCAGACGGCCAGACAATCCTCGAACGCTGCCGGGAACGGATGCTCAGGGGCCAACCGATAATCCACCGCGATCAGCACACAGCCAACATCGACGGCCAGCGGTGCGGCGATGAAATCATGAGAGTCGAGATCGCCCACCACCCAACCGCCACCATGCAGATAAATCACACAGGGCGCCGCCTCGAGATGCACGTGTTGTGGTCGATAGCAGCGAACAGGCACATCGGCCAGTTGAAAGTCCGCCACCTCAAGGTCCGCTGGCCGCGCCGGAGTAAAGGCGCGGCACATATGCGAGTAAGCCTGGCGCTGACTGCGGAAGTCAGACGCCTTTGAGGAAAAACTCAGGGTCTGGGTGACAAACGCCCAGAGTTCGGGAGACAAGGGAAAGCCGTCGCTCATGCAGTTGCCTCCCCAAGCCTCTTTAGCACCTTTAGCCTCGTTGAACCGGCCTTACTTCTTGATGGCCGCCATGACCACTGGCGCTGCGTCTTTACCGTCAAACGTCGTCACCCCTGCCAGCCATCGGCTCAGATCTTCCGGGTGATCCTTGAGCCACTGTCTGGCGACTTCGTCCGGAGCCTTGCGGTCCATGATCGGCACCATCATCTGGCTTTCCTGAGCGGCGGTGAAGGTCAGATTACTCAGAAGTTTGCTGACATTCGGACAGCGTTGCGCGTAGTCCGGTGCGGTGACTGTGGATACCGTGGCAGCGCCCTCGCCCGGTCCGAATACATCTTCGCTGCCGGTCAGATACGCCAGCTTCATGTTGATGTTCATCGGATGCGGGGTCCAGCCTACAAACACCACCCACTCGCCTCGCTTGACCGCCCGAGCCACCGCCGCAAGCATGCCGGCCTCGCCGGACTCCACCAACTGGAACCCGCCCAGGCCAAATTGATTCTTATCGATCATGCCCTTGATGTTGGCATTGGCACCGGTACCCGGCTCGATCCCGTAAATCTTGCCGCCAAGTTTGTCCTTGAATTTCGCGATATCACCGAACGTCTTCAGCCCACCCGCAGCAACATAATCGGGCACAGCCAGGGTCGCCTGGGCATCACTCATGCTCGGTTCATTCAGCACTTTGACCTGATTGGCTGCTAAAAACGGCGCGATGTTTTTGTCCATCGCCGGCTTCCAATAACCGAGGAAGATGTCCAGTTTGTCATCGCGCAGGCCGCCGAAAATGATTTGTTGGGCGGCGCTGGTCTGCTTCACTTCATAACCCATGCCCTTGAGCAGCACTTCAGCCACGGCACTGGTTGCCACCACGTCGGTCCAGTTCACCACCCCCATGCGCACGTTCTGGCATTTGGCGGGCTCTGCGGCCATCAACGCTGTGCTGCTTATCATCAATAACCCACAGCTGATATGACGGATAAATCGGTTCATGCGTGCTCCCTCGGTCGGCAGGTTGTTTTTTGGTTTTGATTATTTGAACAACTGCGGCCATGCGAATGCGGCACGCCTGAGCACGTTACCCAGCAGCACACGGGACGAAACGCACCAGCGCGACCTGTGTTTGCACTCTGGCGACATTGGAGAGGACGGAATGAAATGCGGGGGAGATTGCTTTTCAGATCAGGCTCGCAGCGATCCTGTATGAGCCATCGGAGTTTACGACGGTCGCGATGGCGGCGTGTCAGACAGAACGCCATCGCGACTTTGCATTTTCCTGGAGGGATAGCTCGTCAGAGCACCTTATCCAGGGTTATCGGGAAGTCCCGAACCCGCTTGCCGGTTGCATGGTAAATCGCATTGGCGACTGCCGCCGCAACGCCGACGATGCCGATCTCGCCCACCCCTTTCGAACCCAGCGCGTTAACGATTTCATCGTTCTCTTCGACAAAAATCACGTCTATGTCGTTGATATCGGCGTTAACCGGGATGTGGTACTCGGCGAGGCTGTGGTTCATGAAGCGGCCCAGTTTGTGATCGCTCTGGGTTTCTTCCTGCAAGGCCATGCTCAGCCCCCAGACCACGCCGCCAAGAATCTGGCTGCGTGCCATTTTCGGATTGACCACTCGGCCCGCGGCCACTGCACTGACGACCCGGCTGACGCGAATCGTGCCTAGGTCTTCATCGACCTGCACTTCAACGAATACTGCCGAGTGTGTAGCGGTCGAATAACCTTCGCGCTTCGCATCAGGCTCGGCATCGACCTGCACCTGCAAGCCTTCAGGCCAACTGCTCAGCACTTCGCTCAGTGCCAATCGATGATCGCCCAGCGACACGTATCCGTCCGCAACGGTCATTTGCTCGACCTTCGCGGCGAAAAACTTCGCGTCAATCTGACCCGCTGCGGTGAACAACTTCTCGCGCAACGCCTTGCTGGCTTGCTGCACGGCAGTGCCCACCGACGACACCGTGAACGAGCCACCCTGCAAGGGCGCCGTTGGCAGCGACGAATCCCCCAGCACGAACGTAGTGTCTTCGACAGCAACGCCCGCCGCTTCGGCTGCAATCTGTGTCATGACCGTGTAAGTGCCGGTGCCGATGTCGGTCGTCGCACTGCTGACCGTCAATTTGCCCTGGGCGTCGATATGCGCCTTGGCACTGGCCTTCATCTGCATCGCTTCCCAGACACCGCCCGCCATGCCCCAGCCGATCAGTTGACGACCTTCGCGCATGCTCCGTGGCTCAGGGTTGCGATGGCTCCAGCCGAAGCGATCTGCGCCCTGGGTATAACAAGCGCGCAATTGCTTGCTGGAATACGGCTTGTCTTCGTTGCCGTTGCGATCAGCGAAATTGACCTGACGCAGCTGCACCGGGTCCATCGCCAAGGCAACAGCCAGCTCATCCATGGCGCACTCCAGGCCGATCAGACCCAAGGCAGCGCCTGGCGCACGCATGTCCAATGGGGTGTAGACGTCCAGTGGCGCTAGCTTGTAAGTGAGTTCGACGTTGTCGCACTTGTAGAGCATGCCGCTCCATTCCACCACGTGCTCGCTGAAGTCCTCAAATCGGGACGTCTGACCGATTGCACCATGCCCAACCGCCAGCAAACGGCCATCCGCCGCCGCGCCCAGACGCAGATGCTGCAATGTGCGCGGACGATAGCCGAAGGTGAACATCTGCTGTCGAGTCAGAGTGACGCGCACTGAACGCTTGAGTTCCAGCGCCGCCATGACCGCCAGCGGCAATTGATATTGCGGACGCAGCCCCGAGCCGAACGCACCACCGACAAAGGCAGCCAGCACCTGAATCTTGTCTTTCGGGATACCGAATACGTTGTGCAGATAGTCCTGACAGTTTTGCGGACCCTGGGTCTTGTCATGAACCTGCAGGCTGCCATCGTCCTTGTAAAACACCGTCGAAGCATGCGGCTCCATCGGGTTGTGATGTTCGACCGGCGTGCTGTAGTGGGCATCGACAGTCAGTGCGGAATTGGCGAATCCCGCCTGAAAGTCACCGCGCGGCGCAGGCAATTCTGCCGGTGCGTCATAGCTGTCCCCCTGCACCGCCAGCAAATCGGTTTCATGGGCCTCGACCAGATATTCGATACGCACCAGCGAACCGGCATAACGCGCCAGCTCAAGGGTTTCGGCAACCACTAGCGCCAGCGGTTGGCCGCTGTACAGCACGCGATCGTTATATAGAGGACGGAATGGCGAGCCGTCTGCCGAATCGGCGTCTTCATAGTTCTCGTCGTAACTGGCGAGCTTGGGACGGTTCTTGTGATCCAACACCATCACGACGCCCGGCACGCGCAGGGCTTCGGAGATGTCGATGTGCGTCACACGCCCGCGAGCGATAGTGCTGGAGACCACGCTGCCATGCAGCAAACCGGTTTCCGGGTATTCACCGGCATAACGGGCCTGACCGGTAACTTTGAGCTTGCCGTCTACCCGGTCAAGCGCTTGGCCCAGTGGCGAAACAGGCGTATTCATTGGGCGCTTCCTCCTGTGGCAGCAGCATCGACCGCGGCATCGCTGAGGGTTCGAATGATCGCCCGACGTGCCAGTTTGACTTTAAAAGCGTTGTGTTCGAGCGGCTCGGCATCGGCCAGCAAGGCGTCGGCGGCGGCCGCGAAGTTCTCGCGAGAGACCGGTTTACCGACCAGCATTTGCTCCACGACCTTGTCGCGCCATGGCTTGTGAGCAACACCACCCAGCGCCAGACGCACGTCGCGAATGACATCACCGTCCAGCTCCAACGACGCTGCAACCGAGATCAGCGCGAAGGCGTAGGAAGCCCGATCACGGATTTTCAGGTACTTGCCCTGCCCCGCGAAGCCGGGTGCCGGGAGCTCGATTGCGGTAATCAGCTCGTCATCGGCCAATTGGTTATCACGCTGAGGCGCATCACCAGGCAGACGATGGAAGTCGGCAAACTCGATGGTGCGCTGACCTGCACGCCCCTGAACATGGACGATGGCTTCAAGCGCGGCGAGAGCAACGCACATGTCCGAAGGATGAGTCGCGACGCATTCGTCGCTGGCCCCCAGAATCGCGTGGATACGGTTCAGGCCGTCGCGCGCCGGGCAACCGCTGCCGGGCTCGCGTTTATTGCACGGCACAGTGGAGTCATAGAAGTAGTAGCAACGTGTGCGCTGCAGCAGGTTACCGCCAGTGCTCGCCATGTTGCGAAGCTGTGGCGATGCTCCGGCCAGTACGGCTTGGGACAGCAGCGGGTAACGTTGTTCAATCAACGGATGCCAGGCCAGATCAGCGTTGCTCACCAGCGCGCCGATGAGCAACCCACCGTCGGCGGTTTCACTGATGTCGTTCAGTGGCAGCCGAGTGATGTCGATCAGATGCTCGGGCCGTGCGACGTTTTCTTTCATCAGATCGAGCAGGTTAGTGCCGCCCGCGATAAACCGGGTCGCAGCACCGCTAAGATTGACCGCTTCGCTGACGCTGGTTGGTCGGCTATAAGTAAAGGGATTCATCGGCTGCCCTCCGCTTTCTCGAAGCTACCCATCTCTGAATGGGTGTTGCGCAGCTCGGGCAGGACTTCTTCCACCGCAGCCAGAATGTTGCTGTAGGCACCGCAGCGGCACAGGTTGCCGCTCATCAGCTCCTGAATCTCGGCACGGCTGTTGGCGCGCCCTTCATTGGCCAGCCCGACCGCCGAGCAAATCTGCCCTGGCGTGCAATAGCCGCACTGAAAGGCGTCATGCTTGATGAACGCCTGCTGCATCGGGTGCAGTTGCTCGCCATCTGCCAGCCCTTCAATCGTGGTCAGCTCTGCGCCGTCACACATGATCGCCAGGGTCAGACAGGAATTGATGCGCTTGCCGTCGCGCAGAACGGTACACGCGCCGCATTGGCCGTGATCGCAGCCTTTCTTGCTGCCGACCAGATCAAGCTGGTCTCGAAGCAAGTCGAGCAATGTTGTCCAAGGCTGGACGTTGAGCTGTCGCGGCTGACCGTTGAGGGTCAGGCTAATCGCATGGCCAGCGAAATCCTGGGGGGTTGGTGAACTCATGGAAACCTCACGGTAGGTACTCGAACAGCGCAGTTTTTCTGCGTCTTAAGGGGTACGACTCGTGAAGTTTTGGAATCGTTCAGGGTTTGTTGATGAGTGTTGATCCAGTGGGTTGTGCATGACTTAGGTGGCATCCGGGCGATAAACGACAATGCAGTGAGTCTTCTGGCTGCGTCTCATGTATCGCGGGCAAGCCCGGCTCCCCAGGATCCACGCCAACCTGTTGGGCTGGATTCACACAAGCATTTGAGTCAGACGCTGGACCTGTGGGCGCGGTGCTTGCTCGCGATGCAGCCGTTTTGATCTACAGCGAACCGCTGTCCAGCGCTGTGTCAGAAAATCTTAAGAATGAATGCAACAGCACACCATTCATCGGCAGGCAGTCACAAACCCGTTCGGCTGGTATCATGCGCGGCTTTTTCCGACCGGTACAAAATCCGCGGGCCGCTTCGGCAGTCTGTGCTTTGCTGTTCTAGTCGATTCATTCACGACGCAGGCGCGTCACCGGGGAGCCAGACATGCTGGAACGGCTGTTTCAACTCAAGGCACACAACACCAACGTGCGCACCGAGATTCTCGCGGGCGTCACGACCTTTCTGGCCATGGCCTACATCCTGTTCGTCAACCCGAGCATCCTCGGCGCGACCGGCATGGACAAAGGCGCGCTGTTCGTCGCCACCTGTCTGGCCGCCGCGATTGGCTCGGCGACCATGGGCATCATCGCCAACTACCCGATTGCCCTGGCACCGGGCATGGGCCTGAACGCGTTCTTTACTTACACCGTTGTGCTGCACATGGGTCATACCTGGCAGGTGGCACTGGGCGCGGTATTCATTTCGGCGGTGATGTTCTTTGTCCTGTCGATCTTTCGTATCCGTGAATGGATCATCAACAGCATTCCGCTGCCACTGCGCTCGGCGATTGCCGCCGGTATCGGCCTGTTCCTGGCGCTGATTGCCCTGCACAACGCTGGCATCGTGGTCAGCAACCCGGCCACCATGGTCGGCATGGGCGATCTGAAGCAACCAGCACCGGTACTCGCCACGCTGGGCTTCTTCCTGATTGTTGCCCTGGAAAAACTCAAGGTTCGCGGCGCTGTGCTGATCGGCATTCTGGCCGTAACCATCGTCTCGATTCTGCTGGGCTTCACGCCATTCGGTGGCGTGGTGTCGATGCCACCATCCCTGGCCCCGACCTTCCTGCAACTGGACATCAAAGGCGCCTTTGATGTCGGCCTGATCAGCGTGATCTTCGCCTTCCTGTTCGTGGACCTGTTCGACAACTCCGGCACGCTGATCGGCGTCGCCAAGCGCGCCGGGCTGATGGACAAGAACGGTCACATGCCGAAAATGGGCCGTGCGCTGATCGCCGACAGCACCGCCGCCATGGCCGGTTCGCTGCTGGGTACTTCGACCACCACCAGCTATATCGAATCGGCGGCAGGCGTCAGTGCTGGCGGGCGTACCGGCTTGACCGCCATTGTCGTTGCGGTCCTGTTCCTGCTGGCGTTGTTCTTCGCCCCGTTGGCGAGCAGCGTTCCAGCGTTCGCCACTGCCCCGGCGCTGCTGTTCGTGGCGGTTCTGATGACCTCCGGGCTGGCGGAAATCGATTGGGATGATCTGTCGGTCGCTGCGCCCGTCGTTATTACTGCGCTGGCGATGCCGTTCACCTACTCCATCGCCAACGGCATTGCTTTTGGTTTCATCGCCTGGACAGGTATCAAACTGTTGTCGGGCCAGTGGCGTGAGCTGAATCCCGCGCTGGTGATCCTGTCGATTCTGTTCGTTATCAAATTGGGTTGGTTTCCGGCATGAGTGCAAGTATTCCGTTCGATCCTGCGAGCTATGACACTCAGCTCCAGGCCAAAGCCGATCGCCTGCGTGAACTGCTGGCGCCGTTTGACGCGCCTGAACCTCAGGTGTTTGACTCGCCCAAGGCAAACTACCGGCTGCGCGCCGAGTTCCGCCTGTGGCGCGAAGACCAGAAGCGTCACTACGCGATGTTCACCCCTGGTGATAACAAGAACCCGATTCTGCTCGATGGTTTGCCGATTGCCAGCCTGCGCATCAACGCATTGATGCCAGTACTGCGTGACCGCTGGGAAGCCAGCAAGGTGCTTAACCACAAGCTGTTCCAGGTGGACTTCCTGACCACACTGGCGGGCGACGCGATGATCACCATGTGTTATCACCGCCCGCTCGATGACGAGTGGCTGGCCGAAGCTGAAAAGCTGGCCGCGGACCTCGACGTGAGCCTGATCGGTCGCTCCAAAGGCCAGCGTCTGGTAATAGGTCGTGATTACGTGACTGAAGAACTTGAAGTCGCCGGTCGCACCTTCACTTACCGTCAGCCTGAAGGCGCGTTCACTCAGCCAAACGGTACCGTGAACCAGAAAATGCTCGACTGGGCCTACGCGGCATTGGGCGACCGTGAAGATGATTTGCTGGAGTTGTATTGCGGCAACGGCAACTTCACCCTGCCGTTGGCGACCCGAGTACGCAAAGTGCTGGCCACCGAAATCAGCAAGACTTCGGTTAATGCCGCACTGAGCAACCTGGCCGATAACGCTGTGGATAACGTCACGCTGGTGCGTCTGTCTGCGGAAGAGCTGACTCAGGCGCTCAATGAAGTGCGTCCGTTCCGTCGCCTGAATGGCGTGGATCTGAAGAGCTACGACTTCGGCAGCGTCTTCGTCGACCCGCCCCGCGCCGGTATGGACCCGGACACTTGCGAACTGACGCGCCGCTTCGAGCGCATTCTGTACATTTCCTGCAACCCGGAAACCCTGGCCGCCAACATCGCCCAACTCCACGACACTCACCGTGTCGAGCGTTGCGCGCTGTTCGACCAGTTCCCGTATACCCACCATATGGAATCCGGGGTTTTACTCGTCAGACGCTGATGCTTTTCCCTGTAGGAGCTGCCGAAGGCTGCGAAAGCGGAGTATCAGGCAAATCGCTTTCGCAGCCTTCGGCAGCTCCTACATGCACCTACACCTGATTACAAAGCTTTTATCTGCCCAATCCCCACCGCACTTGGCCCTTCACCAATCCCGTTCTCCAACGGCGCACCAAACGCATCAAGGCTGATCTGGAAACGATCACCCGGCTGGGTCTTCACCCCGTCCGCAAACGACAAAGTCGCAGTACCGAAGTAGTGAATGTGCACATCTCCCGGACGCAGGAACTGCGCGTACTTGAAGTGGTGATATTCAAGGTTCGCCAGGCTGTGGCACATGTTGTCTTCGCCACTCAGGAACTCCTTCTCCCACAACACCTGCCCGTCACGCAGAACGCGACTCATACCGGACAGATGCCGTGGTAATTCGCCCACCCGCAATTCTGGACCGTACGCGCAATAGCGCAGCTTGGAATGCGCCAGATACAGGTAGTTGCGGCGCTCCATGACGTGATCGGAAAACTCGTTGCCCAAGGCATACCCCAAACGATACGGCTGACCGTCGTCGCCTATCACATACAGGCCCGTCAGCTCAGGTTCTTCGCCCGCATCTTCAGCAAATGACGGCACCGGAAAATCAGCCCCGGGCCGCACGACGATGCTGCCATCGCCTTTGTAGAACCATTCCGGCTGGGCACCGATCTGACCAGCCGCCGGTTTGCCGCCCTCGATGCCCCACTTGAAGATCTTCATGGTGTCGGTCATGCCCGCTTCGACCTGGCCGTCATGCTGGTGCATCTTGTCCCGTGCCGAAGCGCTGCCCAAGTGAGTCAGGCCAGTGCCGCTGATCAGGCAGTGCGCCGGGTCTTCGTGATCGAGTGGCGGCAGAATCTTTTGGTTTTTTAACAGTGATGCGTAATCCGGACCGGCCTCAGTGCCACGGCTGGCCACTTCATCGGCCAGGCTTTTACCGGTGCGAATGGCGGCGAGGGCCAGTTCGCGGGTGCTTTGGGTTGCACGTACTACGTTGATCGAGTTGCCATCGACGATGCCGACCTGGCGTTGACCCGATTGGGTTTCAAACTGGATAAGGCGCATGGGGGGAAATCTCCAGATAGTAGTCTGCAAAGCGCAACCCC